>NZ_CP058388.1:0-1499700 GCF_049244225.1 Gardnerella sp. DNF01157
AGTAACTGATAATACAGTTTTACCTGTTGATAATATTTCAGTTTCAGCATCTAATGATTTGCCATCAGTTACAGCTAATGATGTATCTCCTGTACAACCAGATTTTGATCATGCAACTGGAATATCTACTCTTCAACAAACTGATATTTCTACTGAACAGGCTGCACAGCAAAAAATGCCTGTCTCTGTTCAACGCGATGCAATTACACATTTAAATACGTGCGCAACTTTTGATACTTTTGTGCCTGGCGATTCAAATCGTTTTGCAAGAACTGTAGCTTTGGCAGTCGCAGAGGGTTCCGGCAGAGATTTTAATCCTTTATGTATTTATGGTGGCTCCGGTCTTGGCAAAACTCACTTGCTTAATGCAATTGGCAATTATGCTTTAGTAAAAGATTCTTCACTTAAAGTTCGTTATGTAACAAGTGAGGAATTCACTAATGAATTTATTGAAGCTCTTCAAACACCAAATCAAAGTCAAGGTCAAATTGCTGATTTTAATAGGCGATATCGTGAAGTAGATGTTCTTCTTATTGACGATATTCAGTTCCTTGGTGGAAAAGAAGCAACACTTGAACAATTCTTCCATACTTTTAATTCTTTATATCAAGCAAATAAGCGAATAGTTATAGCTTCAGATGTTGCGCCAAAAAATCTGAAGGGATTTGAAGCACGCTTAATTTCCAGATTTGAATCAGGTCTTACGGTTGATATTAAACCGCCAGATTTGGAAACGCGTATTGCAATTCTGAGAATGATGGCATCAATGAATCACTGTAATGTTCCAAGTGACGTACTTGATTTAATTGCTGAACGTTTTACGGAAAATATTCGTGAACTTGAAGGTGCATTGACACGCGTTACTGCTGTAGCATCTTTAAGTAATCAGCCTGTTAGTAAAGCTTTAGCTGAACAAGCATTACAAGATTTCTTTGCTACAGATATTGAAGTAAGACCAACTGACATCATTAGTCAAGTAGCTCAGTATTTCCACATGACTTTTGATGAACTTGTTGGTCGTCAGCGCACAAAGAATGTTGCACTCGCTCGTCAAATTGCAATGTATCTTGCAAGAGAAATGACAAGCATGAGTTTGGTTGATATTGGCGAAGTTTTTGGCGGTAGGGATCATACTACAGTTATGCATGCTTATACTCGAGTAAGTGGCGAGATGCAAGAAAAGCAAGAAATTTATAACTACGTCATGGAATTAACTGTTCGTTTAAAACAAAATCCTGTTGAGCGTAGAAAGTAAACTTATTTTCCACATATTTATGAAGAAATGTTTAAAAGTTTATAAAAAGTTATCCACATACTTAATAACAAATGTGGGTAAAAGCTGAGCATAACTCGTGGAAAACGCCGCTTAAAAATGTTATTAAGTTGTTTATAAGGCATTTAAAAATGTGGAAACTTCAAAAAATAGAAAAAGCTGTGGATAAGTTGCCTACTTATCCACATTGTTGTTCTTGCGTTATCCACATCTTTTAATTGTTAATAAGTCTTTTAAAAAGCGATTTTTAAGCACTTTTCCACATATACACAGTCTTTATTACTGCTTTTATTTATTACTTACTTAATAAGAAAAATAACAATTGCAAAAGCAATGTAATCATTTAAAAATATTTTTTGTAGGCAGCATCATACTGTAGAATAAATGCAGACTTTACAGAAAAGAGGAAGCATGAAAGTAGAAGTCAACTCTGCATCATTTGCTGATGCTGTAGCTTGGACTACACGCGTAATTGACGCACGCCCTGCAAACCCTATTCTTGCAGGCTTAAAGATTGAAGCAACAAATGGCACATTGCAACTTTCTGCATTCAACTATCAAATTTCTAGCTGCCATCACATTGAAGCTGGTGTTGACGAAGAGGGAAGCATACTTATTCTAGGCAAATTGATGGCAGATATTACTAAGTCTCTTCCTGCAGAAAAAACTTATCTAAAATCTGAAAATAATACTTTGACTATTACTTCCGGAAAATCAACATTTACTCTGCAACTTATGCCTCTTGGAGAATATCCTGATTTGCCTAAATTGCCTAATAAATTAGGTCAGGTTGATGCACCAACATTTATTCAAGCTGTAAACCAAGCATCTGTTTCTACATCTAGAGAAGAAAATAGACCGGTCTTAACTGGAATTAGGATCCAATTTGAAGATAACACCGTTACTATGACTTCTACTGATAGATTCCGTCTATCTAGATCTACTTTTAAGTGGACACCAGAACATAATGACATTCATTCAACCACTCTTACTCGTGGGTCATTACTAAGAGATATTGCTCATTCTCTTGACGATCATCAAAATGTTATTATTCATTTTAACGAGGAAGATAAGTCACTTTTAGGTTTTGAAAATTCCGGTCGTACAAGTACTTCACAAATAATTGATGGAGAATTCCCTTCTGTAGATCGACTATTTGTAGATGAATATCCTATTCACGCAATTATTAATAAACAATTATTGATAAATGCAATTAAGCGAGTATCTTTAGTCGCCGAAAGAAATGCTCCTATTCGAATGATTTTTTCAAATCAGGAGTTAACTTTGAGTGCTGGTACTGCTGACGAATCACAAGCAAAAGAAGTACTTGATATCGATATGGATGGAGAAGACATAACTGTTGCCTTTAATCCAAACTATTTACTTGAAGGTTTAGGAGCTATTCCAGAGCCATTTGTTCATATGAAAATGGCAACAGCTGTAAAACCTGTTGAATTTAATGGTCAGCAGGAATCAGATGGTGATGAATCAACAGATTATCGCTATTTGCTTGTTCCTATGCGTTTTAATAATTAATATTGTTGCGATATTGCATTGTATTTTAGATTATTTTTTGATGTACAATGTAATATCGCATTTTTCTTTTAAAACTATTAAGAAAGGGTAATTAAGCAATGTATATTTCGCGAATTGCCCTTGATACATTTCGTTCTTGGAACCATATAATTTGTGATTTTAAACCTGGAATAAATGTTATATATGGCAATAATGGTTTAGGGAAAACCAATATTGTAGAAGCATTAGAAGTTACTGGTACTGGAATAAGTCACAGAACATCTTCAACATTGCCTCTTATTAAAAAGGGCTATGAAAAATCAATAATAAGAATAAATACAATTAATAACGAAATAAATTATAAAAAAGATGAAACAAATACTGATTTAAATAATATTTCATCTTTAGAAAGTAATTTAGATAAAACAACTTATGAAATAGACCTTTACTTAAAAGGTTCTAATAGAGCACATATAAATTCTGGTAAAGCATTATATGTTAAAGACATTATTGGATTATTGCCAATAGTTTCTTTTACTCCAAGAGACCAATTTCTTATAATTGGTGATCCTAATGTTAGGCGTACTTTTATCGATCAAGCTGGATCTTTGTTAGTACCAAATTATGTGCAAATATTGCAAGAATTTAAACATATTTCTAAACAGCGTGCTGCACTGTTAAAAAATATTAGAGATTATTCATACAAAAATCAGACAGTTTCATTATCCGGATTAGAAATTTGGACTGGTAAATTTATTGAAAGTGGTATTAACTTAACAAAAGCACGACAAGAAACTGTGCAAATTATTAATAAATATTTCAAAAATATAATTAAATCTTTTACTAATGAAGAGAATACGGGAATAATATATGTTCCTTCTTTTGAAGAAGTATTATTTGAAAAAAATAGTGAGGAAAATGTTGAAAATAAAAACGAGCTTTTTTCTAAAATAAGTGAGCATTTTCAACGTATTTATGAGGGAGAACTAGCTAGAGGATGCAATCTTATTGGCCCTCATCGTGATGATATTGACTTTGTCATTAATAATATTTCTGCTAAAGATTTTGCTTCGAATGGTGAATCTTGGACAATTGCAATAGCTTCAAAAATGGCATTATGCAAGGCCTTAGAAGAAAAAAATAATAATAAACCTATTGTTATTCTCGATGATGTATTTGCACAACTTGATGAAAATAGGCGCATAAGAATATTAAATTTTGCACTTAATCAAGGTCAAGTTTTTATTACTACTTCTTCTCTTAGCGACATTCCTAATAAAGAATATATTAAAAAAACAAATCTTATAAATATTGGAGAACTATTAGAAAAAAATAATGAAATTAATAATTTCAGTGAAGAGCATAATAATATTTTGCTTGATGTAATAGAACAAAGAAAAAATAAGCAGGAGGAAAAATAATGATTCCTGTTAATATTCTTTTAAAAATTGATACTCGAAAATTACCTGCAATTATTTTTGATCCTATTAATAAAAAAGCTGAACGCGAAAATAATCGTGAAAAAATTGCAGAACAAGCTTGGGAAAATTTTGGAAAACCTGGTAGAGATCCTAAATCATTCTGTGGTATTTTAAAAAATTTTGCTTCTACAAGTAACTGGAATAGTCAACTTTCTATAGCAAAATTACGTTCTTCTTGGCATAAAGTAGTAGGGGAAAGTATTGCAAAACATTGTGAAATAAGTCAAGTTGTAAATGGTGTGCTTATTGTTCGTGCTCAATCAACAGTTTGGGCAACTCAACTTTCTTATTTAATTCCACAATTAAAAGAAAAAATTAATAATAACCTTGAAAATATTGAAATAAAAGAAATTAAAGTTATTGGTCCAACAACGAGTGGATTAGGATTTTTAAGAAATAAATTTTAATAATAGTATTATATTTTTTTAAAAATAGTAAAAATGCCTCTTTCTGAAGAGAGGTCATAGTATGTGTGTAGAATGTCATGTATTATGGCTAAAACGCTAGAATCCCCTTTTATGTGCTTTCTAGCATGTGTTGGCTCTATAAATGCCTTTTGATATGAGGCAATTTGTGAAGGGACCTAAAGTGGCAAACACGGAAGATAATTCGATGGATAATGCCGTCGAAGAGCATAAACTTGATGATGCTCAACTCGATGATTCACTTGCTCCTGAACATTATGATGCGAGTGACCTTCGCGTTCTAGAAGGATTAGAGGCAGTTCGTATTAGACCAGGTATGTATATTGGTTCTACTGGTCCTCGTGGATTGCATCATTTGGTTTATGAGATTGTTGATAATTCTGTTGATGAAGCTTTGGCAGGATATGCTTCGCATATTGAAGTAACAATTTTGCCTGATAATGCTATTCGTGTTGTCGACGATGGTCGAGGTATCCCAGTAGATGAAGTGCCAGGCGAAGGTGTTTCTGGTGTTGAAACAGTTATGACTAAGCTTCACGCTGGCGGTAAGTTTGGTGGCGGCGGTTATGCTGTTTCCGGTGGTTTACACGGTGTAGGTATTTCTGTTGTTAATGCACTTTCTACTCGTGTAGAAATTGAGGTTCGTCGTCAAGGATTCCACTGGACTCAAACTTATGTTGATCAGCATCCAACTGCTCCTTTGGCAAAAGGTGAGCCAATGGCAGAAGGAGAATCTACTGGAACTTCTGTGACTTTCTGGCCAGACGGAACAATTTTTGAAACAACAGTTTATGATTTTGAAACCTTGCGTTCTCGCTTCCAACAGATGGCTTTCTTAAATAAGGGTTTGAAGATTTCTTTAACTGATTTACGTAAGCCAGATGAAGCTGGAGATGAAGTTGCAGGTGATTCTGAATCTTCTAGTGAAGAAAAGCATAGAAGTGTAAGCTACCAGTATGAGCATGGTATTAAAGACTATGTTGATTACTTAGTTAAATCTCGAAAAGCTGTTCCAGTAGAGCCAGATGTTATTGACTTTGAGGCTGAAGATCTTGAAATTGGTATTTCTGCGGAAATTGCTATGCAATGGACTGTTGCTTATTCTGAAGCAGTTCACACTTTTGCTAATACTATTTCAACTACTGAAGGCGGTACTCACGAAGAAGGATTCCGTGCAGCGCTTACTACTTTAGTTAATCGTTATGCTCGCGAAAAGAATATTTTAAAAGAGAAAGATACTAATCTTTCTGGTGATGACGTTCGCGAAGGCTTAACAGCAGTTGTTTCAGTAAAGCTTACAACTCCACAGTTTGAAGGTCAGACTAAAACAAAGCTTGGAAATTCTGAAGCTAAGACTTTTGTACAAAGAGTTATGACTGAAAAGCTTGGAGATTGGTTTGATGCTCATCCAAATGAAGCAAAAAATATTATTCAAAAAGCTATAGAAGCTTCTCGTGCTCGACTTGCTGCTAAAAAAGCTCGCGAAAATACTCGTCGCAAGTCTATTTTTGAAACTGCTGGAATGCCAGATAAGTTGAAGGATTGCCAGTCAAGTAATCCTGAGGAATGTGAATTATTCATAGTCGAGGGTGATTCTGCAGGTGGCTCAGCAATTCAAGGTCGCGATCCTATTACGCAAGCAATTTTGCCTTTGCGCGGTAAGATTTTGAATACTGAACGCGCTTCAATTGACAGAATGATGAAGTCTGAAACTATTGAATCCTTAATTACTGCTGTTGGTGGTGGTTATGGAGAAGACTTCGATTTAAGCAAGGTTCGATATCACAAAGTCATTATTATGGCTGATGCTGATGTCGACGGCGCTCATATTGCTACTTTGAATTTGACACTATTCTTCCGCTATATGCGTCCTATGATTACTGCAGGATACGTTTATGTTGCTATGCCACCTTTGTACCGTTTGAAGTGGAGCAAGGGAGCACATGACTTTGTTTATACGGATGCTGAGCGAGACAGAGTTTTGGCAGAAGGTAAAGCTGCTGGTCGTCAACTTCCTAAAGGTGAAGGTATTCAGCGATACAAGGGCTTGGGTGAGATGAGTTATCAGGAGTTGTGGGAAACAACAATGGATCCTGAACATCGTATTTTGAAGCAAATTCATATTGAAGATGCTGCTCGAGCTGATGAAACATTCTCTATGCTTATGGGCGATGAAGTAGAGCCTCGTAGACTCTTTATTCAAAGAAATGCTCATGATGCAAGGTTTATTGACGCTTAAAAGTATTAATTTATTCGAAAAGATAAAAAGAAAAAACTTTAATTTTTATAAGATTAAGAAGGAATTGAAGTGGTAGACGAAATAAATTCCGCTCGTGATGATGCTGAGCGAGATCAGCTTCCAGATGGTTCTATGGAACCACAGAGCCCTCAGGAAGCAGATAATACTGATTATGGCTTAATGAAGGGTGCTCGCGTAAAGAACATGGATTTGCAGCAGGAAATGCGCGAATCTTATTTAGCTTACGCATTATCTGTTATTGTTGAGCGTGCTTTACCAGATGTTCGTGATGGTTTAAAGCCTGTTCACCGTCGTGTTATTTATGCAATGTATGATGGAGGATACAGGCCTGATCGCGGATATAACAAGTGTTCTCGCGTTGTCGGTGATGTTATGGGTAAGTATCACCCTCATGGTGATTCTGCTATCTATGACACTTTAGTGCGTATGGCTCAGTCTTGGTCAATGCGCTATATGCTTGTTGATGGTCAAGGAAACTTTGGTTCTCCTGGTGATGATCCTGCAGCAGCAATGCGTTATACGGAATGCCGTATGGCACCGTTGGCTATGGAAATGGTACGAGATATCGATAAAGACACCGTTGATTTCCTGCCAAATTATGATGGTAAAACTCAAGAGCCTACGGTTTTGCCAGCTCGTTTCCCGAATCTTTTAGTTAATGGTTCTGCTGGTATTGCTGTTGGTATGGCAACCAATATTCCACCTCATAATATGCGTGAAGTGGCTGATGGTGTGCACTGGGCGTTGAATCATCCTGATGCAAGCAAGGAAGAACTTCTTGAAGCTTTAATTCAGCGAATTAAAGGACCTGATTTCCCTACTGGAGCAACAATCTTAGGTCATAAGGGAATTGAGCAAGCCTATCGTACAGGTCGTGGCTTAATTACGATGCGAGCAGTAGTTAATACTGAGGAAATTAAGGGACGTATGTGCTTGGTTGTTACCGAGCTTCCATACCAAGTTAATCCTGATCGCTTAGCTGCTTCTATTCGTGAAGCTGTACGAGATGGCAAAATTCAAGGTATTGCAGATATGCGCGACGAAACGTCTGGTCGTACTGGTCAGCGTTTGGTTCTTGTTCTTAAGCGCGATGCTGTTCCAAAAGTTGTTTTAAATAACTTGTATAAGCATTCGCAATTGCAGCAAACTTTCGGCGCAAATATGCTTGCTTTGGTTGATGGTGTTCCTAGAACTTTGAGCTTGGATGCGTTTATTCGTCATTGGGTAACCCATCAGCTTGAAGTAATTGATAGGCGTACACGTTACTTAAAGCGTGAAGCTGAAGAGCGAGATCATATTTTGCAAGGCTATTTGAAAGCTTTGGATATGATTGATGAAGTTGTGGCTTTAATTCGTTCATCTAAAGATGTTGAAACTGCTCGTACTGGTTTAATGAATTTGCTTGATGTTGATGAAGTTCAAGCGGATGCTATTCTTGCAATGCAACTTCGTAGACTTGCAGCTTTGGAACGTCAGAAGATTCTCGACGAGCATGAAGATTTGATGATTAAAATTGCTGATTACAACGATATTTTGGCAAGCCCAGAACGTCAGCGCAAAATTGTTGGCGATGAACTGGATGAAATTGTTGCAAAATATGGTGATGATCGCAGAACTAAGATTCTTCCATTCTCTGGTGAAATGAATGTTGAAGATCTTATTGCTGAAGAAAACGTTGTTGTAACAGTAACTCGCGCAGGTTATATTAAGCGTACTAAGGCAGACGAGTATCGTGCTCAACACCGCGGTGGTAAAGGTATTAAGGGTGCAAAGCTTCGTGAAGATGATGTAGTTGATCACTTCTTCTTAACTTCTACACACAATTGGTTGCTCTTCTTTACTAATCGTGGTCGAGTTTATCGTCTGAAAGCCTACGAACTTCCAGAAGGATCTCGCGATTCTAAAGGTCAGCATGTTGCTAATTTGTTGCAATTTGCTCCTGGAGAAACAATTCAAGCAGTGTTATCAATTCCAAATTATGATGTCGCTAAATACTTGGTATTGGCAACTCGTTCTGGAAAAGTTAAGAAAACTGCATTGCAAGAGTATGATTCTCCACGTCAAGGCGGTTTGATTGCTGTACGTTTGATGGCAAATGAAGAAACAGGTGAACCTGTTGATGAGCTTATTGGTGCAGCTTTGTGTAATTCAGAAGACGACATTATTCTTGTTTCTAAGCTTGGAATGAGTTTGAAGTTTAGAGCAGATGATGAACAACTTCGACCAATGGGTCGTCAGACTGCCGGCGTTCAGGGTATGAGATTCCGTGAAGGTGACGAATTACTTGATATGGACGTTGTTGCAGCAGAAACTAGTAAAGATCTTCTTGTTGTTACTAATGAAGGTTTTGCTAAGCGAACTGCTATTGAAGAGTATCGTTTGCAAGGAAGAAACGGCTACGGTGTTAAAGCTGTTCAACTTGCAGAGGGTCGTGGTTCATTAGTTGGAGCTTTGATTGTTGAAGAAACAGATCAAGTAATGGCAATTATGAAGTCCGGTAAGGTAATTCGTTCTGACGTTAACGAAGTGAAGCGTACTGGTAGAACAACTCAAGGCGTAACCTTAGCTAAGCCGGATAAAGGCGATGAAATTATTTCTATTGCCCGTAATGAAGAAACGGATGACGAAGAAAATCAATTAGAAGAAAAAGAAGCTACTTCAGAAAATGAGGAAGCTTAAGAAACTTCTTATACGGAATAATATTAATAATATTATTTCTTAAAAATTTGAGAGTACTAATAAAAACTGTTCTAGTCTGTTTTTATTGGTACTCTCATTGGTATAATGGCACTGATTATAAGCAAATTAATAAGAGAAGGAACACTGAGATGAGCGAAAATTTTGAGCCATCGCAAAATCCGATGAATATGAATGAGGAATCTGCAAGATTTTTGTCTAATGACACAGAATTATCTGCAGAAAAAATGGTTCCTTCTAAGGAAGCTAATTATTCAAGTGAAGAAAATAATTTTGATGAAGTATCTGGTAATTCTTCTTTAGGAAATATTGTTAAAAATTCATCATCTTCTGGACGTGTTAGTGGTAGTTCCAATACGTATCGTCGTACAATTGGTGGCGTTGCTTCATCTATTTCCAATAAAACAAACGCAACAAAATCAGGACGTGTTCCGCGTGCTCGTCGTATGAGTCTTTCTTTAGTAAGAGTAGATGCATGGTCTGTAGCAAAAGTAACATTCCTTCTAAGTGTTGCAGGAGGAATTATTCAAGTTATTGCTGCAGGTTTAGTGTGGTTGTTCTTGAATATGATTGGTGTATTTGATCAAGTAACGCAGATTGTTTCTTCTACTGGTTTGGATAGTAACGGTTTTAATCTTGCAGATGTGTTCTCACTTCCAACAGTATTAAGTGCTGTAACTATTTTTTCAATTGTAGAAATAATTATAATAACCGTATTATCTGCAATAATTGCCCTTCTATATAACGTTGTTGGTTCATTAGTTGGAGGAATTCACATTACTTTAGGTGACGACTGATAGTGTGAATAATTTAGTTTTGGATAATAAAATTCCCACTGTTTACTACGAAGCAGTGGGAATTTTTTATAAGAAAAATAAGAAATTAGCGTTTTACTAGTTCGTCACGAATATCTTGTAACAGTTGAATAGTTTTTTCTTCGCGCTCTTTTCTTTTTTCTTCTTCAGTTTTTTCATGTTCAATTTGCAACAAATCTGCACCAATTTCACGTAATTTATTAATAGGTAAAACAATGCAGAAATAAACTGCTGTAGCAACAATAAGGAAATTCAATAATGCTCCAATTACTGCGCCAAAAGAAATTGTTGCACCATTCATACTAATAGTTAGAACGCCATTAAGTTCTGGCTTTCCGCAAATCATTGCGATAAGAGGATTAATAATATAATTAACTATCGTTGTTACTACTGCAGTTACTGCACTACCCATAACAACACCGACAGCCATATCGATTACGCTGCCTCGTAAAATAAATTTTTTAAATCCTTTTATCATTAGTATTTTCTTCCTTTTATACATTATTGAATATTAGATTGTGAGTTAGAATCTAGTACTTGTTCTTCGTAAGTAGATTTGTCATCATTTCTGTTGTCAATATATAAATTATGTCGCTGGAACGAGCGCAAAATTGTAACAGAAAGTAGTGGATATATAATTGCTGCAGCTAATACATCCGTAGGGAAATGAGCAGCGACAATAATACGTGAAACAGCAACTATAACAACAAGAATTGCGCTAAAAAGTAATCCAAATTGAACTGACGATGGTTTATTAATGTAAAGAATTAACATTGCCATAACGCAAACTGCTACAGCTGCTGAAGTATGACCACTTGGGAAACTTGGATCAGGTGGTAATTTAATATTCAAACCAATGTACGGACGCGGACGATTTACAGCAAATTTAACTGCAAAAATGTAAATCATAGGAAGAAGCGAAATTAAAAGTTGAATTATTGTCATCTTCCAATTTTTATTTATAAATAATGAAAGCGCTGCTAATAAAACAAGTATTGCTATGCAACCCTTAGTTGAAAAAACTAAAGCTAATATTTTTGAAATACTGAGAATTACAGAGGGAACACTCTTGTGGAACCAGGAGACTATGGATGATTCATAAGTACGCTCTTTACTCGTAACTAGTAGTGCTTTTCCTAAGCACGGAATAACAACTGCGAGTAATAGTGTAAAAATAGTAGCGGAATTTCTAGTGAAAACCGATAATCCGCTGTGATTACTGTTATTTTTCTGCATCATACTTGTTAAGATTACACGCACAATGATGTAAATGCACGTTGGAGAGTACGAAATAATATGTATAAAAAAGAAAATATATTAGAAGAAAAGCGTGTGGTAGTTGAACACCGTACCCGGTGACGAGTACTATGATGAACAGATAGAAAGGGTTTACCATGAGCGTGTTTGACCGATTTGAGAAGAGCGTGGAAGGTGCAATGAACGGCGTCTTCGCAAAATTCGGCTCCAAAGATTTGCAGCCAGTCGATTTTTCGAGTGCTTTGGAACGTGAAATTGACGCTGAAGCCATGCCTATTGGCAGAGATCACACAGTTGCTCCAAATGAGTATCGTTTTAAGCTGAGTACGCCTGATTTTGATCATATTGAACAATGGGGCAGTGAAGCATTAGCTAATGAGCTTGCAGATAATCTTACTCAATATGCTAAGAGTCAGCATTATGCTTTCGTAGGACCTGTAGTTGTTATTTTTGAAGAGGATTTGGAATTAACTAAAGGTAATTTCCATTTGACATCTGAATCTGTTCAGGGTAATGCTGTTCCTGTTACCACAGACGATCAGCAACAGAATCATCCTATGCTTGAAATTAATGGTAACCAGTACCTGCTTACAAAGGATCGTACTATTTTAGGACGTGGGTCTGGTTGCGATATTGTAATAGATGATCCAGGTATTTCTCGTCATCATCTTGGTATTGATATAACTCCTGACGGTGTTATTGCTCGTGATCTTGGATCTACTAATGGTACATATGTAGAAGGTCATCAGGTTCCTGCAGCAACATTGGTTGATGGCAACACTATTACTATTGGTCGTACGCGTATTCTTTATTGGGCATCGTCTCAAGACCAGGAGTAGTAAGTATTTCCGAGCTAGGAGACGATAACGCGCATGATGTTCACTGAATTAACGTTTGCAATACTTAAGTATGGCTTTCTAGTCTTACTCTGGATTTTTGTATGGTGCGCTATCCGTTCGCTTCGCTGCGATATTGAAGTATTTAGTCCTAAAAAATCTCGTTTTTGGAAGAAAAGTTCTCGTCGTAATTCTCGTGAAGCAAAGTTTTCACAAGTCATGCAAGTGCGTGAGACGCCAGTATTTACCAAAGCAGAAAATCAAGAAAATACATCCGGTTCTCCAACTTTGTTAGTTGTTATTGATGGACCTTTGGCAGGATCTTCATTCCCATTGAACGCTGCTGGTGTGACTCTTGGTCGTGCTGCTTCTAATACGGTCGTCTTAAACGATGAATTTGTATCTTCACACCATGCTCGTGTTTATTTTAATCAATCAGTTAATTCTTGGGTTCTTGAAGATTTAGGCAGCACAAATGGAACCATGATTGGTCATAATCGTGTTACTGAGCCTGTTATATTAGCTCCGCGTACTTCTGTGCGAATCGGCGCAACAATGTTTGAATTGAGGTAACAAATGAAACAAATCAATTCAAATAACGAAGAAGAAATTCAGACCGCAGTTATTGGGCAAATAGAAAAAATATCATCTATAACAGATAAAAATGATATTAAAGAAAATCGCGCAAATTCTGTAGAAAAAATACTTTTTATGTATGCTACGGCTGTCAGTGATGTTGGAACTGTTCGTAGTAATAATCAAGATTCTGCATTTGCTGGTGAACATTTAGCTGCAATTTGCGACGGAATGGGTGGTCATGCTGGAGGAGATACAGCTTCTACTATAGCGATTCGTTCTCTTGCACATATTGAACAAGATTCAAGACCGCATGATGTTAAAACTGTTTCTTCAATGATGGAAACATCGATTATGGCTGCTCATGATGCGATTGTTGGTAAAGCTAAGCGTGAGCGCCGTCTTGCTGGAATGGGAACGACAGTGACTGCAGTAACTCTTGTAAGAGGATACTGGGTTCTGGCTCATTTAGGTGATTCTAGAGCGTATCTACTAAGAGATAATCATCTTATGCGCATGACTACTGATCATAGTTATGTTCAGCATTTGATTGATACAGGTCATATTACGCCTGAAGAAGCGCGAAATCATCCTCAACGAAATGTTGTTATGCGAGTATTAGGTGATTTTGATATAGATCCTCGTCCTGATATTGCTTTGCGTTCAGCTCATCCTTCTGACCGTTGGCTTCTTTGCTCTGATGGATTGTGTGGAGTTCTTGAAGATTCAACTATTCAAGATGTGATGAGTAGTATTTCTAATCAAGAAGAATGCGCTCAAAAATTAGTATCTATGGCACTTCGTGCTGGTAGTACAGATAATGTTACAGCCGTTATTGCAGATGCAACGCTTGCACTTGATGCTGATGCATTTGATCTTCCGCATCAAACTCCACTTATTGGAGGAGCTGCAAGTAAGGATCTCGAGTCAATTGCAGATATCGTAAATAAAGCAGTAGCTTCAGCACCGGCATTGCGCGAAGATAAGAATTCACCAGCTCAACGAGCAGCCGCGCTAGCTCAAGATGATGATAATTCTAAAAATCCAGATGAAGGAACAATATCTATTACAAGAATTGTGCAACCTTCACACATTCGTGAAGAAGTTGGAGAATTACATACACCTGACACTAATGAGATTCCTATAGTCAAAAAAAAGAATGGTAAAGTTTCAACGGATCCTCATGATCCAGATGTTGCTCGTGCTGTTAAACATGAGCAGGATGAGGCACATCGTGCTCATTCATTGAGGCGCAGGTGGACTCGCATAGGCATATCTTTGGGAATATTGTTAGTATTATTTGTTATTTCTGGAGTAGGCTACGGAGTATATGCGTGGACTCAAACGCAATATTATATTGGAAAAGACAGTAACAAAGTTGTTATCTACCAAGGAGTGCCAACAAATATTTTCGGTATTGCATTATCTCATGAAGTGGAATCTACTGACATCCCTGTTAATAAACTAGATAGATCTTGGCAGGATCAATTAAAAGAAGGCATTAGTTTTGGCAGCTTAGTTGAGGCTCGTGGTCATGCTTCGTTAATTCGTCGAGAAATGCGTGCACGAGAACAAGAAAAACTTAATGAACAGAATCAAAAGAAATTAGAAAATAAAATAAATAAAAATAAAGATAATGCGAAGCAGGGGGGTAAAACCTCATGAATATGATTGCTACGCGTATCAGACAGATAGCATTGTTGCTTTTTGCAACGTTGCTTTCTGGCATGGCATTTTTACAGATGTTTTTCCGTATTGACGGTTATATTTCTGCTAATTATGCAGCAATGTTGATTCTCGTTATGGCACTGTTTTTCGTATTTTGGGGTGTTCTTCTTGTTAAACAGCCATATGCAAGTCAAGCTATTTTACCTTGTATTATGCTTTTAACTGCAATTGGAACAGTTCTTATAGCTAGAATTGATAGGCAAAATAATACAAATGTTGCAATAAAACAAATGGTGTGGATTTGTGCGGCACTGGTATTATCAATTATTTTCGTTATTCTTTTGAATGATTATCGCATTTTAAGGCGTTTTTCTTATGTGAATATGGTCATAGGCTTGATTCTTTTGCTTTCACCTATGATTCCTGGATTAGGTAAAGAAATTGGTGGAGCAAGAATTTGGATAGGTTTTGGTGATCACACAGTGCAGCCAGGAGAGTTTGCTAAGCTTTTCCTGTCGTTCTTCTTTGCAGCGTATCTGTTTAATCATCGTGATCGACTTGCTGTAGGTGGAAATAAAGTTTTGGGAATTCACCTTCCTCGCTTACAAGACATGGGACCTATTGCTTTAGTATGGGCCGCATCAATGGGCGTGCTCGTTATTCAGCATGATCTTGGAACGTCATTGATGTTCTTCGCAATGTTTGTGTCAATGTTGTATGTTGCAACAGGTCGCAGAGGGTGGATTGCTGTTGGAGGTATTGCTTTTGTAGCTGGATGCTTGATGGCAGTAAAGTTATTCGCACATGTGCAATATCGTGTGGATTCGTGGCTTCATCCATTTGATAATGCGGTCTATAATCGTTTCCCTGGTGGCTCAGCGCAAATTGTATCTGGATTGTTTGGTTTGGCTGCTGGAGGAACAACCGGAACAGGTTTAGGACAAGGTCATCCTTCTATAACACCGCTAGCTAATTCTGATTTTATTTATGCTTCTGTTGGTGAAGAGCTTGGTCTTACTGGGCTTCTAGCCGTATTGGTTTTGTATTTAATTATTATTGCATCTGGAATGATTACTGCAATGAAAATTAAAGATGGCTTTGGAAAATTATTAGCTTCAGGGCTTGTTTTTACTATGGCTTTCCAAGTGTTTACTGTTGTTGGTGGAATTACTTTGGTTATTCCATTAACCGGTTTAACTTTGCCGTATATGGCAGCTGGAGGCTCTTCTTTAGTGGCAAATTATTTGCTTGCATCTTTGCTTATTGTTATTTCTCACGCTGCAAATAAACCTGAATCTGCTCCTGTTTCAGATACTTTCCAATACGCTGCCTTAGCAGCGTTGCGCGAGCGTGAATTGCGAGAGCGAGCTAATACGAATACAAATAATAGCGAATATAACAATACAGATTATGAAAATAATATAGATGCTTCTGCTGTTATTTCCTCTTCAGAGAGAGGTGATAACAATGAATAAAAGTCTTAGAGAACTTTTTACTGCAGTATTGGTACTTTTTGTAATACTTGGTATTTCAAGTACAATTATTACTTCTATTAAAGCGAATGCTCTAAATTCTGATCCTCGAAATCGCAGAGCTTTATACCATGAGTTTGGTGCTCCACGTGGAGCAATACTTACATCAGATGGCACAGTTATAGCGAAATCTGAACCATCTAAAGATGCTTTTGTGTATCAACGTCAGTATTCTAACGGATTAGTATATGCTCCAGTTACTGGATATTTTTCTATTAGCCAGCGTGCAGATAGAGGAATTGAAGCTTCTCGCAATAGCTTATTAAGTGGAGAATCAGACGCTCTGTTCTGGCAAAAATTCCGTTCATTATTTACTGGAGCAACTAATCGCGGAGCTTCTATAGAGACGTCAATTGATTCACGCTTGCAAAATCTTGCTTACAATCTTCTTAAAGGCAAAGACGCAGCTTTAGTTGCAATTGAGCCAAAAACCGGAAGAATTCGCGCCATGGTAAGCACTCCAAGTTATGATCCGAATGATCTTGCTCTTCACAATATTAATGAAGTAAATAAATCGTATGAGAGAATAACATCAGATGTGTCAAATCCTATGCTGAATCGTGCTGTTTCTGAGCTTTATGCTCCTGGCTCTACGTTCAAAACTGTTGTTGCAGCAGCAGCATTAGAATCTGGAAAATACAAGCCTGATACGAAAATACCTGCTGGTGCGAGCTATGTTTTGCCTGGAACCAAGACGTCTCTTACAAATGTCACTTACCAAGCGAATGGCGTTGATGGAAAAATATCTTTTGAGGATGCTTTAGCATATTCGTCTAATACTGCTTTTGCTCAATTGGGTAATTCTTTAGGATCTGACGTAATTGTAAAGCAAGCAAGAAAGTTTGGATTCTTCGATTCGCTGTCTATTGATGGTTCTGATTCTACTGGATTCCCAATGCGATCCGTGAAATCTACTTTTTCTATTAAGCCAACTCCAGATAGACTAGCTCTGGAATCAATAGGTCAAGGTGATGCTAAGGTTACACCTTTGCAAAATGCTATGATTGCGGCAGCTATTGCAAATAATGGAACATTGATGAAGCCTACTCTTGTTGATTGTGTAAGATCTAGTGATTTGTCAGTATTGTCACAAACTAGACCAACCGTTATGAACCAAGTAATGAGTAGTGACAGTGCATCTAAATTAACTTCTATGATGCAGGCTGTTGTTACAAAAGAAAATCCTAATCTTGCTTTACCTAATATTCATGTTGCTGCTAAAACAGGTACTGCACAGATTGGAATGTATAATCAAGCTGCTAATGGTTGGGTTATTGGATTTGCTCCTGCTGAAAATCCTAGAATAGCTATAGCAGTTATAGTACATAACACAAGTACATTTGGTAGTTACGCGGCAGGACCTATTATGCGACAAGTGATGGAGGAGGCGCTTAAACAATGAAACTCGTTGAAGGACAGTTAGTTCATCATCGTTATAGACTTGATCGCCGCCTTGCTCAAGGCGGTATGGGAGAAGTTTGGAAAGGCTTTGATATTCAACTTGGGCGAATTGTTGCCATTAAGGCGTTACGCACAGATACCGTAAACGTTGAAGCAAAATTACGTCGTCTTCGTGCTGAAGCGCATAATTCTGCCAATTTAGCGCATCCTAATATTGCAGCATTATTTGATTATTATGAGCATGATGGTATTGGATTCTTAATTATGGAATATGTGCCAAGTAAATCATTGGCAGATTTGTATCATAAAGAAAAAATAATTGATCCTACTAAGTTACTTCCTATTCTTATTCAAACAGCTCGAGGGCTTTTTGTAGCTCATTCTCATGGTGTAATTCATCGCGATGTAAAACCTGCAAATATTATGGTTTCTGATACTGGCAATGTGAAAATCACAGATTTTGGCGTGTCATATTCCAGCGACCAAGAACAAATCACTCAAGATGGCATGGTAGTTGGAACAGCTCAATATATTTCTCCAGAACAAGCGCAAGGTGAGCAAGCTACTGCACAATCTGATATTTATTCGTTAGGTGTTGTGGCATATGAAGGCTTGTGTGGACATCGTCCATTTACTGGAGCAACGCCGGTAGATATTGCTGCTGCACATGTTAATGATCCTGTGCCACCTTTGCCAGAAAATGTTGATTTGCAATTGCAACAGTTTATTATGTCTATGCTTGCAAAGAATCCAAAAGATCGTCCAAAAGATGCATTAGTCGTGTCGAAAGTATTATCTCGTATTGAGCGCAGACTGTTAGATCAAGAAACAGCCTTCAACAATACAACAGGAGTACTTTCTACAAATTTGCGACAACGAAGATGTATTAAAAGTATGCCGCAAAGCCAAGTAAATATTATTAATATTTTTAATACCAATGATCGCAAGGAGCAGCAATGAATACCACAATGCCCACCTCATTAGCGAATGGTCGATACGAATTAGGGGAGCTTATTGGCCGTGGCGGCATGGCAGAAGTGCGTGTTGCTGTTGATAAGCGCTTAGGTCGTACAGTTGCTGTGAAAATTATGCGTTCCGATTTAGCGAACGATGAGATTTTCCTTTCGCGATTCCGCAGGGAAGCGCATGCCATTGCGCAGATGAACAATCCTAATATTGTGAATATTTATGATTCTGGAGAAGAATCTGTTATAGCAGAAAATGGCTTAGAAGAGCGTTTACCGTATCTTGTAATGGAATACATTAAAGGTAAAACATTACGCGATATTCTAAAAATGAATGGAGCTTTAAGTCAGAGAGACGCTGAACAAGTTATGCTTGGAGTGCTCAATGCTTTAGAGTATTCGCACAGAATGGGTATTATTCACCGCGATATTAAGCCTGGAAATATTATGATTTCTGAACAAGGCTTAGTAAAAGTCATGGATTTTGGAATAGCTAGAGCTCTTGATGATTCTGCAACAACTATGACACAGTCTCAAGGTGTTGTTGGAACAGCACAATATTTGTCTCCAGAGCAGGCTCGTGGTGAACAAGTAGATATGCGCTCTGATTTGTATTCTGCAGGGTGTGTGCTGTATGAAATGCTAACTGGACGTCCTCCTTTTATTGGAGATTCAGCTGTTGCCATCGCATATCAGCATGTTTCGGAAGTGGCGACACCTCTTAGCACACTTGTTCCAGGCATGCCTGCTATGTGGGACAAGATTTGTGCTAAAGCAATGGCAAAAGATAGACAAAATAGATATGCCACAGCATCAGAGTTTAAGAATGACATTCTAGCGTTTATGAACGGTGGAGTGCCTGTTGCAGCAGCGTTTAATCCGTTGACTGATTTAGCTAATATGAAGGCGCGTAAGCAGGCTGAACAGAATGCTGCAACTATGGCTATGGGCATGACAGATGGTGCTGCAACTCAATCGTTTAATCCTATTACTGGTCAAGTTGAATCTGCAAATATTGCATTTTCTCCTAGCACGCGCGCGTCACAAAGAGCAACAATGCAAGCGCAACGTCGTAAACGAGTAGTAATCGGATCTATAGTTGGAGTATTAGTAACAGTATTAGTTCTTCTGGGTGTGCTGTTTATGCTCAACCGAAGTCGTGCTACTGGAGATGTTGTAGTTCCAACATTTATGGAGACAACAACGCAGGATGCTGCTCGTGAAAAGTTGCGTGCACTTGGTTTGGTTCCAGATATTCGTGAAGATGATCATTCTTCTCAACCTGAGGGAACTTTTACTAAGCAATCACCGCGTGGAGGTGAGCATGTTGCTTCTGGATCCAAGGTGACTGTATGGTTCTCGGTTGGACCACAATCAACTCGCGTGCCAGATGTAAGTGGTAAAACGCAAGAAGCTGCTCGTAAAATGCTTGAGCGTGCTGGGTTTAAGATTGCTAATGTTCGAGTAGAAGATAGTGCAGATATTAAGAAAGATCATGTAACTCGCACAGATCCTGACGCAGATTCGTTTGCTGATAAGGGTACATTAATTACTTTATATATTGCATCCGGCTTAACTAAAATTCCTGACGGTCTTGTTGGTCAAAGCAAAGACATTGTGGTTAGCCAATTAGAGAATTTTGGTTTTACTACGGATGTAGTTAAGGAAGATTCAGATAATGTGCCTGAAGGTTCTGTAACTCGACTAAATCCGTCGTCTGGTTCCTCTGTTAAACCACACAGCTCTATTACTGTGTACGTTTCTCAAGGTGCTTCGAAAGTTGAAGTTCCTAGTATAGATCTTGGTACTGTTACCTTCAAACAGGCGAAGAAAATACTTGAAGCAAAAGGTTTGAGAGTAGTATCTGATTCAATGGCAAAAGATGACGATATAGTCATGAGCATGTCTGAGGAAGCAGGAAGCAAGGTTGAGAAGGGCAAAGCGATTACATTAGTTACACGTCCAAGCCTTGGTTCTTCGTCTGATTCAGACTGATTTAGATTTGTGTTAGATTAAGTCTGTAAAAATAATGTATATGCTGCTTGTTCTACAAGAAAAGTAGAGCAAGCAGCATTTTTGTATCTCTAATGTTTGTATCTCTAATAAAATCCATATATTACTTATAAAAATTGATGCGTGAAAATAGATCTGCAAAAATAGACTTATATTAGGTTGCAAAGTATGTGATAAAACGAAAAAATAGCTGTTTAAGATATGTTTGTTTATTTAGACATAGTTTTATAGCAATGCGTTATTTTATGTGTTTCTATAGGCTTTTATTTTATTAATATAAACAAAAGGCGACTGCGCTTCATAGGCAATCGCCTTAAATGTTTTTATTTTGTAAGTTTTAAAGCAATCGTAAGAATATTTAAAACTTACTACTTAACCCGTTATCATACAGTTGTTGAGTAATTAGACATCTGCTGAAGGAATGGAATTGTAGATGCGGCCCAAGGGAAAATCCACTGGAATAATGCTAATACAATGAAGAAATAAATCAGAATCGAAAGAATCCAACGAATCGCTGTAATACCTGGTTGTATGCGCAAAAGACCGCCAAAAATGCTTGCATCAGGCTTTTTCTTTAATCCAGAATGAATAGCGCGAAGTTCTGGCCATTGCCAAGCGATTGCTCCTGCTGCGAAAATCATCACATACACTAATAAAACAACCACCATAACTGGCACTAGTGAAGAAAGATGAGAAACTAGAGATTGTTGCTCATTGTTAATAAACTTCACTTTTCCTTGCTCATCAATAGTAGAAAGTTCTTTTGGAATGCCATCGCTAATCTTTGCCCAATAAGCGAATTTTGCGTAGCTAATCCAGCGATGAGTTGCAGCAGTATACTTAGGTTCGCAAGTTGTAAGAGTAAGCATACGTTTTGTTGGTTTCTCACCAGGATGATCAGGATTTGCATCAATAACTTCACCGTGATCTGGTGTAACAATCTTGTAAGAAGTGTACTTATAGACGAACCAATAATCCTTTGTACGAACTACTATTGCGTCGCCAGGCTTCAGTAAGTCTACATCTCCCAATGGCTGACCATAACCATTTCGGTGACCTGCTACTGCGAAATTACCTATTGCGCCAGGCATTTGTGTGGTTGGATAATGACCTAAACCACGCTTGCTTAAGATGTCTGGCGTAATGCCTTCTACAACATTTCGTTCCCACTGATTTCCAAAACGTGGTATGTATAAACGAGCTACAAGGTCTTCAGACTTTGGTTTGCTTAAAGCAGGTGGGTCAGTATTCTGTGGTAAAGCAATCTTCGTTTTATCGCCAGTTTTTGGGTTTTGCCAAGATATTGCTTGACGCGCCTCTACTTGAGTGTGCTCAGCCTGCTCTCCAGTCCACCACATTTGCCATGCAATGTACAATGCGCAAATAACTGCAAAAGCTATCAACAGTTCGCCAATAATTCCAGCGGCTTGCCACCAGAAATTCGAGCTGCTACGCTTCGTTTTTCCTTCCTGCATATTAGCAGATTGCATAGTGTGCTACTCCTTTATTGATGTATGAAGACTTTGCAACATATTTTATTTGTTTAGCACTTTAGGAACTGTTGCGTACCTTAATGGTTGCAACAAGGCCGATGCTTCGGGGAATCGCAGATTATTCTTTTTCTCCACTTTCCATCCTAATCCAAACGAACTTACATACTCCTTGTAGGTGTGTATGGCTGGTGAATTGTTTAGAGCATCAACCATGCTATCCATTGGACCAATAGCAGATATTTTATACGGTGGCGAGTACTGATGACCTTGCAACATAAGAACGTTACCAATACAAACAACTGCGGAGTTAAATAATACTCGCTGATCCTGAATAGTTATTGCTTCTGCTCCGCCGCGCCACAAAGCATTTACTACAGCTTCAATATCCTGCTGGTGGATTACGTAATCATTAATATTTCCGGATGTTCCGGAACCATTAACTGCGCCTTTCCATAGAGGAGAGTCGTTAAGAGTTACAACAATTCCAGGTCCTTCAAGTTTTGGAAGTACGGTACTACTTCCAGTATCAGAAGATTCTTTTCCTTCACTAGTGCTGCTGCCGAGCGTTTTATTAAGTAAATTAATTTTAGAATCTAAAGATTTTATATCTTCTCGTAAATTTTTTGTGCGCTGCGAATTTCTTTCAACCATTTGACTCGTATTAGAAGTCACAAAAGCAGAGCGGTTTACGCGCAAATTAAGAACGAATAAATAGCCGGTAAGAAATACTGCAACGGCAACAGCAAAACTGCTTAACAGCGAGTGTTGAGCACGATGTTTCCCAGTTCTCTTAGCCATATTTTATCTTCATCCTTCACGCGTTCGAGTGTAACCACTATTATAGCGTGTAGCCGATTGATTGGAGAGTTACAGTTATGGCTGATGAAGAATTGCACACGACTGCAGCTGACGACGCTGCAAAGAAGAGCGATACGTCAAATGAGAATACTTATGGCGTTCCTATGGACGAAGTTGAAGCAGTGTTGAATGCTACTGCGGATAAAGCAACGCTTTCTCCACAGATTCAGCAAATGATGCAGAGACAAGCTGAAAATAGGCGACGTGTCGAAGAAAGCATTAAAGGCACAAAAGCTAATGCTGCATGGTTTGTGCCGCTGTTCTGCACATTAATGGTCGTTGGATTAATTTGGGCTGTTGTTTATTATTTGAACCCTGTGCTTCCAATTCCTGGAATTGGTGCATGGAATTTAGTTATTGCATTAGTAATAGTAATGACTGGATTCATTATGACAATGTGGTGGCGTTAGTCTGTAAAACAAACTGTTTAATATGTTTTAAAAGTAGCTATGCAAATGTTGCGTAGCTACTTTTTTGTTGCTGCTACTGCTCGAATAAGTATGTGATTTTTATTGTTATCAGTTGTTGCAATAATTCTTGTATTTCCGCCATCTTGTAGGTTTAATTTTTTGCGCAATGCTTCTACAGGTATTGGAAAGTTACGAGTAACAATATTTGCATGAGTAATATCAGCAAAAGTTTGTTTTATTTCGCGTTTATTCATGCTGCATACATTTTCAATTTTCCATGTCTTTCCTGGAAATTCTGAGTAGTATTCTTCCGATACGTAAACATGACTATTCGCACTGATTTGTTGTATATTGTATTGAGTTTCTAACAATGAAAAACAGCCAGCTTTCATGATTGCTGCATTCGGCTCATAAACGTATTGCGACCATTCTGGCCAGTTATTTATATCTAAAATTTCATCTTTTTTATTATTTTCTTTTTTATTATTTAAAACATTTGATTCAGGCTGTATTGATACCTGATTTGTTGAAGTATTGTAAGTTGCTTGTATAACAGTTATCTGATCATCGTTTGCACAATATACTGGTACTTTTGTGTGCTGAGAGTTACTGAGTATTATCAATAGTTCCTTGCACTCGTTATTATGTGCGACTATATGTACGGCTTCTACATTGCCACTGAAATCACTAACTGTTTTGTGCCAATCAAGCATTGGAGAAAGTTTAATAATCACTATTTCTGCTTTAGTGAGCAACTGATTTTTAAGATCTAATACGTTTGGAGTGCAATCTTCAATAGCGTATGTGCGAGATCCTTGTTTGTTACGGCGAGCTGGATCAACGTATATTATCGTTGATTTAGGAATATTTTTGAGTGCATCAAGGCTATTGTTGTTGTAGCATTTTACGTTTGTAATACCAAGTGCATTCATATTGTGATGTGCAATGCTAGAAAGTTCGTTTTGCTGTTCAATACAAATAGCAGAATCGAAAACTTCAGACATTATTGTGCAATCAACTCCAAAGCCGCCAGTAAGGTCCACAAGTGTGCTACTAAAATTTTCTGAATTTAATTTGTTGAGTAATTCTTTTGCAACATTTGCTTTGTATTGTGCTGTTGATTGAGAAGAACACTGTTCCATAGAAATGTGTGCAGGATATATGACTTCGTTGCAGGAAGCCCATTTTGGCAGTTTTTGTTGCGCAATCTGTCTACCTGCTATTTGGTTAATTGCAAACGGTATGTCGATATTCGCGTTGCGTGGAGCTTTAAGAGCAGCTTTGCTTGGCGACAATTGTGCGTTTTCTTTAATAAAAGTGAGTGTAGAAGCGTTTGCTGGTTCGATTGTTTTTGGAACTTGAAGTGTAGACATAAATCTCATTCCTTATGGAGGTGTAGAAAATTTTAGAGCAAGTAAATTTTAAAATTATGTAGTCGATAGTTTAGTCCACAAAAAACTTAAATTGTGGATAACTCTTATACACTTGTGCACAGGTTCACAAAAGGCAAGTTATCAACGTTTGTGATTAACTATGTGGATAACTTATATAGTTGTCACCAATTTAGGCACAACTTATACACAATCCTGTGCACATTGGTGGAAAACTACACGTGTGTAATTTAATAAATCATGCCTTCAAACAAAACATTGCACAAGCAGTGAGAATAGCAAATAGTGATACAAAATATACTAAGAAACGCGTATTAAACGAAGCTTTTTTAAGTAGCGGATTTTGTACTCCGAGCAATGCTGCAATTGCAGTACCTGAAATTAAGCCTCCAACGTGTGATTGCCAAGCGATATTAGGTACAATAATTGGCATAGCGAGAGTAATAGCAATCCAAATAATTGTTCCTCGCATGTTTTCTCCTAGTCGCCATTGTGCTACGAGAAGTGCACCTATAAGCCCCATAATAGCTCCCGAAGCACCGTATGAAGCAACGAACCAATTATTAGTGAGTTTGCACCATACGATATCAGCTACGCTTCCGCCAAAGCCGGATATTAAATACAATCCAAAAAACTTCCATTTACCGAAGAATCGTTCTAATTCAACTCCGAGCGACCAAAGACATAGCATATTGAAGAAAATATGGGTTAAATTTGGTGCGTGAACAAACATTGATGTGAACCAAGTCCAAGGTGTTTGTAACGCAGTAATTGGAAGAAACGCAGTATAGCTTATTAGAGTCGAATAATAATTTGGATATGCAAAGTTTAGTACCATTTCCAATATCCAAATAAAAATGCATGAATATACTAAAATGGCTGTGGTTGTGTTAAAACGAAGTCTTATATTATTTAAAATATTTTTAATATCAAAGTTGTGCATATGCTTATGATATCGGTTTTACTTCACAAATTTAATCAATAACATTATTTAAAAAAGATGCAACTCTGAAGAAAAGCAACTATGATAGTTATTACGCGACAAAAAGCGGTATAGATTGTTGACTTGGACGAGCAGGTCAGCTTAACCGGAAAGGAGCCATCATGGAGAACAGATCCTCTGGCGGTTGGAAGTTCTTTGCACTGCTCTTCGGAGCACTGCTCGCAGGTATTGCTGCGTTGTATGTGTACAAGCAGCATAATCCTGATTATGACCCTTGGGAGGAACCATGGGAGAACAGTTCTTCGCCAATTGACCTAGGGTTAGAAAAAGAAGAGAAAGAAGCTAACGATACTCCTGCCGCTGAGGCATAAGTGACATTTGCTTTATACAGTCCAAAATAAAGGCGATTGCGTATATTCGTAGTCGCCTTTATTTGTAATTACTAAAGAATTGTTGCAAACAAAAGCGTTTGCCTTACATGCAATTTAACTAAAATCTACACAAAAAGGCGGAAACTGATTAACAGCCTCCGCCTTTTATGTAATTTACGCAGCAGTATTACTTAATTGCATGCTTGCGCTTTTTGAAACGCAGTTTGCCCAAGGAGAACGATCCAACGGAGGTTGCAATGAACAACGACAGTAATGCTGCATATTGCGTTGCAGAACCTGTTGCTGCTAATAGATTTTTTGACGCATTATTTTGTTCAGTGTGCGATGCGTTAGAAGTGCTATTTGCAGACTGGTTGTTTCTTTTATTTTCGTTATTACCGATATTTTTAGCGGAACAATCACAATTGCAAGCAGGCGAAGTATCGTTATTTTGTTGATCTTTTTGATTTTGTGTGCCGGCATTATTTGGCATAGTTTGAACGTAAATAATATTCGGCTTGTCTGGAACATTTGAGTGATCTGGATTTGCAGGCTTTTGTGGTTCTGGATCTGTTTGTGTTCCAGTATCAGTGGTTTCTGGCGTATCTGTCACTGTATCTGTGCCAGTGCCAGTGCCAGTGTCGGTTGTTTCCGGTGTATCAGTTTGCGTGCCGGTATCGGTGGTTGTTTGCTTATTGTATTGAACATAATAAACATCATCTTTAATATTGACAGTAGTAGAAGCTTTTTCTACTGGCATAACACTATATCCCTTAATTTGAGGAAGTGTAAACTTCTCAAAAACAGCTTTAGACCAAGGGCTTAACACTTTATTGCCTTTGCTATCAGTTTTAAGAGTACGATGAATCTCTCTTTTGCGAATAATAGTATATTCTGGCTCGCCCGGCTGATCGTGAACTGTTATAGTTTGCGTAATAGTTTTTTTGTATTTTACTTCTTCAATAACAAATGATGCGTTAGCTGTTAAATGAGCGTCATTGTAGCTGTTTTTGAACTTGTCGAAAATGGTATCTGTAATTACGTATTTTTTATTATCTTTCTTTTCTTTTTCTTTTATCCAGTTATTGACTTTTTTCTGAGCTTCCGCAAGAACAACGTTTCGTTGTGCATCTTTATTTGAAGCATCAATGCTTGTGCTGTAGTAGACTACTGGCATTTTGATAGTTGCAAAAGGAGCTTTTTTATCGTCATAATCTTTGCGAGAATGATAGAGGCGCACACAATGGTGGAATCCACTTATATTTTTTATTTCCTTAACAAAGGGTCCATCAGTTATGAAAATTGCGCCGATTCCTGATCTGTTATAAGGCCCTTGTTCTTCTCCTTGTGCCATATTATTGATAATTTTAATAAACAGTGGACTATTCTTATAACTTGTAACAGACTTCCAATCTTTAGCTATTAATGTACCGGTAAGTTTTGAAAACATTCTGTTCATATTGACATCGTGATTAAGCTGCCACTTACCTAAACCAGAGAAGTCTTCGAGATTATAGTTAGAAATAAACATCTGTTGCATATTAGTAACGTTTTTAACATTCCAGTTAGCAAGTGGAGATAAATCTCTTATGTCTGCAGCATAGAACATATCTTTCATAATCGTTACTTTAGCAGTGTTCCAATTCTTCAATGGTTCTACTGATCTCAACTCATAGCATTGTGCAAGCATGCTGTCCATTGTTGTGACATTGTCGGTTTTCCATTTGCTCAAGAATCCAAAATCTTTATCTGGCACTATTTTTAATCCGTTGAATACATAATCCATGTTCGTTACTTTAGAAGTATTCCAGCTAGATAAGTTAGGAAGATCTACCAAAACATAGCATTGAGAAAATAGTTCTTCTAAACTAGTAACAGTACTTACATCCCAATTCTCTATGCCTTTTATAGTTTGAAGTTCCCCATTGTCAAAGAATGTTCTATGTAAACCAGTAATTCTACCTGTATGTAAATTAGCAAGATCAATATGTGTAAGCTTTGTGCTTGCAAACAAATAACTTAAGTTAGTGTCAGGCATATTAACAGGATTGCCATTATGAGAAATAGCAATAGTTTTAGTGTTATTTGTAGTGTCAGTTTGATTTTTATCAATTAATCCAGATAAAGTGTTCTCTGCAATGCTTAAGCTAGTAACACCTTTGTACTTGCTTCCATTAGTTGTATCATCTTTAAGATCTGCAAGCGTTGGAACAACTACATGCTTTTTATCGCCATTGTAAGATTCAATGGTCGCGCTTGTGCCATTTACTGTAACAGTCCATTTACTTACGTCAACTTTGCCGTAAATATTTTCGTCTAATGGTTTAAGAGATTGTAGTTCAGTGTTATTTGTTTGAGTTGTGCTTCTATCAGTTTGTTTCAGGGGGGGGGGTATTCGTTTGTTTATTATTTTGTGACTGTTGCGTTGACTGCGCAGTTGCGCGAGAAGTTAAAGCAAAGCTGTTTGCTGCAAAACTAAACAAAAGCGCGAGAGCGCATATAACTGCTGTAATTATGTATGAATACGATAAGCGTATACTCTTCTTCTTCATAAAACCTTCTTTAATAAAGCACGCAACTAAAGGCATGCGAATATTGTTGAAAATACATTGCTATTCTAGGAGTTATTAGTGTCAAATGGTAGGTGCATGCAAAATAAAATAACAATATTTACAATTTCTTCAAAAGATTAAAAATAAAAATATATGCATAAATAACGTAACTATGCAAATAAATAACACTACGAAATAAATAACACTACGAAAAGCAGTAGTGAGTTTAGAAACAATAACGCCTGCGGAAGTACAAAACTCACGCAGGCGTTATTATGTATTGCTATTAGAGAATACTTAATTACTCAGCAACAGGTGTTGGAAGAGCACCAGTGTGCCAAATGCGATCGAGGTAATCTTCGATAGAGCGGTCAGAAGAGAAGTAACCAGAGTTGGCTACATTCAAGACTGCCATGCGAGCCCACTTCATTGGATCGCGGTAAGTTTCCTCAATCTGAGCCTGAATATCCATGTAAGAGCTGAAGTCAGCCATTGCCATGAAGTAATCATGGGTAAGCCAATCGTTAACGAGTGGCTCATACACGCTCTTGTCGCCGTTGGAGAAGGTGCCGTCAGCAACCATATCCACAGCAGTCTTCAAGCGAGGATCAGACTCATAGTACTTACGGGAGCCGCCGTGATCATAGCCTTCAGCGTAGAGCTTCTCAACCTCGTCAACGGTCATGCCGAAGAGGAAGAAGTTCTCAGCGCCAACGCGCTCACGAATCTCAACGTTTGCACCATCGAGAGTACCAACAGTCAAAGCACCGTTCAAAGCGAACTTCATGTTACCGGTACCGGAAGCTTCCTTACCAGCCTGAGAAATCTGCTCATCCAAATCGGTGGCAGGAATCAAGTTCATAGCAAGTTCAATGTTGTAGTTCTCTGGGAAGAACACTGCAAGCTTGCCCTTGCATGCTGGATCGTTGTTTACAACGCGAGCAACATTGTTAATGAGCTGAATCGTAAGCTTTGCCATAGCATAGCCTGGAGCGGACTTAGCGCCGAAGAACACGGTGCGTGGAAGCATCTTGTCAACGTCGATTGTGCCATTCTTGATTCCAGCGTATGTGGAGATAACCTGGAGGATCTTCATGGACTGGCGCTTGTACTCGTGCAAACGCTTAACAATGGTGTTAAACATAGTGTCTGGGTTGATTTCAAAGCCATACTTCTGCTTTGCGAAATCAACGAAGGCAAGCTTGTTCTGCTTCTTAACTTCGGCAAACTTCTTAACGAATGCCTTGTCGTCAGCCAATGGCTTCAAACCTTCAAGAAGCTCCAAATCACCCTGCCATGCGTCGGTGCCCAAGCCCTCAGTGATAAGAGCAGACATGCGTGGGTTGCTCAAGCGCACGAAGCGACGAGGAGTTACGCCGTTAGTAACGTTCTTGAACTTATCTGGGTAAACGCTGGAGAAGTCCTTCAAAGTGACATCCTTCAACAACTCAGAGTGAAGCTCAGCAACACCGTTAACGTAAGAACCGCCGTAGGTAGCCAAGTAAGCCATGCGAACTACAGCACCTTCGCCATTTTCGTCAGCGTCGGTAGCGATGCGCATGCGCTCAACCTGATCCTCAGCAACGCCCTTACCGCGAAGCTCGTTGCGGAACTGCTCGCTAATGCCCTGAATGATCTCAAGGTGGCGTGGCAAAAGTTCGCCGATAAGCTTGGCTGGCCAAACTTCCAAAGCTTCTGGAAGCAAGGTGTGGCAAGTGTAGTTGAAGGTCTTGGTGGTGATACCCCAAGCGGTGTTCCAATCGTAGCCGTACTCGTCCATAAGAACGCGCATAAGCTCTGGAATGCCGATAACTGGGTGAGTATCGTTCAACTGGAAGTTAATCTTGCTTGGGAAGGTGGTGAGATCCGGCTTATCCTGACCTGGGTAGAATACGCGGATAGCATCATGAATAGAAGCAGCTACGAAGAAGTACTGCTGCTCAAGACGCAAAGCCTTACCTTCTGGAGTGGAATCTTCTGGGTAAAGAATCTTAGAAATGTTTTCCGCTGCAACCTGTGGCTTAACAGCGTCCAAGTACTCGGACTTGTTGAAGGTGAGCAAATCAAACTCGTCGTAAGACTTAGCAGTCCACAAACGAAGAGTGTTTACGCGACCAGAATTATAACCTGGAACCATGTAGTCAACTGGTACTGCACGAACAGACCAAGCTGGCTTCCAAACGCGCTTGCCGTTTTCTTCTACAACTTCACCACCGAAGTTGACGCGCTGGTCACGACCATAATCAATGTGACCCCATGGCTCTTCATTGCTAAGCCAGTAATCAGGGGTTTCAACCTGCTTACCTTCTTCATCAAAGCGCTGCTTGAAGATGCCGTAACGATACTGGATGCCGTAGCCAAATGCTGGAACGCCAATAGAGGCGAGTGAATCGATGAAGCAGGCTGCGAGACGACCCAAACCGCCGTTACCTAAACCTGGTTCATACTCAGCATCGATAACAGCCTTTGGATCAAAGCCAAGCTTAGTAACAGCCTTATTGAATTGATCAGTAAGACCAGCGTTCAACAAAGCGTTCTCAAGCTGCTTACCCATCAAGAACTCTGCGCTCAAATAGCCCACAGCCTTGGTGTTGCCATTAACCGTGTCATGCTGAGTCTGCATCCAAGAGTCCATCAAGTGACGACGAACTGCGGTAGCAGCGGCAACATACACATCTGCCGTAGTGGCCTGCTCTGGCGTTACACCCTGGGTGTACTTGAGGTGCTCTTGAAGTTCTTTGGCAAATGCCGTCGCAGTAGTTTTGGCTTTCGGCGCGACGTGTTTAGTCATATTTGACTCCTTGTGCCGTTTGATATATTTCCTAAAAGTGTGCAGTCTAAAACTTTGTGTTTAGACGATTAAACCACCACCATTTTGCAGATAACCTTTGCAGATAACTACAAGAGGCATGTGAATGCACACGATAACCCCAAGAATACCACAACCTAACCCCTTTAAATATTTGTATATAACGTCTTAATACAAATATATTGCTGAAAGTAGGTTGTTTAGAAGATAATAAAAAGTATGTCAGTAATACTTGAACGAGATATAAAACGAGGACAATGTGCTTGGCAATCCTGGCGCGAATCAGCTATTAAAGCACTTGGCGATGGCGTAGAAGCTACGCAAATAAATAGTAATATTTTAAATATCTCTTTAAGCGACGAAGCTTTAGCAGTTAGATATTCGCTATATCTTCTTGAAAATAAGGTGCCTGGGTGTGCAGTAGAAGTAAGAGTTGCGCCTTTTGGTGCAGTAAAAATTTTGGAAGGACCAGCTTCGGATCCGCATAATCTCACGCCGCCAGATGTTATTGAACTTGAGCCTAAAGTATGGCTTCGATTAGCGAGTGGTGTTACTAAATGGCATCAGGAACAGGACTTTGGCAACATAAGTGCAATTGGCGAGCGTGATGATTTAAGCGATATTTTGCCGTTGTAAGTTGGCTTTAAGCAGCTTAAATTGCGTATTTACAGCATGTATTTACAAATATCCTGGGCAAACAGTATTTCGAATGCCCAGGATACGTAAATAAAATAATTTTAATAAAATTTAATTTTTAATTGTCGTGTTTGTGTATGAAGTTTGGAATTGGCATAGGGATATGATGATGCACTGGCGTGTGCGCTCCCGAGTTTGTAGAAGAGTTTTCGCTGCTAACGGCTTTTGCAGCTGCTTCCGCAGCCCACTTGGCATACTCGTCTAAATCATCTTCGTTTGAAGCATCAACGGCATCATTTTCTTGATCTGTGTCATTCTCTTCTGGAAGATATGTATCTTCCTCATAGCTTTCGCTCGACGCAAATGGATCGAAGGATCCTTGTCCGGGTTCGCTGGAATTAAGTTCCTTAGCAAGCTCGTCATAATCCGTATCGGTCGTCAGGTATTTGAGCTTACGGGCAATTTTCTGTTGCTTTGCCTTCTGTCGTCCGCGGCCCATCTGACCCCCTCTAAAAATTAAGTAACAATCAGTTCATCACACAAGAGCGTACCACTTAACCGCAACCGAGTATATTGTCTGTGTAAACTTTTACCATAAAAGCCATATTTTCAGCGTAAAAATACGCACAATTAAGGAGCCTAAAATGCCGGAAGAAGCACAGGTTACAGCTGCTGGTAATGAGATGAGCGCAAGCTTCCTTGCAGCGCGTAAACGTTCAGATGCAACGCTTGAAAAGTTAAAAGCTAGCCCTTCGTCTTTTACTATGCTTACTGGAGATCGCCCAACTGGCCGTTTGCATTTAGGACATTATTTTGGATCTATTCGTGAGCGTGTTGCAATGCAGCAGCGCGGAGTAAAAACTAATATTATTATTGCAGATTATCAAGTAATTACTGATCGTGACACTACTGAGCATATTGAAGATAATGTTTTGAATTTAGTGCTGGATTATATGGCTGCCGGAATTGATCCTGAAAAAACAATGATATTTACTCATTCCGCAGTTCCTGCAGCAAATCAGCTTATGTTGCCTTTCCTTTCGCTCGTTACAGAAGCAGAATTACACAGGAATCCTACTGTAAAGTCGGAAATGGAATCATCTGGACATGCTTTAACCGGATTGCTCCTTACGTACCCAGTGCACCAAGCTTGCGATATTTTGTTCTGCAAAGCTAATGTTGTGCCGATCGGTAAAGATAATTTGCCGCATGTTGAAATTACTCGTACGATCGCGCGTCGTTTTAATGAGAGATACGCAAAAAAGAATCCAGTGTTCCCAGAGCCAGCAGCAATTTTGTCTGATGCTCCTGAAATTCCAGGATTGGACGGACGAAAGATGAGCAAATCTTACGGTAATTCGATTATGCTCGGAGCTACTGCCGAGGAAACTGCCAAATTAATTAAGAAGAGTCCAACTGATTCTGAGAGGATGATTACTTTTGATCCAGTAACTCGTCCGCAAGTTTCTGCGCTTCTTACTACCGCAGGTTTAGTTACAGGCAGGGATCCTAAAGAGATTGCTGAAGAAATTGGCAACGCTGGTGCTGGTGCATTGAAAGCTTACGTAATTGAAAATGTAAATAATTTCTTAGCACCTCACCGTGAGCGTCGTGCAGAACTTGCAAAAGACATGGATACTGTTCGAGACATTTTGCATGACGGCAATAAGCGTGCAAATGCTATTGCAGAAGAAACGCTTTCCCAAGTGCGAGATGCTATGGGAATGAAGTATTAATTAAATTTCAATAAGTAAAGTAATAAAAAATAAAGCCGCTCGCAAGAAAACTTGTAAGCGGCTTTTTGTTAAAAATTAACGGGCTGAAACTTAGAACATCACACGTCGTAACGCCAGCTTTTATCTGTAATAACGCGTGCTACAGCAAGACCAATAGGTAAGCAAATAATTACCATGAAAGCGCGGAAAGTCCAGTCTAACGCCGGGAGCGTGTGGAATTGACCAAGATAAAACATTGCGCGATACATATAAAGTCCAGGAACCATAATTACGATAGATGGAACCGTAAGACCTATTCGTGGATAACCCAAATATTGAGGCGCTAATCCGTGACGAACGATAGTTCTCCAAGCAGAAGCTAGCAAACCTGCCAATAAAGCACCGCTGAAAGCTGCAATTTCGGCAGCAACTCCAAAATCTGTCATAGTTAAGCGAAGAGTATCTGTAATAGCGCCAATAATGCCAGCAACTATGCACATGCGTTGTGGAGAATTAAACAGCACTGAGAAGCCCCATACTCCGGCAAAAGCTGTAATAAGTCGAAGAACTGCGTTAAGCCAAGGATTTAATCCGAGAGGAGGGAAGCCTTGAGGATTGAGCTGTACAAGGCTTGCAACCGTCCATCCTGCAAGAGTTCCCATCAAAATAATCGCCATTGTGTAACACAGTCGTTGAATTCCTGAAGGGAAATCAATTTTTGCAATATCTAAGCCGCCTGTAATAAGAGGGAATCCAGGAATAACAAACAACACTGAACCAATATATGCAGTTGTATGATTAAGCGCGCTAGGGTCAAAGCAGCCAATAAGACGTAAAGCCCCAATGCATGATAGTGCACCTATTGCAACAGCTACGAATGTAACTACAAACTGGTTTAGATGCTTCATAAACATTCTGCGACGAATATAGTGACCGATTCCTGCACCAATAAAAGCACCAATCATGTCGTAAATACCGCCGCCAAGCAAGAACGCAAAGGATGCGCAAGCAACTGCCGAAGCAAGACCAGCAAACCACGGTTTGTATAGCGGTTTCCTATTTTTAATCAAATCAAGACGGTCGTGTACTTCCCTAACTGTAAGAGGATGATCATTTTTAGACTCGTCATTACTGTTGGATGTGTTTACGTGCGAAAAATGTTCAGCGTAAGCACTTTCTGGCTGCAATGCAAAAATGCCGCGTGGTTTTTCTTTTTTTATAGCTTCTTGCAACGCTTTCTTTTTTGCAATTTTAGTAGCATTTTCTTCAGACTGCTTAGCTGTTTGTACAATGGTATGTTCGTCGTCGCTCGCTTGCAATGTGTCAACTAATTCCTTAGAAACAGCAGCTTTAGAGTGATATAAAGAATCGTTTCCAAGCTTGACGTTAAACCAATCTGCAAAATGTTCTAGAAGCCAAATACGCTCAGTGTTAACACCTGTGGTTGGAAGATCTACAACTTCAGTAATTCGCTCATGCTTATCAGTACAAGTTGCTTCAATATCTGTGAGATTCACGTCCGCGCGCACATGTACACCCATTGGTTCGCCGATTCTGTGCATAAGCTCGCGAACTCGGTAGCTTCCTGTGCCTGCTCCTAAACCGAGCGCACCGACGCGAATAATAATACTCGATTTCGCAGCAATTCCTGCTTGCGTAACTGGCTTATCCCAATCTCGCTCAACATCGTCCATATCGAGTGGAATAGCATGAGTATGAAAACGCCCAGAAGGTTTTCCGACTATATGACCAGTCGAAAGAATTTCAGGCTTATCGCAATCGCAGTTGTTGATGCTGTTGTCGTATTCATTATTCTCGATATTATTCTCTGCTGTACTCACAATTTTTAGTATACGCAACCCCGTTGCCGAGTTATATTTTGTTGATAAATCAGCATTCTTTACTACGTCCGGTGGTAGTTTCACAATTAACTTGGTATCTCGCTGGAAACAAGGCTGTGGGCTTGCAACTTCTGACCTACATAACCGCGGAGGAGCCGCGGAAGTCAGACGACCAAGCAACCTTAGTCTGGCGTAAGGAGGTCTGATGGCAACAGAAAATCAGCAGGTTACTCCGGCAGACGCAACTATTGTTACGTCTGGTTTAGGGCGAAAAGGCCCAGAGGAGCGTGACCTTCCAGCATCACTTAAGCAAGACATGGATTTGTGCTTGCATATTCTTCGCGATGTTCTTGGCGAATTTGATGAAAAATTATTAGCAGTATTCGACGATGTGCGTTTGAATGCTGTAGAAGCTAGTGCAGCTCATTTTGCGCAAATGGTAGACGCAAAAGTAACTGCAGATGATGGCTTAAGTAAAGCTGTTAGCAAGCTCAACGGAATGAATTTGCACGATACGCAGCTTTTAGCTCGTGCTTTTGCAACATATTTCCACTTGGCAAATTTGTGCGAGGAAAATTATCGTGTTTCTGTACTTCATCAGCGTGAATGTGAAGTTGAAGACTCGTTGCCGGTTGATCCAGTTAACGAACTAACTTGTGCTTATCACAAGTTACTCACTGAAATGAGCCCTGCTGAAGCGAAAGAATTGCTCGCAAAGCTTGAGTTCCATCCTGTATTTACTGCGCACCCAACCGAAGCTCGTCGTAAAGCCGTTGCAGGTAAAATTCGCAGAATTTCGCAATTATTAAGCGAACATCATCGTTTAGGCGGATCTGATAAGCGCGAAAATTATCGTCGTCTCTATAACGAAATTGATGCGCTTCTTCGCACTTCTCCGATTGCTTTGAAGAAGCCAACTCCAGTTGAAGAAGCTGACACTATTCTTGACATTTTTGACGCTACTTTGTTTGACACGATTCCAGTCGTGTATCGTCGATTTGACGATTGGCTGCTTGGCAAGAAGGCTGGATTAGTTCCTCCGCGTTGCCCTGCATTCTTCCATCCAGGAAGCTGGATTGGTTCAGATCGAGATGGCAACCCTAATGTGACAGCTAAAGTGAGTCGTCAAGTCGCTCGAAAGTTTAGCGATCACGTGCTTGTGGCTTTGGAGAATCGTACTCGCGAAGTTGGCAAATGCTTAACTATGGAAACGCGCACAACGCCTCCAAGTGTGGAGTTACTTGAGTTGTGGAATCGTCAGCGCGAAATGAGCGAACAGCTTACAGAAAACGCTTCAGACGTTTCTAACAGTGAGCCGCATCGTGCTGTAATGCTTGTAATGGCTGACCGTTTGCATCGCACTATTAGCCGCGATACGGATTTGATGTATCATTCTTGCGAAGATTTCATTGAGGATTTGCAAATTGTGCAACGCTCTTTGGCAGAAGGCGGAGATCCTCGTGCTGCATATGGTCCTTTGCAGGATTTGATTTGGCAGGCGCAAACCTTTGGATTCCACATGGTTGAAATGGAATTCCGTCAGCATTCTCTCGTGCATTCTCGTGCTTTGGAAGATATTCGCGAACATGGATTGCACGGCGAACGCGGACCGCTTCAGCCAATGACTCGTGAAGTACTCGATACGTTCCGTGCTTTGGGTGCAATTCAAAAGCGCAACGGAATGCGTGCTGCTCGACGCTACATTATTTCCTTCGCAAAATCTGCTCAGCATGTGCGCGATGTATTTGAGCTTAATCGTCTTGCTTTCGCTCACCCACAGGATGCGCCAACAATCGACGTCATTCCGCTGTTTGAGCAGCTTGAAGATTTGCAGAATTCCGTAAATGTGCTTGAGGAGATTATTAAAATTCCTGAAGTGCAAGCTCGTCTTAAGGCTACTGGCCGCAAGATGGAAGTTATGCTTGGATATTCGGATTCTTCCAAGGATGCTGGTCCTACTTCCGCAACGCTTGCTTTGCATTCCGCTCAGGAGCGAATTGCTCAATGGGCTAAGAAGCATGATATTGATTTGACACTGTTCCACGGTCGCGGCGGTGCTGTTGGTCGCGGTGGCGGTCCTGCAAACCGTGCAGTGCTTGCTCAACCAGTTGGTTCCGTCAACTGCCGTTTCAAGCTTACTGAGCAGGGCGAAGTTATTTTCGCACGATATGGCAATCCAATTCTTGCTATTCGTCACGTTGAATCCGTTGCTTCTGCAACTTTGCTTCAGTCTTCGCCAAGTGTTGAGAAAACTAACACTGATATGACGAAGAAGTATGCAGATATGGCTGCAAAACTTGATGTTGCAGCTCATGAGCGCTTCCTTGATTTGCTGCAAACGGATGACTTTACTCCATGGTTCTCTACGGTTACGCCGCTTAGCGAGATTGGCTTGCTCCCAATTGGTTCTCGTCCTGCCAAGCGTGGTTTGGGTGCGAAGTCGTTGGACGATTTGCGAACAATCCCGTGGGTGTTCTCCTGGGCTCAGGCTCGCATTAACTTAGCAGCATGGTACGGTTTGGGCACGGCTTGCGAAAAGTTTGGTGACTTGGAAACTTTGCGCAGAGCTTACGAAGAGTGGCCGCTGTTCAGTACTTTTATTGACAATATCGAGATGTCTTTGGCTAAGACAGATGAGCGTATTGCTCGCATGTACTTAAGCCTTGGAGATCGTGAAGATTTGAGCGATAAAGTACTTTCAGAAATGCAGCTTACTCGCAAGTGGGTTTTGCAAATTGTTGACGACAAGTGGCCTTTGCAGCACCGTCACGTGCTTGGTCAGGCTATTCGTGTGCGCTCGCCTTATGTTGACGCGCTGTCTGTAATTCAGTCGCTTGCATTGCACAAGCTTCGCAACAAGGTAGACAAAGAAGAGCTTAGCGAAAGCCAGCAGGCAGAGTTCATCTACCTTATTCTTTGCACTGTTTCTGGTGTTGCTGCAGGCTTGCAGAATACTGGATGATTTTATAAGTTTATATGATTAAGAAAAGCCTTCGTGCTGCTTTATTAGCTGTGCGTTGGCTTTTCTTTTTACAATCATATTTTATAAATTTTGTTAGCTTTTATAGCATATTTTCTATTTAACACAGTAACGATAGAATATGTTTTATAAGTCGAAGTGTTTTTAAAATTTGTTGATAGCTTGTATTCGGCACCTTTGCGCAAGCGCATCAATACAAGGAGGTAATAATGCACGAGACAGTCAAAGAAGATCTTTTAGAAGAAGATTCACTTTTGGCTACATCTGTGTGGAGCGCGATGCTAGCTGGTAACCGTAAGTTTGCAGAAGGCTCATTAAATTGTGATGGACTTAGTGAAGAAACGAGATTATCTCTTGTTGAAGGTCAGCATCCTGGAGCTGTTGTTCTTTCCTGTGCTGACTCGCGCGTTGCTCCAGAATTTGTGTTCGGTGCCGGTTTAGGTGATATTTTTTCTGTTCGCACTGCAGGCGAAGTGCTTGATGATGCTGTAATAGCTTCGCTAGAATACGCTGTAAGCGATTTGGGAGTAAAAGTGCTTGTTGTGCTTGGGCACGAGCATTGCGGTGCTGTGCAAGCCGTTTTGCCGAATGTGCAAAAGCTGGTTTCTAAATACGGCGAAGATGAAACAAGCGAAATAATTGAGTCTAGCGAGTCAATATTGCTTCGTTCTTTAGGTCCTGCTGCACTTGCTGGTATTGAAGAAGAATTAAACACGGATGATATTGAACGAATCCATGTATCTAATATTCTTGCTGAAATATGTAATAAATCTCAAACTATTCGTGAATCCGCTTTTAATGATAACCTCATGCTAGTTGGTGCTAGGTATAGAATGAAGGATGGTTTGGTAGAGGTTCTTTCATGCTAAGTAGCATGTAGTCGCATTTTTAACAGAATTATTAATACGTTGTTAGGTTACAAATATGAATCAATCATCTAAAGATACGCTTGGTGCAAATTCTGCAAATTCCACTAATTCTGCGAATTATCTTTTCTTGCTTGTTGGAGCTCCTTTAGTAGCTTTTATTATTGCAGCTGCTCCTGCGTTACAGGGGCGACATCCTTGGTTTCTAATTGATACAACAATTCGAGGTGTTTCCGGCTTGTTGCTACAAGCGATACCTTTTACTCTCATAGGTGTGCTTGTTTCTGCTGCAGTAGAAACTTGGGTAACTGCTGATTTTATTGAGAAACATGCTCCAAAATCTACGGCAAACGGTTTTTTGGCTGCCATATTGGCTGGCGTTTGCGTGCCTGTTTGTGATTGTGTAGTAGTTCCAACGTTTTCTCGTTTAGTCGCAAGAAAACTACCATTGCCGTGCGCCATAACTTTTCTATGTGCAGTTCCTGTTGTAAATCCAGTATCTGTATTGGCAACATTTTATGCGTTCTCTGACGCTCCAGCTGTTGCTATTATGCGTATTGCTCTAGGTGTTGGTATTGCATTACTGGTTGGATTAACTTTTGTTATATTTCCTTCGAAAATCAATATTTTACGTAAGAAAATTTTAGTAGAAAACGAATCTTCTTTACATTGTTCTTGCGAATTGAATAACGAAAGTAATCTCACAAAAAATAATATTGAAAAGCCTAGTATTTCTGTGCAAATTCGCAAATATGTGCAGCATATACATCAGGATTTAATAAAATTAATTCCAATTATTGTATGTGGAACTATAGTTGCTTCTGTAATTCGCGCATGGCTCGGAGCTGATCCTGCTTCTCGCGTACAAGTGAGTAATGTGTTAATTGCTATTCCTGTAATGATGGCTATTGCGTACGCAAGCTCTCTATGCTCCAGCTCAGATGCTGTAATTGCAAGAAGTTTAGCAACATCATTGCCTATGTCGTCGGTGCTAGTATTTCTGCTGTTTGGTCCTATGCTTGATTTAAAGAATACGCTTATGCTCGTTGAGGATTGCCGTGGTAAATTTGTGTGGCGCTTAACATTAACTATTGCTTTTGCGTGCTTCCTAGCGTCATTATTAGCTCACTGGGCTTGGGGGTTCATCGCATGAAAAAACAAAAATGTGTTGAGCATAATGCTTGTAAAAAAATCACTTTAGCTCAATTGGTAGAAGCTATTTTATTGCTATTTTTTGCAGTCATAATTGCGGAAGTTACTTTAAGCGGTCAATATACGCTTTTTACTACGCCTAGAGCATATTATTATTTGTTAATTACTGCTATTTTGCTATTTATTCTGTCTATATGCGCTGCGATTGGATGGTTTTCTGTTTCTTCGCGCGATGTTTGGCGTATGCTTGTAGCTTTCGTTGTTCCTGCGCTACTTATTATTGTTCCTTTGCGTTACGCTCAAAATATTAGTGTAGATGGATTCGACCAGTATGCTGGTGGTCGTGCTATTGCTATTCGTAGCCAAAATTATCCTTTGCCAGGATTGTATGAAAAATCTCATGAGATAGCAGTTGATGATGATGATTTTGGCTCCTGGTATGACGAAATCGATCATAATGCTGCAAAATATGATGGATACACGATTACTCTTACAGGTTTTGTTAGCAGAGATTCTACGTTGAATGCAAATCAATTTAGGGTATCTCGTCAGCTTATGTCATGCTGTATTCTCGACATGTCTCCGTTTGGATTAGTTGCCGAAAAATCAAATATTGGCGAAATTCAAGATCATGAATGGGTGCGTGTTCGTGCACGCGTTTCTAGAGGCAATATTGGCATTCCTGGATATCAGCATCCTGGAGTTGTGCTGCACGTTATATCAATGCAAACAGCTCAAGCTCCAACTGGATATTTTTATCGCCCATAAATAATTTATCTTCGTTAATGGTGATAATTATTTTAGAATTGTTGATATCGCATAGAAGTAAACTAAGATAACAAGTATGGCGATTGGTTTTAATATTCTACTCATTATGATTTTTTTGCTATTTGGTTCCGTATTTGCGGCAACCGAATTAGCTTTAGTGAGCTTGAGAAGTTCGCAAATTGATCGCATGGAATTGCAGGATGCGCGTGGTGCTAGAGTTGCAAAAATTGCCCGCGATCCTAACACTTTTCTATCTGCTCTACAAATTGGGGTAACTCTTTCTGGCTTTCTTTCTGCATCGTTTGGTGAGTCTGCTTTAGCTCCGTATGTTGTGCCGGTTGTATGTTCATGGGGTGTGCCGGCTCATGTTGCAGGCCCTCTTACTACAATCTTCTTAACTCTTATTATTTCGTACTGTTCGATTGTTATTTCTGAATTAGTTCCAAAACGTATTGCTATGCAGCGTGCTGAGCAGATTGCGCGATCGGTTGTGCCGGCAGTAGATATTTTCTCAAAGATTTGCAAGCCTTTAATTTGGCTTATTGGTAAGAATACTAACGGTTTTGTGCGCCTTCTTGGGTTTGATCCTAACGAGAAGGAAAGCGAAGTTTCTGACGAAGAATTGCGCGTGCTTGTCAATAGCAATAAGCGTTTAAGTCAGGATGAGCGCAATATTTTGGATGACGTGTTTGATGCTTCGGAAACTATTGTTGCTGAAGTGATGCGTCCTCGTGCTGATGTTGAGTTTTTGGATGGTTCATTGAGCCTTGAAGAAGCTGCCGCGAAAATTCGTGAGCTTCCGTATTCTCGCTACCCTGTTATTGGCAAAGATTTTGATGATGTTATAGGTTTTGTGCATGTTCGCGATTTGCTAGATGTGCGTGATTCAAATGCAAAAACTGTTGCAGATGTAACTCGCGAAGGAATTAGTCTTCCTGGAACTTCCAAACTATTGCCGAGCCTGGAACTTCTTCGTAAACGTGGTATTCATTTGGCTGTTGTCATCGATGAATATGGTGGAACTGACGGTATTGTTACGCTCGAGGACATGACAGAAGAGCTAGTTGGAGATATTCGCGATGAATATGATTTGCCTGGTGAAACTGAGCAAAATAATGTGAATAAAACAACTGCTTTTGTAAATGGTGTTGCAAAAATTGATGGCGGTATGACCATTGAAGATTTTGCTGACATTACCGGCATTGAGCTTGAAGACGGTCCGTATGAGACTGTTGCAGGCTACTTTTTAGCGCATACTGGTTCAATGGGAAGTGTTGGAGCTGTTTTGCATGATGCGGATGGTTACGATATGACTGTGACTGCGGTTGATGGTAGGCGTATTGCGACGATTGAAGTGCGTCGCCGCGCGTAGTTTAAGCCATAGCAGTAGAATAATAACGGTATTAACAAACCTAAGGAAGGATAGAACATGGCTTTGTTGCATATTTTGCCAGGTCTCGACGAAGCGGCCAGTGAAAAGGCTGTTGCCATTTTACAGAATCGTTTAAGCCACGAGCAGGAAGCTGCTTTGGTGCTTAAGCATGCGCATTGGAATGTTACTGGTTCAGATTTTATTGCAGTTCATGAAATGCTTGATCCACAGGTTGCTGAAGTTTTGGCGCAGGCGGATGAAACTGCTGAGCGAATTGCAACTTTGGGCGGTTCTCCACTTGGACGTGCTGATGATGTTGTTGCTGCTCGTACATGGAAGCGTTTTGCTTTGACTGGTCGCAAGTCCACAAAGGAGTATTTGCAAGCGCTTATTGAATACTATAACGATATGATTGCAGACGATCGCAAGGCTATCGCGGAGCTTGATGAGCTTGATTTAGTTAGCTCAAATATTATTCAAGATCATGTTCAACAGTTGGAAAAGTTCCAGTGGTTCATGCGTAGCCATCTTGATTAATTAACCTCTGTTTAATTTTTTTGATTCAAACCGCAACATGCTATTTTCTTTTTATGGCGTGTTGCGGTTTGACATTTTCTGTGTCTGTGCTAATGTAACTACTTGTATGTTTTAGGCGTACGAGTTGGGCCCGTAGCTCAGGTGGTTAGAGCGCATCCCTGATAAGGATGAGGTCGGAGGTTCAAGTCCTCCCGGGCCCACGGAGTTGAGTGATTATTTCATTCAATACCGAATGGGGCTATGGCGCAGCTGGTAGCGCATCTGCTTTGCAAGCAGAGGGTCAGGAGTTCGAGTCTCCTTAGCTCCACGAACAGGGTTCTGATTGATTTTCCAATCAGAACTTTTTTGTTTATTAATTTATTTTTTTGGATTTGTTTTGGTTTTGCATTATTTAAGCTTGTGTTTATGAGAATGTTTCTCATCAAGGCTTCATGGTATATTAAAGAGACAAATAAATAATTAAAAGTCATTGTTAATTCCAAAATTGGGATTAACCAAAAATCAACATAAGTATCTTTACGCCGTGTATTGAGTGCGCTATTTAGGTTGCGCTCAGTGGGTTAACAAGGCGTGAAATCGTGTGTTAGCAGCGTCTTAAGCGTAGTTAACCTGATCAGCGTAAGGAAAGTGTATGCGTAAACTTTTAGCATATTGCCGTCGTGCACCACAATTAACAGTCGTAATTCTTGCTTTTCCGTTTATTGCGCCTTTGTACTCGTATAATTTGCCTATATTAACTACTTTCTGTGAGCAAATTTCTAATTTTTCGCAGCAAATCTTTGATTTTTTAAAAATTAATTGCAGTATTTCCATAAGTATTAGTCTTGGCAAAACTATTATCGCTATTCTCGTTTTATATACGAGCGTTATTTCTTTGCGTAATATGATTAAACATTTACTGCATGGAACTTTAGGTATTGATCTACTTGCTTTTGTTGCATTGCTTACAACACTTTGTATTGGTGAGTTCTGGGCAAGTTATTTGATTGTTGTAATGGTTTGGACTGGAGAAGCTATAGAAGATTTTGCGCATATGAAAGCTCAGCGCAATCTATCTCTTTTAGTAAGCGCAGCTCCAAAAACTGCTCACCTTATGACTTTGCCAGGTATTGAGCATGGTATGAATCATAATCAAGCAAATGATGAATCATACGAACCGCCATGTTTGAGTGAAAATCAGTGCAAGCCTAGCTCGTGTGTTCTGTGCCAGCATGCTGAATTTAGAAAAGTAGATGCCGCTAATTCTAAGCAATCTAATAGTAGCGAGCAAAATAGCGAAAGTAATTGCGAAAATAATGACTTGCAAAATTGCAACTGTAAACAAAATAATTGCCCATTTTTGCAAGCATCTACAGACAACGAAATCTCCTCAAATTTGCAGCGTTACGCTACAGTTCCTGTTGATGAGCTAAAGATAGGAAACGTAATTATTGTGCTTCCTGGCGAAACAGTGCCAGTTGACGGTGAATTATTAAGCGGTTCTGCAATTTTAGACACAAGTGCTATTAACGGAGAATCTGTTCCTAGAGAAGTCTATGCGGGAGCTGCAGTGCTTTCAGGCTGTGTAAACGGTGGAGTTGTGCTTATTATGCGCGTAACAAAGCTGTCTAAAAACTCGCAGTATCAGAAAATCATGCAGCTTGTTGAGTCTGCTAGGTCTTCTAAAGCTGCAGTAGTTAGATTTGCAGACATGCTATCTGTGCCGTTTACAGTATTATCTTTTGCGATTGCAGGTCTTGCTTGGAGCTTTTCTGGCGACGCATTGCGATTTGCGCAAGTATTGGTTCTAGCAACCCCATGTCCTCTGCTTATTGCAGTTCCAGTTGCTTGCATGGCTGGTACTGGGCGTTTAGCAAAACTTGGAATTGTTGTTAAAAGTCAGGATGTGCTTGAGCAATTAAGTCGTGTAACAGACGTATTTTTTGACAAAACCGGCACGCTAACTGTAAAACAGCCGCAAGTTGTAAACGTAGACGTAATCGATACTACGCAGAAAGCTGATCGAATTGTGATGCTCGCAGGTGTGCTAGAAACGTATTCTCAGCATATTCTCGCTGGAGGTATAGCAAAAGCAGGTTCAGTTTTGTGGGAGCACACGCATCCATCTTCAACTCCGCAATTGCCTAGCGTTAGAGAATACCCAGTAGTGCATAGTGTGAAGGAAACTGCAGGTCAGGGTATTCAAGGCGTTGTAGATGGTGTTTTGGTGCGCGTTGGGCGTAGAAAGTATGTTACTGAGCAAACTGATATTAATAAACAGGTCATGAATCATATTGCGACACAACATATTGCGGCACAACATGTAGTCAATGCGCTCGCTGCAGACGAAATGGCAACCTATGTTTCCTTTGACGGAGTGCTAGTTGGTCGGATTGTGTTAAAAGACGTGCCTCGCGATAACGCGAAATCAACTATTGACGCATTGCGTACGCTTGGTGCGCGCTCAATATCTATTCTTACTGGAGATAGTTTGCAAGCTGCAACAACAATTGGTAAAAGCGTTGGAATTGACACAATATATGCAGATTTGCTTCCGCAAGATAAATTAGCGTATGTAAAAAAGCACAATTACAATGCAGCCAAAAGTAAGAAAGATTCGACTGTAACAATGATGGTTGGAGACGGTGTAAACGATGCTCCAGTGCTTGCGGCTGCAGATATTGGCGTAGCGGTAACGGATGGCACAGATACGGCAGCATCTGAATGTGCTCAGTTAGTTATTATGAACAACGATATTTCTTCTGTTGCAAGCGCAATAAGAGTAGCAAAACATACTAAATGCGTTATGGTTCAGTCAGTATTGATGGGCATTGGATTGGCAATTATAAGTATGATTTTTGCGGCTTTCGGTTTTATTCCAGCAGTTATTGGCGCAATGATGCAAGAAGCAATTGATGTTGTTGCTATTATGTGGGCTTTAACAGCATTGCGCGAACGAAAATAAAAATATTTTTGGCAATATTTTTTACGATATTCATTACGACATCTTTAATAATATTCGTTTGAGCATTTTATTTATTTGAGCATGTTGTAAGACGAAGTAATGCGCTAGTCTAATTATGAAAGCATACGAGTTAGCTGCAAACGGTAAGAGCTCAAGCTTGTACGTAACTTATTTTTGGCGAAGAATTACATATAAACGCTTTACAGTTACGCTGCTGAGTGGATTGAGGCAACCTATGCTTGTAGGCCGCGCTAAATAGCGCAAAAACGGCGAAAAGTGCCGTATAATACAGCTCAATATGGGGATAATAATGGAAAAAAATAATTTAAGCGAAAATGTTTCACAAGAAACATCTCAACTGCGTATTGCTGTAATAGGAGCAGGCCCTGCAGGAGTGTATTCTTCCGATATCTTCTTACGCCAGATTGCAAAGCGTGGAGAAGAATTGGGATTAGGCTCTAGCGCTCGCATCGATCTTTTTGAAAAATTGCCAGTGCCTTTTGGATTAGTGCGTTACGGAGTAGCTCCTGACCATCCAAGTATCAAATTTATTGCGGATGCGCTTGAAAAGACGCTTGATAATCCAAATATTCATCTTTATGCAAATGTTGAATTTGGTAAGGATATTGCATTAGAAGATTTATTGGAACGCTACGATGCTGTGCTATTTGCAACCGGCGCTGTGAAAGATAGGCCTCTTCGAGGAGTTCCAGGCGCCGATTTAGACGGAGTGTACGGAGCTGCAAAATTCGTAGAATGGTACGACGGATACCCGACTAGCAATCGAGAATGGCCGCTTGAAGCAAAAGAAGTAGCTGTTATTGGCGGCGGAAATGTGGCAATGGATGTTGCTCGTGAGCTTTTACGAGATCCTGATTATTTGCGCGCGCATACGGATATTCCAGACGACGTGTATGAGGGATTGCAAAAAAATAAAACCCAAACCTTGCATTTATTTATTCGTCGTGGAGTTGCCCAAGCAAAATTCTCTGTTCAAGAATTGCGCGAAATGGAAAAGTTATCCGGAGTGCAAATTGTTATTAATGAGGATGATTTTGAACTTGACGATGAGACGATAGAAGTTGCAGGTAACGATAAGCTCACGCGTCAAATGGTTGAGGAACTTTTTGCGATTCGAGACATGGCAGAAGATATGGAAGATGGCGGAAACGTTGATTTTGAGGGGAATCCAGCCGACAAACGCTATATTATCCACTTCAACTGTGCGCCGGTAGAAATTCTTGGTGAAGATGGGCGTGTGAAAGCAATACGAGTTGAGCGAACTGTAACAAGCGCGGATGGCACAATGACTCGCACAGGTGAATTTGAAGATTACGCTGTGCAAGCTGTTTACCATGCCATTGGCTACCATCCTGCAGAAGTTACAGGAATTGCTTACGACGAAAAGCGTACTTTGCTTGCAAATATTGATGGACGCTTAGTGACGTCTGTAGAAAATGGCGAAGTCCGTGAGCGATTGTATGCAACTGGCTGGGCTAAGCGTGGGCCGGTAGGATTAATCGGCTCTACAAAATCCGATGCTCTTTTGATTGTTAATAATATGCTTGAAGATTTATCTAAAGCTGGCAATGCTGGGCGAATCGCACCTGATCGCGATGAAAATTCTATAGATAAATTATTGGCAGAAAAGGGCATTAAACCAATTGATTACGCCGGTTGGAAGCGAGTTGACTCTTATGAGCGTGAGCTTGGAGCCAATGAGCAGAGAACTCGAAAGAAAGTTGTTTCAGCGTCTGAACTTGTAAATATTGCTTTAGGTAGCAAATAATGCCCTAAATAAACTGAAAATATTACTTAGTATTTAAGTTTGTAGTTAGTAAATACGCAGTATATATTCAGAAAAATTTAAGTTCGCATTATTAGGATAGTTCGTATGTTGAAAGGCTTGAGAATACACTATGGCAGCTTAAAAGCCGCACTATTTTTTGTTGTTGTGTGGCTTTTTCTTGCCTTATGTTGGGTTCTTGCTGGCTCGCATCTGTCATCACTAATATGGTTCATTATTCCTGGTATTGCATTTAGTGTTTTTGCTTATTGGTGCTCAAGTAAGCTTGCGATTATTGCTATGCGTGCTACAGAGGTTAGTGAAGAAGAAGAGCCTGTGCTCTACGCAATGGTTAGAGATTTATCTGCTCGAATTGGTAAACCTATGCCGCGAGTAATGGTTTCTCCCTACGAAAGTCCTAATGCTTTTGCAACCGGTAGAAGTGAGCGTCATGCAAGCATATGTTGTACTCGTGGTTTGATTAATATCCTTAACGAGCGCGAGTTACGTAGTGTTATTGGTCATGAATTAACTCATATTTATAATCATGATATTCTCGCTTCTTCGCTGGCTACTGCTACAGCAACAGTATTAACGTACGTTGGTTCTTGGCTTGTTTATGTTGGTGATACATATCGTCGTGATATTCGCAAGTATTGCAAATTTATTGGTAAGTTTTTAAATATTTTATTCGCTCCTATTGCTTCTGTTATTATCAATGCAATTATTCCTGGTTCGCGTGAATTTGACGCAGATAAGGGAAGTAGTGAAATTACTGGAGATTTTGCTGCGCTTGCTTCCGCACTTAATAAAATTACCTACGGCATGCAGCTTCACGAGATGAAATCTACTGCTGGATTGCAGGCTGTTGCTTCTTTGATGATTATTTGCCCATGGAATAATAACGCTCCTGCGCTTGTGCGTTTGTGTACTGCACGTCCTACTGTTCAGGATAGGATTGGGCGTCTAATGAGCATTGCTGCATGAATATTTTGTTTGTTGAACTTGCTTGTCTTGTTTATTGAGTTCATAAACTGATTCCTAAATATTGAAGCGGTAAGCTGTGCATGATACCCTTAGATGGTTGTTGAAACTAGTTTGCTTTTAGTTACAGCATGCGGATGTAGTTCATCGGTAGAATGGAAGCTTCCCAAGCTTCAGAGGCGGGTTCGACTCCCGTCATCCGCTCCATTCAGATTGTAAAATTGTATAAGTTGTAGTTTTTGTACATTGGATGTATAAAAACTACAACTTACGCTTAGTTAAACTTTCTTTTTCTTGCAATTGTCACAATTGTGCTAGCAAACAGCATCAATGCAACGCTAAGTACAATTGGAATTATTTGTATTCCAGTACGAGGGAGTGCATTATTGGCTATTGTGGATTGTTTGTGTAAATGGGGGTCTTTCTTTACTAAAGTATTCGTCCACGCAACTTGTTTACCGTTTTCGTCAATAAGGACAATCGTATGATTGCCTTTATAGTCTTCCGGGATAACTACGTCGAATACAATCCTGCCATATTCATTAATGTGAACTGTTACATATTTCATTCCATTTGCGCTATAAAGAAGTTTAGGGTTGGAATATATGTAGGCATAAGCTTTTACTGCTTTTTCTAGTTGTAATCTGCGCATGAATTCTGATGTTGCATTTACTGTAACAGTGATATGGTTATTTTTTCCCGCATAAGCAATGTTATTATTCCCGACGGTGAGAGTGTTGCACAACGCTGGAAGTAAATCTGCAATACTCTTTGGTGCTGATGGAATCTGTTGCTGTAATGTGTGTGATTCTGAGTTTGCGTTAAGCTCTATGTGGTTTTCGCGCATAGAATCGTTACTAACTGCAGGAGTTTGTAGAGTTTTGGAAGGATGCGTTGGTCCGGGAAATCCCATGCTTGGAATTTCCTTATGGTCTTGATCGAACTTATTAGTCTGTGGGGTTGTGCTATTTGCAGACTTATCAGGTTCGCCATTGCTAGAGTGCTCACTGTTGCCAGAATGAGATTCTGGTGTTGGTGGAACAGGTTGTGGCTCTGGTTTAGGCGCAGGTTTTGGCGGAACGGGTGTTGGATTCACTGGGTTTGGTTTCGGCTGCAGAGGCACTGCAGGTTGTTGATCAGGCGTCGGTGTCGGCGTAGGCGAAGGCGTTGGTTCCGGTGTTGGTGGAACAGGTGTCGGAGGTACGGGAGTTGGTGTTGGAGCTGGTGTCGCTGGTGTTAGCTCGGTCCATGGTGTTGATTTCTTTGCAGGAATTAACTCGGCCCACGTAATACTCTTTTTAGCTGGGTTTAGTGGTGTTGCTGGAATGATTTCTACAACGTGAGCTTTAAGAGTTACTTTCTGTTTTGCTTTGTTTGCAAAGGTTATTTCTACGATAAATGTTGTTTCTCCAGTGTTTGTTGTGTTTGGTTGTTTTACAACTTGTACTGTGCTGTTTTCTGGTAAGTTTTTTAAGTATGGTTTGAAGTCGAAATTATCGGGGATTTTATTGTCTTTTTTGACTTCTATTTTCTTGCCAGGTTCAGCAGTAACATTTGGAATCGGAGTAATGGTTTTGCCTGGTATGAGTTTTTTAGCTGGGTTTAGTGGTGTTGCTGGAATGATTTCTACAACGTGAGCTTTAAGAGTTACTTTCTGTTTTGCTTTGTTTGCAAAGGTTATTTCTACGATAAATGTTGTTTCTCCAGTGTTTGTTGTGTTTGGTTGTTTTACAACTTGTACTGTGCTGTTTTCTGGTAAGTTTTTTAAGTATGGTTTGAAGTCGAAATTATCGGGGATTTTATTGTCTTTTTTGACTTCTATTTTCTTTCCAGGTTCAGCAGTAACATTTGGAATCGGAGTAATGGTTTTGCCTGGTATGAGTTTTTTAGCTGGGTTTAGTGGTGTTGCTGGAATGATTTCTACAACGTGAGCTTTAAGAGTTACTTTCTGTTTTGCTTTGTTTGCAAAGGTTATTTCTACGATAAATGTTGTTTCTCCAGTGTTTGTTGTGTTTGGTTGTTTTACAACTTGTACTGTGCTGTTTTCTGGTAAGTTTTTTAAGTATGGTTTGAAGTCGAAATTATCGGGGATTTTATTGTCTTTTTTGACTTCTATTTTCTTGCCAGGTTCAGCAGTAACATTTGGAAGTTCCTCGATATTAGCCAATCGCTTATGAATAATTATTGGAACTATAATAGTTTTTACTGAATTATCAGATAATGCAAGTAATATTTTACCTTCGTATTTTCCACTTTTAGAAGTGTTAATAGAAGTTTTATCTGTAATATCTGTAATGGTAGATCCTTGCGGTCTGTCTGATGCATTAAGAAGATAATCTGTTACTTTTGGTAACTTATCGTTTTCAAAAATGTCTATGTTTTCAATTTTAGGTTCGAAAGATTGTTCGTCAGTTTTAATAACTGGTTCGTTAACTAATCCGTCGAGTGCAGCAATTTTGCGACCGGTTCCTTCAATTTTATTGCGTTCGCCAACTGTGAATCCTTCGAAACTATCCATTCTAGGCTCAAAGTAACTACGAGATCCGTGACCTTCTCCAGATCTTCCTATGCTTATTGCGCCGTTAAGGTTTCCTATTGGTCCTATTACTTTATCATTATCAACCTTGTAATGAACAGCATAACCCTCTTTTGTTAATTGATCGCCAAAATCAGATGTTTCCCAAAGCCATTTGTTGAATATATTACCTTTGATCCTCGGAGCGTTAAAAGTATAGGCCTTTGTAATCCATTGGTAATTTTTTTGTTTAGCGTAAATTAAAGCACGTTGAGATAAATAACCTCCGAGAGAATGCCCTGTTATATATAAATTAGTAGCAAGTTTTTCTCTATTGATTTTATCCATCACATTGTTTACATCTAAAGCTTGGCTCGGGTTTAATCCAATTGCTAGTTTAATGTCATTAGTAAAATCTCCGCCGCTTTCAGTTCCTCGGATTGCAAGAACTTGCACGCCGTTTTGCTCAATAAATGGGTATGCAGGATTTACATTTTCAAAAAGAATAGCATCAAATCCGCTTCCAAAGTGGTATGTTTCTTTGACTTTCCAGAATGGCGCAAGCTCGTTATGCATAAGCTTGTATTCGTTGCGATTTTTGTAAATTTTAGTGAGCGGTTTTGAGTAGTCAAGTACTTCTTTGACGTAGCTGTCTTCCCTATACACAAGCTCCATAAAAAGAGCCATGTCTCGGGGGCTAATATCCCACCTGCGAGGATTGTTATCGTTTTTGTCATCTAACCCGTCGCCGTCGGTGTCCTTAATAAGTGGATGCGAATTATATCCGTAATATGTGCGTCCGTTTTTTACGTAAGTGTAAAGCTCTTCGCTGTTCTTCAGACCGTCGCCATCGCTATCTTGATCTGGATCTAGCGCGGCTTTATGGTAAAGCAAAGAATCAATCTGATTATTTTCCAAACGAATTCGACCAGTAGAAATGTCGTGAGCAGTTTGTGCAGTCAAAGGAGTGTGAATTGGTGATGTTTCTTCTGCAACTGCGGTTGTTGCTAACGAAGGTACGTAAATCAGAGATGAAACAATCAAACCAAAAGCTAATACAATTCCACTAATTGTGTGAATGGTACTTACTTTTCTCATACTGCTATTCCTTACTTTTTGTACAGACTTCTACTTTATTTTGAAAATATTTTTGCGAGCAGCACAACAGATTTAGCTCAACGTGTTGATTTTATCAGATTTAACAACTTCATAAAATTGTATCTAGTTGAATCAGATAATTTTAATAAGTACCAAAAGTTAATACTTAAGCTTATGCGGTGTAATAGGAAAGAATTTCATTAGATTAATTGATATAGGAAAAGCGCTGAGCTACTTGGGATATTAATGAATCATCGGTAAATCAGCGCTTAGCTTATTGTTAATAAATTACACGAGGTAGCTATCTATTGCTGGTGCTAATTAGCAATCCTTAATTAGCAGTAATTAGAACGTGCGAACATCGTAGAAGTTGTTAAGTTCTTCCATCCAACGTCCAGTGCCAGAAATATCTCCTCTAGTACCTACGGTGAAACCTGGGAAATTGTTCATACGAGCCTCAAGATAGCTTCGAGAGCTATGTCCTTGCGCAGAATTGCCGACGCTTATAGCTCCAGCAAAATTGCCAACAGAACGAATAACCTTGTCGTTGTCTACTTTGTAATGAACAGCGTAACCTTCTCGAGTGAGCTTATTGCCAGTATTGGCGACGGTACGTAACCAACGGTTGAAAATATTTCCCCAAATTTGTGGTGAATTGAATGTGTAAATTTTCTTAATCCAGTTGTAGCCTTTGCCTTTAGCACGAATTAAAGCACGCTGTGCAAGATATCCTCCGAGGGAATGTCCGGTAATATACAAATTGCTAACAGTATTTTCGCGACCATAACGCTCAATCAACTGCTCAACATCTTTAGCTTGATCTGGGTTATGACCTACAGCTATTGCAAAATCATCATCGTAATCATTAAATTGGGAAGTTCCACGAATTGCTAGTACTTGAACAGTGCCTTGTTCTAAGAATGGGTATGGACTTACATTTTCAAACAAAACAGCATCAAATCCTCCCCTCTTGTGGTAGGTTTCTTTAACTTTCCAGAATGGTGCAAGCTCGTTGTGCATAAGGCGGTACTCATTGCGATTTTTGTAAATGTCGTGAAGCGGTTTAGTGTAATCGAGTACCTTATTTATGTAATTATCATCTCGATAAGAAAGTTCAGAGAATAAAGCCATATCGCGAGGACTAATATCCCACCTGCGAGGATTGCTGTCTTGATTATCTGGAATACCATCGCCGTCGGTATCGTTCATCATAGGGTGAGAATTGTACCCATAATAAGTCTTACCGTCTTTAGTGTAAGTGTAAATTTCCTGACTATTAGTTAAGCCGTCACCATCTAAATCAGCTTGCGGATCAAGAGGCTTCTTGTGATATAAAGACATATCCAAAGCCCCAGGTAAATCTAAGCCTATAGTTCCATTTGCGATTTGTTTAGCTGTTTCAGCAGTAAGTGGAGTTTTTGCATAATTATCTGCGGTTGTTGCCATTGCTGGCATTGCGAAAGCAGATAGGCTCAAGAGCATGCATAGGCTAGTTAGGAACCCTGTTACTGCATTGCGTTTCATAGTATCCTCCCATATTTTGTTTAGTTTTGTAGTCAACAAATGTATAGGACGACTGTTTACGATTTGTAGCACCTCTTTGTTAACTACGTGCGTTATATAAATTAATCGAAATTTATTTTGCCGCCACAATTGCTATTCTACACAATTCGTCAATTGTATAGTCTACATAAACAAAAGTCCATACTTCTAAATAAATGTTGTTGCTCCTTTTTGTTTACTAAAATCATTGACGATGTGTATAAGAGCCATAGAAAACATCTATATAACTAGAATTATCAATAGCCATAATCTATTCTTAATAATGAAAATAAAAGCGCAACGAAGGCGCAAATGACCTATTTAGGAGAATGATATGAGTTTAATGAACACACATATTCTTCCATTCAAAGTAAATGGTTATAAGAATGGCGAATTTGTTGAAGTAAACGATACTGATGTTCTTGGCAAATGGGCAATTTTCTTCTTCTATCCAGCTGATTTTTCATTCGTATGCCCAACTGAATTGGAAGATCTTGCAAACCACTATGAGGAATTGCAAAAGCTAGGCGTTGAAGTTTACTCAGTCTCTACGGATACACATTTTGTACACAAAGCATGGCATGACGATTCTGAAGCAATTGCAAAAGTAAAGTACACTATGTTGGGTGATCCTTCTGGAGCTCTTTCGCGTAATTTTGACGCTTGGAATCAAGAATCCGGTTTAGCTCACCGTGCTACGTTCCTCGTAGATCCGCAAGGTATGATTCAGTTCTTTGAGATGACCGCAGACGGAATTGGTCGTAACGCCGACGAGCTCCTTCGTAAAGTTAAAGCAGCACAGTATATTGCAGCGCACCCAGGCGAAGTTTGCCCAGCAAAATGGGAGCAGGGCGAAGAAACCTTGGAACCTTCTATCGATTTAGTCGGCAAAATCTGATTTTTGCAATTAAATATTAAAGAATCTTTTTAAAGAATATTCTCAATGCGTAGGGAGCTACGTTCATAGTTTCCTACGCATTCGCTTATTTTTACTTGTGACTAAAATTACCGAAGGAAGTAAATTATGTCTTTGTTGAATGCGTCATTAACTGCTCAGCTTTCAGAATTACTAAAAAAGATGGTATCTAAAATAGAAATCGTTTCTTACGTTGATAATTCTGAAACATCTCAAAAAGTTAAATCCTTACTAGAAGAAGTATCTCAACAAAGTGACAAAATTAGTATTTCTGAAGTAAATAATAATAAAATTAGCAATGTAAAGCGTAAGCCAAGCTTTGAATTGCGTAGAAAACTAGATAATCCAGTAAATGGAGAATCCACTGTATCGATTAGTTTTGCGGGATTGCCTTTAGGGCACGAATTCAGCTCTTTAGTACTAGCACTTCTACAAGTAAGTGGCTATGCGCCAAAAATTAGTGATGAGCAACGCGATGCAATACTAAAGCTTGGTTCACACAATGTGACAACGTACATGTCGGTAACTTGCCTGAATTGCCCAGAAGTTGTGCAATCGCTTAACACCATTTCTATTATTAACCCTAAAGTTCAGCATACTGTAGTTGAAGGTAGCGCTTTCCGCGAAGAAGTAGATAAACTTGGTGTAATGAGCGTGCCAGCAGTTTTTGAAAATGGCAAACTTATTTCCTCCGGACGAGCAGGAATTGACGAACTTGTATCTGTGCTTGCATCACAAGAAAAATCTGTTGAGCAGGATGAGGATGGCAATAATGGTAATAGCGTTTCTTCGGCAAATGTTGCGCTCGCAGAAAAAATGAATTCGCAAAATCCATACGATATTGTTATTGTTGGCGGCGGTCCTGCTGCTTCTGCTGCCGCAATTTACACTGCTCGCAAGGGCTTGCGTACGGCTATGATTATGGATCATCGTGGCGGCCAGGTTGTAGAAACTGAAAGTATTGAAAATCATATTTCACAAACTCATACGACTGGTTCTCAACTAGCAGTAGATTTAACTAAGCATATTTCTCAATACGATATTGACGTATTTACTCCTGATTGGGCAGACTCGCTCGATTTATCTAAGGAACCATATGGGTTACATACTATTCATGCGCGTTCTGGCGGATCTTTGAAAGCGCGTGCAGTGATTATTGCAACTGGCGCGACTTGGCGTACGTTGGGCGTTCCTGGAGAAGATGAGTATAGGAATAGAGGCGTATCATTCTGTCCTCATTGCGACGGTCCACTTTTCAAAGATAAGAATGTTGTCGTTGTTGGCGGTGGAAATTCTGGTGTTGAAGCTGCTATTGATTTAGCAGGAGTTGCAAAACACGTTACTGTGATTGAGTTCATGGATGTGCTTAAAGCGGATCAAGTATTGCTTAATGCTTTGCATAAATTACCTAACACTGAAGTTATTACAAGTGCTGCAGTAAGCAGTATTGAAGGTAGTGGTAGTAAAGTTACTGCAATACGTTACATAGATCGCAATAAAGCAGACAATGATGAAAACGAAGAACATATTGTTGAAACCGATGGGGTTTTTGTGCAAATTGGTTTAGCTCCGAATACTCGTTGGCTTGCAAATAATATTTCTCTTAATAATCGAGGAGAAATTATTACGAATCGCGCTGGATGCACTGATACTCCGGGTGTTTTTGCTGCTGGAGATTGTTCAGACGAACCGTATAAGCAGATCGTTACAGCGTATGGTTCTGGAGCCAATGCTGCGTTATCTGCATTTGACTATCTTATCCGCAACCCACAAAATAAATAATTTATAAAATTTATTATGCAATAAACAATGGGAGGCGTCTTATGAATATTAGAGCGTTAGAATATCTAATAGCTTTTGCACAAGAAGGAAGCTTTACCAAGGCGGCTGTTCGTATGCGCGTCTCTCAGCCTACTCTTTCAACGCAAATTAAAAAACTTGAAGAGACTTTAGACGTAGAACTTATTGAGCGCACTCCCGGGAAACAAATCTTAACTCCTGCTGGGAGGGAAGTGGTTTATTACGCTAAACGTATTCAGGCAGATATGTCACGTATTCGACAAGCTGCAAGACGTTCAGAAGATCCATGGTCATCTACAGTGGTTTTGGGTGTGTTCCCAACGTTAGGACCATACTTACTTCCAAGAATTATGCCTGCACTCAGGCGTTTAAAACCAAAACTTACTATTCGTTTTATAGAAGAAAAATCAGCGAAACTTATTGATTTGCTAGATAGTGGTCAAGTCGACGCAGTTATATTAAGCGAAAGTTTGAATGCGCCTTCAATAAAAGTGTGTCATGTTTTTGACGAAGATTTTCTTCTTGCGGCTTCTACAAATTCTTTGCTAGGCCACGAGAGTAAACCAATTGAACTTTCAGATTTGTCTACTCAGAAAGTGCTTTTATTAGAAGATGGGCACTGTATGCGTAGAAGCATGCTCGATGTATGCCAAAAAGTAGGTGCGAAACAATCAGAATTTAGGGCAACGTCGTTAGAAACTTTGCGATATATGGTTATAGGTAGCAAAGATGTGACATTATTGCCGCGTCTTGCAACTGTACCTCCAATTGTGCAACCAATTGGTTTGACGTTGCGTGAGTTTAAGAATCCTAAACCTTATCGATCGTTATATTTGAATTGGCGTGCAGCTTCTCCAGTAGACAAAATTATGGAAGAATTGTGCAAAATAATTAGTTCAGCATGTTCTGATTTGCATAAAAAATAAGTAGGATATTCTGTTTAAAAATGAAAATAGGCACTTCTGTTTGCTAAGTTAGCTACAGAAGTGCCGTATTCTTCTTCTCTTACTTTTCTTTTATTCTCACTTTATTTTGAGAGTTACTGCCTCGTTTTATTTGCCTCGTTTTATTTGTTGCTAAATTAATGATTTATAATTCAATGCCAAGATAGCGTGCTACTTGATTCACATCCTTATCTCCACGGCCGGAAACTGTTACTAAAACAATGTCATCCTTACTCATCTTTGGAACCATCTTCATAGCTTGTGCTATTGCGTGTGAGCTTTCCAAAGCTGGGATGATTCCTTCAACTCTAGAAAGTGCGCGGAAAGCTTGAACTGCTTCATCATCAGTGATCGCGTAGTATTCTGCGCGACCAGAATCCTTTAAATATGAATGTTCTGGGCCGACTCCAGGATAATCTAATCCTGCAGAAATAGAGTAGGCTGGAAGCTCGTTACCGTCATCATCCATAAGAACATAAGTTTTCATGCCGTCCGTAATGCCAATTTTTCCATTCGTCATAGTAGCAGCATTTTGAGGAGTATCAGCACCTTTACCTGCGCCTTCAGCACCAATCAATCGTACAGACGGATCATCAATATATGCTGCAAAAGAACCAATTGCATTAGAACCGCCACCAATGCAAGCAATTACAGCATTCGGTAATCTGCCTTCTTTTTCTAGGATCTGCCTTCTTGACTCTTTGCTAATAACGCTTTGAAAATCGCGAACCATTTGTGGATAAGGGTAAGGTCCCACTGCGGAACCAACGATGTAGAAGGTATCATCCAAGTGCTGTGCATAATCCATAAATGCTGCAGTTACAGCATCTTTTAAAGTTTTTGTGCCCTCTTGAACAGCATGAACTTTTGCACCGAGCAAAGTCATTCTAAAAACGTTAAGTTTTTGGCGTTCGCAATCAAGTGCGCCCATAAAAATTTCGCATTCCATGCCGAATCGTGCTGCTGCAGCAGCAGTGGCAACGCCATGCTGACCGGCTCCGGTTTCAGCGATAATGCGCTTTTTACCCATGCGCTGAGCGAGTAAAATTTGTCCGAGAACATTATTCATTTTGTGAGCGCCGAGATGGTTTAAATCTTCGCGCTTTAAATATACTTTTGCGCCGCCTAAATATTTTGTGAAAGATTCAGCATAGTATAAAGGTGTTTCGCGACCGTCGTAATCTTTTAATAATCCCGCCAATTCATTGCGGAACTCTGGATCGTCTTTGTATTGTAAGTAAGCTGCTGCTACTGCGTCGAGTGCTGGACGAATCATATCTGGTACGTACTGTCCGCCAAATTCACCGTAATACATGTTTTGTTCAACTGCGTTTACCATAATTTTGCCCTTCTTGTGAGTGCCGAGGAAATCGGCATTAGGTTTGTTATTTGTTGTGTTGATTATTTTGTAATTTTGAAGGGCGTGTGCTCAGATAATAAAAAAGCTGGATGGCAGCTTATATGCCATTCAGCTCAAATAATGTTGATGATGAATCCGGCATAGCCCCGTTGATTTGTTTAAAATCAGCAAGCCCACACCGATATGTGAACTCGCTTTTAACTACGCCAGCTGCGCCAGAAACGAGTATTCATGTTCATCAACCTCCAATCTTGTTGCACAAGTTTAGCCGTAGCTGTGACAATGTCAACCTTTTAGTGTTAATTCGGCGTTTCGTGCGGAAAAAATTTAACCCCGGCGTCTATGCGCCGGGGAAATAAAGGAGAGAAGAAAAGAATAATTTTTTAGGTGCTTTGCACCTGTCTTTTTGTCGACAATATTATATAACCACACTATTCTGAGCAGAACAGTAACGCTAACTGATAATTACCTGAGAATTATCTACTTTTCTTCTAAATCTTGCTATTTTAGGAATTAATTTTCTAAAAACGGAATCATTTTTCTAAAAATACTATTCGCTTAAATCAGCACGATAGAAATGTTCATACGAACGTGACGGAGTTGGACCGCGCTGACCTTGATAGTGTGATCCGTTAACAGCTGAACCGTATGGGTTTTCACATGGTGAGCTTAACTGGAAGAAGCACATTTGACCAATCTTCATGCCAGGCCAAAGTTTAACTGGCAAAGTGCTAACGTTTGAAAGCTCCAAAGTAATATGACCTTCGAAACCTGGATCAATGAAGCCAGCTGTGGAATGTGTCAAAATGCCAAGACGACCAAGCGAGCTTTTGCCTTCCAAACGTGCAGCAATAGTAGCGTCAAGTTTTACATACTCCCACGTAGCGCCGAGTGCGAACTCTCCAGGATGAAGAATCCATGGCTCGTCAGGAGCTACCTCGAACTGTTCTGTAAGTTCTCCCTGATTTTCTGCAGGATCAACATACGTGTAAGCATGATTGTTAAATAATCGGAAGAAACGGTCGAGGCGCACGTCAATTGACGCTGGCTGTACCATTTCCGGGGTCCACGGGGTCAAATCAATGTGACCCTCATCATGAGCTTTGAGAATGTCGCGATCAGACAACAGCATGACGTCAAATCTCCTTGCAATAAAGCTTATACATCAGCAACTTCATTGTTCGCACGAAATATTTATTGCTATTTTGCGCGAAAAATACAATACGCACAATTGTAGCGCGTGCCGCGGTCTGTGAGTATGATGCAAGCTATTTCCTGAAAACAAATAAATATTCATGAGCAATCAGCAAAAAATTTTATAGAAAATAAAAACACAAAACGCGGCACAGAGACGTAGGTTATGTAAGAAAACTACGTACTGTACCGCGTATTTATAAATCAGCTGGTATTTTTTAGCTAATTGCTTGCTTTTTAAGCAACTGCAGTTAAGGATTTAGCCGCTTTACGCTTAGCAAGAAAACGCAAGAAGCACTTTCTAAGTTCGGAAGCAATTAACACGACCATTGAAAGACCGAGGCACTCGAACCATTCCGTTACGCTCAAAGGAACAGTGCCAAATGGCTCGTTCAAGAACGGTATGTAAATTACAGCCAACTGAAGCACAACAGAAATTGCTATAGCACCCCAAAGCCAACGATTCGCAAATAAGCCTACAAATACGCTTTGTGAGTCTGAACGAGATGCTAACGCATTCAGCATTTGCGCAAACACAAGAATCGTGAAGCCCATTGTACGAGCGTGAGTAAGCTGAGCAGCGTGATCCATAATTCCAACAGAACGGTCCGTAAAGAATCCGCCTGCCAAATGCATATCCATGCCAATTAACGTAATAGCAGCCATGATTATGCCGATAAATACAATATCTCCCCACATTCGTCGGTCAATAACACTATCGGTAAGCTTTCGAGGCTTTCGATCCATTACGTCGTCAGTTTGCGGATCAACGCCCATCGCGAGTGCAGGAGCTGCATCCGTAAGCAAGTTAATCCACAAAAGCTGAGTTGCAAGCAAAGGCAAAGTAACTCCAACAGAGTTTGGCTGCGTAATTCCAAGCGCGCCAGCAAAAACTACGCCGCCGAAAACCGTACAAACTTCGCCAACGTTAGAACTGAGCAAGTATCGCAAGAATTTACGAATATTGTCGAAAATTCCGCGACCTTCGCGCACTGCTGCAACAATTGTAGAGAAGTTATCGTCAGCCAAAATCATCTTGGCAGACTCTTTAGTTACTTCTGTACCCGTAATGCCCATTGCTACGCCAATATCGGCAGATTTTACTGCAGGAGCATCGTTCACGCCATCGCCTGTCATCGCAACAATATTCCCTTGACGTTGAAGCGAAGAAACGATAGCTAACTTGTGCTCAGGAGCTACTCGCGCATACACGCTAGTTTTACTGATTGCTTCATCAAAAGCAATGTTGTCGTCGTCGCGTGAGAGCAACTCGTCAAGTTCGTCGCCTGTAAGCGCATGCTCATCTTTTCCAATAATTCCAAGATCTCGAGCAATACGCGTAGCCGTAAGAGGATGATCGCCTGTAATCATAACAGTGCGGATTCCAGCGCGATGAGCTTGAGCTACACTATCTCGAACTTCAATTCGCGGAGGATCAATAATTCCAACCATGCCGTTCCAAATCAAATCAGATTCTAGTACGTCACTTTGTTCTGCGACGTCCGCGATTTGACCTGCAGCGTTAGAAACCATGCCATCAACTTTTGAAAGACTATCGACTCCAAGCGGCCTATAAGCCATTCCAAGCGTGCGGTAGGCTTCTCCGGAAAGACGCTCAACAGTTGCTAAAATATCTTCGCGATCGCCGTCAGTAAGCGGACGCACGGCACCAGCTACTGCAATACGCGTGCAATAAGAAAGCAGCACGTCCGGAGCGCCCTTAGCACAAACAATCAGATTTCCAGAATCCGAACCATCTTTAACGACAACAGACATACGTTTGCGTTCAGAAGTAAAAGGTACTTCCGCAACTCGAGTCAAATGAGCGTAACGTTTGTCTGCCTTTGTTTTACGCGCTGCTACTACTAGCGAAACTTCTGTAGGGTCTCCCACAGGCTGCCAACTTTTAGTAGTTTCGTCATAGTGTAAATCGCCGTCGTTAGCTAAACATCCGGAGCCTAACGCGCCTAATACTTCTGTAGCAAGATTTTGCGGCACTGCTAAGTCAGCATCTACAGAACCAATTAATATCATACGACCTTCAGGCTTGTAACCGCTTCCTGTAAGCTGAACTTCGCCGCTAGGTGTTATTACGCGCTCAACAGTCATCTCGTTTCGAGTTAAAGTACCTGTTTTATCGGAGCAAATAACAGAAGCAGAACCAAGTGTTTCCACGGATGAAAGCTTTTTTACAACAGCATGATGCTTCACCATTCGTTGCACGCCAAGCGCAAGAACTACTGTCAAAATCGCAGCTAAACCTTCTGGAACAGCAGCAACAGCTAGGGAAACAGAAAGCAGCAGAGAATCAATAATATCTTGAATACTGTGGAAGCCTTCAATCAGCCACATGGAAGCAAGAACAACAGCCGCAATAATGCACACCGCAATTCCAAGAACTTTAGAAACGTGTACCATTTCTTTCTCGAGAGGTGTTGCTTCGTCATCTGATTTTGAAAGCATATCCGCGATTTTGCCAACTTGTGTGCGCATGCCTGTAGAGGTGACTACAGCGCGACCGGTTCCTTGCGTAACAGCAGTTCCGTTGAAAACCATATTTGTACGATCGCCTAAAGCTTTTGCAGACGAAAGTGTGTTTGGGCGTTTGCTTACTGCTACAGATTCGCCTGTAAGGCTTGCTTCTGCTACGCGTAAGGAGGCTGCTGCTATAAGTCGACCGTCTGCAGACACGGCATCGCCTTCGCCAAGCACTAAAATATCGCCTGGCACAACTTCTGCAGTATTAATGCGCACCACGCTACCATCGCGCAAAACTGAAGTTTGCGGAGCGCTCATTCTAGCTAAAGCTTCGACTGCTTCTTCTGCCCGCGACTCTTGAATGTAGCCAAGAACTGCATTTGCAATCAAAATAATGATAATTACGATTGAATCAAACGGCAGAATCTCTCCACCGCTGTTTCCTTTATGTTGTGCGCGCTCAACAAACCACGCGATTGCAGAAATAATAGTTGCTGCAATAAGCAAGTAAACGAGCGGATCTTTAAATTGATCAAGGAATCGTTTCCATGCTGGAATTTTAGGAGCAGCAGCAAGCGCATTCGGACCGAATTGATCAAGTCTTTTTGCGGCTTCCTCAGAGCTTAAACCGCATGAAATATCTACGTTAAGCGATTTAGCTACTTGTTGAACATCACACAATGATGGATCTTTGCTATTAGCTGAAGCGTCAGCCGTTTTATTGGATTGATCAAGAGCGTGATCAACCATATCTTCCCCCTTGGGAGTGCCGCGGAGTAGTCAATAATCGCAATGCTAACGCTATTTTTAGCGCTTCGTATTGTAACTATTGCGCGGTTGTGGAATATTGCAATAGTTTGCAACAATTAAGTACCGTTCTATTATGCCATACAACGCGCCGAGCTTAGAATCAGCAAATTTTGCCGACTCCAGAAAGCCATTAATAGCAATGCCTCGGGGGCATGTGAGAATAGGAGTATGACTACGAAAAAAGGACCGACCAAGGGATCGGGTGGAAAACATCGCAATGCTTTACGCGGAAAAGGGCCTACTCCGAAGGCTGAAGATCGCGTGTATCACAAAGCTTATTTTGCTAAGAAGGCTGCTATTAAGCGCACGTTTGCGGATCCTCGTTTGGCTGCGCGTCGTCGCGTGGATAAGCTTGGTAGCGATTCAGACGAGTTGGTAATTGGTCGCAATGCTGCTTTAGAGGCTTTAAGAGTTGGAGTTCCAAGCACGCAATTGTATGTAGCTAATCGCATTGAGCACGACGATCGCACGCGCGAGATCGTGAAGTTAGCAGGCATGCAAGGTTTGCGTTTGCTTGAAGCAGATCGCCTTGAGATGGATCGTATTGCACATAGCACGAATCATCAGGGCATTATTTTGAAAGTTCAGCCTTACCAGTATCACTCTTTGCAAGAGTTAGTTGAACGCGCTGAAAAGAAGGCGCGCGCAATGGAAGCTGCTGATTCAGATTCTGCTCGCATTAATGCTCGACCATTGTTTATTGCTTTGGACGGCGTTACAGATCCTCAAAATTTGGGTGCTGTTATTCGTTCTGCAGCGGCTTTTGGTGCTAATGGCGTAATTTTGCCTGAGCGCAGAAGTGCTTCCGTAACTGCTGCCGCTTGGAAGGTTTCTGCCGGTGCTGCAGCTCATCTGCCGGTTGCTCGAGTTGTGAATTTAAATAAGGCAATTCAAAGTTTGCGTGAGCGCGGATGGTATGCAATTGGTCTTGATGGCGGAGGCGATAAGCTTGTTGGAGAAACTGGTTTTGAAACTGACCCGTTAGTTGTTGTGCTCGGTTCTGAAGGCAAGGGTATGAGTCGCCTTACACGAGAAGCGTGCGATGCTATTGCTGGAATCCCAATTTCTAGCGCGGTTGAATCTCTTAACGCTTCTGTTGCAGCAGGCATTAGTTTGTACGCTGTTGCTAATGCTCGTCGTTTGGCTGCGAAAACAGAACAACTATGAGCGAAAATACTACTGTGAATACAAATGCAGTTATTACAGATGCAACTGCAACTACGGATACGACTAAAACTTTAAATATTCCAAATAAACTATGGTTCGTAAAACATGCGCGCGCGATTATTTTTATTGCGTACATGGCTGTTGTTGTAGTAGTGATGTGCTTCCATGAGCCTTGGTTCGATGAAGCTCAAAGTTGGCTTATTGCACGCGATTCTTCGTTTGCTGATTTGTTAACTCTTCGCCCACATTATGAAGGCCATCCACCGCTTTGGACTTTGCTTCTTTCAATCCCTGCAAAAACAGGAGTGCCATACGAGATAGGTCTTAAAGGAGTGCAGCTTTTATGTACTGCGCTTTTGGGTGGCTGGCTTATTTTCCGCGCGCCTTTTAGTAAATTGGCTGTATTTTTGCTTCCATTTACGTATTTTTTGTGCTTCCAATATGGCGTTACCTCGCGTCCATATGCTCTTCTTTGCGCGGCTTTGTTTATGGTTGCACATTATTGGAAACAATCTGATTCTAAACCTTCTGATACTTGGAAACTCGCTTTAAGTCTTGTACTTTTATGTGCAATCAGCGCGTACGGTATTGCTTTATCGGCAGGTTTTGCTTTAGCTTGGATTTGGCGAGCTGCAAAATCTGCAGGAATTAAAAAAGCTTTTGCTGAAATATTCTCTAACATTAACAGATTAGTAAGCTGGATAATTCTTGCTTTAGTTGGAATTGCAAGCATTATTTGCATTTGGCCTGCTGCTAATGCTTTTGCATCACGTGAAACATTCGACGGAAATTCTCCTCTTACGCAATTCTTGTCGTTTATTTTCGTTATGCCATCAGAAAGTATGTTTACCCAATTTGCTGGCGATGTCTCTTTACGCAGACTTACACTAAGCGTACCGTCCGCGATTATTTGCGTTATTATTTCGATTTTAATATGGGCTTTCGCCGTAAGAATTACTTATCGAAGGGGCATGCTTGTTTCTTTGATACTCCCTTACTTGACTTTTGCAGTAGTTGCTACGCAGTATTTCACTTTGCATCACGCAGGAATCGTTTTTGCATTCTTCGTAGCTCAACTTTGGATGTGCATTGCGCGTAAGTCACTGGAATCTAAAGATATGCCGACGATTATTTTTAGATTATTCAAAGTTGTAAATAAAAATACAAATAAAGCTGAAAATAGCAACAGTAGATCTGCAAGTAAATCTGTTGGAAACAAAGTTATTGCTGGCATTATTACTGTTGTTTTATTGTCCCCAAGCTTGATTTGGAACGCGTATTCTTGCGTTAACGATATTCGATTCGACTATTCAGGTTCGCGCGCACTTGCGCAATTTATTAAGCAAAATCATGCTGAAAACATGCGATTCGTAACGTCTTGGCTGCATCAAGACGAAAAAACCGATAAACAAGGTAATGTTATTGTTCCTGAATTTGAAGATATTCATCAATATTCGTGGCAGCTTATTACAGCAAATCCTTATTTCTCAAAGAATCTTATTGATTGCAGTTATAAGAATAGCTCGTTTATTACAAATGAGCAGCCATCTCAAGAACAGGCATCAAATGAAGTGGATGCTTGCAAAGCAAAGAAAGAACCTAAATTCTTTGTCACAGAATCAGATAAGCCTTGGTATTATTTTGTGTATTTAAACTACAATATTGACCATTATACTGAGCGTACTATTGCTAAAACAAAATCATCTTGGAAAGCAGGGGCCTCAGAAGGAAGAATTATTGTATACGAGCGTAAAAAATAATTAGCGCATTTATATAAATACATTTAAATATATTTAATTACATTATGAAAATGCCCCTGCGTAAGTTAAGTAACTTATTTAGGGGCATTTTTATTACAATGCTTTACTTTTTAATAGTAAAACATGCGGTTTTATTTACCAGAAACCGAATGGATCAAATATTCCACCATCGTCACCATCGTCATCTCCACGTTGTTGTAAATCGTCATCGTCGTCATCGTCCGACTTACTGCCGCGTTTTTTACTAGGCTTCTTTTGGTTTTTCTTTAATTTCTTTTCTTGCTTATTTGTGCCATTAACAGCAGCTTCTTCTTGGTTGAATGTAACTTGCAACTTAAGTGTGTTGCCGTTACGAACTATTGTGAGCGTAGCTTTTTGATTGAACGCTGTTGCTCTCACATACCCGAGGAGTGCGTAATTATTGGATACAGGCTTATCGTCAAAGGCAACAATAGTGTCATTGGCTTTGAGTCCGGCTTTTTCAGCAGGGCTTCCTTGATTGACAGAAACAATTTGAGCTCCTCCGCGAGTAATTCCTTCGGACTCAACTGCTGTGCTTTTAATCATGATTCCCAGTGCTACGTGTTTTACAGAACCGTTTTTAATAATTTCTGTAACTACTCGCTTCACCAAATTTGCTGGAATTGCAAAGCCGATGCCGATTGATCCTGTAGTTTCCCCTTGAGCTGATGTTGCTGCAATAGAAGAATTAATACCTATGACTTTTCCGGCAGCGTTAAAAGTTGGGCCGCCCGAATTTCCTGGATTAATAGCTGCATCAATTTGTACTGCATTAGTTACAATTTCAGAGCGGCTTTGGTCGTCCATAACTGATACTGGACGATTCAAAGCCGAAACAATGCCTGTGGTAGCTGTATCGTCATATCCAAGCGGATTTCCGATTGCCATAACTGGTTCACCAACGGAAAGTAGATTAGAATCTGCAAATTGGACTGTCTTTAAATTATTTGGTGAATTGTCTAATTTAAGTACTGCCAAATCAGTAGTTTTATCTGCTCCGACTAATGTAGCTGAATAAATTTGACCATTAGAAAGGGTTACTTGAATTTCTTTTGCATCAGAAATTACGTGATTGTTTGTTACAACATAACCTTTTGAATCAATGATTACTCCAGAACCCTTCCCCATGCCTTTCTCTAAACGAGTTTGTATAGAAACAACGGCTCCGGAAACATTTTTTGCAACTCCTTGCCAATCTGGAGATTGACCACCTTTAACTACTGCGGTCCCAGGGCCAGAAGAATGAGAGCCGATGTTTGCGAAAGAGCCGCTTTGTGGAATTGAAATAAGACCTTGCGAGACTACAAATAGGACTACAACTACGCAAACTATTGCAGAAATTGCGGAGGATAAAATGGCGACAAAAGCAGTTGACGAAGAGCTTTTTGTTTTTCTTTTGTTACCTTTTTTGTTTGTGTCGTTTGTATTTGCTGCATTTGTGCTAATAATGCTTGTTTTTGCTATATTTTCATTTTCTTCGTTACTTGCATTATTGTTAAAATTCTGCTGCGCTGGTGTTTGATTGCCAACTTCATTATTTGGGTAAGAATTATTGTCTGTGCCGTAATTATACGGATTTCCGAAGCCGTTAAAATTATTATTTCCGTAGTAATTTTGTGATCCAATGTATTGCGTAGGAGCATTGTTGATATTTGTATTATCCGCATCGTTATTTTGGTTTACGGCGTAATTGTTAGCTGGATACTGTGTAGTGTTTGTACCAACTTCATTTTCGTTATTTGTTGGGCCGTAAGCTCCGAATTCAGGAGCTGGGCTATATGTTTGTGCTGGTTGCGTTGTTTGCGTTGGTTGTGCTGGTTGCGTCGGCTGTTCCTGCTGCTCGTAATATCCATTATTTGCAGTTTCATTGGATTCCTGCTGATTTGCACCATACATATCGTCAGCCATTCATCCTCCTTACAAAAGACTCTTAACACACCATAATAAACCATGCCATTATCTATGTAAGAGATAGTATGTTTTTTTATAATTTTTTAAATAATTTGCCTTGTAAATTTCATAAATTTTGCAAATTAATTTGGATATTGCCACATAAAAATATAAATTGTGCGTGTTTTTTATTTATACTCGTCATGCCTTCTAATAAAGTAAATGCTATGACAAGTCTTCTTGAACATCCACGCGGAGCTGAGCCGGGGAAACCTGGTGACCGCAAAGAATTTTCGTTTACAACTAAAACGCGACTTTCCAATACTGCTGAAGGTAAAGGTCGTGACGGCGCTCGCTATGGGCGCACCGGCGTAATTCACACGCCTCATGGGGATATCCAGACCCCAGCATTTGTACCTGTTGCAACGCAAGCTGCAATGAAGGCAGTGTTGCCAGAAAGCATTAAGGATTTGGGTGCTCAGTGCATGCTTTCAAATGCTTTTCATTTGTACGAACGTCCTGGCGCGGATGTTCTTGACGAAGCTGGCGGATTGGGAAAGTTTATGAACTGGGATAAGCCAACCTTTACGGATTCTGGCGGTTTTCAGGTTCTTTCTTTAGGTGCTGGTTTTAAGAAGACTCTTGCAATGGACGTTACCGGCATGAAGTCGGATGATGTTATTGCAGCTGGTAAGGAGCGCATGGCTTTTGTTGACGAGGATGGCGTAACTTTTAAGTCTCCTCTTAACGGAGCCAAGCACCGTTTTAGTGCTGAAATTTCTATGGGAATCCAGCATAAGCTGGGTGCGGATATTATGTTTGCTTTCGATGAGCTTACTACTTTGATGAATACGCGTCGCTACCAGGAGGAATCGGTGGAGCGTACGTTCCGCTGGGCTAAGCGTTGTGTTGCTGAACATCAGCGTTTAACGCAGGAGCGCGTTGGCAAGCCTTATCAAGCGTTATACGGCGTTGTGCAGGGCGCGAATTATGAGGATTTGCGTAGGCATGCAGCTGAAGAAATTGCTTCTTTAGATTTTGATGGAGTTGGAATCGGCGGCGCTATTGAGAAGCGGATTATTGGTGATACTTGCGCATGGATTTGCGATGCTATGCCGGAAAATCGACCTCGTCACGTGCTTGGTATTGCCGCAGTTGACGATATTTTTGCGTGTGTTGAAAATGGTGGAGATACTTTCGACTGTGTTGCTCCTGCTCGCTGCGGAAGGAACGGCGCAATTTTTACTCGACATGGTCGCTACAACGTAAAACGTGCTGAGTTTAAGCATGATCAGCGTCCGCTTGAAGAAGGCTGCGATTGCTACACTTGTACGCATTATTCCAGAATGTATGTGGATCATTTGCTGCGCGCTAGTGAAATGAACGGATTTACGCTTGCAACTATTCACAACGAGCGTTTCTTTGTGAAGCTGCTCGACGATATTCGAGCTTCTATTGACGGCGGATATTTTGAAGAGTTTCGCGATGAAACTCTTGCTCATTATTACGAAAAAGGTGCAAAAGGCTGAGAGTAGTTTTGAGCGCAAAATGCTAGGCTAAATATTGCGAATTTATGTTAAATATGATAGCCTTGCACTTTGTATGCGAACGTGGCGGAATGGTAGACGCGCTGTCTTCAGGTGGCAGTGAGCGTATGCTCGTGCGGGTTCAAGTCCCGCCGTTCGCACTCGTCAAAAAGGCTGGAATTGCAAGGGTTTTGCCTCTTACGATTCTGGCCTTTTGTGCAAGTATAGTGCAAATATAAAGCAACTATATTGCAACTGCAGTGCAAAAAGTGCGAATGTTGTACAAACTTCTCGAGTATTGTACAAACTTCTATTTATTACAAGCGACGGTGATGTAATGAACGCTAACGATGAACTAAATACCAATAATGCAAATAACAATTCTTACGAATCTCATATCGGTCGTGAATCGCATGTTGTGCCTGGTTATTTTGGTGAGCCTTTAAAAGTTACAAATGCACAGTATTCGCAAGGGGATGCTTCAGCTCATCCAACGCATCCGCTGCTTCTGCTTCTTCACGGTTGGGGCTCTAATGAGGAAGATTTATTGGATTTGTTGCGAGTAGTGGCACCATATAATGATGCAATTGCTTTACGCGCTCCGCTTAAGCTGGCAGAAGGTGCTTACAGTTGGTTCCACGATGCTGTGCCGCAGCGAGAAGATTTAGATTACGACATGTATGCTGCTGCTGTCTCAATCGACGAGTGGGTGCGTGAAAATATTCCAGCAAATCGCGACATTGTGCCATTTGGTTTTTCGCAAGGAGCTGCGCTCGCAGTGCATGTTTTGCGTTTGAATCCTGCGCGTTACCGTGCAGCCGTTTCGCTTTCCGGATTCATAGCTCCTAATGTTCCTGCTTCTGCATCTGAAATTGCTTTAAAAGATGACGATTTAGCTGAGCGTAATACTCCTGTATTTTTCGGCTATGGATTAGAGGATGGCGTGATTCCTCCTTACGAATTCTCGGCTGCTGCAGCGTGGCTTGAGGAGCACACTTGGCTTGAAGAACGTCGTTATCGCGGGTTGGATCACGCTGTTGATATGAACGAAATTGGCGATATTCGCAAGTGGTTCGTAACTCACGATATTTCTTCTGGGCTTATGTAAATTTACTTAGATTTATGTAAATTTATTCGATTTTGTTTTTTCTTAATCTGTAAATTAATCTGTAAAGTGATTTCACGAATATGCGCGATGAGATAGTATTTGCAATGAATCAAGCCTTGAATTTGGCTCGAGAGTCTGCTTCTGCAGGCGAAGTTCCAGTTGGAGCAGTTGTGCTTGATGGTGGCGGTAATATTATTGGCAAAGGCGCAAATATGCGGGAACAGAGTGCTGATCCTTTGGCTCATGCTGAAGTGCTTGCTATGAAAGATGCTGCTATCTCGCGTAAATCTTGGAATCTATCTGACTGTACTCTGGTAGTAACTCTTGAACCTTGCCCTATGTGTGCTGGGGCTGTGCTGCAAACGCGTCTTAAACGCGTGATTTTCGGGGCGTGGGATGCCAAACTTGGTGCGTGTGGGTCTGTGTGGGATATTTTACGAGATCCTCATGTTGGCTCACGCCCGGAAGTCATTGGTTCAGTATGCGAATCTGAGTGTGCTAGGCTCTTGCGAAACTTTTTTGCGCATCAACGTTAGATAAGTGTTGCATTATTTTTTAATGTTGCATTTAATTCAAGATAGCGCAGTGCATGAAAAGTAATTTTTAGCGTGTTCCCCTTGTGTTCATTCTAACAAAATGTTATAGTTGCGGTAACGTTACCGCATGAGGTAAGTTGAAGAAACCGACAATTGTGGGAACGTTATCTCAATTTGCGGATTCTATTCAGCGCTGATGAAGCTGCTCGTTGAGAATAAGATTGCACAGAGGCTCTTATGCATGGTTGCATAGTGCTGTTTTTCTCCGACGAGAGGAGTATATGGAAAAACGTAGTATAAAACATGGAGTACAAGCTAAAATCAAAACATATCGATAACAGTGCAAAATTGTTAACACTGGTTGAGCATAAGAGATGAGCTGGAGGTGTCATGTCGTACATTACGATTCGCGATGTTGCGCAACGTGCTGGTATATCAGTATCAACTGTTTCTCGCGCATTGAATAATACGGGTCGTATATCGGCAAACACTAAGGCGAAAGTTGAGCGTGCAGTTGCGGAACTAGGTTATATACCAGATTCTCGCGCTCAGGCGATGCGGTCATCTCGTACTAAGACAGTGGGGTTACTTGTGCCAGATATACGCAATGCGTATTTTGCTGAGCTTGCGTATACTGTGCAAGACTCGTTGTTTGATGCCGGCTATTGTGCGTTTATTGGAACATCTTCTGAGAGTGCGGCTCGTCAAGATTCATTTATTACAAGTATTCTTTCTCAACGCATTGATGGTGCGATTATTGTGCCTCAAGGTGAGGAAACTGATGCTATGAGAATGTTGATGGAGCAGCATCTTCCACTTATGTTTATGGATCGACATGTGGAACCTCGGACTGGCGATTTGACGCATGTGCCAGTTGTGGATTCGGATCCAGAGCAAGGTATTCGTGACGCATTATTGGATGTTAAACAACATGGTTTTTGCTCAGTTGGCTACGTGTCGGGTCCAATTATCGCTTCACCGTCACTGCAAGAACGTGAACAAGTATTTCGTACAGTGGCTTCGGAGATATTTGGCGAAGAACATGTATTTGTAGAATCTACGGGATTTGAACAATCCTCATGTGCTAGCGTGTTGCATCGCATGATTAGCGTTGGTGTAAAAGCGCTTATTATCGGCTATTCGCCAGATGCGCTGCGAGTGATGGATGTAATGGCTCGTGAAGGATTAGTGATAGGCAGTGATATTTCACTTATCTCGTTTGATGATGTTGAAATATTCCGCTTAGCAACGCCGCGTATTTCTACTATTTCGCAACAAGTTCAGCGCATTGGTCGTACTAGTGCTGCACTTTTTTTGGATATGTTAGAACATAATGTTGATGTTCAATCGCAGCGAGTAGAAACTATGTATATTCCGCGTGAATCGTTAGGAAATGCGTAGCTGTAAGGCTGTTATTCTATAGCTTGACACTATTGTTATTGATTTTTGTACCGTGACTTTGTAAGCGTGTGCAGCAATCGCCTGAGCGTACCGTTGTTGTTACGTTTTTGCATGCACATTGCGGCATAATTCTCATCCAAAGTACAAGCGTAATGTAGCGTAATTTATTGCATTTTCGTGGCAGCAGTGGTGCTGTAGCGAAGAAAGAGGTAGGACATGACGGAACTATCGCTAGTAGGAGTATCGAAAATATTCGGTAATTCTACGGTAGTTGACAATGTGTCTGTAACAGTAAAACCAGGTGAAGTGCATGTTCTCCTTGGTGAAAATGGTGCGGGCAAGTCAACAGTTATTAAGATGATGAGTGGCATTTATCAGCCAGATAAAGGTCATATTGAGATCAATGGTGAAACAGTGCGAATTCCTAATGTGGATACTGCTCGCAAATTGGGCATTGCTGTGATTCACCAAGAGTTAAATTTGGTGCCAGAACTTTCTATTATGGAAAATTTGTTCCTTGGTATGCTTCCTACGAAAGCTGGTTTTGTTAGTCGGGCGACGATGCGTGCTCGTGCGGAATCTGCATTGCAAGTTATCGGTTTAGATGAAGATGTCAATAAGCCAATGGGACAACTTGGTGTAGCTCGTCAACAAATGGTAGAAATAGCCAAAGCACTTATGCAACATGCATCTATCCTTATTCTTGATGAACCAACAGCTGCTCTAACAAAACCAGAATGTGAACAGTTATTTAACATTATGGAAGATTTAAAATCCAAAAATGTTGGAATGGTGTTTATTTCTCATCATTTAGATGAAATTGCGCGTATTGGTGATGTTGTAACTGTACTTCGCGATGGCAAATACGTCGATACTGTTGATGCGCAAGTTCCTGAGAAGGAACTTGTAAAACTCATGGTAGGTCGTGATATTACAAATCAATTCCCTCATGGCAAACGTAGTCAAGGCAAAGAGCTGCTAAAAGTAGAAGGCTTAACGCGAAAAGGTACGTTAGAAAATGTATCCTTCAGCGTTCATGCTGGCGAAGTTGTGGGTCTTGCAGGTTTGGTAGGTGCTGGTCGTACCGAAGTTCTTCGTGCAATATTTGGTGCAGATAGTTATGATTCAGGTTCAATAACTGTTGATGGTAAATCTATTGCGAAAGCGAATATTGCAGGAAGCATCGCAGCTGGTCTTGGTTTAGTCCCAGAAGATCGTCGAGTACAAGGGTTGATTCTTGAAGCATCTGTTGCAGAAAATTTGGGAATTTCTACATTAGTTCCTACAGCACATGCAGGATTTGCGGATTTGAAAGGGCAGCGTACTCGCGAAGAAGAAACTGCAAAAAAATTGCGTATTCGTATGGCAAACATTGATCAACCCGCTGGTTCGCTATCTGGCGGTAATCAACAAAAAATCGTGTTCGGCAAATGGTCTATGGCGAACGTGAAAGTGCTATTGCTGGATGAGCCTACTCGTGGTGTTGATGTTGGTGCTCGTGTAGAAATTTACGAGTTGATTAACAGTATCGTAGAAAATGGAGGTGCTGTGCTGATGGCATCCTCAGATTTGCCTGAAGTGCTTGGCATGTCAGATCGCGTATTGGTGATGTCGAACGGCAGAATCAGCGGTGAATTAGCTGCAAGCGAGGCTACGCAGGAAAGTGTGATGGAGCTTGCAGTGACTCACCTTAATACATCTGGTATTTGAGCATACAGGAATGAGTAAAACCTTACTGCTTTCAATATGAAACTGATACATGAGCCATATTGAAATCTTAAAAATTAAAGTTACCAATCAAACGTAAAACTTGCATACAACAATTTATTGCACACAGTAGTGCAGTGAGTTATAGCAAAATTTGTTAAAGGAGTATAAATTATGGCTGCTACGAGTAGTGCAAAATCTGAGCATTTGGGATACGGTGCAGTTGATAAAGGATTTTTGCCTGCAGCGAAAAAGTTTGCGTCACGTAATGGCGCTCTTATCGGCTTGATTATCTTGTGTGCTGCGCTTTCGTGCGCCACGCCAGCATTTTTGACAAGTGTGAATATTCTCAATGTGGGTATTCAAGCTGCGACAGTTGCTATTTTGGCATTCGGTCAAACCTTTGTCATCGTGTCCGCTGGTATTGATTTGTCAGTAGGTGCGGTGGCTGCAATTTCTAGCATGTTGGTTGCGTATACAGGCGTTTCTATGGGGTTGCCGCCAGTGTTAACTGTTGTTGTAGGTATAGTAACCGGTGCGCTTTTTGGTCTTATTTCAGGTGTTGCGAACGCTTTTCTTAAGTTACCATCGTTTATTGCTACATTGGCAATGATGTCTGTTGCGCGTGGACTTACCCTTGTTGTTTCAGACGGTCGTCCTATTTCTACCTCTGGCATGGTGAATTTCTTTGGTGCCAACATATTAGGTATTCCAATGCCAATCGTGATGATGATTATCATGGGTGTTATTGCTGCAGTAATACTGAACTTCACCACTACTGGTCGTTCTATGTATGCTGTTGGTGGAAATATGGAGGCCTCTCGCCTTTCTGGTATCAATATTCATAAAACACAAATTATGGTGTTTATTTTTTCCGGTATTTTCGCTGCCATCGCTGGTTTAGTTATTGCCGGTCGTTTACATTCCGCTCAGCCTCAGGCCGCCACTGGCTATGAAATGGATGCTATTGCTTCTGTTGTTATCGGTGGTGCTTCGCTTTCAGGCGGTAAAGGTAAGATTTCTGGCACTTTCGTAGGAGCAATTTTGCTGGCTGTAATTCGTAATGGCTTGAATATTTTGAATGTTTCCTCCTTCTGGCAGCAAGTAGTTATTGGTTTGGTTATTGCCTTTGCTGTGAGCCTTGACACTTTGCGCCGCAAGGAAGATACGCACTGACAGCAAATTAATACTTTTATAAACTTGATCTTCTCGTAGGAAGGAGGTGAATCTTGCAAATGTTGATTCGTAAGTGGCGAGTAATCAATATTTTCAGCAAGAATTGAAACGATTTGGAATATTATAACTGAACTTTATAACTCAAAACTACGTAACAATAAGGTAAAGAGATGGTGAAACATCAGCCTTATGTCACTGCAACATTGTGGATTTATCGAACTAAAAACTTGCGGTAGCACAGGGCAATAATCAAAGGAGATATGATGAATTATCCAATTATGCGTCGAGGCGTAAAGATTGCTTGCGCGGTTGCAGCAGCATCTGCACTTATTGTCAGCATGAGTGCATGTGGTAGTACTAATGGTGGCGATAAAGTCGCATTGCTAGTTTCTACTTTGAATAATCCGTTCTTTGTGGATTTACGTGATGGTGCCCAAGCTGAAGCAAAGAAACTTGGTGTTGATTTGCAAGTTTCCGACGCTCAGAATGATTCTGCAAAGCAGCAGGATCAAGCGCAGAATGCTCAATCACAAGGTGCAAAAGCTGTTATTATTAACCCTGTAGATTCTGATGCTGCTGGTCCTGCAGTTGCCCCGTTGCTAAGCGCGAACTTGCCTGTGATTTCTGTTGACCGTTCTGTAACTGGTGAAAAAGTTACTTCGCATATTGCTTCCGATAACGTTGCTGGTGGTGCTCAGGCTGCTGACACGCTAGCTAATAGTATGGGCGAAAAGGGTGAAGTTTTGGTTTTGCAAGGTATTCCTGGAGCGGCTTCTACTCGCGACCGTGGCAAAGGATTCAAAGATCGTATTAAAAAATATTCAAATATTAAAGTTGTAGCAGAACAAACTGCTAACTTTGACCGTGCTGAAGCATTAAATGTGGCTACTAATTTGTTGCAATCGCACCCGAATGCAACCGGCATTTACGCCGAAAATGACGAGATGGCATTAGGTGCCATTCAAGCATTAGGAGCTAAAGCTGGTAAAGAAATTAAAGTAGTAGGTTTCGATGGCACTGCTGACGGTATGAAAGCTATTAAAGCCGGCACAATGGCTGGAACAATTGCTCAGCAGCCAAAGGAACTTGGTCGTTCTGCCGTTGCTGCTGCTGTAAAAGCTATTAAAGGGCAAAGTGTTCCAAAGACTGAGCCAATTACTGTGAAAACAGTGACAGTAAAGAATGTGGGTGATTTTGAGTAATACATATTTGCATAAAACTATGTAATTCTGTGTATAAACATTAAAGTTTATGTTGAGTAGTTTTATGGATTAATATAGCTAATGCAAAATTTATATGGCGCTGAGAGCATTCATGATGTTTTCGTGAAAATAATTGTAACAGTAAAATTTATTAATACCGTATGATTTAGCGTTCTCAACGCCATTGTTTTCTTAATAAGATTTTTATCATATATGTTCGTGGTGGCGCATTTGTTATAAAGGTGATGATCATTGTTGATGTCGCTTTCATGAGCCACGATATGGGGTGAATTATGTTAACTCATGGTATTTTGAACGCACAATTAGCAGCTGCTATTGCAAAATTGAGGCATAAGGATCAATTTGTTGTTTCTGACTGTGGCTTGCCTGTCCCAGCGGGCGTAGAAGTTATTGATTTAGCCTTGGTTTTTGGAATACCGCGATTTCCTGATGTGCTTGCATCAATAAAGGACGATCTTGTTCTTGAGTCTGGTATTATGGCGGAAGAAGCTTGTGATGATGTTCCAGAAACATGGGTCAAGGATTTGCTTGGTGTGCCATTGACTTATGTGCCTCATGATGGCGAACAAGGATTTAAGTCTCTTGTTTCGCAAGCTAAATTCGTGATTCGAACGGGTGAGACTACTCCGTATTCTAACGTGTTGCTGCGTTGTGGTGTTCCATTCTAAGCTTTGTTTTGCGCAATATTTAGGGAGAATTATGTGTAGTTATCATATGCTTGACTCGTTGGAGAGTTTAGAAAAGATTAAAGTCATTCAGCCTGTTAACGTGGCTTTGCAACGTGAGACATTGCCTGCGTTACGAAATATGAAGATGCCTACTGTAGCGATAGTTGGTTCTATGAATGCGGATTATACTATTGTTGCTAATCGTCTTCCTATGCCTGGTGAGACCATTAAAGGTGACGAAATACGAATACTGCCTGGAGGTAAGTCAGGTAATCAGGCAGTATCTGCTGCAAAGCTTGGTGCGCACGTATGTATGTTCGGTGCTGTAGGTAATGATGCTAATGCTGATTTTCTTACTGGTGCTTTGCGAGAATCTGGTGTTGATACGACGTATGTACGTCATGTACCCAATTGCAACAGTGGCGCAACAGTGATTACAGTGGATGCGCAAAGTGGCGAAAATACTATTGTTTATGCGCCTGGATCTAACTCGCAAGTTGATATTGATTATATTCAGTCGTCATCTGTGCAAGCTGCTATTACTAATGCAAAAGTATTAGGGCTTTGCTTGGAAAGTCCATTAGAATCGGTTACGATGTGCGCTCGCTTAGCACATGAGCATGGCGTAAAAGTTTTGCTTAATAATTCGCCTTTTTTGGATACATTACCGCGAGATCTTATACGATCTGCAGATATCTTACTGGTCAATGAGCATGAAATGGCACAGCTATTGCATATTTCAGAACCAGATAGTGGTGATTGGGATTCATTTGATTGGAAGCATACGCTTCATGCAATGCATGAGTTTGGCTTTAATGAGGCAATAGTAACACTTGGCTCACGTGGGTCTATGGTTTTGGATTATGCTGATAATTCGGTGCATCGAATTATGGCTCAGCATGTCAATGCCGTTGATACTACGGGTTGTGGCGATGCTTTTATGGGTACTGTGCTTGCGTGTTTGTCTGTGGATATGCGGTTGGTTGATGCGGCGTCACTCGCTTCTTATGTAGCTGCATATGCTGCTACTGGATTTGGCGCACAAGCTTCCTACGGTACAGTTGCTCAAATTCGTCAATTTTTTCACTTGTAAGTAGGTGATGCATGCATAAATTGTAAGTATATTCAGTTGACGTTCGCGCCTTGCCGATGTACAGAATTTTGACATTCTTCTAAAACTGTGTAATATGCTATAAAAACCAAAAAGCAGTTGGCTGATTTTAGTCACTACAATCAGCCTTACTGCTTTTTATTATATTCACAGCCGCTTCGACGAATTTCCATGTATGCACGAATTTCGCCTAAGCACATTTTTATCTAAAAGGAGGTGTCACTATGAGTGGCATGAAATATGCAATGATCGGTTCGGGAGCTATGGGATATCGCTATGGCGTTTTGTTGCAGGAAACGGCTGGCATTCATGTTGATTTCATTGATGCCTGGGATGAAAATGTGAATAAAGTTCGCGAGCAAGGCGGCGTAATGGTGAGCCGTGACCACGAAAACCGTCATTTAGTGCCGATTAATATGTATACGCCTGAAGATTATGACGGCGATCCAGACGTGTGGATCGTGTTTATGAAGCAAATGCAGCTTGCGGAAATGTTGGAGCGTTGTAAGCATTTGTTTAAAGAGCATCAGGTTGTGTTTGCTGCTATGAATGGTTGGGGTCATTTCGAAAAGTTGCAGCAATATTTCCCGGATGACCATATTTATGGTGGAACTGCAATGATTGCAACCGTTTTGAACGGTCCGGGCGACGTTGATTTTATTGGTAAAGTTGGCGTTGGTACCATGAACATGTGTGCGTTAAACGAGCAGGTGAGCGATGTTGAGCTTGCTATGCGAGACGACTTTAAAGCTGCAGGCTTGAATCCTACTATTACGGAAGATTTCAATGGTACGTGCATGGCGAAGGTAGTTTTCAATTCCGTAGTTAACACTTTGTGCACAATGTATCAGATTCAAATGGGCCAGTTTATTTCGTACCCTGGGGCTATGGATATGGCTCGACAGCTTATTAACGAAGCGTACGACGTGTGCGATCGTGCAGGAATTCGTATGGTTAATACGCGTCAGCAGGAGTTGGAGGCTATCGATTACGTAAGTCGTGTTGCAAATCCTTTGCACTATCCTTCTATGTACCAAGATATGAGTCGCGGACGAAAGACTGAAGTCGATTACATTAATGGTTACATAGCAAAGCTCGGTCGCGAAAATGATTACGTTTGCCGTACTCACGAATTCTTAACGCACGGAGTTCATTTGGCAGAACTCGCGTTCAAGCTTCATAATCAGCAATAATTTAGAGAGTATCCCTATAGCTCTTGCAATGAATGAGAAGGAGGAGCGGCTCGCGGTTTTTACTGCGGGCCGCTTTTTATGATCCGCGCGTAATATCTAATATGCTGATAAAATTTAGAGTCTAAAATCATAAATATTATTAAATAAATAAAATTATTTGTAATAAATAAAACTGTAATAAAAATACTTATTGACGTAAATTAATGGGGTTTATATGACTACTTTTGACAGAGCAAACTTGCCAGAATCCGTGCGCACAAACGGCGCTACGCCAAACCCTTGGTGGGCGAATGCAGTAGTGTATCAGATTTATCCGCGAAGCTTCCAGGATACGAACGGTGACGGCATTGGTGATTTGAAGGGAATCACTTCACGTCTCGACTATTTGGCTGATTTAGGTGTTGACGTGCTCTGGCTCAGCCCTGTTTACAAGTCTCCGCAAGACGATAACGGTTACGATATTTCCGATTATCAAGATATCGACCCGCTTTTTGGCACTTTGGAAGATATGGACGAACTTTTGGCTGGCGCGCACAAGCGTGGGCTTAAAGTTGTGATGGATTTAGTAGTAAATCACACTTCTGACGAGCATGCTTGGTTCCAGGCTTCAAGAGATGCTTCTAGTGATTACGCTGATTGGTATTGGTGGAGGCCTGCGCGTGAAGGTTGTGTGCCTGGTGAGCCGGGTGCGGAGCCGAATAAGTGGGGTTCGTATTTCGGCGGTTCCGCGTGGACTTACGATCCGAAGCGCGGAGAATACTTCCTTCACCAGTATTCTCCAAAGCAACCAGATTTGAATTGGGAAAATCCCGCGGTTCGCGCTGCCGTGTACAAGATGATGAATTGGTGGATGGATCGCGGAATTGACGGCTTCCGCATGGATGTGATTACGCAAATTTCCAAGCATGTTGATTCTGAAGGTCGTTTGCCTGGGGAAGTTGGCTGCCAGATTGAAGATTTTCCAGCTGGTGCTGACGGCTATTCTTCGCCGTTCCCGTTCTGCTCGGATGGTCCTCGTTTAGACGAATTCTTACGTGAGATGCGTGCAGAAGTTTTCGAAGGGCGCGAAGGTTTCTTAACTGTTGGTGAAGCTCCGGGAATTTCTCCGCACCGTAATACTTATATTACTGATCCTACTCACAGTGAACTCGACATGTTATTTCTGTTCAATCACGTGGATATCGATTGCGAAAACGGAACTAAGTGGAATCCTGTGCCGCTAAAGCTTACGGAATTAAAGCGCGTGATGGCAGAGCAACAGCAAGCGGTAGCGGATGCTGGTTGGGCGAGCTTGTTCTTTAATAATCACGATCAGCCGCGTGCGCTTTCTCGCTGGGGTAGTGAGGCTAGTGAGGAGATGCGTGTGCGCTCTGCTAAGGCGATTGCCATGCTTCTTCACATGCACCGCGGCACGCCTTACGTGTACCAAGGCGAGGAAATTGGCATGACTAACGCGCACTTTACGCGTCTCGAGCAGTATCGTGATTTGGAAGCCTTGAATATGTTTAAGCAGCGCGTAGAAGAAGCGCATATTCAGTCGGCTGAGTCGATGATGGATGCGCTCGCAAAGCGCGGTCGCGATAATTCTAGAACTCCAATGCAGTGGAATGCTTCTAAATACGCGGGTTTTATGCCTTTTAATGTTACGTCGCAAAATAACGCAGAGCCGTGGATTAGTGTGAATCCTAACTACGTAGACATTAATGCAGCTGAGCAGATGGAAGATTCAGATTCCGTTTACGCTTTCTATAAGTATTTAATTGCTTTGCGCCATTCGGAGCCGATTGTTTCTGCTGGCTCTTGGAATTTGGTCGATGCGGATGACGAGTGCGTGTACGCTTTCGTGCGCGAGCTTAAATCTGATTGCGAAAAGCAGGATGACTCTGCAGAGACTGCTGCGGAATCTGCTGCAAATTCTGCGAAATCTAATGCGGAATCTACAGAACGCATGCTCGTAATGATTAATATGACTGATTCAACCGTGCCTATACCTACGCAGAGCGCGCAATTATTGCAAAATCGCGCCTCTAACGCTTTTGTGGGGCGTGACGTAATGGTTACAACTTACGACGTGAATCACGCGCTTACATCGCTTAAAAACGGTACGCTTGCGCCTTGGGAAGGTATAGCTGTTACTTTGCAATAGTTTTAATAGCGTTACTTTGCAATAATCACTTTGCAATAGTTTCGTCTACTAATTTTGGCAGAGCTTTCGCAATATCTTCGCGAATAATACGCTCTGCCAAATAGTCGTATTGTGTAGAGCCCAAGTTCATTATCGTAATAGGCACTCCTGCACGCGCGGCTAGCGGTACGAGAGAAGCAGCTGGAAATACTTCTAGCGTGGAACCAATAACCCACAGCTCGTCCGCTTTAACTATTGCTTGCGCGCTTCGTTCCATTGCTCCTTCAGGAAGTGCCTCGCCAAAATATACAACGTCTGTTTTGATTAAACCGTTGCAAGGCATATTGCTACGGTATGGAAGAGCGCGTCTGCAATGCGGATCTGGATGCTCGTCTAAGTCGCGCATAATATCGGCTGTTTTATAGCTCGCGTGGCAGCTCATGCAGTGTGAGGTTCCAATGCTTCCGTGCAAATTCACTATAATATCTGGGCTATTGCCAGCTTTTTCGTGAAGTGCGTCAAAGTTTTGGGTGGCTATTAAATCTAGCATTCCAGCTTTCTCAAGTTTTACAAGTGCCTTGTGTGCTGTTCCTGGCTGAGCGTTCCAAACAGGTGACTCTTTTTGCCAGCGCCAAGAGTAAATGCGTTCTTCTTCGCTGCTTAAAAACGCGTCTATATCGTAAACACTCATTTGCTCTGGGTGCTTAGTCCATACGCCATCTGGTCCGCGAAAATCAGGAATGCCAGCACTTGTGGAGATTCCTGCTCCGGTTAGTACAACAATATGGCGTTTGCTGTTCGATTGCTTGTTGCTCATTCTTCTGATCCTTCTTTTTATTAATGTCTGTTAATATCCTATTCTTTTCTTCTTTTCTTTATGCGCTTTATGCTTTTTGTGTTTTTATGTGCTTTGTATTCTTTATAAAAGTTTATTTAATAAGTATCTATTTATATAGGTATTTCTTATTTCGTATGTATTCCATATATCGCACTCATATATTTTTTGTGTTATCTAATCGTATATCTCATCTTTTTCTGCTTTTATTGTGTATTTTTCGCGTTGATTCCGTATTAATTGCGTCTTTGTTGCTGTTTTTCTTAATGCGTGGGTGCGCGACACTCCCGATTTTGAGGTTTTTGGGGCTATTTTTGATTATTTTTTGTTGGTTTTGATTATTGTTCCTGGTTTTGTGTTGGTTTTTGGGTGCTTTTTTGCGTGGTTTTCGACACGCCGGTGTTTTGGCTTGTTTTCAATGGTTTTGGGGTGTTTGTTTTTGGTGGGTTTGCGTTTTAGCGTGGGTTGGTGTAAGTTTATCTCTTGCTGCTCAGCGCGGCTGGTTCTCCTCGGTTGAGGTTGATGGGCCGGCTGGTGTGGTGGTGGTTTGAGAACTCAAGAGCGTGTCTGTACTACTTATTAGTTAATTATTGCCAGTTCATTGCCTGCCTTGCAGATTGCAGGGTGCCTGAGAGATGGTTAAATGGTGGTGAGGTTTTTTGTTGGGATGTTCTTTCCTTAAAGAATGTCTCGTCTTTTTCTTTTTAATATTGGAGCCTTTTGTTGGCTCTTCATTGAAGTTTTTCGTGGAGGGTTCGATTCTGGCTCAGGATGAACGCTGGCGGCGTGCTTAACACATGCAAGTCGAACGGGATCTAGTCAGCTTGCTGACTGGTGAGAGTGGCGAACGGGTGAGTAATGCGTGACCAACCTGCCCCATGCTCCAGAATAGCTCTTGGAAACGGGTGGTAATGCTGGATGCTCCAACTTGACGCATGTCTTGTTGGGAAAGTGTTTAGTGGCATGGGATGGGGTCGCGTCCTATCAGCTTGTAGGCGGGGTAATGGCCCACCTAGGCTTCGACGGGTAGCCGGCCTGAGAGGGCGGACGGCCACATTGGGACTGAGATACGGCCCAGACTCCTACGGGAGGCAGCAGTGGGGAATATTGCGCAATGGGGGAAACCCTGACGCAGCGACGCCGCGTGCGGGATGAAGGCCTTCGGGTTGTAAACCGCTTTTGATTGGGAGCAAGCCTTTTGGGTGAGTGTACCTTTCGAATAAGCGCCGGCTAACTACGTGCCAGCAGCCGCGGTAATACGTAGGGCGCAAGCGTTATCCGGAATTATTGGGCGTAAAGAGCTTGTAGGCGGTTCGTCGCGTCTGGTGTGAAAGCCCATCGCTTAACGGTGGGTCTGCGCCGGGTACGGGCGGGCTAGAGTGCAGTAGGGGAGACTGGAATTCCCGGTGTAACGGTGGAATGTGTAGATATCGGGAAGAACACCAATGGCGAAGGCAGGTCTCTGGGCTGTTACTGACGCTGAGAAGCGAAAGCGTGGGGAGCGAACAGGATTAGATACCCTGGTAGTCCACGCCGTAAACGGTGGACGCTGGATGTGGGGCCCATTCCACGGGTTCCGTGTCGGAGCTAACGCGTTAAGCGTCCCGCCTGGGGAGTACGGCCGCAAGGCTAAAACTCAAAGAAATTGACGGGGGCCCGCACAAGCGGCGGAGCATGCGGATTAATTCGATGCAACGCGAAGAACCTTACCTGGGCTTGACATGTGCCTGTCGACTGCAGAGATGTGGTTTCCCTTCGGGGCAGGTTCACAGGTGGTGCATGGTCGTCGTCAGCTCGTGTCGTGAGATGTTGGGTTAAGTCCCGCAACGAGCGCAACCCTCGCCCTGTGTTGCCAGCGGGTTATGCCGGGAACTCACGGGGGACCGCCGGGGTTAACTCGGAGGAAGGTGGGGATGACGTCAGATCATCATGCCCCTTACGTCCAGGGCTTCACGCATGCTACAATGGCCGGTACAACGGGATGCGACATGGTGACATGGAGCGGATCCCTTAAAACCGGTCTCAGTTCGGATCGTAGTCTGCAACTCGACTACGTGAAGGCGGAGTCGCTAGTAATCGCGAATCAGCAACGTCGCGGTGAATGCGTTCCCGGGCCTTGTACACACCGCCCGTCAAGTCATGAAAGTGGGCAGCACCCGAAGCCGGTGGCCTAACCCTTTTGGGATGGAGCCGTCTAAGGTGAGGCTCGTGATTGGGACTAAGTCGTAACAAGGTAGCCGTACCGGAAGGTGCGGCTGGATCACCTCCTTTCTACGGAGTTTTTGTGCACGCTCGGTTGAGTGTGGTTACTGGTGTGGAAAACAGTGGTTAACGTTTATATGAGTTTGTTGGGCATGCTTTTGGGTTCCCGGATTGCCACCCCCCTTGTTTTGGGGTTGCGGTCCTTGACTCACAGGATTTCAGGTTGATGCTTTTTGAGTGTTGATGCTGGTTTTGTGGTGTTGTGGTGGTTTGAGAACTGGATAGTGGACGCGAGTAAAATGCGAGACTTTTTTGGTTTCGATTTTTTTGCTTTTATCAATTTCAACCGGCTCCTTTTGTTGGAGTCGCTTGATCGTTTTGTGATCGTTTAGTGTGATGATTTTTTGTCTAGAGAATTTTGCTGATGGGTTCTTACTTTAGTGTTTGTCACTGGTAAGGGCGTATGGTGGATGCCTTGGTAGACAGGACCGATGAAGGACGTGACGGGCTGCGATATGCCTCGGGGAGCTGCCGAGTGGGCTTTGATCCGAGGATTTCCGAATGGGGAGACCCGGCCACTGTTATGAGTGGTCACCACAGTTTTTGTGGGGGGTACGCAGGGAAGTGAAACATCTCAGTACCTGCAGGAAAGGATACTCCGTGAGTAGTGGCGAGCGAAAGCGGATCAGGCTAAACCGGGTGCGTGTGATAGCCGTCAGGTGTTGCGCATTCGGGGTCGTGGGATGGACTGTTCAGCCTCTGACGGGGTTGAGGAGAGTGATAAAATGTCGTGCTAGGTGAATGGGATTGAATTCCCAGCCGTAGAGGGTGATGGCCCCGTAGCTTGTCGTGCGATGTCTCTTTATGTTTATTCCCAAGTAGCGCGGGACTCGTGGAATCCCGCGTGAATCTGCCCAGACCGTTGGGTAAGCCTAAGTATTCCTGTCTGACCGATAGTGTACTAGTACCGTGAGGGAAAGGTGAAAAGCACCCCGGGAGGGGAGTGAAATAGTTCCTGAAACCGTGCGCTTACAATCCGTCGGAGCCTTCTTTGTGGGGTGACGGCGTGCCTATCGAAAAATGAGTCTGCGAGTCAGTGGTATGTGGCGAGGCTAACCCGGGTGGGGGAGCCGTAGCGAAAGCGAGTTTTAAAAGGCGTTTGAGTCGCATGTCCTGGACCCGAAGCGGGATGATCTAGCCCTGAGCAGGTTGAAGCGCGGGTAAGACCGTGTGGAGGACCGAACCCACCTAGGTTGAAAACTGGGGGGATGACTTGGGGTTAGGGGTGAAAGGCCAATCAAATTCCGTGATAGCTGGTTCTCTCCGAAATGCATTTAGGTGCAGCGTCGTGTTATTGCTTACAGGGGGTAGAGCTACTGGATGCTTGCGGGCCCATACCGGGTACCAATAGCAGCCAAACTCCGAATACCTGTTAGGTTTATCACGGCAGTGAGTCGGCGGGGGATAAGCTCCGTCGTCAAAAGGGAAACAGCCCTGATCGTCGTCTAAGGTCCCGAAGCGCGTGCTAAGTGGGAAAGGATGTGGAGTCGCATAGACAGCCAGGAGGTTGGCTCAGAAGCAGCCATCCTTGAAAGAGTGCGTAACAGCTCACTGGTCTAGTGGTTCCGCGCCGACAATGTAGCGGGGCTTAAGCACGCCACCGAAGACGCGGCTGCATGAATTTTGTTCATGCGGGGTAGGAGAGCGTCCTGTATGGGGTGAAGCGGCAGTGTGAACTTGTCGTGGACTTTACAGGAGTGAGAATGCAGACATGAGTAGCGAGAGACGGGTGTGAATCCCGTCCGCTGAATGACTAAGGGTTCCGGGGCCACGTTCGTCGTCCCCGGGTGAGTCGAGTCCTAAGGCGAGGCCGACAGGCGTAGTCGAATGGATGAACGGGTTGATATTCCCGTACCGGTGTTACACCGTTCGAACTGAATCTGAGAGTACTAACCTTCATTTTCTTGTTGATTGCCTTTCGGGGTTGTTGATGGGTTTGTGTTGGGACTGTATCGGTAGTAGGTTAGCGTGGGAGTGACGCGGGTAGGTAGCCGGCTGCGGAGGTGGTTTTCCGTGGCTAAGCGTGTGGGCTGTCTCCTAGGTAAATCCGGGGGATGTTAAGCTGAGGCGTGATGGGTAGGCTGTAAGGCTGATTCCGGTGATCCTGCTTGCCAAGAAAAGCTTCAACGTGAGGTGTGATTCCGCTCGTACCCTAAACCGACACTGGTGGTCTGGTAGAGTATACCGAAGCGATCGGGCGAATCCTGGCCAAGGAACTCGGCAAATTACTCCCGTGCCTTCGGCATAAGGGAGACCCCTGATGGTGATATGGTTTTACATTGTTGAGCTGTTGGGGGTGGCACAAGCTAGGGGGTAGCGACTGTTTACCAAAAACACAGGAGCGTGCGAAGGCGTAAGCCGCTGTATACGCTCTGACGCCTGCCCGGTGCCGGAAGGTTAAGAGGATCCGTTAGCTTCGGTGAAGCGGTGAATTTAAGCCCCGGTAAACGGCGGTGGTAACTATAACCATCCTAAGGTAGCGAAATTCCTTGTCGGGTAAGTTCCGACCTGCACGAATGGCGTAACGACTTCCCCACTGTCTCGGCCAGGAGCCCGGCGAAATTGCAGTACGAGTAAAGATGCTCGTTAAGCGCAGAAGGACGAAAAGACCCCGGGACCTTTACTATACCTTGGTATTGTCGTTAGGTGTGGATCGTGTAGCATAGGCGGGAGGCTGTGAAGCGTGGGCGCTAGCTTGCGTGGAGTCGACAGGTGAAATACCGCTCTTTCCATATCTGGCGTCTAACCTCGACGCGTTATCCGTGTCAGGGACAGTGCCTGGCGGGTAGTTTAACTGGGGCGGTTGCCTCCTAAAGAGTAACGGAGGCGCTCAATGGTCCGCTCAGCCCGGTTGGCAATCGGGTGTTGAGTGTAATCGCACAAGCGGGCTTGACTGTGAGACTGACGGGTCGAGCAGGGACGAAAGTCGGAGATAGTGATCCGGTGCCGGCGTACGGACGTGGCATCGCTCAACGGATAAAAGGTACCCCGGGGATAACAGGCTGATCATTCCCAAGAGTCCATATCGACGGGATGGTTTGGCACCTCGATGTCGGCTCGTCGCATCCTGGGGCTGGAGCAGGTCCCAAGGGTTCGGCTGTTCGCCGATTAAAGCGGCACGCGAGCTGGGTTCAGAACGTCGTGAGACAGTTTGGTCTCTATCCTCTGCGCTCGTTGGAATGTTGAGGAGACCTGCCCATAGTACGAGAGGACCTGGGTGGACGAACCTCTGGTATGCCGGTCGTCACGCCAGTGGCGCTGCCGGTTAGCTACGTTCGGAAGGGATAACCGCTGAAAGCATCTAAGCGGGAAGCCTGCTCCAAGATAAGCATTCCTTGCACTTTAGTGTGTGAGCCCCCATGTAGAACACGTGGTTGATAGGCTAGATGTGGAAGCCCTGTAAGGGGTGGAGCTGACTAGTACTAACGGGCGATGGTGACATTCTTCCTCACTTTTACTAGTGGGGAGGGTGAGTTCCTTATGAGTATTATTCTTCTAGCGTTAATGAGTACTGAATGTTTTGCTTAACGATCAGTTGGTAAAAGAGTTTTTACGCGCGTTCATGTCCGGTTCCCTAACCGCCACGTGTTGCCACTCAATGGTTTTGAGTGTATAATCTAGTTTTGCGGTGGTCATGGCTCAGGTGAGACGCCCGGTCCCATTCCGAACCCGGAAGCTAAGGCCTGACACGGCGAGGGTACTGCACTCGATAGGGTGTGGGAGACTAGCACGCTGCCGCATTATTTTTCTAGCGGGGAGTTTTTTACTCCCCGCTTTTTTCATATTCGCATACTGTTTTTTCGTTTTCGTATACTGTTATCTGTAATTCTTCAAACGTGGGCGCGACGACCTGTCTGAGCGCTGCGATTTAGCGCGCGAAGGCAATTCGGAGCGGAAACTCGCTTAAGTTGGAAGTCCAGTGGACTTCCAACGCGAGTTTCGTAGCGAGCACGTATAGTGCGAGTGTCGTCTCGCAAATGGAGCGTAGAGCGAGGGTTAACCCTCCAAACGTGAGAGAGTGTTCTCACAAATGGAGCGCAACACACACCGACACACTCCAAACACGAGGAAAAACTGCGGGCATTTGTGGTCAAAAATGCCGGAACTCTCGCGCTATAAGCACTCAAGCAGGTCGTCGCGCAAACACGAGAGAGAACACTGCGTGCGTATTCGGTGCGATATACTAAAAGCATGACTACACAAACTTTTGAAGCACTCGCAAAGTCGCGATTTTCTGCACGTGATTTTCTAAATAAACCTGTCGATTCTAAAATACTTGAAACTATTTTGCAAACAGCTGCACAATCACCGAGCTGGTCCAATACGCGTGGCTACATGCTCGCTATTGCTCAAGGAGAACGCAAGCAGCAGCTAATCGACGCATATGTGCAAAAATGCAAAGCAATGTTTCGTACTAAAGACGCTACCCTTAGCGAAGAAGAGCGCCTGATAGCGCAGAAAATGAGCCACCCGGATGGAGATTTTCCTGTAATGGCTCCGTATCCACAATCACTTAAAGAGCGTAGCGCTCGTTTAGGGTTGGCGTTGTATAAACATTTAAATATTGATCGCAAAGATTTTCCTGCTCGAAATGCTCACACTTTGCGCAACTTCCAGGCGTTCGGTGCGCCAGTTATGGGATTTGTGCTTGTTCGCCGCGATTTTCTGCCGTTTGCTGCGCTGGATGCTGGAATTATGCTACAAACGTTACTGTTGGCAGCTAAAGAGCAAGGCGTAGATTCATGCCCCCTTGGCGTTCTTGCTACATGGCGTTCACCGCTTGACGAAGTATTCGACATTCCTCCGGAGTATGCGCTGATTACTGGTTTTGCGTTAGGGTATGCGTCTGAAGCGCACGTAAATGCTTTCCGCGCGGAGCATCCGCCAATCGAGCTTGCGCAGGAAAAGTAACTTCGCACGAACCAACCTATCTTGCAAAATCCAAAGTACTTTGGAAAATATCAGATAGAAGTGCCGGAAATACCAGGATTATTTACTCAAGTGCGTAGGCTTGATCAGGTTGCAGCAATGGTAAAAGATGCTGCTGCAACTTTAAATGTTAAAGTCAATGGCGTGAAAGTAACTCCGAAACTTAGTGAGCAAGATGAGCTTATGCTTCAGCGCATGTTAGATGCAAAATCGGCAGCTATAAAAACTCAGCAAGAGGCATCTATGCTTATGTGTGAAACGGTTCGCATACTAAGGAATCAGGGATTGACGGTTCGTGATGTTGCAGAGCTTACGGGGGTTACTCCGCAGCGAATAAGTTCGCTTAAAGCTTAGTGATTCAAAGCAATGTGGTTGAGGCTATGCGCAAGTAAGTCGCTTAGTAACGCATAAACTCTATGCAAAACAAATAAATAACGGATAAATAAGTAAAGGTCAAGCCGTAGGATGCATGGATGCAACTTGACCTTTGAAAATTGTGATATGTTTTTAAGTTAAAATCGCAGTCTAATGCTTTTATTTATTCTTGGCAATTCCAAGAGCTTTTGAACTTTCATCCTTGTCAAGGCCTATAAATAGAAGCACAATTATGCCAATAATCAGCGGAACATAACCGTATCCAGATCCGTGGATTATGCCGAATATTTCCATAAGCCCATTTGCTATTACAGCTAGTGAAGATACGATAAAATATAGCTGCGCGCACCACGGTTTTTTAATGAGAAACATGGTTGCAAGACCAAATAATCCAGCGATAATTTGAGGCACCCCCCATAGATAATCATTACGCATTACAATCAGCGCAATTCCGCTAGCAAGAAATACACCATTGGCTATTGTCCAAAATACGGACGGAATTTGTGCTTTTGTATCTTCTAAATTACTCATATTCTTCTCCTTCTAATACAAGAAAATAATTGTGTATATAAAACTTTGACAATTTATAAATTAATGGCGTGCTAAAAGGTAAACAATATCTTGTATATGAAAACCTTTACAAATAATTACTAACTAAAACTGCTTAAGATTTATTAATCTTTTAAACTGAATCAGTAAAGCATACTATCTATACAGTTATGTTCATTTTTGAAAGGAATAACTGCATTACATTCCCAATACTTACCAAAGGCTCGAAAATAGAGTGAACCGCCTAAATGCTTTATGGTATCGCGATGAAGCAGAAGTCCTTTTTGAGATACTGAGCGAATTGCATCTTTACTTTTTCCGCCCAAAAATCGAACATTGAACTGTTTTATAACAATTTGTTTTTCGCGTATCGAAATTCTGATGTAATAAACTAAAGAAGCATATTTTCGCATGTTCAAATATAGTTCTTCGATTAATTCAATAACTTCACAGATGATTTCATTGCTAATGTCTTCAGGAATATCGTTACTAGATATATTGCATATGGATCTTCCTTTTAATCCACAAGATGTATTGATTGAGTCGTTCATTTGTAGTGTATCTTCAATGTGCTGGATGAACTCGCTTCGAGCATCTTGCTTAGCAGTATTTCCACGTAGAATGTCGATAATATTATGTCCTTCTTCAAAAGCCTGATCTGCCAAATCATTTATTGCCTCAATAGCACTTCGCTGTTTTTTAGAAATAGACTTGTCAAGTAATGCTATTTTACTTTGTAGTGCAATATCTGCAATCTTATTAGTTAATCTATCGTGCATTCGCACAGCCAGATGAAGATTATTAATTGTTTGCTTATCTTTTTCATAAAGAACCATTTTTTGGTGAGAAATGCGCAAAATAATACCAGTGCAAACGCAAAATATATTTATTAAAAGGTAAGCAATAAGATACTTGAAAGACAAAGTTGATAAGTATCGGTATGCAACGTAGTGTAATGCATCTATTACTAAGAATAAAGGTAGTGTAAATTGAATCGGATATAAATACGAAATAAAAACAAATGATATGATGAGCCCGAAAGTTACTGGTGGAAGATTCAGACTAGGAATAACAAGAATGCTGAGATGTACAAAAATATAGCACATGCTCATAAAATGCGGGAGCAAGCAAAGAAACAGATTTATAGCAGCAAGAATCATGTAAACTATAACAAGTTGTATTGTGCTATTGTCGCTATTCGAGTAAATATATGCATCCATTGCGCTTGACAAACATCCCAATAGTAAAAATGTTTTATTGTCAATAAGCTTTTCTCGTAAACGACGCATTAAGAAAATAATCATTGTGTATCATTTCCTAAATATTCATCATGCAGCCATGTAGTAATAAGTTGTGAACGATTTGTCACATTCAATTTTTTGAACACGCGACGAAGGATAGTTTCCACAGTACAAGTTTCAACAAATAAACGTTTGGCGATTTGCGCATTAGTCATGCCTTTACTGCACAACTTTATAATTTCAGTCTCATGATTCGTTAAAGCAAGGCGTCCATTTTTTGGCTTATTTTGCAAACGCTGAAATGCTGTCGTCGTGTCGTCAAAATGAAGATCTCCTATTATTTGTGGCTTGAACGTGCCATGGGCAATACTGCTAAGCATGGCGCAAATGGTTTCTGGGTGGTTCTTTCCAACAATGCCTTGCGCGCCTGCTGTTGATGCTTTTAAAGCATAATCGTTGATAGGGAATGAAGTTATAGCAATTATTATTGGGAGTGAGTATCTTCTTCGCAATTCGTATAATATTTTAATTCCCGAAACCCCAGACATATACATGTCAATTAGCAGCACGTCTGGGCATTGATTTTGACAAAACTGAATTGCTTGATCGACGCACGTGGACAACCAGCAAATATTGCAGGACGGAACAACCTGTTCAATATATGTTTTTAGGCCGTGTAGACAAAAACAATCATCATCAACAATGCCAACAGTAATATGCTTTGCTATCATATTGCTCCTTTAGAAAAGCATTATTTAAGTAATAATAGTACTTGAATTTGTATGATGAATATCTTGTCTAGGAAAACCTTTACAAAGCAGATTGTATAAAGGTAGTTACTGGAGCTTATGGGGGTTACTCCGCAGCGAATAAGTTCGCTTAAAGCTTAGTGATTTAATCACAATGTGGTTGGGGGCTATGCGCACGGAAGTCGCTCAGTAGTGTATAAACTCTATGCAAAACAAATCATTCTCTGGTATTACGCAAGCTCCAAGAATCATAAATAAAATCATCATTTAGTCTGATGCAAACTCTTTACGGCGATTATAGGCTATTAAGCAAAAGCTTAAATCTTCAATAAAGTGACAATTATAAAAGCGTCAATTGTAACATTATCAAGCACTTTATTTATTTTGGATCAGTTTGAGAGGCTTGTTTCGACGCATACTATGTGTCTACGAGTTTGGTGAGTAAGGAGATTTGTATTATGAGTAAATTTATGAAAGTACTCTTGCTTGCTGCTCTGCCAGTGTGTTTGCTTACTGCATGCTCTGGTAGAGCAGTTGATGATAGTCAACAGCAGGCATCACATGATTCAGTTCCGCTTGTTTCAGTCAAAAAACAGCCTTTAACACAAGTTGTGTCGGGTAAAGCAGCGATAGAACAATCGTCTACCTTTGTTATCACTGCTGTAAGTAGAGGGAATTTTTCTCCATCGGTAAAAGCAGGCAGTACTGTAAAAGCTGGGAGTGTTCTAGGCTACAATGCTGGTAACAAAATTATTGCTCCCGTAGACGCTAAAGTTGTGTCAGTAGCTGAATCATCTGCGGACGTGCCTAAATCTTTCTCACTATTCACTCTTAAATATGAAGGTTTTTCAATAAGCCTTAATGCAAAAGCTTTACTTCGTTCTGCGGATATTACAGATGTTAAAGGTCGTTTCCAAATTGAAGACGGTGTTGGACCAACCAATTGTTTGCAAATAGTACAAAGCGGTGGAACTTCTACCGATATTGCAGCCTCGGGTAGTAGCAAGAATGATAATGCTGATTCGACTCAAACAGATGAGTCGAGCGCGCAAAGTACACCTAGTGTATCGTCAAAAGTTTTAACGTGTTTAATAGATAAAAGCACAGAAGTAGAATCAGGCCAAAATGCGACGCTTGTTTTTAATGGCAAGCATAAACAATCGGTTCTAACGCTGCCCGTTAGTGCGGTTGCTGGAAGAGTTCAAAAAGGTTTAGTCTCATACAAAAAAGGCGATAATTGGGAGCGTAAAGAAGTTGGTCTTGGAATAAGTGACGGCGCTAATATTGAGATTACGTCTGGTTTGCATGAGGGTGATGTTGTAGCAGGTGTTTCTCCTGATCTCATTCCAGGAGTGCAATGATTATGGGAAACAATCCTGTTCCACTGGTTGAACTACAAGACGTGTCAGCGCGTGTAAAACTAGGCAATGGCGAATGGCTTACCACTGTCAACTCTGCGTCTATGCTACTTAATCAAGGTGAAACATACGCGGTAGTTGGCAGGTCTGGATCTGGCAAAACGAGTCTTATTTCTATTATTGGATTTTTGAATAAAAATTTTACTGGAAAATACTATTATTCTGGCAAGTCAATCCAAAAGTGTAGTGATACTACAGTATCGCATATGCGCGCTAGAAATATTGGTTTTGTTTTCCAAAACTATTCTCTCATTAAGCATTTAAGCATTAGAGAAAATGTTGAGTTGCCGCTTTTATACGCAGGGCTACAACAAAGCAAGCAGACAAGAAGAAAAACGATAGAAGAAGCATTATGTGCTGTTGGATTGCAAGATAAACTCAACGAATACCCTGGAAGTTTATCAGGCGGTGAACAGCAGAGAGTTGCGATAGCGCGTGCTCTCGTCACTAATCCCGAATTACTTATTTGTGACGAGCCAACTGGTGCACTCGATAGTAGTACGGGAGAAAAAGTGCTTCAAGTGTTGCATGATCGTGTTAAAGAATCTGGAACAACATTACTATTAGTCACTCATGATATGAAAGTGGCTCGTTCTTGCTCTCACATTTTTACTATGGAAGGCGGTGTTCTTTATGATCATGCTGCTTAAAGATTTGCGCCTGTCTCCTATGAGATCCTTCCTCACAGGTTTTTCAATGTTTATCGGCATCATTGCCGTTATTGCGTCAGTGCTTATCGGCACGGTTGGTAAGGACTATCTTATTGCAACTAATGAACAGCTAAATGGTCGTAGACCAACATACGAGATTACTTTTTCAGCACAAAATTTTGACGAATATTCAGTATTTAACAAATTCTTAAATCGCATTGAATCCGCAAACCGTAACGCTAACGTTATGCTACAACCAAACACTGGACTACTGTTTAGCGCTTCTATGCCAGCCTCGAAGAGTGTAAAAATAAGCAAAGAATATAAGACTGGCAATCTTCAATATGTTGACGCTGTTTACACTACGGCAGGATACAACAAAGTTTATAACTTACCTATTGTAAGTGGAAGATGGTTTAGTAATAGCGCTAAAAGCAACGCATTAGAAATGGTAGTAAACCAATCTGCTAGCAAAAGATACAAGATTGGTGAAGTAGCATTTATTACTTCTCGTAAAACAACACAAATGAGTCCTATAAGGATTGTTGGAGTTGTGAACGATGGCGTAGACTCAGCAAAAGTATACGTGAATATTCTAGGATTATTACGTTACGCTCCAACTCTTTGGGAATATTCTGGAAAAGAAGCTCAAGGCTCAATCTACTGGTTGAATAAAGAAAATCGTTCTCAAAAATCAATTAAATCTTATGTTTCAGACGCTCTTTACGACTGTTGTGGTGGACAAGTAAACGAAATTAGAAGACATGATAATAGTGATGATTACGAGAATGTTATAACAGTACTGCAATTAAGTTTTGCTATCGTAGCAGCATTATTGCTTTTTGTTTCCGCGTTAGGTTTAATCAATATTGGTTTAGCATCGTTGGAGCAGCGCACGCATGAACTGCTTATACGCAGAGCTTTGGGTGCTACTAGATGGTCGATTGCTTCACTCGTATTAGGCAGTGCGATTATTTTAGCGCTGATAGTTTCGATTGCTGCTGTCGCTGTTTCTTTTGGCCTTGTGTCTACAGCATCAAGTTTTTGGGATGTAGCAAGCCCAGTTAGTCCGCCAGTTTACCCATATGAAGCCGCTATTGGAGCTGTTATTGCGGCTTTTATTACAGCGCTTGCTGGAAGTGTGGTGCCGGCAATAAAAGCATCACGTTTACAACCAGCATTAGCATTGCGTTAATTTTCAAAAAATAAGAAAGAAGGAATAATGAATAATCATACTATTGGTAAAGCAACTCTTATTGTTGGTGTGCTTAGTACGCTTCTTATGTTTAATGCGTGTGGAGGAATAGGCAACAATGATGCGAGTGGTGTGGGTGGTGCGCGCTCGCAAAATAGTTCGCCTAGAGAGATTGTTGATTTTGCTCATATAGAGAAGGAATATCAGGAATCTGTGGCAAAGCTTAGTTGGCCTGAAAAATATAAAGCTCCTGCAAACTTGGTTGGAGAAGAAAAAGACGGCCAGTTCCAGAGTGGATATGGTGATACGCAAGCATCTAATTATTATCAGTGTGCTTGGGAACGGCAATGGTTAGATACGTATGCTAGTGATGAACAAGCGGCAAGTAAAGCTTTGCATGAGCTTGAAAAAGTGCCTAGCATGCCGTTTATGGGTCCAGACCGTTGTGATGATGCAACGCGAAACTTTTTCAAAGAGCATATGCGTAAAGCAAAACTGGGAGATCCGTCAGGATTCCAACAGGATGTGCAAGCTAATTGTCCTGTGATGTAATTGCATTTGTATAGCTTTATTGTGCTTTCTCACTAAATAGCTTGTTATATGCTTCTTTTTACCCATGTTGATGGTGTCCAATAATCTTTGGTAAGCATTGATGGGTATGTTTGTTTACGAGTTCGAATAATCCATAAGGCTATACCTGTTGAAACAAGTATTACGCCAGCTGCAATCATTATGAATAATGATGAATTTAGATTTCCCCATGCTAGTACGCTTGCATACCCTACGATAATGCCGCATTGCTCCATAATAGAAGTAAAAGTAGTAGTTGCGCCGAGAATGTGTGTTGGTATGCCGTCGAGAAGAGCTGTTTGCCCATAGACAATAGTGGCGTCAAAAATAATACCTGCAATGAAAGCAGAGCAAAGAAAAAGAGCAATCCAATTATTAAGTGCGAAAATAAGTAAAGGAATAGAAAGGAATCCAGGTAGTAAAATAGAGTATAAAATCTCATAATGCAGCACAATATATTTGCATAATAGCGAACCTACAATCATGCCAATGTTAAATATGCTGACTATTGATCCCCACGTGGATGCCGAATGAAAAAGTGTGAGACAATGGTGTGCTCCCATTAGTCTAAATGCAGCAAGCCATGATCCAGATTGTAATGCTGATACTACTCCTAAGACTATTAACCATGGTGTAGATTTCATATAGTGTAGAGAAGCTGCAAAACCAGCAGTTTTACTGCTTCCTGTCTTCGTATTGTTTGCGCTATTTTGTGCTTGCTGGTTTAGATTAACTAACAGTAGAGGTAGCGCCGCTAGTATCATCACAATAGCAATGCTCGTAAAGAAAATGAGCGGATTGCATATATCAACAAATATGCCAGTGATAGCAGGTGCAGCAAGCCTGCTGAGATTAATCCACATGCGCATGCTTGCTAAAAATTTGGTTTTTTCGCCAGCTGGCGCGCTATATGCCATTAATACTTTTTGATTAGGCGAAGAAAATGCAGTAAAGAACCCGAATATTATGCCGAGTAGTGTAACCGTAATAGCAATAAGATTATGCTGCGCTACTAAAGCGAAACCGTATCCAGTACACAGCAAGGCAAAGCAGAACGTTAGAGCTATAAACAATCTAGTTGGTGGATATTTATCTGCGATAATGCCGCCAAGCGGTGCTGCTATGCAGGTCATAAGCGCTACTGATACCGCGTTAAGCGCTGCATGAGATAAGTCGACATGTATTAAAAGATATAGGCTTACGCCAAATCTACAGCTTGTTATAAGAAAGGCATTAAGCGATAAAACGGCAATAATAAGAGTTGTGCGAATTCGTGCCGCAGCGTTCATTTCCTTCTCTTTTTTCTTTCTTCATGTTATGAATGTCTTTCATATTCTGAATAACATATGCCTCTTGATATACACCTTTTTCTGGACTGTGAGCGAAATGAGTGTTTTGTCGCAGTTTATAGGTGGGGTTTGCTGTTACTGGCGATAGTAGGAGAGGAAGTTGGAGAGTTTGCTCATTGCGTCTCGAAGCGTTTGCAAGCGCGGCAAGTAGACTACGCGGAAGTAGCCTGGAGTCTGCCAATTAAAGCCTTTTCCGTGCACAATCAGCAACTTTTGATCGCGTAGCAAATCAAGCGCAAACTGTTCGTCGTCGTGAATGTTATAGCGGTCTGGATCGAGTTTTACAAACATGTAGAAAGCGGCATCCGGTCGCTCGACGCTTACGCCATCCATCTCCTGAAGCGCGTTATAGCAGTATTCGCGCTGCTCATATACGCGTCCGCCTGGCTCCAAGTACTTTTCAACGCTTTGGTATCCGCCCAAAGCAGTCTGAATAATCGATTGCGCAGGAACGTTCGAGCACAATCGCATATTAGACAGCATGTTAAGTCCCATAATGTAGTCGCGAGCTTTGGATTTATCTCCCGAAAGGCTCATCCAACCAATGCGGAAGCCGGCAATCATATGCGATTTAGAAAGTCCGCTAAAAGTTACGCAGAACACGTCTGGAGCAAGAGAAGCAATCGAAATATGCTTCTTGCCGTCCATAACAAGACGGTCGTAAATCTCGTCCGCAAAAATAATCAAATTAAACTCGCGCGCAATCTTAACAATTTCTTCCAAAACTTCGCGACTATACAGCACTCCCGTAGGATTATTCGGGTTAATAATCACGATTGCTTTAGTGCGCGGCGTGATTTTAGAGCGAATGTCGTCAATATCTGGGTACCAATGCGACTTTTCGTCACACATGTAGTGCACAGGAGTGCCGCCAGCCAAGCTCGCGCACGCGGTCCACAGAGGATAGTCTGGGCTTGGAATAAGAATCTCGTCGCCGCAATCAAGCAACGCTTGCATAGAAAGGTTAATCAGCTCGGAAACGCCGTTGCCAGTGTAAATATCTTCCATTTGCACGCCTGGAATGCCCTTAAGCTGGTCGTATTGCATAATCGCCTTGCGCGCAGAGAAAAGTCCGCGGCTATCCGAGTAGCCTTCGCAGTCAATAAGCTGCTGCTGCATGTCGTAAATTACTTCGTCTGGAGCGCGGAAACCAAAAGGCGCAGGATTTCCAATGTTGAGCTTTAGAATGTGTGTTCCGTTTGCTTCCATGCGGTTTGCTTCTTCAACAACAGGGCCTCGAACGTCGTAAAGCACGTGCTCAAGTTTGGTGGATTTGTTGAATGTGCGATGCTTTAGAGTTTTGGAAAGTTCAGCTTCTGTAAGCTGCGGCTGTTGCTGCTGTTGTAATTGATTTAATTGTGATTCTTCTGCAGACTGGCAGTTTTGCTCGATTTTTGCACAAGAATGACCGCCTTTTACTCCGTCACCGCTGATTCCAAGAATTTCAGCTAGCATGTTACGCACGTCTTTGCGAGGCTCAGTTTTGCCGCTTAAATACTGGCTTAACTGGCTTTTGCCAAGCTTATGACCGTTTTTTGCTGCAAGCTCGATTACGTCAATCTGCTTGTACCCTTTGCGCTTCATAGCTTTCTTAAGCTCATCAGCAAAATTCTGTGCCATAATCTGTCTTTCTTGTAAAATCGGCATTTATAAATTGAACAAGTTTATAGCAAAGTTCAAAATATAAGTATTAAATTGAACTATTTGCTCAATATTAGTCGCAAAAATTATTTTGTATAGTAATTTTTCAAAAAATGACGAGAAATAGTAAAAAATAGTAGAAATATAGTAGAAAAATTGAACTAAATTATAATAAATTGAATTTATTTTGAACTTTTGTGAACGTGTTTTGTGGCTTAAGTTTAGGAATAATGCGTGATTTACGCCATTGCGTGCGTTTTGTATAAGCTCTGTTAAGCGGTTTGCTACCATAAAAGCTATGTATTTCTTTACTCCGAGGCGTTGCGAATCTACCCAAAAAATCATGTACAAGAATAAAGGGCAGGCTCTTATGGCGGCGGAGCAAAGTTTGCGAGAGCGTGGAACACAGTTATGGGTTTATGCTTGTGAATATTGTGGTTGCTGGCATTTGACGCATAAGAATCCGGTAGATCGCATGTATTCCGATATGCGCTCGCCATCCGCAAGCGCAAAGCCGAAATCTAGAAAGCGCGGGTACAAGCCAAGACGGCGTTAAGTTAAAACGGCACTAAATTAAAACGGTGCTAAATCTTACGCAACGTTAAAACCTTGCCTTGCAACCTGCTCAACATCTTCTGCTTCGTGTTTTTTGGCAATATCGTCTGCTGCTATAGCAAGAATTTGTGCGCTGAAAGCATCAACTGGTCTGCTAGCATTTCGCAAATCGTAATATTGATGCACGCGATTGTCGAAATCAGCAAGATTTTCTAATAATTCAGCATCGTCAGCAGGGTAGGTATTCTCAAAAATCTGCATGTCAGCGCTCATTCGCGGCTTTAATTCTGGGCTTTGCACAGGCTTACCAATTGCCAGGCCGAGCACGGGGTACGTGTATTTAGGCAAATTCAAAATATCAATAAGCTGAGTTCTACTGTTCAAAATTGAACCGAGAATTACGCAACCAAGCCCCAAAGATTCCGCGGCAGTTTCCATGGCATGAAGCGCCAAAATAACGTCATTTTGAGCCTGCGTAAAGCGGTAGCGAGTTTTAAGCATAAACTCGTCGCTACTGGTATCTACGCCATTTTTGTGCGCAATTGCAGCGTTTCTATGTTGATCAATAATAAAAACGTACAGTAGTGGAGCTGTAGCAATATATGTTTGGTTGCCAATTTCGGAAAGCTTTTGCTTAATTGAGCTATCCGTAATTTTAATCGCTGACCAGTCGTTCAAAAACTGGCTACAAGCAGCGCGCTGAGCTACAGCTTCAAGAGTGACAACTGTATCGTTGTCAATTGCTTCGTTGCAAAAAGCGCGAATGGAGCGGCGATTCAGTAAAGTATCGATAGTTTCGTTGTGGCGTAAATTTGGCACGTTATTTCTTATTCCTTTCAGCATTCTCGTTTCAAAATAAGGCCATTTAGTTTATGAAATTTAATAAATTAAAATCGTTTTTGTGAGCGCAATTGTCTTTTTCTTTGCCTTCGCGCAATATAAAACAAGGTTCCGTGGCTTGCTAAGCGACCAACAATCGTAGTAAGAATCGCAGAAAATACTGCAAATCCAAGAGACAGTAGCAGCGGCTCTTCTTGCTTAATACGCTGCTTTTGCGCAACTTTTTCTTTAGAAAGATTGTTAGAACGACTATTAGAGTTTAAATTGATTTTTCTAGTATCAACATGTTTTTTCCATATTAAGTGCGCAATCTGCCCTGCAATAAACGTTGCAAAAGAAGGAAGTGCAGATTTTAGTAATGAATCTCCTAAAGTATTTTGATTTCTCAATCGGCGCTCGCGAAGGGCCTCAATCTTACGATTTGCTGCATTAAGTCGTTGTACGGTAGCTTGAGCCGCACGATGGCTTCGTTGAGTTTTAGTATTAGCCGATGATAATTGCGTCATATTTTCTATGTTAGTGGTAACGAAATACCAATTTTGGCGGTACCATGGAACAGTGATCTTGATTTGCGGCAAAGTGGCTGCAAGTTAAGAAATGCTTACGTAAAGCAATCGTGCTGCTAGGCGTCCAGTGCGATGTGTGTACATGGCGCTGGTGAGGAATGTGAAGACTATGCAAAATAACGGCACTAAAGAATCCTCTCAGAAAGAATGCTCGAAGCAGGGTTGCTTGGTGTTACTTCGCCACGGCCAAACTGCTTGGAGTGTGTCCGGTCAACATACCGGACGCACGGATTTGCCTCTTACTGAAGTTGGTGTTGAGCAGGCAAAAGAGGCTGGCGCTAGATTGCAGTGTGTGTTCACAAAAGGTTTTGATAAGGATTGTGTGCTTGTAAGTCCACTTCGTCGTGCGCAGCAAACAGCTCAGTTTGCTGGTTTTGATTCGTATACAATTTGCGATAGTGCGCTGGAGTGGGATTATGGTGCTGCTGAGGGTCGCACGCGCGCTGATATTTCTAAACTAAGTGGAGTTGAGGCTTGGGATGTGTGGAAGCATGGTCCTAAAGTTCTTCCTTCTCACATGGTTAGTGACGCTAAAGAGGTGCTTCCTAGTGGAGAAGCAGTGGATGTGCACAGAACTTCTGGAGAAAGCTTGCAAGAGGTTTCAGATCGTACTCAAAAGATTATTGATATGGCAATGCCTAAATTGAAATTAGGTAAGGATGTGCTTATTGTTGCGCATGCTCATGTGTTGCGTATTCTTACTGCGCGCTGGCTTGGAGTAAGCCCAGATTTTGCACGACTTCTTCGTATGGATACCGCGCATTATTCTGTGTTGGGCGCGTACAAAGGCGATAATGTAATTGTGCATTGGAATTGCTGAAATACGGATTAGAATTTCAGATATTTTATTGTGATTTGCACAATTTTTATTGCAGATACATTTATATATTTGAGTCTTGTATTTGCTGCAGTAGTAGCTCACTACTGTGATGTAAATAGTATTCAATAGCAGTAATTAGTTAGTTTGGACGAGATTAGCAGTATATGGAAGGGACGATGTTGGCTCTGATCTGCTTACATACGCTCAAGCTACAAAAGACGGTATGACTTCTATTGGTGCTAATAAGGCATGGGCTATTCTCAGAACCGCGTTTGTGGACGGATGAGTTAAGGAATATAAGATTGCTCGTGGGCAGGGTTAGCTGCTAATTAAATAATTTGTTTTAAACTATGATCCTCAAGAGATTGCGCAATCGTTTGCTAAATTGTTGCGTAATCCCTTTAATTATTGCCAAAAACACGTGCTAATTTTATCGAATATATTAGAGTGTAGTGTTTTTATGACGACACGCGTTAATTTAGTTATGCTATCGTTTGCAATATTGCAGCAGTTGAGGCATAATAAATATTGTCGATAAGGACACCTAGAGGTGTGGCAGTCCAATGACGGGATTGTCGGCATAGGAGAAAGGTTCGATGATGAATCGTACAATTAAATCAACAATTGCACTGGTAGCTTGCTCGGCAATGGCTTTTGGCGCGCTTGCAGCTTGCGGATCCTCCTCAAGTGACAGCTCTGCTAAAGGTAAGGTTTACTTCTTGAACTTTAAGCCAGAAGCTGCAGATCAGTGGAAGGAAGTAGCTAAGGCATACACCAAGAAAACAGGTGTTGAGGTTAAGGTTCAAACTGCTGCTTCCGGAACTTATGAGCAGTCTTTGAAGAGCGAAATCAGTAAGGGTGATGAAGCTCCTACACTCTTCCAGATCAACGGTCCAGTTGGTTACGCAAGCTGGAAGGATTACACTGCTGATTTGAAGGATACTGAGCTTTATAGCCAACTTCAGAACAAGGATATTGCTTTGAAGGATGGAGATAAGGTTGTTGGTATTCCATATGCAATGGAAACCTACGGCTTGATTTACAACAAGGCTTTGCTCAAGAAGTACACCGAGCTTAAGGATGCTAAGGTAAAGTCTGCTGAAGAAATCAACTCCTTCGATAAGTTGAAGGCTGTTGCAGATGATATTCAAAAGCACAAGTCAGATCTTGGTGTTGAAGGCGCGTTCACTTCTGCTGGTTTTGATTCCAGCTCTGATTGGCGTTTTAAGACCCACCTTGCAAATCTTCCTTTGTACTATGAATTCAAGGAAGATCATGTTACCAAGCAGCCTGCAAAGGTAAAGGGTAGCTTCCTTGACGGTTATAAGAAGATTTTCGATCTTTACATTACTGATTCCACTACACCAGCAACAAAGATTGGTTCCAAGACTGGTGAAGATGCTAATGCTGAGTTCTCCCAGGGTAAAGCTGTGTTCTACCAGAATGGTACTTGGGCTTGGGGTGACCTCTCCAAGGCTGGTATGAAGGCTGAAGACCTTGGTATGCTTCCAATTTATATTGGCGCTAAGGGCGAAGAGAAGCAAGGTTTGGCAACTGGTTCTGAGAACTATTGGTGCATCAATGAGAAGACGTCTGACGCTAACAAGAAGGCAACTAAGGACTTCTTGAAGTGGCTGCTTACTTCCGATGCTGGTAAGGATGCTTTGTCCAAGAAGATGGGCTTCACCACTCCATTCAAGAGCTTCGCAGATATCAAGTCCGACAACCCATTGACTCAGGCAGCTGTTGAAGATGCTAAGTCTGGTAAGACTCCAGTAAGCTGGAACTTCACCGTAATGCCATCTGATAACTGGAAGAACGACCTCGGCTCTGCTTTGCTTGAGTACGCTCAGGGCACCGGCAAGTGGGATAAGGTTAAGACAGCATTCGTGGATGGTTGGGCTAAGGAATATTCTCAGGCTCATGAAGATGACGACTGATCCATTAATAAATAAATAGACGTTGCACCTGCTGACGTAAGCAAGCAAAGGTGACGTAAGCAAATCCGCTAGGATACTGGCACATCATAGTGCTAAGTCCTAGCGGATTTTGTTATTTCGATATTTTGTTATTTCGATATTTTCTAGAAAACTATAAAAGGTCTACTCTTTTAATAATGCAGCTGTGCTTGAACGCACAATAAGTTGCGCTGGAACAATGCGATACTGATCTTCAACTTTCTCTGCGTTTATAAGCGCAAGCGTGATATTTGCCGCAGTAGAAGCAATATCAACTGGATCCTGTCTAATAGTAGTTAAGCCAGTTTCATGCGCATAAAAACTATCGTCAAAACCAATAATTGACACATCTTTTGGAGTAGAATACCCGCTGCGGGCAAGCTGAAACATAAGTGGTATTGCAATCCCATCTTCTTGGCATGCAATTGCTGTTGGCATAATTGAACTTCCAAGAAGCATAGAAACTATGGCACTTATGCGATCAGAATTAGCAGGTGCCACAATTTCTGTAGGTGTGATTCCGCTATTTTGGCATTCATCAATAAAAGAATGGTAACGCTGCAATACGCTGAAATGTAGTGAAACGTCACGAGTTGTGCGCACATATGCAATATTGTGATGCCCTAAACCGATTAAGTGGCGTGCCATAAGTCTTGCACCTTGGTCATCGTCAATATTGATAGTCGCGTCAAAATCGCATTTTTGTGGATATAAGCAGTTTATGCCAACAATTGGCACGCCTGTTGATTTAAGTTGTGCGATTTCGTTGGTATTTACGTCAAAGGAACACACAACAACAGCGTCAGCATTACGTCTAGTTGGGAGCATTGTGAAAAATTCGCTACGCTCTTTGCTGCTGGAAATCTGAAAAATTGACAAATCGTATCCAGCTGTGTGGAATACTTGATTCAATCCTTGAATAATAGATGCAGAAAACCATAGGCGAATTTGATCGCTAATCAATAAAGCGATGCGCAAGGTTTTACCAGATTTTAGTGCTGCTGCAGATTTCGAAATAGAAAAATTCAATTGTTCGGCAATGGCCAATACTTTATTGCGAGTGGATGCAGATACTAAGTTTGGTCGTGTAAATGAGCGCGACACAGTAGAAACTGACACATGAGCTTTATTCGCTACATCTTGAATATTTGCCGACATGTGAACTCCTTTATTCGCGTATAACAAACGTGTAGCACAGCCTTGTGTTTAATTGTTTAGTGCGAACTTTTATAGTTCGAAACAAACAAACGTTTGCAGACATTTCTATTTTAGCAAATTTTGCTGGAATGCCAACGATAATAAGCAATTTTTTTAAAACTAAATTCTGATATTTGTTTGAAGTGACATATCGAAAATGACAACGTTTGACATAGCTAATTCATGTAGTAGAATGAAGTTATTGGTTCGGGACAGCGATGTCTACGTGGATATCGCGCTCAAGGAGGAGAAAGTGACGAGTCATGATTAGTATGAGCGGAAAAGCAATACGTAAATGGTGGTGGTTATTTGCGCTGCCAACGTTTGCTGCGTTTGTTGTTGGCTTCTTAGTGCCATTTATTATGGGTGTGTACTTGAGCTTTAGAAAATTCACTACTGTGACTGATGGTAAGTTTGTGGGTTTTCGTAACTACTATAGAGCTTTAAAAGATCCGCATCTTGTTTATTCGTTTTTGTTCACAACGCTTTTTGCAGTTATTACAACAATAATTATTAATGTTATTGCTTTTGCAATTGCGTACATGCTTACTAAGAAGTTCAAGGGCACGACGATATTCAGAGCCGTGTTCTTTATGCCAAATCTTATTGGCGGTATCGTTTTAAGCTATATTTGGCAGCTCTTGTTAAATGGTATACTCGGCTACTTCAATCGTACGATTACGTTCTCTGAAGTATTCGGTTTCTGGGGCCTTGTGATTGTTGTTTGCTGGCAGCAAATTGGCTATATGATGATTATTTATATCGCAGGAATGCAGGCTCTTCCAGGAGATGTTATGGAAGCAGCTGCTGTCGATGGTGCAAGCCCAAGGCAGACTTTATTCAAGATTACTATTCCATTGATGATGCCTTCTATTACTGTTTGCACATTCTTAACAATTACCAACGGCTTCAAGCTTTTCGATCAGAACTTCGCATTAACTAACGGTGGTCCGTCAAGGAAAACAGAGATGTTAGCTCTCAATATTTATAGAACTTTCACTACTCCAAGATGTGAAGGCGTTGGTCAGGCTCAGGCAGTCATGTTCTTCATTGTCGTGGCTGTTATTGCTATGGTTCAGAATATGCTCACTAGGTCAAAGGAGGTAGCGGCATGAACGAGAAAACAAAGCATCCTGCGTTATGGACTGTGCTGTTCACTCTTATAAGCTTGTTATGGATTTTCCCTATAGCTTTAGTGGTACTGAATTCTTTCAAGTCTAAGGTTGATATTGCAAGCAATCCTTTTACTTTTAGTTCAAAATCGTTTGTTGGAATGTCTAACTACGTATTAGGTTCAAATCGTACTGATTTTCCAATGAGTTTCCTCTGGACTATTGTTGTAACTGTTGGTTCTGTAATCCTCATTCTTCTGTGCACGTCAATGTGTGCATGGTGGATTGTTCGTGTGAACAATTGGGCAGCAAAACTTCTATACGTTTTGTTCCTGTTTAACATGATTGTGCCGTTCCAGATGGTTATGTACACCCTTGCTTACATTACGAACACTTTAAAGTTGAATACTCCATGGGGATTGTGGATTATTTACTTAGGCTTTGGTGCAGGACTTGCAGTGTTTATTTTCACTGGTGTGATTAAGGGTATTCCGCAAGAACTCGAAGAGTCTGCAATGATTGATGGTGCTTCTGTACCACGTATATTCTTCCAGATTATTGTGCCGATTATGCGACCTGCTATTATTTCGGTTTCAATCTTGCAGGCAATGTGGATTTGGAATGACTTCCTGCTTCCATTCTTGACGCTCGATCTCAACAAGTATAAGACGATTTCTATAGCTGTTCAGTATTTGAAGGGTGGTTATGGATCTGTTGAGATGGGTGCCATGATGGGTTGCTTGGTTATGGCAATTGTTCCAATCATAATCTTCTATCTCATCTGCCAGAAGTACATTATCAAAGGTGTTATGTCTGGTGCAGTAAAGGGATAAATTAATTCTCCTCCAAAATTCAAGTGGCAGTAAAAGCGGCGGTGTGCACATACTATTACGTTTGTGCACACCGTCATTATTTTTTTAATAGTTACGCTAGTTTGTAATTAGGTGGTAGAGTTCGTTGTTAAAGGTATCTATAGATAGTAGAGCATAGGAATTGCGTCATAAAACCAGGAGATAGTATAGAATGATTTTCTCGTTTGGAAGCCCAGATTCAAAGTTTGCGCAAAGCATGGAAACATTTGCTGATGCCGTGTGGCTTACAATATTGATGATTTTAACAAGCATTCCTTTAATTACTATCGGTGCTTCTCTTTGTGCCGGTCATGATGCTGCAAGACGTACAGAGCAAGGTGAAGGACATATTACTGCAGTTTATTTTCGCGCGTTTGCTAGCAATTTTTTGGAATCTACTATTATTTGGGCTGTAATGGGGCCAGTTTTGCTTGCTATTATTTGGCTATGGCTTTGCGTGTGGTCTACTCCACTTTTAATTATTAAATTTATTCTGAGCATATTGTGGGTTATTGTTGCCGAATGGGTGTTTGCATTACAAGCGCGTTTTAAAAATTCAATTGATAAAACAGTGGTTAATTCTCTTATTTTTGGTATTTCGTATTGGAAAGAAACTCTTATAATGACACTGCTAGATATAGTGTTTATTGTGTTAATATTTGCATCAATCGTATATTTGCCGCAGGGTTTGCCTTTGTTGGTATTCATTGGTTGGGGATCGCTTATTATGCTGCATACTCCGATTTTAGAGCGGGTATTTGCAAAGTATATTAAGCAAGAGTAGTTGACAGTTATATGAATAATTAAAAAATTGGGGTAATCGGCAAAAAATTAATGAGGCGAGCACTATTATAGATGCTCGCCTCACATAGGACATCATGTAAGAAATATTTTGATTTGCTACTATGCAAATCATATTCCTTACGAGGGGGAATAGAGTCAGTTCATCAGTAAACCAACTATTAGATTATACATGCTTCCGTGTATTTTCGCCGCGCATAACTGCCGTCATAGATAGCACTCGTGGTGACTTAAATACTTCATCGGTGTGAACTACACGACCATCAGCATCAGCAAGTGGAATACGCCAGTTTGGATACTCTGTACTAGTTCCAGGCTGATTCTGTGAACGCTTCTCGCCGACAGCGTCAACCAAAGCAACTTGCAAAAGCAAAGATGGGGAAGTGAGCATAATCGCATGCATAGCTTCCACAATCTCTTGTACATGGCCTTCAACATCCTCAGCAGCATCTTTGCTAATCCAGCCGTTCTCAAGAAGCATCTTCATCATTGCATCGCGTTCAGCTTGAGCAGCCTCCTGGAACGTTTCTACGGAGTCTGTAAGCAGATGAAGCTGCTCGCGAAGCTTGACATGCTCAAAGGCAAGATAACCAGCTGTAGGTGGCATATCGTGCGTAGTAACGGAAGCAAGAGCATACTCTCGATATGTAGACGGATTAGCGAAAATAATTTGCTTCTTTCCAGCCTTCTTAGTAGCAGCTTCAGCTTCGTCGTCGTGAGTGAACCATTCAACAACAGTGCCAAGCACGCCATGAGATGCAAGAACCTTAGAAACATACTTCGGAACAGTGCCCAAATCTTCGCCAATAACAACGCCGCCTGCGCGAGTTGCTTCAACAGTAAGAACTGCGAGCATTGCATCTACGTTGTAGTACACATATGCGCCGTTTCTAGCACCTTGTCCTTGTGGAATCCACCACAAGCGGAACAATCCAAGAACGTGATCAATACGAGCAGCTCCTGCGTGCAAGAACACGTTATGAACCATGTCTCGGTAAGCAATATAGCCAGTTTCATCCAAATAATTTGGATCGAATGGAGGTTGACCCCAATCCTGACCTTGCTGGTTGTAGAAATCAGGAGGAGCACCAACGCTTACGCCATTAGCAAATCGTTCCGGACTCCACCAAACGTCAGCACCGTAGCCGTGTACGCCAACTGCCATGTCTTGCATAAGACCAATTGCCATACCAGCAGCTTTAGCTTCAGCGTGAGCTGCAGCAACTTGCTCATCAGCAATCCACTGAAGCCAACGATGGAACTCAAACAAATCAGCGTGTTCGCGCTTAAGTCGCTCAATTTGCGGAGTGCCTTTGCCTGTAGTGTCAAACCACAAATTCTCGCCCCAAGGAGCACCCCAAACTTCAAACGCAACACACCAAGTTGCAAAAGCGTCAAGATCTTCACCAGAACGATGCTTAAACTCACTAAACTCGCGCTCGCGTTCGGTAGAACGAGGTTGCTTGAAAATAATACGCAACGCAGGAAGCTTGGCATCCCATGCAGCGTTGATATCTATAGGATTTGGATTATTGTTTTGAGGAGCAATAGACTCATGCAATTGCTCCACTTTGGCAAGATCCTCTCCGCTTAATTCAGCATATTCCGGAATATCTTGCGGACGAATATAAGTGACATTCAAGAACCTACGAGACTCAGGCAAGTACGGTGAAGGCTCAAGAGGTGTTACTGGAGCGCACGCATGAATTGGATTAATCAGCATAAAATCAGCCTTACCAATTTCTCCAGCATCCTTAAGTAGGCGACGCAAATCGCCGTAATCGCCAATTCCCCAAGAATCTTTTGAACGCACAGAATACATTTGCGTCATGAATCCCCAACGATGCTTTTGCTTAACGCTTTCAGGCAACGGAATACGCGCAGGTGCAGCAATCAATGTAACATCAGCGTGTTGAGCTGTCTCGCCATTCGTGTTGATTACTTTAGCATGCAAAGTGTGGTAGCCCATTGGCAAATCATCCGGAAGCTCAATGAACAAATCTCCATTGTCTTCGGATTGAATATCGCCTAACGAGCCTTCATAATCTGTTCCATCTTCGAGTGTAAGAGAAATATGAATTTGCTCTTTTTTGGCATCTCCTGCGTGAATTGGTACGCAAGTTTTTGCGCCATTAAACGAAACGACAGTTGGTGGCAATAATTCGCTAGAGCGTTTGCGCTGAACCTTCTCGTATGAAATTGCAATATTGTCTTGAGTGTCGGCAGGCATGCCTAATGCATCAAGTACTCCAACTAATGCTTCATCTGTAATTTCGGTGTAGCTTCCTTGCTGATCAATATAAAAAGTGGCAACGCCGCACGCCTTAGCAAGCTTAATAAGTGGACGTGCAAGACGTTCTGCGCTTTCTTCCATAGGCTTATCAGCATCAGCTTTGCCAGTAGCTGTTGTTGTCATGGTGCTCCTTCTACTTTATGATTTGGCACATTCCTAACATCGTCGTAAGCGTGCCAAATGTGCAACTATGGCGATAGTGCGTAAATCAATACATCTCTGGATTGAAATACACCCTGCCTATCAATTATATAAATACCTGACATCGTTTGCAAATTAGCGTTGCGACATATTTGCTAGTTTTTATAAGTAATTGCAACTAAACACAAGTGTTGTGATTACTCATGTTTAGTTGCAATCGTCTGATAGTTTATTATTTTTTTTACTTACTAAAACGCAATTACTTGTTGCTAAGCACAACAAAAGTTCTGATAGGCAAGTGTAGGGTAGCAGTGCTTTTTTCAGTTGTAATATTTACCTTGGTGTCAGGCTGTTTTCCAGTCCACTTAGCAAAATAATCACTTGAATTAAGTACGCAATGCCACTCTTGAGATTTTGCACTATGAATTGCAGGTAGTTGAATAGTTGCATCTTCATGATACATAGGATTTGCGCAAACAATTAGATTATTGCCAATGCGCGTAGCCAAAACAGTATGGTTAGACGTTTCAAGTTGTTTGCGTTTGCCGTCATACAATGAGCTATATTCAGCGCGAAGCTTTATAAGTGCACGATACCATTGAACAAGCGGATTGAAACGTTCAGTGCGCGCCCAGTCAAGCTGGTTCATTAGTACACCGCGATTATAAGAATTATCGCAACCGTGCTTAGTACGTCCAAACTCTTCTCCGCTTAGCATAAACGGCGTGCCTGCAGAGCACAAAACAATTCCAGCTGCAAACATATTAGCGTTCAAAATATCCGCAACTTGTTGTACATCTTGAGCGTCAAACTCAAAATCGCTAGCATTCTCGCGCATAGAGATACAAAGCTTATCCCACAAAGTCAAATCGTCGTGAGCAGAAGTATATTGAACAATCTGTCCAACTTCTTTACCTGCAGAAGGAGTATCACGCCATGCATTAATAGTTTGGCGAGCCGCATCTGAGCACCAGAACTCATTGCCATTAACATATCCACGGTCGCGATGGTTCATAACATTGCCTTTGAGGGAATCGCGAGACTCGTCGCTAAACCAGCCTATGCGCTCGTTAAGAGTGTCTCTGCCGTCTTTATCTCCCATCGGAACTTTCTCATCAACAGCAGGATCCGAAGCACCCCACGGTTCTCCATACATAACAATATCTTTACCGCCAGGAAGCTTGTCTAATGCAGTTCGTGCCTGATTTAAGGTTTCAGTATCAGTCAATCCCATAAGATCGAAACGGAAGCCATCAATGTGATAGCAGCGTGCCCAATGCAGCAAAGATTCAATAATAAACCTGCGGAACATAGGATGTTCAGAAGCCATTTCATTTCCACAGCCAGAGCCGTTAGCAAAAGATCCGTCAGAGTCTCGCCTGCAGAAATACCCAGGAGCCATGCATTCGAAAGCGTTTTCTGCGGACTTGTACATGTGATTATAAACAACATCCATAATTACGCGTTGACCATTAGCATGTAATGCCGCAATCATTGCCTTGCATTCGCGAATTCGCGCAGTGCCATCGTAAGGATTGCTAGAATAAGCACCTTCAGGAACGTTGTAAGCGTGAGGATCATAGCCCCAGTTGTATAGAGAATCTAATTCTTCTGCTGAAGCACCATTTTTGCGCGCATTGTCGATTGTGGATTCGTCAACTGTTGCAAAATCGTAAATAGGTTCGAGTTGCACATGAGTAATGCCAAGCTGCTTTAAATAATCCAAGCCAGTAGGGAAGTTGCATTCAGAAGAATCTGGATTTTGCAAAGATGTATGTTCATCAGTAAAAGCGAGATATTGGCCTCTATGCTCTGGCTTAAAGCCGCCATTAGGATTGCTGCTGAAATCTGCAACATGCGTTTCCCACACAACCATTGCATGGCGCACAAACTTAGGAGACTTATCTTTATGCCAATTGGCAGGAGACACTCGCTCATCGTCTATGACAAGGCTGCGCTCACCATTTACACCGCTTGCTACACCCCAAGGGTCACTAGTTCGATTTACTGTGCCATCTTGGAAAGTAACAAGATAATCGTAGTATATGCCGTCTAAACGCTTACGGAAATTAATCCGCCAAGCTCCGTCATGCAACGGTTTCAATTCGTGTGTTTGAATTGGCTCACTGTTGTTTCCAGTTTCAAAAAGTCTTAACGTCACATTCTGTGCAGTTGGTGCCCATACGGTAAATGTTGTAGATTTAGCATTTAAAGTAAATCCAAGAGGTCCTTCGTATACAGGCCATGTTGCCGAAGATGGAGTCGTCATATAGGGTATCCTTCTTCTTTCGCTATTTTGCGAATTGTCTAAATTTTCTAAATTATCTAATCGTATTAGTCATTATACAGTTTTTTAAATTTTATTATTTACTTATTGTTCTGTTATCAAGTTTTTTATGTTTTGCGGCACTATTTGGCTAAACACGGTAGGGTTTATGCGATAGCCATTATCGTATTAAGTCAAACGGCGAGTGTGTTAAGTTATTTTTTATTTTTATGTGTTCGTGTTGTCTAGCGAAAGAGAAGGCTGAAACGCTCGAAAGCGTCTCAGCCTTCAGTAAATTTATATCCTGTAAATTATCAGCCTTTAACGGAGCCAGACATGGACTCTTCGTAGAAGCGCTGCATAATAATGAACAGGATTACGATTGGTATGGAAATGCACACAGCACCTGCCGCGAATGCAGCGTACCAATCAGGTAGATACTTTTTGGTAAGCATCTCCATTAATCCGTAAGCAACTGTGTAGTTTTCCTTATTGTCTCTCACTACTGTCTTCACCATAACGAAGTCTAGCCATGGTCCCAAGAATCCAGTAATTGCTTGGAACACAATCATAGGCTTGCAGATTGGAACAATAATCTTCCAGAATACTTGCCACTTTGTGCATCCATCCAAGTATGCAGCTTCATCCAAAGACTTTGGAATAGTATCCATGTAGCCCTTCATAATGTAGAAGCCAGCACCGCTACCTGCAGAATAAACGATAATAAGTGCGATTAATACAATCGAACCTTTTGTTAAACCAAGAGCCTTCAAAATGAAGTAGATAGCAATAACAGCCATGATACCTGGGAACATACCAAGAATCAGAGCAAGATTCATGAATGTCTTACGTCCTTTGAAACGGAGACGAGACATGCAGAAGGACACTGCTAACACAAACACCAAAGAAATAATGCACACGAAAATTGACACGATCAAAGTGTTGAGGAACATTCGTGGGAAATTAATGTCATCGGTATCGGTAAATAACTTTATATAGTTATTTAGTGAGTATTCAGTTGGGAAGAAGGTTTTCTGATAGGAACCAGTGTTCTTGTTGAAGCTTTCTAACAAAACCCACAAGATTGGAATCAACCAAATAACTGACAACACCAGCAAGAACAGATGCGAGAAAGTATCTCCAATTACTCTTCTGACATGTTGATCTTTAAGGAAAGAAACACTACGAGTGCTCTTTACAACAGCTTCTTCGTTCTTAGTTGTAGTTTTATCACTCACCGGAATCCCTCCTCATTCTTGTAAGATCCAGAGTTGCGATACGTAATCAGTGCTACGACGGCAAGTACCATGAATGTCAAAATACCAATTACTGCACCTGCGTTGTAGTTTTGCTGGTCAACAGTCAACTTGTAGAGCCATGTGATAAGCAAGTCGGTGCCGCCTGCACTGTTGACTTTGCTACTTGCTGGGCCACCTTTTGTTAAGAGGTAAATAACGTTGAAGTTATTGATGTTGCCAGTAAAGGTAGTAATCAAATATGGAGTCATAACAAAGATGATGTATGGCATTGTGACGTTCATGAAACGTTGCCACCAACCTGCGCCATCGAGCTCTGCAGCTTCGTAAAGTTCTGCAGGAACGTTCTGCAAGATACCTGTAATCTGCATGATGGTGAATGGGATACCAACCCAAAGATTGATAAGAATTACCGTCACTCGAGCCCAAGTTACATCCGTAAGGAAAGGAAGCTCTTGATGTATCCAACCGTTTTGCTTAAAGACAATGTTAATAACACCGTTCTGGCTAAGCATATTGTTCATAATAAGCAATGAAACAAACTGTGGAACTGCAATTGTAAGTGAGAAGCAAGTTCGCCACAATCCCTTAAGACGAGTGGACTTTCTATTGATTATCATTGCAATGAACATGCCGAGGAAGAAGTTCAGGAAGGTTGCAAGGAATGCCCAAACAAGAGTCCAGATTAATACGTCAAAGAATACGTCAGCTTTAATTAAATCACTTTTTCCGGTTAAGAATTGAGAAAAAACGTCTAACCCAATCCAGCTGAATTTTTGTTGATGATTCTCATCATAGCTTGTGAAAGCCATAGAAATCATGAAGAACAATGGCAAAATTGTGAATAACACAATGCCAGCAGTTGGAAGAGTCATAAAACCGACGTGTGCTTTTTCGTCAAGAAGAGTCTTAGCATCATCAATGAAATTAAGTGGCTTCTTGCCGTCTGCCATTACAGATTGCGCTTTGTACGCGCTGCGAAGAGCGAGAGTTGCCAGATATACAAGCAATACAATCGCTAATATCGACATAACTCCATACAGTAAAATTTCTACAGAATTATCGCCCGCACTGTATCGCCAGAATCCGTTGACTTTAACTCTGCCCTGTTCTACTGTGCCAAGAGTGTTAATTTTTGGAAGATAATCCAATCCAATTGTAAATAAGAATCCGAATAAAGCTGCTTCACACGCTAAGAATATAACGCCTTTGATGTATTGCTTGCGGACAAAATTGCCAAAGCCAAATATAACAACAGAAATCCATGAAAGAATGTCCGCATGTTTTGCAGCCTCTTTCAGTGAATAAGGTGAAGGAGCAAAGCGTTCTGCAGTTGACGTCTTCTTCTGGCGTCTTTCTCGCTTTGTGGATGTCGTGCCAGTCATGACATGCCTTTCATGTAAACAAAATTATTTTGTAGAAGATAAACAATGCGCCCCACCCCTTGCCGGAGCGGGGGCTGGGGCGCATTGTTTTACTCAAAGTGCATAAAACACTGCTTATGCATCTATTTAGATTTGTTGGCTAGAGTAAGTTTTGTTTACTTACTTCTCTAGGCCCTTAGCAAATTCTGCAGTCTGCGCGGCAGCATTATCGCCAGTAATCTTACCGGTGGAGATAGAAGTGCCGAATGCTTGAACTGGATCCCAGAACTTACCCATTTCAGGAATTGCTGGCTGCAAGACAGAAGTCTTAGCAATGGTTTCCATCTGAGCAACAGCAGCTGGCTCTGCCTTTACGCTGTCAGCAAGGGACTTGTCAGAAGGAATTGCACCTTCCTTTTCGAAAGCAATCTGCTGGGACTTCTTGGAGCCCAAGAATGCAGCGAACTTAGCAGCCATCTCTGGAGACTTGGTGTTGGTATTGTAAGCAACAGCCTTAGAACCAGCGAAGGACTTCATCTGGTGCTCGCCAGACTCAGTCTTGAAGGTTGGAAGAGCAGCTGCAGCATAGTTATCCTTCAAGGCGTCCTTAACCTTGGCTGCATCCCAAGAACCGGAGAATATTGCATCAACGGAGCCGTCCTTCAAGCCAGCCAAGCCGCGACCATTTCCATCAAGTACGAAGTGCTTTTCGTTTCCAACGAGCTTTGTTGCAATGTACTTGGTAACTTCAGCAGCCTTATCACTGAGCTTCATGCCAGCTTTAGCATCGTTTCCACTTTCGCCGAAGAGAGTCATATTGCCATCGAGGTAGAAGCCTGGGAGATACCAAGCATTAGCAAGATCGAATGAAACCTTGCCTTTTTCAAGCATCTTGTCGAGGGACTTAACGTCATCAGCGGAGAACTTGGACTTGTTGTAGTACATGAACCAAGTGTTGCCGGTGTAAGGAACGCCGTAAAGCTTACCGTCCTGAGCGGTAACAGACTTGATCAAAGTATCTTCGTTCTGTTCCTTAACTTGCTTTGTGGCGTCATCGCTTAATTCGCCGATTGCTCCAGCCTTTACCAAGTCGCCGAGCTGATCGTTAGGGAAGAGGAACACATCAGCAGCAGCCTTAGCATCCTGCTTAACAGCCTTAGCAGCGTCTGGTGGCTCAACAACAGCGTTCTTGAAAGTAACGTTTGGATTTTCCTTCTTGAATTCTGCTTCAACAGTCTTAATCCAGCCGCCATCTTTCTGATCGTCAGCAGAACCCCAAACGGTGAGCTGAACAGGTGCTGAATCAGCAGCCTTCTTATCGCTATTGTTAGTGCTTGAACCGCAAGCTGCAAATCCAAACAAAGTAGCAACTGCAAGACCTGCACCCAGCATCTTCTTAATATTCGTCATCCTTGACCTCCTATATCATGCCAAAAACCGGCATATCATTTGGTGGCGTAGTAACGGACTCCGTTGTGGCGCAACATCGCGATTGCTGCGTAGAGCAGCGTCACAAGTCTCACAAATCCGTTCGTAAGCACTGTGTAGTATACACGGATATCGTGTCGTTTGCAAATGAGTGGCGGGTTAGTCTGTATATTTTGCCCTATAAATTTTTTCAAGTGGTTGTGTGTAAACTAAGTAGCACAACGCAAGAAGGGTGAAATAATGGCATTATACGATCATGCTCAGTGGCTTAAAGACGCGGTTTTTTACGAAATCTATCCGCAAAGTTTTTGTGATTCCAATGGCGATGGCATAGGCGATATTCAAGGAATTATCGAAAAGTTAGACTATGTAAAATCGCTTGGTTGCAACGCAATTTGGCTTAATCCCTGCTATGACTCGCCTTTTAAAGATGCGGGCTATGACGTGCGCGACTACAAAAAAGTAGCTGCGCGTTACGGAACGAACGAAGATTTAAAGCAGCTTTTTAGTGAAGCTCACAATCGAGGAATCCGCATATTGCTTGACTTAGTGCCGGGTCATACGAGTGAAGAACACGAGTGGTTTAAGGAAAGTTCGAAAGCTGAAGAAAATGAGTTCAGCAAGCGATATATTTGGACAGACAGTGCGTTTAGCGGCTATTCTATGCCGTTTATTGGCGGTGAAACTGAGCGTGACGCCACTTATATTCTAAACTTCTTCAAATGTCAGCCTGCATTAAACTACGGTTTTGCACATAGGGATCGAGCTTGGCAATCCGCTCCAGATTCCAAAGAAGCGGCAGAAACTCGCGCTGCAATGGTTGATATTATGCGATTTTGGCTTTCGCTTGGTGCGGATGGATACCGAGTTGATATGGCTGATTCGCTTGTAAAAAACGATGACAATAATGGCGAAGGAAGCCTTGGCAAAGACAATACAATTCGCGCATGGCAGGAAATGCTTGGCACTGTGAAAGAAGAGTATCCGCAGGCTGCTTTTGTGTCCGAATGGGGCAGACCACGTCAGGCTCTTACTGCAGGATTCGACATGGACTTCTATTTGAATTGGCGCTGGGATGGAAATCCTAACGGCTACGCACGTTTAGCTCGTGATGTTAATAATGCTTTAGACGGCAATCCTGAGCATGATCACAGCTACTTTAATGCGCACGGCGGCGGCAGTATTTGCCCATTTTTAGACGATTATTGCCCACAATATGAGTCAACCTATTCGCAAGGTTACTTTAGTTTCATCACGTGCAATCACGATACGCCGCGTCTTGCTCCGCGTCTTGACGATCGTGAGCGTCGCGTGGCTTTCGGCATGATACTCACTATGCCAGGCGTGCCATTCGTGTATTATGGCGACGAAATTGGCATGAAATATCGCGATATTCCAACAAAAGAAGGCGGCTACGCTCGTACGGGCACTCGTACGCCAATGCAATGGGACGATGCAAAGAATTTTGGCTTCTCGATGGCTGCAAAATCTAAATTATACTTGCCTGTTGAAGCGCGAGCAGACGGAAGAACTTGCGCAAATTCTCGAAAACAAGCAGTGGAAAGTGGTGAAATTCCAACTGTTTCTGCGCAAATTAATTGCGAAGATTCCTTCCTTTCGTGGGTGCGCTCGCTTATTGCGCTTCGCCATAGTCGCAAATCTTTGCAAGCTGACGCGTCTTGGAGAGTTTTGTATGCTCCGGTTGACGGCCGCGGCTTTGCTTACGAGCGTTGCGCAAAAGGTGACGTAGGAGAATCAGCTGTGGAACGAAGCATTGTGGTTATGAACCCAGGTGTAAATAGCGAAACAGTTTCATTAGAAGCATTAGCGAATCTTACGCAAGAATCTGCTTACAATCCATTACTTAAAATTGGAGAAATATCAGTTAATGGTGATTGCTTAACACTCGGCGCTCAAAGTTTTGCAGTGTTTGGAATGTAAATTACAGGTTAGTTAGATACGTAACTACAGATAAAGTTTATATAAACTAGGTATGCGCAAATAAACAAGGACGTGCAATGGGTATTAATAGTGGTAAAGCAATAATGCGTGATACCGGTAACGCGAATAAGGAAATGCTTGACGCAAACGGCAAACCAATTCGTGCTGACCGTAACATAAAAACTGGAATCACGCTCAATAAACTTAAAATGCTCGGCGCTTTTATGCTTATGCTAGGTGCATTTAGTAACACAGTAATTGCACGAATGTTCGGCGGAACAGTAACCAATAATATGTTCGCATTGACAGTCATATTAGTTTGCGAATTTATAAGCTGGACTGCAGTGCCATGGTATGCGTGGATATTAGTACGCGGATATCACAATACTCATAATTTGAATCTTTACATGTTAAGATTGTTGATTTTAGCAGTGGTCTGCGAAGTTCCATACGATTTGGTGAATTCAAAATGTTTGTTCGACATGCGTTCGCAAAATCCTGTATTTGCAATGGTTATCGCACTATTTGTACTTTCGAGTATAGATACAATTAGGGAGCGTTTAAGCGGATTTAGTAAAGGTTTTGCTATTACTGTGCTTATCATTGCGGGTCTTCTTTGGAATTTGATAGGAAAAGTTTTTGTGCAGCATGGAATTTTCTTCGGCGGTGTAACTTTGCTTATTTTCGTACTTCTTTTTGAATTATTAAAAAAGCGCGAAATTACTATGGAGATGACTGCAGGAATGTTCGGTGCTATGTCGATGCTTGCACCTGGTATTGGTGTGGCTGTGTTGCATTATCGTAGCGCTTATGGTGATGGTCCTAAAAACTCGACGACATTCCGTTGTGTTATGTATGTGTGGTATCCGCTGATGTTGATCATTGCGTCAGTGTTTGCAGTATTCTTGCGTTGAAAACATTTCGTAGCAGTTTTTGGATTTGTTTGTAAGGCGAGTTTTACCGCAAATCAGGGTTTATAGCAAATCAGGGTTTGCTATAAAGCGAGTTTGGTACTACGCCTTGCATAGCGTTTAAACCTAGTTTTCTAATCTGATTCGCTAATCAGTTTGCAGATGTAATGTCTGGGGCAGGACCAGTTGAGTTTCGGATTAGAAGCTGAAGCGGAGCTGTAATATGGCGTCTTGTAATTGGCTGCTCGTTAATAAGTGCTAAAGCAATATTTGCGGCTTGCTGAGCCATCAGACATGGATTTTGTCGAATGGTAGTTAAGCCTAATGCTTCTGCAAAAGTACTATTGTCAAAACCAATAATAGACAAATCTTCTGGCACTCGTATGCCTAGTTTTTGTAAACGAAACAGGAACGGTATAGCTGTGGAATCTTGGTGAAAGCACAGTGCAGTAGGAGGGTTGCTGCTTGAAAATAGTTCTGAAATAGTGGCATCTAAGGGATTGTCTCCAAAGTCAATTGGTAAGATTTTCCCTTGAACTCCTGGTGTATCGTTGCATATCGTTTCAAAACTGGTAATTCGTCTCGAAGAACTGAAGCGAAGTGGTGAATTAAAATGTTCGTAAACATACAGTAGTTTTTTGTGGCCTAAAGTAGTGAGATGGCGCACTGCAAGTTTAATTCCTGCAGTATCGTCAATGCTGATTGCTGCAGAAAGAATTTTAGACGCTACACAATTAATGCCCACAATAGGTACCTTTATGCGTTGAAGTTGCTCTGCCTCATTGTTGCTGATATCGAAAGAAGATACGATTACGGCATCAGTATTACCGCGTAAAGGTAGTTCTTTGAAGAAAGTTTTACGCTGTTCGATACCATCTACTGAATAAATTACTAGATCATATCCGGCTGCGTGCAACGTAGCGTTTAATCCTTCAATAATAGAAGCACTAAACCATTCTATGCGACTGCTACCAATAAGTAGTGCTATGCGGTATGATTTGCCTGATTTCAGTACTCCTGCGGTTCTTGATACAGTAAAGTCGAGTTGTTCTGCTGCTTGCGTAACTTTTGCTCGTGTTGCTGGCGCTACTTTGTCTGGGTGAGCGAAAGTTCTAGAGACAGTGGCTATGGAAACCCCTGCTAGCGTAGCTACATCGCTAATACTGTTTTTTGACATTTTATTTCTTCTGTTCTTTGTTTTTGCTCAAATATGAAGAGTGTTATATATACCCTTCAAAAAGAACATATAAGTGTTATGTAAATACAATAAATGTAAAGGTTTACATTTTTAGACACGCGGGTAAAAAAGTATTTATTTTCGCAAAAATGGTGCAGTTTAACGGATTCGAAATGAAAACCTTTACATTCACATTTTTTCTGTTTGACCAGTGAAAACTTTTCGCAATATTATAGATTTTACCCATTAATTTCACGAAGAAGTGGAGTAACAATGAACATTAGAAAAATATGTATTTCATGTGTCGCTGTTTTAGGCATGCTTGCTAGTGTTAGCGCGTGTGGCAGCAATTCTGCCGGTGTAACCGACACAAAAAAAGATAAAGGTTTGCCGGTAATGGGTGAAGCATTGAAATATAACCCTAACCATCTTGTTAATCAAGGCAAGCCAATTGCTTTGGAATATTGGAGCTGGGGAGACAGTAGTACCGACCCAATCTACGATATGATCAAGCAGTATACGAAAATCTACCCTAACGTAACGTTCAAAACGAAGAACGTTGCTTGGGACGATTATTGGACAAAACTACCGTTAGCACTCAAAGGCAAAAGCGGCCCAGCTCTGTTCAATATTCACAATTCCAAGGATGAGCTTATACGCCCATACGCTGCCGACTACAACGTTGACAAGGCAGCAATGGAAGCTGACTACAGCTCTTCTGTCGCACACGAAGATTCCAACGGAAAAGTAAAGTATATTGACTCGGTCATCAATACTGGCAATATTTACTACAATAAAAAGCTTTGGAAAGAAGCCGGTTTAACAGAAGCAGATATTCCTACGACTTGGGACGAGTTGCGCGAGGTGGCAAAGAAACTTACCAAGTGGAACGGTTCCAAAATGGTACAAGCCGGTTTCAATGTTAATGGTGATGCATACGCTGCAATCAACCAAGGCTTGAACTATCAACGTGGCGAACTTGCGTTCGATAAAAGTGGCAAAAAGCCTAATTTTGACAACAAAATTACGCGCGAAAACATGCAATTCCTAAAGAATTTGTACGACAAAGACAAAGTTATTGCAACAGACTTCGGTACTGATTACACGCAAAGTTTTGGCAACGGACAATCCGGAATGGTATACGCTTGGGGTTGGCTTGAAGGCCTACTGAAAGAAAAATATCCGAACGTAGAATACGGTATTTTCCCAACTCCAACATTCACGAAAGAAACGCCATTCGCTTATGATCGCTACAATGGCGAATCTACTCCAGGAATCAACGCTCACCAAAGTAAAGAACAGCAGGCCGTGGCACAAGACTTTATCAAGTTCATTCTCGCTAACGACGCTTTTATTCGCTCTGCAGTGAAACATCTGAACTCGTTCCCAGCGAAGAAATCGCTACAGAACGATCCAGAGATTCTTAAGGCCCCGGTAATGGCGGCTATTCAGCCTCGCGTGAATAGGTTGATTTGGCCAGGCATCACTCCTTCTACGGTGGAAACCAGCAGCAAGGCAGCGTTCCAAAACGTTATGCAAAATGGTCAATCTATTGATTCCGCAGTAAAAGAAGCACAGGCGACCATGGTAAAAGACATGAAGAATTCCAACTTTAAGTCTGCAGAAAGCAAGTATGAATTCTTCAAAGAACACAAGTAAAGATTCATAAACTGAAGTGTGTTCTTTCAAGTAAGGCAAGGGAAATCATGGAACAATTAGATCAGAAATCTCATTCAACTCCTCTAGGGAAAAAATTTGGTGGTATAGCAAAAGTAACCGCTGCGTTGTCTCGAACCTTCTCATTTCGCAATGTGGCAGTGACATTTCTGGTTGCTTATTTCGCGATTTTCCTTGCCTATCCTATTTATAAAGCGTTTGCCGGCAGCTTCCACGAGTGGAATCCGTTGGTTGGAACGTACAACTGGGTTGGGCTCGATAATTTCAAACAGATTTTAACCGACGGCCTATTTTGGAAGTCAATCGGTAATACAGCTATTTTCATGACAATATCCGTAATTTTCCGCATTATTCTCGGTTTGGGTTTGGCAATGTTGCTCAGCTCCAAGCTCGTGCATTGCAAAGATTCGCTTCGTGGCCTATTTTATATGCCAACGATTACACCACTTGTCGCAGTAAGCTTCGTGTGGATGTGGATGTTTGATCCGCAGTTTGGCATGATTGATAAAGTTACGGGATTGAATATTAATTGGCTGCACAGTTCTACTTGGGCCATGCCGGCAATTATTATCATGACCATTTGGAAAGATTTTGGCTACGCAACCGTGCTATATTTAGCAGGCTTAATGAACCTTCCCAAAGACGTGTATGAAGCAGCCGATATTGATGGTGCTAACAGTGTGCAAAAATTCTTCCGCATTACTTTGCCTCTACTCAAACCTACAACGTTATTCATTGTGATCACGTCAATGATTGCTTACCTGCAAGCCTACGTGCAGATTTTAGTTATGACTAATGGTGGCCCAGGAACAGCAACTTACACTATTAGCTACTTGATCTTTGATCAAGCTTTCCAAAAGTATAACTTTGGTATTGCGTCAGCCATGAGCGTAGTGCTTTTTATCTTTACTGGCGTACTCACGATAATCATGTTCAAAGCTTCTGAGGACGGTGAGTTGGTGTGAGCAATAAAACGGAAACGACTGGAGTTGTCGTTACGGTGCCTGCTAAGGGGGGTATTGTGAAAAAATTACGTAACTGCGCAAGAAGCAGCACTCGTCATGCTGTGTTGAGTTGGTCGCTTACTATTTTTCTTTTTCTGCTTTCTGCGCTAACAATTATTCCATTTGTGTGGATGTTCATTTCTTCATTTGCACCAAATAGTGATATTGTGCGTGTCGATGGTGGACTATTTCCTATGCCTAGTACGTTTGATAACTACGTTGGTATTCAGGAAAAATTTGATTTCTTGAGATTATTCTGCAACTCGTTGTTTGTTGCTGTAGCAAAAACGGTAATTGCCATTTATACCAGCGCAGTGTTGGGATATGTATTTGCAAAAATGCGTTTCCGTTGCCGTAATTTGCTTTTTGGTATAGTGATGAGCACCATGATGGTTCCGTGGGCTGTAACTATTATTCCGCAGTACGATATGATGACAAGTTTCGGTTGGCAAGATACGTACCGAGCCTTAATTGTCCCGGGATTAATTAGCGCTTTCGGCATTTTCCTCTTCCGTCAGTCAATAACAGGTATTTCTGACGAACTCATTGAAGCTGCGAAACTGGACGGAGCATCTGATTTTCGTATTTTCCACAGTATTATTCTTCCTATGAGCCATAACACGATTGCGGCGCTCGCCATCTTTACTTTCTTGTGGAACTGGGAGGACTATCTGTGGCCGTTCTTGATGATTTCGGACGAAAAGAAGCAGCTGCTCGCAGTGGGCTTGAAGGTGTTTACTGGGCGATATGGCACTGATTATGGTGGCTTGTTTGCAGCGACCTCTTTGGCGATTGTGCCAGTTATTATAGTGTACGTAATTTTCCAAAAGCAGTTTATTGCAGGTATTTCCACTGGTAGCGGTAAGTAACCCGCATAAGTGAAGAGAAGATACGTAAGTGTTGTGCGCGAAAGCGTGGTGTAACAAGTGTTGTGTGACAAATGTTGCAGTGTGGCATTGCGTACTGAGTAAAGGTGCTGCTATGAGTGTGGTAAATATAAGCAATCAAGATAAATCACAAATTATTGGTGAAGCTGTGACGTATTCGGATTCGCAATCTCAAATTTTTGCTGATCTTGCAAATTCGCAGTATGCAAAGGCGCAGGATAGTCAGGTAATTAAGGGCGAAAAGTGGCGGATTACAGTTATTACAGATTCGCTGTTGCGTCTTGAGTGGAGTGACGATGGAGAGTTTGTTGACAATCCTACGCAAACTGTGATTTGTCGCAATTTTGCTCAGAAGAGCGCGGATGCTCAGCCACAATTTAGTGCGCATAAAAACGAAAATGGATGGCTGGAAGTAGAAACTGAAAAGCTTCACCTTACTTATAACTGCGAAGCTTTTAGCAAAGAAGGCTTAAGTATTGTTGTGCGCGGAGTGCCATGTACGCAGTTTAATACGTGGCATTATGGCGACGATTGCCCGGGAAATCTTCTTGGAACTTTTAGAACTTTGGATCAGGCGAACGGCCCAGTAAAGCTCGATAAAGGCATACTTTCGCGCGATGGATGGTCTATTTTAGATGATTCTGCAACTTGCGAAATTGCTCCGGCTGAGGAAATAAATGGCAAATCAAACCCGTATGGGGCTTGGGTTAAGTCGCGTGCGCACAAGGTTAGTGAGCAAGCTGGAAGATATAAAGACTTGTATTTCTTCGGTTATGGACACCACTACATTCAAGCAATTCAAGACTTTTATAAGCTCACAGGTGATCAGCCGCTGCTTCCACGTTTTGCGCTAAGCAATTGGTGGAGCAGATACTATCGCTACCATCAAGACGAATATTTGCAATTGCATAATCGTTTTAAGCGCGAAGGCATACCTTTCAGTGCAGCTGTTATTGACATGGATTGGCATGTTACGGATGTTGATGCAAAATATGGTTCCGGTTGGACTGGTTACACGTGGAATGAGGAACTTTTCCCGGATCATCGCGCTTTTTTGCGTAAACTTAACGCTGCTGGCTTGGCTCCAACTTTGAACTTGCATCCGCGCGACGGCGTGCGTGCGTTTGAAAAAGATTATCCGCAAGTTGCGCGAGAGATGGGAATTGATCCTGCAAGCGGTGAAGCTGTGGAATTTGATTTAACAAATCCGCAATTTGTTGAAGCTTACTTCAATATGCATCATCGTATGGAAGATGAAGGCGTGCGATTTTGGTGGATTGACTGGCAGCAGGGAGGCGTGACGCGCGAGCCTGGTTTGGATCCTCTTTGGATGCTAAATCACATGCATTATGAGGATGCTGCGCGCGAAGGTCGCTGGCCGCTTACATTCTCTCGTTATGCTGGGCCTGGTTCGCATCGCTACCCAGTTGGATTCTCGGGAGATACCGTTACTACTTGGGATTCGCTTGCTTTCCAAACTTACTTTACTGCTACAGCTTCCAATATTGGCTACGGATGGTGGAGCCACGATATTGGCGGACACATGCTTGGCGTTAGAAATAACGAGCTGGAAGCGCGATGGTACGCTTTCGGCGCGTTTAGTCCTATTAATCGTTTGCACTCGACTTGTTCGCCGTTTGCTGGAAAAGAGCCGTGGAATTTCCCTCCGGAAACTCGCGAAGCAATGGTGAAAATGCTTCGTTTGCGCGCGGAACTTTTGCCATACGTTTATACGATGAATTATCGCGCAGCTTTTGAAGGCAGACCGATTGTTGAGCCAATGTACTGGCAGTCGCCGGAAGTTGGCATGGCTTACGAAATTCCTAACGAATACCGTTTTGGAAGTGAGCTTATAGTAGCGCCGATTGTTTCTCCTAATGATGCGGCTGCTTTGCGCGGATGTGCTGGAGTTTGGTTGCCGGAAGGTGATTGGTACGATTTATTTGACGGGCGCAGGTATGTGTCTCGCGGCTTGAATGGTCGCAGATTTGAAGCATGGCGCTCGCTTGATCGCGTGCCTGCTTTTGCGTGTGCTGGAGCAATTGTGCCTCTGCAAGTTTTGCCGGAAGTTGCAGATTGCGAGCGTAGTGCTGATGCTGCTGAATCGGTTAATAGCATTGAAAATCCGCGGGCTTTGCGAATTCTTGCATTCCCTGGAGCTGACGGCGAGTTCGTAATGCGAGAAGATAACGGTGACTTTGCTGCAGCGTCTGCTGGGAATACTGCCAACACGTGTATGAATTTTGTGTGGCGAGACGGCAATGGTTCTTCGCAATTCATTATTTCAGGCATTGCCGGGGAAGATACTGCCGTAAAATCTGTGCCGCAAAAACGCAACTGGAATGTTGTATTTAGAGGAGTTGCTTGCACAGATTTTGCTCACGTGCGCGTGTTTGTGGGGAGCCAAGAGCTTAACGCAAGCGAGTTTGCGATTTCTTACGAAGGTGAAGAGTCGACTTTGAGTTTGTCGGTTTCTGTAAAAGGCGTGCCGGCTCGTTCGGAAATTCGCGTAATTGTTGACGGAGGATTGCAAGTTGCTGCCGATCCTAAAGTTGGTGACGCTTACCGATTCCTGCTTCAAGCACAAGTGCCGTACCGTGGTAAGGAAATGGCTTTTGATGCAGTGAGCGAGGCTAACGGAAGTGCAGGCGCTATTGCTGCAATCTCAACTCTTGAATACGAAAACGAATCGGAAGCAGAAAAGTATCGCAACAATGTTGATATGCTTAACGCTTACGCAACTGATCAGCCTTCCGTAGTGAAGTGGGCGCAATGGCGTTGCACTCTGCCTGTTTCTGTGAAGCATGCGCTTGAGGAGATTTTGCTGCGCTCGGTTGAGTGATTTAATCTGCGCCAGTAACGAAAAAACGGAGTTATACATTGCCTGCGCAGCGTGACGACCTGCCTGAGCGATGCGATTTAGCGCGCGAAGGCAACTCGGAGCGGAAACTCGCTTAAGTTGGGAGTCCAGTGGACTTCCAACGCGAGTTTCGTAAGCGAGCGCGTAATCCACGCGAGCGCTGACTGCGTCAGTAACAAAAATTGCTTAGTTTCACAGCTTGACATACCGGATAAATTAACAGATTTTCTGTAGAAGTGTTAAAATGCTGCACGGTAGTGTGATGAAATTCACATAATTTTGTTACATCTACCTGCAGCATTTGCATATTGCTAAGTTAGCAATATTGAAACGTTCTGCATTTGTAATTCTTGAAAGTCAAGGTTACACCGCGGGAGCCTGTTCTACACAGGCTGAGAGGGCGAAAGCCGACCGTAAACCTGATGCGGGTAATGCCGCCGTAGGGAAGGAGTATATATGCGAAATATTCGTATTATTGGTGCAGGTATTATTGGTTTAGCAACAGCGTGGAGACTTACGGAAGCTGGCGTAAAAGTTAGCATAATTGATCCAGATCCAGTCTCCGGTGCTTCTCACCATGCTGCCGGCATGCTAGCTCCTACCGCAGAAATGCAATATCAGCAAGAAGCGTTGTATCCTCTTATGTTTGAGTCTGCAACTATGTATAAGGAATTGGTTGATTCGGTTGCAAAGTACACCGATAAGCCAACCGGCTACTTAGAGTGCGGCTCTTACGTAATCGGTGGTGACGCTGCAGATAACGAGCACGTGAACGAGTTGCTAAACTTGCAGCACCGTTATGGACGTAGAGCTGAGCATATTTCTGTGAGTAAGCTTCGTGAAATTGAGCCTGCGCTTTCGCCGACGATTGCAGGCGCTGTAAGCGTGCCGGACGACCATCAAATCAACCCTCGTCTTTTCACTGCAGCAATGATTGATGCACTTGAAAAGCGCGGTGTTGTTATTGAGCGTCGCGCAAGCACTCCAGACGATTTGGGTCCAGACACAGTTTTGGCATCTGGCTTGGGTGCTAAGGATATGCTTCCTCAGCTTAAGCTTCGCGCTGTGTGGGGCGATATGATTCGTATGACTATTCCAGAGCCTTTGCGCCCAATTTTGAGCTCTGTGGTTCGTGGGTTTGTGCATGACCGCCCAGTTTATTTGGTGCCTCGCGCTAAGGAAACAGGCGAGCTTGTGCTCGGTGCTACTTCCCGCGAAGATGACCGCGATATTCCAAAAGTCGGTGGCGTGCTTGACTTGCTTCGCGATGCCGCAAGCGTGCTTCCTGGCATTCAGGAATGCTCGATTACTGAGGTTACTGCTGGCGGTCGTCCTGGAACTCCAGATGATTTGCCATTCATTGGCATTGATCCTAAGACGCACACCACGATTTCCACCGGTTACTTCCGTCACGGCATTTTGCTCACAGCTTTGGGCTCTTCTTTGACTACAAAGCTTGTGCTTGAGCAAGAGTTAACTGAGAAGGAAAAGGACTTCTTGGAGAGCTGCAATCCTGCTCGCTTCTAATCGCTAATTCCAGTGAATTCGCTAGATTTCGCCGCGAATTGTGTGAAGTGTTCAAATATAGACGTAAGTGTGATGCAGAAAGTACTTTTAGTAATTCAGCTTTTAGTTAGTAAAGGTTAGATTATGCAAATCGTAGTCAATGGTGAAACTGTTGAAGTGCAAGACGGATTAACTGTTGCTCAGCTTATTGCGCAACGTTATGGTTCGGATGCAGGACCTGGTATAGCGGTCGCAATTGGCGACGATGTGCTTTCTCGCGCGCAATGGGAATCAGCAGTCATATGTGATGGGAATCAAGTCGAAATTCTTAGCGCAGTTCAAGGCGGCTGAAACACCACAAAATTAAGCGTGAAATTAGTGCGCTTAATTATTTAATTTTAATTAAGTTTAAATATTAAATATTAAATAAAAGGCTTAAAATGACAGAAAATAATACAGAAGAAAGTGCCGATACTTGGCAGCTTTGCGGTAAGACTTTACACTCAAGGCTTTTGCTTGGTACAGGCGGCATGACGAGCATTGATATTATGGAAAAGTCGCTTGTTGCTTCGGGTGCGGAAGTGGCAACAGTTGCCATGCGTCGTCACGCAAAAACTGGCGTGGATATTTACGGCATGTTGCAGCGCCACAATATTAACGTTTTGCCAAATACTGCTGGTTGCAAAACTGCGCATGATGCTGTTCTTACAGCAAAAATGGCTCGTGAATCGCTTGGAACTGACTGGATTAAGCTCGAAGTAATTGCAGACGACGATACTTTGCTCCCAGATACTCGTGAAGTATTGCTTGCTGCAGAAAAGCTTATTGAAGAAGGATTTAGCGTGCTTTGCTACACGAATGACGATCCGATTGTGGCTCGTCGCTTGGTTTCGCTTGGCGTGAAGGCTGTTATGCCTGGTGGTGCTCCAATTGGAACTGGTCTTGGCATTTTGAATCCTCGAAACATTGAGCTGATTGTTCAAGAATGCAAGACAGCTGGCGTTCCTGTGATTTTGGATGCTGGCGTTGGAACTGCTTCCGATGTTGTTAAAGCTTTCGAAATCGGCTGCTCTGGCGTGCTTCTTGCAAGCGCTGTAACACGCTGCCCAGATCCTGTAAAGATGGGTCGCGCAATGGCTGCTGCTGTAACTGCTGGAAAGCTTGCTCACGATGCTGGCCGTATTCCTAAGCGTGAACATGCGCTCGCATCTTCGCCTGTTGAAGGTCGCGCTTGGGCTGATTCTGTACTGTAAATTTCTGTACTGTAATTTTTCGGCATATTGTTCGACATGACGATTAATAAAATTTACGACAACCTGCAGGAGCTTGAAGCGGAACGCACTAGCCGCCACTTGCTCCTGCCGGGCTTTACTAATGAACATCAGCAGTTACTTCGCGATGCGAAAATCTGCATGGTCGGTGCAGGTGGACTTGGTTCGCCATGCTTGCTTTCGCTTGCTGCGGCAGGAGTTGGCGAAATCACGATTTGTGACGACGACGTTGTTGAGCTTTCTAATTTGCAAAGGCAGACTTTATATACTGTCGATCAGTGCGGTAAATCTAAAGCACAATTTGCAGCTAAGCGTCTGCAAGCGTTATCTCCAGGTTTAAAAATCAACCTTGTAAATAGATTTAATGAAGACAATGCAAAGCAGCTTGTAGAAAATCACGACTTGATAATTGATGGTTGTGATAATTTTGCTACTCGCTTTTTGATTGCGGATGCTGCTTGGAGCGCTAGTACGCCGGAAGTTTATGGCTCGGTACTTTATTATGAAGGTCAAGTAAGCGTTTTCGTGCCAGGAAAAGGTCCTGGTTTGCGTGATTTGTATGCGTGCCCGCCTCCTAAAGAAAAAGTGCCAAAATCGGCTGTGTTGGGTGCGACTGCAGCTATTGTTGGCGCAATGATGGCAACTGAAGCAATTAAACTCATAACCGGTATTGGCACGCCGCTTATTGGCGTTTTAGCGCGCTACAATGCGCTTAATAATTCACTTCGCCACTTTAAGTTCAGCGCGTGAATCCTACTGAATTTTTCAGAATTTCCCATTAATTTTGCTTAAATTGCAAAACTTGAGTCTAGTTGTATAAAGTTTTTTGTAATTTTTGGGAATAAAAGTTGACTTTTATAAGTTGAGTGTAATAGACTCAAGTTTTGGAAAGTAAAAAAGCTGATGCTTTACATAGTTTCCAACAAGGAATCTAAATAAGGTTCAGCTTACGTAACTACAAAACTTGAAGGAAAGCGTAATTGCACAAAAGGTGCAATACCTAGTTAAGGAGAAATTATGGGACGCGCAGTAGGTATTGATTTGGGAACAACCAACTCTTGCATTGCTACTCTTGAAGGTGGCAGCCCAACAGTTATTGTAAACGCTGAAGGCGCACGTACCACGCCATCTGTTGTGGCATTCAGCAAGTCTGGCGAAATCTTGGTTGGTGAAGTTGCTAAGCGTCAGGCTGTAACAAACGTTGATCGCACGATTAGCTCAGTAAAGCGCCACATGGGCACTGATTGGACTGTTGATATCGACGGCAAGAAGTGGACTCCACAAGAGATTTCTGCACAGGTTTTGATGAAGTTGAAGCGCGATGCTGAAGCTTACTTGGGTGAGCCGGTAACCGATGCCGTTATTACATGCCCAGCATACTTCAACGATGCTCAGCGTCAGGCAACTAAGGATGCAGGTAAGATTGCAGGCTTGAACGTGCTTCGTATTATTAACGAACCAACTGCTGCAGCTTTGGCTTACGGCCTTGAAAAAGGCAAGGAAGACGAGCGCATTTTGGTATTCGACTTGGGTGGCGGTACTTTCGATGTGTCCTTGCTTGAAATTGGTAAGGATGACGACGGATTCTCCACAATTCAGGTGCAAGCAACTAACGGCGATAACCATTTGGGTGGCGACGACTGGGATCAGAAGATTATCGACTGGCTCGTTGGCGAAGTTAAGAACAAGTATGGCGTTGATTTGAGCAAGGATAAGATTGCTTTGCAGCGCTTGAAGGAAGCTGCTGAGCAGGCAAAGAAGGAACTTAGCTCTTCTACTTCTACCTCAATTTCTATGCAGTACTTGGCAATGACTCCTGACGGCACTCCAGTGCATTTGGATGAGACTTTGACTCGTGCTCACTTTGAGGAAATGACTTCCGACTTGCTTGGCCGCTGCCGTACTCCATTTAACAACGTTCTTTCTGACGCTGGTATTTCAGTAAGCCAGATCGATCACGTGGTTCTTGTTGGTGGTTCAACTCGTATGCCAGCTGTGAAGGATTTGGTGAAGGAACTTACAGGCGGTAAGGAAGCTAACCAGTCCGTGAACCCAGATGAGGTTGTTGCAGTTGGTGCAGCCGTTCAGTCGGGCGTTATTAAGGGAGATCGCAAAGACGTTCTGCTTATTGATGTAACTCCACTTTCCTTGGGTATTGAAACCAAGGGTGGAATTATGACAAAGCTTATCGATCGCAATACTGCTATTCCTACGAAGCGCTCGGAAGTATTCTCTACTGCTGAAGACAATCAGCCATCCGTGTTGATTCAGGTTTACCAGGGCGAACGTGAGTTTGCTCGCGATAACAAGCCTCTTGGCACTTTTGAGTTGACTGGAATTGCTCCAGCTCCTCGTGGCGTTCCGCAGATTGAAGTCACTTTCGATATTGATGCTAACGGCATTGTGCACGTTTCCGCTAAGGATAAGGGCACTGGTAAGGAACAGTCCATGACTATTACCGGTGGTTCTGGTTTGCCAAAGGACGAAATTGACCGCATGGTGAAGGAAGCTGAAGCTCACGAAGCTGAAGATAAGAAGCGTAAGGAAGAAGCTGAAGTTCGCAACCAAGCAGAAGCCTTTGCTTACCAGACTGAAAAGCTCGTGAACGACAATAAAGACAAGCTTTCCGATGAAATCTCTAAGGAAGTTACCGACAAGGTTAATGCTTTGAAGGAAGCTTTGAAGGGTGACGACGTTGAGAAGATTAAGTCTGCTCAAAGCGAGTTGATGACTTCTGCTCAGAAGATCGGTCAGCAGCTTTACGCTCAGCAGGGTGCTGCTGGTGCCGAAGCTGGTGCTCAGTCTGCTGCTGGTGCTCAGGCTGGCTCTGCAGCTAAGGATGATGATGTAGTTGACGCCGAAGTGGTGGACGACGACAAGGACGATAAGGACAACAAGTAATGTCCGACTTTAACGCCAACGAATATTTGCAAGATATGGAAGATGCTGACTCGCTGGATGTAAAAGCTACAGGTGATTCTGCGAAATCGTCTGCGCAATCTTCATCGAAAGCTGCTGAAGGTGCAAATCCTGCAGAAACGAAAGCTGACGCTAACGTTTCTGCGGATTCCGCAAATTCTGAGAATACAGCGAATTCCACTGAATCTTCAGAATCGAAAGACAGCCAAGACGCAGATAGCGGCAGTTTAACTCCCTTAGGTAAAGCTAAGAAAGAAGCTGCAGAGTACTTGGAAGCGTTACAGCGAGAGCGTGCTGAGTTTATAAACTTCAGAAATCGTTCTGCCAAAGAGCAGGATCGTTTCAGGCAGCATGGAATTATTGACGTTCTGACAGCATTGCTTCCAGCATTGGATGACATTGACCGCATTCGCGAGCATAGCGAAATGGATGATTCGTTCAAGGCTGTTGCAACTAAGATAGATAAGGCTTTTGAAAAGTTTGGTGTGGAAAAGTTTGGTGAAAAGGGCGAAGATTTTGACCCGACCAAGCATGATGCAATTTTGCACAGACCAGATCCAGACGCTACAAAAGAAACTGTTGATGCTGTAGTTGAAGCAGGATATCGAATAGGAGATCGCGTTATTCGCGCCGCTCGTGTGGTCGTTTCTTCACCACAGCAATGACTAACGAAACTCTTTCGTGACTTTATTGCATAACTTGCTCGTGCTGACTCATAAGAGTTGGCACGAGCAGCCTATATTTGGTCAAAAGCGAAATAGCCAATGTGCTTGTGAAGAAAGGAGGCACAAATGGCTGAAAATGAATGGTTAGCTAAGGATTTTTATAAGGTTCTCGGTGTCTCCAAAGACGCAGATGAGGCAACGATTACCAAAGCGTATCGCAAACTTGCTCGTAAATATCACCCTGATTTAAACAAAACAAAAGAAGCTGAAGAAAAATTTAAGGATGTTTCTGAAGCTTATGACGTATTAAAAGATAGTCAAACTCGTCAACGTTACGATGCTATCCGCCAATTTGGTGCTGGTGGTGCTCGTTTCGCTGGAGGAGCAGGTGGTGCTGGCGGTTTCGATGCGTCGAGTTTCTCGGACATTTTCTCCATGTTCAACGGCGGCTCTGGCATGGGTGGTATGGGCGGAAACGGTTCGCGCATTCGCTTTACATCCAACGGTGCTGGACCAAATATGAGCGACATTTTCTCCATGTTTGGTGGAGGTCAGCGCTCTCAAGATTCAGCAGGATTCCAAGGTACGAGTGGCTTTGGCGGTGAGAGGTATTCTCAACCGCAGGAAGCTGACGTGCCTGAAGTTGGCGAAGATATAACAACCGATATAAAGCTCACATTTAAGCAAGCTTTTAAAGGCGCTACAGTATCGTTGCGTGCGGCTGGTGAAACTTTTAAAACGCATATTCCAGCTGGTGTAAAAACCGGACAGAAAATTCGTTTGAAAGGAAAAGGCAAGCCAGGCAAGTTCGGTGGTGCTGCAGGTGACTTGTACTTGCATGTTCAAGTAGAAGCATCAGATAAATTTACTTTGCGAGGCGACGATTTGATTTCTACATTGCCGCTAACGTTAAGTGAAGCAGTGCATGGTGCAAAAGTTAGTATAAACGACCTAGACGGCAATCCTGTTACTTTCAAAGTTCCAGCTTGTGTTTCAAGCGGTGATGAAGTTCGTATAGAAGGTGCTGGAGTGCCCGGAAAGAATGGCGATTTTGTTGGTGTTGTGCAGATTCGTTTGCCAAAGCGTTCGAGCATGTCTCTTAGACGCGTTGCAAAAGAATTTGATAAAACTGCTGGCGAAACTTATGCTGAAGAAATTAAAAAATTAAGACAAAACTAAGTTAACAATAATTTAGTAGGTTAAACACTGTTGAATTGCTTGTAACAGTGCTTTAAACATACTAAAAAGAGCAAAGGAAGGCGTGCTATGACACCAATAACGCGTGAAACTAAAGCACTGTATGAAATGTGTGCAGTTGCTTTAGTGCGTGGTACCGCAACGCTTGACGGGGCAGATGAAGTAGGATTTGTTCTTGATTTGCCAATATTTACCGTAAGCCATGTGGCACGCCTAACCAATACGCACCCGCAAACTTTACGACAGTATGATAGGCTTCATTTAATAATGCCGAATAGAACTGAAGGTGGCGCTCGCCGCTATTCTTTGCGAGATATAGACAGGATTGTGCAAACTCAGCATTTAAGCCAAAATGAAGGTATCAATCTTGCTGGCATCATGCAAATACTTGATTTGCAAGAAGAAAATCGACAGCTTAAAAGACAAGTAAGGCATTTGCTTGATTCTGCAGAGTCTTCAGAACGCAATATTTTTGCTGCAAATGCAGATGGTGACATTGTGGAAATGCAGCGTTCTCGCAATGCGCGTCGCTGGAGGCGGGATATTCTTACAGAGAGGCGAGCGTTACCTTCGTCGTATTCTTCGGAAAGCTATAACAGTAATTATAAAAATCGAAAGTCTTCGGATGAAAAATCTGTGGTGTTGTGGAGAGCGTGGAGCATATAGTAACGTAGGTATGGCTACTTATTGTGCTTAAGTGAGAAATTAGTGAGAATTAACGAGAAGAATTAATAGTGCTAAAAGTAATGCAGAATTAGTGCGAAAATGATGTGCTACAAAAGCTAAAGCAAATATATGCAATATAAAGGATTGTGAATGGCTGAACAGACGACGAATATGTGTGCAAATACTCTTAACTCTAGTGAAGAAAAACATGTGTTGCGTGCAGTTTTCTGGGATATGGATGGTACTCTTATAGATTCCGAGCCGTATTGGCATGAGTCGGAATTTTATTTAGTAAAAAAATACGGTGGATACTGGGATGAAGATTTAGCTTGGGAATGTTCCGGTGGATCCCTTGAAACTGTTGCCAATAAGATGATTCCTTCTGGTACAAAACTTACAGTAGAAGAAATTGGCAAAGGCATGGTTGATTACGTTGCTGCTCGTGAGGCTGAATCCGTGCCGTGGGTTCCAGGAGTTTTAGATGTACTTAAAAGTCTTACGGATGCCGGCATTACTTCGATTTTGGTGAGCAATTCGCCGCGTTGTTTGGTTGAAAATATTGTGAATCATGCTCCAGAAGGTGCTTTCGCTGGGTACGTGTGTGGAGATGATGGATTTAAGCCGAAGCCTAGTGCTGAGCCTTATCTTGCTGCAGGGAAAATGGTTGGCATTGAGGGCGCGGATGAGGAAGTTGCAAAGCAGATGGCTAATTGCATTGCCATAGAAGATTCTCTATCTGGTCTTACTGCTGCAATTAATTCCGGAGCAACTGTAATTGCGCAAACAGGTTTTTCGCGCGCAAACATATCTGAGAGCAAGCATCATGCAGAACTTAACGGTTATGAAAATGTTACTGCTAAAATGCTTGAGAACATTGTTTTGAGCCGAAACTAATTAACAAACTAGCAAAACTAATTAACAAACTATTTAGCTATTTACTTAGCTAGCTATTCGCATATCTGTTCGTAAATTAACTACAGTTTTGTTTATAAATAGCTACAGTTGATTTACTAGTTTCCTCCAGTTGTGTCATAGTTATTGTCATAACCATGACCGCCAGAATTATTATCGTAGCTGCCAACGCCGCCCGATGATGAATCGTCACGACCATACAGCTGACTATCAAGGTCTAAATCGTTGTCGTTGTCCTTGTCTTTATCTTTGTCCTTGTTTTTATCCTTACCCTCATTCTCAGTTTTTATATGCGTGAATGTATGTTGTTCGCCTAATCCCCATTTTCCATCAGGTCCACCAATTTTGCCTGTGTCTTTTGCTTCAGGGAATTTAGTATTCGGGGTTCCTATTACCGCTTGACGCATGTATCTTGTAAACAAGTGCACAGGGTAGTCGCTTCCGCCAAGATATCCGTGGAACGGTTTAATTACTTGTGGGCTACCTTTTGCGTCTGGATTCCATATGGCAAATGCGGTAACAATATTTGGCGTAAATCCTACAAAGCTACCAGCAGTTTCATCGTTTGCTGTTCCAGACTTTCCTGCAATTTCTCTACCTACAGCGCGAGCTTCAGTTGCTGTACCATGTTGCACTACGCCAATCATTGCTTTTGTAGCTAGAGCGGCATCGGCTGGTGAGAATACTTGCTTTCCGGCTGTTGGTGCACGGTAGAACTCCTTACCGTCAGGATTTTTTACGCTGGCAACAATATGCAAATCTGGGCGTCTTCCTTGGTTTGCAAATGTTGCATATGCGCGCGCAATTTCGCTTACATGCACAGAATCGTTTCCGAGCACAGTAAACGGATTCTTACCATTGACTCGTTCAGGGCTTAAACCTGCCATAACTGCAGTATGAGCAACTTTCTTAGCACCAAGTTTACTTTGCAAATCCATATACACTGTGTTCACAGAATTTGCAGTTGCATTGTATAAGTTAATGGTGCCGTAGCTCATGTTTGCAAAGTTTCCAACAGGTTTATCGATCCCATCAAACTTGCGTGGAGAATTGCCATTGAACATCGTATCCAAGCTAGTGCCAGCCTGAATTGCTCCCATAAGCGCAAAAGGCTTCATAGTAGAACCTGGCTCATAAAGCGCTTGTGTGGCGTTATTAAGCTGTTTCTTTAGATAATCGTCTCCTGCGTAAACGGAAATGATTGAACCATCTTTTGCGTTTATTGAAATTCCGCCAACTTGCAGTCCTTCTGGCACAATTCCTCGTCCATCTTGAGAAGGACTTGCAACTTTGAACATTAAATCTTGCTTAGCTTTATCGATAGTAGTAATAATGCGATATCCGCCACTGTCAAGATCTTCCTGCGTAAAAGCACCGTTCCTAGTTAACTCGTCGCGAACCATATGCAATAAGTAACCTTGTTGACCTGCGTAAATGTTTTGAGTCGTCTGAGTAATAGTTTTAGGCATTTTTGCTTGCGCTGCTTGAGAAGCTGTAATGTAGCCATCTTCTTTCATAATGCGTAACACGCGCTTAAAGCGAATGCCTGCTTCTTTTGGACCAATTGCAGGATCCCAGCTACTTGGTGCTGGAATAATACCTGCTAAAAGTGCAGCTTGCGAAAGTGACAAATCTTTTGCTTCTATACCGAAATATGCTTTAGCTGCAGCTTGAATTCCGTATGCTCCTCTACCCAAGTAAATAGTATTCATATAATTGCAAAGTACTGTATCTTTATCTTGGGTTTGCGCAATTTTCAAAGCTAAAATAGCTTCTTTTAGTTTTCCAAAATAAGTTTTTGTTTCACCGAGATAATATCTTTCCGCATATTGTTGCGTAATAGTTGAGCCGCCCCAACGCCCGTGCTTTGTAACGTTATGAAGTAATGCGCGTCCAATTCCTTTAAAATCTATTCCGCCATCGTGGTAGAAGGAACGATTTTCTGAAGCAACTATTGCTTTACCAACATATTTAGGTAGTACTGAACAATTGATAATTTCGCGATTTTGCTCAGCAAAAGAGCCTAATTCAGTTTTGCCATCTGAATAGTACACTTTCGTCTTATCTGCCATAGCAACTTTGTCTGGTGCAGGTATATCTGTAGTTGCGTACAGATAAGCAAAAACAATTGTGCCTAGCAAAATTGGTACAAAAATAACGATAAGTGCCCAAAAAATAATAGGATGTCTGCCTCGCCAAGTTCTACGACGCCTTCTGCGTGTTGCTGCGCGAGAACGTTCGAATCTCGAATTACGGCTGCTTTTGTTTGATTCAAAAGAATACGAATGTGGACGGTATGAGTCTTGTCCGCTTGGTGGGACAGATGAAGGCATATTCGTATTTTTTTGTGATTGTGACGATATGCTTCGAGTAGCTTTCTCATGCGAAGTAGACGCTCGTCTTCCATCTTTACGTGCAACCATACATTCCACCGTAGCGTCCGGTGTTGAATTTTTCTACAAAACAGCATGTTTTTGTTTAGAAAAGATTAAAAATATTGAATATTAGTACATATTTGTTAAAGCAATAGTATTATGAAATGTGTATGGTGCGGCATAATGTAATGTCGCTTATTTTGCAGGGCAAGGAGTCTATATGAGCATCCGCGTTGCCATTGCCGGTGTCGGCAATTGTGCTTCGTCGCTGGTTCAGGGCGTTGAATATTACAAAAACGCTGATGACGGTGAGAAAATTCCAGGGTTGATGCACGCTGTATTTGGTCAGTATCGTGTGCGCGATATTGAGTTTGTTGCGGCGTTTGATGTTGATTCTCTAAAGGTTGGGCATGATTTAAGTGAAGCAATTGGCGCTTCACAAAATAACACAATTCGTTTTGCTGATGTACCAAATTTGGGTGTAGAAGTATTGCGTGGTCCAACTTATGACGGTCTTGGTGATTACTACCGTGAAATGATTGATGAGTCCGAGGCTGAACCTGTTGACGTTGCTCAAGTTTTGCGAGATAAGCATGTGGATGTGCTTGTTTCTTATCTTCCAGTAGGATCTGAGCAAGCCGATAAAGCTTATGCGACTGCTGCGATGGAAGCTGGCTGTGCATTTGTAAACTGCCTGCCAGTCTTCATTGCTTCTGATCCTGAGTGGGCACAAAAATTCCGTGATGCAGGAGTTCCTATTATTGGCGATGACATTAAAAGTCAGGTAGGTGCAACTATTACTCACCGCGTTATGGCTCGACTTTTTGAGGATCGCGGTGTGCGTTTGGATCGCACGTATCAGCTGAATGTTGGCGGAAATATGGACTTTATGAACATGCTTCAGCGTTCAAGACTTGAGTCTAAAAAGATTTCTAAGACTCGTGCAGTAACTTCAATCGTGCCTCATGAAATGGATGAGCATAATGTTCATATTGGGCCTTCAGACTACGTAGCTTGGTTGGATGATCGCAAGTTTGCTTTCGTGCGTTTGGAAGGTACTACTTTTGGTGATGTTCCTTTGAATTTGGAGTACAAGCTTGAGGTTTGGGATTCTCCAAATTCTGCCGGAATTGTTATCGATGCTGTTCGAGCCGCAAAAATTGCTTTGGATCGCAAGCTTTCTGGTCCGGTTTTGGCTCCAAGTTCATACTTTATGAAGTCTCCTGCAGTTCAGCATGAAGATAGTGAAGCTCGCCAATTAGTTGAACGCTATATTGCTGGTGATGTTGAAGCTAACGAGTCTCAGCTTGATGAAGATACTGAATTTGCAAAAGAACATGGCAAGAGTGTGTGGCGCGCATAATTTATTACTACTCGACATGTAGCGAAAATCGTGTAATATAGATAAAGCCTCCGTGTGGCACTAAGTCACCCAATCCCCCCAGGGCAGAAATGCAGCAAGGGTAAGTGGCCTCTGGTGGGTGCGCGGAGGTTTTATTATGCGTAAAACTAGCGCGGTCGTAAATACTGTCGTAAAGTCTAAAGTATGAGTGAAGAATTTGCAGGAATTCAATCCAATAGCATTGACAATCAGCATGATGATTCTGCTGGAGAAAATGATGCGCTGCCGGTAGGTGGAACTTCGCAAGATATTAATCGCAACAGTGAAGGTAGTGACTATTCGCATCCTTTGGATTCGATTAATACGATTACGCCATTTTCCCCAATCTCATCTGAGGATAATGACGAAAAAATATCGCCTTTATTTCCAGAAAATACTGAAGAGAAATCTTCTAAACAGTCTGTAAAACAGTTTGTGAAACAAACTAAACGTCAATCTGATTTGTCTGATTTGTCTGATTTGTCTGATTTGTCGTATTCAACTAATCAGTTATCTTCTGAAGATTCTTCATCGGATGCAGATGATATTGATCAGCTTGATCCGCTCGTAAAGCGTCCTCGAATATCTACCATATTGTGGTGTGTTGCTATTGCAATTGTTTTCCTGGCTTCTGCTGCGTTCATATGGTTTATTAGTGTGCAAACAGTACTTGGTCAAAGCTATGAAGAAATGGTAATTGATGGATTTGGCTCTCATGGTATGCCGTCTTGGCTTGCATTTTGCTTGCGACCTATAAGCGTTTCTATGGTTGTTATAGTTACTGGCATAATAATTGCTCTTGTTTCACTCATAGTAGTTTGTATTCGTAAACGTTGGTGGCTTCTTGGTCAATGTGCTGGAATTATTATTCTTTCGGCTGCTGCTGAACCATTGAAAAAAATTCTTCCGCGCCCAATGCTTATAAGTATTGAATATTTGTCTGCAAATTCAGCACCTTCAGGTCATACCCTACTTATTACTGCATCATGTGCGTTGCTTATTTGCGCAGTTTCGCGCGTTTGGCGCGCATGGGCAGCGGTAGCTGCAGCTTTTATAAGCATTCTTGTGGAACTTTCTTTGGTTGCAGCACATTGGCATAGAGTTTCTGACGTTCTTATGTCATTACTTATCGTTGGTGCTGTAACGCTTATTATGCTCGCATGCACTCGCAGTAGTGGAATGGATATGCCAGCTTATCGACGTTCCTCAATTAGCGTTCAAATTGTAGGAAGCTCTATGATTACGATTGGTGTGTTGGCGTGTTTGTATGCACTTTATTTAATATGGCAAATTCTTCCTGGTGTTGATATTTTTGCTCAATGGGCTGCAAGCGTATCTTATGTAGCAACTTATTGGCTGATTATAGGCGTGTCTTTGCTTGTTTTTGGCGTAATTATGGTAATGCGTCACTCTACAGCTTCGCCGTTGAGTAGGCTTGGATTAGTAGGCGCTCCGCCGACGCCTCCATCTGCTTCTAAGTAATATTGTCTACTCTATCTGCTTTTATCCACCGAGGTGGAATGTAATAGACGTATAACTTAAGTTGCGATACAGTTAGCGTGAAACATATAGTTCGGAATTATATGTTCGATTGTGTTAGGAAAGGAGCGAATATGGCAGCACAGAATAAGCTAGTCATTGTGGAGTCTCCCACGAAAGCGCGAAAAATTGGCGGGTATTTAGGCAATGGATATACCGTCATGGCTTCAGTTGGGCATATTCGCGATCTCGCTCAGCCAAGCCAAGTTCCAGCCTCACGCAAAGCGGCGTTTGGTAAGTTTGGTGTAGATGTCGATCATGGTTTTGCGCCATATTACGTAGTTGGCTCAGATAAAAAGAAAACTGTTTCCGATTTAAAGTCTGCGCTCGCAAAAGCTGACGAATTATATCTGGCAACTGATGAGGATCGCGAAGGTGAAGCTATTGCGTGGCATTTGGTAGAAGCATTGAAGCCAACTGTGCCAGTAAAGCGCATGGTGTTTCATGAGATTACTAAGGATGCAATTCAAGCCTCGCTCAGTAATACTCGAAATGTTGACGACAATATGGTTGACGCGCAAGAAACTCGTCGTGTGTTAGACCGTTTGTATGGATATGAGCTTTCTCCTGTTTTGTGGAGAAAAGTTGGTCCTGGTCTTTCTGCTGGACGCGTGCAGTCTGTTGCTACTAGGTTGATTGTTGAGCGTGAACGCGAGCGTATGGCGTTTACTAAGGCGTCTTACTGGGATATTAGCGCGATTTTAAGTTCTAAAGGCTCAGATGGTGAAAGTGTTGATTTTGAAGCGCGCATGAGCGAGCTTTCTGGTCGCCGTCTGGCTGGTTCTAAAGATTTCAATTCAAAAGGTGAGTTGGTTTCTACAAAAGATGAATCACAAAAAGCTTTGCATGTTGATGCTGATTTTGCATCTAAGCTTTCTAAAGCTCTTGAAAATTCAGATTTTGTAGTTGACTCTATGGAAACGAAGCCGTATCATCGTCGTCCTTTGCCACCTTTTACTACATCAACTTTGCAGCAAACTGCTGGAAACCGACTTTCAATGAGCTCTCGCCAAACTATGCGAGCTGCGCAATCTTTATACGAAAACGGCTATATCACTTACATGCGTACGGATTCCGTAACGCTTTCCAAAGAAGCTATCGAAGCTGCTCGTAGTGCCGCTCGTGCAGCGTTTGGCGACGAGTATGTTTCGCAATCTCCTAAGCAGTATGCAACTACGTCTGCAGGAGCGCAGGAAGCTCATGAATGTATTCGCCCTGCTGGAGCGCGTTTCTTAAGCCCGGACGAGCTTGCAGATAAATTACCTGCGGATCAGCTGAAATTGTATACGCTTATTTGGCAACGAACCCTTGCGTCACAAATGGCTGATGCTACAGGTTTTACAGCAACTGTTAAGTTAAATGCTTCTGCTGGAGAATATGGAGAAGCTTTGTTCCAAGCTTCTGGAACAGTGATTACTTTTGCTGGTTTTATGAAGGTTTTTGGCAATGCACATGCATCTGAAGGTGAAAGCGATAAGGCGCTTCCTCAAATGCAAGCTGGGGATATTCTTGAAGCTAAAAGTGTTAGTGCGGATTCTCACGAAACTCAGCCTCCTGCAAGATATACTGAAGCTTCTTTAGTTAAAACTTTGGAAGCTAAGGAAATAGGCCGCCCTTCTACTTACGCAACGATTATTTCCACAATTATTGATCGTGGATACGTGTATGAGCGTGGACGTGCGTTAATTCCTTCTTGGCTTGCTTTTGCTGTAATTAAGCTTTTGGAAGCGAATTTCCCGAAGTATGTTGATTACGCGTTTACTGCTGATATGGAAAATGGTTTGGACAGAATTGCGCACGGTGAAGAAACCGGTCGCGATTGGTTAACTAGGTTCTATTTCGGTTCTGGTGAAGGTGCCGCTAATTCCGCTGATGAAGCTCATATTGGTTTGCAACAGCAGGTTGCAGAGCTTGGTGAAATTGATGCGCGTGAAATAAATACCATAGACATTGGCGATGGTTTGCATGTGCGTATTGGACGCTATGGTCCTTACTTGGAAGACATTAAGAATCTTGATGCTGAAGGCAACCCTCGTCATGCTTCTTTGCCAGAAACTTTAGCTCCAGATGAGTTAACTGTTGATGCTGCTCGAGAATTGCTTGAGAATAATGCTGAGGGTCCACGTGTGCTTGGAGTAGATCCAGAAACGGGTGGGAATGTAGAAGTGCGCAATGGTCGTTTTGGGCCGTACGTGGCACTGGTAGAAGAGCAGAATAATGCGGAAGATTCTAAATCTTCTAAGGCTTCTAAGTCTTCTAAGGCTCGTCCAAAAATGGCTTCTTTGTTTAAAACCATGGATCCAGCGACTTTGACTTTGCAAGAAGCGTTGCAACTTTTGAATTTGCCACGTTTTGTTGGCGAATATGAAGAAGTTGACGCAGAAGGTGTTGTAAAACTAGCTCGTATCGAAGCAAATAATGGTCGTTACGGTCCATATTTAACTAAAACATATTCTGCTGTAGATACTTCTGCTGGAGAAACTGTGGAATCTAAGCCGGATACGCGATCTCTTTCTAGTGAAGATGCTATTTTTACTGTTACTTTGCAGGAAGCGAAAGATTTATTTGCGCAACCAAAGTACGGTAAGCGTACTCGTGGTGCCGCCAAGCCGCCTCTTCGTGAGCTTGGTGCAGATCCTGAAACTGGGAAGCCAGTAGTGATTAAGGATGGTTTCTACGGAGCTTATATTACTGATGGCGAAACGAATCGCACTTTGCCAAAGCAGTATACGCCTGAATCGATTGATCCGCAGGATGCATTTGCACTTTTGGCGCAAAAGCGTGCCGCAGGTCCCGTAAAACGCAAAAAGCGCGCGACTAAGAGCACTGCAAAATCTTCTGAAAAGAAGTCTACTGCGAAAAAATCTACCGCAAAGAAAACTTCTACAAAGAAGACTACTTCAAAGAAATCTACCGCTAAAAAAGCATAGGAATGAAATCTAAAGATTAAATAGACCTTGCATATGGAGTCAAAATATGGCATCTAAAAATGACGATTTCTCTGGTGGCTGCGCTTGCGGAGGAAACTGCGGCTGCAGAAGTGAGCAATCTTATGCAAATAAAGGCTTATTTATTTCTTTCGAGGGCATTGATGGCGTTGGTAAAACTACGCAAGTTGAGGCCCTTAAGGATCATTTGCAATCTTTGGGGCGAGAAGTTGTAGTGACGCGTGAGCCTGGCGGTACGCAGTTGGGTAAAACTTTGCGCGAAATACTCTTGCATGGCACGAGTGTATCTGCCAGAACAGAAGCTTTGCTTTTTGCTGCGGATCGTGCACAGCATGTTGCGCAAGTAATTCGCCCTGCACTTAGCCGTGGTGCAGTAGTAATAACGGATCGTTATATTGATTCTTCGCTTGCTTACCAAGCAGGCGGTCGCGAATTGACTATGGATGATGTGCGAACTTTAAGTGAGTGGGCAACGGATTCGCTGTGGCCTAATCGCACTTATTTGCTAGATATGCAGCCGGAAGATGCTTTTAAGCGTTTGCATCGTGAGCAAGATCGCATGGAATCAGCTGGAATAGATTTCGCACGTCGCACTAGAGAAGCATTTTTAGATTTAGCGCAGGAATCTGCAGATCGTTATCGCGTATTAGATGCAACGTTCTCAGCGAAATCATTATCTGAACTTATTGTGCAAGACGTACATAACTTAATTGAAGAAATTGAAACTAAATAAAGTGGCGAATTTTATAAAGTGAAGAAGTAAAGAAGCTATGCAGGGGGTGAAGCGATGAGTGTGTGGGATAGCGTTATTGGGCAAGAACAGGTAGTTTCGCGATTGCGAAAAATTGCTTGTGCGGATGCTAGCAAAATAGCGCAATCTTGGCTGATTTGCGGAGCTGCTGGCTTCGGTAGTGCGCAAGTTGCGCGCGCTTTCGCTGCAGCTCTCGAAAGTCCGGATCATGGAGAAGGCAGTGATGGAATTAGCGGCGAAAATGAGCTTAGTAAAACTGCCAAAGAAGTTTTAGCAGGATCGCATCCTGATGTGCATACGCTTGCAACAAAAGGCGTAACTCTTAGTATTGACGATGTACGCGAGGCAATTGGGATTTCTGAGCAGATGCCTAGCACTGCTCCTTGGCGAATCATAATTATTGAAGATGTTGACAGAATGTTGGAACGTAGCACAAACGTTCTTCTTAAAGAGATTGAAGAGCCAAGCGAGCATACGATTTGGCTTTTATGCGCTTCAAGTGTTATGGATGTGCTTCCAACAATTCGTTCGCGTACGCAACTTGTGCAATTAGCTACTCCAAACGAGCAGTCTATAGCAGAATATCTTACTAAAAAAACGGATGCGGATAATAAGCTAGCAAATCGTGCAGCCAGGCTTTCTCAAGGAAATATAGCAACTGCTTTTATCTACGCAAGCGATGAGCGTGCTTTAAGTAGGCGAGATGAGCTTATTGCAGGATTGCTCCGTATGCATGATGCTGCCGACGCAATTATGCTTGCTGCAATGCTTATTGACGATGCAAAATCACAAGCAGAAGATGAGGTTCAGCGAAATGTTGAGGCTCAACAAAAAGAATTTCGTAGAATTAACGGATTAGGCGATGAGGATCGCATTCCGCCCAAATTGCGCGCAAGCTACAATGCAATTGGGAAAAAGGATGATATAAAACGTAAAGTAACTCGTGTAAGTCGTGACGTGTTATGCCGTTCTCTTGACGCAATCGATAGCGTGTATAGAGATGTTTTAGTTGTTATTAACGAAGCGCAAAAGTCTTCGCCGATTATAAATCAGGGATACAAGTCTAGAATTGTCCAGTTGGCACAAAGCATGACAGCAAGTAGTGCATTGGATTGTGTTGACAGCATTGCTACTACTCGTCGTCGGCTTTCGAGAAATGGTAACGCAACTCTTGTTTTTGAAGCACTATTTTGCTCACTTTTGCAAAGTCAATAAAATACAAAAGTATCATATCCTCCACGGAAGTGACATATCGCTTGTGCCTATTCTTGGTGAATTTGTTGATTCGCGTCGCATGATTTCCGGTCTAAACTCCATATGTGCAGGTAACCAATGTTGCTCTGATTTGTTAACAGCGGTTAGGCGGATTGCTTCGCGCGCAATTTGCTGATACGGAGGACGGATTGAAGAAAGCTTTGGTTCAGATATTTCTGCCTGTCTGCTATCTCCGTAACCTATTACGAGAACGTCCTGCGGAACTTGCAAAGAAAGCTCATCTAAAGCTAGAAGTGCTCCAAGTGCGACAGCGTCATTTGCGCAAATAACAGCGTCTGGTTTGCGAGATTGTTTAGCGGTAGAATCAGAAAAAAGCCGCATTGTATCCTTGAATCCACGTTGATAAGTAAGTTCTCCAAAAGTTGTCCAATCTGGCTCAGAAAGTAAACTTAATCGGCTTGCAGCAGTCTGAAAATTGGCAAATAAGTTTGCACTTTGTGTGGAGTCAACATTTCCACTTAAATAAGCAATATTATGGGCATCGTGATGCGAAAGATGTATCAAAGCGGCTTCCATCATTGATTCTTGATCCATGCCAACCCAATTCACGTGGAATGAAGTAGTAGTGCCACCAATTTGCACAATGGGAAGATTGTCAACGTAGTTTTCAAGTGTTTTTGTTAAATCACTATTGTTAGATGGCATGACAATAAGACTGTCAACATTATGACCGATAAGCTCTTCTATGCGTTCTTCTTGAGCTTCTGCGTCTTTTCCAGTTCCAACAAGAAGTATTTTATCTATTTCATGAGCTGCTTCATCCAATGCAGAAAGCATATTTACACTGAATGAATCATCTACGTTGCTTGTGCCTATTACTACGCCGATTGTATTAGTTGTGTCACTTCTTAATGCGCTTGCTGCATAATTTACTGAATAATTAAGCTGCTCTGCAGCTTTTCTTACGCGTTTTGCAATATCGTCATCTTTGGCTCGTCTACCAGAAAGTACACGAGATACTGTTGCAATTGAAACTTTTGCAAGAGCTGCTACATGAGTTATGGAGGCGTTTTGATTAGTTTGATTTGTCATATTTGCCCCCGAATAAGTGCGGTGCTGTAATTATTGGTAAACAGCACCGCAAATTGAATATTATTTATTTGTCAGTTTATGTGCACTTATTTATTTATATTATTCGCCTTTCGTGACTACGTCGACAAGATTGTTAGCTACATTTTCAGCGTCTTCACCGTCAACGGTAATTGTGATTGAATCCCCTTTAGTAATGCCCAATCCCATAATTGAAAGAATGCTATTCGCACTTACAGGGGCACCTTCGCCTTTCGCAATCGTTACAATGCAATTTGAGGACATTGCGGCTTGAGAAAATTCTGATGCTGGGCGAGCATGTATTCCAACTGGGTCTTCAATAGTAACAGTACGAGTTGCAATTGCCATTTTTTCTCCTTTGAATAATAATTAACAAATTCTGCTTTTATTTTTTATTTTTCATATAAAAGCAAACCATATTTTTTCTTAAGGTTTTTTTGTTTGCTATTTTCAACATTAAGTGTAGCATAATTAATTGAAAAATACAGAAAACGTTTTCACTTGTTGTAACAACATTTTTAATGGTGTATAGTTTCATTAGTAAGAAACGTTTACCTACAAGAAATGCTTATGCGGCGTTGCGGCCGTAATAAAGTTTCTAAACCTAAAGGAGGGTTTTAAGTATGGTAATCACTGGTGTTGGCATTGGGCGCTCGATGGCATATGGTGAAGTATTGTGTATGGCACCTGCTTTGCATGAGCCAGAGGATTCTCCTCGTGCTGTTAGTGTGTTGGCTGAGGATGCAAAAAAGGCTGTTAAAAATGCTTTAAATGAAGTAAATAAAGACCTAAACCATCGTGCAAGTGAGGCTCTTGAAGCAAAGGATGAGGGGACTCGAAAGGCAGCACCAATTATGCAAGCTCTTGCACAGATGGCCATCGATCCAGCATTAATAAGTGCAATTGAATCTGGTATTGATAAGGGGAAAACAGCTGAACGTGCCACTTGGGAAGGGTTCGCACAATTTGAAGACATGTTGCGTAATCTTGGTGGTTACATGGCTGAGCGTGCAGGAGATTTGCATGATGTTGGCCAGCGTGTTATTGCATCTTTGATTGGTGTTGAAGCTCCTGGAGTGCCGGAAAGTGATTCGCCTTTTGTGCTGGTTGCTAAGGATCTTTCACCTGCTGATACAGCTTCACTTGATTTAAGCAAGGTTCAGGCAATTGTCACTCTTGATGGTGGTCCTACAAGTCACACTGCTATTCTTGCTCGTGCTCGTGGAATTGTTGCTGTTGTTGGAGCACACGATGCCTCTCAGCTGAAGAATCATCAAATTGTTGTAGTAGATGCCGTTAATGGTCATGTTATAAGCAGTCCTAGTGAAGAAGAAATCGCGCATGTTAAAGAGTCTCGTGAGCGTTTAAGCCGCGCTCGTGAATTGCGTGGATTGCCTGGAAGTACAAAAGATGGTCATTTGATTCCTCTTTTGGCAAATGTAGGAAAGCCCTCAGATGCCGTAACTGCTCATGAGTATGGAGCAGAAGGAGTAGGTCTATTCCGAACGGAATTTCTGTTTATTGGTAACGAGCAACCGCCTAGTATAGAAGAACAAACAGAATCTTATACAGAGTTACTATCTCAGTTTGAAGGCAAGAAAGTTGTTATTCGATTGCTTGATGCTGGAGCAGATAAGCCGTTACCATTCTTGACTCCTGAAGATGAACCAAATCCTGCCCTCGGACTTCGAGGTTTGCGTACTCTAAGACAGCATATGGATGTTCTAGATGGTCAGCTGGAGGCATTATCTCGTGCTGATGCTGTGACGAATGCTGACTTATGGGTGATGGCTCCAATGGTTTCAGACGAACATGAAGCAGCATATTTTGTAAAACTTGGTAAATCTAAAGGTCTTAAAAAGGTTGGCATTATGGCCGAGGTGCCTTCTATCGCTCTTGTTGCCGAGGAGGTTGCTCAAGTCGCTGATTTTGTATCTATCGGAACGAATGATTTGACGCAATACACTCTTGCAGCAGATAGAACCCTTGGGTCTGTTTCTAATTATCAAACTGCTTGGCACCCTGCAGTGTTGCGCGCGATCAAAATGATTGCAGACGCTGGTAACGCACATGGTATGCCAGTCGGAGTGTGTGGAGAAGCTGCAGCAGACCCAGACTTAGCGGTTGTTCTTACAGGTCTCGGTATTAACTCGCTTTCTATGACGCCGGTTGCTTTGGACGATGTTCGAGCAGAACTTGCTCAAACTACATTTGATGAAGCTAAGGCTAAAGCTCATGATGCTTTAGCTGGAAAGTTCTACCACTCAATCATGCAAGAATAAGCCAAGGGAGTAATTCAAAATATGATCGTTACGAAAAACATTAAAAATTCGATTACCAATCAGAAATAATCAAGAATAATTAACATGCTTAGAAAAGAGAAAATATGAGTACTGATATTGATGAGCTTCTCCCGGATTCTGCAGTAAACCTTGATATTGCAGCGAAAGATTGGCGTGATGCTATTTGTCTTGCAGGCAATGCTTTGAAGGAGTCTGGCTTTACTACTGATGAATATACGAATCAGATGATTGAAACAGTTGAGAAAATGGGCCCGTATATTGTTATTGCCCCAGGCTTGGCTTTGGCACATTCGCGCCCGTCGGAAGCAGTGTTAAAAAGTGGTTTGAGCTGGATTCGTTTAAGTACGCCTGTTAAATTTGGTAACACTGCCAACGATCCGGTCTCTTTAGTAATTGGTCTTGCAGGTCACGATGAAAATGAGCATATTGGCGTTATGTCCGCGGTTGCTGCAGCTTTGTCTAATCCTGTGAAGACTAGAGAACTTGCGCAAGCAAAAAACGCTAAAGAAATTCGCGCAATTCTTAAAAGTTAAATACTAAAGAATTAATTAATTTTGCAAAATTAAAAAAATACAACTCAACGAAAGAGGTTATTTATGAATATTCTATGTGTATGCGGAAACGGCATTGGCACGTCTGTACTTTTAAAAATCAATGTTGAGGCTGCGGCAGCAGACTTAGGTCTTGATGTTACAGTTACTACTTCCGATGCGGGAAGTGCAAAAGGTACTGCGAATATGAATGATCTTGTGCTCACTTCTCCTCAGCTTGCTCCAGAGCTTGAGGGCACTACCACTCCTGTAGAAACAATTGAAAATTTCATGGATGTTGAAGAGGTGAAGGGTGTGCTTGAGCGTTACGCATAAATTATGTGTAACAAATAAACGTTTGATTATGCTGATTACGTGCTTACTGCTTTGGCATAGTCGTACTGTTATTTCATGCGCTATTCGCTTTTTCTAAATAAAAGAAGGAAATAAGATGAACATTGTAGTTCAGGTTTTAAATTTCATAAGTCAGCAGATTTTGAATGTGCCGGCTTATTTGATTGGTATTATTGCGGCAATCGGTCTTATCGCACTCAAACGTAGTGCAGGACAAGTGATTGCAGGCGGCTTAAAAGCTGCTATGGGTTACCTCATTTTGGGTGCAGGTGCTGGCGTTGTTGTTGGTGCACTTGCTCCATTTGGTGACTTGGTTTTGAAGTCTACTGGTGCTCATGGTGTTGTACCTACGAATGAGGTTATTACTGCTCAGGCTGCAGGTCAGTACGGTGCTACTTCTGCATACATTATTGTGCTCAGCTTCGTTCTTATGCTTCTTGCTGCACGCTTTACTCCTTTGAAGTACATATTCTTGACTGGTCACCACATGGTGTTTATGTCTATGCTTTTGGCTCTAGTTCTTTCCGTTGGTTTTGGTGCAGGCAACCAGTTGCTTATTGTTATTGTCGGCTCTGTCATTATGGCAACGGTTATGGTTGTTCTGCCAGCTTTTGCGCAGCCTTTTATGAACCGTATTACTGGTAGCGATAAGCTCTCGATTGGTCACTTTAACTCTTTAAGCTACATTGTTTCTGGTGCTGTTGGTGCTGCTGTTGGTAAGAAGTCTAAGTCTACTGAAGATATTAACTTCCCTAAGGGTTTGAGCTTCTTGCGTGATTCAATGGTCTCCACGACTTTGTTGATGGTTGTGCTGTATTTGGTATTCGCAGTGTGGGCTTCGGTTGTGTTGCCAGTAAAGGAACTCTTCAAGATTTTCGCGTCTCACCCTACGGACTATAGTGCCTTCTACATGGCGGCTTTTGCTCAGGCTTTGCAATTTGGAATTGGTGTTAGTGTCATCCTTTATGGTGTTCGTATCATTTTAGGTGAATTGGTTCCTGCATTCCAGGGCATTGCTAACAAGGTCGTTCCAGGCGCTCGTCCAGCATTGGATATTCCAATCGTATTCCCATACGGTGCTAATGCTTCTCTTATTGGCTTCTTGTCTTCCTTCGTTGGAGGTCTTGTAGCTCTCGGACTTATTGCAATTTGGATGGGTCCAGCTTGGGGATTGGCATTGATTCTCCCAGGAATGGTGCCTCACTTCTTCGATGGTGGTGGTGCAGGCGTGTTTGGTAATGCAACCGGTGGTCGCCGTGGTGCTATTCTCGGTGGTTTTATTAACGGTTTAATTATTACATTCCTTCCAGCAGTATTGCTTACTGTTATGGGTTCCTTCGGCTTGGCAAACTCCACCTTCGGCGATGCTGACTTTGGTTGGGTTGGCACTGTTGTTGGTAACTTCGCTCACCTCGGTGCAGGCGTTGGTGCTATAAGCTTGATTATTGTTGCTGTTATTCTGTTTGCCTTGGCTTGGGTATGGCAGGTTAAGGTTGTTAACACTGGCTGGCTTCCTGCAGTAAAGCATGCTGAGTTCATTGAAGGAATTAAGAAGCAAGAGCGTGCTGCTAAGAAAGCAGCTGTGGCAGCTAAGGCTGCTGAAACTCATGAGGAGGCTGCTACAAAATAAATAGAGTACAGTAAAAAATTACATTTTAGTTAATGCGCCCAGTTTAGATTTCTCTGGGCGCACGTTTTATATTGACCGTCAAATTATGCAGTTAGCGTTGTTTCTTAGTGTTGTTTTTGCTTGAGTGCCACGATCTGCTTGAACAATTAGATTGCGCTAACGTTTGCGTTTATTTGTTACTCGCGCAGTTGATTAGTGTTGTGTAATGGTAGATACTTAAATTATGAATATTTCTACAGATTTCACTACCATTCCGGATGATTATTCTAAAGCTGCGCCGGAGCAGAATAAGATCAGCGGAGTTCCAGTAGTTTCTTTCCCATTTTACGTTGATAATATGCCATCTTTCGTGCATTATTTGCATTGGCGTTTTGTTGACGACGATGCAATACCGGTATGCGGTTTTGAATGGATTCACTGGACTGCCGCGAACGTGCCTGTTGAAGCGTTAATGTTTGATTTTAACGATTCTCACGCTTTACAAATACCGGAAGATTTTTCTCGCACAATGACTTCTATGATTCCGGAAGCTCTTCAAGGTCGTAACTCGCAAGCAAGCAGATTTATTGGTTGCAATGATCCAGCAATTACTATGCGATACAACGGTCCTCAACCTCCTGATAAAGATCACGAATACATGTTTGAAGTTTTTGGTACAGAAAAGCCTTTGCCAAATCTTAAGCCGGGATTCTACATGAATGAATTGTTACGCGAAGTAAGAAATGTGACTTCAGGTGTAGATGCTGGTGGCATGTTCCTTACTGGTAAAGCCTAAACGCAAGCACGAGAGCAACCAATTAGGTTAGCAGTTAACGCCTAAGCGCTAGAATCAAACAGTAATGAATCTAAAAATAAAATATAAAATCTAAAAACAGAGGATGCAAATATGGCATGCACAACAATTCTTGTTGGTAGAAAAGCAAGTTACGACGGATCCACGCTTATTGCGCGTAACGAAGACTCAGCAAATGGCGAGTTTAATCCGAAGCGTTTAGTAGTAGTAAAGCCGGAAGATCAGCCTCGCGTTTATAAGTCTGTTCTTAGCCACGTAACAGTCGAGTTGCCGGATAATCCAATGCAATACACAAGCGTGCCAAATGCAGACTTGCGCGAAGGAATTTGGGGAGAAGCTGGCGTTAACGAAGCAAACGTTGCAATGAGCGCAACTGAAACGCTTACGTCCAACGAGCGCGTGTTAGGCGCAGATCCAATGGTTGAACTTCAAAAAGAACAAGGCAAAGTTGGAGATGCTGACTACAAGCCGGAAGCGCCGGGTGGAATTGGCGAAGAAGACTTCTTAACGCTTGTTTTGCCTTATATTCGTAGCGCTCGCGAAGGTGTTGAGCGTTTGGGTGCGTTGCTTGAAAAATACGGCACTTACGAGATGAATGGCGTTGCATTTTCGGATGTGAACGAGATTTGGTGGTTTGAAACTGTCGGTGGTCATCATTGGATTGCTAAGCGTGTGCCGGATGAAGCTTATGTTGTTATGCCAAACCAGCTTGGAATTGACGAGTTCGATTTAGATGATGCTTTTGATGCTCAAGAGGAGCATATGTGCTCGGCTGATTTGCTTGAGTTTATTGAAGAAAATCACTTGGATTTGTCGGTGGAAAACGCTTCTCCGTTTAACCCTCGTGATGCTTTTGGCTCTCATTCGGATGCTGACCACGTGTACAACACTCCTCGCGCATGGTTCATGGAGCGCTTCTTGAATCCGTATGACGAAGTGTGGGATGGTAAAGACGCTGATCATCGTCCGGACAGCAACGATATTCCTTGGGCTCGCCAGCCTGAGCGTAAAGTGACGGTTGAGGATATTAAGTACGTTTTAAGCTCTCACTATCAGGGCACTGAGTATGATCCTTACGGCAATCTTGGAGATGAGCATACTCGTCATATGTTGCGTCCAATCGGAATTAATCGCCAAAGCGAGCTTGCTGTAATGCAAATCCGCCCTTACATGCCGGAAGCAATGCGTGCAATTCAGTGGATTACTTACGGTTCTAATCCTTTCAATTCTTTGATTCCGTTCTATCCAAACGTAAATCGCACTCCAAAGTATTTGGAAGATACGACTACTCGCGTAACAAGCGAAAACTTCTATTGGGAGAATCGCATTATTGCTGCTCTTGCGGATGCCGCATTTAACGACACTGCAAACGCGATTGAGCGCTACCAAGAAGTTGTCGGTTCCCTTGGTCACGCAATGGTCAAGTCTACGGATGCTGCCGTGGCAGATCTTCTTGGCGTTGATTTGGCTGATTACGAGCCAGAACGTGAAGGTGATGAAGGCGAAGATTACGATGATTTAGTTCGCGATCCTGAAGCTATTATTGCCGAGCTTCGCAACGATAAAGTGCGCGAGGCTTTGGCTGAAGCAAATGACGATATGGCAGCAAAGTTGAAGAAAGAAACCGATTCTTTGCTTGACACGGTGCTGTACATCACTAGCATGCGTATGAAGAATGGTTTCAATCGTTCTGATCACTAAATTTAAATTTTATTAAAAATTAAGTGCCTTCCTAAGAAATGAACTTTTTATTTCACACGGAAGGCATTTTTGTTATCTTTTGTTATTTTGCTATAGACGTTGATAATAACGCGTATAGATATTGCGTGTGGTGGCTATGCTACGAACAAACAATCGTATAGTATGAATCATGTAATTAACATTATCCGCATGCATAGTTGTGCCAATATGCCTATGAAAGAGGGGTACATGAGCATTCTTGATTCATACACTACAACATTCGGTTTGGTTAAAAAAATTGATGCCTTTGGGTACTTGGATTATTTAAAGCAACATCCAGAGGAGCCTAGGAAGCGCGGTAAGGTTCTGCTTGTTACTGCTGATACTCCTTTAAAAGCTTCTCGCGGAGAAGGTAAAACAACTACAACTATCGCGTTAGTTGATGCATTGCGTGAGCGCGGTGTGGACGCAGCTGCAGTTCTTCGTCAGCCAAGCATGGGAATTACAGCTGCTGGTTCTAAAGGTGGTGCAAGTGGTGGCGGTAAGTCTTCGCTTTCTCACCCTGAGTTGATTGACTGGGGCCTGTGTGGTGAAATGGCTGCTATTGCTTGCGCGCAGAATTTGCTTGTGTCGTTTGCGGAAAAAGCAGTCGACGAGGGTGTTCTTGATACTATTTTAGTTCCTCGAGTTAGTGAAGTTCCTTCGCGATCTTTGCGAAGCATTGCTGTTGATTTTGGCAAGGGGACTGTTCCTGAGCGCGTTGTTTTGACGCCAACTTGCGAGCTTATGCAAATCGTAGTGTTGTCGCGCAGTATGGACGAGATTTCTCATCGTGTTTCTTCAATGATTGCTGGCACAAAAGACGGTAAGCCTGTTAAGTTTGGTGAGTTTGTGGATTTGTGGCGAATCACCAATATTCTTGCCGACGCTGTAAAGCCTGCTAAAACTGAGACGATTAATGGTTCTCCAATCTACGTCCATTGCGGCCCGTTTGCGAACGTTTCGCTTGGTATTCCAAGCCTTGTAAGCGTTGAAATGGCTTGCGCTGAGCATGATGTTGTAGTGGTGGAAGCAGGTTATGGTACGGATGCTGGTGCTCAAAAGTGGTTAGATATTGCTGCTCGCGAGTTTGGCGCAAAGTGGCCTGCTGCTGCAGTTGTAGTTACTCGCGCAACTACTTGGCGAGATGACGAAACTTTGGCTTGGCGTTACCCATTCCATGTTTCTCGTTTGGAATCTCTTAATATCCCTACGTTCCCGTTGATTAATTTGTGGGAAGGCGAGGATGATCAAGTGCCTGAATTGTTGGAACAAGCCAAGTCTTTAGGATTCAGAAAGCCTATTGTTGGCAATTTATTCCGTGATGGTGGCGATGGTTTGGCAAATCAGCTGGACGATTTTGTGTCTGCAATAACTGATGATGTTGAAACGAAAGTTCCAGAAAGTAGGCGTGGAAAGACGCTTAGGGAGCGAATTAACTTGTTGTGTGCAGAAGCTTACGGTGTTCCTGTTGAGCGTGTAATCGACAAAGCAGGTTTTGCTGATTCATTGAAAGAAGCGCAGGATTTGTGTGCAAATTCTGGAGTTATTTTCGATGACCTTGCGCTTGTTGCTGTAAAGTCGCCAGCAACTATGACTGACGATGATCATGCGCCTGAAGATTCTCGCACTGTGACATTGAAGAAAGTGGAAGTTCACGCTGGAGCTGGAGTTGTGCAGGTAAATCTCACATCTTCACTAACAACTCCAATGCCAAAAATCGTGTGAAATATTAATAGTGTAATTTTCTCTTAAATATTGAGATTACTTAAAATTACTTATTGATAGCAAATAGAAAAACGTCGTCAACATGCCCCTTATGGCGTGTAGACGACGTTTTTGTTTTTGCCTTGTGTTTCGTCTGTTGTTTCCGCTTTTTGTTTCCGCGTTTTGTTTACCAAATGGGTCGAAAAGGGAACAAACGCGGGAGTGTTGAAGTTAAATTACGCAAAAGTGCGATGCAACCAATCGCAAGCAAGCTTAACCCACTGCTGAACTTCTGGCTGCACAAATTCAGGAATCACTGCGCCATTTTCATCGCGTTTTGCTGTTTCTTTAACTGCCAAAGCTAAGCCGTGCGGTCCTTTAGGGAACAGGTGAGCTTCAACACTTACTCCAGCTTCAACGCAAGCGTTCACAAACATTATTGAATTTTCTACTGGAACTGTTTGATCAGTAACAGTTTGCCATACAAATACAGGTGGAGTTTTGCGATCCACGTGATTTTCCAGCGAAAGTTTATTGACGAGTTCAGTTCGCTTTTCGTCGCTAACTTCTCCAAATAGACGATCGAAAGTTGGCTTATGCGCATATTTTCCAGCAGAAATAACAGGATATGCGAGCATAAGTGCATTTGGACGCACGTCATCAGCAGCATACCCGTTTGCTTCCTCAACTTCGTCGCTAACACTAGTTGCAAGGTTTGCAGCCACATGCCCTCCAGCGGAGAATCCAATAATTGCAACTTTTTGCGCATCTACGTGCCATTCTTTTGCGTTTTTGCGAATTAAGCTCATCGCTTCTGCGGCTTCTAAAAGCTGAGTTGGGTATGTGCTTGGAGTAAGCGAGTATCGCAACACAAAAGTGTGGAATCCTTCTGCAGCAAACTTCATGGCAACAGGCTCTGCTTCACGATTCGAGACGCGCAAGAAACCTCCGCCTGGCAAGATTAAAATTGCAGGACGGTTTTGCAAACCTTCGCTATCTAAATTATCGTCTAAAACATATCCAATAAGCTGCGCATTGCTTCCATCTATACTTTTTATTTTCTGATTTATAATCTTCATAGTGTCTCTTTTCGTTTCGTTTATATTGCAATTACACTAAGCATAATTCTAATCAAATACCTCGCTTTGTAAGTGCGTTCTTTTATAAATTCGTGTAGAGTTTTAAGAAGTTTTATAAGGAGATTCAAGATGTGTGACGAAGAAGATAATTTAGGTAAGGTTGTTTTAGCTGCTACGCCTATTGGGAATATGGCAGACGCTTCTGCACGATTAATTAATCTTCTTAAAACTGCTGATATTGTTGCTGCTGAAGACACGCGTAGGCTTTATGATTTAGCGAATCGCCTTGGCGTACATGTTTCTGGTAGCGTAATCGCATATCACGATCATAATGAGCGCAACAAGGCAGATGGTTTGCTAGACAAAGTTGAGCAGGGCAGCACTGTTCTTGTTGTTTCAGACGCAGGTATGCCTACCATTAACGACCCGGGTCTTGCTGTTGTTCGACGTGCAATAGAGCGCGATTTGCCTGTTACTTGCGCGCCTGGTCCTAGTGCAGTTTTAGATGCGCTTGCTCTTTCTGGATTGCCAACTGATCGCTTCTGTTATGAAGGCTTTTTGCCTCGTAAATCTGGTGAGCGTCAACAGCATTTGCGCTCACTTAAAGCCGAGCGACGAACAATAGTATTTTATGAGGCTCCACATCGTATTGCAGAAGCAATGGAAGACATATTGGCAGTACTTGGTTCTAATCGTCCAATGGCGTTATGCCGTGAACTTACAAAAGATTTTGAAGAAATTCGTCGTGGAACTGTGCAAAGTATTTACGATGGTGTTTTAGCGGATCCTCCTCGAGGTGAAATAGTTTTAGTTATCGGTGGTGCAAGTGACGAAGAAGTACAGTCTGAAAGCACAGATTTAAGCATTGATGCTCTTGCAAAGCTTTCGCTTGAATGTGCAGATTCCGAAGGCTTGCGCATAAAAGAAGCCATTACGAAAGTAGTAAAAGAGCATCCGTTTGCTGACGGATCTTTTGCTAATCGTAAGCAAGTTTACGCGTCTTGTCTTGAGCACAAACCTGATCAAAAGTAAGATTTCTGCTTTTGCTACTATTTTTGCTTTCTATTCATTGCTGTCATACGCAGAAAATAGCACTTCAAAACTGTAACGAACGTCAGGACCGCCTTGTTGAGAAATATATTCTAAGATTTGTGCGTCTGCCGAAGGGTTTGCAATAATCCATTTGCGAAGTTCTGGTATTTTTTGCGCGATATACCATAGCACTTCCGTTTTTGTTGCAGGGTCGATAGCAACATATGGCGTGAGTATTATAGGTGGTTTTGGAGGGCTGCTTGTTTTAGTTGCATAAGAGTTCTTTATTTCCATGGTTTGTTTGCTTCTTTCGCAATGTTTCGTATCCAATTTCTTGCATGTATTGAGCCTGGGAAATATGGGTTTCCGTCAATAGTACGTTTGCATTTTCGCAAGTCAATGCTGTATTTAGATATCAATAAGTGAGCAATATCTTTTCTATAAGGTTCGTACTCTTCGTTTTCGCTTGGAGTGTACGCTAAATCGCAAATTGTTCGTTCTGGCGTTGTTATTCTAATTTTTCCAAGTATTACGTATTCTTCATTGTTTAAGTGTCTTCGAAATGCTCGGATTGCATGGCCGTGCGGCTTTTTTCTTCTATGCCCATAATCAATAACATCTATATTTTCAGGAAAATTGCCTCCTATCCAAACCCATGCTGCAGTAAATAAGCAGGCTATGCTTTCTGTAGGTATAAGATTGCTCACAATATTACTTCTTCCTTGAGTGGAAATAGCTGCTTTATTTGAATATCCTGCATTTAAATCAAGCCTATTGAATACGCCAATTTGAGAAAGTTTTTTCATGCACATTGGGCCTGGTAAATGGTTGTCGTCAAGTAATTCCGGGAATTGTGTTTGTGCTTCTTCGCAAATATCCAATAAATCGCGTATGTTTTGTTGTTTTTTCAATTTTCCTCAATCCTTTCTTTTTGCATATTTATTTTTTAGCGCGACTATTTACAATGCGTATCGCACATATTGTTGTTTTTCTAACGCATATTTTGTAATTCATGCTTTGTAGTGAATAAGTTTCGTAATGCATAAGTTGAGATTATGTTTATATTTGCTTCAATTCCAGGCTGGTTTTATAACTTGTGGATATGTGGATGAACTCGTGTGAGGCTTGTTATTTAGCGTGTTTTCTCGTATATTTTGGGATTCTTTTTGCAATGTTCTTATGTACTGTCCGCGTTGAACAAGATAATAATTGTCTATGAGTCATATTTTGGTGAATGTTGCTTGGCCGTATGCTAACGGCCCTCGTCATATTGGTCACGTTGCAGGTTTCGGGGTTCCGTCGGACGTGTATGCGCGTTACGAGCGCATGAAAGGTAATGACGTATTAATGGTGTCTGGCACGGATGAGCACGGCACACCTATTTTGGTTGAAGCAGATAAGGAAGGCGTTTCTGCGCAAGAGCTTGCTAATCGTTATAATCGTGTGATTACTAAGGATTTGTGCGATTTAGGTTTGAGCTACGATTTGTTCACGCGTACTACTACTGCAAATCACGAGCATGTTGTGCAAGAAATGTTCCGTCAGTGCTTAAAGAACGGCTATATTTACAAGGGCACTCAGAAGGTTGCTATTTCTCCTTCCACTGGTCGTACTTTGCCAGATCGTTATATTGAAGGCACATGCCCATTGTGTGGCGCAGATGGTGCTCGTGGCGATCAATGTGATGCTTGTGGAAACGAGCTTGATCCGGATGAGCTTATTAATCCAGTTTCTAAAATTAATGGTGAAACTCCGCGCTTTGAAGAAACTGAACATTATTTCCTAGACCTGCCTGCTTTGGCTGAGGCGAATGTTAATTGGCTTCATTCTCGCGAAGGTTGGCGCACGAATGTTATTAATTTCTCGCTTGGATTATTTAATGAAGTAAAGCCGCGAGCTATTACGCGCGATATTGATTGGGGTATTCCTGTTCCTGTTGAAGGATGGATTGATAATCCGAATAAGCGTCTGTATGTGTGGTTTGACGCTGTTATTGGATACTTGTCTGCATCTATTGAATGGGCTCGTCGACAAGGCAAGCCAGACGCTTGGCGTGATTGGTGGTGTGATCCTAAGTCTCCTGGATACTACTTCATGGGCAAAGATAACATTACTTTCCATTCTCAGATTTGGCCTTCGGAAATGCTTGCCTACAACGGTGCTGGTTCTAAAGGTGGTGAGGCTGGCGTTTATGGTCCATTGAACATGCCTGAACAGGTTGTTGCTTCTGAGTTCATGACTATGGAAGGCAAGAAGTTCAGCTCTTCGCGCGGAATCGTGATTTATGTGAAGGATATTTTGGCGCGTTACCCTGTAGATGCTGTGCGTTACTACATTTCTATTGCTGGTCCAGAAAATTCTGATGCTGATTTTACTTGGGCTGAGTTTGCTCGCCATAATAACGAAGAGCTTGCTGCAAGCTGGGGTAATCTTGTCAATCGTGTGGCAAATCTTATTAATAAGAACTTTGGTGTAATCCCTCCTCTTGACGAAGATTCTATGACTGCAATGGATCGCGCTCTTCTCGATCAAACTTCTGATGCTTTTGCTTTGGTCGGTAGTTTGATTGAGCGTCATCGTCAGAAGAATGCTCTTACTGAAGCAATGCGAGTAGTTGCGGATATTAATAAATATATTTCTGCAACTGAGCCTTGGAAAATTAAAGATGATGAGGCTCGCCTTGGTACTGTGTTGCATGTTGCAGCTCAGGCTGTTTCGGATGCTAATCATCTGCTTGCGCCATTCTTGCCTCATGCAGCTCAAAAAGTTTGGGAAGCACTTGGTGGCACTGGCGTATTCTCGCCTTTGCCTCATATTGAAGAAGTTGAAGATTTGGATAATCCAGACTTCAAGTATCCGATTATTACGGGCGATTATCGCTTGGGGGAAACTGTTCATCCTTGGGAGAGTGAGGAGTTGGTAGCAGGTACGCCTGTGCCTAAGCCAAGTCCTATTTTTGCCAAGATTCCAAAAGAAGCAGTTGAGGAGGAGCTTGAGCGTTTCGCATCTGCTTTGTCCGAGCGTCAGCGTGTCGAGGCAGAAAGACTTGCTGCAGCAAAAAAATCTTTGGAAAATAGTGAGAAATAGGTTGAAATTTTCAATAAATAAATTATAAAATTAGAAAACATAGCAAATGGTTCTCTAAAAGAAAATATTTTAAGGAAATTTTAAGGAAAAACTCTTTTCTTTGGACGAATGTTTAGCTATACTAACATGTGTTAATGGTTCGCCATTAGCGAGGTTCGTTTTCGAACCCCATAATTGAAACCTTCTTCTCTCTTTCTCTCTGCCCCGGCGGGTTTCTCTTCCCGCCGGGCTTCTTTTTAATTTATGAAAAATAAAAAATAAAAAGTAAAACAAAAATAAAAGCGCAGACTGCAAAAGCAATCTGCGCTCACACGGTTACCAAACTTAATTTTTAATGGTAACTATTTAACGGCAACGCTTCGAAAGTGGAGCCCATGGTTCAAGCATTACTGGTTCTTGATCCAATACAGCTAAAGTTTCTTTGTCAAGGTACTTTTTGTTGATGATTATTTCGTTCACATAACGATCGAACCACTCTGCTGAGCCAACATAATAGCCGTCTTCGCCAGCATCCTTGCCCCAGCTGTTCTCGATCTTCCAGCGATCTGGATCGCCATCTTTATTAAGATTTACGCCAGTGAATGTCATTGCGTGATTTCCTGGGCAATCCATATATTCCAAACCGTGAGCTTTATCGAATGTAAACTTCACATCAAACAATTCATCTACGCGCACAACTGCAGGATCGAAGAATCCACTGTCACGCAAGGAGAACTGTGTGCAATCGCATGCAAACCAGATTGGATGACCATCTTTTAATTGGTCTACAGCTGCTTTTTTGAATACATCGAGAGGAACGTTAACAAATTCCATTTCCTTTGTTTCAGCTACGTTGGTGCTGTACTTGAATTGGTAGAGCTTGTTGAATGGTGTGCGTTCCATAGGTGCGTTGCATATTGTTACGAAGTCGTTTACGTCAACTGGGACGTACTTCTTTGCGAACTCAAGTGGAGTAATTCCATATTCACAAATCATTGGACGCTCATCTTTGCCGGTTTTTGGCTTGTCAGCTTTGCTGGTTTTCTCGCCATCTTTCTTGGTTTCGTCTTTTTCGCCGTCCTTCTTATCGTCATCATCATCTTTAGTTCGTGCGAAGAAGTCAAACTGTGCAGGTGGTTCACCCAGGGCAATAGTCGTCATGCGATAAACGGTTTCCAAATCGCGAACTTTCATTTCGCGCAATTCTTCCAAAGAAGTTCCGTTCTTATGAGCTTCACGCAATTCGTATGCAAACTCGCGCAACTTGGTATTGATGTACTGTACGAATGCATCAGAGTCGACTGAGTTCTGTGAATCTGGATATGCACTCTTTGGCACAAGTCCGTACTTGTTTACCAAGTTGACGAACATTTGCCACCAGCCGCCGTCATCGATTGGACCATAGTTAATGCTCTCAAAAAGTCGACTATTAACATCTTCATCAAGTGTTGAAAGCACATTTTCCAAATAAGCGTTTGCTTTTTCAATCTTGTCCCAGAAGAATAGGTAGCTTTCTGAAAACTCAAAGTCGTCTAAATTCCACTTATGCATTACTTCGTATCGCAAAGTATTAAGTGAGGCGAACATCCAGCAGCGTCCGGAGCGCTTCTGATTGGTAATGCTGCCTTGTTTTAATTCTATTGAGAATTCGCGAGGAAGAGCACGCTTGCCTTGGTAGCTTGTTGCGGCTTTAAGCACACCATTTGTTACTGCTGCATTCGCGGCGAGAAGATTTGCGCGCTGTTCGTTAAAATGTTTGGAATAATTTTTTACATGTTCCAGAGTTACGGCTTTGATGTTTTCAGCCATGAGCTTATTCATTCTCCTTTTAGAGTTGAAAGTACGAATAAAAAATATTGTATACTGCTCAATGTCTCGCGTGTGTTTCTTGTCTATGCCTATTTTCGGCATTTGCTTGAATACTATTAATTATTTTAGTAAAACTACAATTTTTTCGGTAAATATTCAGTTTTTGTAATTAAATTTTGAATTTATTATATTTGCTTATAAAACGTATTTTGTATGTATAAAAATACTTTTTTGATTTTAAAATACATATCTTTGTGTAAAAATATAGCTAGAAATCACTGATATTTTGCGCTTTTTTGCATGTTTAGATATGTATAATATAACTTATATATACGAAATTTTTCCCTTGGATATTGAGAAAAGTGCTGTGCAAAAATATTTTCTGTTTGTCTCTTTGTACATAGCTTGGCTAAAAATATACTAATTATGTGTCCGGATTGACAAGGGTCGATTCAAACACGCCTTTTTCAAGGTCGAGTGTTAGATCGGCAATACTGTAAATCACAAGATTTATGGATGCCGAATGGAGGTAAAAAATGGCTAGTCGTAGAAAAGAGTCACAATGATACGATACATCGTTAAACGATGCCTGAATTATGTGGTGATGTTGTTTGTTGCCGTATCCATGACGTATTTCTTGACAAGTGCTTTTATGAGACCGCGTTCGAACTACATGTCTAGGCATCCGCATCCACCTATTGCATCAATCAACCGTTCTTTGGATTTGGCAAATATTAACGACCAGACTCCAGTGTTTACTCGTTATTGCCGTTGGATTTACAACATTTTTACTAAGTGGGATTGGGGATTGAGCCCAGATCAGGCTCCAGTTGGTCCGGCAATTATGTCTCGTATTGGCGCATCTGTTCAGCTGGTTACTGGCGCTACAATTCTTGGCATTGTTCTCGGTGTTAGCGTTGGTGTTTACACTGCTATCCGTCAGTACAAGTGGCAAGATAGAGTTCTTAATTCCACCGCAACCTTCCTGCTGGTTGTTCCTGCAGCAGTTTTGGGTTTGATGGTTGTGCTTGCTGCTATTAGCATTAACCGCGCAACAGGCGTGCGACTTTTCTACGTTACTGGTTTGCACTCTTACCAGGGTTCTGACCCGTTCATGTTCCTTCTTGACTTCCTTCAGCATTTGATTTTGCCGACGATTGTTATGACAATTCCTGGCATGGTTGGGTATCATTTAACGCAGCGCACGTATCTTCTCGATACTATGAATGCTGATTACGTTCGTACGGCTCGCGCTAAGGGCTTACCTTTGAATTTGGCTATTCGCCGCCACGCTTTGCGTACTTCTTTGATTCCAACAGCTGTTGACGTCGCCTTCTCTATTGCAGGCGTGTTTACGGGTGCTGTGATTACTGAAACCGTGTTTGCTATTAACGGTCTTGGTAGCTACTTCGTTCAGACCATTATGCAGAACGATATTAACGGTTCTGTTGCTATTGCAGCGTTTGGTGCTGTATGTACCTTAGTTGGTGCTCTGCTTGCAGATATCTTCTCTGCTTGGCTCGACCCACGTATTCGTTTGAACTAGCAGAACAGTGTAGGTGAATTTGATATGAATAAAAAAGATGTATCTTCAAAACCTCAAGAATCTGCTGCAGATAGAAAAGCTACTGCTGGTGCCTGGGGCAACTTTAAGCGCACTGGTAAGATGACGCTTTATACGCGTCGATTCTTCCGTCGCCCGTCTGCAGTTGTGGGCTTGGTTATGCTCGTAATTTTGATTCTTTTTGCTTTGTTTGGCTCAAAGATTTCAAAGTGGAGCTACGACGAACCAGACTTTTCTTCTCTAGCAACTCCTCCTTCTGCAGAGCATTGGCTGGGAACTACGCCAGGCGGTTCAGACATGTACGCAATGGTTGTGCGCGGACTTGGTCGTTCACTTTCCATTGGTATTGTTAGCTCTATTACCATTACAGTTATTGCTGCTTTGGTTGGTACTGCTATTTCTTACTTCGAAGGATGGTTTGAGCAGGTTGGTATGTGGCTTTTGGACATGCTGCTGATTGTTCCTTCCTTCCTGCTGATTGCTTTAATCATTAGTGCTTCTAGTGGTGGTAGCGATTGGCTGTGGTTGGCATTTGGCTTAACAGCTTTTGGTTGGATTGGTTACGCTCGTACTCTTCGTACGTTGACTTTGAGCTTGCGCGAACGTGAGTATGTTCGTGCAGCTAAGTTCGAGGGCGTTTCTTCGTTCCGCATTATTGTGCGCCACTTGGTTCCAAACTTGGGTTCTGTATTGATTATTAACACGGTTCTTGGTGTTATTGGTGCGATTAACGGCGAAACTGCTTTGAGCTTCTTGGGCCTTGGTATTAAGGCTCCGGATACTTCTCTTGGTACTTTGCTTAATGCTGGCCAAAGCGTTGTGCAGACTTCTCCGTGGGTGCTTTTGGTGCCGTCTGCAGTGCTTGTTTTGCTAACCTTCTCCGTGCAGCTTATTGGTGACGGTTTGCGTGATGCCATTGATCCATATTCTAGGTCTGTTGGTAAGGCCGACTAACGAGCGTTTGGAGTGATAAACATGACTGATATTGCAAATAACGCTATTAAGGAAGAAACCACGATGGAAGATCAAAACAACGAACCGTTGCTTTCAGTACGCGACTTGCAAATTAGCTTCGCTTCTGAAGCTGGTACTGTGCATGCTGTGCGCGGAATGAATTTTGATTTGTACCGCGGAAAGACTATTGGTATCGTTGGCGAATCTGGTTCTGGTAAGTCGGTTACGTCCTTGGCTGTTATGGGCTTGCTGGATAAAAACGCTAGCGTTAAAGGCTCTGTAAAGTATAAGGGCGAGGAGCTTTTAACTAAGTCTGATGCAGAAATGAGTAAGATTCGTGGCAAGAATATTGCCATGGTTTTCCAGGATCCTCTTTCTGCTTTAACTCCAGTTTTCTCTATTGGTGATCAGCTTAAGGAAGCTTTGGTTATTCATAACCCGGGCATGAGCGAAGAGCAGATTCGCGAGCGTTCTATTGAATTGCTTGATTTGGTTGGTATTACTAAGCCGGCTGAGCGTTTGAAGGCTTTCCCTCACGAGTTTTCTGGTGGTATGCGCCAGCGCGTGATGATTGCTATGGCAATTGCTAACGATCCGGATATTATTATTGCAGACGAGCCTACTACCGCTTTGGATGTGACTATTCAGGCTCAGGTTTTGGAAGTTTTGAAGAAAGCTCAGCGCGAAACCGGCGCTGCAATGATTTTTATTACTCACGATTTGGGCGTAATTGCTGGCGTTGCAGACGAAGTTATTGTTATGTACGCGGGCCATTTGGTTGAGCATAATAGCGTTGAGGAGATTTTTGCTCACCCAACTCAGCCGTACACTATTGGATTGTTGGGCGCTGTTCCTCGCGTTGATCAAAAGCGCACTCGTCGTTTGACTCCAATTTCTAAGCCGACTATGGATATGCTTATGGCTGAAGAAAATAGCGGCGACGACAGTACAATGATGGGTCTTGAAGCGGAAAGCGAAACTGTTCGCTCGTTGCTTCATGCGGAAACCGAAAAGCCAATTAAGCCAATGTTTGAAGGCATTCCTCGTGAGCAACGAAAAGTTGTTTTGGATGTTAAGAACTTGGTTAAAACATTCCCAATTACTAGCGGCGGCTTCTTGCGACGTAAGGTTGGCGAAGTTCGCGCGGTTGATGGTGTGAGTATTGAGGTTCGTGAAGGCGAAACTGTGGCTTTGGTTGGCGAGTCTGGTTCTGGTAAGTCCACGACTTTGATGGAGATTATGGGCTTGAAGAAGCCTGAGTCTGGTTCTATTACAGTTTTTGGTACTGAGTTGAACGATAAGTTGACTCGTGAGCAGCGTCGCGAACTTCGTTCTAAGATTCAGTACGTGTTCCAGGATCCAATGAGCTCGCTTGATCCTCGTATGCTTGTTTACGATATTTTGGCAGAGCCTTTGCTTGTGCAAAAGAAGTCTAAGGAAGAAATTCGCCAGCGTATTGCTGAGCTTATGCAATTGGTTGAGTTGAATCCTGATCAAGTTGATCGCTTCCCAACGCAGTTCTCCGGCGGCCAGCGTCAGCGTATCGCTATTGCTCGCGCTTTGGCTGTGAATCCTAAGCTTTTGCTTCTTGATGAGCCAGTTTCGGCTTTGGATGTTTCTATTCAGGCTGGAATTATTAACTTGCTTGAAGATTTGCAAGACAAGTTGGGCGTTGCTTACTTGTTCGTGGCTCATAACATGGCTGTTGTTCGACATATTTCTAGCCGAATTGCTGTTATGTATCACGGTCGAATTGTTGAATCTGGTGAAACGGATGAGGTGTTTGATAATCCAAAGCACCCTTACACTCAGGCTTTGATTAGCGCTGTGCCAATTCCGGATCCTACAATTGAGAAGAACCGTAAGCGTATTATTCTTTCTGAAGAAGATAATTTTGACGATGTTAGGTAATTCATGACTTGTTGATTTTAGTTAATCTTCATCAATCTGAATAAATTACTTAGTCGCGCATGTTTATTACAACATGCGCGATTTTTTATTGTGTAACATAAATTTAAAAAACGTAATATATTTTGTTTTTTAGCCAAAATAAACTAAAAAATTTTCTGTTTTGCTCATTATAGATAATAAATTATTCTTTTTTGCCTAATTTTCATAAAGTTGAAAAGAAAAAAATCAATATTTTGTGAAAACGATTTGTCGAATGTCATAGAGTTGTATATACTCATACAACATACCGGAAGACGGACATCATCCGGGGAATGAGAGGAATCATGAAAAATACAAATGCAGGTAAACTGACTGTATTTGCCGCAGCTGCACTTTCTGTTGCAATGCTGCTCGGCGCTTGCGGCGGTGCTACTAACAATGCTGGTAAAGCAGGTATGACTGAAGAGCCAGCTGCTGGTGTTGACACTTCTTACACTGGCGAACTTCCAATGCCAGATGTCAACAAGCGTTACGATAATCCACAGTCACGTGACAACGTTAAGGACGGCGGCACTTACACCGTTGCTCTTCCTGTTCTCGGTCCAAACTGGAATTACGCTTCTAACGACGGTAACTCTGGTTACATGAATACTTTGTGGGGCTTCTACCAGCCAAATCTTATGGCTTATGACACCGTTAAGGGTGAAAAGCTTAAGTACAACCCTGACTACATCACTTCCGTTAAGAAGGTTAGCGATAAGCCACTTGTTGTTCAGTACAACTTGAACCCAAAGGCCAAGTGGAATGATGGCACTGATTTTGACTACACTGCATTTAAGGCTACTTGGCAGGCTTTGAACGGAAAGAACAAGGATTACTCCGTCCCAAGTACTGAAGGCTATGACTGCATCAAGAGTGTTGAACAAGGTTCCACTCCAAAGCAGGTTGTAGTGACTTATGAGAAGCCATGCGCAACATGGGAAATGCTTTTCGCTCCACTGGTTCATCCAAAGGCCGGTGACGTTAAGACCTTCAACCAGGGTTGGGTAAACAATCCTCACAACGAGTGGGGTGCAGGTCCATTCCAGATTGAATCCGCAACCGAAAATCAGGTTGTTTTCACCCGCAATCCAAAGTGGTGGGGTAAGAAGGCAAAGCTCGATAAGGTTGTTGTAAAGCGTATGGAAGATACTGCAGCTTTGAACGCTTTCCAGAACGGTGAAATCGATGCTGTAACCGATAGCATTTCTGCTAAGGACGCAATCAAGTCTGCTCGTAGCGTTAAGGGTGCTCAGCTGCGTTACGGCTACAGCACCAAGGTTCGCGTGCTTAACTTCAACGCTAAGTCCAAGCCACTTAACGAGCTTGCAGTTCGTAAGGCTGTTGTTCAGGCATTCGACGTTGCTACCTACAACAAGATTCAGTTCCAGGGCATGAACTGGAAGAGCGAGCAGCCAGGTTCTGAGCTTCTCTCCATGTTCCAGGCTGGCTACAAGAACAATCTTCCTGCTGACGGCAAGTACAACACCGAAAACGCTAAGAAGACCCTTGAAGCTGCTGGTTACAAGATGGGCAAGGATGGCTACTACGCCAAGAATGGCAAGACTCTTGAGATTTCCTTCACCTTCTTCGGCGATGATTCTACTCAGGCAGCTCTTGCTAACGCATTCCAGGCCATGATGAAGAAGGCTGGAATTAAGTGCAAGACTGTGAACCATGCTGTTGCTAAGTTCTCCGAGGTTGTTGCTTCGCACGAGTACCAGGTGCTTCCATTGGCATGGCAGTCCACATCTCCATTGAGCTTCTTGTCTGCAGCAAGCCAGGTTTACAAGTCTGATAGCGATTCCAACCTCGGTCTCGTTGGCAATAAGAAGATTGATGCTATGCTCAACAAGATTGGCAAGACCTACGATTACAAGGAACAGACTGATTATGCAAACAAGGCAGAGTCTGCAGCTCTCGCACTCTACGGAACTCTTCCAGTTTCTGCTCCTCCTATTTACCAGGTGTTCAAGAAGGGCTTTGCTAACAACGGCCCTGCTGGTTACGCAAGCACCTACCCAGAGGATATGGGCTGGCAGAAGTAAGTAAATTTGTAGCGATAATTCGCGCAAGTTTACTAAGCTGATTGCTTAACTTATAGCATGTGGCGTGTAGTCTTTTGGCTACACGCCACATCTTTTTGTGTATGCTAATGTGAGAAAATAGTATAAATTTAAAATTAAGTCTCAAAAAGCAAAATCGGAAACAAAGGAGAAGCTGGCGCATGTATGTGAATCCAAATAAATGCAAAGATGCGAGTAACGTGCGCTGGGTATTGCAATACTGTAAGCCGGATATGTGGAAAGTTTGGCTTGCTATTTTTCTATTTATTATCAATGACACGATGGCAATGGCAATGCCGTTGCTTTCGGGCTTTATTGTAGACAAAATCATTATTGGCAAACAGCATAATTTGCTTATAAGCGTATGCGTTTTGATGGTAGCAATGATGATTGTTCGCGTTGGCTCAAGGTATATTTACCAGCTTTTAATGGAAAAGTTTGGTCAAAATGCCGTGTATCGCCTGGTGAGCGACGAGTACGAAAAACTTCATTCTCTCGATTTTACGTACTTTAATCACACTCGCACAGGCGACATTATGAGTCGTATGACATCGGATACTGACGCGATTCGCCATATTTTAAGTTGGGTTTCGTATATGGCGTTAGATTGTGTAGTAATGTTCGTGTTAGCGCTGGTTATAATGTTTTCAATTCAGTGGAAGCTCGCTTTAGCGCTTATGTCAATTACGCCATTTTTGTTTCTGCTCGCAAAAATTATGGGCAAAAAAGCTAGACCGAAATTCCTTGCAATTCGTGAATCCTTTGCGCGCATGAATTCAATGGTGGAAGAAAATATCGAAGGGAATCGCGTAGTAAAAGCTTTTGTGCGTGAGGATTACGAAACTAAGAAATTCGATAAGTGCAACGAAGACTACTTTAATCGCAATATTACGCTTGCAAAAAATACTCAAAAATACATGCCTTGGCTTGATGGCATGGGTTTTGTGCTTGAGCTTATAACAGTTGGTTTCGGCGGATGGCTTGTTTTGAATGGCAACATGACTTTAGGTACATTCGTCACTTTTAACAGCTTCCTTTGGATGCTACACATGCCTGTACGAATGGTGGGCTGGCTTATTAATGATTGGCAGCGTTTTAACGCAGGATGCGTGAATATTCGCAAACTTCTTACGCAAGAATCGCATATTAGACATCCAAAAGAATCGGACGAAACCGTTAAAATTAGAGGTAAAATTACTTTTGAGCATGTTGATTTTTCATTCCCAGACGATCAAGACTCTCCAATCTTAAAAGATATTGATTTAGACATTCCTGCTGGAAGCAAACTGGGTATTCTTGGTGAAACTGGTTCCGGCAAATCAACTCTCGTAAGTCTTATAGCAAGATTCTATGATCCTACGCGTGGTCGTGTTTTAATTGACGGAAAAGACGTGCGCGAATGGCCGTTAGAAACTGTTCGTAACCAAGTTAGCATAGTTGCGCAGGAAACATTCCTATTTTCGGACACTATTGCAGGAAATATTAGTTTTGGATTACCTCAAACTAAAGAAAATTGTAAGGAATTAGATAATACCATTCGCACGATGGCAACAATTGCTGCAGCAGACGATTTTATTATGGATATGCCAGAAGGTTATGAAACAGTAGTAGGCGAGCGCGGGGTAGGTCTTTCTGGTGGGCAAAAGCAGCGTTTGAGCTTAGCTAGAGCGTTGGCAAATAATCCTGCAATCTTGATTATGGACGATACAACTTCTGCTGTAGATATGGAAACGGAAGAGCATATTCAGCAGGAGCTGAAAAAGCTTGATGGCACGCGCACAATAATCACTATTGCGCACAGAATTTCATCCGTTAAAGATGCAGACATGATTGTTGTGCTAGATCACGGGAAAATTGTTGAACGTGGCACGCATGCTCAGCTTGTTGCGGCGCACGGGAGGTATTGGGAGATCTATAGAAAGCAACTTGGCTTTAAAACTGGCAGGTCTGCAGGATTCGAAACGAAGGGGGAGTAGAAATGGCACAACGTAATACTTATCGTGAAGACGAAGCTCAAGAAGAACACATAAATGTGCACGAGCTTATGCGCGTTAGAAAATATATGAAGCCGTATGCTACTAAACTTCTATTCGTAATTATGGTAGTTATTAGCGGCAGCATAATTATGACAGCGATGCCAATGATTACAAAAACGCTAATCGACGTTGTATTGCCTCAGAAAAACGTCAATTATTTATATACAATTATTGCAGTATTTGCAGTGCTCATTATATTGTATGAACTCGGTTTAGCATACAGAACTTTAGCGATTACACGCATCGGCCAGATGATAATCAAAGACATGCGTCGCGATATTTTTACGCATGTGCAATCACTGTCTTTTGATTATTTTGATTCGCGTCCGCATGGGAAAATTCTGATTCGCATTGTAAACTACATCAATACGCTTTCTGACACGCTTTCATCCGGTTTAATTAACGTATTTTCTGACGTTTTTGTGCTTATTATTACATTAATAACAATGTTTGTTATAGATTGGCGAATGGCTTTGTGGAGCTTGGCGCTATTCCCAATATTTATAATTTGGACGCGAACTTTACAAATTTTGCAAAGAAAAGCGTCTAAAAAGTTATCAAATAAACAAAGTAATTTAAATGCGTATTTGCACGAATCAATCGCAGGAGTAAAAACAACGCAAACTTTTGCGCGAGAAGCTATGGCATACACTACTTTTCAAGAGCAACAAGCAGAAGTAAGAAGTGCTTGGATGCGAAACGTTAGAGTGCAAATGTTACTTTGGCCTGGTGCTTCAATTATTGAGACTGCAGCAATAGCGCTTTTGTATTACGCTGGCATAGCAAACTTAGGTGCAATGAACGTGAGCACGGGCACGCTTATAGCATTTGTTTGGTATTCGACTACTTTCTGGGATCCAGTAGTAAATATTGGAAACTTCTACACGCAACTTGTAACGTGCTCAGTTTATTTGGAACGAATTTTTGAAACTTTACGAATTAAGCCAAATATTGTAGATAAGCCAGATGCTATTCAATTGCCTCAGATCGAAGGAAAAGTAGACGTAAATGACGTTGTTTTCCGTTACGAAGAAGATGGAAGGCCAATATTGAACTTGGTTGATTTGCATGTTAATCCTGGTACTACTGTAGCTCTTGTGGGGCCTACTGGCGCAGGAAAAACAACTCTTGTAAGTCTTCTTTCTAGATTCTACGACGTTTCAGAAGGCTCGATTACTATAGACGGGTACGATGTACGTTCAGTAACGCTCGCATCTCTTAGAAAACAAATGGGCGTAATGTTGCAAGATAGCTTTATTTTCAGTGGAACCGTACGCGAGAACATCCGTTATGGGAAGCTCGATGCCACTGATGAAGAAATTGAGAATGCAGCGCGCGCAGTTCATGCTCACGAATTTATTGAAGGATTACCGAACGGATACGATACTGAAATTGAAGAGCGCGGAGCCACTCTTTCTGCAGGTCAGCGTCAGCTTATATCGTTTGCGCGAGTATTGCTTGCGAATCCGCGAATTCTTATTCTAGATGAGGCAACAAGTAATATTGATACTCGTACAGAAGAAGCATTACAGGCAGGATTAGCTCAATTACTTAAAAATCGCACATCTTTTGTAATAGCGCATAGGCTTTCGACGATTGAGAATGCGGATTTGATTTGTGTAATCGATCATGGAGAAATTGTTGAAAAAGGCACTCATAACGAGCTTATGGAGGCAAGAGGAGCGTATTATCGTCTTGTAAAATCGCAATATGATGCAATTCGCAAAGCAGTTTTATAAATACTTATCATTCAATAAAAATTGACAGTTGAGTTTGCGAGTAGACTTAAAAATATGAGTAAACATCATCGCGAACATAATTGGGCGCCGGCTTTAGCAGCGCAATCTGCAGTATGGGAAAATCTGCTACAAGAAGGCATAACAATTGCAGACGATCACACGCACATGCTTAGCGTTGTGGATTTTGCACATAATTTGAATCAAGAATTAGCAGAAAAAGGTCGCGATTTAATAGCGGAACCTACTGCAGACGATTTAGTTGCTCAAGCAAAATCATCAGGCGTTTCACACATGCTAGAAGTCGGATGTGAATATCCAGATTGGGAGCCGACGATTAAGTTTGCTCAAACGCATGAAAATTCAGTTCGTGCAGCAATAGCAATACATCCAAACGAAGCAGTATTACATGGTCACAAAGGCGCTCAAGGACCTGACGGACTACCGATAGTTTACAAGCCGTATCACGATATTCCATTTGACGAAGCTATGCAACATTTGCGCTCGCTAGTAATTGCTCATCCAAAAGAAGTAGTGGCAATAGGTGAAACCGGTTTAGACTACTTTCGTACGGGAGAGCCTGCGCGAGAAGCACAAATAGAGGCTTTCCGCGACCATATTGCGCTCGCAAAAGAGCTGAATTTACCTTTACAAATTCACGATCGTGATGCGCATGAAGACGTAGTGAAAGTCTTACTAAAAGATGGCGCTCCTGAGCGAACAGTATTTCACAGTTATGCTGGTGCTGTGGATTTAGCCGAAATATTGAAAGAGCACGGTTGGTACGCAAGTTTTTCTGGAACTATAAGTTACAAAGGCAATGATGAATTACGCGAATCTGCGCGAATTATTGGCAAAGACCATATAACTGTTGAAACGGATGCGCCTTATTTAACGCCAATGCCGTATCGTGGACGGCCAAACGCGCCTTATATGGTTCCTTATACGCTAGAAACACTTTCTGAAGTTCTAAATATATCGTTATTGCAAGCAGCGAAAGTTACACGCGAAAATACGCGAAAAATTTACGAATTTTAGGAATATAAAATCCTTAATTTTCAAGGATTTTTTAATATTTTTTGCGCGATGCACTATTGTTGTATACAATATCCAAGTACGGAAATAAAACTGTGAGGTGTGAGGTTTATGCGACTTCTTGTTGGCATCAAGAAGAAGCCTCATATATGGAGGAACAATTAAGCATGACTAAGTCACGCACTGCTGTACCGTCAAACGATAGTACAAAGGATCCTCGCAACGGCGCGAAAGATTCCGAGAAAAGCACTAAATCCTTAAAAGGTACTAAGGATGCTATATTGCGAGCTGCCTCGTTTACTAAGGCTCCTCAGGTGTCAAAAAAAACGACAACACGCGAAGAGCGCAAAGTAATAGCTCAGCAGCAAGCGCAAGAGGTAAAAGAAGCGGAAAAGCTTGTTGCTAGTGCCGTACGAGGTCCATTAGGTAGATGGTGGGCAAAATTGCAAACCAGTTCCGATCGTTTTACATTGGGAATGGCAATTGTTGCTCTTGGCGTTGTTTATGGCGATATTGGTACTTCTCCGCTTTATACTGCGCAAACATTTTTAGCAGGTCAAGGCGGCTTACAAAACATAAATCGCGCGACTATCTACGGAATGCTTTCGCTACTGTTCTGGTCAATCACATTAATTACAACCGTAAAATACGTATTTGTTGCAATGAGAACAGACAACAAAGGCGAAGGCGGCATTTTTGCTTTATATTCGCTTCTACGTAAAAAAGGCGCATGGCTTGCGATACCGGCAATGATTGGTGGAGCCGCGTTTTTGGCAGATTCTGTGCTGACTCCTGCAGTTTCCATCTCTTCAGCAGTTGAAGGTTTGCGCACTATTGCAGTGTTTAAGCCAATATTCTTAGAAAATGAGAATTTGTCGATGATGATTACGGTTATTATAATCGTCATACTTTTCTCTGTACAGCAACGCGGAACTGAGCGAATTGGCAAAGTATTTGGCATTGTTGTGATGCTTTGGTTTGCTTTCCTTGCGCTGGTTGGTGTCATGAACATTGGCCAAGATTGGACTATTTTTGAAGCACTTAACCCGATTCATGGCATAAAATTCCTGTTTAGCACGCATAATGTGCAGGGATTAGCGGTTATGGGTGTGATCTTCCTTTCTACTACCGGTGCTGAAGCGTTATATTCTGATATGGGTCATGTTGGTAGAGGCAATGTGTACGCAACCTGGCCGTTTATTAAAGTTGCTTTGCTGCTGAATTACTTTGGGCAAGGCGCTTGGATGTTGAAAAATCAAAACGATAAAGCATTATGGTCGATAGAAGGTTTGAACCCATTCTTCCAAATGCTTGAACCGAATGTGCGATATGTTGCCGTTATTCTTTCGGTTACTGCTGGCATTATTGCTTCTCAAGCGTTGATTACAGGCGCATACACAATGGTTTCTGAGGCAACAAGCCTAAATTGGATGCCACATTTGCAAGTGCGATATCCTGCTAGAACTCGTGGACAGCTGTATATTCCAGTTGTGAATGTTGTGCTGTGTGTTGCCACTATTACGGTTCTTGCAGTATTCCGCGATTCTGAACATATCTCTGGCGCATACGGTTTAGCTTTAACTCTAACTATGCTTGCTACGACTATTTTGCTCACAGTGCACATGTGGTATCAAAAGAAGCGATTTGGTGCCTTCATATTTGCAATCGTATTCCTCATGATTGAGATGATGTTCTTTGTGGCTTCCATGGCGAAATTCATGCACGGTGGCTGGTTTACTATGCTGCTCGGTGTTTCAATTTTGATCATTATGGTCACTTGGAAAGATGGAACTAAAATTGAGCGTTCGCAACGTTTGCACATGAAACCGAAAGATTTCCTACCTGTGCTAGATAAGTTGCACGGAGATTTCCGTATTCCGTATTTCGCTGACAATATTGTGTATTTGACTTCCGATCGTGAAATGAAGCGTCTCGATACTGGAATCTTCTTCTCTATTTTTGCCGACCATCCAAAGCGTGCTAGAGCTTGGTGGGCTGTTTCTGTAGAAACAGATGACGCTCCGTTTACTCGTGAGTATTGTGTAGAGAATTTCGGTACGGACTACTTATTCCGCGTAAAAATTAAACTCGGATTTAAAGTGTCGCCTTCTATACCAGCGTATCTTCACCAAATTATGCATGACTTATCGCACACGGGCGAACTTCCTCAGCAAAAATCCGTGTATCCAAAGGTTGATGCAGATCCAGATATTGGACCAATTCGCTATGTTCTGTTGCACAAAGCGTTGATGCCGGAATCTAATATTTCTGTGCGTGGAGCGTTATCTTTAAAGATGAAATATGCAATTAGACATGTTGCTGGTACGCCTGTTAAATGGTTTGGTTTGGCTCCTTACAATCCGGTTGTTGAAGTGCAGCCGTTGTTTGTTTCTACTCGCAGACCTCCGCGTTTGAAGCGTGAAGACTGTTCTCAGCGAGCAGTTCAATCTTTGCAAGGTGCCTCAGCGCTTGAAACTAATATTCACGTTGTGAAAGATATCAGACCTACTGATGCTGAGCAGACTGCTGTTATGAACGCACGAGATATTGCTGCTGCTAATGTGATGTTTGCTAACGAAAAACTTGCCAATACTGGGAAAATTAGCCCAGTTCCAATTAAAGAGACAAAAAAAGTTAGCGTGGAGAAGCCTAATAAAGATGGGGCAAATATCGATGCAGCGAATGTAACGCATGCTGTTGTGCAGGCTGTGGAGGATGCTGCTCGTGCCAATGATGCGAATAGTGTGAAATCTGAAAAGAGTGCAGCAACTGAAAAGAGTGCAAAAAATAATCTTAAGTAAGAATCTTAAGGAAGAGCCTTAAAATGGAAAATGGTGCAGAAAGCATACTTAATTGCAACTCGATAAAACTCGCTAATCTACCTGATTTTGGTGAAGTAGAGAAATTGCATAGTGCAACTGCACCATCTTCTGCTGCTTATGAGCTTATTCACGGTCATTGTGTTGTAATCTCAACAATTGCTTGGCAAATTGCTCATCATTGCAATATGCTTTTGTCCGCTGAAAATCGTGCTGCTCAAATGAGTGGAACTTTGCGTAAGCGTGCTGAAATAGCAAAAAATTGCCTTCAGGAGCTTGTCGGAGATAGTTATGCAATATTACCTGCGGTTAGTGATGGCTTAGCTCCAAAACAGTATATTGATGAATACGCAGCTTTAATAGGTGGATTGTTGCACGATATTGGCACGTATTTTGTGCTTGAAAGTGATGGCAGTAGTAACGCTGGTGGCATATTACGCTTTGATGGACCGAATTATATTTTGCATGGTTTGCGCGGATATAAATATTTAATTGATAATGGTTTTAGTGAGGATGCTGCGCAATTTGCGCGCAACCATACTGGAGTTGGCTTAACTCGAGAGCAAGTTGTTGCGCAAAATTTGCCTCTTCCTGCTGAAGACTATATTCCGCAAACAGTTGAGCAAGAAATTGTTATGGTTGCGGATAAATATAACAGCAAATCGATACCTCCTCGTTTTTTGACAGTTGATTCTTATCGTCGCAAGGCTGCGCGATTTGGTGAAGACAATGCTAATCGGTGGATGCAATTAGTTACGAAATATGGTGAGCCAGATATTGCAGGCCTGGCAGAAATCTTTAATATGCGTGTTGATGCGTGAGCGCTATTGATTTTTTGCGTATTTTTATCCTATTTTTGTGTATTTTTTAAGAAATCTATTATTTTTTAAAAAGTTTTTTATAGATTCAATATCAGATAGCATGTTTTTTGGTGTTTTTTGCGTGGTTTTCGACACGCCGGTGTTTTGGCTTGTTTTCAATGGTTTTGGGGTGTTTGTTTTTGGTGGGTTTGCGTTTTAGCGTGGGTTGGTGTAAGTTTATCTCTTGCTGCTCAGCGCGGCTGGTTCTCCTCGGTTGAGGTTGATGGGCCGGCTGGTGTGGTGGTGGTTTGAGAACTCAAGAGCGTGTCTGTACTACTTATTAGTTAATTATTGCCAGTTCATTGCCTGCCTTGCAGATTGCAGGGTGCCTGAGAGATGGTTAAATGGTGGTGAGGTTTTTTGTTGGGATGTTCTTTCCTTAAAGAATGTCTCGTCTTTTTCTTTTTAATATTGGAGCCTTTTGTTGGCTCTTCATTGAAGTTTTTCGTGGAGGGTTCGATTCTGGCTCAGGATGAACGCTGGCGGCGTGCTTAACACATGCAAGTCGAACGGGATCTAGTCAGCTTGCTGACTGGTGAGAGTGGCGAACGGGTGAGTAATGCGTGACCAACCTGCCCCATGCTCCAGAATAGCTCTTGGAAACGGGTGGTAATGCTGGATGCTCCAACTTGACGCATGTCTTGTTGGGAAAGTGTTTAGTGGCATGGGATGGGGTCGCGTCCTATCAGCTTGTAGGCGGGGTAATGGCCCACCTAGGCTTCGACGGGTAGCCGGCCTGAGAGGGCGGACGGCCACATTGGGACTGAGATACGGCCCAGACTCCTACGGGAGGCAGCAGTGGGGAATATTGCGCAATGGGGGAAACCCTGACGCAGCGACGCCGCGTGCGGGATGAAGGCCTTCGGGTTGTAAACCGCTTTTGATTGGGAGCAAGCCTTTTGGGTGAGTGTACCTTTCGAATAAGCGCCGGCTAACTACGTGCCAGCAGCCGCGGTAATACGTAGGGCGCAAGCGTTATCCGGAATTATTGGGCGTAAAGAGCTTGTAGGCGGTTCGTCGCGTCTGGTGTGAAAGCCCATCGCTTAACGGTGGGTCTGCGCCGGGTACGGGCGGGCTAGAGTGCAGTAGGGGAGACTGGAATTCCCGGTGTAACGGTGGAATGTGTAGATATCGGGAAGAACACCAATGGCGAAGGCAGGTCTCTGGGCTGTTACTGACGCTGAGAAGCGAAAGCGTGGGGAGCGAACAGGATTAGATACCCTGGTAGTCCACGCCGTAAACGGTGGACGCTGGATGTGGGGCCCATTCCACGGGTTCCGTGTCGGAGCTAACGCGTTAAGCGTCCCGCCTGGGGAGTACGGCCGCAAGGCTAAAACTCAAAGAAATTGACGGGGGCCCGCACAAGCGGCGGAGCATGCGGATTAATTCGATGCAACGCGAAGAACCTTACCTGGGCTTGACATGTGCCTGTCGACTGCAGAGATGTGGTTTCCCTTCGGGGCAGGTTCACAGGTGGTGCATGGTCGTCGTCAGCTCGTGTCGTGAGATGTTGGGTTAAGTCCCGCAACGAGCGCAACCCTCGCCCTGTGTTGCCAGCGGGTTATGCCGGGAACTCACGGGGGACCGCCGGGGTTAACTCGGAGGAAGGTGGGGATGACGTCAGATCATCATGCCCCTTACGTCCAGGGCTTCACGCATGCTACAATGGCCGGTACAACGGGATGCGACATGGTGACATGGAGCGGATCCCTTAAAACCGGTCTCAGTTCGGATCGTAGTCTGCAACTCGACTACGTGAAGGCGGAGTCGCTAGTAATCGCGAATCAGCAACGTCGCGGTGAATGCGTTCCCGGGCCTTGTACACACCGCCCGTCAAGTCATGAAAGTGGGCAGCACCCGAAGCCGGTGGCCTAACCCTTTTGGGATGGAGCCGTCTAAGGTGAGGCTCGTGATTGGGACTAAGTCGTAACAAGGTAGCCGTACCGGAAGGTGCGGCTGGATCACCTCCTTTCTACGGAGTTTTTGTGCACGCTCGGTTGAGTGTGGTTACTGGTGTGGAAAACAGTGGTTAACGTTTATATGAGTTTGTTGGGCATGCTTTTGGGTTCCCGGATTGCCACCCCCCTTGTTTTGGGGTTGCGGTCCTTGACTCACAGGATTTCAGGTTGATGCTTTTTGAGTGTTGATGCTGGTTTTGTGGTGTTGTGGTGGTTTGAGAACTGGATAGTGGACGCGAGTAAAATGCGAGACTTTTTTGGTTTCGATTTTTTTGCTTTTATCAATTTCAACCGGCTCCTTTTGTTGGAGTCGCTTGATCGTTTTGTGATCGTTTAGTGTGATGATTTTTTGTCTAGAGAATTTTGCTGATGGGTTCTTACTTTAGTGTTTGTCACTGGTAAGGGCGTATGGTGGATGCCTTGGTAGACAGGACCGATGAAGGACGTGACGGGCTGCGATATGCCTCGGGGAGCTGCCGAGTGGGCTTTGATCCGAGGATTTCCGAATGGGGAGACCCGGCCACTGTTATGAGTGGTCACCACAGTTTTTGTGGGGGGTACGCAGGGAAGTGAAACATCTCAGTACCTGCAGGAAAGGATACTCCGTGAGTAGTGGCGAGCGAAAGCGGATCAGGCTAAACCGGGTGCGTGTGATAGCCGTCAGGTGTTGCGCATTCGGGGTCGTGGGATGGACTGTTCAGCCTCTGACGGGGTTGAGGAGAGTGATAAAATGTCGTGCTAGGTGAATGGGATTGAATTCCCAGCCGTAGAGGGTGATGGCCCCGTAGCTTGTCGTGCGATGTCTCTTTATGTTTATTCCCAAGTAGCGCGGGACTCGTGGAATCCCGCGTGAATCTGCCCAGACCGTTGGGTAAGCCTAAGTATTCCTGTCTGACCGATAGTGTACTAGTACCGTGAGGGAAAGGTGAAAAGCACCCCGGGAGGGGAGTGAAATAGTTCCTGAAACCGTGCGCTTACAATCCGTCGGAGCCTTCTTTGTGGGGTGACGGCGTGCCTATCGAAAAATGAGTCTGCGAGTCAGTGGTATGTGGCGAGGCTAACCCGGGTGGGGGAGCCGTAGCGAAAGCGAGTTTTAAAAGGCGTTTGAGTCGCATGTCCTGGACCCGAAGCGGGATGATCTAGCCCTGAGCAGGTTGAAGCGCGGGTAAGACCGTGTGGAGGACCGAACCCACCTAGGTTGAAAACTGGGGGGATGACTTGGGGTTAGGGGTGAAAGGCCAATCAAATTCCGTGATAGCTGGTTCTCTCCGAAATGCATTTAGGTGCAGCGTCGTGTTATTGCTTACAGGGGGTAGAGCTACTGGATGCTTGCGGGCCCATACCGGGTACCAATAGCAGCCAAACTCCGAATACCTGTTAGGTTTATCACGGCAGTGAGTCGGCGGGGGATAAGCTCCGTCGTCAAAAGGGAAACAGCCCTGATCGTCGTCTAAGGTCCCGAAGCGCGTGCTAAGTGGGAAAGGATGTGGAGTCGCATAGACAGCCAGGAGGTTGGCTCAGAAGCAGCCATCCTTGAAAGAGTGCGTAACAGCTCACTGGTCTAGTGGTTCCGCGCCGACAATGTAGCGGGGCTTAAGCACGCCACCGAAGACGCGGCTGCATGAATTTTGTTCATGCGGGGTAGGAGAGCGTCCTGTATGGGGTGAAGCGGCAGTGTGAACTTGTCGTGGACTTTACAGGAGTGAGAATGCAGACATGAGTAGCGAGAGACGGGTGTGAATCCCGTCCGCTGAATGACTAAGGGTTCCGGGGCCACGTTCGTCGTCCCCGGGTGAGTCGAGTCCTAAGGCGAGGCCGACAGGCGTAGTCGAATGGATGAACGGGTTGATATTCCCGTACCGGTGTTACACCGTTCGAACTGAATCTGAGAGTACTAACCTTCATTTTCTTGTTGATTGCCTTTCGGGGTTGTTGATGGGTTTGTGTTGGGACTGTATCGGTAGTAGGTTAGCGTGGGAGTGACGCGGGTAGGTAGCCGGCTGCGGAGGTGGTTTTCCGTGGCTAAGCGTGTGGGCTGTCTCCTAGGTAAATCCGGGGGATGTTAAGCTGAGGCGTGATGGGTAGGCTGTAAGGCTGATTCCGGTGATCCTGCTTGCCAAGAAAAGCTTCAACGTGAGGTGTGATTCCGCTCGTACCCTAAACCGACACTGGTGGTCTGGTAGAGTATACCGAAGCGATCGGGCGAATCCTGGCCAAGGAACTCGGCAAATTACTCCCGTGCCTTCGGCATAAGGGAGACCCCTGATGGTGATATGGTTTTACATTGTTGAGCTGTTGGGGGTGGCACAAGCTAGGGGGTAGCGACTGTTTACCAAAAACACAGGAGCGTGCGAAGGCGTAAGCCGCTGTATACGCTCTGACGCCTGCCCGGTGCCGGAAGGTTAAGAGGATCCGTTAGCTTCGGTGAAGCGGTGAATTTAAGCCCCGGTAAACGGCGGTGGTAACTATAACCATCCTAAGGTAGCGAAATTCCTTGTCGGGTAAGTTCCGACCTGCACGAATGGCGTAACGACTTCCCCACTGTCTCGGCCAGGAGCCCGGCGAAATTGCAGTACGAGTAAAGATGCTCGTTAAGCGCAGAAGGACGAAAAGACCCCGGGACCTTTACTATACCTTGGTATTGTCGTTAGGTGTGGATCGTGTAGCATAGGCGGGAGGCTGTGAAGCGTGGGCGCTAGCTTGCGTGGAGTCGACAGGTGAAATACCGCTCTTTCCATATCTGGCGTCTAACCTCGACGCGTTATCCGTGTCAGGGACAGTGCCTGGCGGGTAGTTTAACTGGGGCGGTTGCCTCCTAAAGAGTAACGGAGGCGCTCAATGGTCCGCTCAGCCCGGTTGGCAATCGGGTGTTGAGTGTAATCGCACAAGCGGGCTTGACTGTGAGACTGACGGGTCGAGCAGGGACGAAAGTCGGAGATAGTGATCCGGTGCCGGCGTACGGACGTGGCATCGCTCAACGGATAAAAGGTACCCCGGGGATAACAGGCTGATCATTCCCAAGAGTCCATATCGACGGGATGGTTTGGCACCTCGATGTCGGCTCGTCGCATCCTGGGGCTGGAGCAGGTCCCAAGGGTTCGGCTGTTCGCCGATTAAAGCGGCACGCGAGCTGGGTTCAGAACGTCGTGAGACAGTTTGGTCTCTATCCTCTGCGCTCGTTGGAATGTTGAGGAGACCTGCCCATAGTACGAGAGGACCTGGGTGGACGAACCTCTGGTATGCCGGTCGTCACGCCAGTGGCGCTGCCGGTTAGCTACGTTCGGAAGGGATAACCGCTGAAAGCATCTAAGCGGGAAGCCTGCTCCAAGATAAGCATTCCTTGCACTTTAGTGTGTGAGCCCCCATGTAGAACACGTGGTTGATAGGCTAGATGTGGAAGCCCTGTAAGGGGTGGAGCTGACTAGTACTAACGGGCGATGGTGACATTCTTCCTCACTTTTACTAGTGGGGAGGGTGAGTTCCTTATGAGTATTATTCTTCTAGCGTTAATGAGTACTGAATGTTTTGCTTAACGATCAGTTGGTAAGAGAGTTTTTACGCGCGTTCATGTCCGGTTCCCTAACCGCCACGTGTTGCCACTCAATGGTTTTGAGTGTATAATCTAGTTTTGCGGTGGTCATGGCTCAGGTGAGACGCCCGGTCCCATTCCGAACCCGGAAGCTAAGGCCTGACACGGCGAGGGTACTGCACTCGATAGGGTGTGGGAGACTAGCACGCTGCCGCATTATTTTTCTAGCGGGGAGTTTTTTACTCCCCGCTTTTTTCATATTCGCATACTGTTTTTTCGTTTTCGTATACTGTTATCTGTAATCCTTCAAACGGGGGCGCGACGACCTGTCTGAGCGCTGCGATTTAGCGCGCGAAGGCAATTCGGAGCGGAAACTCGCTTAAGTTGGAAGTCCAGTGGACTTCCAACGCGAGTTTCGTAGCGAGCACGTATAGTGCGAGTGTCGTCTCGCAAATGGAGCAGATGTTGACGTTAAACCCTCAAAAACTCATACAACATTAATACTTAAAAGTCCAACAATTTATTTGATATTATTTATAGCAAAGCATGAGATGCATTTTCATGATATGTTCGTATCAATATTGTTAGGAGATGATGTATGAAATGTACAAGTTGCGGAATGGAGTCTTGGAATGACTTCTGCCCATACTGCGGATCAAAATTAAAGGTCGAACAATCAACAGCAGCTTCGACTTTTGAGCAAAATATTCCTGTTCCGCCGCCGCAACAGAATCTCACTGTTCCAGCAGCTACAGGTTATGGCAGCATGCATGCCAAAAAGAAAAAGCCAATTTATAAAAGATTTTGGTTTTATTTACTCAGCATAATAATAATTGTTGTTGCAATATGCGGATTCTTGAATATTAAAAAATTAGATAACGGCGTTGTTATTAACTGGAATGAGATGGTTTTAGGCTCAGAATTGCCAAATCCTCCATCTAACATGGGTAAAATCATTGAAAACTCTTCTGAAGAAATGAATGTTGATATAAACAATATTTCTGCCAAACAGTTTAATGATTATATTAAAGCTTGCAAGGATAAAGGATTTACTGTAGATTCAAAAACTGATTCTACAGAATATTCTTCTTATAACAGTGAAGGCTATAAATTAAAATTGCTTCGTTATGAAAGCAATAATCAGCTAAGTATCGCGCTGAATGCGCCGATGGAAATGTCTCCAATTACTTGGCCATCGAGTAAAGCGGCTAATCAATTGCCTGTACCAAAATCTATATTCGGAAAGTTCTCATACGAAAATGAGGATAGCTTTAAAGTTTATATTGGTAACACTAGTAGGGAAGATTATGAGAAATATGTGAAAGCTTGCTCTGATAAAGGTTTTACAGTTGACTACAGCAAGAAAGATGATTTGTACAATGCGAAAAATAATTCAGGTTGGGATTTGTCATTAGGATACGAAGGCAATAATATTATGAGCATTAGTATCAGTGCTCCAGATAACGAGTCTAAAGACAGTGATGATTCCAATAAGTCTGATGCGAAGAAAGATGCCGCAAAGGCTGCTCCAAAGCAAGCTACTCCAAAAGCTGAACCAAAACCTAAAACTAACACGAAGCTTGTTAATGGATTGCGTAGTGATTTCAAAGCGGCAATGGATAGCTATGAAACAGTTATGGACGAATATGTTGCGTTCATGAAAAAGTATAAGAAAAATCCAACTGATAAGACTATTCTTAATGAGTACTCTGCGTATTTAGATAAATATAATGATGCAGTAAAAAAGTTCAACAATTGGCATAGCAAAGATTTGAACTCTGATGAGCTTAATTATTATGTTGATGTTCAAGCGAGAGTTTCTAAGAAACTTATAGCTGTGTCTAAATAGTATTAACTATATTTGCTTGCAAATGTAGCGATAATAGTAGGGGTCAATATTCTAAAATACTGACCCCTACTATTATTTTGTAAACTGCTTATAATTCATAATTTTGTTTACTTTTATTTTGCATGTGCAAAATTTAAAGTCTTGCAGCTTTCTTTTCTTTCTTTTTTATGACAATTCCAACTATTGAGCAAACTATTATAACCACTGCTAACGGCGTATAAAGGTAATATGTAAAGCCAAAAGTATAATTATCTGAAGGAAGTGCATGACGGCTTACTGCGTCATAATTCATAAGAAGTGATGCAGCTGCCAAGATGAGTGCAAATACAATATTTGCAACAGGCTTATTTAAAAGCGTAAACAATAGTATAAGAAGTATAGATGCGATTAGTGCAATTATGAGAACAACATTTATTATTGCTTCATTCTTGAGCCAGTCATTTCCATGAGAATTATTAGCAAGGCAGAAATATAACCTAAGATTTTCTAACATCGATAAATCGACAGCGTCAATATTTTTAAAACCTATTTCTTTTGCAAACAAGATGTCTGGATTTGATGTCAAAAAATTCCTGTATTCTCCGTACGATGAAGAATATGGCAGAAGCAATCCAATTAAAGCAATGCCGCTAAAAATAAGATTAATAATCTGGTGAATTTTTATTTTTTTCATATTCCCTACCTATAAAACTACTTAGTACTGTTAATTTGTTTTTTTGTTTCAATATTTTATCAGTAAGATTTAAAATTTGCCGCAAGGTAGTGATTAAATGATGATAGTCGGTGCAGAAGCAAGTGAGCTTTGAGTATTCTTTGAATATTAAGGTATTGCGCCGATTGCAATTGGGCCAGCAATTGAGTTGATAATTGGGCTATCAATTGAAATAAAATCAAGCAATTAAGAATGCGGAATATTGTAACTAAAGCGATTATGCTATTGCAGTAGAGCTATTTGCGATTATTCTGTAAATTTCATACAAGGAGTAGGTATGAATAAAGCTCTTATTAACATTGATTATACGAATGATTTTGTGGCAAGCGATGGCTCTCTTACTGTGGGCGAGCCTGCGCAAAAGCTCGAAAAGCGTATTACTGAGATTTCGCAGGAATTTCTTGACGCTGGTGAGTTCGTGGTTTTTGCGATTGATACGCACCATTTGAATGATCCGTATCATCCTGAAACTAAACTTTTCCCACCTCACAATATCGCCGGAACTCACGGTCAGAAGCTGTACGGCGCGCTTGGTGATTTTTACGAAGCAAATAAAGATAAAAGCAACGTGTATTACATTCATAAAACTCGCTACTCTTCGTTTAATGGCACGGATTTGCTGATTAAGCTTCGCGAACGCCATATTGAGGAGCTGCATTTGGTGGGAGTTTGCACGGATATTTGCGTGCTTCACACTGCTGTCGATGCGTATAATCTTGGATTCAAGATTGTGGTTCACAAGGATGCCGTTGCAAGCTTTGATCCTGCAGGTCACGAATGGGCTTTGCGCCACTTTAAGACTTGCCTTAATGCGGATATTGTAGAAGGCTGAGAATTTTAGCTAAAAATATTTAAATAATTATTCAATAGTTATTGAGAATAATAGACGCTGGTTGCTTTAAGCTGCCAGCGTTTTTGTTTATTCGGAGTGTCGACTTGCTATTAATGAGAATCATTATTATTATTAATAGACGTTGTTAAAAAATCTTCCATAATTATTTGCGAAAAGAAGAGCGCATATAACGATAAGAAGATGAAGTGTAGAGAGCGAAATAGTAATTATGACTCAGGTCATTAGGAATATTGTGAAACGTGCTTTTGCAATGGCAAGTGTTGCAATACTTGCCATTGCCGTGCTCGCATCAGGATTTAGTGCAGCTTTACCGGCAGTTGCATTAGAAAATGGTAATCCTGCTGAAAAATACGATCCTACAAAAAAGGAAGTGCTAAGTCACGGCCATACAGACGTGTTTTACCCAATTCAATACAATGGTAAATTCATTATGGCCGTCGAAAAAGACGCTGCTACTTTCTTAAAGCCTGAAAACACTACTTTGCGCGTAGCTAAAAGCACGTACACTACAAAATCGCAACTTCCTGCTCTCGCTACTGAATACTACTATCTCGATAGTTCCGGAAATCAAAAAGGGAACCCTCTTTTCCCGGGTTGGGACACAGGTTATGCTGCATCTTTAGTTGGCGCATCTCACGCAGATGATGCAACAGCAGATATTGCAATTCAGCAAGTTACTGGACCAATGAACGGGCGCATTCTGCTTTGGACTACCGATGGCATTGGAAAAAATTCGAAGAAATTATCATTTGAAGAGAATGATTTAGACGACGAACCTGATACTGATGGCAGTCGATTTATGCTACCTGGCGTAATTCACCAACATACTGCTGGCCACGTGCATGCAAACTGGGGATTTACGCAGCCTGGCGTTTACAAGCTAAAAGTAGCAGCAACTATTACAAATAAGAACACTAAGAAGCAGATCACAACCGAACCTGCAGAATACACTTTTGAAGTAGAAGATACATATTCAGGCGAAGTACCTGCTTCTGGCATTACGGAAACGCTTGATTTGCACCGTCGCGGTGATTTTATTAATCCTGACGATGATGAAGAAGCGCACGAAGCTTCCAAAGATCATAAAGACACAGATAAAGACGATGGCGGCGATATGCGCATCGGCAATATTCGTGATTCCGGGCCTCATCCGCATTATCATTCATACGAAGGTTATGGTGGTTTAGACTTAAAAGTAGTTAACAAACCAAAGGGTGCTCGTATTGAGTGGAGATATGTGCGTGCTGACGAAGGTCCTGACGCGTATGGAACCACTCTTTTTGCTGAGAGATTGCAGCTTCCGGCTGAGCCTGCAATGAACAAGATGAAAGTGTATGCTCACGCAACTGAAGGTGAAACGCAAGTTGGCAAAGATACTGCGTCTGCAACCATCGCCGTTGAAGATCACGGTGCCGACGGACATCCTGTAGTAAAAGCAATTGCTCCTTATAAGCGTTTCAAACCAGGGGATACTTTACACGCGAAAACAGTATTGCTTAACCCTCATGTTGCAACCGACGGTGTTACCGGTGCGCCAATTGACGATCCGACAAGTCCAGTAACTTCCATTGTCAAAGATTATGTTTGGTTGATGAAAAAGGAAGGAGAAAGCGAATTTAAGCGCATTCCGGGTGCTGCAAGCAGCAAGTTGGAGCTAAAACTTGATGCGTCAATGCAAGGTGCAACGATTCGTCCTTCCTTAGTTTTAAAGAACGGTGAACTTTACCGTAATAAAATGTTTGATGAGTTTTGCGATTATGTTATTGAGATGAAAGGTGTTCCTCACTCTCATAACCATGATGGCGATGATGATCAAAGTGGTTCTGATTCTGAAGATGATGAGAACCCTCACGGGAAAAAGCACCATGAGAAGCGTCATAATAAGCGCAAAAATAAGACTAAGCATTTCGCTGGTGGAAAGAACTTTTTGAAAGGCGTATTCGGCGGTGCTGCAAATTCTGGACTATTCGGATCTAGCTCTAATGGTGGATTCCAATTCGAATCTAATTTCTTTAAGAAATCCAACAGAAAATTCAAGCGCACAAAGAAGAATCGCAATAAGACTAACCGCACTAATCGTAAGAATAATTCTAAAAATAATACGCAAAGTGGTGCTAGTTCTGGTTCTAGTTCTTTTACAAGAACAGAAAATTCAAGCGGAACATCGTTACATAATTCATCGCGACGAACTTCTGGCGGAACTCATACTAAGAACAAGAGCTCTAAGAAAAGTGGACAGACTATTCGTAATTTCGTGAGAACAGATAATAATTCTGGCAATAAGTCCAAAAATAGTTCTGTCAATAACCCTGATTTTGTTAAGAATACTGAACACCATGCTTTGCAAGGTGCAAGGCAATACAACGAAGAATCTGATGAAGCGTATGAAGATGATTCAGATGATACAAAAGGTGATAGTTCCTCGACTAAGTGGGTTGCGGTTGCAGCTTCAGGTGCGAGCGTCGGCTTATGCACAATAACTGGTGCATGCGGTGCTTTGGTACGTCCTAGATTGAAATTGTTGTAAATAGTATTCGTATTATTACTAGAAAGTTTAAATGATGAATTACAAACAAAATGAAACATTGCAAGTAAAACGAAAGCATGCATATTCTACTGCGTTGCTTGCGCTCATATTTTCTTTAGTAACTTTGGTTGCATCTTTATGTGCACCAAATCCAATGCAAGAAACTGCTTATGCCACTGAAGGCAATCAGCCAGTTATGATTCAAGCAGGTCATGCTGATTTTGGACCAACGCTAATCGACGGCAAATGGAAATTGAAGATTCGCGATGATACTGGTGATGAACCAGTGTGGCGAGACCCAGAAAATGTGGTATTTAAATTAGGTGGCAATTCAATAATTCCTATGCCTGATGACGCTGCCTACAGTTTTATTGGCGAAAAGCCTGGAACGAAGCTGTATGTTATTCCACAAACTCAGAATCCTGATGTGCCGTGGCTTGGTTGGAATACGCAGGAAGGTGGCGTGCTTAACGAGCTCGATCGTGGTGCAAACCTTTCGCTTGAAGGAGTAAGTGGTCCAGGCAAATTGCATGTTTACTTAGAAAATGGCAATAACAATCCACAGCAGCTTTGGGATAGTACTAAAGGTTATCCGCAAAACAGCTGGATTGAAACTAACGCTCATACTCACGTGAATTGGGTGTTTTCTAAGCCTGGAATTTATCATGTGAAGCTTACTTTTTCAGGAAAGCTTAAAAACGGACGCGCTGTAAGCGATACGCGTGTTCTTAATTTTGCAGTTGGAGATAATACCGATCCTAATGCTGCTTTAGGTGCGGGCGCTGCTGCTGGAGCAAGTGGCAGCGAAGGCGACGAAGAGGATCAAGATGAAGAAGACAACGATGAAGCCACAAAAGATGAAACTAACAATCATCACAAACTCCTTCGCAACCAGCATAAGCATTCTCACAAAGTATCTGAGAAAAGTGACGATACAGCTCTAGTTCTTCAAATCGTAGGTATTTTTGTTGCTATTATTGCCGTAATTATTGTGATTTTTGTGCTAATAGCTGTAGTTAAAAGTAAGAAAGCACGAAATCTTGCGCTTGCTAAGCAAGTTTCTGCACAAGCTAATCAACAGTATGCAAATAATGCAAATTTTGTGAATAATGCAAATGGCGACAGTACTTTGTCAAATCTAGTGCGTGATCAAGAAACGACAGTGATGTCACCAATTAATAATTCTCAATATTCTCAATCAGACAATATGCAATCTGATGGTACTCAGTGGAAATAATGGTGTGACGAAAATGGTTCGTAATAGTATAAAGAAACTATCTCGCGCTTTGTTGGTGGGCGTGTGCTTGTGTGGCATGATGATGGGAACTCCCGCAGCTTTTGCTGACAATGGCAGTGACGCAACTGTTGTAAGCGGAAAGAAATCTTCTAAAGATTTTGACGCAATAAAGCAAGCTAATTTTAAAGCGTGTACGGCTGCTCGCTTAGATAAAACTGCTTCACAACCTGCGGCTGATAGTAAAGCTGTAATGTGCCATGCATATAAAGGTCATACTGACGTTTTTGCAACTTTCTTTGATGCTACAAGCAGGCGCATAGTATTAGGCACCTTGGGAGATGCGTTTGAAAGTGAAGATCATGATGGCACTCGTTACGATACGAATCGACTTATTTTTGAAGTCGGTTCTAAAAACATCATGCAGCTTTCCAAAGATGAGAACAATTCGGTAATAAAAGAAATCTACGCAACAACTCGCGAAGGTGTAGTCTGGTTCTTTGATCAATCTGGAGCTGGAAATACTGGTGCATTATGGCCTGGTTTAGATACTAGACCGTTATATGAGGGAGCTGGTTCTACAAAAGTTAACCCAACAGTCAAACTGTCATTAACTGGTATCGAAGCACCCCACAACGGCGAAGTTTTTATGTATACTCGCAGCGGTGACGATTATGAGAAAATGCTTGGTTCTGTTGACGGATGGCCGAAAGATGTTGACATCACTGAGACTGGTGGCAAGCATTCTCACATGTATTGGTCTTTTAACCGTCCTGGTGTGTACAAGTTAAAAATGAAGGCTACTACTACCGTTGGTGACGAGGAGCAAAGTTCTGAGCAAGTCTATACATTCCACGTCACTAATCATGATGTAACAGCTGGGGATTTTGCTGATTATGATGGCGCATCTTTTGATGGTGATGAAGATGGTGAAGATGACGAAGAAGATTCAGATGATAATGACGATTCTCAAAGTGAGGATCACAGTATTAATGTGCAACAAAGTAACGGATCTTTCTTCATTAACGGTAACAACAACACTGTGTATGTGACTCCATGGCCTGGAGCAAAAATGCAACAACAAGGACTTCTTGGAAGTAATAGAGGACTTTTTGGAAGTAATAACGGTGGTCTTATTCATGGGGAACATAACGCGAAAAGCGGAAAGCAAGATTCTCAAAGTCAGCAATCTACTTCGACAAAGTTCAAAGACATCAAGGGTGACAAACTCGTTATAGACCACGGTCATGTTGATATTGCTGTATATACTGGCGATTCAAATAAAGTTGATATGGCTGTGCAAGAAGATGTGACAGGAAGCCACGTCTTTAGAGACCCGGATACAGTTGTATTCGCAGTTGGTGATGCTGGTAAAACTAACGGCGTGTATCGTATACCGCAAACACAAATTGATGGTGTGCCATGGATGGGTTGGAATAATCAGTCTATGAATCCTCATAAGCCAACTCAATTGAGCCTAACAGGAGTTGAAGGTCCTGGAAACGTACGCGTTTGGATGTTTGGAGGTTTGGGCGGCGGAGATCAAGAGATTTTCTCCACTCAAGGAGCAGCAGATTATACAATACCTGCAAATACGCATGCTCATGCGAATTGGGATTTCGACAAACCTGGATATTACACATTGCAATTCCAAGCTTCTGACGGAAATTCTACAGTAACTCGCAATATTCACGTTGCTGTTGGTGTAGATCCACAAGAAACACCAATGGGCTCTGCTGGCGGTGTTGAAAACAATGAAGAAAAGGACACCAAAAGCAAAAAAGGTGGACCTTCTGCACCTCATAATCCAGCAAAACCTGCTAATTTGCCTCATTCTGGCGGCAATCATGGCAGCCGTGGAATCGGTTTTGTCGGTGGCGGAAATTCTTTTGTTGGTGGTCGTGGTTTTGGATCAAATAATTCACACTCTGGAAAACAATTGCCAAGAAAAGCTAAAAAGCATAAAGGTCTTGTTTCAAAAATTAGTAACAAGAGGCTTGCTAAAAGTTTGTACCGACAGAAGTTGAACGATAATGACGATGTTGTGAAGTCTGAAGCAAAAGGTGTAACAGGATTATTTAAGCGAAATCCTTTACTTGCTTATTCGCTTCTTGCTGGTGGAATTATTGCTGTGCTTGGCGTTTTGGGTGCAGGAATTTGGTATCTCTACAATCGCGGACTTATTAACTTCAACTGGCTGTTGCGCTATTAGTAGTAGGAGTGTGTAAGGGTGATTCATAGGCCCAGAAGAGTAAAGCAAACTTTGTTTTCTTCGATTGGTGCAATTGCAGTCGTCGCGCTTATTTTGCCGCTTTCTGCTTGTGGTAGTGCTAATGGGAATCGTGCAGGACATCGCGATGGTCGCATTAATGTAGTTACAACTACAGGCGTTTTGCGTGATATGGTGGCGAATGTAGCAGGGGATGCTGCAAATGTGAGTTCAATCGTACCTGATAATGCAGATCCGCACTCTTACGAGCCGCGATTGCGTTCAATCAGAGATGTTGTGTATGCGGACGTGGCTTTTAGTAATTACATGATGCTTGAGGAGCATGGTGTTATTACTGCTTTAGATGCGAATTTGCGAAAAGGCGTGCCGAATGTGCAACTTGCTGAAGAAAGCGTGAAACATGCGGCGGATATTATTCCAATGGTCGAAGATGTGTCGTTGGACACTATTTGGCTTGGTCTTGCTACAGAACGCCAAACTTCGCAGACGGTTGAGGAAGCTGAAGATACTAAAGAGCAACAAAAATCTCAAGAGAAATCTGATAAGTCGCAGTCTTCTCAGGTTTCTCAATCTTCGCAATCAAACGCGCCTTCCACTGTAACGAAAGAAGGACGCGCTACTGTAATAAAGCCAAAAGCATACAACATGAAGCGTTCGGACAGGATCCGCTTAACTGCAACTAAAGTAACTGGTCCTGGTTCGCTTTTCGCTTACCTTACTGGCACTTTTGGAAGTGTAGAAACTTACGTTAATTCAGCAAACGGAATTAACGATGAAGATCATGTGGATTTGCCTGCGGACGCGCACACGCATTTAAGTTGGGCTTTTAGTAAGCCAGGAGAATATACTCTCGGTTTTCACGCAGATATGCTCAATGCTCAAAACGAGAGGGTTGCAAGTTTAGGAAACGCAACTATGCGTTTTGCTGTTGGCATTAACGCGCAGAAATTAGCGAAAAAGCGTGGAGCTAGTGTAGTTTTGAATCAAGGCCATGCAGATTTGGCTTACGATTTAGCTAAACGCGGATTTTTGTACAGAGTTGACACTTTGCAAGAAAAGCGGTCGGTTGCACCAAAGCGCGTGTATTATGAGCCGCGAGATGTAGTAGTAGAAGTGCCGACTAATGCTTTAAAAGAAATTCCAGCTGAACAAGGCTATAGATTCCTTGGATTTGCACGGCAGAAAATCTATCAACTTCCACAAGCTGTTCTTGGAAAACATGTTCACGGAGATATTGATCCGCATTTATGGCAGTCAGTGAAAAACGGAATTGCTTATGTGCGCACAATAGCTGACCGCTTGTGTGAAGTCGATCCTAAAAATGCTCGCAAATATCGCGCAAATGCGGACCGATACATTAACAAGCTATTAGATGTAGACGCGTATATGAGGCAAAAAGTGGCGTCAATTCCAAAAGAGCGTCGCAACTTGGTTACAACGCATGACGCTTTTGCATACTTAGGTAAAGCTTATGGCGTAAATATTGCGGGATTTGTAACAATCAACCCTTCAAGCGAGCCAAGCGTGCAAGATAGGCGCAGACTTTCGCAAATTTTGCGCGACTTGGAAATCCCTGCAGTGTTTTTAGAGCCGAATTTAATTTCTCGCTCGTCTGTGCTTAAAGAGCTTGCGTCTGAAGCGCATGTGAAAGTTTGCCCAATTTATGGTGACGCTTTCGACGCAAATGTGCGAACTTACGCGGATATGATGCGAGCTAACGCGGATTCTTTAGCGAAATGTTTGAAGTGAAAGTGTTAAAGGTAGTAAATATGGAAGAAAATGCAGTAATTTGCGCACACAATTTGAATATTTCGTACGGGAATCGCGCTGTGGTAAAAGACGTTTCTTTTACCATTAATAGTGGCGAATTTGTGGGATTGCTTGGTGCAAACGGTGCCGGTAAAACAACGCTATTTCGTGCAATTATGGGTTTGATTCCACATACTGGAAAACTCGAAGTGCGTGCTCCTCATATGGAAGGTGCAAAACTTAATTCTCGCGTATCTTACGTTGGGTATGTGCCACAACGTCACGATATTGCGTGGGATTTCCCACTTTCTGTTTTAGATGTAGTGATGATGGGTAGGATTCGTCATATTGGTTACGTTCGCCGCGCTAAAAAAGAAGATTACGAGATCGCATTAAACTCGCTTGAACGCACAGGAATGACTGATTTCCAAGATCGCACGATTGGAGAACTTTCTGGAGGCCAGCGGCAACGCGTGCTTGTTGCTAGAGCATTAGCTGGAGAGCCGCGTTTACTTTTGCTCGACGAACCGTTTACTGGACTCGATATGCCTACTCAGGAGCTGCTTACCGATTTGTTCTTGAAATTGTCTGCTTCTGGTGAAGCAATTCTCATGAGCTCACACGATATTATTGGCTCAATTAACTCATGCTCGAGAATAATGCTATTTGATGGCACTATTGTGGGCGACGACGATCCGCAAAATTTGCAAACAGAACAGTGGGTACAAACCTTCCACGTAGCTCCGCAAAATCCGCTTATTAAAGCAGTTGAGCGCGTAATTGGTAAGGAAAGTGTGGTAAAAGAGTAATGTTATCTCCAATAGAATTTATACAAGATTTAACAAATCCGGACCTTTGGTTTTTGCTAAAAGCACTTATTGTAGCGTGCCTTTCTAGCGTAATTTGTGGTGTAGTTGGATGCTATGTAGTGCTTAGAGGAATGGCGTTTATTGGAGATGCTGTAGCTCACTCAGTATTCCCAGGACTTGCTATAGCCTTCGTATTGCAAGGAAATCTGCTATTTGGAGGAGCACTCGCAGGAGTTGCAACCGCGCTAATCGTATCTATTTTTAGCCAAAACCGTAGGCTTCGCGAAGACTCATTTATTGGCGTATTTTTCGTATCTGCTTTTGCTCTTGGAATTGTGATTATTTCTAAAGCATCTGGCTACGCTGGATCCTTAGAATCCTTCTTGTTTGGCTCGATTACAGGTATTCCTGATTCAGATATTGCTGTTGTTGCTATTACTGGTTTGATTATTTTGGCTATATTATGCATGTTCCACAAAGAGCTTGTTTGCGTATCGATGGATCGAGAAACTTCGCGCGCAATGGGATTGCCGGTTGCATGGCTAGATGGAATGTTGTACGTGTTAGTGGCTATCGCTGTAGTTGTTTCCGTGCAAATTATTGGAAACGTGCTTGTGCTTGCTCTGCTTGTGACTCCTGCTGCAACTGCGCGACTGCTTACTGATCGGCTATCTAGGATGATGGTTTTAGCTCCTGTTATTGGTTGCGTTTCTTCGATTGTTGGAATGTATATTTCGTGGAGCTTTGATACAGCAACGGGCGGAACAATTGTGCTCGTAGCAACCGCTCTCTTTGTGCTCGCTTGGGCGTGCTCTCCTAAACATGGGTTGATTGCAAAAGTAGGTCGTAGCGTAGGTTTATAGCATGCTGCACAATAGAAAGCATGGTATCAAAAGGAAAACCTTCGCCAAGAAGTGCAGTAAAACCACTCAGTGATGAGCAAGTAAAGCTTTTAGCAAGTAAACACAATTTAGTTGACCCAACGTATTACTATCCGACAGGAAAACGCAAGCCAAATCAGGTAGAAATTGACGCGCAAAATCCTAAAGCCGCCGAAAGACTGCTCGAAGGAACGTCGCGCGTATTGCGTTCGCGCTGCAAAGTAAAGGCGTGGGGATTGGAAAACGTGCCAGAAGAAGGCGTGTTTATTACAGCTTGCACACACGTGACGATGTTTGACGTTTTCATACCTATGACTGCACTATTCCACCAAGGTCGTCGTCCGCGCTACATGGCAAAAGCGGAACTCGCTCACTGGCCAATCTTAGGCAAATGGTTCCAACTTGTAGGCATGCAGCCGGTTCCTCGCAGAAGCGGAAAAGCGCGAGAAATAGAAGAAGAATCTATTAAAATCCTCACCAATGGCAGACCTTTAAGTGTATGGCCTGAAGGAACAGTTACGCGCGATCCTAAAAAATGGCCTATGAGCATGAAGCCCGGAATTGGTATAATTGCTCTCGAAGCATCGCGCAGACTCGGACATCAGATTCCGCTATTTTGCGCGGTTACATGGGGCGCAGCAAGCATTAACCACTGGTGGCCATGGCCAAAGAAAAATGTTGTAATGTGCTACGATACCCAACTCGATTATGCTGACTTGCTAAAGGGGAGTGAAAATTGGGGAGAGCTACCTCCTCTTGAATCTGCTGAAGAGTTGGCTCGTCGCGTGCGTGTGCGTATGACGCAGATTATGGAAGAAATTCGTGGAGAAAAATCTCCTGCAGGATACTTCGATTACAGGCAGATGAAACGCGTTACGGAAGAATAAAAAATATACAGAAGAATAAAATAAAGTATCTTTTAAAAATCCCGTAAAGCGGCATGTGTAGAATTATGTAATAGTGTGATTACAAATAAATAGCTATACAGTAGCTTATAAAACTCACAACCGAAAGGCAGGACGTAAAACATGAACGTTACGGTGTTGGGTGCTGGTGCTTGGGGAACTGCGTTTGGACAAGTACTTGCGGATGCAGGAAATCAAGTGACAATGTGGGCAATAGAGCCGGAAATTGTTGAAGGAATTCGCGATCATCATCATAATGGCGTGCGTCTGCCTAGCGTAGAAAAACTTCCAGAAAACATGACTGCAACTGGGGATCGAGCAGAGGCTGTTGCGAATGCGGATATTGTAGTCGTGGCGATTGCGGCACAGTTTGCTCGCGTTGCGTTGGAAGGTTTTGTGGGTTTGATTCCACAAAATGCGATCGTTGTTTCGCTTATGAAAGGCATTGAGCGCACAACCGGCAAACGTATGGATGAAGTTGTGTGCGAAGCTTTGAACTTACCGCGTAACCGTTTTGCTGCACTTTCCGGACCAAACTTGAGCAAGGAAGTTGCATCTCGCCACCCGGCTGCAGCAGTAGTTGCTTGCGCAGAAAAATCTCAGGCAGAAGTAGTTGCAAAAGCATGCTCAAACAGCTACTTTAAAGCATTTGTGTCAACAGACGTAATCGGCGTAGAAATGTGTGGCTCGCTTAAAAACGTGGTTGCGCTCGCAGTTGGTATGGCTCGAGGCGCAGGATATGGCGAAAATACGGCGGCTATGATTGAAACGCGCGGTTTGGCAGAATTGACGGCATTGGGCGTAGCAGAAGGCGCAGATTCGCGCACTTTTGCAGGTCTTGCTGGCTTTGGTGATTTAGTTGCAACTTGTGGATCTCCTCTAAGCCGCAACTATACTTTCGGTGCAAATCTTGGAAAAGGCATGAGCGTTGAAGAAGCAACTGCCGTGAGCAATGGTGTTGCAGAAGGCGTGCCAACCACAAGTGCAGTAGTTGCAATGGGCAAGCGTTTGGGTGTTGCAACTCCGCTTGCAAGTGCAATGGCTCGCGTGCTTGAAGAAGGAATTTCCTGCCAAGAAATGCTCGCAATGCTTTTCGACGACGACGTTTGCGAAGAGTAAGTAGCGTTTGCGAAAATAATCAAAACTAATCCAAAATAATTAGAATAATTCAAAAATATATAAAGGAAAAAAATGACGAAAAAGCGTGTAGTGTTCTTGTATGGCGGTAAGGCAGACGAACATTCGATTTCTTGCATATCTGCTGCTGGAGTGCTCAGTGCTGTAGACGAAAATCGTTTTGACATTGTGCGGATCGCAATCACAAAACAAGGCGAATGGATTGTTGGTGGTGAAGATCCTCGTAACTTCCGCATGGAAGAAGGCGAGTTGCCAGTAATCACAAAAACCGCTGGAACGCGCGATGTTGTGCTTGACCCTGCAAAGGGTGCAGACGGATTCTTGGTGCGAAAAGCGGACGACACGCTTGAAAGTTTAGGTCATATCGACGCTGTTTTCCCAGTTCTTCATGGTCCAAACGGTGAAGATGGCACTTTGCAAGGTTTGCTAGAAATGATGCAAGTGCCGTACGTCGGTTGCGGAGTGTTGGCTTCGGCTGCATGCATGGATAAATACTACGCAAAGCAACTGTTTAAGGCTGCCGGAATTGATGTCGCTCCAGGAATTGCGTTGGATGCTAGAAAATTTGCAAGTGACTCGACGAATCGCTTTGCTGCGTACGCAAACGAAATGCTTGCGCAAGTTGAGGCAGCAAAACTCGAGTATCCGCTTTTTGTAAAACCAAGCCGTGCAGGATCTAGTTTTGGCGTAACAAAAGTGGAATCGCATGATGCTAAGGCTTTAGCACAAGCCGTTTTTGAAGCTTCGAAGCACGATTGGCGAGTGCTAGTAGAGCAAGGAATTAACGCGCGCGAGATCGAGTGTGCGGTTCTTGCAGCTCGCGATGGCGAGGAGCCGAAAGTAAGTTTGCCAGGTGAAATTGTGTTAGACAAGCGTCAGGCTGGCGAAGATCAGTTCTACGATTTTGATAGCAAATACATGGATTCCGCGGCTTCGCACGTGGAAGTTCCAGCAGATCTTCCTGCGGAAACTTTGGAGCTCGTGCGTAAAACAGCGCTCGCAGCATTCAAAGCAGCAGACGGTAGAGGATTAAGCCGTGTTGATTCGTTCGTGACTCCTGAAGGTCATGTGATGATCAACGAAATCAATACAATGCCTGGGTTTACGCCAATCTCCATGTATCCAAAAGCTTGGGAAGCAACCGGAATAAGCTATGGCGATTTAATTACGAAGCTTATTGAGGGTGTGCTTAAGTAAGTGTGAATAGTGCGAGTAGCGCAAGCAGCGCAAACGTAGCACACGTCAAATAAAAAGCGAAAAATCACAATAAAGCGTAAAGAATAACAAAAGGAATGAGTATGCAAGAGATACAACATGACGACACATATTTGTTGGCGCGAAAGCGGCAGGGAACTATTGGAATGTCATTATGCATGTTCATGGTTGTGTGGATTGCTGCTGCATATGCATTAGGTATGTGTTTTCCGTATTTTTTGCCTAAAGAATTTTTAGAAAAATCTATTGCAACAATATTAGTGTCTGACATTGCGCAATATTTAATAGCGCTTCCTATTGCAATGCTGATTATGCGAGCAGTACCAACTCTTGCGTCGCGTGAATTTTCTATGTCTTTGCGTCAATTTTTGGGATTCTACGCAGTTAGTGTGCCAGTTATGTATGGAGGAAACTTAATTGGTACAACATTAGCTTCAATTATTACAGACGGTAAAGCAGAAAATCGCATTTCAGAGACTATTGTGTCTGGAAATATGTGGGAAACGTTTGTGTTCGTAGTGATTCTTGCTCCTATTATGGAAGAATGGTTTTTTAGAAAGCAAATACTTTCTCGATTGCGTGTGTATGGCGAAAAGAAAGCAATTGTGTTCTCTGCTTTAGCTTTTGCATTATTCCACATGAATATATTCCAATTTTTCTACGCTTTCGGGCTTGGGCTTATTCTCGGGTACATGTACGTACGCACTTCTAAATTGCGTTACAGCATATTTCTTCACATGATTGTGAACTTCCAAGGAAGCGTTGTTGCTTTATGGTTACTAAAACAGATGACAGATGCAAACGGGAATGTTATAGAAATTGACAAATTATCGAATAAAGAGTTAATGGATTTGCCTTCTGGATTTGTGCTAGCTGGATTATATAGCATATTTGTGTTTGCAGTGCTTGTAGTTGGAATAGTGTTACTTGCTCGTAGTCGCCGATATTTAGTTTTCTTTGATGCGCCTTTGGAATTGCCTAAGGAAAATAATTTGAAATCACTTTATGGAACCGTAGGTGTAATTGCATTTTTGATTATTTCTGTGATTCTTAATGTGATGATGCTTTTTTCGTAACTGCTATTTTTCGTAACGAAAAACAAAAATTCAAAATTTATGACTTAAGGAGGCGAGTTATATGTTAAGCAAAAAATTAGCCAATAAAACTATTCGCGTTGGATTGCTTGGTGCCGGAACAGTCGGTTCGCAAACAGCGCGACTTATAGTTGAGCAAGGTGAAGAGCTTGCGGCTAGAATTGGTGCAAATATTGAGCTTGCAGGAGTTGCGTGCTTGCATCCGGAAGAAGTTGACGCTTCTTGGATTAAGCGTGATTTGCTAACTACAGACACTGCCTCTTTGTGCACCCGCGAAGATGTTGATATTGTAATCGAGCTTATTGGCGGACTTGAGCCGGCTCATACTTTTGTAAAAAGTGCGCTATGCCACGGAAAATCTGTTGTTACTGCAAATAAAGCGTTGCTTGCGAAGTTTGGTCCGGAATTATACGAGTGTGCAGAAAGTCACGGAGTTGATTTGTACTTTGAGGCGGCTGTAGCAGGAGCGATTCCTATTGTTCGACCGCTTCGAGAGTCACTTATTGGCGACGAAATTACGCAAATTTTTGGAATCGTAAACGGAACTACCAACTATATTCTTGACGAAATGACTGTGCGCGGACTTGATTTTGACTCGGCTTTACGCGCAGCTCAAGAAAAGGGTTATGCTGAGGCAGATCCGACTGGAGATGTTGAAGGTTTCGATGCGGCAAATAAAGCTGCGATTCTTGCAACTCTCGCATTCCAAATGCCGGTAAGTATTGACGATGTTTCTGTTGAAGGAATTAGCGCGATTGACTCTGAAGATATTGCTGCAGCGAGCGCGGAAAAACGTGTAATTAAGCTACTTGCAGCAGTTGAAAGGCATTGCGACAGCGAATCAAACTCAGATGGCGGCGTAAGCGTTAGTGTGTATCCGGCGCTTGTTGGCGCGGAGCATCCTTTGGCATCGGTTCATGGCAGTTTTAATGCTGTATTTGTGAAGGCGCAGGCTGCAGATGATTTGATGTTCTACGGACGCGGTGCCGGCGGCGCTCCAACTGCAAGTGCTGTTGTTGGAGATGTTGTTAGTGCTGCTCGAAATCTTGTGCGTGGATGCGCAGGTTTTGGCGTGCCAATGTACAACAAGTATGTGCCGGCTTCTAGCGAGCAGACCAGAGCAGATTTTGTGATTCGTTGCAATATGGAAGATACTTCTTTGGCTTTGTGCAGCGAAGTTATGGATGTTTTTGCAGATCATGGCGTTGCAGCTGAGCGTTTGGCTTCGGCTTGTGAAGCGCAGTATGCGCAGACTGAAGGTGATTCGGATTGTCCACAGTGCGGTCTTGGTGGACCTGGCAGTGTGCGCGTGCTTGTGAGCGAATGTTCGGAAGCTGAGGTTCAAGCTATTTGCGAGGATTTGCAGAAGTTGGACGTTGTGTGCGAAAAGCCGCTAGTTTTGCGTGTTATAAAGTGAAAAGCTGCAGGTGATCGTATGAAGCCAGTATGTAACAGTGTTTCCGTGCGCGTGCCAGCAACTAGCGCAAATCTTGGTTCTGGGTTTGATGCAGCCGGTATTGCGCTTGATTATGCGGATTCTTTAGTTTTTACTCTGGATGATAATCGTTCTAAAAATTCGCTTGATTCGCTCGATTATGCTGGAAACGTGCGCGTAATTATTCACGGCGAAGGCGAGGATACGCTTCCAAAAGATGAAACGCATCTAGTTGTAGCGACTTTTCGCAAAGCTTGCAAAATATTTGGTCTGCCAAACTTGCGATTTACGTTAGAAGCGCATAATCGGATTCCGCAAGCGCGCGGTATGGGCTCTTCTGCAGAAGCGATTGTTGCTGCTGTTGCTGCTGCTTGGGCTTTTGCGCACGAAGGTGAGCTTAATCGTGAAGCAATTTTCGAAATCGCGGCCGCAATTGAAGGTCATCCAGACAATGTTGCTCCTGCAGTTTTTGGCGGTTTGACGATGAGCTGGAAGCTTGATGCTGGGGAAGGTAAAGGTTCTGTGCGCGTGGCTGGAGATTGCGAAGCTCCGCTTTCTACCGGTTTTCATACTGTGCGATACAAAGTTTCGCAAGATATTTCTGTGTCGGTATTCGTTCCTGATTTCGAGCTTTCTACAGAGCTTGCTAGGCGCGCGCTTCCGGCAAAAGTGCCGTATGGTGACGCAATATTTAACGTGTCGCGAGCTGCAATGCTTCCGGTTGCTTTTGGTGAGTTAAATAGCGATTCTGAAAATAAATTATGCACAGTAAAATCTGATATTTCGCGAAATGCGCTACTTTTTGCAGCAACTCAAGATGCTCTTCATCAAACGTATCGTGCAAATCTTATGAAAGATTCGTGGAAGCTAGTGGAAACGTTGCGCGAGCATGGTTTTGCTGCAGCGATTTCGGGAGCAGGATCGTGCGTTGCTGTATTTTATGCAGGAGATGCCGAGTATAACAAGAGTGCAGCTCAAAAAATCGACGCAATTGCCGAGCCGTGGCTTTCGCGTACGGGCTGGCGCGTTTTGCACGTGCCTGTTGATTCTACTGGCGTTGCAATAACTCGCGAATAAGTTGTGTGAAGTTGTAAAAGGGAAGGGTAAGGTATGACAGTTTCGTTGATTTTAGCCTCGCAGTCTCCTTCGCGTAGAGCGGTTTTGGCGGCGGCTGGCGTGATTTCGGTAATTCACGTAAGCGAAGTGGATGAGCCGGCGGCTTTGCGTGATGCCGTTAGTGAGCGAGGTGCAAGCGTTGAGCAGTTGAGTGTTGAGCAGCGAGTTTCTATTTTGGCTCGCGCAAAAGCTCAAGCTGTGTACCATGCGTGGAAACGTGTGGCGGATACGGCTGCTTCGGCTAGTGGCGATTTAGTTGTGGGGTATCCGCTGGAAGCTGAAACTGAATCTTCTGAACTTGCAGAAACTGCGAAATCTGCTGGTAATGCTTTAGCAAGCGATTCGCAATCAGACGTAACGCATAACGTAGATACGGCGCAAACTCGCGATTTTTCAGGCGTTACTGTTCCTACAAAAACTTTCGATATTCACGATTTTGCATATACAAATAAATCTTCTCATGATTGTAGCGGTGTGCTGATTGTTGGCTGCGATTCCATGTTCTTACTCGATGGTGAGTGCTACGGAAAGCCGCATACTCCCGAAGTGGCATTTGAGAGAATCAAGCAGATGAGCGGAAAAACAGGACAATTGTGGACTGGCCACTGCTTAATCGACGCAAAAACCGGCAAAACTATTTGCAAAACAAGCCATGCAAGCGTAACTTTTGCGCAAATGAGTGACGCGGAAATTCGCGCGTATGTAGCAACTGGTGAACCTCTAGAAGTTGCAGGATCCTTTACACTAGAAGGTTTTGGCGGAGCTTTTATTGAAAGCATTAATGGAGATCCTCACGGTGTTCTTGGAATCAGCTTGCCGCTGCTGAGACAAATGGTTTCAGAGTTTGGATACGCTTGGCCGGATTTGTGGAATAAGGAAAGCTTGGAAGAAACTGGCGAAAAGAATGATCCGACTTCCACGGAAGTGCCTAAAGAAAATGTGCATCAGCCGGGAGATGGCTGGGTGCATTGCGATTGTGGTCGCAGGCATTGGGGTCATAACGGTGCTGCTGGAGTTCTGCTTGCTAGGCGAGATGCCGAAACTGGTCGCGTGACGCACGTTGTGATGCAACATCGCGCGCTTTGGAGCGCTGAAGGTGGCACTTGGGGCATCCCTGGTGGCGCAATTTCCGATGGAGAAAGCGCGATTGAGGGCGCATTGCGTGAGTCTTTCGAGGAAGCAAATATTACTTCGGGAGATATTGAAGTTGTTGGAGCTTACCGCGAGGATCACGGAAACTGGTGTTATACAACGGTTTTTGCGTTTGAAAAGCCGGGGCATAGTGTGGATCCTTGCGCGCACGACGACGAGAGTATGGAAATTAAGTGGGTGCCGATTGACGACGTGCCTAAGCTGAAGCTGCTTACGGCAATGCGCACGGATTGGCCGTCTTTCCGTGCGCGCCTTGATGAGTTAGCGCTCCGACATGCTTGAGCGCAGCACAGCGCGAGCTAAAGCAACTCGGAGCGCCGAGCTTGCTTAGGGTTGAAAGCACGGTGTGCTTTCAACGCAAGCGAGGTCTGCCTTCGTCTCGATTGACGAAGGTAGGGCAGGTTTGTGTGGTTGGGTTTTAGAAACTGGGTTGTGTTTTGTGTGCGCTCCGACCTGCCTGAGCGCAGCATTGCGCGCGTAGGCGGCATAAACTGCGCACGAAATCATCCCAAAATTGCGGCAATTACGGCTATGCAAATTGGGCTAGTGACAGTAGAAAACAGTATGCCGTCGCGCGCAAAACTTAAGCCGACGTTGTAGCGCGCAGCATAATTGTAAACGTTTTGACCAGTTGGAAGAGCAGCTAACACAACGCACGCATACAAAGTCGCCCCGCGGAAACCCATCACAAAATAAGCTAGCAAAAACGCAATTGCAGGCATAATAAGATTTTTTAACACAGCAACCGTGGCAATAGCAGCGCGATTAGAATCTTTTTGCAAAGGCTTGCTGCCGTAAAGCGACATTCCAAAAGCCATTAAAATCATTGGAACTGCAGAATCGCCAATCATCTTAATTGGATCGTAAAGAAAATTAGGAACAGGGAAGTAGCCAACTTTTGCGGAAATTGCAGAAATAATAATTCCCCCAAGCGAACCAATTAAAAGTGGTTGTTTTAAAGGCTGCTGAGCGATGCGCTTAAGCGAACATTTCCCAGTAGTTGTAATGTCGAAAACAGTCAAACCAACAGGAGTAAATACAGCCTGTTGCATAACTAAAATCGGAGCAACAAGCGCAGGATTTCCCAAAATATAAGTCGCAACCGGCAAGCCAATATTGTTTGAATTTAAATAAAGAGAATTGAGAGCACCTATAGTGCAGTCAGCTGCAGGAAGATGGAAGCAAAAGCGATTAAGCAGAACGAACGCAACTCCAACAATCATCGCAGAAAAGAATGCAACAAAAATCGAAGAGTGAAAAATCTCAAAAATAGGCTCTTTAGAAAGTATTGCAAACATTAAGCAAGGGCTGGAAACGAAAAAACTTACGCGATTTAGGACCATTTGAGCCTGTGAACCGCCAACGCGCATGCGAGCAGTAACGTAGCCTGCAGCAATAACAATGCCAATTACGCAAAAGCCTTGCATTGCGCTGATTAAGCCCATTTCTTGCCTCCAAAATTCGTTAATCGCACGCAAATTGCATGCGTGCGAACCTATGCTGTAACTATAGGAGAGATACGCAACTTTTATGTGCGCTATGGATAAGTTTGAAATTATTGGAATTTTTAGTAACTGCTAATTGGCTTAAAAACAGCGATGCAAATTTTAATATTCAACGAGTCATATATTTGACTCGGCAATATGGCATACTAGAGAGCGGTGGCACTGCAAGCCGCCAGGCAATCGATGGCGTCGATCCCCTCGTGAGCGTTTTCCGAGGCTGGCGTCCGCTGTCGCGCAGCTAGACTTTGTAGAGAGCTTTGGGGTGGCTCGCGCACGTGCGTGCTTAACTTAAAGCCAGGGATGCGAGGCGATGCAGCGTCTCGTGAGGAGCATAGTGCCCAGAATAATAAGAGAACGCTTCAATGAATCTGAAGCTGAAAATAGTAGAACTGTGTCTAAAACCGCTACTTCTGCGGAAATGTCCGGAATAATGCAATCTACAGATTTTGCGGAAAGTAATATGGCTGCCGGTGATACTTTGCAGCAAAGCTCTGGCGTTACGCGTCGCCGTCGCGGTCGACGAGTTACTCGTGGTGCCGGTGCGGCTGGAGAAGCAATGGAACTAAAAGTTGAGGATTCTAGTGCGAAGAATTCTGAGCCGCATGTTGTTAAATCGCGCCCAATAACTTCGCTCCTATTCCAGGAGCCAGTTCTTCCTAAGGTAGTGAACGATCGTAGCGAGGAAAGCAGCAGTTCGCGTAATGACTTGCGTGACAACTCGCGTGATGGCTTGAATGATGATTTGCGCGATGATTTACGTGATATTTCTCGCGGAAGGCGCGGTGGACGCAATAGCCGTGATTCTCGTGATAGTCGTGATAGTAGCGAACGCAAGTCTCGTTCTGAAAGACGCGAGAATTCAAGCGAAATAAAGCGTGATAGTGGCAGAGGGAATAGTCGTGAAACATCGCGTGAAACAAGTCATTCTATGTATTCTCAAGATTCTGAGTACGCTAAGAATTTTCAGGATTCGCAAGATGATCGCGATGAAAAAACTCGCAAAAGCCAGCGTTCTCGCCGTTCTCGCAGATTGAATGCTGTTGAGCGACGTGCTGCAGCTGAAGTTGAGCAAATTGAAGAGGATCTTGCATACGACAATATTGTTTATGCTCCCATTGATACGCGCATCGATGAAACTCTTGATGTTAGCGATATTTTATCTGCAGAAAATACTTCGAATAGGCGTTCTAATCGTCGCAATATGTCGAATAACATCTCTAATGATGATGACGCTCGAAATGAAAACGGTGCAGTAGACAGCAGAGGCGGTAGCAATAGCAGAGATAACAGAGATAGCCGTAATAGCAGTGACGAAGGCGATAACAGAGGTACAAACGACGATTATAATGCGAATAATGGCAACGATGACGATGAAATAATGATTACGCGTCGCCGTCGTCGCCGTCGTAGCTCTCGCACTGATCGAAATGAAAGCCGCAATGGAAGTCGCGATTTAGACATTGATATTTCAAATGATCTTGACGATGACGTGAATTCTCGCACAAAACGCACAAGTCTGGATGAAGTCTCTCAAGAAGATCGCGATTTAATTCCAGATCCAGAAGAACTTCGTGAGCAAGATGAGGAAGAAACTCTTTATACGCGTCGCCGTCGTCGCCGCCGTTCTAAATCCTCTGATGACGCAAATTCTGCGTCTTCTCAGGAAGAGTCATCCGACTACACTAATGCGAACGAAGACGACTTGACTTCTCGCCGCTCGCGCAAGCAGCAGTATATAGACGAAATTACGGATATTGAAGGCTCTACGCGACTTGAAGCAAAGCGCCAACGCCGTAGAGATAATAGGCGTGAGCGTAGCCGTCAAAACCTTCTTATGGAGCAAGATTTCCTTGCTCGTCGCGAAAATGTTGAACGATTAATGGTTGTTCGTGAGCGCGATCGCCACACGCAAATTTCCGTTATTGAAGACAATATTCTTGTAGAACATTACGTTTCTGATATTCAAGAAGTTGCTACTGTTGGAAATATTTATCTTGGGCGCATTCAAAACGTACTTCCAAGCATGGAAGCTGCATTCGTAGATATTGGTCAGGCCAGGAATGGCGTGCTTTATGCAGGCGAAGTTAATTGGGATATGGCTCGTCTTGAAGGTCAACCTCGTAGAATTGAGCTTGCGTTTAAGTCTGGCGATCCTGTGCTTGTGCAGGTTACTAAGGATCCAATTGGACATAAGGGTGCTCGATTGACTTCGCAAGTAACTCTTGCAGGGCGTTTCTTAGTGCTTGTGCCATCTGGCGGTATGACAGGTGTAAGCCGCAAGCTTTCAGATCGAGAGCGCTCGCGTTTGCGCGCTATTGTGTCGAAGATTGCACCAAAAGATATGGGCGTTATTATTCGTACTGCTGCTGACGGTGCAAGCGAGGAGTCGATTGAAAAAGACTTAGATTCGCTTGTTAAGCAGTGGGAGCGCATTGAAGCTAAGCGCGAAGAATACTTGCATGGAAAGCGTCCTAAGCTGTTACAGGGTGAGCCTGATGTGGCAATTCGTGTTGTGCGCGATATTTTCAACGATGACTTCCAAAAGCTTATTGTTGAAGGCGAGGGAGTGCGTCAGCGAATTGATGAATATCTTGAGATGATGGCTCCAGATTTGCGCAGCAAGGTTGAATATTGGGATCCTGCTGAGCATGAAGGCAAAGACGTTTTCGATAAGTGGCAGATTGATAGTCAGCTTCGTAAGGGCATGGAGCGTCAGGTTTATTTGCCAGCTGGCGGCTCTATTGTGATTGACCGTACGGAAGCAATGACTACGATCGATGTAAATACTGGACGATTTATTGGGCGTGGTAAGTCTTTGGAAGAAACGGTTACTCGTTGTAATTTGGAGGCTTCTGAAGAGATTGCGCGCCAGCTTCGTTTGCGCGATATTGGTGGCATGGTCATGATCGATTATGTCGATATGGTTATGCCAGCGAACCGCGATTTGGTTTTGCGTAGGCTTTTGGAATGCTTGGCTAGGGATCGCACGAAGCATCAGGTTGCTGAAGTTACGTCTCTTGGTCTTGTGCAAATGACACGTAAACGCGTTGGCCAAGGCTTAGTTGAAGCGTTCTCTGAAGAGTGTCCAACGTGCAAGGGACGTGGATTTATTTTGCACGATGAGCCTACTGTTTCTTCGGAATATGCGGATCCTTACGCGCTTAAGGGCGGAGATCCTTTTGTTAAAACAAACAAGTATGGTCATGGAAGTGCAACGGAACAGCCTGCTCCTGTTAAGCAGCAGGGTTCTAGTGCGGAAGTGAGAGCTAAGTTAGCGCGTATAGCTGCCGCATCTGTAATTACTGACGCAGCTCATAAATCTGAAGAAGAAACGCAGTATAGCAATTTTTTGAATTCTGACAAAGAGTCTGTATCTTCTAAGGCGGATGAAACTGGCGAAACTGCGGATGCTGGCGAAACTGCTGAAACTAGTGAAGTTGCGGAAACTAGTGAAGCGAATAAAACTTCTGAAGAATTAATTGAAAATAATTTAGAGGATACTACGCAAGAGATTGCTGGGTATACTTCGGAGCAACCTGTGCAAGAACCTGCGCAAGAACCTGCGCAAGATACTACGCAAGAACCTATGCAAGATGCTACGCAGGAAACTACGCAAGAAACTACAGAAAATGATGATTGCGCCTCTGAATAGTGACTAAGTATATGCCTTGAGTACAATATTGAATATTGTCTGCATTGACTCATGAATCTAGCGACTTGACGTTAGTACATGGGTAGGTGTATTTTTGATAGTCGGTGTCTTGCCGCGCGCGTTTTGCTGTGCGCAAGGCAAAAGTAAGCTTTCAATTGAGCTAAGGAACGAATTATGTACGCGATTGTGAAGGCCGGTGGCCATCAAGAGAAGGTCGAGGTTGGCGACGCCATTCTCGTGAACCGTCTCGATGCAAAGAAGGGCGATACCGTGGAATTCCCGGTCGCGCTCGTTGTTGACGGTGCTAAGGTGACCTTAAGCGCCAAGGATCTTGCTAAGATCACGGTGAAGGCAGAAGTCTTGAATGACGAAGCCAAAGGTCCAAAGATTAGCATTATGAAGTATAAGAACAAGACTGGTGTGGCTCGTCGCAAGGGTCATCGTCAGAAGTTGACTCTCGTCAAGATCACGGCCATCGCCTGATTGACGGTGTTATAAACCTGAAAGGACAGTGAGATGGCACATAAGAAGGGTGCGTCTAGCTCGCGCAACGGTCGCGACTCACAAGCGCAATATCTTGGTGTTAAGAAGTTTGGCGGTGAAGCTGTAGTGGCTGGCAACATTATCGTTCGTCAGCGCGGCACTAAGTTCCACGCAGGTCAGAATGTTGCTTTGGGCAAGGATCACACGCTGTACGCTTTGGTGGACGGCAATGTGAAGTTCGGTATCCGTCGCGACCGCAAGGTTGTTGACGTTGTTACCGCCTGAATTTTAGCTAAGCCAAAGTGCTTCAACAATAAGTCGACGATAATAACTCGGCGATAAAACGTTTAAGCCGCACCCAGTTCGGTGCGGCTTTTTTGTTCTCGCATGTTCCCGAGAATTTAGGTGTTTAGCTTCGAGTAAGGTAGCAGTATGAGTGATTTTGTAGACCGCGTAACAGTGCATGTAAAAGGCGGAGATGGTGGAAACGGATCTGCCGGAGTTCGTCGCGAAAAGTACAAACCATTAGCAGGCCCAAATGGCGGTAATGGCGGTGACGGCGGTTCCGTTATTTTTGTAGCTGATCGCAACGCAAACAGCTTACTTGACTACCGCTTCATGCCTCACCGCACTGCAGAAAACGGTACGATGGGCTTAGGTGACACTAAAGATGGTTCAAAAGGTGCAGACTTAGTGCTTCCAGTGCCTGTTGGAACTGTTGTTTTTACAGCACGCGGTGCCGCAGGCTCTCAAAAGCGACCTGGCGAAGTTTTGGCGGATTTGCAACATGTTGGAGACAAATTCGTTGTGGCGCAGGGGGGTGCCGGCGGTCTTGGCAACGCAGCACTCGCAAACAAAACTCGTCGTGCCCCAGGATTCGCGCTTTTAGGCGAGCCTGGCGAAGAACGCGACGTAATTTTGGAACTCAAGTCTATCGCAGACGTAGCTTTAGTTGGATTCCCTTCTGCAGGAAAATCAAGCTTAGTTGCCTCAATTAGTGCAGCTAAGCCGAAAATTGCTGATTACCCGTTTACTACTTTGGTGCCAAACCTAGGCGTTGTAAGCTTCGGCAACTATCGCTACACAATTGCAGACGTTCCAGGCTTGATTCCAGGAGCTTCCGAAGGAAAAGGCTTAGGTCTTGAGTTTTTGCGTCATATTGAGCGCACAGAGATTATTGCGCATGTAATTGATTGCGCAACGCTGGAGCCAAATCGCGATCCAATTAGCGATTACCACGCTCTTGAGCATGAGCTTGCGCAATACGCTGATAAACTTGAGCTTCCGTTGGGTGCGATTCCAATTCCTGAGCGTCCGCGCATTATTGTGCTAAATAAAGTAGATGTGCCTGAAGCTAAAGAATTGGCTGATTTTGTACGCGGTGAATTTGAGAAAATGGGATTGACTGTATTTGAGATTTCTACCGCGTCTCACGAAGGCTTGAAAGAGCTTGGTTTTGCGCTTGGACGATTGGTTGAAAAGATGCGCGAGAAGCTCGCTGCCGAGGAAGCAGCACGAGAAGAAGAGCGTGTTGTCATCCAGCCGCTTGAGCAGCAGACTTCAGCTTTGCGTCGTCGCCGCGATGATGGACGTGGAAATAGCGCAGACTTTGAAATTAAGCGCGAAGAAGATAGGAATGGTGATTTTTGGTTCACTGTTACTGGCGCAAAACCTGAGCGCTGGGTTGTACAAACGAATTTTGACAACGACGAAGCCGTTGGTTATTTGGCAGATCGCTTAGCAAAGCTTGGTGTTGAGGATGAATTGCGCAAGAAGGGCGCGCGTCCAGGAGACGAAATTCGTATTGGCACTGGGAATCATATGGTTTGTTTCGATTGGGATCCAAGTATTGCTGCCGGTGCAGAAGGATTGGACGGCGCTAACTTGGGTGCGCGTGGTAAGGATTTGCGAATCGAAGCGAACGATCCTCGCGGAGCAAGGCGTACGAATGCTGAGCGTAGACGAGATTATCACAGCATGATGGATGCAAAGAGCGCAGTTCGAGACGCGATGATGGCTGAGCGAAAGTCGGGTCACTGGGCAGATCCTTCTGTGGATGACGATCGCCATGATGAAAATAGCTTGTTTGGTCGTGGAGAAGAGCAGAAAAACTAGAAAAATTAAGGTCAAGGGGAATCTTATGAATAATCCAGAAATTGAGCTTACCGAAGATGGGGTTCGGTGTTCAATTCGTGAGGCGCGCACAATCGTCGTAAAAGTTGGCTCAAGCTCACTTACGAGCGCGTCCGGTCAGCTGGATGTGCAAAAGTTGCGCGCTCTTGTGACTGCAATAAGTCACGCGCAAATGCAAGGCGCTCGCATTGTGCTTGTGTCTTCTGGCGCAATTGCAGCTGGATTTGGTTTGCTCGGCTTTAATGAGCGTCCTAAAGATGTGCCAACTCAGCAGGCAACGGCTTCAGTTGGCCAAGGATTGCTTATGGCTCAATACGAAGCTGCATTTTCGCAATTTGGTTTCAGAGTCGGGCAAATGCTTCTTACGGCGGACGTTACTATTTCGCCGTCGCGCTACCGAAATGCGCAACGCACAATGCTACGTTTGCTTGAGCTTGGCGTAATCCCAATAGTAAACGAAAATGATGCACTTTCTAGCAACGAAATTCGATTTGGTGACAACGACCGTTTGGCGGCTCTTGTAGCAAATATTGTGCGAGCGGAAGCTCTTGTGTTGCTTACGGATGTGGATTCTCTTTATACTGCTCCACCTAGTGAGCCGGGTGCTAAGCGTGTGAGTTTTGTTCCAGATGTGACGCGCGCGATTGAAGAAGTGAAAGTTGGCGCAAGCGTTTCGGGCGTAGGTACCGGTGGTATGGTAACGAAGATGGAAGCTGCGCATGTTGCTGCAGTTTCGGGAATTCCAACTGTGCTAACTTGCGCTGGAAATGCCGGTCCGGCACTGGCTGGAGATGCTGTTGGTACTGTGTTTGCGCCGGTGCATACGCGCGATTCTTCAAGGCGACTTTGGATTGGTTTTGCTTCGCATCCGCACGGAGTTTTGGTGGTTGATAATGGTGCTGCGAAGGCGGTTCGCGGAGGTCGCGCGAGCTTGCTTGCGGCTGGTATTGTTGGCGTGCGTGGCGAGTTTTCGGCGACGGATCCTGTGTGGATTGACGATGAGCAGGGTAACCATTTGGCTAAGGGTTTGGTTGCTTTTGACGCGGAGGAAATTCCGGAGATTATGGGGCGTACGAGCGATGAGCTTGAAGAATCACTCGGCCGTCAGTATGCGCATCCGGTTGTGCACCGCGACAATCTCGTGCTTGTGTGATTACTAGTGGTTCGTGTTTTGTCGATTTCACCAAATGGTTTTGTGTTTTCGACAGTTTCGCTTGTTTCGCTCGTTTCGCGGCTTAAGGTTACACTGTAAATCATGGCAGAGAATATTGCAGAAACTTCATCCTCAGAAAATTGGCGCGTATTAAGCGAGCGTATTAACCGAGTCGCTCCGAGTGCAACTTTGGCGGTAGACGGCAAGGCAAAAGCTATGAAAGCTGACGGCATTGACGTTGTAAGCTTTGGCGCAGGCGAGCCAGATTTTCCTACTCCCTCTTATATTGTTGATGCTGCAACACAAGCGTGTAAAGACCCGCGCAACTATCGTTATACTGCTACGGCAGGTTTACCGGAGCTTAGGGAGGCGATTGCGAGCAAAGTGCAGCGAGATTCCGGCTACGAAGTTTCCCCAAAACAAGTCGTAGTTACAAACGGCGGAAAGCAAGCTGTGTATGAGGCTTGCCAAATTCTCTTAAATGATGGCGACGAAGTTATTATTCCAGCTCCGTATTGGACGAGTTATCCGGAGGCTGTGAAGCTTGCAGGCGGTGTACCTGTGCCAGTTTTGGCAGGTGCAGATCGCGGTTTTGAACCAGATATTGAGGCGATTGAGGCAGCTCGTACTTCACGCACGCGCGCAATTATCGTAACTTCGCCTTCGAATCCTACAGGCGCTATTTGGAGCGCGCAAACTATTCGCGCAATCGGCGAGTGGGCTGTAAAACACCATATTTGGGTTATTTCTGACGAGATTTACGAGCACCTGCATTACGACGGCATTTCGACTTCGTATATTGGCGTTGAGGTGCCGGAAATTCGCGAGCAGCTGCTGATTTTGAATGGTGTTGCGAAAACTTACGCCATGCCTGGCTGGCGTGTTGGCTGGATGGTGGCACCAGAAGATGTTGCTAAAGCTGCAATTAAGCTTCAAAGCCATATGACTTCTAATGTTTCTAATATTTCGCAGCGTGCAGCAATTGCTGCAGTCGGCGGTTCGCTTGACGTGGTTGCCACTATGCGCGAGGCTTTTGATGCTCGACGCAAAGCGATTGTGGAAGCGTTGAACAATATTGACGGCGTTACTTGCCCTCTTCCTCATGGCGCTTTTTACGCGTTTGCTAACGTTGAGGAGCTGCTTGAGCGTCCGCTCGGGGAGCATAGCGAAGTGCCGCATACTTCTTCTCGATTTGCTGAAATGTTGCTTGACGAAGCGCATGTTGCTGCGGTTCCAGGAGAGGCTTTTGGTGCTCCTGGATATTTGCGATTCTCTTGCGCTCTTGCTGACGACCAGCTTGCTGAGGGCATGCGTCGCATGAAGAAGTGGGTTGAAGCTTAAGCAAGTATTTATTGCAAAATAAGAACTTGCTTACCATTGCAAAATGCGACACTCGCTTTTGTGTGATGATATAACGAAATCATGCCCATGAGATAGTATGTCTATCTGGCGGTTTGCTATTTCGTTCCTTTTGGGGTATGATGAGCAAGTTCACCTTAGGGATGTGGCGCAATTGGTAGCGCAACGGTCTCCAAAACCGTAGGTTGTGGGTTCGAGTCCCGCCGTCCCTGCCAGTTTTTTGTTCAAGTTTTTACACGAAGGATTCAAGCATGGCGCAGGCACGCAGTACTAAGAAAGCAGTAAAGCATAACTTGTTCGTGCGTATTGGCATGTTCGTTAAGCAAACTATTGACGAGACACGCAAGGTTATTGCACCTCATGGCAAAGAGTTGTTTGCTTGGTCGTCTGCAGTTTTCATATTTGTTGTATTTTTGATGGCTTTCGTCACCTGCATGGACTTCGGTTTGGGTAAGTCCGTAATGTGGCTGTTCGGCTGAGTTGAAATTGGCTGAGTTGAAATTTTGAAGGTGTATGCAAGATGACTGATGAATTCAATCTCGAAGAAGCAAGTGAAGCTGATGAGGCTTTTGCTTCTCATGATGCTGACGAAGCAAACGAATCAGCTGTGAATAATGAAGCTGTTGCTTCTAGCGAGTCTGTTGAAGCTGATGTGGATGAGGAATCTGCTGATGTTGAAGCTGATGTAGCTGATGGCGCTGCTGCTGACAGTGTTGTAGCTGACAGTGTTGCTGATGCTTCTAACGAAACTGGCGAAACTGGCGATGCTGGCGATACTGGCGAAACTACTGATGCTGATGATGTGAACGAAGCCGACCCAACTGATGCCGGCGCAATCGCTGTAGCAGAATTTTCTAAGAAACTTCGCACTTTGGAAGGCAAGTGGTACGTTCTTCACACGTATTCTGGTTACGAAAAGCGCGTGAAAACTAACGTTGAATCCCGCGTGCAGAACTTTGGTTTGGAAGATAAGATTTTCCAGATTGAAGTTCCTATGGAAGAAGTCGAGAAGCATACAGAAAAGGGTAAGAAGGTTATTACCCGTGTGCGTGTGCCAGGATATGTGTTGATTCGCATGTGGCCGGATGAGAACGCTCGTCGCATTGTGCGCGAGACTGAGGGTGTGACTGGTTTTGTTGGTCCTTCTAGAGAGCCTGCACCATTGAGCCGCAAGGAAGTTGTGTCAATGATGGCTCCGATGATTGCTTCCGAAGCTTTGAAGAATGCTGGCGATAAGCCGGCTGCAGCGCGCAAGCGTAAGGTTGAGGTTGCTTACAAGGTTGGCGATCAGGTGACTGTGACTGACGGTCCATTCTCAACGATGGCAGCTGTGGTTTCGGATGTGGAGCCTACAACTCAGAAGCTTACAGTGTTGGTTTCCATCTTTGGGCGTGAAACTCCTGTGGAGCTTGGATTCAACCAAGTGGAGCCGATTGTTTGAGATGAAAGACTGATCCAAAAGCTTGAGTGAAAAGCTTTAAGTTTTTGTAACTTTTACAAACCGGGGTGTGTTAATTCGCGCCCCGGTTTTTATTATTTACTGCAACACGCCGTAAAATGGGGAAATAATCCTAAATTTTCTTGCAATTACAGTGCTTTTATCAATGTAAATAATAAATATTTCCAAATATTTATTTTGGCTTGCAAATAGGCGTGGGGGGGGGGTATAGTGCTGAGTGTTTAAGCAGAGTAATTGAGTTGTTTTTTTTTAAGTGTCATCGTAATGATGGCATTATGATTCGTAAGCTTTGCAGATTAGAAGGTAGGTGTATATGTTTAATTCGCATATATTTAGCCGTTTCCTTCGACTAGTGCGCTCAATTCGTCGTTCGTTATTTGCTTTTTTCGTGGCGATTGCAATGTTGCTTGCTACTTTTGTGATTGCTCCAACTTATGCGTTGAGCGCTGGTGAGAATACTACTGTTACTGAGAAGGTTGAAGGTGCTAAGTCTGGTTCTGCTAAAAATGATGATGAGAATAAGCAGCAGACTAAGCAGAGTGAATCTATTAATACTGAGCCTAATAAGAAAAATACTGATACTTCAAGTACTTTAAATAAAGATAATAAGGAATCGAAGCCTGTTGAAAAGCAGCAGAATGCAGATGTGTCTGTCGATAAAGCTAAGTCTGAGACTGCTGTAAATAAAAAAGCTAAAGATGCTAAAAATAAAGCTGCTGATTCTACGAAAGCTGTTAAAGGCACTGACAGAGGTGCGAATGAAGATCCTCAGCTTCCGAAAGAGTGCAAGGGGAAGAAGAGTTTAAGTTCATGCTACAAGATTAGCTACAATATTGGTAGTCCTACTGTAGATAATGATGGTAAGACTATTTTAATAAAGCGTGGTGAAACTAGAACTATTACCCCAGAGTTCAAATTAAGAAAGACTAGAAAACAAACCGGTGTACCAGGCGGCTTGTGGTTTACGTTAGAAAAAGATGGTGAAGATCCTGTACCAAGTTGGGCGAATTTTGAAAAAGATAATGGTGCCACTAAAGTTAAGGATACTAGTAAAGATAAAACAGGCTTTGATGGTTCTGTTACGTTGCGCCCAGGCAAATGGGATCGCGGTAGTTATACATTCAAAATTGGCATATACCACCCTACTGATACAAAAGGTAAAAAAATTGATGTAAGTGTAAAAATTGACGAATCTGATATATCAAAAAATGATTTATCGCTGAGCTTATACGATTTTAGGAAAGAGAATGATAAAGTTCCTGTAAGCGATGACAAAATTATTATAAAACAGAAGTCTAAAGCTATTACTAATAAGCTTTTTATTGATTCTCAATCCAAAGAAGAGCCTGGTTATATTCATCACCATATGATTTGCCATAAAGAGACTAGTACTAATGGTAGTGCAGAAACTAGTGATAGTGCCGATAGTTATACGTTAGACAGTGTTAATGGTTTGAGTTTAGGTACGCAGACTCAGTTCAAGCACATGGATGGTAAGGATCGACCTTCTACTGGTGCAGAGGATTCTGCTGTATATGAGAATGATGATTATACTGAGGAATCTCAAAGCTGGATTAGTGGCACGCCTACAAAGGCTGGGACTTTTGAGTGCAAAGTGTTTGCTATTAAGGATACTAAGTTAGTAAGTAGCGGTGGAGGTAAACATTTCGAAAGTTCTACAGTATCAGACGAGTTTAATAAAAAAGTCAAAGATGATGCAGGTAAGAAGTCTCTGTTTGAGGGAAACATTGTTGAAGATAAGTGGGACAATAAGGCGGATATTCAACAAGGTATTGACTGGGATTATAAGACTGTAAAAATCCAAGTTGGAGATGATGATAAGCTTGCGCTTAATGTTTATCCTTTTAAGGGCTCTAATGCGTTGACTAGCAAGAATAACAAGATTTCTGCAATGATCGGTATGGAGCTTAAGCCGTTTATTGATGCTACTTCTGCGGCGGATAGCAAGAATAAGATTACATTGCGCGTGCTGTGCTCTAAGGGCGAAAAGAAGAAGGATAATGCTGGTGGTGGCGCTTCGACTGGCGGTACTGGCTCAAGTGGCGTTAATACCAGCGCTGGTTCGCATAGCAGTGCGCAATCTGGCTCGCAACCTGTGCAGCCTTCTGGTTCGACGCAACCTGCGGAGAATCTTGAATACAATACTTGGAGTAGCAATCTTGCCGAGCTTGGGTTGAGTGTGCCTGAGGATACGGAGCAAACTAGATGCAATGAAGCAGGGGATGGTAAATGTACTGCGGATAAAGTTGCATCTCAAGCTTCTATGGAAGTGACCTTGAAGCCTACTGCTGTTGGCAATTACCAGTGCGTTGTGTACGCGCTAAAGCCTAAAGCGTTCAATGCTCAATCTGGCAAGCAAACGCCTACGGACATTGATAAGGCATTAGCTGGTGATAAGTCTCTTAAAGAAAATAAGGATTTTGCTGCTTTTACGCTCAATATTGATTCGGTGAGCAAGTTTACTTTGCCGCACACGGGCGGTCAGAGTTGGAATTTGCAGCTGGGTATTCTTGCAGCGCTACTGGTGAATCTGCTGGCTGCTGGCTTTGTGGTAAGTCAAAATGAGCGCGGTCGCAAATTAATTTTGGGAAGGTGGCGAGGCTTATGCAATCACGTATAAAGCAGTTGTATATGCATTTACTCGTCGTGCTTCGCATAAGGCGATTACGTACGCATTTGCGCATAAAGCCTTCCTGTTTCGCGCATTGTTTTATTGCGTATTGTTTTATTGCGTATTGTTTTATTGCGTATTGTTCTATCGCGCAGTCTTTCGGGATTCGGGAGCGTGATAACACAAGGTAAATGCCAAAAATTTTAAAACTTTACTCGTATGAGCATTATCAATGCAAATTAATTTTCTAGTTGCCGTAAAACGGCAAATGAAAGGAGTGAACATGAAAAAGTTCACTAATAAATTCGTGGCGGCGGTTGCGTCGCTTGCGATGGCTGGCACGCTGTGCGTCGCCGGCGCTGTAACCGTGGCTGGCGTTGCGTGGGGTGCGAAACCGGATCCTAACCATCCTGTGCATAATGAAACCCATGCTACTGAGAATCCTAAGGCTCCGTGGGAGAAGGATGCTCCGACAAAAGGTACTATAACCATTCTTAAGTGCGTGAAGAAGACGAAGGATGATAAAGATACTTCTTCTCAGACACAAACAGAGCCTCAATGCAAAACTGGTTTTAAGCCGCTTAAAGACGCTACTTTCAAATTGACTAAAGTCACTTCTGTTAAGGAAGGTGACAAGTATGTTAACTTAGATCTTGGCAAATTTGAGTCTTGGCAGAAGATTGCAAAGCTTGTTACTAAGCTGAACGATCACACTATTAAAGACAGTGGCACTGATGCAGAAGTCAAGCTTGATACTGATAACGCTAAGACGCAGACCACTGGTGAAAATGGTATAGCCAAGTTTGGTGATGGCAAGAATAATCTTGATCTTGGTTTGTATAAGGTTGAGGAAACTAACGCGCCTAAGGGCTATGGTGTTTCGGATTTGCAATCCTTCTATATGACGCTTCCTTTGCCGGAGTACACTACTAGCGAGGGCAAGGATGCAAAGACGACTGTTTCGTATAACTATAATCCTGTTGTGAAGCCGAAGAACAAGGATCTATCGGCTACTATTCAGAAGGTTTACGATAAGACTAAGTTCGCTAGCGTTAAGGATAAAGTGCCTTTCACGATTACTGCGGAAGTGAACAAAGCTAAGCCTAAAAATGGTAAGTTGACGGCTGCTAATCTTCAGAGTTATAAGGTCTTCGATGATGCTCCAACCGCTGCCTTCAAGACTATTGATGCAAGTGTTGTGAAGCATGTAAAGATTGGCGAAACTAGTCTTGATAAAAAAGACAATCAAAATAAAGATATGTACACCGTTAGTGTTGTAGACAATGCTACTGCAGCTGGTGGTAAGGATCTTGCTGCTGGTCATAAGCGTATTCTTGTAACGTTTAATAATGATGGCTTAGGTAAGATTGCTACTGCCTTGAATAACGTTACTGAAGGTCAAGAAGCACCTAAGGTTACGGTTGATCTTGAGTTTGAGCTTAGTGATGCTTACAAGAACACTAAAGCTCCGACTGGCACTGATAGTGTTGCTGAGAAGGATAAATCGCAGGATGAGGTTGTAAACAAGTCTGGCTTCTTCCAGGCTCATGAGAAGAATGAGGGTGACTTGCCGCCAATCATTCCTGATAATGATCATTCTCAAGCGACTATTGACTTCGGTTTCCTTCAGGTGCATAAGTTCTACAAGGAAGGTACTGAAGAGAAGCCGCTTGAAAATGCTGAGTTCAGGATTTTTGCTGATAAGGCTAAGGCTGATGCTTGCGCTCAAGGTCTGAAGGAAAATAAGGAACTTGGCTCGATTGATGCTTGCAAGGCTGCGTCAACTATTAATGATGCTGCTGCAGCTGGTGCTTCCCAACCAGTTGGTGCTGCTACTACTGATGTGCAGACTGCTACAACAGATTCTAAAGGTAACTTCGCGAAGGCATACAAGACTCGCGCTGGTGTTCCTGTTTATCTTGTTGAGGTTAAAGCTCCTAAGGGTTATGCGATTTCTCCTGTAGTTCATGCTGTGACTGTTGAGAAAGATAAGACTACGGCTGAGCCGTTTGAGGACCTCCCACTTAAGGGCGGCGACAACGGCAAGAGCTTCTGGTTCAATCTTCCTGCAACTGGTGCTTACGGCGTGCTGATTTTCGCTGTTGTGGGCATAGTTCTTATTGTTGCGAGCGTGATTATGTACGTGCGCAATCGCAAGGAAGAAGAACAGCAGCAGAACGCTTGATCCGCTTTCTAAAGCTGGTCTTGTAGTCTAATAGCAAAGTGTGAGTCTAGGGTTTACTGAACTAAATCCTAGACTCATATTTGTGTGGTAAAGATTTGAGATTTTTCGCTCGCGCGAACCTTAAGTAAACAAAATCAAGAACCATACCCCGAATTTGTTTACCGATACGCGCTCTAAGTTAAATAATCCAACGAAACGGAGGAAGCATGAAATTAAACGACGTTGTTACAAAAGTATATGCTTTCTTCAATCAGTCTAAAGCAAAACCTGCAACCGAATCAACCCAAGATTCAGCAACCGCATCAAAACCCGCGCCAAAGCCAACAAAAAAAACCAAATCCAAACTCCGCCGCACTCTTGAGCCAATTGCCCTCGCGCTTGCAGCGATTCTGTGCTTCACGTACCCGATTGCGTCAACGTTGTGGAATAACAAGGTCTCGAAGGAGATTTCTACCGCGTATGATCGTTTGAGTCGTAAGCAGACTGCGAGCGCTCGCGAGAAGATTTTGAACGCGGCTCGTCGTTATAATGCGCGCCACAAGTCGATTATTACGGCTGATCCTTATGATGGCACGACGGATTATATGAAGACGCCGGAGTATAAGGAATATGCGAAGCAGCTGGATGAGCCGATGGGGATTATGGGTATCGTAAAAATCCCGAAGATTGGCGTTAAGCTGCCGATTTATCACGGTAGTTCGCAGGAGGTTTTGGCGTATGGCGCCGGGCATTTGTATGGCACGGATTTGCCGGTTGGTGGCAAAACGCGTCACGCTGTTGTGACGGCGCATACGGGTTTGCCGAATGCGACCATGTTTGATGATTTAGTAGAGTTGAAGAAGGGTGATTTCTTCTACTTTGACGTGCAGGGGGAGACGCTGCGTTACAGGGTATTCCGCATTAGTGTGGTCGATCCGCATGATATTAGATTGCTTCAGCGCGAGAAGGGGCGCGATTTGGCGACGCTGCTTACGTGTACGCCGTATGGTGTGAATACGCAGCGGCTGCTGGTGACGGGGTATCGCGTGCTACCGGATCCAGTTTCCGCTCCTGGGGACAAGTTGCAGTGGCCGCTTTGGATGACGATGTTTGTGCTCGCGCTTATTGGATGCGCGGTGATTCTTACGACGATGATTATTGCCGCGGTTCGCAAGCGCCGCCGCCGTGCTGCTTCACTTGCTCATGCCAAACATATAACTGCTTAGAATTGCTGTAATGCAGCGTGTTGCGAAGATTTAGAGAAATAACACCTTGATTTTCGTGAAAATTCGGCATATATTTACCCCTGATTTCGTGAAAATTTAGCATAAATTGACATTGATTTTCGTGAAATATATACTATAAAACAATAGTATTTTCAACGGTTTTGTGGTAATTAAGAGTGGTGTTATATGTTAAGGCGAAAATTCTATCAAAAAATGCTCGATTGGAAGAATGCTGATCGCGGTTCAACAGCGCTTTTAGTAACAGGTGCTCGAAGAGTTGGGAAAAGTACTATAGTTGAAGAGTTTGCAAGAAACGAATACAAGTCTTATATTCTTATTGATTTTTCGCAAGCATCAAAAGATGCGCTTCGGCTATTTGAAGATTATCGTTCAGATTTAAGCACTTTCTTTACGTACCTATCTGCATTGTATGGTGTGAAACTTTATAACCGTGAATCGGTAATGGTTTTTGACGAAGTGCAATTTTTCCCACAGGCTAGAGAATTTGTAAAACAACTAGTTGCAGATGGCAGATACGACTATATAGAGACTGGCTCGTTATTGTCTATTAAACACAATGTTGAAACAATATTGATTCCATCTGAAGAACAAGAAGAACGCATGTATCCTCTTGATTTTGAAGAATTTTTGTGGGCTTTTGGAGAAGAAAATCTATCGAAAGTTATTAAAAATTCATTTGATGAGTTAAATCCTTTGCCGGATGCTTTACATAAAAAAGCGATGCGACTTTTTAGAGAATATATGCTAGTTGGTGGCATGCCGCAATCTGTAAATGAATATGTTGATTCGAGAGATTTTACTCGAGTAGATAGGGTTAAGCGTCGTATTCTTTCGCTCTATAGGCAGGATGCTGCAAAGTTTGCAAAAGGTTATGAAATGAAAGTTATGGCTGTGTTTGATGGAATACCAGCACAGCTTTCTAGGCATGAAAAAAGGTATAGGATTACTTCCTTGGGTAAGAATGCTCGTATGCGTGATTACAAGGATGCGTTTTTTTGGCTTTCGGATGCGAGTATTACAAATAATTGCTACAAATCTACAGATCCAAATGTTGGCTTGAATCTTAATGCAGATGATGCGTTAGTAAAATGTTATATGGCTGATACTGGGTTGTTGACTTCTATGATACTTTCAGATAGTAGTATTGCGTCTAATGATCTGCATAAAGAAATTTTATTTGGAAAAATTTCAATTAATGAAGGAATGCTAGTTGAAAACGTTGTTGCGCAACAGCTAATAGCATCTGGACATCGCCTATTTTTCTATTCAAATAGAGACAAAGAAAATTCGGAAAATACAATGGAAATAGATTTTTTGATTTCTAAAGCTTTTCAGGATTCTGCTGGCAAAATGCGTATATCTCCTATTGAAGTTAAATCTGGGAATGTGTTTAAAACAGTTTCTCTTGATAAATTTAAGGCGAAGTTTTCAAAAAGAATTGGAACTAGTTATGTATTTGCTCCTAAACAGCTTAGCGTTAGAAAAGATTTGAATCTCGTAATATTACCACTTTATATGTGTGGATTGGTGTAGCGCGCGAAGGTAGGTGCGAAGGTATGTGAAACTTTGTTTCTTTGTGGCTGTGTATTTAATAACACTAGCTCTCGTGGCTTCTTGCTGACTTACTGCTAACCTAAGTTCATGAATATGAAAATTAATAACGAAGTTTCCAATAATAAATATAATCAACTATGACAAGATTAATCGCATTGGTATTGCAGTGCGTATATATTGCACTTACTAAAAGTGAGTTTGGAATGCTTGATTTAAAAGATAAATTATATTCCTTTTTTAGCAGTCGTAGGAATTGTATACTAGTGGCACGCGTGCTTTTAATGATATTATCTGCGCTTTTACTGTATCTTACAATAGGCGTAATTTTTTACGGTAATATTGAATACTCAAAGCGAATATATTCTATTGTTAATGCTTGTGTAGTGTACTTAATACTATTTTTATTGTTTCTTATTTATTTAAAGTTTAAGAACAATGAAATTCTATTTTTAATACCTTTTATTCAGTTGTATTTATCCTTTTGCATTTTTGCATATATTTATTATGATTCCATTAAGGGGTTGCCAGAATGTTATAAATCGCTAGCAATGTTCATTCTATGGTTTATACCGTTCTGCTTTTTAGTACGCAGAAGCGTTAGAGCTTTCTTGAAAAGTTCAAAGTTCTTGATTTCTGTTTTGTCAGTATTGTTTACACTTTTAGGGTTTTTAAATGAGTCTAATTGGACGATAGTTGCTTTGATAATAACGTGCATTGTATTTTTGCTTAAATTGGAAAATTTACAGATTCTATGTAAAGGGATATTTGATATAAAAATAGAAGATTCAGATAGTAATAAATATAAATTAATTATTATCAATATTATGACAGTAGTTTTTGAGGCAATGTTGTATTTATCTATAAAACTTTCTGAGTATTTATCAGAATTATTAAATTGGATTTATGATTGCGTTAGTGCTAGTGGTGGTACGAAATCGTTAAATAATGAAATTATTACAGAACATATGTGGTTAGGATTTTACAGGTTTATTATTTTAGCTGTTATTTTCATTATTGTATGTAATTTTTTTGAAAGTAAGCAGAATGCCATCTCAACATGCATAAAAAATATATTTGACTGCGAAGATAACGCCCAGATGAAGAAGAATTTATGATTATTATCCCAATTTTCATTAATTAATAAGTTCTTCTACTTTTTCAATAAATTTTTCTATGTTATATGAGTAATTAGGATAAGTATCTCCTAGTTGATCCTCGTTTTTCGCATAAATAAGTACCCTGTTAATACTAGTTATATATGAGGTTTGCGCATCTGGTTTCTCAACTGTCAGGTCTTTATTTACGCTACCGCTATCAATTTCTGTATCATATTGAATTTTGTTAGCTTCATTGCTTATGCTGCTATTTTCCTTGCTATTATAATTCGTTATAGCTTTTTCTACGCAATCCATAGTGTATGAATGTATGGTTAATTCTTGTGTTTCTCGAGAAAGTTCAAGTAAGTAAAGTCCTTCGCCACTTTTTGCGATATTTTTTTGCATATTAATAGTTACACTGTTGCGCGCAGCTTTAAGATCTTCAATAATTTCTTTAAAATTATCGTTTGTTCGCACTGAATTTGCTAGTTCTTCTTTAAACTCGTCATCGTTATTTTCACAGCAAGCAAATAACTTAGAGATTACTTTGAAGAATTGTAAGCAAGATTGTATTCGAGTATTACCTTCACTTACCAAAGTAGGATCTTTGTACTCTACGTTATCTATCTCACTCATAGCTTCTACTGCTGTTGACCAATAGTGTTGAAGCTTAGTACGTATTTGCAGTTCAATCCTATATTGTCTGTCTATGTTTTCTTGTTTTAATGTCTGTTTTATTATTATGTGTAGTGACCTATATCCGGATTTTTCTGGATTTTCTATATAGTCTTTCGTTTTCTTAATATCGATTTCCCCAGCTTCTTTGAGATTAAGAATTTCATTATAAACTTCGTAAACTTCACTCACAGAATTTACAATCGCCCTACACCCTGCGATGTCATCCATTGCGCCAAGCTCAAAATTTCCATTGCTGCGGTATAACTTTTTAAGTATTGATTCTTTGCGTTTAAGACGATACGTAGCCATCGCGTCTGGATACTTATTTATGATTCCAACAAGTTTCTTGAAAAAGATTTGTGCCGGTTCTTCATGCTGATGACGCCATGAGTCGAGTATTAATATCTGCTTCCTATACTCTTCTGAGTTTTGCTGGCCGATTAATTCCTTTAGTATTTTGCCAGCTGCAGTGGCCTGCTTTCGGCTAATTATCGTCATACGAATATAATATATAACTTGTCTGTTTTATAAAAGGGAGGTGCGTATGACAACAATATTTAACGTGGCAGCGTACATCCTTAATATTACTGGAACTATTACCACTATGAAGCTTCAGAAGTTAGCTTACTATTCGCAAGCTTATTCTTTGGCTACTACTGGATATCCGTTATTTAACGAGGATTTTCAGGCATGGAGGAATGGTCCTGTTTGCCCGGAATTATTCGCAATGCATCGTGGGAAGTTTTTGATTCGTAAGGGAGAAATCATGCTTCCTGATACCGAGAAACTGAACGAGGATTCTTTAACGGATAATCAAAAGCTCATTGTGGAAAAGGTATGCGAAAAGTTTGCTGAATATTCTGGTAGCGATTTGAGCGCGCTTACACATCGTGAGGATCCATGGAAGAATGCTTATGATGTTACTGATGGCTCTGCAATATGCGTTCATAAAATTACTAAGGCTTCTTTGAAAGAGTACTATTCAATTCATAATTTACTTCAGTAAATGTTATATTCTTTTGTGTTTTTATTTGCTTTGAGTTAGTTGTAGCGTTGCTTGAGATTCGTTGAGTTTGTGTTAAGAGCATAAAAATAAAGAATGATATGGTATCCTTTTCTGACTGAGCTTGAAAACAACGCAATACTTATAATTCATGCGAATCGTCTTACAAAGGGATTTTTACAAGAGATAAGGGATGCGAGATGAGTAAGAATACGTATACTGCGGAAAATGGGTTCGTTATTACTGACGATATTGTTGATAAGTGGGCTGAGGAGGCAGAAGATAATTTTCCTGGTGCCACTATTACAGAGTTTGCTGGAAGAGCTTGGGAAGATGAAACTCAGCCGTTGAAACCGCGTACTGTTAGGTTAAGTGATACCGTTTGGCATTTAATCGAAGCTGATGCGAAGCGCAGAAAAATGACTGTGAGTGCGTGGACTAGAAACGCTATACTTAACGAATTGTCTAGTGAGATAGCTGCGCAAAGATAGTTGCGCAAAGATAGTTGTACGAAGGTATGCAACTTGGAAGTATGCTTCCAACTTTTGCTGTTGTGCAAAGATAGTTGCGCAAAAATAGCTATGCAAAGATAGTTGCAGCTTTCGTAATGATGCGTGTCGCGAAGATGTGGCATAATAGGAAGGCTTGTGACTGGAGGAGGAATCCGCTAGCACAGCACAGCAATACAAGATGCGGGAGGAAGCTGCAAAACGGCTTTATAGCAACGTTTCGTAAGTGCTTTACTTCTGTAAGAAGCGACTATATTAGCGTTTGCAACAACCGTTTGAACCGCTTGTACAAGAAAGAAGAACCATATTATGGCTCCGAAAAAGAAAGTCTCCGCGCTTATTAAGCTCGAGATTCAGGCTGGTAAGGCAAATCCAGCTCCACCACTGGGTCCAGCATTAGGCTCCCACGGCGTGAACATCATGGACTTCTGCAAGGCGTATAACGACCAGACGAAGGACAAGATGGGTCAGATCGTCCCAGTTGAGATCACCGTTTACGAAGATCGTTCCTTCACCTTCATTTTGAAGACCCCACCAGCCGCTGCTTTGTTGCTTAAGGCTGCTGGAATCCAGAAGGGCACCGAGAATCCATTGACTCACAAGGTTGGTTCTGTGACCAAGGCTCAGGTGCGCGAAATCGCCGAAATTAAGATGCCTGACCTCTCCGCACGTGACGTCGAGGCCGGTATGAAGATCATCGCGGGTACTGCTCGCTCGATGGGTATTACCGTTACCGACTGAAAGGGAGTGTAGAAATGGCTAAGCGTTCTAAGAAGTATCGTGAAGCGGCTGAGAAGATCGACCGCAATAACCTGTACACCCCAGCTGAAGCTATCGCTTTGTTGCAGAGCATGCCAAAGCACGCTTTCGACGAGTCCGTTGAGGCTGTTATGCGCCTTAACGTGGATCCTCGCAAGGCTGATCAGTTGGTTCGTGGCGTTGTGAACTTGCCAAACGGCACCGGTAAAACCGCTAAGGTTTTGGTGTTCGCTCGTGGCCCAAAGGCTACTGAGGCTCAGGAAGCTGGCGCTGACATTGTTGGTGATGACGAGCTTATCGAAAAGGTTGCCGGTGGCTTCCTTGACTTCGATGCAGTCGTTGCAACCCCAGACATGATGGGTAAGGTTGGCCGCTTGGGTCGTGTTCTCGGTCCTCGTAGCTTGATGCCAAACCCAAAGACTGGCACCGTGACTATGGATGTAGCCAAGGCTGTTGCCGACATTAAGGGCGGTAAGATTGAGTTCCGCGTGGATCGCCAGGGCAACCTGTCCTTCCTCTTCGGCAAGCTCTCCTTCGATGCTAAGGCTCTTGAAGAGAACTTCAAGGCTGTCGCAGACGAAATCCGTCGCTTGAAGCCAAGCACCATCAAGGGTCGTTACATTACTAAGGTAACTGTGACCTCCACGATGGCTCCTGGTGTTCCAGTTGATATCGCCAGCATTGCTGCCTGATTTATTGCTTGCGTAGCTTATGCGAAAGCATGGCTGGTAAGTAGTAGATTAAGTTTAAAACTTATAAACGCTGAAAATGTGCTCTTTTGAGTCATGTTTTCAGCGTTTTTTGTTACTTGCGTTACTGCGTTTCTGCGTTAGCAACGAGTAATTGCGATTTAGCGTTGCTGGTGCAGTATGCAAACTGCGTCAGTAATGAATAGGTGACTGGAGAAGTTGAGGGCGCGTAGTCGTGCGCGGCGTGTCGCGGGGGAATGGCGATTTTGCAACGGTTTTGCGGCTGGTTGGGGGAGTATTCAAGAGTTTCCTGAGAGTTTTCTGGGAAAAATCTTTAAAAACCTTGAAATTGACATTTTTACGAAAAATAATGCATAATACTGTATTTTTTACTTTTAAAAATAGTTTGACTGAAATATTTTCATAAAAATATGAATGTTTTTTATTAATGAGTTGTGTGTCTACTCTTGACTTTTTCGAACGGGGGGGGGGTATGTTAATAACAGCTTCCAGCCGGATGCTCTGCGCTGGTAGTTATTCACAAAACTTAAGTTGTGAATGTTAATTTTTTCTTCGCGCGTTTGGCGTGAAGGAGAAGAAGAAAGGAAAATATTATGTTGAATAAGAAGGCTATTGCCGCATTCGCTGCCGGCGCCACCCTCCTCTCCGGTTTCGCTTTTTCTGCTCCAGCAATGGCAGCAGGCTTGGATGACTGGATTAAGGTTCCAGGTGTGAGCAACCACACCACTGATCCAACTGGTCAGCAGTCTGATAATGGTGTTCCTGGTACTCCTGCAGCTGATCCAGAAAGCCATGATCCAATCAACTCTGATTTGCTTCAGCATAACTACAAGGGTCAGTTCGTAGAGGTTTTGAAGCGTTTGCAGACCAACGTTAACCTTTATGATGCTCTTCTCGCAAAGCTCGAAGCTACCCAGGCTCATGGCTGGGATGACCTCATCAAGGGCATGGGCGACACCTGCGCTTACTTGAAGGACGTTCGTCGTAAGCTCGAGAAGGCTGTTTTGCACTACGGCAATGTTGAAGCTACCATTAAGGGTCTCCAGGGTGAGCTTGCTGAGGATATGAAGGATGCTCTTGCCAAGGGTGATTACGTTGAGGCTCACGAAGTCCAGCAGCTTCAGGCTCAGGTAGCATCTTTGCTCAAGGTTGCTCATCAGAACCTCACCCGTGCTAAGGCTCTCTTGGATTCCGCACGCGATCACGCTAAGGATCAGAGCTGCGACACTGGTGCCAAGGATATCTTGAATGCTATGAAGAAGGAACCAAACTTCCCAGGTAAGAAGGCTCCAGCTAAGAAGGCTGCTGCTAAGGCTGAGGCTAAGACTGCTGCAGCTAAGACCCCAGCTGCCGCTGCTCCATTGGCTAAGACCGGTGCTGCTGTAGCTTTGGCTGCTGTTGCTGCTTCTGTGCTTGCTGGTATGGGTGCTGCTCTTCGCAAGATTCGTCACTAAATTTAGTGAATAATTTTTCACTCAACTTGTGGCATGAAGCTGTTTAAGTTTTATGCCACAGGCGACTTACAGATTTTATTATGCGTTTTCACTGTTTTGCCAAATCTCTTTCTTCACAGTGCGAGCGTGGATAGTGTTTGTAAGCTAGCTGTTGAGTGTTGAGTCAGTGTTGCTTGTTAGGGAAGCGATGCTGATTAGTGTAAGAGGCTTGGGTAATTGTGCTACTAGGGGCATTTGTTTCCCAAGCCTTTTGCCGTACGTGTGCGTATTTTGGGTTTGATTAAAGTTTTGGCCTATAACCCAAAGTTTTGAAGGTTATTGCTTAAAATATTGAATTAATTCCCAAAATATTGAAACTCATTTTGAATATTTACTAAATTTTGTTTATTGATTTTACATTTGCGTGAACAAATGATGTCGCGCAATGTATGTGAGAAAAATTGAGGTTTATTATGTTGAATAAGAAAGTGATTGCTGCATTTGCTGCAGGTGCTACGCTGGTTTCTGGTTTGGTGTTTGCTGCGCCAGCCATGGCAAAGTCGCCTGTTAATGGTGGTTCTAATCCTTCTGCTGTGCAGGGCGATCAAGTTACTACGCTTGATAATGTTGTTTTCAGCTTCAAGGTAGATAACAAGGATCATAAGACTACTGCTATTACTCTTTACAAGAAGGGTGATAAGTACGGTGCTACTAAGGATGATATTACCCATACTGTTGCTCAGATTGGTGCTGGCTTGTTAGCTCAGGTGCAGAATAATCTTACTCCTGCTCAGGGTGATTCTGTAGTTGATACTGGTACTGTTGGTACTATTACATATCCTACGGAAATTAAAGCTGGTGAGAATACTGTTCCAGTCACTCTTACTTATAAGAGCGATGTAACTGATGATGTTGTTAAGACTATGGCTGGTCTTGGTGATTTCGATGCATTTAAAGCACTGTTAAATAAGAATAAGAAGGTCATTAGCCCTAAGCAGAAACAACTGTTTGATACAGAAAGAACTACGATAACTTCTGTTAATAAGCAGCCTAAAGGTTGGGCTACTAAGCTTGAGACTCGTGTGAAGAATGCTGGTCTTCTTAAAAGTGAGACTGACGAGTTGGTTGGTTTCGTAAGGCTTAATGCGTACTCAGAATTCAAATCACCTGCTCAGGTCAAGACTGTTGATTACGTGAATTCTAAGATTATTGAGTATCGTGCTAAGCATCTTGATGTTATTGGATTGCATGAACTTGCTGCTACTGTGCGTCAAAATTACAAACTCATGGGTTTTGATGCTGCGAAGAATGCTTTCTTTGATTCAACAATGATGCCAAAGCGTGATGAAGCCGAGAAGACTTACCGTGATGGTAAGGCTGCTTTAGTTAAGAAAGCTAATGATGAGGGCTTTACTTTCATTGCGGCACAGATTGAAAAGTCTCAGTATAGTACTCTAGAAGCTCTTACTAATTTATTGAAAAATGCTGAAAGAGCAAAGAGACAGATTAACAATGGCGTAGCTCCTGCAGTTAATAATGTGCCTGAGTATAATGGTGCTGATTTGTTCAAGGGCTTGACTTATGACCAGGCTAAGGCTTTGTACGAGGAAATGAACGCTAATGCAGAAGCTGCTAAGAAGGCTGCTAAGGATGGCAAGCTTGATGCTGATACTGTAAAGCTTCTTGCTCAAGCTAAGGCTGCTTTCCAGAAGATTGTTAAGGCTGAGATTGAGAAGATTGCTCAGCAGGCTGAGAAGGAAGGTTTCACTTTCACTGCTAAGCTGATTCGTAAGGCTAAGACTGTTGAGGGTGCTCGTGCTTTGCTTGCTGAAGCTGAAAAGAGCAAGAAGCTTACTCCAAAGCCTATTAATCCTTTGACTCCTGTTCCAAGTCAGCCTAGCGGTAATGGCGCTGGTACTGGCAACGGCGCTGGAAATGTTGCTGGTAATACTAATGACAATAAGACAACGAAGAATGCAACGAAGAATGCTGCAAATGTTGCTGCTCCATTGGCTAAGACTGGTGCTGCTGTAGCTTTGGTTGCTGTTGTTGCTTCTGTGCTTGCTGGTGTGGGTGCTGCTCTTCGCAAGATTCGCCACTAAGCTTTTAATGCACAAAAGTGCATGATTGCTTAACTATTTGTGAGCGTGCTGTATGCGAATACGGCGCGCTCACTTTTTAATATTGAGTTTAGTATTATGTCTGTTTGCTGATTATCCATAGTTTGTTCTGTATTGAGTTCTAAACATTCTCTTATACTGCTAATAGTTTGTTTATTACAACAAAACGCCTTTATTTAGTGTTTTTTCTTTAAAATACTTTCTATTTGTGAAAAATTGGTGTACCCTGTGTTATTGTAATTTAGATTGGTATATTCCGAGTTGGTGTATTCCGGGTTGGTTTATTCCAGTTTTAATATTGGTATCTGGCTTCTGCGTGTTAGCCCTAACTTTTGCGCGGGGATCAGATAAAAGAGATTGAAGGTCTAATATGTTAAAGAAGAAGACCATTGCAGCTTTCGCTGCAGCTGCTACTTTGCTTGCAGGTTGTGCTTTTGCTGCTCCAGCAATGGCTGATGATGAAATCGATACTCATGTTCTTGAGTACGGTACTCCAGATCCATTGAACGGTGAGAATTTGTATCCAGAGACTCATCAGGCTCCTGCTAATCCTGAGGGTTACAATGACCCTACCCAGGTTCCTGATATGAATCACTGCTACAAGAACGCTTTGGGCACTGTAGTTTGCGAGCCTGCTACAAAGACTTTGTACAACAGAGCTCTTACCAGCAATTTCCATGAGAATGATAAGAAGCCAGCCCCAGCTGCTCCAGCTCCAGCTGCTCCAGCTAAGGCTAAGCTTCCTAAGACCGGTGCCGCGGTAGCTGTGATTGCTGTCGTTGCTTCTGCTCTTGCCGGCATGGGTACTGCTCTTCGCAAGATTCGTCACTAAATTAGTGCTGTAAGTATAAATAATATATTATTATTGTTTGTGCTTGCTTTATTCTTGCATTTAGCGTGTGATGTAAAACCTTTGGTTTTGCGTCGCACGTTTTTTGTTTGTGAAGTTAGACTTAATGTGAATCGCGAATTCTACCAATTGTTATAGCTGTTTGCAGCACATAAGCGGCGCGCGGATCCGTAGCATCCCATCCTGTAGTTTGCGCAACTTTACGTAAACGGTAACGAACAGTATTTGGATGCACATTAAGTTCGTGTGCTGTTTGGTCAAGAGCTCCACCAAAGCGCAAGAACATGTCAATAGTTTCCAAAGTCGGATCGTCATGACTGTAAGGAGCCAAACTTTGATACACCTTGTTGTAAAGAGTATCAAAAGCTGTGGCATCGCCAATGAGCGCTCGCTCTGGAAGCAAATCATCCGTGTGAATGATTTGCGGCAAATGCTTTACTGCTGGAGCAACAGCAATCGCGGCAAGAGTAGCAGTAAGAGCGGAAGAAATCTGCTCAACGCCTTCAACCATGCTACTAACACAAATCGTCTTATGAGAATTCTCAAAAACTTTGCACAGCTTCTCTAAAGCCTGATCGCTAGGATTTTCGCGTACAGCAAGCAGAATAATATGAGAAGGTGCTGCAAAAGTAGAAGAATTTTTCGTAGATGCTGATATCAGTGCTTGCGTTTTTTGCCAAGCTCCCGTAATGCGCTGCAAAGCACTACTTTGTGTGCGCTCAACTATTGCATCATACGCATTGCAACTACCAAGCTGTGGCCAAATATTTCGGCGCAAAGTGTCAGTGTTATCAGGTGGAATATCTGGTGCTGGCTTGCGATTTGGTCCGTCATCTGGCTTAATTGCAGTGCCGAAAGTTCCTGCAATAACAATAACTTTTGGCGAATCTGACCATTGAAGCAAATGCATGAAGGCGTCAATACGAGCATCTGCAATACCATTCATTAAGCACGTGGCAATAATCGAGTGTAATTGCAAGCGCATCGCCGCGTCAAAAACTTGACCATCACGATTGTCGAAAATTCTAAGTGGTTCCGAGCTAGTTGATTTTTGTGCGCTGGGTAATGGAGTAAAACTCGGTGAATTATTACCTTTAGTATTTTCAGGAGATTGACTTGAATGACTCGAACGACTTTGATTTGATGAAAGACGATGCCACAAGTGGTGTTTGTGCTTTTCTTCGTTTTCTTGCTCTGCTTTAGAAGAGTTCTCTTGATCATTTGATACAGCGTTTACTTGCGTTTTGTTTAACTGTTGATTTTCAAGAGAATTGGCAATATTAGAATCCTCCGCGTGCTTTTCTGCTGCTTGTACGCTTGCTAGTATCGAAAGAAAATCGCTACTAAGTAAGCTGTTTCCTGCAAGTTTATCTTCATAATTTTCTTCGGACATGATAGAAGAAGCAGCGCTGCTATCTTGCGCAAACTGAGGTGTATTCTTCTCGTCCATCTTATGCCTTTGATCCTAACATTCTCTACTATTATAGCGCGATTGAGTAAAAGTATCTCGCCAAAAAGTAAGTGCTACAAAGCAGAAAACAAAAGCTAACGGTAGCATGTGTCGCTCAAAATTATTAGCTGGAGCAAGAATCATAACTCCAACCAGCAAGGCAAGTGGAATATGCCATAACAATGTGCGCCAACGGCGAAGAATAATTTCTGCAACTCCAATAAGTAGTGTAAAAATAACGAAAGTATTTCCGTGAATTGGCCAACTTAAAACAGGAATATCACTAAACGTGCTAATGTCTTCTGCAAATTTAGTTCGCCACTTAGGATTCCAATATTTAATCCAATCAGATTTGTGTATGCTGTCAGTGTCTATGTAATATTCTGGTCCAACATACGGGCGGTCAAAAATATCAAAGTATCCGTAAGTCTTTGCAAGAAAAGCGTCAGTTGCCACAAATGGACTATGCGTAATCATTTGCCACCAAGCGAAATCTAATTTACGGATATTATCTTTAGTAACGTATCGCCAACGATAACTCACTTTTTTAGACTGCAATCCGGAAGATTTCACAGGGTCTGCGTCATAAGGTTTGTATGCTTCTGCAGTTTGATCCAGATTAAAAATTGGTGCAATAATGCGCTTTGCACTACGCGGTATGCTATGCGGATCGAGCTTAGCTATACGTGCAATTTGTTGTAACTGAATGCCGCGACTCTCAATAGGATCGCCGCTAATAATAGCACCGCTCGAAATAAGCATAATTAACGAGCCGTGAATCACAACGATTGGAAGCAAAATTCCGCAAACCCACAAACGCCAGCGTTTGCGCTCAAAAATAATTAAAAGCATGAATTGAACAACCAGAATATACCAAGCGTATTTTGCAGCAATAAGCATTACACACACTGAAACAATTAATTCCAAAACAGTGTGAAGTCTAGGCTTTTGCGCATTCGGTTTTGTGCTAGGTGTATTTTTAGTGTCCTTCGCATGATAGCAATTAGTTAACTCGTAATTTATGCCAAACCACCAAACAAAAGCGAACGCAAAAAGCGGAGATTTTGTAAGCGCAATAGTTGAGCACAACACGAGCGGATTAAGTAAAAACATAAGCAGAATAACGAATCTTGCAAAAGTTGTTGTGCTGCAATTTGTTGAGCTAGATTCTGCGTTAAGCCAAGGTTTGTTTAAGAAGCGGTGTGCTGTTGCAGAAACGCACCATGCTGCAAATGCAAATTGTGCAAAGGCAAGAAGTGCAATTCCAGCGTCGTTTGAGTCGGTAAAGTATCTGGAGACTGCTGTTGTTGCGCCATAAATAACAGTTAGAACAATGTTGTGCTGATCTGTTAAATAAGTTGGATGAGTTGGCCACAAGTAGTGCGCAGTTGGGTAAATATCCATTGGGACAAAGCTAAAGAAGCCGATATAAGGCTGGTCTAAGCCTGTAATTTTATTCCAAGTCCAACTGTACTCACGAATTTGCGAACATATATCTGCACCGTATGCGGCAAGTAACGTAGCTGGAACCCAAATCCAGCCCACGAAAAAAGTAAGAAGTAGGTTTCTTCTGTTGCGAGTGGAGTGGTTAATGAACCATTTAGCGCAATTAAAAAATAGTTTTGCAGATTTTAAAAGAAAATGCGAAATATTGCGGAAAATAGTGTGTTTAGTAATAAATTTTTGTAATTTTGACTGTTTTTTATTTTCACTATTTTTTCTTAACGCAATTGAGTTTATTAATTTCATAAAACGTTGATATTTAGGCAAAAACTTTTTATTTTTACCGTAGTAAATAAGTGCAGTCAGTATTAATGCGTATATTATGAAGGCAGCAACGAAAATAAAAGCATTAACCAACGAAAAATCAGCGATTGATCCTAAATGAACTTTAATATCTTGACTGCGGAAAATTGGCCCCAGGCTAGTGCAAAAAGCAAGTATAAAGCATAACAAAGCAGCAAGAGTGTAATCTAAAAAACGTGCTACAACAGCACGCAATGTGCGCGGCTTCTTGTACTGCTTTTTGCGACGTATGCGCTCCATGTGTTAACACCTGCTTAATTGATGCCTAGCTATTTTGGTTGCTATTGCGCGCAAAACATGCAATTACGCGCGCAAAAATATAATCTGATGTAAATTATACATATGACTATTTTTTCTTCGCAAAGTGTGGCATTGATGCCGCAGACATCAGAAGTAGCAGATTTGGTAAAATATTTCGCAATTACAGATTCTACGCAAAATATTGCGCGAGAAATGATACAAAAAGGCGAAATAATCGCGCGAGATGACGGAAAGCCAGCAATAGTTGCGATTGTGGCAGACGAGCAAACAGCAGGAAGAGGACGATTAGGGCGCGCGTGGGTAAGCCGACCGGGAGGAAGCTTTTTAGTTTCATTCGTAACTTTGCTGCCGAAGTCAATTGTTATGGACGCAAGTCACAATGGCTGGCTGCCTATTATTGCAGGGCTTGCAGCGCGTGACGCACTTCTAGAAACGTTTAAAGAGTGCGGAAGTTCGCCGATACACGGTGATGCTTGCGCGATAAAACTTAAATGGCCTAACGACGTGTTTTTGCACGATTGTAAAGAAGGCGGAATCTTAACAGAAATTGTAGCCGATCCAAGCAAAGACAATGTTGTTGGAGTAATTTTTGGAATCGGATTGAATTTGTGCGTGCCGCAAGAAGTGCTGCCAATTAAGATGGCAACTTCGTTGCAAATGCATATGACTGATTTGCCGGAATCTAAAGAATTGCGTGATGCGATTGCTGCGAAAATAGTTACTGGATTGAGGACGAGATTGTGCGATTTTATGCGTGATTATCCAAGTAACACTGCCGATTTGCTTAAAGAGGTAAATGGTGTGTGTTGGACTCTTGGACGCGAAGTTAACGTGCATCCAGTTGACGGAAGCGTAGTGACAGGAACTGCTGTGCGGCTTGGAGAAGATGCGTCGCTTACGATTCGTGAGGAATCTGGCGAGGAAATTGTGGTAAAAAGCGGCGATGTGCACGCAGTTGCGTATGAAGCGCGACGACCTGCTTGAGCGCTGCGATTTAGCGCGCGAAAGCAATTCGGAGCGCCGAGCTTGCTCAGGGTTGAAAGCACGGTGTGCTTTCAACGCAAGCGAGGTCTGCCTGCGTCAATAAAGACGCAGGCAGGGCAGGTTAGTGTAGTTGTGCTTTAGAAACTAGGTTGTGGCTAGTGTGCGCTGACGACCTGCTTGAGCGCTGCGATTTAGCGCGCGAAAGCAATTCGGAGCGTGAGCTTGCTCAGACGGAAAGTCCAGTGGACTTTCCGTGCAAGTTCAACAGCGAGCGCTTAAAGCGCAAGCGTCAGCTGTTTGCTAGTTATCTCAGTTAAAGAGCAAGTGCGCGGCAATCTTATACAAAACGGCATTCCTTTTACAGTCGTGTAAAGGAAATGCCGTTTTTCTGCAATATAACGTTTCCGTTACGCGCGCTTTTTGTTAAGTGCGTTGTACAAGCCGGAGCAAGCCGCGCTCGCAACAAAAGCCTTAATCAAATCGCCAATCATGAAGATAATCAAGGTTGCGGCGGCAGTTGAAAGTGGCATGCCAGTTAGGTAGCTTTGGCCGAAAATGCCGAATGCGTAAATCACGATCGTGCCGATTATAGAAGCTACAGAGTAAGTGCAGAAGCGTGCGAAAGTCTTCTTGAAGGAGTTTTCTGGCATCATTGCGTCAAGAGCTACGTCAAATACGCGCTTCAAAGCTGCAGTTGCAGCAACGCCAAATATGAAACCGGCTAAGAATCCTGCAGTAGGGCCAACAAAAACAGCCCAGCCGCCCTTAAAGCCAGCAAACACAGGCAAACCTGCTGCGCCAACAGCAAGGTACATAACTACAGAAGCTACGCCTTCGCGCCAGCTCAAAGTTAAACCAATAATGCACAAAACAAGAGTTTGCAACGTAATAGGCACAGGAGTAATAGGAAGATAAATTGCGCCTGCCATGGTAGAAAGAGCCAAAAGCACAGTGAGAAGCGCTGGCTTTGCAAGCCATGCTGCAGCTACTTTCAACTTATTTGCAACGTTTGAATTTGCTGCTGCTGTTGCTGCATTATTTTGATTTATGTTAGTCATGAAAACCTTCTTTTGGTTATTTCCGGTTTGCCGTTTGCAGCTAATAGGTTGTCAATTAAACGGTTTTGCCGGTTGTTTTCCGTTTCGCTAATCACATTACGTGCCTAAAAAATCATGTGCATTGGAGAAGTGTACAAAATTTTGCTCTAGCTTTTGTGTATGTCGACTCATCCGTAAACGCAACTTTTCTAATATCTTGTAACGTATGGTTACGAATATCAAAAAAATTCTCATCGCAAACCGCGGTGAAATTGCCTTGCGAGTTATTCGCACGGCTCACGAAATGGGCATTTCTACCGTTGCTATTTATGCACCGACTGATCGCAACGCGCAGTTTGTAGAAATGGCAGACGAAGCGTACGCACTTTCCGGAGACACGTATCGTGATACTTATTTAAACGAAGATGCGATTCTTGACATTATTAAAAGAAGCGGCACGGATGCTGTGCACCCGGGTTACGGTTTCCTTTCGGAAGTTGCGTCTTTTGCGAAAAAAGTTAACGATGCTGGGGTTATTTGGATTGGTCCTCGCCCGGAAGCTCTTATTGATTTGGGAGATAAGATTACGGCTCGTCGCGTGGCAGTTCGCGCGAAAGTGCCGCCAGTTCCAGGCATTTCGGAGCCGGTAAAAGATATTCGAGAACTTTTAACTTTTGCGCAAACGCACGGATATCCTGTGATGATGAAGCGCACGGATGGCGGTGGCGGACGCGGCATTACAGTCGTTCGTAACGATGACGAGTTGCGAGGCTTTTACATGAATCACGACGCTCTTCAGGGCGGCGACTTAGATGAATATTTTATTGAGCGTTTTATCGACAAGGCTCGCCACGTTGAAACGCAGTGCGGCCGCGACGCTCACGGAAATTTCACCGTATATTCCACGCGCGATTGCTCGGTGCAGCGCCGAAACCAAAAGCTGGTTGAGGAAGCTCCTGCACCGTTCTTGACTGACGATGAAAAAGATCAGCTTTACCGATATTCTCGTAACCTATTTGAAGCTGTTGACTACGTTGGTCTTGGCACGTGCGAATATATGGTGACTTCTCAGCATAAAGTCTACTTCTTGGAAGTTAATCCGCGATTGCAAGTTGAGCACACGGTTAGTGAGGAAGTTAGTGGACTTGATTTAGTGCGAGAACAGCTCAATATTGCTGACGGCGGCGAGTTGATTAAGGATCCAGAACCTCGCGGACACAGCTTCGAGCTTCGCATTACTTCGGAAGATCCTGCTACGAATTTGACTCCAAGTTCCGGCACTTTAACGAAAATAAAGTGGCCTTCCGGTCCTGGTATTCGCGTCGATTTTGGTGTTGAAGTTGGCGATAATATTTCGCCAAAATTCGATTCGATGATGGGCAAGCTTATTATTACTGCGCAAAGTCGCGAAACTGCTGTCGCTCGCGTGCGTCGCGCTTTGAAGGAACTTTGTATTGAGGGCGTGCCAACTCCAGCAAAACTTTTTGAGCAGATTTTTAACGACCCTGAGTTTACTGCGGAAAATCACAGTTTTGACGTGTCTACTAAGTGGATGGAACGCAAGTATTTGAACCGCGTTCCTGCAGCTTCCTTGGGCGGTCAGCCGGCTTCGCTTGTTTCTGGAAAGTCTGCGGATGAATCCGAAAATAAGCAGCCTGCAATGGAATCCTTCATTATTGAGGTTGATAATAAGCGCGTAAAGCTTACGATTCCGCAAGATATTGTTGATAATTTGACTGGTTCTGCGCGAGTTCGTAGCGTTTCTAGAGCTTCGCAGCCTTTGCGCGGACGTTCGCTTCGCGGAAGTACTCACAAATCTGAAGAACAAAAGCAGATTCCTGGCGTAATCGCAGCGCCTATGCAAGCTGTTATTACGCGCGTGAATGTGGCTGAAGGCCAGCAGGTTGCCAAGGGTGATTTGCTTGTGGTGCTTGAGTCTATGAAAATGGAAAATTATGTTTACGCTCCTGCAGCTGGTACTGTTACTGGAATTTTTGTGGGGCCTGGTGACGGCGTGGAATCGGGCGCAAAGCTTGTGACGATTGATCTTGCTGGAGACAAAAGCGCAGATAAAGGCGCAGAAAAATCTTCCGAAAAAAGCGATGAAAAGCTGGAAGGAGAGCAGAAATGAGCGCTTTAGTAAAAGAAAAGTCTGAAATCTCTGAAACTTCAGCGAAAACAGTTAATAACTCTTCTGTTAATAGCTCTGCTGACGATACAAACTTGCAGCCTCGTCGCGGAAAAGCTGCAGTTCAGCACGCAGCACAACTTGCTCGTGACGCAGAACAAAAAGCTTTAGAACGTCAGCACGCAAAAGGAAAGTCAACTGCAAGAGAGCGTCTTGACTTGCTTTTTGACACTGGATCGTTCGTGGAAATCGGACGTTTTAACGGTGGTGACATTAATAACGACGTTGCAGGATGCGCTGTTATCACCGGATTTGGCGAAGTTTATGGCAGAAAAGTTGCAGTTTATGCGCAAGACTTTTCCGTGCGCGGCGGAACTTTAGGCAAAGCTGAAGGCGAGAAAATCTGCCATCTTTTAGATATGGCTGTTGAACTTCGCGTGCCAGTTGTTGCCGTAATTGATTCCGGCGGCGCTCGCATTCAAGAAGGTGTGAGCGCGCTTATGCAATACGGGCGTATCTTCAAAAAAACTTGTGAAGCAAGCGGCTTAATTCCGCAAATCTCAATTATTCTGGGTCCTTGCGCTGGTGGTGCAGTTTATTGCCCTGCGTTAACAGATTTGATTATTATGACTCGCGAGCACTCAAACATGTTTGTAACCGGTCCGGATGTTGTTAAAGCTGCAACCGGCGAGGCTATTAGCATGGACGATTTGGGCGGCGGTCTTGTGCATAACGCAACTTCCGGTGTCGCTCACTATTTGGGAGAGGATGAAGCTGACGCAATTGACTACGCGCGCACAGTTTTGGCTTATTTGCCATCTAGCTGTGAGGTAGAGCCTCCAACTTTTGCATATTCTGCTACTCGTGCCGATCGCGAAACTGCGCGCGAGTTGGCGAATATTGTGCCGGATAACGACCGTCAGCCTTACGATGTGCTCGACGTGATTCGCAGAATTGTTGATTATGGTGAGTTCGTGCAAGTGCAAGAATTGTATGCTGCTTCTGCAGTGGTTGGTTTTGCTTGCATTGAGGGTCATCCTGTTGGAATCGTAGCAAATCAGCCGAAGGTGAACGCTGGTATTTTGGATGTAAATTCTTCCGAAAAAGTCGCGCGATTCGTGCGATTGTGTGATGCGTTTAATTTGCCTGTGGTAACTCTAGTAGATACTCCTGGTTATAAGCCTGGTTCAGATCAAGAACACGCAGGAATTATTCGCCGAGGTGCGAAAGTGATTTATGCGTACGCGAACGCGCAAGTTCCGCTGGTTACGGTGATTTTGCGCAAAGCTTTCGGTGGAGCTTATATCGTTATGGGTTCCAAGTCGATGGGTGCGGACGTAAATTACGCGTGGCCAACCAGCCAGATTGCGGTTTTGGGTGCGCAAGGTGCTGTGAATATTATTCATCGTAAAGATTTGCAAAAAGCTAAAGAGCGTGGACAAGACGTTGCAGCTCTTAGAAAGCAGCTGGTTGACGAGTATGAGGCGACTACTGTTAACGCAAATCTTTCGTTGGAAACTGGGCAGATTGACGCAATGATTGACCCGGAGCAGACTCGCGATATGATTGCTGGCTCATTGAAGCTTTTGCGCAGTAAAAAGCGGGTTTCCAGAACTGGAAAGCATCACGGAAATCAGCCAATGTAAGCAGATTTATAAAAATTATAGGAATTATCAAACTTATAACTAAAAACTATAGAACTTACAGAACTTATAAACCTTACAAAACTTACAGAATTTATAAAACTTATCCAAATCGACGAGAAGGAAACATCATGACAACATACTTTTTCGACCAACTCGCTAATAATCCGCACGCACTCGTGTTTGCAGGTCAGTCAACTCCGTGGGTTGAAGCTTTGCGCGAGCTTAGTTCAGACGAAGAATTAAACGCAGAACTTCACGAGTATGAAGCAGGCGCAAAAGCTTTGCTATCGCCAATTTATTCTGAGCTTTTAGCAAATGCAGGCGGCGACATAAACGTGTTTGACGCGCTAGAAAATAAGCATATTAACGCTGCAAACGCGCTTCTTAGTGTGCCTGGAATTACGCTTGCACAGTTCGGTGCAGTGCGCGACTTAACAAATCTTGGATACAACTTTGAAGTAAACAAGCCGTGCGCAGTTTTGGGTCATTCTCAAGGCGTAATCGCAGCAGAAATGGTAAAAGCTCGCATAAAAGCAAAGTCTTGGCAGAAGGCTCGTGCTCAAATCGAAGAGTTACTCGCAATTGCCTACTTAATTGGAGCTGCAGGAGATCGTGAATCTCGAATGCTTGAAATTACTGGTGACGGCGAGCATACGCCAATGCTGTCACTTAAAGGAGTTACTAAAAAGCAGGCAGAAGCGTTAATTTCCCGCGTAGAGCGCACGCGCGGTGAAGTGTCAATTGCTGTTAAAAACGCTTACAATCACGTGGTTATTGCAGGATACCCGGAAGATATGGAAGCTGTTGCAAACGAAGCGCAAAAAGAAACAAAGCGTTCGAAAAAATTGCGCGAAATGAAAGTTCGCGGTGGAGCTGTATTTGCGCCAGTTGCTGAATATTTGGATGTTACAGTGCCATTCCATTCGCCAATGCTTCAATCTGCAGTTGAGCAGGTAGTAGAGTGGGCAAATGAGGCTGGTTTGAACACTACAGTTGCTCGCGAATTGGCTGATGCAGTGCTTGTAACTCCTGTTGATTGGGCTACGCAAATTGGCGAAGTTTTGGAGCAAAACGACGCGCGCTCGCTTTGGATTTTAGACATGGGTCCTAGCGAAGTTCTCGGAAAGCTTACTGGAGTACTTGTGCAAGGAACCGGCGCTGGAATAGTAGAGGCTACTACCTTGCGCTCGCGTGCAGAGCTTTCGACAGCTGACTCTGCTTCTGAGCCAGAGCGTACGGGCTGCTGGGCTGATTTTGCGCCTCGAGTAATCAACACGCCTGCAGGACGCAAAGTACTTACCAAATTTAGCAAGCTTACAGGCAAAGCTCCTGTGCTTCTTGCAGGAATGACACCAACGACAGTAGAGCCGGAAATCGTTGCTGCAGCAGCAAATGCAGGCTACTGGGCTGAGCTTGCTGGCGGCGGTCAAGTAACTGCAGAAGTTTTCGATCGTCATATGAAGTCGCTTGAAAATCAGCTTCGTGAAGGCGCAACTATTGAATTTAACGCCATGTTTATGGATCGCTACCTGTGGAATTTGCAATTTGGTTCGAAGCGAATCGTGCCAAAAAAGAGGCAGTCGGGAGCTCCTATTGATGGTGTAGTTATTTCTGCAGGCATTCCAGAACTTGACGAAGCCAAGGAATTAGTAGCATCCTTGCAAGCTGATGGATTCCCTTACGTAACATTTAAGCCTGGAACAGTTGACCAAATTCGTCAAGTTGTGCGAATTGCTAAGGCTGTTGCTCCAGCAACGATTATTGTGCAGGTTGAGGGCGGTGCTGCAGGAGGTCACCATTCGTGGGAATCTCTTGACGATTTGCTTATGACAACTTACGCGCAAGTGCGCGAGTGCGAAAATTTGGTGCTTGTTGCAGGTGGCGGTATTGGCACTCCTGAGCGTGCTGCAGACTACATTTCTGGTGAATGGGCGAATGAATACGGTTTGCCAAATATGCCAGTTGATGCTGTAATGATTGGCACAGCTGCAATGACAGCAAAAGAAGCGCATACAAGCCCTGAAGTAAAGCGTATGCTTGTGGAAACTCCGGGTATTGCGATGCCAAAATCTTCTAGCATTGAAGGTTTTGATGAGGATCCGTTCGCGCCAATGGGTGAGCGTTGGGTGCCTTCTGGCAAAGTGATTGGCGGTGTGACGAGTGGTTTAAGCCATTTGCACGCAGATATTTACGAGTTAGAAAACGCTTCTGCTCGCTGCGGTAGATTGCTCGTTCATATGATGAAACATCCTGAAGAGCTTGAATCACGTCGCGATGAAGTAATCGAAGCGCTTAACTCTACTGCAAAGCCATATTTTGGTGACGTAGAAAGCATGACTTACTTGCAATTTGCTCAACGTTTCCTAGATTTGGCATACCCTTGGGTGGATCCGACTTACGCAGATCGCTACATGCATTTGTTACAGCGTATTGAAGCGCGTTTAATTAATCAAGATTCAGGCGAATTTACTTCTATTCTGCCTTCTATTGAAGAAGTTTCTAAGCACCCTCAAGCTGCTTTATATACGCTGATTGATGCGTTGCCTCAAGCTCGCGAGATGAACGTTGTGCCAATGGATGCCGCTTGGTTCCCAACTTTGGTGCGCGAATACCCTAAGCCAATGCCATTCGTGCCAGTTATTGACAACGATTTGTTGCGTTGGTGGGGTCAAGATCAGCTTTGGCAGTCGGAAGATTCGCGTTACTCGGCAGATGCTGTGCGCGTAATTCCAGGACCGATTTCCGTGGCTGGAATTACGACTATGGATGAGCCGATTGCCGATATTCTGGGACGTTTTGAAGCAGCTGTGCTCAATCGTGCAGAATCTGGAGCTGAAACTGGAGTAGAAGCAGAAAATAAGGAAAATGCGGCGAGCAAGTCTTCAAAATCTGCTTTTAGTCAGATTGCTGATGCTAAAAACGTTGAAGCTTACGTGCGCGCATGCCCGAATATTTCTTGGGTTGGTCATGTAACTGCAAACCCTGCTTACGGAACGTCTTTAGGAGACGAAAATTACGTAATTACAGTAACTTCTAGTAATAATGACGTAATTTCGCTTGATTTAGATATTAAGCTAGATACATTCTGGGATAATCAAGAAAATCAGGAAGCAAAACACTCTACAAAAAATGCTGCAAACTCGCCAAAACGCAAGCATGCAGTACGAGATATTGTAATTCCGCTAACTGTTGACGCAAGTCAAGCTGGAAGCATACCAGTAGTTGACCGCGAGCGCTTGCCAAAGCACGTGTACGAAATGCTTGCAGCAACCGCAGGTATTGGAAATACAGCGATTACTGGCGATGTGCTTGACGCTATGCCTAAGGTTGAAACAGTAAAAGAAGATGGCAGTTTGGCAAAATTGCCGGAAGATTTGCTCGCAGAAGGTTATAGAGATTTCCCGTTTGGATTGGTTCATTCTTCCTATACTTTCTCAAGAAATCTTGGAATTGATCACGAGTCTGCTACTGCTGGAAGACTTCCAGATGGATTGCTTGCTTCTCGCATTGTGCCAGACGCGTTAGTAGGTCCTGCTTGGCCGACTATTTACTCGGCTTTGGGTTCCGTAATGGTTGATGGATACCCGATTATTGAGGGTCTGCTTAACGCTGTTCACCTAGATCATTTAGTAGAACTTGACGTCGATGCTGAAGATTTTAAAAAGTATGTCGACAAGCGAATTAATTTGCTCGGCTGGGCTGAGCCGTATGCAGAATCTGCTTCCGGACGCGTGGTAACTATTCACGTAGTGCATACTGCTGCAGATGGAACTCGTTTGGCTCACGAAACTGAGCGTTTTGCTATTCGTGGACGAAGCTTCAGCAACGCGCTTCCTGCTCCAGCTGCGCAATATGGCGAAGCTGCAGGATTGCACGGATATGAAATTGAAGACACGCCTCGCAGAGCTTTACGCAGAGTAGTCGTTCGCGCTCCTCACGATATGACCGCTTTTGCGCGTACTTCTGGAGATTTCAACCCAATTCACACTTCTAAGCGAGGTGCTGCAATTTCCGGGCTTTCTGCTCCTTTGGTACACGGTATGTGGCTTTCTGCAACAGCTCAGCATGTGGCTCAAGCAGTTGATGAAAAAGGTGCTCGCTACGAGCTCATTGGCTGGTCCTACAACATGTACGGCATGGTCCAACTTGATGACGAAGTAGAAATCACAGTTGAACGCGTTGGAAAAGTTCGTCGCGGCGGTCTCGCTTTGGAAGTTACATGCAGAGTTGATGGGCAAATCGTGTCTAAAGCAAGCGCACTTACTCGCGCTCCACGTGCAGCATTCGTATACCCAGGTCAGGGTATCCAAAAGCAAGGAATGTCGCTGGATGAGCGCGCAAAGTCACCTGCAGTGCGCGATACTTGGGAGCGAGCAGACAAGCTTACTCGCGAAAAGCTTGGATTCTCAATCCTCGCAGTCGTGCGCGATAATCCAAAGGAGCTTACTGCTCACGGCGTAACTTATCACCATCCTGAAGGATTGCTTAATTTAACGCAATTTACGCAAGTTGCGCTCGCAACAGTTGCCTTTGCGCAAACCGCGCGTTTGCGTGAAGCAGGATGCGATATTTGGCCTGCTTACTTTGCAGGACATTCGCTTGGCGAATACAATGCTTTGAGCTCCTTCGCGCAAATTATTCCACTCGAAACTGTGCTTGAATTGGTGTTCCACCGCGGATCTACAATGCATCACTTGATTGAGCGCGATGCGCAAGGTCGCTCGAACTACCGCATGGGTGCGCTTCGACCAAACCAGTTTGGAGTGTCAGACGAAGGCGTGAACGCTTACGTTGATGGCATTTCCAAGGCTACTGGCGAATTCTTGCAAATTGTAAACTACAACTTGGCAGGTCAGCAGTACGCAATTGCTGGAACTATTAAAGGCTTGAAGGCATTGGCGGCAGACGCTTCTAAGCGCGCTAAGGAGTATGGCGGCAAACCTCCATTCATGTTTGTTCCAGGAATTGACGTGCCGTTCCACTCTCGAATTCTTCGAAAGGGTGTGCCGGAATTCCGCGACAAGCTCGATTCGCTGCTACCGAAGCATATTGATTACTCTGTGCTTGTAGACCGTTACATTCCAAACCTCGTGGCTTGCCCGTTTGAGCTTACGCGAGAATTTGCGCAAAAGATCTTGGATGTTGTGCCATCTGAGCGCATTGAAGCAGCTTTGGAAGATGAAACTACGTGGAAATCTTATGCAGAGGATGAGCAGAAGCTCGGTAGATTGCTTCTTACGGAGCTTCTTTCATGGCAGTTCGCTTCTCCAGTTCGCTGGATTGAAACGCAGGCTCTTATGTTTGCCGATCGCGCTCGCGGTGGTCTTGGTGTTGAAGAGTACGTTGAAGTTGGTTTAGGAAATGCGCCAACTTTGGCAAATCTTGGTGCTAAAACTCTTGCTTTGCCGGAGTTTAGTGGCGAAAAAGTGACTGTTTACAACGTTGGTCGTGATGAAGGCCGCGTTTATATGACTGACACTGATTCGCTTGTGCCTGAAGTGTTTACTGAGGAAGATAGTCAAGAAGCAAGTAGCATTGCTGATGCGACTGCTGCTCCTGCAGCTCCTGCAGCAAATGTTGTCTCTGCTGCTCCTGCGGCTTCTGCTTCTGCAGCTAATGCAGCAGCAAGCGGACCTGTAGCAGACTTGCCATTCAAAGCATCCGACGCAATCTCAATGCTTATTGCGTATAGTGCAAAAATCCGTCTTGACCAAATCGGCGACACTGATACAACTGATACGCTTACAAACGGCGTATCTTCGCGCAGAAACCAGCTTCTTATGGATATTAGTTCCGAGCTTGGCGTGGCAAGCGTGGATGGTGCTGCAGAAGCTCCAATGAGTGCGCTTAAAAAGTTAGTTGATTCGGTTGCTCCGCGCTATAAGGCTTTTGGTGCTGTGCTTTCCGATATTGTGCGCGAACGTTTGCGTGCGCTTTTCGGTGCAGCCGGTGTGAAACCAGCGCAAATTGACAAGCGAATCTCTGAAGTTTGGCAGCTTGGCGAAGGCTGGCGTGCGCACGTTCTTGCGGCTTTGGTTTTGCAAACGCGTGAAGGTGCTAGCGTGCGCGGTGAAAATCTTGCGCAACTTTCAACTGATCCTGCAAAGAATACTGCTGCAGCTGACGCTTTAATCGACGCAGCAATTGCGCAAGTTGCTCAAGCTCACGGCGTTAGCGTTTCTCAGCCTGGTGCTGCTGGCGGCGCAGGCGGTGCTGTTGTTGATTCTGCAGCTCTTGACGCTTTCGCTCAGCAGGTTGTTGGCGCAGATGGCGTACTTGCTGCAACTGCTAAGTTTGTGCTAGCAAAGCTTGGTGTTGAGGCTCCTAAAGCAGAAACTGAAAGTGACGAAAATGCTGCTGTTGTGTCTGCTGTTGAAGCTGAGCTTGGTGCGGATTGGCCAAAGCAGGTGGCTCCTCGATTTGATGAGCGTAAGGCAATTCTTTTCGACGACCGCTGGGCTTCGGCTCGCGAAGACGTTGCTCGCTTGTACTACAAGTATGCTGGAAAGAATGTTGATATTCAGGTAAATGAAGTTTCTGAAATCTTAAATGATTTTGGTAGTTTCCTTGGTGCAGGGGAAGCAGTAGCTTCGGAAGCTGAGTGGTTTGCAAGTCTTTCTAAATCTCGCGAATTAAACAATCTTGCAACAATATTTAATGATATTGCTCACGATTCTCGCACTAAACTTGCGCAAAACAACGCTGATACTGCTCAAGCGACTCGTTTTGCAGGAGAAGTTGCAGTAGTTACAGGTGTTGCTCCTAATTCGATTGCTGCTCGCGTAGTAACGGGCTTGCTTAAGGGTGGAGCTACGGTTATCGCAACTTCGCACAGTTTCAAGCCGAGCGTTAAGTCTTGGGCGAAGAAAGCGTATCGCGAAAACGCTCAAATGGGCGCAAAGTTGTGGCTTGTTCCAGCAAACTTGTCTAGCTACCGCGATGTTGACGCGCTTGTAAAGTGGGTTGGCACAGTTTCGAAGAAAGTTAGCGGCGCAACTACTACTATTTTGAAGCCTGCTTACGAGCCGAGCATGTTCTTCCCGTTTGCAGCGCCTCCAGTTCACGGCACTTTGGCTGATTCTGGTTCGCTTTTTGAATCGCAATCGCGCTTAATGCTGTGGGGAGTGGAGCGTGCAATCGCCGGATTTGCGCAAATTGGAGCAGATACGGATGTGCAACATCGTATGCACGTTGTGTTACCTGGCTCTCCAAACCGCGGTATGTTTGGCGGCGATGGTGCTTATGGCGAAGTCAAGAGTGCTTTCGATGCGATTGTGAACCGTGCGCATGCAGAAAGTGTGTGGTCGGATCGCGTGACTTTTGCGCATCCTAAGATTGGATGGGTGCGTGGAACCGGCTTGATGGGTGGAAATGATCCGCTTGTGGCTGTAGTTGAACGTCATGGCTTAACTACCTACTCAACGCAAGAAATGGCAGATCGTTTGCTCGATTTGTGCACGAAGGAAGCGCGCGAACAGGCTGCAATTGCGCCTTTGGACGTTGATCTTACGGGTGGATTAGGCAAGGAGCCTCTTGATTTGAATGCTCTTCGTGCAGAAGCGTTGGAAGATCAGAAGCGTGCGGAAGCTGAGGAAGAAGCGGTGGAAGCTGTAGAAGAAGCTGCAGAATCTTCTGCTAAATCAACTGCTAAATCAACCAACAAAGCACTTCCTACCCCTTACGTGCCAACTCAGCCGCGAGTCAACTTGGCTGATTGGAAGAACGTAACAGCGCGTCCAGAAGACGAAATTGTAATCGTCTCAGTCGGCGAGCTTGGACCGTGGGGTTCCGGACGTACTCGTTTCGAAGCAGAACTTGGAATTCGCGAAGATGGATCCGTGGAGCTTTCTGCAGGAGCAGTGCTGGAATTGGCTTGGAATATGGGCTTGCTTACTTGGCAGGATTCACCAAAGCCAGGCTGGTACGATGCGGACGGCACGCTTGTTCCAGAAGAAGATATTGCAGAGAAATATCGCGATGAAGTAGTTGCGCGCTCCGGTATTCGACCATTCGAAACCGGCATGGGTGGCGACTACAAGGATGGAGCGAACGAAGAAGAAGCAGAAATCTTCCTCGATCACGACGTGAGCTTCAGCGTTCCAACAGAAACAATTGCGCGCGAATATGTGGCACTTGACGAATCGCACACTGAAATTGCTCGCGATGCAGAATCTGGCGAATGGACTGTTACGCGCAAGGCAGGTTCTATGATTCGCGTACCGCGTAGGGCTGCAATGACCAGAACCGTCGGTGGACAATTCCCTAAGGGCTTCGATCCGCTGAAGTGGGGTATTCCAGCTTCGATGGTTGGAAGTGTTGACACGATTGCGTTGTGGAATATTGTCACAACTGTAGACGCTTACATTTCTGCTGGTTTCACACCTTCGGAGATTTTGCAATCTGTGCATCCGTCAATGGTTGCTTCCACGCAAGGAACCGGTTTCGGTGGCATGAGCTCAATGCGAAAACTGTACTTGGATCGCTTCCTTAACCACGAAATTCCTACGGACGTACTGCAAGAGGCGCTTCCAAACGTTGTTGCAGCTCACGTAATGCAAACCTATATCGGCGGCTACGGAAATATGGTTCAGCCGGTGTCTGCATGCGCAACTGCAGCGGTTTCGCTCGAAGAAGGCGTCGACAAGATTGCTCTCGGCAAAGCTGACTTCGTAGTAACTGGCGCAATTGACGATATCGGCGTGGAATCCGTAGTTGGCTTCGGCAATATGAACGCAACTGCCAATAGCGAAGAAATGTATGCGAAGGGCATCGATCCACGATTCTTCTCTCGCGCAAACGATCGCAGACGCGGCGGCTTCCTGGAAGCTCAAGGTGGCGGTACGATTTTGGTTACGCGTGGCGATATTGCTTTGAAGCTTGGCTTGCCTGTTGCTGGTGTGGTTGGTTTCATTCACTCCTACGCTGACGGCATTCACACTTCTATTCCTGCTCCGGGCTTGGGTGCTTTGGCTGCGGGCATGGGTGGAGCTAAGTCTAAGCTCGTGCGTGATTTGGCAGCTCTCGGCGTTACTCCGGACGATATTGCTGTGGTTTCTAAGCACGATACGTCTACGAATGCAAACGATCCGAACGAATCCGAGCTGCACAATACTCTTGCGCACGCAATCGGACGTACGGACGGAAATCCGCTGTTCGTAATCAGCCAAAAGACGCTGACCGGGCACGCAAAGGGTGGCGCGTGCATCTTCCAAATCAACGGTTTGACGCAACTGTTTAGAAGTGGCGTAATTCCTGGAAACGCATCACTTGACTGCGTGGATCCTAAGCTTGCGCGCGACGACCACATGGTTTGGTTGCGTGAGCCGATGCGGATTGGCGATGGTGCAGGTTCTTGTGCAGTGAAGGCTGCTCTCGCAACTTCGCTCGGCTTCGGTCATGTTAGCGGATTTGTGGCATTAGTTCACCCTGGTGCTTTTGAGGCTGCTGTGGCTGCTAGCGCAGGTGTTGATGCGCTTAAGAATTGGCGTACCAAGGCAAATGCGCGTTTGGCTGCAGGTCAGAGGCGATTTGAGGAAGGCATGATGGGCCGATCTGCTTTATTCGAGCCTGTTGAGAATCGTCACTTGCTGAAGGATGGCACGCGCCTTCCGGATGGCACTCGCTACGACGGTCACGAAGCAGAAAAGGCGATGTTGCTTAATCCTGAAGCTCGCCTTAACGCTAATGGATACTACTGCTGAGCCTAAGTAGTTGCAAATGTAAAGAAAAGGTCGGATTTTAGCTTAAATCCGACCTAAATTTTACAGGCGTGTAAAATAAAGGTCGTTTTTTAGGCGAAATCCGGCAGAAACTTTACGTCCGTTGTGCACTTCGCGCGCTGCGCTTTGAGCACTACAGTATGTCAACGCGAAATAGTGGGCAAAAACCTGTATATTAAAATGCTCTGTGGTTGAGTAGTTATCGCAATTTGCGAATTTTCTCTTCCACAGAGCATTTAGTTATTTAGTTATTTGGTTTATTTAGTTTTGTGGTTTATGCTGACTATTTCCCAGCATGTACGCCTTACTTGCGCTTCCTTTTGCGAGCAATAACAGCAATCGCTCCACCTATTGCTACTGCAAATGCTGCAACAGCTCCTGCAGCAGCAATAGCGGCTCCAGTGTTACTCAGATTTGAAGTAGTAACCTTACCGGATGAGTGCCGTGCCGGAGCGTTATTTGCTACGTTCTTCGCGTTGCTTGCATTTTGCTTTACAGAGTCTGAATCAGACTTATTCTCATTAGATTCTTGAGTTTTAGCAGTTTGGGTTTGCTGCTTATTGTCCTTAGAATCTTGCTCTTGTTCCTTCTTGTCGCTTTGATTTTGCTCAGTAGGTTCTTCTGGAAGTTGCTCAGGAAGAACGTCAGGAAGCTTATCAGGAAGCGGTGAAGGAGACGGCAAAGGAGACGGCGTTGGGTTTCCTGTTGGGTTCGCTCCAGCTATGCCTGTTACTTCTGGAGAAGTAGTTTCACCCTTCTTCGATTTCGCAGTGATTTGGGTATTGTCTTTTATCTTATTCGCTGGAATCGTTACTTTACCAGTAGTTGGATCAACTGTTACGCCTTCTGGAGCTTTTCCGTCAAACGTCCACTTGCCGTCCGTTCCTTTCTTCACTCTGATTGTTACGAGTGTAGAAGGAGTGGTATCAGGCGCTGGAGTTGGGGTAGGTGTTGGGGTAGGTGTTGGTGTTGGTGTTGGAACCAACGGGGAACCAGGAATAGAGATTCCAGGTATTTCACCAGCCGCTCCAGTTCCTTCAGGAGTGTATGTAATCTCCATAGAATCAGCGTCAGATGGTGGTGTAACAGTTGCAGAGCCCTGCTCGGCACCATCTTGTGGTGTTACCACAAGTGGCCTGTCTGTTGGGATAGGCGTTGGAGTTGGTGCAGGCTTCTCCTTTTCGCCAACTTTAGCAGTTACCACTTCTGACTTGCTCTTGCCAGTCTTATCGCTACTGTCTTCTGATTGCGCAGTAATAGTGCTACCGTGCTTAATCTTGTTTGCTGGAATCGTAACAACGCCAGTTTGCGGATCAACAGTCACGCCGTTAGGTGCAGAGCCGTCAATCTTCCACTCATGCTTATCGCCTTCAGCAACAACGGTAATCGTTGCGGTTGTTTCACTGCCTTCTGGCGTGTAGGTAATTACAACCTTGTTGACACGAGTATCCGTGAGATCCGGCGTTACGCTAGCGCCACCATTGGTTGGAGTGTCAATCTTTGGCTTAGTAATATTTCCGCCGATAGTAATATTTACACTATTGCCCGTCTTTGCATCATCACCCTTACCATTGGTTGGCGTGAGGGTGACGATAGCACCAGGCTTTTGCTTCGGGATAGTAATAGTGAAGTTGCCATCTTTATCTGCAACGCCACTTCCTATTTCCTTGCCCTTTTCGTCGGTAACAATTACCTTCGCGCCTGGAAGCGTCTTTCCAGTGATGATTTGTTTAGTAGAATCATATGGATTGTCTTTTAGCGTTTGCTTGGTAATCTGCGGAGTCTTAAAGCCGGTTACAGCAGTAGCAGGATCAGATGGTTTATCCGTCTTGTTCTTAGCTACTGCAGTAATAGTGCTACCGTCTTCCAAGTCTTTTGCCGGAATCGTAACAACGCCAGTTTGCGGATCAACAGTTACACCTTCTGGAGTGTCTCCGTCAATCTTCCACGTGCCGTCATCACCCTTCTTGACAATAATTGTCTGTTCTGGCTTTTCTGGACCGTTAAGCGGATTTGGCTTGTCGTTAATCACAATCTTGACAACGTTTTCATCGCCGTGTGGCGGTGTTACAGTTACGTTTCCGCTGTTCTTGTGATCGTCGGTTGGTACCGTAATCTTTGGCTTTTGTGGCTTAGCAGTAACTTTTACTTCTACTGGAGTGCCTTCGTTATTACCCTTGCTTGGAACAAGCTCGAGTTTTGTACCAGGATCCTTCTTATCGATTTCGATAGTGAAGTTTCCGTCTTTGTTGGCATCTCCAGTACCAACAGTATTACCGTCATTGTCTTTGACAGTTACTGTGTTTCCTGGCTGAGTTTTACCAGTAATAGTGGTCTTATCAGGCTTATCTGGTGTGTTCTCGGCTTTGTCATCGTTGATAAATGGCTTGTCTTTATCCACAACGTTTACTTTTACTGTTACATTCACAGGAGTTGTAATATCCGGAATATTTACAACAACAGTTCCAGTTTGCTCACCAGTACTAGACGTTGATGGCTTACCGCTAGTTGCCCAAGTAAATGTGGTTTTCTCAGGGAAGTCACCATTATTGGCAATCATGTCTTTTGGATCCGGCAAAGCGGAGTCTTTTTGCACGTTTACCGTCTTGCCTTTTGGATTTGGCACAACGAGCACGTTGACTGGAATGTCAACATCTGGCTCGCCATCCACCTTAACAGTCACAATTCCTGGCTGGTTGCCAGTCTTTGACGTATCAGGCTTCTTCTTCCAAGAAATATTAGCATCCTTAGGTAGATTATTAATAACATCCTTTGGCTGAGGAGTGGTATCCTTGCCGTCAGTCTTTTGCAGCACGGTTACGTCTTTTCCTTCAGGAGATGCTGTAACAGTAATTGTTACAGGCACTTCTTGAGGCTTTTGTCCTGGAACAGTTACCACAACGTTTACTGTTTTTTCGCCAGTTGTAGATGTGTCTGGCTTGCCAGACTTTCCGTCTTTGCCTGTACCCCAAGTAAAGGTAGTTCCGTCTGGGAACTTATCCTTGTTCTCAATGCTGTTCTTAGGATCAGGATCGCTGTTCTGAATAACGGAGGTGTCCTTTGCCTTAGGCTCAGGAGTTACGTTCACAGTAACTTCTACATCAGCAGAAGTTCCAGGCTTTCCATTTACACCTGGAACAGTGACGGTTATTGTGCCTTTCTTGTTGTTGCCAGACTGTTTAGTATCTGGCTTAGTTTTCCACTCGAACTTAGTGCCCTTAGGGAACTTATTCTTATCGGTAGAATCCTTGATAACATCACTTGCGATTGGGAAATCTGTTCCATTTTGTGGAATGTTCACAATATTCGCTTCTGGCGTTGGCAAAACATTAACCGTTACAGGCACCTCTACAGGGGATTGACCTGGGAGGGTAACAATAATCTTGCTGTTCTTTTTGCCAGTATTGTTAGTGTCCGGTGTATCTTCCTTACTCCACTCGAACTGAGTGCCATCAGGGAATTTACTATTATTGCTAGAATCCTTAATAACATCTTCAGCTTCTGGCAACTTGCCTTTTTGTAGCACGTTGACTTCAGATGCAGTTGGGTCAACAACGTTTACAGTCACTGGCACTTCTTGAGAAGGCTGATCTGGAACTGTTACAACAACAGTGCCTTGCTTGTTTCCAGCTGTCTTGGTGTCTGGCTTGCTGTCTTTATTCCACTCGAAGGTGGTTCCATCAGGGAACTTATCCTTATTGGAAATCATGTCTTCTGGCTTAGGTTCCGCATCCTTTGGCACAGTCACAACTTGCGGTGTAGCAGTTGGAGCCTTAATAATTACAGGCACGTTGATCACGGTTTTTGATCCATCCGGATACGTAATTGTTACAGGCACTTCAAACTTGCCAGCCTTATCTCCAGCAGGAATCTTATCCTTATCGCCATCAGCAATAGAGTAAGTTAGCTTATTTTTTTCGCCTGCTGGCCAAGTAGGAACGCTTACTTTGTCGATAATTTCTTTATCCGAAGGCTTTTGACCATTCTCTTTTTCAAGATTATCTGCCTTAGGTGGGTAAAGCTCAGACTGCTTATTGCTAATAGTTACTGGAACATCAACAGTGTCAGTCGTGCCATCTGGGTATGTGACTTTAACTTCAACAGGGTAGTTTCCAGGAGTCTTACCATCTGGAAGCTTTTTGTTAGAATCGTTCAACTCAATCGTTAACTTATCCTTGTCTGCTTCTGGCCAATGAGGAACAGTTACATTCTTAGTTACATCATCAGATGTAACCTGCTTGCCAAACGGCTTAACAACAGGCTTTGCTGTTGGCTCGAAAGTATCCGACTGCTTATTCTTAATAGTCACATCAACAGTAACTTCATCAGTTGTTTTATCTGGGTACGTGACCTTAACCTTAACGTGATAAGTGCCAGGCTTTGTGCCGCTTGGGATTGTCTCGCCTGTAACAATTTCATATTTTGGCTTATTATCGGATTTTTCTGGCCAATCTGTAACGTTTACTGCATTAGTAATCGCTTTCTTAATTGTCTCTTCGTTACTGCCATACGGCTCTTCCACAGGGTCAACGTTCGGAGTATATTCGTCTGCGTTTGTATTTGTTACAATAACAGGAACCTGTACGGTTGTGGTAGTGCCGTCTTCATACTTAATAGTTACAGGAACATTAGTTGTACCAGTCTTGTCTGTGTTTGGAATCTTATCCTTAGCTACAGTAATAGTTGGCTGCTTCTTAGTTTTATCGACACCAGTACTGACGTGGTTCTTGATTTCATCTTCACTTGGCTTATTTGTATTGTCTTTATTGCGCTTCAACTCTATAGGAGTTGCAGAAGCCTTATGAGTCACGTTATCTGGTTGTTCAACTGTTACAGGAACTTCCACATGATCCTCAGAACCGTCAGGATACTTAACAGTAACCTTAATGTTTACGGTTCCAGGAGTCTTAGTGTTGATAGGTGTTTGACCTTTATCAACTGTAATTGTTGTACCAGTTGGTTGGTTTGGAACAGTGACTTTAGCAATGATGTCAGTGTCAGAAGGACCACTTTCTCCATACTTTTTAGTGATTCCGCTGTCAACCTTTGGCGTGTGAGTTTCGCTCTGAGGCTTTCCTACAGTAACCTTTACCGTTGCATGATCCTTAGAACCATCTTTATACGTAATTGTTACAGGAATATCAAACGTGCCAGACTGAGTGCCATCTGGAACAGTCTTAGCCTTGTCGTCAATAGCAATACTTGCACCTTCTGGAAGCCTTGTAAGGTCGGTTGTTTCGCCGTTCTTCTTTAATTTAATACCCTTACCAGTGCCAATACCAGTAATCTTGCTGAATATACCTGTATTCGGCGTCTTATTGTAGTCAATGTTAATTGTTTGACCTTCTGGCGTATAAGTTTCGCTTTGTGGATTCAGCACCTTAACAGTTACTGTTGCAACGTCACTAGATCCATCCGAATACGTAACCTTAACTTGTACTTGGCTCTCGCCAGGTTTATCGGTGCTTGGAACGGAACTGTTGTTTACGATAGTTACCGTTGGCTTATTTTTATCGTCGGGTTTTGTTGTACTTTTCCACTTAAGACCGTTGTTGTCACCAAAGGATGTAACCTTTTTCTTCAATTCTTCCGCACTAGAGTGCCAAGACACTTCAATTGTTTTGCCTTCAGGCTCAAAATCGTTTGAATCTTTCTGAATTTTTACAGGAACTTCCACTTTTTCTGTTGACTTATCTGGGTAATGAATTGTTACAGGAATAGTGTAATTTCCATTCTTAGTAGGAATATTGCCAACATCAAATGTTATGCCGTCTTTTTTGATTGGCGTATTTGGATTGTCATATTTTGTTATGGTAATCGCGTTGGTAATTGCGTTGTTATCCTTAGGATTATCGACTTGCTTGGCAGTGGCATTGTGCTCTTCAGCATCCGTGTATACGGAAATCTGAACCTTTATCTTGGACGTATTGCCAGCTTCGTCTTTAACAACAAGATCACGAGACCACTTGTTTGCATCAGGATTCGTATTATTAGCGCGATTAGCAGTACCTGTAATAGTAATTTTTGCAGGCTTTTCCGCAGAATTCTTATCTTTATCAGTGATACTAATCTTGCTGCCAGTTATTTCCTTAGGCAAAGCCGAACCAAATTCCGCACTCTTAATCTTTCCGCTGTTGTCATAAGCGTTGATATCAATGCTGAACTGCTTGCCCTTATGCACCTTGAACTGGTAGTATTCAGGTGTTTTATCGGTATCTGCTCTCTTTGCCTTATTGGTGCTAGGTGTGTTAATAACAGGCGCAATATTGTCCTTAACGGTAACAGTTGTAGTAACGTCTTTAGTTGAGCCGTCTGCAAAAGTTATGCGAACTTTAGCTTCTGTTTGTTCGCCAGGCTTATTCCAATCAGGCTCCTTAATCCAAGAGTAGGTAGCGTCGCTAGGTAGTTTTTCTAGTGACTTTGGATCGACTCCGCTCTTAGGATCCGGATGCTTTGTGCCGTCGCTCATGTTGTACGTTACAGGATTGTTTTTAACGTCACCATATTTCTCGGACTGTGTTTTAACAATAAACTTCACCGTAACTTCAGTAGTATTGCCCGAAGGATCCACCGCCATTAAGGTACTCGTATACGTGTCAGGCTTAGTGTTAATTGGCGTTATATTGTTAAGAGTCAAAGTCTTAGGTTTTGCAGTTGTGCCATCTCCGGTAGTTGTGCCAGTTGTTTCGCCTGGAACAGATGGCTTCAACGTCAAAGTTGTAACGTTGCCGCTGTTGTCTGTTGAAGTAATCTTAATATCGTTCTTATCGCCGCGGTACGTAGTGATAGTGAATACTTGTGCGTGTTTTGGCCCATCAGGGTATGTGCCGTTAATGGTGTTATATGTGCCACCTTTGCCCTTTTGCTGAATCGCAACTTTAGGACTTTCGCTATCCTTAACAGTTACTTTAACGTCAACAGTTTCAACGCGCGGATTCTTTGGGTCGTTAGTAGGAATAGTTACAATAACTGTTCCAGACTTTTCTTTGCCAACAGTGGAAGTGTCCGGTTTGCCATTCTTTGCCCAAGCAAACGTAGTCCCTTTTGGAAGCTTGCGACTATTGGCAATAGCTTTCTTTGCATCTTTGTCGTCTAGCTGGTGACCTAAGTCAACAGTAATATTCTTTGACTTAATGTCTTCTTTTTTCTCCACTTTTACAGCCACAGTTTTTTCTACTTTGTTACCAGCAGCATCAGTTGCGGAGAACGTAAGAGTATAAGTGCCAACTTCTTCAGGCTTAAAGCCGGAGAAGCTGTACGTAAACTCTTTTTCTGTATTAGTATTCTTCGTGTAGGCAGTTTTTGCACGAGACATGTTAGCAATAATTTTATTGAAATCAGTTCCAGAAAATGCTGTAGTTGCTGTTGCTGTGTCAATAGACTCAATCTTTACATCATCTTTTGCAATAAGATTAATCTTAAGATCTTCGCCAACTTTTACTGTAACGCTATTAGGACCAGTAAGTGTTGGAGCAGTATTGTCTTTACTAGCGTTTTTAGCGTCGCTTTCTTCAGAGCTTACGGAATCTGCAGTAGTAGTTACTGCAGTAACATTTCCTTCAGGAATGCCGTTAGCAACTGTAATCGTAACTTTGCCATCGTTGCCAACTTTTCCAGTTCCAATTTGATTGCCCTTGCTATCTTTAAGCGTTACAGTGCTTCCAGCTGTGCCAGGACCAGCATCAACTACAACTTCCTTGCCCTTTACGCCTGCAACACCAGTCAAATCAGTCTCAATTGTAGGTTTCTTAGGCTTAACTGTAAAAGTAACCTTTTCTTCCGCAGTACTGTCGTCATTAAACGTGACTTTAGCAGTGTAAGTTCTCTTTCCGGCAACATCTGTGGAAGGTTCGCCATTAACCCACTCTGCGCTCTTGATTTTCTTATTTTTAACTTCGTTATCTGTTAAGCCAAGATATTTCTTAGCGTCAACCTTGTTTCCTGTTTTAGTAAGAGTGTCGCCAACATTTACTTTAACTTCGTGATCTTTCAGCTCGCTCTTATGTTGCAAAGCGAGTGGTTTCCTAATGTTTACAGGAATTGTAACAACATGATACGAATTATCAGAGTATACAACTTTTGCAGATGCATTGTTTTGGAGAGTATCTTTTCCATTAAAGTATTCTTTTGGAATGTTGGTTTGTGGGAAGTCGTTAAAAACAAGCTTACCGCCGCCCTTAATGCCAGTAACGTGAGGTTTTAAATCATCTTCGGTAAGCGTATGCCCCCAATCAACAGTAATTGGGGTAGCGGTTGGCGAAGGATACTTCTGGTTCAGATTTTTAAGATGTACTGTAACTTTCTTTTCTACTTTGTTTCCAGAAGCGTCGGTTGCAGAGACAGTAACCGTGTAGTCAGTATTTGCTGGCGTGTTGCCGTTCTTATATTCAAACTTAACTCTATTAACAACATGGTTGTGATGCTTAGCTTCAGTTGCTTCCATGCCATTACTGTTTTCAGTGACATCGCCCTTACCGTTAGGAAGACCGTTAACTGAGAAGCTATTAACCTTTCCGCTGTCATCTGATGTGCCGAAAGTGATTGTAGGAATATCTCCCTGATATACGGTTATGCTGTTGTTTGAATCGCTAATCTCTTTGCCATTAAAATACAGCTTTGGAGGGATTTTATCGCTTTTTGTGCGCTTAAGATTTGGTTCACTCCAGCGCTCGCGACCAGAAATAAATGTATATGCGGAGTTAGTAGTAGTTCCATAACTACTCGTATTTGCTAATGTATAAGCATCTTGAATGTCCTCAAGAGTGACTCCTTGACGTAATTTTACTTTGCAATGCATGTGTACTGCGTAGTTGACGTTTGTGGTTCTTAAACCAATGCCATAACTGTACTTACTGTAAACACCTTTCAGTGTTGTAGCATTGCTAATGACTCCGTCGCCTGCATTGTTGTGGAAAGTAGCATTCAAATCTTGTCTGTTGCTGGCTCCCATACGTATACCTAAGGTATACAAATAGATAGAACCATTGTGATCATTATCTCTTCCTAAGAAACCAGTAACAAATGATTTACTATTATCTTTTTCGAACAAGCTAATGTCGCGTGAAAGAACAGCATTTGTCATTTGTGGATTAGCTTGATTGCGTTTATAGAAATCAAAGGAAACATTGCTTAATGTGTCACCTTTGTAAGAACCGTTACTATTTAAATCTGCAATTGCATAAGGAATCTGCCACATATATTGGTGTTGTGTAGAATGGGTGACCATAGATTTACCATCGTTGTTAAAGAACACATCGAAGACTAGGTATTGGTCGTTTCCGTTCTTTTCAAGATGTGCGTACATATCCGATTTCTTGGTGGTGTTATCGTATTCACCTAAATCGGCTGTTGAACCAGTGTTTCCATTGCTGTTAGCAAAGCGATACCTCTGGAACTCAAGAATATTTGGCGCGTGCAACCAAGGAGTAGTAGTGTCTGCGCTACGCACTTCTTGCGCAAAAGCTGCCGTAGTTGGAGGAAGAAGAATATTAGAGGATGCGAGGATTGGCTGACCGCCTAAGCAAGTGGCGGCAGTAAGAACTGTGGCAAGTGTGCTCAATGACACCTTGCGCATGGTAGCAGACGCGGAAGTTGCGTTCGTTTTTGCTGCGTAATATGCGCATGTGTTTGCAAATGCGCTCGTAGCTTTTTTGCTAGAGAGCTTTTTGCGAGTGTTATTTGCCATAGTATTCCCCTTGTTTTGGTTTTAACTTTTACTTCTATGAGTGCGTTTTATTCTAAACTTATGTCCATTTTTTCTATACTTATTCGTTATTTTTTCATAACGAATACTGGCATAAATATTTATGCGCATACACATAATTCATAATATTATACAGTATTTTATTAAAGTTTATATAATTTTTTTATTGTTAGATATATAACAACTTTAAAATTTTCTGCCGGGGGGGGGGGTGCTCTATGTATAAAATATTGTCATAACGACGGATTATTTAAAATTATCTAAAATTTTGTCGTTTTATAGTAATTTATTCGCATATGAATTAATCGCACTCGTAGCGTTTCTCACGCACATGCTTAAGCAGGTCGTAGCGTGCGTAATTTTCTGGCGTTTGCTGTCGTTTTTGTAGTTTTGGAAAACATTTGCCGGTGATTTTTTCGGCGTTTGCTACTGCAGTAAAGAATCACGTAAGTGATTGTTGATTTAAATATATTTTATACAAGATTTTATATAGTATTTTTGCGTAGAGCATAAAAATGTCAAAATATGTTATGTGTTGACGCTTAATTAATTAATTAATGTTGTATGTGTTGCATGGCTTACATATGTTGTATAATCGCATTGTTTGTCTTATCGTTTGACAATCGAAATTATTTGGAAAGCTTTATGAGCTACATGGAATTGTATTACTTGTATTGCTTTTGCAGATGGAGGGAAAATGGACGAAAATAACCAGCAGGTTCCGCAAGCTCAGCCGGTTCCTCAAGCTCAGCCAGTCCAACAGACTTACACTCAGCCAGTCCAACAGCAGCCATACGCTCAGCAGCCTCAGCAGTCTTATGCTCAGCAACCTCAGCAACCGTATGCTCAGCCTGCTCAACAGCAGCCATACGCTCAGCAGCCTTATGCTCAGCAGCCTCAGCAGCCTCAGCAGCCATATGGTCAGCAACCAATGTATATTCAGCAGGCTCCTGTTTCAGGCTTGGCTGTTGCATCATTAGTTCTTGGAATTATTGGTACCATATTTGCTTGGGTACCTGTATTCACTATTATTTGGTGGGTTTTGGGTATTCTGTCTGTTATTTTTGCTGTTCTTGCAATGCGTAACACCAAGGCTGGTGTTCCAGGTGCCAAGCGTGGTCACGGTATGGCTGTTGCAGGATTGGTTCTTGGAATTATAACTATTATTATTGCTGCTTATATTCAAATTACTGTGGTCAGCAAGATTGATGCCTTTGTTAACGGTGTGAATGATTTGCAGAGCAGCTATTCTCGTTCTTATAATTATTAAATTCGCATAAAGTAATTTTGTAATAATAAGTTCTTTAGTAATAATTAAAAATTTACTTGTAAAGGCGGGTGTTGTGCATCCGCCTTTACTTTTTACCTAACGAAATATGCTTATATAGTAATAATAGTATGCAATTTAAAAGTAGGTGCGCATAAAAGTAGGTGCGTGTAAAACATGTGCCATTCTAAAAGTATGTATATGTACTAAAAGTAGGTGTGTATGATTGCAGGAATAGGGCACGACTTGGTAAACGTTGCGCAGTTTGCTCAGCAGATGCAGGATGGCAATGGTTGGCGTGCGCTGTTTTCTGTGCGAGAGCTTCGACAATGTGATCTTCGTGCGCAAGTGAAGAATGATGAGAAAGCTTTACATATTGCAGCACGTTGGGCTGGCAAAGAAGCTGTGGTTAAAGCGTGGTCCGAGGCGTTATGCACAATAAATAACCCTTATCCATATACTCTGGATAACATGCCATGGGCGAGTATTGAGATTCTTAACGATTCCCATGGTTGCCCGCGCGTTATTCTCAGCGCAGATGTGCATTCGCAACTTGTAAAATCGCTTTTCAGTGCGCACAACGAGTGCGTAGATAGTAGCGAGCATATAGATAATATTCGTTGGCATATTTCGCTTAGTCATGACGGATTATTAGACGATAATTCAGCTTTCGCATCAGCTGTTGTAATGCTTGAAGTCTTATAAGAAAAGATACAATATAAGAAAAATATGTTTTGTGCACTTGTGTCGATGTCACAAGCATCTGTATACTTGAACGAGTCGATATTTGTGCGTGAATATTTCGTGCAAGTATGGTGCGTAATTGCGGACGTAGCTCAATGGTAGAGTCTCAGTCTTCCAAACTGATTACGCGGGTCCGATTCCCGTCGTCCGCTCCATTTTTATTTTTACTTTACGTTTTGCAATTTTCTTTTTAATGGTTTATTTATTTCAGTTTTTGTAAAAATCGCACATTTTTGCATATTATTTTCACATTTCTATTGAATTTATGCTTGTTATTAGGGTGCTATTGCTATGGTAGTAGCGGAGAAACACGTAAAAAACATGTCTGGAGGACTCGTGGGACAGATTATCGTACGTGTATTAGCTGGATTAGTGTCGGCTGCTACTGCTTTCACTATGAATGTCGTTGCGCCGCAAAAATCTTCATCGATTGAACATGTGAATACTAATGTGCGTGCTAATGTGCATATCAAAGGTGTTGTTAAGCCTATTATTCAATCACATTCTGGCACTGTGTATCAAAGCTCGTTTATTGATAATGAGTATGGTGCGCATTGGAGCGATGCTGATGGCACTACGGCTTTTATCGATGGAAATGATGATGTGTTTGTCAATAACGCTAAGGCGGTTATTGACGTTTCTGAGCATCAAAAAGAAATTGATTGGGATGCTGTAAAAGCTTCTGGAGTAGATGGTGCGATTATTCGTATTAGCTATGGCTGGGATAATGGCTATGACAAGCAAGCTTTGCGCAATATTAGCGAATGCAAGCGTCTTGGTATTCCATTCGGCATTTATATGTATTCTTATGCTGAAAAAGCTGAAGATGGTGCTGCTGAAGGTGCCGACATTGTAAATCTTTTACAGGGTGCTGGAGTAAGTCCTCAAGATTTAACGTATCCTGTTTATTACGATTTGGAAAAGTGGAACTGGAGTGGTCATAAACCACCAACATCCCCATATGTTTACCAGGATATTGTTGCTTCCTGGTGGAATCAGTTAGTTTCTGCAGGTTACCATAAGCTCGGCGTTTACTCTTATACAAATTATTTGAGAGGACCATTAAATTCTCAGTATATTCACGAGCGTACAAGCTGGGTTGCTAGCTACGGTTCTCGTGTAGGCTTCCCTATTTCTACAGCATTGCGCGGATGGCAGTACACTTCCGACGGCAGCGTTGACGGAATTGATGGTCGCGTTGATTTGAACGCATTTGGCATGGCTGATGGCAGCGAAATCAATGGTGTTTCTGAGTTTGGTAACACGATTACTAACACCAGCACGAATTCTTCGCAAGAAGTTGGAGACGGCTGGAAAGTAAGTAAGAAAGCAAATCGCCGCGATCTTTGGACCAACGGAGATAAAAGCTTTATTCTTCAGTACGAATTGCGCGACTCTTACTACAAGCACGGCGGCTATGGTCGTCTTGGTGCTCCTGTTGCAGACGAAGAAAACTTGGGAGGCGGCTGGTGGCGTCAGCGTTGCCAGCATGGCGACGTGTTTACACAGGGTCGAGATAAGAAGTACGTGATTCAGTACGAATTGCGCGACTCTTACTACAAGCACGGCGGCTATGGTCGTCTTGGTGCTCCTGTTGCAGACGAAGAAAACTTGGGAGGCGGCTGGTGGCGTCAGCGTTGCCAGCATGGCGACGTGTTTACACAGGGTCGAGATAAGAAGTACGTGATTCAGTACGAATTGCGCGACTCTTACTACAAGCACGGCGGCTATGGTCGTCTTGGTGCTCCTGTTGCCGATGAGGAGAATATGGGTGCTGGCTGGTGGCGTCAGCAATGCAAGAACGGTGACGTTTGGACGCACGGCAAAGACATTAAGTACGTGATTCAGTTCGAGTTACGCGACTCTTACCAAGGGCATCGTGGTGCTGCTTGGCTTGGCGCTCCTGTTGCCGAAGAGGAAAACATGGGCGGCGGCTGGTGGCGTCAGCGTTGCCAGAATGGTGACGTTTGGACGCATGGTAAGGATAAGAAGTTTGTTCTTATGTTCAATCTTCGTAAAGATTACTACGCTCGCGGCGGCTTCGAAAAGCTCGGTGCTCCTGTTGAAGATGAGCATTATGACGGTAATGGTATTTGGCGTCAAACTTGCCAAAAGGCTACATTGCAAGCTAAGTAATTAAGTTTACTAATCTAATAAAGTGGCCGGTGTGCTCAACAGCATGCTGGCCATTTTTATATAGTTTATTTTACATTTTGTTTCATGTTGCGCGAGTTTTATTTTCGATATTCTTTAGTATCGTCTATGAGTTTTGACTGACGTTCTTGTTCTTTTGTTTTGACGAGGCTGGAAAATTTGTGTTTGCTCTTATAGCGCTCGTACACTTTGCGTGTACTCGCTGCTGAGCTTGCGTTGAAAGCACACCGTGCTTTCAACTTGAGCAAGCTCACGCTCCGAGTTGCCTTCGCGCGCTACGCTTTAAGCGCTACGGCAGGTCGTCGCGCAAATCAGCGACCAATCGTAAATAAATCACTCCACTTAAGGAATAAATCAGGGTTTACGTTTTGTATATCTGCAGACGGTTCAGTATGATTACTGAATACTAATAAACCAACTATTACAATAGTTGCTGCTGCACAAAGCACAGCTGGAATATACAAACGCAAAGACGATTGCTCAGCAATTGCACAATCTTTTTCACAAGTAATATCAATATCTTTGCTATAAGGCTTAACTCTGTGAAGCATACTCATTATTGCAATCAAAATGAATATAATAATCGAATCGCAATAGTAGCGGTACAAATTGCCGCCTAAACAGTAGTTAAGATACAGCAGCAAGAAGGATGCTACTAATCCAACAACTGTCATAATATACTCAATTTTTTGCATAAACTTACGTCTTAATGTAAACATCCACCAGAAGAGTGGAATCATCATAAGACCGAAAATCATATGCGTGTAGAAAGAATTTCCATAACCTTGATTATTTGCCCAAGGTATAGAGATATATGGGAAATTTTCCGAAATATTAAAAGGTTTTAAGAAATAATTAAGGAAAATATCGCGAATCTTAGTAGGGTCAAAAGATTTACTATTAAATCGCAAATCGAAATTAGTAAGTTGCTCTTCATTGCCAAAATTAAAGAAAGACTTAAAACGCAAGTAGTTATAAGCTAATATTCCAGCTACACCTACGATTGCAGGAACAAGGAAGCTTGAAGCCGCAGCAACGCGATTTGCAATACTTCGTTTCGCGTCAAATAATAGCGCAATAAACAGCGGTGCTATAAAAGCAACAACTGGAATGCACGCGTTTGGCCTTGATCCACACTGTAAAGCAAGACTTATGCCAGCGAGCGCAAAAAGCGTGTATCCAGCGCGCGGATGAGTTGCGTGAAGTCGCACAGCTTTAAGAGAAGCGTATACGAATAAGATCCCGAACAGTATTGCGCTAAGCAGAGGCATATAGTAAAGGGATGCTGAAGATTGCAAGTAGAAGATTAAGCATCCAAATGGGAAGGCTGCTGCAGAAAGCAAAAACAGGCAGTAATTGGTACGTATTGCAAAGAATTCAACAACTTCTCTAAGAAGCGCGAACATAGACGGAATAATCGCAACTGCAAATATTGTAACAACTAATATTGCGGAAGGAACTGCATGTGGGAAGAGCAGATTAAAAGGCAAGTAAGTGAGCAGGAATGGTACTATGCCAAAGTAGCAGTAGTAATGATTGTTGTGGAATACCACATCCCAAGGTATGGATACTCCTTTAGAACCCAAGTCCATGCGTTGACCCCAACTAAACGGGTTTGCGGATTCTACTAATTCTTTAGGTGGCTGCTGCAGCAGAGCCAAAGAGTTTGATTTCCAAGCTTTAAGCTGCTCAGTGTACGGATTTCCGTTGACGCGATCGTATAAGTCAGACGGGAATGGCACTCGTATGCCGTGGCCGTGATATACAACAAAGCACAGGTAGAGCGAGAATCCCATAAGCATTGCGCATACTGCCCAAAAAACTATATTTTGTGCAAGATTGTGGCGGTCGTAGTTAAGCAAATACCACTTTTTCTTGTATACCAAGAATATAAGTGAGCTTGCAACGAAAAGTATTGCCCACATTCCAAAGTTTATGTGCAGCGCAAAAGGCGGATTTACTGTTACAGCTTTGAGTGTAAAAGGAGCTCCTGTTTGGTTGAAGTGTAAGCGAACTTTATAAGCGTCTCCGTGGCTTTCAAATCGAAGTGTTCTAGTGTTGTGTTTTCCTGTAGACATTTGGAAAGAGTCTGCTAGAGTGTACGCGTTTGGAGCTATGCCGAAGTCTTCGATCTCAACAGTTCCTGTAACTAGTGTTACTGGTTTTGTTTGCTCTAACTCAATTTTTATAGCTTTAGTAGCGGAGTTGATGTCGCTTAATATTACATCTGATCCAGAAGTTGGAATATTTATTGTATTTCCAACTATATGAGCTTGATCTTTAGTTTCTTTTTTGCCTGTTTGCGCATTATAGCTGCTGGAGTCTGGTATTGATGCGTTAACTAGAGCAAGTTGTTTTTCTGCATAATTTTTAGAACTATAGGAAAGATATAGATTACTGAAGAAGAAAATAGTAACAAGTCCAGTAATTACAAATATTGTTATAAAGGGTAATATTTTGCGCAATAATGCGTGGGTTTTTAAAAAGTTTTGCATATTTTGTATAGATGTCATTATTTTTAGTAGAAAACTCTGCATTATGCGCGTACTTTTTTCGTTTGTGCTGTTTTCATGCATTTCGCTTTTTGTCGCTATTGCTGCCACTATTTACCCCACATTATTGTGCGTATCGGTTCTCAAATCTGTTACTTTTAAAGCAAGTATATTGCAAACGCATGGCAAGTAGCGCGAATACTTACCGCTTTATGTATTTTACGATCAATGACAATGAATGTAATGTATATACTTATTAAATTTCAGAGCTTAAGCATGATCAGTGCATATAAGGGTTAGTTTCAATATCTTGCTCAATTGCTTCAATAGTATGTTTGTTATTAAGCAACTCACGGCTTACATGCTGCAAGTGCGAAACCATATCTGAAGGAAGCTGATAAATATTCCCATAATAATTGAAGAGAATTTTTTCTGCTTTATTAGGTACTAAAATTGCGAATTTTTCAAATTCTTCTTGCCTAAGCGGGAATATATCCTCATATTGCGATGTGTATATTAATTCAGAATCGACGTTATCAAGCCCGTAAATAATATTGCACTCGTTGCTAGTAACGTCATCTGCAATAATATTTTCACTTTTTGCAATATTTTGATATTTGGTGAAAGTATTTTCTATTTCGCCACTAAACTCTTCGCCATCTTCCAAGTATCCGTTTGCGTGCCATTTATTATAAAAAGGTTTAGATTTCAAATCTTTTTTTAATTCTTCACGAATTTCAATAAACCTTTTCTTAGTATGCTCATCGTATTTAGGCATGTAATCGTAGAAGAAAATATCAATGAAGCTGGGGTCTTCAGAATTTTTGTATCGCAATCTAAGCTGCCTGCAGAAAACGTAAGGGTCAAATATAAGCACTGCGCGATAGCGTTTAGACAACTTTTCATCTTTTTTAAGCAATTCAAGAAGCCTATCTACATCGCTTCGCATCATTCCTAAATCTGTATCGTCATCCCAAGGAATAAATCCGCGATGGCGAATAGTGCCAAGCAAAGTACCAAAATCAGCCCAATATTGCAAATTATATTCTTTAGCAAACGTTGCAAATTCATTTAAAAGCGAAGCGCAACCGCGTTGAATAAGTCGCACTGAACCAGTTGCCTGAGGAAGACTATAGTAAAAACGCTTGCGAGCATCAAAATCGCTTTCGTTGTCATTGCGATAGTTTGCCCAAGCTAAGAGAGAAGCGTGCTCTCGATTCGTAAGTATGTCAACGTGCATATTGCGTTGGTTTTCAAGAATGCGTGGCAATTGCTCGTCTAACACGCATTGCATGCGATCTATGCTGTTCTGTAAATCGCTAACTTGCGCTCTAAGATCTTTTATTGAACGTTTTGATGAAGGACAATGCTCAATAAATTTGCGCATTAGCTTACGAAATACAGACGCCATACTTACACCTTCTGTTGCTTTCTCTCACTTTTACTAGCAAAAGTCATATGGTTACTCATTATATACGTTTTGTTGCTTGCAAGCGACCTATTCTTTACGCGTCTGTAAAGTTTTGGTCGGATTTTCGCTAAAAAGCGACATAAACTTTACATGCTTGCGCAGTTTCGGTCGGATTTTGGTTGTAAAACGGCTTTTTCTTTACATGCTTGTGCAGTTTTGGTCGCTTTAACTGTGCGTTGTTCAAAATAAAAATTTAATAGCTATTTTTGAACGCTTGTTGTATAATGAACAAAATACCAACACAAGCGAGGCTCGCATGGCTATCAATCACAACGAATTTAAGCTTCTTACAACGCTATTAAATAACAAAAACAGAAGTGCGCAATTAAGCCAGCGAGACATAGCCTCGCAATCAGGAATTTCACTCGGAACTGTTAATTCAGCAATAAAAAGCGCAGAAAATAAAAATCTTATTGAAACAACAAATGAATTGCGCATCACTGAAGAAGGCATGAAATCTCTTGAACCATATAAAGTACGCAACGCTATTATTATGGCAGCAGGCTTTTCTTCAAGATTTTCTCCTATTTCATACGAGATACCTAAAGGACTAATCAAAGTTCGAGGAGAGGTTCTTATTGAACGCCAAATCAAGCAACTTAACGAAGCTGGGATTAACGATATAACAATTGTTGTTGGCTACAAGCAAGAGCAATTTTTCTACTTAGAAGACGCTTTTAACGTAAAAATCGTGCCCAATAGCGAGTACAGCACGCGCAATAACAACAGTTCAATTATGGCAGTAGCAAACCAGTTATCGAACACTTATATTTGCTCATCCGACAATTATTTCGACGAAAATCCATTTGAAAAATACGTTTGGAAAGCTTATTATTCCGCGCAATTCCAGCAAGGATACACTAAAGAATGGTGCATGACTTGCGGAGCGCATGATCGCATTACAAAAGTCACGATTGGCGGAAGTAACGCTTGGTACATGATTGGTCACGTATATTTTGACGAAGCATTTTCTAAACGATTTATGCAAATTCTTCGTGAAGAATACGATTTGCCACAAACTGCAGGAAAACTTTGGGAAGATATTTTTATTGAACACATTGACGAACTCGACATGCAAATACGCAAGTACGATACGCCAATTATTCACGAATTTGATTCTATTGATGAGCTACGCGAATTTGATCCACTTTTCCTAGAAAATATTGATAGCGCAATTTTTGACCATATCACTCAAACACTTAACTGCAAAAAATCCGATATTCATAACGTTTATCCGCTTAAAAAAGGTCTTACTAATTTATCTTGCCATTTTTCGGTTGACAATAGCGAATACGTTTATAGGCATCCTGGCATTGGAACAGACGTGCTTATTAACAGACAAGCTGAAGCTGAAGCTTTGCAATTGGCTCAAAAACTTGGTTTAGATGGCACTTTTATTACAGCAGACGCTAAAGAAGGTTGGAAGATTTCACGATTTTTGCCAGATTGCCATATTGCAAATATGCACGATCCTAACCAATTACAGGAAAGCTTGAAATTAGTTCGTTCTTTGCATGAAAGTAACGAAAGCGTGCATCGCAACTTTGATTTTTACGCAGAATCTCAGCGCTATATGAAAGAACTTAATGATAGAAATGTAGAAATACCGCCAAAAATCATCGACCTAAGTGTTTTAGCTGACGAGCTTCATAACTTTGTAATTACTCAAGACGGCTCGCATACTTGCCTTTGCCATAATGACATACTAGGCGCAAATATTCTAATAGATCAAAACAATCGCTATCATCTTATCGATTGGGAATATGCTGGAATGTCTGATTACGCTCAAGATTTTGGTACTTTATGTGTTTCAGACGAATTCAATAACACCGAAATAAGCGAAGCAATGCCTATTTATTTAGCGCATACTCCATCTACGCAAGAAAAGCGTCATTTATTGGCTTATATAGGATTTGCAGGATGGTGCTGGCATTTGTGGTCACTTGTTAAACAAGCAGAAGGCGAAAATATAGGAACTTGCATGTACACGTATTACAGCTATGCGAAACGATATATTAACGAAGCTTTAAAAGCTTATGAAAATAATAAATAAATCGACAAACTAATAACAAACAAGTGAAAGCTAAATAAGCAGCATATAAACAAGCAGAAACAAATCACAAACATCTTCTAACAAGCAAGTAGGTATTTATGAAATATTCGTTTCTAAGTGGACTTTTATGGGGAGTTGATACAGCTCTTCTAGCTCTTTTAACTGCATCATTCGTATTTACAAATAACGCATCATACGAAAGTAACACTGCTCTAGTAATCTTCACAGGAATTATTGGCGCATTACTTCACGATATTGTATGCGCAATACTCATATGGACTTATATAAGTGTTAGAAAAAAGTGGAATAAAACTTTTGAAATACTAAAAAAGCCAAAAATTCTCACGCCTATTATCATCGGATCCTTACTTGGCGGGCCTATTGGCATGAGCGGATATGTTTTAGCAGCAAGCAATATAGGAGCTGGATATGCTGCAGCGATTTCCTCACTATACCCTGCTTTTGGAGCAGTTCTTTCCGCAATCGTGCTAAAAGAACGTTTAAGTGTAAAAAAATACGCAGCTTTTACTTTAGCTCTTATAGCAGTAGGAGTACTTGGATATTATTCATGCTCTGATGCGCAAAATACACTAAGCTCTGCAAACATTACAAACACACTATTAGGGTTAGCTGGAGCATTTTTAAGCGTAATCGGCTGGGGAAGCGAAGCTGTAGTATGCGCTTGGGCCGCTAGAAAGCAAAGCGTAGACGACGAAATAATCTTACACATTCGAGAAACAGTATCTGCTATTTCTTACACGATAATCGCGTTAATGCTATGCTTCACAGCCAATATTTCAGCGAGTAGCATATTTGCGTCCTCTAAGCTTTTAGCAACTATATCAATGATAATTGCAATAGGTTTACTAGGCACAAGCTCGTATTTAAGCTATTATCGCGGAATTGCACAAGTAGGAGCCTCTCGCGCAATGGCAGCAAACGTCACATACGCTGCATGGGGAATGATTGCATCTTCCATAATTTACCAAACAATGCCATCAATTATTGCTTGGGTTTGCTGCATTACTATTATTTGCAGCACGATTTTCGTAGCGCGAAAGTAGCATATCAAAACCTCGAGCAGCAAATGGAATCATAAGCAAGTATGCTGGCAAAATATATTGCGACTGTGCTTCCCAAACAAGATACAAAACAGCCATTCCTAAGACAATAACAAGCGGAGTAAAATATTCGCAAGAAATCAGCTTCTTCTTTCGTAGAGCTACGCATAAGAATAGTGCGGTAAAAGCAACAAGCATAAATTGAAGAGCGTCTAAGAAAGTAAATGTAATAATATTAAGCTTTCCAGAATAAAGCGATCTTAAAACAGGATTCATTTTGCGATCAAGCAAAACTGGTCTATTTGGACCATTCCACTTCCAGCTACTTGCAAGCAAAGATTCATAAGTTGGCTCAAGCCATTCTCCAGCAAATTTTTTAGTGACAAAACTAAAAGCATCGCCAGGATTATTTGCGAAATGCTTAAGATTATCACGTAATAATGCTGTAGATTCCTTTTTAATGTTATCTTTGTTATACGTTTTAACGTCAAAGCTCGTAGGATATCCGTTATACCATCCAGGATTATTTGGACCTATGTTACGAGACGGATCTGTTGCCATTGCAAGCCAAACAGTAGAAGGTAAACCATCTTTTGCATTATGCCCGAAAGAATTAGCTGAACTTGCCACAGCAACATTACTTAAAGCAAAGAACACAATGGCAAGCAATACGCAAACAGCGTGTTCCCACTTTTTAGAGCGCAAAGCCGACACAATCCACACGACAATCATGCCAATCAAGCAATAAGCCATAGTTGACTTAAGCAATATAGCAAAGAACATGCAAATCAGCGACTGAACCGCATTAAGCCAACTTCCACTTTTAATATTTTTAGCATGAAAAATGAGCGCGCCAAAAACAAACGGTAAGCAAACAGTATTGCCATACGCAAAAGTCGCGTAAAAAATCATAGGCAAAAAAGCTGCATACAAAAGCAAAGAAAGAATAGTTACATTCTTATTACGGAACAACAAATTTACGTAGTATGCAATAAGAATTCCAGTAACAGCAGCGCATAACACGTTCAATACTTCAAAAGCAAGGTACGCGTTAGAGCCAAAGACGATTACCAAAAATCGCATAAGAGAAAGAAGAGGGAATTGGAATGGGAATCTAGTGAAGTAACCGCCCGGGCAAATAATCCACGATAATTCTGACGTATCAGTAGCACAATTTATAGGTTTTCGATTAGGATCCGCATAATATTGCGCCGCGCTAAACATATAAGCAGGATCCCATTCAGGCCAAGCACGAGTAACTTTTATCCACAAAAATCCCAATACAAGTACATAAGCAAAAACTGCTGCAGCAAAATATCGAATACGGATTTTATCAAAAACATGCCGTTTCTTTAAAAACACGAAAATAAAGAATAATAAAGCACTTAAAATGAGTACAAATGGCGACTGAAACCATAAAAACTCAAGTCTGTATTCTCCGGGGAAAAGATGAGCAGAAAGAATTAAACTCAGTAATGCTAACGCGCTGAAAAATACAGCTGAACACCATACAATAGCATTGCTAAAAAAGCGCCCGAGCATTACGCTTACATGCTGAAAACGCTCAATCATACTTTTTGAACCTCTCTTTAAAAATTGCTTTTATAAAGTGCCTTCACGAAATTGTATTTATAAAAATATATTTACAAAGACTGTATTTACAAAGATTTCTCAATATAGTAGCGTGGACGATGCTTAGATTCCAAATAAATTTTGCCAATATAGCTTCCCAGTATGCCCATAGAAATCATAAGGAATCCGCCAATAAACCATATTGAGCACATAAGCGATGACCAACCAACAGCAGTGTGATTGGTAAATAAAGACACAATTACGTATATGAACATTGCAAAACCAATAACAATAGAAAGCAATCCCATATACGTGACTAATTTAAGCGGCTTAACGGAGAATGAAGTAATACCCTCTAAAGCGAAAGAAATCATTTTCCGCAAAGGGTATTTTGAAACTCCAGCAGTTCTTACTCCACGCTCGTAATAAACTTTGCCAGTTTTAAATCCAAGCATTGGCACAATTCCGCGCAAGAATAAGTTGACTTCACTGTATTCGGAAAGAGCATCCAAAGCAATTGCGCTCATTAGGCGATAATCCGCATGATTTGGCACAACTTCCGCACCCATTGAAGCAAAAACCTTGTAAAAAGCCAAAGCTGTATTGCGCTTAAACCAAGTGTCTTTTTTGCGTGAAGAACGAACTCCGTAAACAACCTCACAATGTTCTTCAACAAACTTCTTAAGCATTTCGTCTACTGCATTTACGTCATCTTGTAAATCAGAATCCATAGAAATAGCAGCGTCGCAACCTTGCTTGCGAGCGTACATAAGCCCTGCGTAGAGCGCATTTTGGTGACCGCGGTTATGCGCAAGCTTTACTCCGCCAAAAAGTGAAGGGTTCTTGCGATTAAAAGAAGCAATTAAATTCCATGTTGAATCTTTAGAACCGTCATCTACAAAAATCACCTTGCTGTAAGAGTGAATGAGTTTTTGATTCATAAGATAATTCATCTTCGCTTGGAGGACTTCGGCGGTTTTAGAAATGCCTTCTTCCTCGTTAAAACAAGGTACAACAATGTATAAAATTGGAACACTTTTACGCTCATTGTTTAACGAAGTATTCATAATCTAACGATCTCCAACAGATTTACCTACAACAAACAGTATAGTATATTACGAGAATCTAAATTATTTATTATCTCTTCTCATGAGGCGTATCTTTTTCTGCAATTTTGCAATAATAGACGGGAAGGCTATTTTCTTCGCTGTTTTTACGATTTTTTCGCCAATAACATAGCGTGCAGAAGTGCGAATATTACTAATTTCCTGCTCGCATAATTCGCTTTTGCGCTCAAAATCAAGCATGCGCTCTTTTAGCCACAAAGTGCGAGAAGTGGCGTTAAGCTGCAACTTTTGGAATTCGTTATAAGCTTTTTCATCGTAAAAATACGTTGGTAAGTTGTGTGAACTTCTTTCGTAATTTAGAGCCTCTAATACTTCTTTTAACTTATCTTGAACGATGCTTGCTAACGATTCAGCAGTTACTCGCGTATGGCAATCGTGAACGAAGCTTTCCACAAGAGCATTTGCGTATCCCTGATTGTATGTTTCCAGAAGCCCTTTGCTTTCAAGCCATTTTCCAACCTCTAACACCGAATCAACTTCAAGTGGTGCTTCGTTGAATGAAGTATGATGCTCTATTGAAAGCCAGAAGTTTTCTGGAATTGTTTTAGTATTAAGATTTTCGAATCCTTCTCCAGCTCCAATGCTGAACCTGCCATAAGCATTTTCGTATGATTTAGCCAAATCGCAATATATAATATTTTGAGCTGCTAATGCTGCGCGAGTGCTAAAAGTCATAAGAGTTGCAGGAGTATCGTTAACTCCAGCTTCAATGTGAGCAGATTTCAGAAATTCAGTTCTCCATACTTTCTGCCAGCCATAGTTGTAGCAACTGTTTATTAGAAGCTCTGCAATATCTTTAGGAGCGTAAGATCCGTAATAAGTATCTTGCAGTGTGTCATCATTATTTACAGGTCTAATAAAGCTTTCTTCAGAAAGATCAATATTATGTTTAATATCATTTTTAATGGAACAATCAATTAGATAATCGCTATGCAAACTCTTATTGTTAAAGAACTCAAGATCAATGATCTTATTTTTATTGTTAGAGCATTTAAGCATATTATCTAAAGCGGCTCTAAGCACGTTTTCGTTGATTATATAGCTTGAAGGCATAAAAATAGTGTATTCTCCATGAGCGTAATCAACCGCTTTAGAGAGCATATCTTTTACAGTATATAAATTGTCATTTTGCAGAATTGTAAAGCGTTTATCTTTATCTGTAAATCTGTTAGCAATATTAAGAGTGCTGTCCAAAGAATGAGAGTCTACAATAATAAATTCGCAAGAAATATTGCTTATAGAAGTGCAAGCTTTAAGAGAATCAACAATCCAAGAATGAGCATTATGCGTAAAAATAACAAGAGAAAGCTCAGGATTAGATTCTGCTTTGTGTGCTTTAACTTCGTACGAGGATCCTAAGAAATCCATGTAGTAATCCATAAACTCTGGCCTTAAACGTGAAGCTATAAGGAAAACTTCTTTTGAATCCATAGAACTAAAAACTTCGCGAATAAGCTTGCGTATTTCCGGATTCTTATCGTCAAAACCAAACTCAGTAATTAACGAATTAACGTAATCAAATTCGCGTGAATAAAAAGCTTGTAAAACTTCGCGTGAAATATTCTGCTTACTGAGAAACTCGCGCATATCACGCAAACGGTCAAACGGAAGATGAAAATCCTTCAATAAACTAGAAGCGCCAGGATTAGTTTGACGATAATAGTAGTACTTTCCAGGATTCCAGCAGATTTTATTTGCTAAAACCATAGTTTGCGCAAAGAAAGGATTATCAGTCCAACCTGCTCCAGGAATCGGCTTAAAACGTATGGTTTCATTATTTTTGTTATCTCCGTTAAGAAAATCTTTGCGGTAAATAGCGGACCAAATAGAAGGATGATGGTAGAAAGGCTCAGCAAATTCATTCAAGCTAAAAATAGACCTGTGTTTAGGCATAAAATAGCACAAGTTTGGCGTGTCTACTGCATCCTTATATCCATCTTTTCCATCGTAAAAAAGCCAGTATCCGCCTTTAATAATATCGATCTTTTCATTCGTAAGATCTGTATTGCTTAAAAGACGCTCATACATGTGCGGATCGATGAAATCATCCGGCTCAACAATGCTAATCCACTCGCCTTTAGCACGCTCCAAACCGCGATTGCAAGTGGCTCCATAGCCCTCGTTTTCTTTTTCAATAACAACAAAGCGACTATCTTTTTCAGCAAAAGATTTCATAATATCGATGGAACCGTCTTTGCTCCCATCTGAAAACATTAAACATTCCCAATCAGTAAAAGTTTGATTTTGGATAGACTCTAAACATTCTGGTAAAAAGGCTTCAACATTATAAATTGGAACGATAATCGATACTTTCGGCATACGTACGATGTTAGCATAAATGTCTTATGTGTAGCACTTGCGTGTATTCGTATCATATTTGATTAAGCACATTCAATTACAATATAACTGATATTATAGGGAACGTGAAAAATCTCATAACTCGTTGTCGAAACAAGTACGCTTATGCAAATATCGTACTTCGTGGTTTAGTAAAAACCGATTTTAAGCTGCGCTATCAAGGCTCCTTCTTAGGCGTAGCATGGTCGGCGTTGAAGCCGTTGATGATGTTTTGTGTGATGTATCTTATTTTTGGCAAGTTTTTGCGAATGACAGATGGCACACCGACTTATCCTGTGGTGTTATTACTAGGTATTAGTGCATGGCAGTTTGTGCAAGAATCAACCTCGATCGGTTTGCGCTCGCTTGTAGATCGTGGCGATTTGTTGCGCAAAATTCATTTTCCAAACTACATTGTGGTGGTTTCAGCAACAGTTGGTTCTTTAATAAGCTTCTTAATCAACTTAGTAGTTGTGCTTATTTTTGCAATTATTGGAGGAGTGCATTTTACTTGGAGAGTGGTTCTGTTGCCAATAAGTTTGGTGCAGATTTACGCGATTGCAATTGGTATGGCGTTAATAATGTCTACTATGTACGTGTTTTTCCGCGATATTTTGCATATTTGGGAAGTGGTTCAACAGCTACTGTTTTACGGCATGCCAATTATTTATCCGCTTAGCTATGTGATTAATAAAGGCGGTATTTTTGCGGCACTGGCAAAGCTTGAGCTGCTTAATCCTATAGCACAATGCATTCAAGATATGCGTCACAATATGTTGGCTCCAGACACGCAACCAACTGTGTGGAGTGAGTTTGGATTCTCTTGGATGTCTTGTGTGCCACTTTTACTTACTGTGCTCATAGTGTGGCTGGGAGTTTATCTATTTAGAAGAAACAGTCGTCTTTTCGTAGAAGTTATGTGACGATGTTGAAAATTGCGAAAATTTTACGACAGTTATGACGGGGAAGTGGAATTTATGAATACATTACAGGAAGAAGCGGAAGTGACGGCAACGCGAGAAGCTGAAGCGGATGTAGCGCGAGAAGCGGAAGCAAGCGACGACGATATTGTTCTATCAGTCAATCATGTAGGCAAGTATTTTAAACTACCAACAGAGCAAGCAACTGGTCTAAAGCAAGCGTTTATAAATCTTACAAAAGGTATTAAAGGCTATAAAATTCAGAACGTTCTTAAAGACATAAGCTTTCAAGTGCATCGCGGTGAATTCTTCGGAATCGTCGGTCGAAACGGTGGCGGAAAATCAACGCTACTAAAAATCATTTCGCAAATCTATTACCCGAATACTGGAAGTGTAAAAGTAAAAGGCAAGCTTGTGCCGTTTATTGAGCTTGGTGTTGGATTTAATCCGGAACTTACCGGCCGCGAAAACGTGTATCTTAACGGAGCTTTACTTGGCTTCACTCGCGCAGAAATCGACGCAATGTACGACGATATTGTGGAATTTGCTGAACTTGAAGATTTTATGGATCAAAAGTTAAAGAATTATTCTTCTGGTATGCAAGTTCGCTTGGCTTTTTCTGTGGCAATTAAAGCGCAAGGAGATATTTTAGTTCTTGATGAAGTTTTGGCTGTTGGTGACGAAGCTTTCCAGCGCAAGTGCGATTCTTTCTTTACTGAAATTCGAAAAGATCCTACTAAAACAGTTATTCTTGTTACGCATGATATGAATGCTGTTAAACGCTATTGCACACGTGCGATGATGATCAGTGATGGTGAAGTTGCTGCGATTGGCAATACTGAGTCCGTGGCAGATCAATATACTTTGGCAAATATCGAAGCTGAACGCGAAAAGCAAAATAAGCTTGGCGAAAAGCTGGGCAAGGGTCAGTATGCTCAAGGTTTGAATGCAAAGTGCCCGTTGCTTAGGACGTATGCTTTGGAAGACAAGATTTACAAAAGTAGCGATACTTTCCGTTTTGCTGTTGAGTATCAGTATGACGAGCCGGGTGACTTCTATTTGGCGATCGCTTTGCATGACGTTCGACGTGGTGGAATCACTTACGATACTGGTTCTAAAGTGCTGAAAATGCAAAAGCGTGGGCATCAAACAGTGTATTTTGAAATGCCGCTAAATTTGTTTAACAATGGCGAGTTTACGCTGTTTACTTCTTTACGCACACCTAGCCCAACTGAGGATGATTATACAGATTTGCTAGCTGTGGCTGTTGACGAGAACGCTTGCACGTTTGTGATTAGAGATAGTCGCAATCGCGACTATGCTTTGCTAAGCGATCGTGCTATGACGATTAAGCAAGTTTCGTGAAACATTTGCCGGTAATTTCTCCGGCGTTTTGTAGCTGTTTCTTCCGTTACTTACTTGTTGTTGGTTGAGTTGAAAATCTTATCCCAACTTTCAACGTTCGCCATATCGTAGCTGCGATACTCTCTAGACAGCTTCTTCCACTTACGCAACATTTTTAACGACAAAAGTGCGTCCGCACGCAACATTTTACGGAATAACTTGCTATCTCGTTGGAAAAGATTCAGAGTAGTGCCATCTGGAGCCGTAACAATTGCGGTATTAACTCCCACAAACGAAGGCCAAGAAACGTCTTGAGCTGGGATTGCAACTTCTGGGCGAGGATTCTTTGCGTGCTTTTCGTGCGCAAACAAAGCCTTAATCGTTGCGTGCTTTTGTGTTTTACGCAAAGCCTTAGCGTCATGTGCAGTAAACGGGCTTACGTGTTCGCGCAAAACCTCACTAATGAGTGCCTTATCGTTTACCGGCTGCGTGTCGCTAAACGCTTGGCGCGCTTTACGAACCTCGCCAAGCTTTTGTGGCATTGAATCAACAATATATTGCGGTCCGCGCAAGATATCCTGTAATCCCATATGATGCAAATGCATTGCAGAATACGCAAGTTTTAAGCCGGAAGCCAAGTCGCTTCGAAGCATTTCAATCGCGAAACGTAAGCTTGGATGAGTGCAATGAAGTAATCCACAAATCCAACGATTGCGCTGGAAGAAGTACTCTTCCCAAGTGCGTGAAGGATCCTTATCGTGCCAAGCTTGATGCCAAACTGCCACTCCTGGCAGGCAAATCGTGTGGTATCCGTGCTCAAGTGCTCTAATCGAATATTCAGTATCGTCAAACTTAATAAACACAGGTAGCGAAAGACCGATTTCTTTCATAATCGCAGTTGGAATAAGGCTCATCCACCAACCGTTGTAATCAGTGTCTATTCGCTGGTGACGTTCTGGGCAATCTTGCAAAGTAATCGCTGCAAAATCATGATTGTAATCAAGATTCTGTGAAGGCTTCATCCACACATTGTTGCGCGTGAAACGCTCACCTTGAGTGTAAAGGACGGTACGATTGTCCAAGTGAAGCATTCCGCCGCCAATAATGGCTGGCTTAATTGTGTAATCAGCAAACTGAAGCGCGCGAAGAATACACTCTGTTTCACTAATTGCGTCGTCGTCGAGAAGCATTGTGTAACTGCTTTTTCCTGCTTTAAGCGTTTCAAACATGCCGCGCGAGAATCCGCCGGAACCGCCTAAATTAGCCTGCTGAATATAGGTGAGCTGGTTGCCAAGATTTGCGCTTGTTTCATTAAATCCAGGCTGATTTTTAACTAAATCGGTGCCTTGATCTGTGCAATAAATTGTGTCAAGTCGCGCACGAAGTGCTTTGTTCTCTGCTATTGCCTTCAACTGATTGTGGCAGTATGAAGGGCGATTAAACGTAGTAATAGCAATAGAAAAAGTGCTATTTGATTGCTTAGCTGAATCTTCCTGATGCTTTGTGTTGCTAAATTGCACTTTATTTACAAAAGGAACACTCCATTCGGCATTGCTAACAGTTAGACTACTAGAATCGCTTGCTTTAGCTTCAAACCAAAAATATCCACCGTCTGCAAGACCGGTCATCGGTATTTCGTAGCTAATAATTTGTGTATCTTGCGTAACTTGTGCTGGCTGGTTTGGTTGCTGTTTATTAGAATCAAACTCAAACTTTTGCACAGGATACGTAAGCCCGCGGCCAGTCGATCGCATAAGTTGCAAGTAGCCAGTGCCTTCAACACTGGCAGTGAACTTAACAGTTTTTACGCTCGTCCAATGCTGCCAATAGCTTGCAGGAAAAGCGTTAAAGAAAGTGCAAAGAGACACATGTTTTCCAGATGCAATGCAAAGTGAGTTGCGCGAAAGAACAGTGCAAACCCCTTGAGTTTCAACATTTGGCAAATGACTGCTAGTGTCTGCAAGAAGCTTTTTAAAATCAGTAAGATTGAGATTATTTATATCGATTGCGCGCATATTCATACGAGGATCGAGCACAGTGCGCTGCAAATACGAGCGATGCCAAGGAATTACGTAAAGTGGCATAGTAATTTCAGCGTCTTTTACAGGGTAAACAACACGATTTACAACTTCCCAACTTCTATTGTTGCTATTTGCGCTGCTAGTATTTTGCGCTTCTTGTATTTCTTGGGTTTTTGCACTCTTTGCCTTAGTCATATTAGATATTATATATACGCTTAAGCCTATTCTTAGAATGTATTGTGCATGAATGAATTGAGTTGGAGCATAGTTTGAATAATAAGCCCAACTAAAAGTACGAAAGGTAAATGATATGACGCAAGCAGCAATCTCCCAAAATGCAACTTACCCAGATTTAGTAGTTGTTGGAGCAGGATTGTTCGGCTTAACTGTAGCTCAACAAGCAGTGGAGCATACTGGCGCTCGCGTTGAAATTATTGACGTTCGTAATCATATTGGCGGCAATGCTTACTCGTATTTTGACGAGCGAACGGGAATCGAAATTCATAAGTATGGTGCGCATCTTTTCCACACAAGCAATAAGCGCGTGTGGGATTATGTGAACCGTTTTACGTCGTTTACTAACTACGTGCATCGCGTGTACGCGACTCACGACGGCGAAGTTTACCCGTTGCCAATCAACTTGGGTACGATTAACCAATTCTTCCATGCGCACTACACGCCAGAAGAAGCGAAGGCTTTGATTGCAAGCCAAGCAGGGGAGTTTGCTGGCAAAGATCCGCAAAATTTGAACGATAAGGGCATTAGCTTAATTGGGCGTCCGCTTTATGAAGCGTTTATTAAAAACTACACAGCAAAGCAGTGGCAAACGGATCCTTCTGAGCTTCCTGCTGGAATTATTAAACGCTTGCCTGTGCGATTTAACTACAATAATCGCTATTTTAAAGACACTTGGGAGGGCTTGCCAACGGACGGCTACACAGCTTGGATGCAGCGCATGATTGACGATCCGCGTATTCACGTTTCGCTTGGCGTAGACTTTTTCGACGAGTCGCAGCCATTTAACAAGCGCGCGTTGGCGGAGGCTGGAGTGCCGGTTGTTTATACCGGTCCGGTTGATAGGTATTTTGACTATGCGCTCGGCGAGTTGAAGTGGCGCACTGTGGACTTTAAGGAAGTGCGTTACGAGGAGAGCGACCATTTTGGCTGCCCAGTTATGAACTATTCGGATGCTGATGTGCCATTTACGCGCGCGATTGAGTTTAAGAACTTTAATCCAGAGCGTGAAGAAGTTGGCGGAGAGGCTAGTGGCGAGGCTGATTTTGTGCCTGGAAAGAGCGTGAAAGCTGGGGAAACTGTAGTGTGGCAGGAGTATTCTCGCGCTGCAACTCGCGACGATGAGCCTTACTATCCTGTGAATACTGATGCAGATAAAGCATTGTATGCGCGCTATGCGGAGCTTGCTGCGGCTGAGCCTCGCACAGTTTTCGGCGGTCGCTTGGGCACTTACAGCTATTACGACATGCATAACGTAATCGACATGGCTTTGCGCGCTTATGAATCTCAAGTAGCGCCGCTGCTTAAGTAGGTTGCTGCTTAAGTAGGTTGCTGCTTACTTGCTACTTACTGCGCTGCTTAAGTGTGCTCCTGTTTACTGCGCTGCTTAAGTGTGCTCCTGTTTACTGCGCTGCTTAATCGTTCTGCTTTAGTAGATAGTGCGTGATTACTTCGCAAGCGACCTTTTCTTTACTCTCGTGTAAAGTTTCTGCCGTTTTTTGGCGCGCAAGTGACCTTTTCTTTACTCTCGTGTAAAGTTTCTGCCGTTTCGGCGTGTCAACGCGCGTATTAATTTGCAATATCTCAAATTCGTGGTATTCTATTTAAGTTGTTTGCTTATCAAGCGATTTGGTTGTTAAGTTAACATTTGGAGAATTCGCCTAGTGGTCTATGGCGCACGCTTGGAAAGCGTGTTGGTGTAACAGCCTCACGAGTTCGAATCTCGTATTCTCCGCGAGTAGGGTTTCTAGCCAATCGCTAGAAGCCCTTTTTTCGTGCCGAAAAACCCGATTGATGCTTAACCTAATTTCGCCACCCAAATTCAGTGCCCTAATTCAGCATAATGCTGCTCGACTTGCGCTTTAATAGGCTTCCATAAATCAGCGTGAGAGTCGTACCACGATATTGTTTCTTGCAAGCCTTGCTTCAGATTGTTGTACTTAGGCTCCCATTTTAATTGCGTTCGAATTTTCGTAGTATCTAGTGCGTAACGCCTATCCTCGCCTATTCTGGGATTTACATACGCTATATTTGTTTCCGGCATGCCCATTAACTGCATCAAAATCCGCAAAATATTTATGTTGTTAACTTCACAGTTGGCACCGATATTATATGTTTCACCGATTGTTCCACGCGTTAGAACATGCCATATTGCGTCGCAATTATCTTCAACGTGGATCCAATCGCGTATCGAATCTCCTACGCCGTACAATTTTGCTGGCATATTGCACATAATATTTGTGATTTGGCGAGGAATAAACTTTTCAATATGCTGTCGTGGACCGTAATTATTGCTGCTATTCGAAATAGTTGCGCGCAAACCGTAAGTCCTACACCATGCTTTTACCAACAGATCGCCTGCAGCTTTGCTTGCAGAATATGGACTAGACGGACAATATGGACTTGACTCGTCAAATTTAAGCACGCTGTCAATAGGAAAATCCCCGTAAACTTCATCGGTACTTACTTGATGGAAACGAATATTATATTTGTGTGCAAATTTAATGAGCGTATGCGTTCCTAAAATATTTGTGCTTATAAATGGGTCAGAAAACTCGATTGCATTATCGTTGTGTGATTCTGCAGCAAAATTTACAATTGCGTCGATAGCAGGAAGTGTTGTTCCCTCTGCCGTTTTAATTGGATTATGCGGATCTAATAGCTGATCAACTATATTTTCGTCTCGAATATCTCCGCGAATAAAAGCGTATCGGTTGTTTGCAAAATCTTGAGGTAAATCGTAAAGATTTGCCATATTCCCAGCGTAGGTAAGCAAATCAAGTACCGTAACAGCAACCGTTGTATGATGTTTAGCTATGTAATGCACAAAATTAGATCCAATAAAGCCTGCGCCGCCAGTAACTAAAATGTGGTGTGGTTGAAAAGCATTACTGCTTGATGCGTAGTTGTGCATGTTACCGCCTTCATATGGCTAGTGCGTTGATTTTATTGTTTAATATGCGCATTTTGAATTGTAATTTTTTAATACTATACATTTCTTTCGTGTGTGCAAGTAGAGTATGTTTCTCTAAAGTGTTGTTTACCAGCAAATTAGTTGAGTAGATGTGCAATAATTACTGCATGTTTGCTTGTTTGGGGATGCGAGGTGAATCTAATAATGGTTAAGTTTTCTTGGCGTAGCAGTGCGCATGATTTGGATTCATCAAATATTGATTCCTCTTCAACAAAAAAGCAACAATCTTCGAAATTGCAATCAACAGGTTCAAAGACTTTTGACACATCAAAAGCTGCAGCAAAAGCAATCGAAGGTACTCCAAATAAACCTAATCCAGCGTTAAATCATTCTACAAACGCTATTCTTGTAGGAATATTTTTAACTCTTTTGGGTGGCGCATTTTGGGGTGCAAACGCAACAGTTTCGAAAATCCTTATGTCGACGTATCACGTATCTCCTTTGCAAATCGCTTGCGTTCGTCAAATTGCTGCTGGCATGTTATTTGTCATTACTGCTGCAGTGTGCACCCCTAAGCAGTTAAGTGGTGCTGTGAAAACTGGTCGCACATGGATTTCGATGGCTATTACGGGAATTGTGTGTGTTCTTCTTACGCAAGTTTCGTATTTATGGACTATTGATTGGACTAATTCTGGCACTGCTACTGTGCTTCAAAGCCTTAACTTACTGTTTGTTTTGGTTTATGTGTGTTTTCGCTCTCGCCGCGTGCCAACTATGCGCGAAACTATTGGAGTTGTGCTAGCTTTTGCAGGAACCGCTTTAATGGCTACAGGCGGTAATCTTTCTTCACTATCTTTGCCTGTTATGGGTTTGCTTTGGGGTCTTGCAGATGCTGCGTCTACAGCGGCGCTTGCTATTATGCCTGTGAAATTGATTGCAAAATGGGGAAATCTGACTGTTAATGGCATTACGTTTATTATTGCTGGTTTTATTATGCTTCCGTTTGTGCGACCGTGGGAAACAATGCCTGCATTAGATTTGCGCGCTATGCTGCTTTTTACTTTTACTGTTATTGCTGGAACTTTTGGAGCATATTGGCTCTTCTTAGAGGGCATTATGCGAGTAGGTTCTGTTCGTGGCACCTTGCTTGGAGCTAGCGAGCCTGTTACTGCTGCAATTACTGCTGTTATGTTTACTGGAGCCGTTTTTTCATGGGCAGATTTTGTGGGATTCGGGCTTATTTTCGTAATGATGATTTTGCTTTGCAAACGTAGCGCTCAGTAATTTTTAAAGTAACGCATTAAAATAAAACGCTTGTTGTGTCGTACGAGGCGTACAGGCTGCTAAAATGGGAGGTGACTATGTCGCGTACACCAGTTTGCAAACGGGAAGGCAATTATGTCAATAATTCTTGAAGGCAATCCAAAAAAGCAGATGATGTTAGTTACGGGTCGTGCATACCCAGAGCTTGCTAATGAGACTGCACAGTATCTTGGTATTGATGTGCTTGAGACTACTGCCTACGATTTTGCGAATGGCGAAATGTATGTGCGCTTTACTCAGCCTGTTCGTGGCTCAGATGTGTTTGTGCTTCAGGCACATACGAATCCTATTAACAATTGGATTATGGAACAGCTGCTTATGGTCGATTCTTTGCGACGCGCATCTGCTCGCAGTATTAACGTGGTTGCACCGTTCTTTGGATATTCGCGTCAGGATAAAAAGCATCAGGGACGTGAGCCTATTACTGCTCGCCTCATGTTTGACTTATTCCGCGCTGCTGGCGCCACGCGCATTTTGACTGTCGACATGCACGCAACTCAGGAGCAAGGTTTCTTTGATGGTCCTGTTGACCATTTGACTGCGATGCCTGTGCTTATTGATTATGTGCGTAATTCTATGAAGCTCGACAACGCAACTATTGTTTCTCCTGATGCGGGGCGAATTAAAGTCTCTGAGCAATGGGCTGCAAAACTCGGAGATTTACCTCTTGCTTTTATTCATAAAACGCGCGATATTACTCGTCCAAATCATGCTGAAGCTCATGGCATTATCGGTGAGATTAAAGGACGCGATTGCATTGTTGTTGACGACATGATTGATACTGCTGGCACTATTTGCGAAGCTGTACGCACTTTGCGTGAGGCTGGAGCAAAATCTGTTACTTTGGTTGCAACGCATGCTTTGCTTTCTGGACCTGCTGTTGAGCGTTTGAAAGCTGCTGGAGTTCGCGAGATCATTGTGACGGATACAGTTCCTGTGCCTGAAGAGAAGCGTCTTGATAATATGACGGTTCTTTCGATTGCGCCGCTTCTTGCTGCTGGTATTCGTTCCGTGTTCCGCTCTGGATCGCTTGTGTCGCTTCGCAACGCACTTCCGGAAGATATGAAACAGCATAATATTTACGCATAAAGCGCATAAAACGTACAATATATAAAACAAATAACCGCATAATTCGTGTAACTGCATAAGCTTTATGCATTAACGTACGGGTTCAAAACGGCAGGAGGCAAATATGGTCGCCAATAACACAACAGCAGTTGCAGAAAATAATGAATCGCAAGAAGCGTTGCAATCTGATGCTTCCAGAGCGATTATTACCGTTGTCGGCTGCGATACCGTTGGTATTATTGCAAAAGTTACTTCGCATGCTGCCGAGCATAATGTAAATATTTTGAATATTTCTCAAACAATTGTCGACGGATTCTTCAACATGATGATGATTGTTGACGTGTCTACTGTTGATTGCGAATTTGGCGACTTTGCTGCAGGATTAGAAACGCTAGGAGACGAAATTGGCGTGCGTATTCGCTGCCAGCGTAGCAATATTTTCACTGCAATGCACAGAATCTAAAATCCGCAGCAATCTAAGTAAATGTAAGGAAGTACACAATGCTCAACCTGATGGAAGTAAGCGAAACTAATTCGATGATTGAGCAAGAACAGCTCGACGTTCGCACAATCACCATGGGAATCAACCTGCTAGATTGCGCTTGCGAAAACTTGCAGGACGTTTGTTGTAAAGTTGAAGCAAAAATCACACGTCTTGCGAAAGATTTAGTAAAAACCGGCAACGATATTTCGCGCGACTACGGAATTCCAATTGTAAACAAGCGAATTACCGTAACTCCAATTTCGCTTGTTGGAGCGTCATCTTGTAAAAAGCCTGAAGATTTTGTGCAAATTGCGCACGCATTAGACAGAGCAGCACACACTGTTGGAGTTGATTTAATTGGTGGGTATTCGGCGCTTCCTGCAAAGTCGATGACTGCAGCAGACCGCATGCTTATTGAGTCGCTTCCACAAGCCTTAAGTGAGACGGAAATTGTGTGCTCGTCTGTGAACGTCGGCTCGACGCGAACTGGTATAGACATGGATTGCGTAGAGCTGCTCGGACGCACGATTAAAAAGATCGCTGAAGCTACAGCTGGAAACGATTCTTACGGTTGTGTTAAATTCGTGGCTTTTTGCAATGCTCCGGACGACAATCCGTTCATGGCAGGCGGCTTCCATGGTGTAACTGAAGGCGATGCTGTGATCAATGTTGGCGTGTCTGGTCCTGGCGTTGTTTCGAGTGCACTCGATGCTGCTAGAGGAAAAGACTTTGCTTTTCTATGCGAAACTATTAAGCGCACTGCGTTTAAGATTACTCGTGTAGGTCAGTTGGTTGCGCAAGAGGCTTCTCGTAGGCTTGGTGTGCCGTTTGGAATTATAGACTTGTCGCTTGCTCCAACTCCTGCAGTTGGCGATTCTGTTGGCGAAGTGCTTGAGAAAATCGGTTTGGACCAGGTTGGTGCTCCTGGCACAACTGCTGCGCTCGCTATGCTGAACGATCAAGTTAAGAAGGGCGGCATTATGGCAAGTAGCTATGTTGGCGGTCTTTCTGGAGCGTTTATACCCGTTTCGGAAGATGCAAATATGATTGCTGCTGCGAAGTCTGGCTGCTTGACTATTGAAAAGCTTGAAGCAATGACATGCGTTTGCTCAGTCGGTCTTGACATGATTGCGATTCCTGGAAATACTTCCGCTGCGACGATTTCTGGCATGATTGCGGATGAATCTGCAATTGGTATGATTAATCAAAAAACTACCGCTGTGCGAATTATTCCAGTAATTGGAAAAGGTGTAGGCGAAATGGCGAACTTCGGCGGATTAATGGGATATGCGCCGATTATGCCAGTAAACCAAACAAGCTGCGAAGCTTTCGTAACTCGTGGTGGACGTATTCCTGCTCCAGTACACAGCTTCAAGAATTAGCTACGTTTCGATTTGCTTTCGTGCTTTGCGGGCACAAGCGTCGCGTCTGGCTTTAATTTTGATGCGCAAGTTGTTACTAGCTTTTAGTACGAGCGCATTTTGTACGGTATGCTAGCGATTATTGCACGTTAATTAGCACAGGTTCGCTATGCAAACCTTGTACTCGTTTGTGCTCAATGCGTAAAACGTAAGTTCCGCGATTCACTTTTGGCAAATCCTCATCAGCGGTGCAGCCTTTGCCGGAAGTGGAATTAGTGTTCCAAGTAATTTTCTTCTCAAAATGGTCGCCTTTTGCCATAAGAAGAGGTTTCAAAGGCATATCGCATACGTCTGAACGCCATACTGCATGGGATAAGTAGTCAACGCTCTTACTGGAGTCTTTAAAGTCTTTGCTGTCTTTGCTATTTTTGCTGTCTTGATTATTTTTCTTTTTATTATCTTTAGTTGTTTGCTTACCTTGCGTAACTTCTTCACTACTATTAATCGTTAAAACAGCATTCATATCCGATGCGTCAATAAGGCAAGAAGAGTTTCCTTCGTACACAAATCGTTCTGTCAATTCAACGCTACCGCCCATGGGAACAGTTTGTGACTTAGTAGAAAGCTCAAGACGAATATCTTTAGCAGTGCAATGAGGTGTTAAGCCAACAGGACGAGGGTCTGGCACTGGTTGACGAACAATAGTAACTTCATGGCCAGCAATCGCTTTACCAATAGCAGCAATACCCTTACTCAAGCTAATAACGCAAAATATGACCAGCATAATCAAAAGCAACAAAGCAATACCAACAACAATTCTGCGGCGACGATACATTTTTCGTTTTGCTGCACTCATGTTGCGTACGGGCTTACGCACGGGTTTGCGCATCGGGTTGCGAAATGATGTTGCACTCGCATTGCGATGCGGTTTACGTGGTGACGTAGTTGGCATTGACATATTTACCATTGTAATACATAAGTCGATGAGATGAACTGTACTCACTACACAAGGTAGACTAACATACAAAGTAATTAAGTTGTTAATTAAAGAGTTACAAAAGCAGCGTAATTAGTTAGTTACTTAAGGTAGTGCTAAAGTGCCATCCGGCAATATAGTGATAAGACTGTCATGATCGAGCGAAGCAATGCATTTGTCAAGTTGCGTTTGATTCGACCATAAATTGTTGATCTCGCAACGTTGCAATACCTGCTGTTTTTTATGTGCTTCACGCAATGCCTGCAAAATAATGCCGCGCACTTGCCGATTAGTGCCGGCAAAATGTTGCTGTGGGCGGGTATGGTGGCCAAGACCTGGAAATCCAGCAGCTTTGAAACGGCACCATGTTTGCAAAGGGCATGTAGTGCATTGCGGAGATCGTGCTGTGCAAATGGTAGCACCAATTTCCATAATTGCCTGATTCCAAATGGATGAAGTGCAAGTAGTGTTGGTGGTGTTAGTAGCGTTAGCAGTGGCAGTAGTAACATGATTATCTTCCGGCAATACTGCTGCAGCAAGCTCGCGGTCAGATTGCGTTGTGCTGCCACCATGCGATTCAGTTCCAGTAAAAGCGCGCATAAGTACGCGGCGAATATTTGTATCAATCACCGCAATGTGCTTGCCATAAGCAAAGCTGAGTATTGCACTTGCTGTGTAATCGCCTACACCTGGCAAGGCAATAAGTTCTTCATAGGTGCATGGCAGCTTATTGCGATATGTTGTTGCTACAACTTGAGCACAAGATTGTAAACGTAACGCGCGTCGAGGGTAGCCGAGGCGACCCCAAGCTGTAATAATTTCAGCACTCGTAGCGTGAGCTAGTGATTGTGCATCTGGCCAAGTTTGCATCCAAGTGAGCCAATAGGGTACAACGCGGCTCATTTGCGTTTGCTGGCTCATTACTTCACACACAAGCACACCCCAAGGGGTAGTGTGCCCAAACCTCCAAGGCAAATCGCGTGCACAACTATGCCAAAAAAATGCAACATTATCGCGCGTAAGTGTTGCCAATTCGCGCAATGGCTGAGAAGTTTCTTCGGTGAGATGTTCTTCGGTGAGAGATTGTGAATCTTGCTGCATGCTTGATTATGTAAACGTCGTATACTTTCGTGATTACCTTCCGCCTGTAAAACCGAGTTGCCTCCACGCTTCATACACTGCAATAGAAGCACAATTTGTAAGATTCAAACTACGAAGTGACGGGCGCATAGGAAGACGCACCTGCTCTGCCACATGTGGACCAGCCATAACATCCATTGGATCAGGAATATCTCCTGGCTCTGGTCCAAAAAGCAGAATATCGTTCGACTTATATTCAATTTCAGTGTAAAGTTTCGTAGCATTTGCAGTAAACGCAATAATTCGCGAATTTGGCATTGACTCAACTAAATTCTCAAAATTCGGGTGCAAAACAACGTGAGCCATATCGTGATAATCCAAGCCTGCGCGACGTAATTTAGTATCGTGCAAATTAAAACCAAGCGGCTCAACCAAGTGCAAGATAGTGCCAGTTACAGCGCAAAGTCGAATTGCGGAACCTGTATTTCCTGGAATACGAGGGGAGTAAAAGCAAAGGTGAGGGGTGTGCGTTTCTGCGCGCGCGGCATCGTCGGCGCTGAGCATTGCGTCCATAACGCTAATCGGATTTCCGTGAGCGTCGGTTACAAGCTCGTCTGGGCCATAATTTGATTTGCGGTAGCCGTACTCGTACATTTGCTCTACGCGGCTTGCTGCTGCTTTGTGTGCTTCGGTTTGTGCTTCGGTTTGCTTTTTGGTTTCGGCTGCTGCTTCTTGCGTATTCTCGCTGTTATTCATGCTATTCCTTAGCTTTTTAAGTATCTTTACGTAACTTCGTAATCGTAACGTATTTAGTTTACTCGCAACTTGCACATTACTATTGCGAGCGTTCGTTATTAGTGGGGAAAAGTCCGGAGTTTTTGGTAAAGTAGACAGACTGTGTAAGGTGTGTCATATAGCGGGCATGCTCATGGAACCGAAGAAGGCGCCCGCGCATCGCAACTTGCTTATTTGGCAGTTTCGTTTGCCGCGATTTTCTTTAGTTTTTCAAAGATTAAATAGTTAACTAGCGAGTGATAAAGGAACGTCCATTGGCTGCTGAACAAGCTATGACGAGCACCACGAAAGTCATCGCACGTGCTGACGAACATGATATTAAGTTGCATAAAGCGTCAGATCGTGTGAATTTTGGCTCCATTTGTGAGCCTATTGATGTGCCATACCTCCTCGGCGTGCAAACCGACAGCTTTGATTGGTTGATCGGCTCTGAACGCTGGAAGAAGCGCGTTGCAGAAGATGAAGCAAACGGAACTCACACCGTGCCTCATGTCTCTGGTCTCGACGAAGTCTTCCAGGAGATTTCCCCAATTGAGAACTTTGCTGAGACGATGAGCCTCACATTCTCTGATCCATACTTTGAAGAGCCACGTCACACTGTGCTCGAGTGCAAGGAAAAGGATTACACCTATTCTGCTCCACTTTATGTGAATGCTGAGTTTGAAAACGGCGAAACTGGCGAAATTAAGAGCCAGACTGTTTTCATGGGTGATTTCCCATTGCAAACTCCTCACGGCACATTCATTATTGGTGGCACCGAGCGAGTAATCGTTTCGCAACTTGTGCGCTCCCCAGGCGTGTACTTCGATCGTACACAAGATCGCACTTCCGACAAGGATGTTTTCGGTGCGAAGATTATCCCAAGCCGTGGTGCATGGTTGGAGTTTGAGATCGACAAGCGTGACGTTTTAGGCGTTCGCGTTGACCGCAAGCGTAAGCAGTCTGCAATCGTATTCCTTATGGCTATTGGCATGACGAAAGACGAAATTGCAGATGCTTTCCAAGGCTATCCACTTGTTTTGGATGCGCTCGCAAAAGAGCCTATCGAAACGCAAGACGATGCACTTACCGATTTGTATCGTAAGATTCGCCCTGCAGATACTGCAACTCCAGAAGCTGGTCGCAATCTTCTCGATTCCTTCTACTTCAACACAAAGCGTTACGATTTGGCTCGCGTTGGTCGCTATAAGATCAACCGCAAGCTCGGTATTGAAGCAGATTACAGCGATCGCAGCTTGAATCGCGAAGATATTATCGCAACTATTAAGTACTTGGTAACGTTGCATTCTGGCGAAAAAACCTTCCCAGGTAAGCGCGACGGTCAAGACGTACAGTTGCGCGTTGACGTTGACGATATCGATCATTTTGGCAACCGTCGTATTCGTCAGGTTGGCGAGCTTGTGCAGAATCAGCTTCGTACCGGCTTAAGCCGCATGGAGCGTGTTGTGCGCGAACGTATGACAACTCAGGATGCAGAGGCAATTACTCCTCAGTCCTTGATTAACATTCGTCCAGTAAACGCAACTATTAAGGAATTCTTCGGAACTTCCCAGCTCAGCCAGTTTATGGATCAAAACAATCCTTTGGCAGGCGTTACGAACAAGCGTCGTCTTTCCGCACTTGGTCCTGGTGGTCTTTCTCGCGATCGCGCTTCTATGGAAGTTCGAGACGTGCACCCATCCCACTTCGGACGTATGTGCCCAATCGAATCCCCAGAAGGTCCAAACATCGGTCTTATCGGTTCTTTGGCAACCTTCGGACGCATCAATCCATTCGGCTTCATCGAAACCCCATACCGCAAGGTTGTGAATGGTCACGTAACTAACGAAGTCGAATACATGACTGCAGATCGTGAAGCTGAGCACGTTATTGCTCAAGCAAACCAGGAACTCGACGAAAACGGCAACTTCGTCGGCACTCAAGCACTTGCTCGCGTGGACGAAGAAGAAGCAGTCGATGTGCCTGTAAGCACTGTAGATTACATGGATGTTTCCCCACGTCAGATGGTTTCTCTCGGCGCTTCCTTGATTCCATTCTTGGAGCACGATGAAGGCCACCGCGCATTGATGGGTACGAACATGCAGCGTCAGGCTGTGCCGCTTATTAAGTCGGAGCGACCACTTGTTGGTACCGGTTCTGAATGGCGTGCAGCAGTTGATTCTGGCGACGTAATCTTGGCTGAAAAGCCGGGCGTAGTAACTTACGTTTCTGCAGATATTATTCGCGTTATGAACGACGATGGAACTCAGTCCAGCTATAAGCTTTCAAAGTTCCAGCGTTCTAACCAGACTACTTGCTACAACCAAGTGCCGCTTATTAAAGATGGCGAGCGCGTTGAAACTGGTACAGTTTTGGCAGACGGTCCTGCAACCGAAAAGGGCGAACTTGCATTGGGTAAGAATTTGCTCGTTGCATTCATGCCTTGGAACGGTTACAACTACGAGGATGCTGTGATTATTTCCCAGCGTCTTGTGCAAGACGATACGCTTTCTTCTATTCACATTGAAGAATACGAAATCGACGCTCGCGAAACCAAGCTTGGTTCCGAAGAGATTACTCGTGACTTGCCAAACGTTGGCGAAGATGCGATTGCAAATCTCGACGAGCGCGGCATTATTCGTATTGGCGCTGAAGTCGAAGCTGGCGATATTTTGGTTGGTAAGGTAACTCCTAAGGGCGAAACCGAGCTTACTCCAGAAGAGCGTTTGCTCCGCGCAATCTTCGGCGAAAAGAGCCGCGAAGTGCGCGATACTTCTTTGCGCGTGCCACACGGCGAGACTGGTACTGTGATTGCAGTTAAGGAAATCACTCGTGAAGACGCTGAAGACGACGGTGACGAGCTTCCAAACGGCGTGAACCAAATGATTCGCGTTTACATTGCTCAGCATCGTAAGATTACGCAAGGCGATAAGCTTTCCGGTCGTCACGGCAACAAGGGTGTTATTTCCCGCATTTTGCCAGAAGAAGATATGCCATTCTTGGCTGATGGTACTCCAGTTGACATCATGCTTAACCCGTTGGGTGTGCCTTCTCGAATGAACTTGGGTCAGGTGCTCGAGCTTCACTTGGGTTGGATTGCTCACGCTGGCTGGGATATTAACTTGGATCCAGACTTGGAAGCAGCTTGGAAGAAGTACGTGCCGCAAGGTGCTGAGCATGGCGATCCATGCACTCCAGTTGCAACGCCAGTATTCGACGGCGTGCGACCAGAAACTTTGAAGGGCTTGCTTTCTACAACACTCGCAAATCGCGATGGTGACAAGCTTGTTGGCTCTGACGGTAAGGCAACCTTATTCGACGGTCGTACTGGTGAGCCATTCCCGAAGCCAATTTCTGTGGGCTACATGTACATTTTGAAGCTGCATCACTTGGTTGATGATAAGATTCACGCACGTTCCACTGGTCCTTACTCCATGATTACCCAGCAGCCGTTGGGTGGTAAGGCTCAGTTCGGCGGTCAGCGCTTCGGCGAAATGGAAGTGTGGGCGCTCGAGGCTTACGGTGCTGCTTACACATTGCACGAAATGATGACTACGAAGTCTGATGACGTCGACGGTCGTGTGCGCGTGTACGGTGCTATCGTCAAGGGCGATAACCTGCCACCAGCTGGCATTCCTGAATCATTCAAGGTGTTGCTTAAGGAAATGCAGTCGCTTTCGCTTAATGTTGAGGTGTTGAACGCTGAAGGCGTCGCAATCGACATGAAGGATGAAGAGGACGACCCAGTTTCATCTTCCGACGATCTTGGCTTCAATATTGGCGCTCGACCAGATTCGTCCGCCAAGGAAGATCAGATTGTTGTTGAACCTGAATACCAGTGATTCGGTAACGAACACACTTTAAGAAATTAAGAAACGTTAAAAACAATTTCATGAGACAGGACGATAAGAGTGCTGGACGTCAACGCATTTGACAAACTGAGGATTGGACTGGCAACCGCCGAAGATATCCGTAGCTGGAGCCACGGCGAAGTAAAGAAGCCAGAAACCATTAATTACCGTACCCTAAAGCCAGAGAAGGACGGTCTGTTCGGTGAGCAGATCTTCGGTCCAACTCGCGATTGGGAGTGCGCATGCGGCAAGTATAAGCGCGTGCGCTTTAAGGGAATCGTGTGCGAACGATGCGGCGTAGAAGTTACCCGCAGTCGCGTTCGCCGCGAACGCATGGGTCATATTGAGCTTGCAGCTCCGGTAACGCACATTTGGTTCTTCAAGGGTGTGCCAAGCCGTTTGGGCTACTTGCTCGACATTGCACCTAAGGATCTTGAAAAAGTAATCTACTTCGCAGCCTACATGGTTACGAAAGTCGACGAAGAGCAGCGTCACCAAGATCTTCCAGATTTGCAAGACGAATTCGATACAGAAATCGGCAACCTTCGCAAGCGTCGTGATAACGAAATTGAAGCGCGCGCTAAGAAAGTTGAAGAAGACTTGCATGAGCTGGAAGAATCTGGCGAAGGCAAAGGTGCTGCAAGATCTAAGTTGCGCGCTAGTGCAGAACGCGAAATGTCTGCTATTCGTACTCGCTATGACGAGCAAATTCAGCGTTTGAACGCCGTATTCGATCGTTTCAAGGGCTTGCGTGCCGGCGATATGGAAGGCGACGTTGACTTGTGGCGCGAGATGGAAGATCGCTATGGCGATTACTTCGAAGGCTGCATGGGTGCTGAAGCTATTAAGAAGCGTTTGCAAGATTTCGATTTGAAGTCTGCTGCCGAAGAGCTTCGCGCAGAAATTGACAACGGAACCGGTCAGCGCAAGGCTCGCGCTTTGAAGCGACTGAAGGTTGTAAACGCGTTCTTGACTACTGGAAACAAGCCAGAAGCTATGGTTTTGGACGTAATTCCAGTAATCCCACCAGACTTGCGACCAATGGTTCAGCTCGATGGTGGTCGTTTTGCAACTTCCGATTTGAACGATTTGTACCGTCGTGTAATCAACCGTAACAACCGTTTGAAGCGACTTATTGAGCTTGGTGCTCCTGAGATTATGCTTAATAACGAAAAGCGCATGCTTCAGGAAGCAGTCGACTCACTCTTCGACAACGGTCGCCGCGGACGCCCAGTAACCGGCGCATCCAACCGACCATTAAAGTCGCTTTCCGACATGCTTAAAGGTAAGCAAGGCCGATTCCGCCAGAACTTGCTTGGTAAGCGTGTTGATTACTCTGGTCGTTCCGTAATCGTCGTTGGTCCAAGCCTTCGCATGCATCAGTGCGGTTTGCCAAAGCCAATGGCATTGGAGCTTTTCAAGCCGTTCGTTATTAAGCGTTTGGTGGATCAGGGCTTCGCTCAGAATATGAAGAGCGCAAAGCGTTTGGTTGACCGCGGCGACTCCGAAGTTTGGGGCGTTTTGGAAGAAGTTATTTCCGAACATCCTGTGCTTCTTAACCGCGCACCTACACTTCACCGCTTGGGTATTCAGGCATTCGAGCCGATTTTGGTTGAAGGTAAAGCAATCCACCTGCCACCACTTGCTTGTGCTGCATTCAACGCAGACTTCGATGGTGACCAGATGGCAGTGCATCTTCCGCTTTCTGCAGAAGCTCAAGCCGAAGCGCGCACTTTGATGATGGCTTCCGACAATATCTTGAAGCCAGCAGACGGTCACACCGTGACTATGCCTTCTCAGGATATGATTCTGGGTCTTTACTACTTGTCTACCGTAATTGACGGAGCAAAAGGTCAGGGCCGAATCTTCTCCTCGCTTGCTGAAGCTGAAATGGCTCTCGACAAGCATGAGATTGATATGCAAGCTAAGGTGCTGATTCGAGTTCCTGCAGACTTCGTATTGCCAAAGAATTGGGAGCCTGCTGAGCTTAAGGTTGTTGACCCTGAGCCAGGCAGCCCAGACGTTGTGCGCGAAGAGCGTTTTAAGGACGGGACTGTACTGTTTGCAACTTCTTGCGGACGCATTTTGTTCAACGGAACTTTGCCAGTCGACTATCCGTTCGTAAATGAGCAGGTGCCAAAGGGCGTACTTTCTAAGATCGTCGACGATATTGCAACCCGCTATTCTACAGCTCAAGTTGCAGCAACACTCGACGCTTTGAAGGATCTCGGCTTTACTCGCGCTCCTTGGTCTGGCGTAACGATGGCATTCTCTGACATTGTGCTTCCTCCAAATCGCGAGCAAATTGCGCAAGATTACGAGGATCAGGCTGCAAAAATCAACTCTCAATACGATATGGGTCTTCTTACAGACGAAGAGCGTCGTCAAGAGTTGATCAACTTGTGGACTGAATGCACCGACAAGGTTGCAGACGCAATGCGCGAAAACTTCCACGATGACAACAACGTGAACATCATGGTTCAGTCAGGCGCACGTGGTAACTGGATGCAGATTCGTCAGATTGCTGGTATGCGAGGCCTCGTGGCAAACCCTAAGGGCGAGATTATTCCTCGACCTGTTAAGTCAAACTACCGCGATGGTCTTTCCGTGTTGGAGTACTTCATCTCGCAGCACGGCGCTCGTAAGGGCTTGGCAGATACCGCACTTCGTACGGCAGAATCTGGCTACTTGACTCGTCGTCTTGTGGATGTTTCGCAGGAAGTAATCGTGCGTGAAGAAGATTGCGGCACTAAGCGCGGTCTTATGATGAAGATTGCTGATCGCGACGAAAACGGCAATTTGACGCTTGTTAAGGCTGCTGACGGTGGTCCATACTCGCGCTTGCTTGCTGCAGACGTAATTGATCCTGCTGACGGTACGACAGTTTTGGCAAAGTGTGGCGACGCGCTTTCTATGGACGTTTTGCGTGATTTGGTTGCTCACGGCGTTGAGGAAGTTAAGGCGCGTTCTGTGCTTACTTGCGAATCCAAGCGCGGCGTTTGCGCAAAGTGCTACGGCTGGTCCTTGGCTACAAGCCGACTCGTGGATGTTGGTGAGGCTGTTGGTATTGTTGCAGCACAGTCCATTGGTGAACCTGGTACGCAGCTTACGCTTCGTTCCTTCCACTCTGGTGGCGTCGCTTCGGCTTCTGATATTACTCAGGGTCTTCCTCGTGTTACGGAGCTTTTCGAGGCTCGTACTCCTAAGGGTGAGGCTCCAATCGCTGAGTTCCCAGGCGTTGTGAAGGTCGAGGATACTGATCACGGCCGTCAGGTGACTTTGACTCCAGACGACACTACGATTGATCCAATCGTTTACCCAGTGACTCGTCGTGCGCCAATGCTTGTAAAAGATGGCGACCATGTTGAGGTTGGTACGCAGCTGATTGAAGGTTCTGTGGATCCTAAGAAGATTCTGCGTATTCTTGGTCCGCGTGCGGCTCAGGTGAACATCGTGGAAGAAGTGCACAACGTGTACCGTTCTCAGGGTGTTGATATTCACGATAAGCACATTGAAGTTATTGTGCACCAGATGCTTCGCCGCATTACGGTGATCGATTCTGGCGATACGGATCTTCTTCCAGGTGAACTTGTGGATCAAGCAAAGTTCCGCGAGGCAAACTTGGCTGCTGTAAAGAACGGCGGAAAGCCTGCTGCTGGTCGACCAGAGCTTATGGGTATTACCAAGGCTTCTTTGGCTACGGATTCTTGGCTTTCTGCAGCATCGTTCCAGGAGACTACGCGTGTGCTTACTGAGGCCGCCTTGAGCCAGAAGGAAGATGACCTTAAGGGCTTGAAGGAGAATGTGATTATCGGTAAGCTCATCCCAGCTGGTACCGGTTTGGCACGTTACCGCAATGCTAGTGTGGAGCCGGATCCTCAGGTTCGCGACTCTATTTATCCGAACTTTGGTTTGGGCGGTGCAGATAGCACGCCTTCGAACTTCGGTGAGAGCGATATGGGCGATGTTGACTTCTCCAACATTGATTTTGGTGATATGAAGCTCGGCGACGACTTTAATCCAGATGACTTCCTTGACGATCAGGGTGGTCAGAGCGATTATGGCGACGAAGCTGAGTGATTGCGCTAATCTAATATAAAAATGGGGCTTCAAGCTTTCGGGCTTGAAGCTCTTTTTTGTTGCTGGCACAGTTGGCGCTCGCGTGGATTACGCGCTCGCTTACGAAACTCGCGTTGGAAGCCCACTGGACTTCCAACTTAAGCGAGTTTCCGCTCCGAGTTGCCTTCGCGCTAAATGGCAGCGCTCAGGCAGGTCGTCAGCGCACGCCAGTCACAACTTAGTTTCTAAAGCGCAACCACGCAACTCTGCCCTGCCTTCGTCAATCGAGACGAAGGTAGACCTCGCTTGCGTTGAAAGCACACTGTGCTTTCAACTCTGAGCAAGCTCGGCGCTCCGAGTTGCTTTCGCGCGCTAAATTGCAGCGCTCAAGCAGGTCGTCAGCGCACGCCAGTCACAACTTAGTTTCTAAAGCGCAACCACGCAACTCTGCCCTGCCTTCGTCAATCGAGACGAAGGCAGACCTCGCTTGCGTTGAAAGCACACTGTGCTTTCAACTCTGAGCAAGCTCGGCGCTCCGAGTTGCTTTCGCGCGCTAAATCGCAGCGCTCAGGCAGATCGTCGCGCTGCATGAGTGTGATTTTGCCTACCTTCGGACACTGATGCAGAAAAGGGGGTACATATCACTGCGCTAGTAACGACCTACTTGAACACAAACGAGCGCGACGCAATATAATAAAAAATATGACGCTAGTATCAAGTAAGCAGAACGACTTGCAACATACGCAATCGCTTTCGCAGCAATCAAATCCAATCATTCCACGCGTGCTAAGCGTAGCTGGCACAGATCCGACAGGTGGAGCCGGAATACAGGCAGATCTTAAATCAATCATGGCGGCAGGCGGTTACGGCATGTGTATACCAACTAATCTTGTTGCGCAAAACACATGCGAGGTGCGCGAAGTATTCACGCCACCAGTAAGCTTTTTCCGCACACAACTTTCATGCGTGTACGACGACGTTACAGTTGATGCACTAAAAATCGGCATGCTCGGATGCACAGAATACATTGAAGCAATGCGAGACTGGATGCGTGATAATCCGGTTCCTGTAAGCGTTCTAGACCCAGTTATGATATCAACTTCCGGGAAGCGCTTGCTTGAGGCAAGTGCTGAAAATGCGATGCGAAACTTTATAAGCTGCGTTGATGTAGTGACGCCAAACGTGCCGGAATTGGCGGCTTTGTGCGAGTCAAGTGTTGCGGAAAATTTTGAGGAAGCTTGCAACCAGGCGCGCAAGTTGGCTGCAAAAAACAGCGTTGTTGTAATCGTAAAAGGTGGGCACTTAACTGGCAAAGACGTTGGAAATACTGCGGTTTTCCCGGATGGCTACGCAAGTCACGTACCAAGCGAACGAGTTGAAACAAGCACAACTCACGGAACTGGTTGCTCGCTTTCTTCTGCGCTTGCTACGAAAATTGGGCTTGCTTTGCGCGAGGGAAAGAATTTGAGTGATCACGATACTGTACTTCGCGCGCTTGAATGGTCAACGGCGTGGCTTCGTGAGGCGATTGCGGCTGGGAGTGAATTGCATGTTGGGCGCGGCGGCGAGCGCGGGCATGGACCGGTAAACCATTCCGTGCGCATCCTTCAGCAAACTGTGTGAACATCGAAGCTCTGTTCGTAAACAAATGCCGGGAATTTTCCGGCATTTGTTCCCAAAACCAGCCAACGCTCGCGCTTAAGCGAGTTTCCGCTCCGAGTTGCTTTCGCGCGCTACGCTCTAAGCGCGAAAGCAGGTCGTCGCGCACGCGTGCCAGTTTTACTCAGTAATCACGCTTTTAAGCTCGCGCGCAACTTTCCCAGCATCCTCAGCGCACATAAGCGCCGACACTGTGCAAACTCCGTCAAGCTCAAGACCGCGAATAGGGAACACCGTGTTCTCGTGAATTCCGCCAATTGCCAACGTTTTTACGCCCATAGAGTGCGCAACTTTCGCAACTTCGTTTACGCCTTCAACTCCCAGTGGAGGCACGTCGTGCGCTTTCGTATGCGTTTCAAAAGCTGCACCAATGCCAATCACATCCGGCAGTGGAACGTCGTTTTCTTTGCACTCGCGGTAAGCTTTCTCCATCAAATCCGGTCGAGCGCAAGAAAGCCCAACCATCCACTCTGCTGGCATCGCCTTTCGTGCCTCAACAAACGGCGTATCCTTTTGCCCAACGTGCAAGTTGAAACCAAGATGAGCTGCGCAATCAACATGATCGTCAATAAACACAGGCACATCGCCGTGTCCGGAATCAATAAGCGCGTGACGCAACTTCTTCGCCTTGGCCGAAATTTCAGCGTCATTGGAATACTTATCGCGCAATTGCACAACTGTAACTCCGCCTTCAACTGACTCTACTGCAACTTCTTCTTCCGGGCGATTTCCCATGCGCGGATCCGTTACCAAATACAGTGTCCAATCAACAGGCTCCACCGTAAACTCAATATTTGTCAAACTAAACATATCATTTACGCTAAGAGTTGAAAGCGCATCCATCCACAGTGTGCGGAAAGTGCCTGGAGCTGTGGTTTGGCGAGCTGCCCAAGTTCCAGCCGCTGCTGCGTGCACGTGCGCTGCAACAGTTGCTGCGAGCGGACGTTCCGGGTTTGCGCCAACGTATGCTGCAACTAACGCTCCCAAAGCGCAACCTGTTCCAACTACCTTAGTCATAGCTTTGTGGCCACCTGTTACGCGAGCTAAACATCCGTGAGCGTAAATCGCGTCTTTTTCTCCGGAAATTGCCACTACGGATCCGTATTTTTTAGCTAATTCGCGAGCAGCTTGAAGCGCGTCGTTTACGTTATCGTGAGAATCTACGCCTTTTCCGTTGCTTTCTTTGCCTGCAAGTGCCATTATTTCGGAAGCGTTTGCACGAATTACAGTAGGGTGGTGCTTAATAATTTCGTGTACAAAGCGCGCGCGAGGTGCAAGTGCTGGAACGCCGATTCCAACCGGGTCAAGCACCCACGGAGTATCAGCTTTTTCGCATCCTTCAACAGCTGCGCGCATGTATTCGGAAGTTTCTGGCTGATGGAATGTGCCAACGTTTATGAGCACGCCTGTGGCAATTTGCGCAAGTGCATGCGCTTCTTCTGGATCGGTTACCATAATTGGCGATGCTCCTGCAGCGAGCAGTGCGTTGGCTGTAATGTCTTGCACGATTACGTTCGTGATGCAATGGGTGAGTGGCTGCTGTGTGCGCACACGTTCGATGCATTGACGCACGTCGTTAAGGAACATACGTCGGCGTGCGCGTACAGAGAAGCATGTGTCGACTTGCGTTGTTGAGCTTGTGCAGTATTCGTTTGCTTCGTTGCAGGTATTTGTTTTTTCAGTGTTGCATGTTGTCATAATGTTTCCCTTCGCTAGCACTATCTAGATCAGGTTTTACGGATGTAATCTCAGCGCTTGACTTCACAATTTGTTGCAATTGCGCACTCCGAACCATCCTTCGACTATATCTTTTGTTCATGACTTACGCTCTTTTGCGTTAGTGTCTCATTTTGCTTGTTTTGCAGCACTTGCAGGAATCTACAAAAATCGCGCCGCATTTTTGCAACTTCTTCTACATATTTTTGCTTTCAACTGTGTAAACATAAATATAGTAAATAAAAAGTAGATTATAGAAGTTACGAAAGCGAGATAACATGGCAAACGATTCCATGCTAGAACAAAAGACTCCGCTCACAGCGCGCGAATACGCGACACGCACAGCAATACGCGCGATTGCAATCATCGCATCTGTTTATGGCATGGCTGCTTCGTGGGAAGGCTTGATGACCTTCACTTATTTTACGAATCTTTCTAACCTTATGATTTGCGTAGCTCTTGCTGGATCGCTTTTGCTTGATACAGCTGCGTTTATGCGTGCTCGTAATTCTGCATGTTCCGCCGCACAGCAAGATTCCGCCGCACAGCAAGATTCTGCAGCATCTTGCGCATGGTTCGACTCAAAATCCAACGCTTGGTACATTTTCAAATTCATGATGACCATCTCAATTGCTGTCACATTCACTTTGTACCTGTGTTTCTTAGCACCTACCAATAAGCTTGGTTTTGTCGGCGCTTACATGAATAACGGATGCAGCAGCCTTTGCGTTCACGCAGTTGCGCCGCTTCTTGCAATCGCTGATTTTGTGCTTTTTGATTATCGTTTCCGCTCTACTCGCGCACATTTGTATGTTTCTACTGTTCCGCCTCTTGCTTATGTTGCTTATGCTGCTATGCTTAGCGAGTTTGCTGGTGTTCGTTGGGGTGTTCATGCAATGCGCGCGCCTTATAATTTCCTCAATTATGGCGCTCCTGCCGGCTGGTTCGGCTTTGCACCGCAAACTTTTAATGCCACTACTTTGGGCGTTGGTGTTGCGTATTTGTTAATTGTGTTTACTCTTATTTTTATTGGTGTCGGCAGTGTATTTCTTGCGCTTAAGGATGCTCGCGCTCGTGCAATATTAAAAGAATAGTATTGTTGCGCGCCACTATTGCCTAATTGCTAGAATTAAGCGTATGAGTGAGGATACTGCATTACAAGCATTATTTGACGGTACGTTACGCAATTCTTCTGGCAATGTGACTAATGCGTTGCTTGTGTATGGTGCGCCGAATACTGGTAAAACGCAGTTTGCTGTGCGCGCAGCAATTTCCGGCTATAAGCGTTGGTCGCATAATGTTACTGCGATGGCTGTGCAAAATCGTGTTCTTGCTTCAAAAATTGACAATATTATTATTCGTCAAATTGGTGTGAGTAAGCAGTCTCGTCCAGTTGGCACTTTGGCTTCTTTAGCTTTTAATATCATTTCTGCTTGCTGTAAGTTAAAGAATGAGCCTTCGCCTAAGCTGCTAAATGGTGCTGAGCAGGATTCTTTGCTTCGTAAAGTTTTGCGCGCACACATTGAGCATGTTATGTGTGGAGATAATGGTGATTGCAATATATGCGCGCTTTTTAAGGATTATTTTGAAACGTCTCAATGGGTTATTCCATTAACTTGCGCAGTTTCTAATACTTCCGCCACTTCTAACACTTCCGCGCCTTCAACAACTCAGGCTGCTCAAGCAGCTTCTTCGTCTCCAGAATTTTTGGCAGATAGTTTCGATATTAACAACGCTTTTATGCATCAATTGCGCGATATGCTCGCTCGTTTAGATGAGCTTGGTATTAGCGATTTTGAAAGCGAAAATTCAGTTCTTTGCGCTCTTAGTGACGAGCAATCTTACGCCAATAATAGTGATATTTTACAAACGTCTGTGCTTATTAAACGTAGATTAACTCAATGGCGTTTGGCGTTTGCTTTGCGAGCTGAATATCGAAAAATAATTGCCGACACTTATAAATCTTCTTTCCGACTTGACGCTTCGCAACTGTTGGTTGAGGGCGCAAAATCTGCGCGCGAATTAGGCGAGCATGGTTTAGTAAACTCTTCTGAAATTCCGGCTCTTCTTGTAGTCGATGATTATCAAGATATTACTTTGGCTGGTTTGAGTTTTATTGAGACTTTGTCGAAGATTGGCACGCGTTTAGTTTTGCTTGCGAATCCGGATGAATCTGTGCAATCGTTTAGAGGAGCGTACCCGGATTATGCAATTTCTGCAGCTTTGGATGAGTTGAATGCTGCTGAACAAACTTTAGAATATACGGGTTTTGCTGATTCTTGCGAAAATTCTTCCGACGATTCTGCTGATTCTTCTAAAAATTATTCTGCAGATCCAACTTTTGCAAATTATACCCAAGCACCTTCGATGCGTGAATTACTCGCTTCGCGCGTTTCTCTTTCGCTTACTTCGCAATATAAAACAGATGTTGCGCTCCCAAATCGCCCTTGGAAAATGCCAAAATTTGTAGGGTCCTTACCGATTGAGCCTATAGAAACCCCACAAAATTCTCATCTAAACTCAGACGACACTGTTTTTACAGCGTTATATCGTTCACAGCGCGAGGAATTAGATGCTGTTATTTGGCAAATGAAGCAATCTCACGTAAATAATAAGCGCAAGTGGAGCGATATGGCGTTAATTGCGCACGACAATTCCACTGTTCGTCTTTTTGGCGAGCAGCTTCGCGCTTCTGGAGTTCCTGTGCGTTACTCGTTAGTAACTCGCCCATTAAAAGATGAGCCGTTTGTGCAAGGTTTATTTGCGCTTATTGAACTTGCTCAATTTGCGCAGCACGGTTTTTCTGGAATTGTTGAGCAAGTAAAACATGGTAGAAGTTTGCAAAATTTGGCTTCGTGGGTGCGTTTGCAAGTTCAGAATATTATGGATAGTCCACTTTCCTCGATTACTAAGAGCGATTCTGGATTTTACGGTGATTTAGACGTTGAAATACCTGCGAAGTTATATTCTGTAGATTCGCTTATGCGTTCTCTTTCTTCTCTTTCGGCTGTTTTAATTGAGAAAAATTGTGAAAATAACAAGAGCTTTGAATCTAATGCGCCTTTGCGAAATCTTGTTCATAACTGGGATTTGTTGCAAAATTCGCTTTATAATGCGCAAAGCAAAGCGTACTTTGAATCTCAAATTTTGGTTGATAATAGTCGTATTGATGGCAGTTCAAATGATCTTATGCCATTGTCTCTTGATGCGTGCTACTTGCTTTGTGTAGCAGATGTTGCACGTTTTATAGATGATGATTCTAATGTTCGTAAAGATTCTACAGTGTTGCAAATATTGCAGAATATGGCACCTCGGAATCCGCACGTTGCCTCTTTTGTAAAACTGTGGAAAAACGTGCAAATTCTCGCTTCTCGTATGCACAATAATCCTGATTTGAGTAGTGCTCAATACGCTCTTGGTGAGGCTTGGAATATTTGTCATGTTGCTGAGCGTTGGCAGCGTATGTCTTTACAGCATAATTCGGAAGGTTATCGAGCTAACGATCGCTTGGATGCTGCAATGCGTCTTTTTGATTATGTTTCTTCATATGTTTCTTCTGATATCTCGTCAATGAATACGTTTGACGATACTTTTAAACAAGAAAATATTGTAAGTATTGCAGATTTTATAGCTCAAGTTCGTGGCATGGAAATTGAAGCTGATTCTCTTGCTAAAGTAGCACCTGTTCCAGATGCTGTAACGCTTACTACTCCTGCTGGTTCTGTTGGAAAACATTGGAATCTTGTGTGGATGCCTACTTTGCAACAACGTGTGTGGCCAAATCTTGCTTCTCGTAGCACTATGTTTGGTGCAGAAAGTTTAGCGAATATTATTTTGCATTCTAAGATTTCTGCTTCTAAATTGACTGTGAATGCGTCACTTCTTTCAAATAATGATAAATCTGCAGTTTTTGCCTCGGAACAGCGCAGTTTTTTGTTAGCTATTACGCGCGCAACAGAGCGTTTGTATATAAGCGCACAATATAGCGATAGTGCTGTGCCAAGCGACTTTCTTTATTATTATTTGCCTGAAAGATACTACAATAATGAAAATTCGCGCACGCCTTTTACGGAATTTACTACACCTTTTGCCGGTTTAGATATGGATGTTCGTGGACTAGTGTGTGCTGCTCGTTCGCAAATTTTGCGTGCTTCTTCTATGAAAGAAGAGTTTGGAAATAGTGTAGGTAATGCAGGTAGTGCAGATAGTGCAGATAGTGCAAGTAGTTCCGATAGTGAGAATAGTAAGTCTAGAAATGCGATTATTGACGCTGCTCAAACGTTGCAATTACTTAAAGAAAATGGAGTATTTTGCGCTGATCCTTTTGAGTGGGATTTTATGAGCGATGTCGATGACTATGTTGATGAGAAATCTTCTGTTGAAAAAGACAATGAAAAAAATAATGAAAAATATAATGAAAAAGCTAGCTCTGCTAAAAAAACTAACTCTGTTGTAAGCTTGTCTCCTTCAGCTGTAGATAGTTTGTGGGCATGCCCTGTGTGTGGATTGGTCAATCGTCAGCTTTTAGGCCCTCAACCCGGCAGCGCAGCAACGTATTTTGGCACGCTAATTCACGAAACTGCAAGGTGGGCAAGCGAAAATCAGCATTACGATATGCCGGAAACTGAAGTTGATGAAACTGAAGCGACTAAGAATGCGGCTGAAGCGACGAATAATTCAGCCGACTATTCGCCTTACTCTCCGCTTGTGCGCCGCAGTAACGCAATCGCAAATCTTATGGAAAAGTATTACTTAAGTATTGCGCCTGAACTTGCAGATATTCGAGATAGTAAGGAGCATTATTCGGCTCTTGCGCGTGAGAAGAATATTAAACGTGCGTTACATGCAATTGCGCAATATTTTGTTACTTCTTACGATCAATCAACATATGCGCTTAACTCAAAAAAGTCAGAAAACGGCATATTAGAATCTCTTACAAAAAGCGAAAAATCTTTAGAAAGCAGCATAGGCAGATTGCAACAAGCGTATTGCGAATTGCAAACAAGCGCGCATTTTGGATTTAATGATATTACTCGCGTATTGAACAATACTTTTAAGAATGCAAATTTGCAAACCGTTACTACGCATGACTGCTACGAATTGATGGGTGCTTTAGTTGGAGGATGGCCGGATGGCGCAAGTGAAGATATGCAAGTACATATTCACGGTCGAATTGATCGCATGGAAAAGCGCATCAATTCAGATGGTTCTGAGCATATTCGTTTACTGGACTACAAAACAGGAAAACCTTTAACAGCAAGTGGAGTTTTTAACGATTTGCAATTAGTTTGCTATCAGCTTGCTTTACTTTTTTCTGATGAGAATCCGCTTATTGATGCTTCGAATGCGCCGATTATTTCACGAAGTGTTCTATTTCACGTTGCTAAGAATGATTATCCTGCTCAAGATCATAACGTTGCTGAAAACGTGTATCAGCCGCCGCTTTGCGTAAAAAATACTTTAAATAATAATCCGCTTGAGTTACGAGTTGGATTCAAAAATATAGCAAGATTGTTAGATTGTCCGCAGCTTGACGATATTGCGAAGAATTGTCCAGAAAATGTAAGCGAAAACGCTTGGCAGTCGTTTACATCATTAAATCAAAGCGCAAAATGGTCTCTTACTATGATTTCGCGCGTTTGCTATGCTGCTGCGGCAGTTCGTTCGCATAAGATTATTGCGCACCCAACTTCTGAACACTTGAAGTATTGCAATGGAAAACAAGTATGCCCAGCATGCGCAGGTTGCATAGATACTGTATATGAGGTGCTGTAGTTATGATTGATAAAACAAATAAGCAATTTACTCGCAAGAACACCGATAGCGTGGAACAAGCTGCAGCAATTCAAGCGCCAACAAATAAGAACATGATTATTGTTGCAGGAGCTGGAAGTGGCAAAACGTATACGATGACTCGTCGCGTTATCGACCTTATTGAGCGCGGAGTTGCTCCTGAAAGTATTTTGGGGTTGACTTTTACTAATAAAGCAGCTTCTGAGCTGCTTGCAAGAGTTGCTCAAGCTGTAAGTCAGCATAGTAGCGAAATAAATAAGCTCATTAATAACGGAAATTCTGCATCTTCAAGTGGCTTTTTGAAGCCAGAAGTAATGACATACGATGCTTTTTTCCAGTCAATTGTGCGCCAATATGGTTTGCTCGTTGGATTTGATCAAAATACGCAACCTTTAAGCGATGCAGGTGCGCGCGAATTAATAAAACCGCTAGTAAACGATTATGTTACTAATCATGCGGAAATACTGTCTTGGTATAGTTTTGATGCGCTTATTGATGACGTGCTTGCGCTCGCAGCAGATATTTCATGCTCGATGATTGGCATAAATAGCAGGGGAGAGTCTATAGATAGCACGTCTAAAGCTGTTCTAGAAATTCAAAAGTGGAATAACGCTTGGATTGAACATTTGCAAAAAGCAATTGATTGTGCTGAAACTACTGAAATAATTGCAAAAAAGCCTAGCTCTATTAAATTGCGTCGCGGAAAAAACGATTCGGATGAAAAATATTTCGAAAAGTGCGAAAATTACGGAAAAGAATACGTAGAATACCTGAATATTACATTAAAAAATAAGTGTTATGAATCTTGTAATAACTTGCTTGAAGCTGCTAAGAAGCGCAATGCATTACTTGAATTAGTTTTGGCTTTTGACGCAGCAAAGCAGCGCGCAAATATGGCGCAATTTAGCGACTTTACTATTGCTGCATACCGTTTGGTGACGCATTTTCCTTCTATTGCAGAGCAGTATCGCCGCCAATACAGCCAAGTTTTGCTTGACGAATATCAAGATACTTCTACCACTCAAGCAATGCTGATTGCAACGCTGTTTCATAAAAAAACTAGCGGTGTTGAAGAAGCTAGCGTTGTTGCGAAAACTAGTGAAAATCAAGACTTTTTGACTACTCAACAAACGCATATTGCTGCAGTAGGTGATCCCTTCCAAGCTATTTACTCGTTTAGAGGAGCTAGTTCCGGAGCTTTCAGAAAGCTTGAGCAAGCACTAAATATCGACCAGTCAAGTGAGTTTTCTCTTACAAGAACGCGACGCAATTCGCAGCTTATATTAAAAGCTGCAAATTCTATTACGAAACCTTTGCGAGTGCCTCCGCTTCGTCATAGTAGTTCACTTGCTACAGAAGTAGAAGTGAAAAACTTGCAATACTTAGATAATGCGCCAAAAGGTACTTTTAGTGTGTTAAATATGCCTACGCAATATCAAGAAGTAGAAGCCGTTGTGCGTTTTGTAAAATATGTAAAACATAATGCGCTATCTGAAAACGACGATACTAATTCTGCATCTGCTAGAGTTGCAGTTCTTTTCCGTAGCAAAAATAATATTCCGTTATATGAAGAAGCATTACAAAAAGCAGGTTTGCGCACTCTTACTGTTGGGTATTCTGCATTGCTTGAAAAACCAGAAATTCGAGATGTTTTAGCTCTTCTTTCTGTTGTTGCAGATCACACAAATACTCAAGCTTTGATGAGATTGCTTGCAACTCCTCGTTTTGCGCTTAATACTGATGATTTGGCTGCTATAGCTAATATTGCAACATCAAAGAATATCGAATATGTTTTTCGTGCTTTAGTGCAAGCAGGTTTAGTAGACGCTGAAACTCCTCGCTCTAAGTGGTCGCAAGTTGTTCGAGAACAGCAATCTCAAGCTTCGCAAACCAATAGTATTCATGGTGGAGTTTTTGTGGCGGATGTTTTGCTTGAAGCATACGAAACTCAACTAAGCGAAGAAGCAAAAAATAACGACAAAAACGACAATAATTTGCTTTCTGAGCTAAAAAATAATTTAAGCTCTAAAGCTTATGTAGCAGTGTTAAGAATAGGGCAAATGATTCATGCAATACAACGTGCTCAATCTGGCTCTTTGCAAGATATTATGCGCGTTGCTGTAGAAACGCTTAACGTTGATATTGACGTTGCGCTATCTCGTGCGTTTATGAATGATACTTCCTCTAATGCAACGCTTCTTGACGATATGCACTCTACTGTCGATTCTATTTGTCTACTAGCAGACGCGTATTTGCAAGAAATGAGCGATTTTACAACTCCTACTTTGCATGGGTTTATGTCTTGGATTTTCAATATAGACAAAATTAACGATCAACCTTCTTCAGTGGATGAACCTGCGGATGTCGTATTAATGACTATTCACCAATCGAAAGGTTTGGAATGGCCTGCTGTAGCGATAGTTGGGCTTAATGAAGGCGTCTTCCCAAGTAATCAAGGCGATAATTTGCGCGTAATAGCAACGCAACAAAGTGGCGTGTACAGGGAAAGGGCATACGCAACGCTCGAAGTTGCTGCAAAAGTGCCTGTTTCTATGAGAGTGGATGCAAATATATTGCCAAGATTCCCTCACGATGTTGATCTTGAAACTAGCATGGAACCTCAAAAATCTTTGAAAAATATGTTAACTGTAGACGATATCGACGCAGAAGTTTATGGTTCAAGAGCTAGAGAAATGTTTGATTTGGCAGAAAAGTTCCATGAGCACGAGCAGGCTCCAGTAGAAGCGATTCCTTCAGAAGCTAGAAAAGTGTATGACGCTGTGATGAAAACTGGCACATTGCCTCTTTCGCAAGTCGAGGAGCGTGGGCGCGCTTTGCACATTGACGAGCGTCACCTTATGTATGTTGCTTTGACGCGTGCTAAATTCGCAGCATTGCTCACTTGCAGCCAGTCTAATGCTATGAGCGTTGTTGAGAATAAAGAAAATTTTGCAAATAGTGCAGCTTCTTCTGTAGATGAATCTTCAAATATTTCAACTTCTAGAGTTAAAAAACCTTCTGTTTTTTGGCAGGAAATGTATGATTCAATGCGCGGATCTGAAGAATCTCCGGTTCAGTTCACAGCTAAGGTTTCAGATTCTTCAAATCAAGTAGGTTATGTTGTAGGGGAGTCAGCTTCGCAACTTGCGCAATTATTTAGCGAGGAAAGCTCTATTCCAACTGAAGATAATAAGAAGCAATTATCTTGGCCGAGTGCATCTAGTGAAGCTATACGTAGTGTATTGCAAAAATCTGCGCAAGACGTTGTAAATTCAAAAATTAGTAATCAAGTTTCTGGTATTTCAAAAGATAATTCTTTGCTTTACAAAGCTCAAGCTTTGCTACAAGATGCGGATTTAATGCCGAAAATTGATTGGTATTGCAACATTCAAGAGTTAAAAAACAGAGCAGAGCAGCTTTCTAATGTTGAAAATGTCAATGTGACTGCTGTGCAAAGGCGCGCTATGTTTCGTAATGATTATTCGCGCGCGAATGAAGATTTTGATGATGCGGATGCTAAACGTTTGCGAAAGGAATGGATGGCAATTATTCGCCCTATTCCTAGTGTTTCTTCGCCTGCTTCTGATTTGGGAACTCGTTTTCATGCCTGGGCTGAACAGTTTATAAAAACTGGTTGTGTGAATAAAAATTCTATTCAGTATGACGTTGATGAGAACGTTGATGAGAACGTTGGCGAGAACGTTGGCGAGAACGTTGATGAGAACGTTGCTGGAGCTTGCGAGAAGATTTCGCAAAATGCAAAATCTTCTGAGCGCAAATTGTTGATATGGAAGCAGCGTTTAATAACATCAAAATGGGCGCATCGCCGTCCTATAGCAGCAGAGCAGCCGATTGTAGCTCATGTTCCAGAATTAGGCGATCAAATTATTAATGGCAAAATCGACGCAATATTCGCAGGTGGTTTAAATCCAGAAGATTCAAGCAAATTGTACACGATAGTCGATTGGAAAACCGGTAGAAAACCAACCAAGCCACAAGATATTGCGCTTAAACTTGGTCAGCTTGACTGGTATCGTCTGCTTTTGTCTCTTATGACTAAGGTTCCGCTTGATGCTATCGATGCCACCCTTTATTATGTGAACATATCGGATGAATGTGAACGGGAAATTCATGCCGAGCAAAAAACGAAAGATGAGATCCTTGCCGAGTTACACTCTGACACGTTAATCTCCCTCGATGATGATGACGCATAAATGTTGCTATTGCAATCATTTTGCCGCAATTTATTTGCTGCAATTTTTGTTTGCTGTAACGTATTTTGCGCCGCGATTGAAACGCATCGTGCATCACTTCGAAAACGTGCAGATTCCTCGTGCAGTGTGTGTGGGCGGGCATACGCACAACATCGATTTGAGTATGAAGTAAGGAAGAATCATGACTGTTGAATTTCGTTCTGTAAAACTCAGCGATATTGATGCAATGGTTAAAGAATATGAACGTACTTGGGGTATTGCGCAAGAAGTTGGGAAAGATGCTTCGTTAAGTCTTTCTCGAAGATGTGTGTTGCATTACTTGGAACCTTCAACGCATGGTACTATTGCTGAAGTAGACGGTAAGTTTATGGGTCTGCTTTTGGCGCGAGTTTTTGGCGCACCTGTTTTATTTCCAGAAGTAGGGAGAATGCTTCGCGAGCAAGAAGCCGCAATGAAAGAAAATTGTGACAAAAACTATGCTCTCGCTTTAGAAGAAGCGTATGGCATGCGCGCGTTGGAAACTAAACTTGAAGCGAAATCTCATATTAATAATTTAACTCAAGCGGAATTGGAGCTTTTCCTTGTATCTCCGGATGCTCGTGGGCATGGTGTCGGTGGAGGCTTGTGGAAGCGAACAATGCATATGCTAAGAAATAATGGCGTAAATCGTTACTATTTGCATACTGATTCAGCGTGCGACGTAAGCTTTTATGATTATCACGGGCTTAGAAGAGATGCTTCTTTTATGCGTTCGGATCATCCTTATGAAGCTAAGAACGTGAAATCTTTGGTGGATGACTTGTATATTTACTCAGGTGAGCCGAGAGTTCGTTCAAAGCAAGCGAATGCTCGTTCTAAGACGCGCTAATAAAAAATATGCAAATGTATAACGTGTGTGACTTGCTTGACAAAAGGAGCAAAGAAATATATGTCGTCGCAAACGGCAACTAATAAAGCATCGGTATTTTCTCAATATTCTAGATTATTTTCATTTAATGGAGCTAAAGCGTTTTGCGTAGCAGGCGCAATTGCGCGTTTGCCAATGTCTATGATTGCGTTGGGGATTGTTCTTGCATTAAACCATTTGTATAACAACTGGACTATTGCTGGAGCAATGTCTGCGTCGTATGTGCTTGCACAAGCTGCGGTAACTCCTGTGTATGCTAAGCTTTTCGACCGTTTTGGTCAGCGTAAAGTTGGAGTTATTGCGCTAAGTGCACAAGTAATCGCTATGATTTCTTTTGCATGTGCAGCGTTATTTAAGGTTCCTCTTGTTTTGCTTTTTGTGCTAGCAATTGTGATGGGCGTAACTCAGTTTGCTTTTGGCGCGTTGGTGCGTACTCGTTGGGCTTATACATTGCGTGCAGAAGATGACGATTCTTTATTAAACGTTGCTTATGCGTTGGAATCTGGTATCGATGAAATTGTGTTTATATTAGGACCTATTTTAGCTGCGTGGTTAGCAACTTCTGTGCATCCTGTTTCGCAATTATTCGTGCCAGTATTTGCAAGTGGATTGGGCGGAGCTTGGTTCTTTTCTCTAAAAAATACTCAACCTGCTGTGCTTAAAGTAGTGGAAGTTCCAACTGCTGCAGCTGAAGACGTTGATGTATTAATCGCTTCTCAAAAAGAAGATGAAATTTCTAAAGATTATGCGGAATCTCAAAAGCAAGAACCGAAACGCTCATTTGCAGACAAATTTAGTCTTAAGCAATTGCACAATCATCACTCAAAAAAGCGTGGCAAAAACGTGCTGCTTTACCGCGGTATTATCCCGCTAGTGCTCATGTTTGTTGTGTTTAATATGAGTTTTAGTGCATTTGACGTGTCTGTAACAGCTGCAATGAAAGCTCAAGGACTTGATCATTTTATTGGTATGCAGCTGGCATTGTTTGCATGCGGTTCGCTTGTGGGAGCGATTATTTTTGGATCGCATAAATTCCGCGGTTCTAATTGGTCGCATTTGATTGTATTTTTGACTGGTTTAACTGTTGGATTTGTGCTTATGAGTCTTAATATTGACAGACTTATGCTTATGAGCGTTTTTGAAGTGCTTTCCGGCTTATGCGTTTCGCCAATTTTTGCTACTGGAAATCTTATCGTTAAAGCAACTGTCCCTGAAGAATCGCTTACGGAAGGTCTTTCATGGCTACCAACTGCGTCTGCTGTCGGCTGTTCTTTAGGTTCGATGGCTGCTGGAGCTGCAATCGACTCGTGGAATTCGCATGCCGGAATGATGGTTCCGTGGATTTCAACAATGGCAGCTATACCTATCGCAACGTTCGGCTGGTTTATTGTAATGGTGCTTAAAAAGCGACATTAACTGCGCACGCGTGTAAAGTTTCTGCCGCTTTTTGGCTAGGGAACGGCAGTTTCTTTACGCCGCTGTAAAGTTTCTGCCGTTTCAGTAACAAAAGCTGAGTTGAGTCCTAACGGTACACTAGAAAGAAGTGCGCAATATCGCAAGATGTAGTGAGATGAATATGAAAATAGAATATGATGAACGTACTGAGGAAATTCTTGCTGAAGTAGTACGCGATGCGTTGCAATCTGACGCTGATAATATGCGTTCTCTTAATAACCAAGAATCTTCTGCGTCGTCTAAGCAAATTCGACAGTCGGTGAAAAAAGTGAATAAAAAAATGTCTTCTGATACTTCAACTAAATCAGTATCTACTAAAGATGTAAAATCTGCTAAAACTAAATCAACTAAAAAAGCTAAATTCAACAAAGAAACTAAAACAGAAAACGCAAAGTCATCAACTCGTAGAACAGGAAATGTTCTTCCTCCTGTAGTTAACGATCAAAGAGAAGGTGCGCTTATTGCGCCGCCAAAGTATCGTAAAGGCTCAATGCGAATCGTACCGCTTGGTGGTTTGGGTGAAATCGGCCGCAATATGAACGTAATTGAATATAACGGTCATATTCTGCTTATCGATTGTGGTGTGCTATTCCCAGAAGAAGAGCAGCCAGGCGTTGATTTGATTCTCCCAGATTTTCACTACATTCAAGATCGCTTAGACAAAGTTGAGGCATTGGTTTTAACGCATGGTCACGAAGATCATATCGGTGGTGTGCCTTACCTTCTTAAAATGCGTCCCGACATTCCGTTAATTGGTTCAAAGCTAACTCTTGCTTTTGTGGAAGCTAAGTGCAAAGAGCATCATATTGATCCGGAGCTTATTCGCGTAGAAGGTCGCGATAAGATGAAAGTCGGTCCGTTTAACCTTGAATTTATTACTGTTACGCATTCTATTCCAGATGCGCTCGCTGTGTGCGTAAAAACTCCAGCCGGAACGCTTATTGATACTGGAGATATTAAACTTGACCAGCTTCCTCTTGACCATCGCATTACTGATTTAGTTGAGTTCGGGCGTTTAGGTGAGCAAGGCATAGATTTGCTTATGGCTGATTCCACTAATGCTGAAGTCCCAGGATTTGTGAAGCCTGAAACTTCGATTGGTCCGGCTTTGGATCGCGCTTTTGCTGAAGCTACGCGCAAAATTATTGTTGCTAGCTTCTCAAGTCACGTTCATCGCGTGCAACAAGTAGTTGACGCTGCGCATAAGTTTGGGCGCAAAGTTGTGTTCGTTGGTCGCTCGATGGTTCGTAATATGTCAATTGCTGCGGATTTAGGCTACTTGCATATTCCTGAAAATACTGTTGTTGACTTAAAACAGGCGAAGGATATTCAGGATGACAAGCTCGTATACATGTGCACTGGTTCACAAGGTGAGCCTATGGCTGCGCTTGGGCGTATTGCAGATGGCAGTCACCGAGATATTACTGTTAACGAATTCGATACTGTTATTCTTGCAAGTTCGCTTATTCCAGGCAATGAGCATGAGGTTTACAAAGTTATTAATAAGCTTGTGCAGTTGGGTGCGCGCGTAATTAACAAAGATAATGCTGCTATCCACGTGTCTGGTCATTGCAATGAAGGCGAGTTGCTGTACTTGTACAACATTGTGAAGCCAAAGTGCGCCATGCCAATTCATGGTGAGCATCGTCACTTGGTTGCAAACGGATTGATTGCAGTAAAAACTGGCGTTGATCCAAATAACGTTGTGCTTGCTGAAGACGGCGATGTTGTGGATTTGTATCATGGCAATGCTGCAGTTGTTGGTTCTGTGCCATGCGGTTACGTGTATGTTGATGGTGATTCTGTCGGTGAGCTTACAGATGAAGAGCTTGAAAAGCGCAGAATTTTGGGCACGGAAGGTTTCGTTTCGAGCTTTGTTGTAGTTGATACAGAGCACGCTGACGTGGTTTCTGGTCCAAAGATTTTCTTGAATGCTGTTGCTGAAGACGAGGCTGATTTTGAGAAGGTTCGTCATCAAATTGTTGAACAGTTGCAAGATGCTATGATGCGCGGCGAGCACGATACTTATAAATTGCAGCAAATTATGCGACGCACATTGGGCAGTTGGGTGGCTCGCGCTTTACGCAGGAAGCCTATGCTCGTTCCGGTAGTTGCGGATATTGCAAAAAATAGTCAAGAATAATGAAAAATAATCAAAAATAAAGAAAAATATTCGCGATTATTCGTAAATAGCTGAAAATAATCGTAAATATAATTAAAAATAAGAAAAAATAAGAAAGGTACAAAATATGCCAGGAGCAAATCTTACTCGCGTAGAAGCTCAAGAGCGTTTCGACGCTATCCAAATGCCAATTCACTACGATGTTGCGCTCGATTTAGGAAAAGGCGGACGCGATTTTACTTCGCGCACAAAGATTGAGTTCGATGCTAAGGCTGGTAGCGCAAGCTTCCTCGATTTAATTGCAAACAGCGTAGAATCCGTGGTGTTAAACGGTACCGATCTTGACGTTTCTAAAGTTTTTGCAGACAGCCGAATTGAGCTTGCAAATTTGCTTGAGCATAATACCGTAGAAGTTGTAGCAAACTGCCAGTATTCCAACACGGGCGAGGGTTTGCACAGAAGTGTCGATCCTTCTGACGGAAACGTGTATTTATATACTCAGTTCGAAGTGCCGGATGCTCGCCGTGTTTATGCTGTATTTGATCAGCCAGATTTGAAAGCTGTTTTTGATTTTACGGTTGATGCTCCAGAAAGCTGGATTGTGACTTCCAACATGCCAGTTAAAAGCGAAACAGTGCTGGAAGGACGCGAAACTGAAGCAGGCACTTTGGAAAATGGCACTGTAGAAGGCATGAAGCGCTGGGTATTCGAGTCAACTCCAAAGATGAGCTCTTATTTAACTGCTATTTGCGCAGGACCTTACGCTGGGTGGCACACAACTTACGACAACGAAGACGGTCGCGTAGTGCCAATGGCAATGTACTGCCGTCAGGCACTTAAAGACGCTTTTGCAAAAGACGTTGACTACTTGTTCGATATTACGAAGAAAGGTTTTGCTTTCTACGCTAAGACTTGGGGAGTGCCATATCCGTACGCAAAGTACGATCAGATTTACGTGCCAGAATATAACGCTGGAGCTATGGAAAACATTGGTATGGTTACGATTCGCGACCAGTACGTGTTTGAATCCAAAGTTACAGACGCTTATGCTGAGCGCCGCGTTGTAACAGTTTTGCATGAGCTTGCACACATGTGGTTCGGCGACTACGTGACCATGAAGTGGTGGAATGATTTGTGGCTTAACGAATCCTTCGCAGAATTCACTTCTACTCTTGCAACTGCTGAAGCAACCGAATGGCATGACGCTTGGAGCACTTTCAATTCCGGCGAAAAAAGCTGGGCACTTAATCAAGATCAGCTTCCAACAACGCACCCAATCGTGGCTCCAATCAACGATTTGAATGACACTTCCGTCAACTTCGACGGCATCACTTATGCAAAGGGTGCTTCCGTATTGAAGCAACTCGTAGCGTATGTTGGTCGCGAAAAGTTCTTTGAAGGAATCCATAACTATTTGAGCAAGCATGCATACAGCAACGCAACTTTGGCCGATTTGTTGCACGAGTTAGAGCTTACAAGCGGCCGCGATCTTAAAGCTTGGAGTGCTCAATGGCTTGAAAAGGCTGGAATTAACACGATTTCTACCGAAGTCGAAGAAGCAGGTGACGGCACTATTGCTTCCTTGCGTTTGCGTCAGAGCGCGCCAGCTGAGCATCCTGTTCTTCGCGCACACCGTTTGGCTGTTGGATTCTACAATGTAGACGAAGCAACTGGCGAAATTAAGCGCACAAAGCGAATCGAACTTGACGTAGACGGCGAAGTGACGGAAGTTGTTGAGGCGCGCGGCGAAAAAATGCCAGCACTTATCCTTGTAAACGACGACGACTTGACTTACACGAAGCTACGTTTTGACGAAAAGTCGCTTGAATTTGCTGCCGAAAACTTGTATCGTTTCAAGGATTCTTTGACTCGCTCACTTATTTGGCTCGCGTTGTGGGACATGACTCGCGACGCAGAATTCCCAGCAGAACGCTTCGTGGAACTCAGCCTTAAAGCTTTGGCAACTGAGCGCGAATCAACTACTTTCCGCTATGCTCTTGGTCAAGTGAAAGTAACTGCAAGCCACTACGTTGTCCCAGAGCGTCAAGCAGAAGTCGCAAAGCATGTTGCTCACGAATTGTGGCAGTTAGCTTTGGCAGCTTCTGCAGGTTCCGACGAGCAATTCCAGCTCGTTAAGGCTTATCTTGGATACGGCGAAGTTGGAGATGCTGAGTTCTTGCGCGTAGCTAACGGATTGCTCGACGGTTCCGTGAGTTTGGAAGGCTTGGAAATCGACAACGACTTGCGCTGGAGCATTTTGATTGCGCTCGCAGGCGTGAATGCTTTGGACGAAGCTGGAATTGACGCGGAACTTCAAAAGCGCGACACGACTGAGAATCGCGAATACGCTTACCAGGCTCGTGCAGCTCGCTCAACTGCAGAAGCTAAGGATTGGGCTTTTGAACAGGCTTTGCGCAATCTCGATTTGACGAATATGCAAATGGGCGCTGTGGTTGCTGGATTTGCAAGCACAGCTAAAGGCGATTTGGTTAAGCCTTATGTTGAGCGCTACTTTGCTGAAGTTGAGTGGATTTGGAAGAACCGCACATTCCATATGGCTGAGGCTCTGATTGAGGGCTTGTATCCTGTGTATGCGCCGGTTGAGGAGCTGGTTAAGCACGGTGAAAAGTGGCTTGAGGCTCATGCTGATGCGGATCAGGCTTTGCGACGCATGGTGCTTGGTAGCCTTGATTCTTCGCGTCGCACGCTTAAAGTGCAGCACTACAACGCTTCTTTGCGCTAGTGCGATGTCCTGCTTTCGCGCTGCATTGAGCAAGTAAGTTCTTGTTTAATGTGGCGCGAGTTTTTTTGTTTAATGTGGTGCTTGGCTGGCAGTTTTCTGGAGTGGCTGTGAGGGGTGGGGTTACTTGTCTCGCAGCGCTACGCTCCTATACCTCATTTGGACTAGTGGATAGGTAGTTAAGTTTAGTTTTTTGCTTACTTTTTCTGCGGAAATAGTTATTCATCATCACGATTATTACTATCGCTCCGCTTTTATATTGCTCGACCAAGCAACACCCACCCCTCACTACTGATAAAACCGCTAGTGTTTTGTGGTGTGGTAGGAGAGTCTGGTGCAGTTTGTGCAGCAGCGCGAATGCTAGTGTCCACTAGGGGATAAGTATTCAATATCTGCAGAGCATGAATGTTAAAGTTCACTAATCAACAAGTAATCGATGTTCGCAGAAGTATTACTGCAAAGCTTCTTTGCTGCGCTAGCGCGTTATGCGAAACAGTGAGTAGAATTGCGGATAGTGTGTGACGCGCTAGTATGCGATGTTGTTTGCTTGCGCGCAAGAGAAGTGATTTTTGCGAAAGAGGCTTTATTATGCCAAGAATGTTTGGTACAGACGGTGTGCGTGGATTAGCAAATCGCGATTTAACAGCGCAGCTTGCGTTAGATTTAGGTGACGCTGCAGTGCGCGTTTTGGGAGATAAAAGCGCAGTTGCGTCTGCTGCAGAAGAAGAAGCGTCATCAGATACCTCTTCTCGCTCCGCTCACGCTCGTCGCCGCGCGCTTATTGGTAGAGATACTCGCGTTTCTGGCGATTTTCTAGCTTCTGCTCTCGCTGCTGGCATGAGTGCTGGCGGTTTTGATGTTATCGATGCTGGAATTATCCCAACTCCTGGCGTTGCTTTCCTCACTTCCGTGCTTAACGTTGAAATGGGTGCTGTTATTTCTGCGTCGCATAATCCTATGCCAGATAACGGCATTAAATTCTTTGCGCGCGGAGGCTTTAAGCTTCCAGATAGCAAGGAAGATGAGATTGAGGCTGTGCTTGGTCAAGATTGGGAGCGTCCAACTGGTGCTGGTGTAGGTCGAGTCAGCCATGATACTACTACAGCTACTAACTTGTATATTGATCATTTAGTTTCTGCTGTTGCGCCTTTAAGTAACGCTTCTACTACGCGCCCAAAGCCGCTTGCAGGTTTGCGTGTTGTAGCAGATTGCGCGAATGGTGCTACTTCTGTTGTTGCTCCTGAGGCTTTGCGCCGCGCTGGTGCAGAAGTTGTAGTTATTAACGCATCTCCTGACGGCTACAACATTAACGATCATGCGGGCTCGACTCATCCTGAGCAGTTACAAGCTATGGTTAAAGCTTCAAAGTCTGATTTGGGCGTTGCGTTTGATGGCGACGCAGACCGCTGCTTGGCTGTCGATGAAAACGGCAATATGGTTAATGGCGATCAAATTATGGGTATTCTTGCTCGCGCTAAAAAGGCTGAAGGCAAGCTTAATCATGACACTCTTGTAGTTACAGTTATGAGCAATCTTGGCTTAAAACTTGCTCTTAAAGATATGGGTATTGCAACAGTGCAAACAAACGTTGGCGATCGCTACGTTCTTGAAGAAATGCTCAAGCACGATTATTCGCTCGGCGGCGAGCAGTCTGGTCACGTTATTAATCGCGAATTTGCAACCACCGGCGACGGTACGCTTACTGCTTTGACTTTGTGCCGTGAAGTTGTGCGTTCAGGCAAGAAACTTTCGCAAATGGCTGCAGACTTCCCACAGCTTCCGCAAGCTCTTGTAAATGTGCCAAATGTAGATAAAATGGCTTCGAAAACTAACGCAGCTGTGCTTGCAGCTGTTGAGAAAGAATCGAAACTTCTTGGAGATACAGGTCGCGTGCTTTTGCGTCCTAGCGGCACCGAGCCTCTTGTGCGCGTTATGTGCGAGGCTGCAACTCAAACTCAGGCGGATGAGGTTTGCGCTCGTCTTGCTCAAGTTGTGGTTGATAATCTGAAGTTATAAGTTTGCTTACTTTTGCGTTCTCTGTTTGCTTACATCTCAGTCGGCTCTAGCAGTGCGCAAATAATTTTGATACACTTATATCTTTAGTGCTGCTTTCAAATTCTGCTCGCGGCATGTAAATTTTGTATATTTTCGCGTTATTATGCGCGTTATTTAAAACGGTGAAAAGGAGTCCTATGTTTACGCATCACGCAAGTGTTGATACTAAGCTCAGTCGCGCTGTTGAGCGCTTGCTTGATTCCGCTACAGAAGACGGCATTTTGCCGATTGTGCAGGCAGGTGAGCCTGTTCTTCGCCAGCGTACTGTTGCGTATGATGGTCAGCTTACACGTGCAACTCTTACTAAGCTAATTTCGTTAATGCATAGCACAATGTTGGAAGCTCCGGGAGTTGGTTTAGCTGCTCCTCAAATTGGTCTTGGTCTTGCTATTGCTGTTATTGAAGATCATGTTCGTGATGATGAGGACGATCCTCGTGACATCGCAGAGCTTCCGTTTAGAGCTATTATTAACCCTCATTATGAGCCTATTGGTACGCAAACTCGTAGTTTTTATGAAGGTTGTTTAAGCGTTTCCGGCTATCAGGCTGTACGTCAACGTTGGCTTGATATTCAGGCTACTTGGCAGGATGAGGACGGCAAACAACATTCCGAGCGTTTGCATGGTTGGCCTGCGCGTATTTTCCAGCACGAAACAGATCATCTTCGTGGTGAACTTTATATTGATCGTGCAGAAATGCGTTCACTTTCCACTGATGAGAACCTTGAGGATTATTGGGCAGATGAAGCAGTTCCAGTGGCGGCGGCTCGCACTTTGGGATTTGCTATCTAGGTTTTATTGTCAATTTATTTATTAATTTGATTTTGTTTTTGATTAATAGATACTGACTATATTTTTCTGTTTTTCTATTTTTGCGTCGTATTTTTTACTGATTTATGTCGTGTTTATAGAATTTTTTGTTTCAAACAAGCACTTTTTTGTTACGTCTGGTTTGTTTTGTGTGCTTTTAGTAATAGAATTGAGCGCAAGTGGTTTGTTAAACATTTTTCGGTTAGCAAATTTATGGGATCTGTTCCATTAACAAAGGAGAGACGAGTGAAAGTTTGCGCTCAATGCGGTACCCAGAATATTGATACTGCAAAATTCTGCAAGGGTTGTGGTAACAAGTTTGAGGCTGCTCAGCCGGCACCCGTTCAGCCGGCACCTGTTCAGCCAACACCTGCTCAGCCGGCACCTGTTCAGTCAGTACCTGTTCAACATGCTCCAGCTCAGCCAGTGCCTGTTCAGCAAGTGCATGTTCAGCCTACACCAGCTCAGCCGGCGCCTGCTCAGCCTATTGCGCAGCATGCTCCTCAGTTTGCGCGTCCTAGTATGCCTCAGCAGGGTATGCCAGCTCAGCCAGGAATGCCTCAGCAGGGTATGCCTCAGCAGGGTATGCCAAATATGCAACGTCCAGGCTATCCATATGCTCAGCAGGGTATGCCAGCTCAGCCAGGAATGCCGGGTATGCAGAATCACCCAAATACTCCAGGCGTTTCGCACTATAGCCAAATTTCAAACCAGCTTAATGCTGAACAGATGATGAACTTCTTCCGTTGGTTAGTAACTGCTCTTAAGAATCCTTCCCAGAGGTATCGCGTATCTAATATTTACGCAGTTTTAATTTCTGTGATTTCTGGTTTGCTGTTTGGTTTCCAAGCATATTTCTCTTCGCTTTCTTTCTACAATGCTTCTAATAGCACTGCTTTGGAACTTGTATCTAAGTTCGCTGGACAGCAAACTCCTGGTGTGCCTTTTACACTATTCTTCTATAAGTTTGTTATTGGAATGATTACCGTATACGCTGTATACGGTGTAGCTTTGCTTGGCATGAAGATGTTTGGTGAAGAGGTTTCGCCAGCTCAGCTTCACGTTCTTTTTGCTCAGAAACTCGTACCGCTTTTAGGCTTGCAAATTGTTTCAGTGATTTTGACTTTCATTGCTCCATCTATTCCTGTTATGAATTACTTTAAAGGAAAAGTAGAAGGCAGTGATTCTTTAGTTGCATCTATAATCTACAGCAATTCAGACATCTCATTGTTAATGAATAATCCTAGTGCTGTTTTGCAAGTTCCATCTATGTCTTTGCACACACTTTACTTGGTATTATTGATGCTCATTCCTGTATCGTTTATGGCAACTGCACACTACAAGGGTAAGCTTGATCGTGAGTGGATGTGGGTTATCTTTATCTTGATTGGAATTGTTGCAATATTTATCGTTGCTGCAATCAATACTGCTATGGTTAATTCCTTGGTTCCTTCGAATAATCTTATGAATAAAGCACAAGACCTAGCTAATTTATTTAAGTAAATATATCTAATAAGTCATAAGCCTAGCAGTCTTGTCTGCTAGGCTTATTTTGTAAAAATATACGGAGAGAAATATATGAATTGTCCATATTGCAACAGTCAAAATGCTTATGGAGCTATAGTATGCTCATCTTGTGGAGCTAGTCTTGTGCCGCAGCAAGCTAATTCAAGTTATCAGCCAATGCAAAGTGCTCAATATCAGCAAAATCAAATGAACGATGTACAACAAACGCAGTTCATTCAGCAGAACACGCAAGCTTATCCTCAGCCTGTTTATAGCAGTCAAAATACTTATGAACAGCAGGATTATTCAAATCAACAGTACTATAATCAGCAGGATTATTCGCAAAATCAGCCTACAGAATATTATGCTCCTGATTCGTTTAATCCTAATTTCGTAGCAGGTAATGTTGTGAGAAGCACGCCTATGAAACACAGCACAAAAATTATGCTTATTGTAATTGGCATTGTTATTGTGGTTCTTGGTATAGGTTATACAGTTATTCAACAGAATGTGTATTCTCCACAAGCAACAATTCAACGTTATGTGAAGTCTTTGCAAGAAGGCAATTTTGATGAAGCTAACAATATGACAGATTGGTCTTCTTCTAAAGTTCCAGAAAATTATCGTGCCTTACTTACAAGCGCAATAGGCAGAGCTTCCAAGAATCATATGTCTTACATGAGTGTTGATAGTGGCCCATACAATTCATTTAAGCTTTCTTACAAAATTGGCAATAGTGATGCTTCGGCAGTAATAAGCCTTGTACCAGCTGGCAAACAGTGGCTATTCTTTGACTCTTATAAAGTTCAATATCCACCATTTGGTCACATTACCATAACTGTGCCAAATGAAGTTGATAAAATAAAAGTTAATGATTCTGAAATAAATTTGTCTACTCTCAAAAAATCGCCGAAATATGACGGTGAAAGCTACAGTTCAGAATACGGTTATTCAGTATATACATCAGCTACAGAATATAGACTTCCAGTGTATCCTGGCGCTTACCATATTGAATCTGCAAAAAGTTCGCAACTGTGGACCACAAATTCTGCTGACGCGTCAATTAGCGAAAAAGATAGTTCGGAATCTGCAGTGTTAGAACTAGAAGCTACAGAAACATTAAAGGATGAGCTTACTAAGGCTATTCAAAAGCATGTTGATAAATGTGTAGCGTCAACTGAAACTGATGTTCCAGAGAGTTGTAGATTTGCAAGCTTTAGTTACTATACCAGCTATAAATATGACAATATTAAGCGTAGTGTTAATAGCACTCCTATGTTGGATCAAGTTAACATGTCGTCAGGAACTTTTCAGAGCGATGAGGTTGGTGTAGACATTACTTATCGCTATAAGGACGATGATGATGATAGTGATTGGAGAGACTCGCACACTAGAAATAGTGGTTATGTTTATGGAAAGTTTAGTATTAAAGATAATAAGCTAGTAATAGATTTTAACCAAGACTAAACCTAACGAATGTGCAAAATTTAAAGGCGCATTAAATACGAATAAAAGTTTCCCTCTACAATTTGTTTTGCAGAGGGGAATTTTTTTATAGCGTAGATTTGCGCACTGGTAGATTTGCGCATTGTAAAGTATGACACTAAACGCATTTTTCAGTATGGATATGTTATACTGGTAGTCCGTATATTTAAAGGTTGATATACAAGCAATTTTCAATGAAGAAAGGTAGTCGATGACGTTTATCTCTCGTGCAATACGCTACATTCTGAGGAAACGAATAAAAACAGCAATAGTTTTCATTATTGTATTTCTTATTTCGACATTGTTATTTTCTACTTCTGCAGTTTCAAATGCTGCAGGTAGAGAAGGAGAAAAAGTTGAAGCGCAAGCAGAGTCTAGTTTTGTGCTCGCAAATAACCCTCAAATAAACCCTGGAACTCCTAGAGGAGCTGGAACTGTAAAACCTAAAGATGTACAGGCAATTGCAAAGTTAAATGGAATTGCTTCCTACGTTGTTCGACAAAATGTAACAGCGGATTTAGTTAATGCTAAAGCGGCAAGAATTCCAGGCGTACAAGAGTATGACAATAAGCGTGAACAGCAGTTTGGCAATGCCGTTAATATTGAAGGAACGAATGACTCTACTGGTTTAAATACTTTTAAAACAAAAGCAATAACTATGTCTAAAGGCAAGCATCTTATTGCTAACAACGTTCATGCATCACTAATTCATGAAGATCTCGCTAAAGCTAACGGATTACATGTAGGAGATACTCTTACACTTCGCGCTAATCCTTACGATGCTGACAATATTCAACAATCAACAGCAACAGTAAAAACTCGTATTGTTGGAATTTATGCCGGAGCAAATAAGCGTCAAGTCGCAACTAGGGCGGAATTGACAGCTAATACCGTGTATACGGATTTGCAAACTACTCGCGAATTATATAAATATAAGCCTGGAAAAGAAATATATCAGGATGCAAGTTTTAGAATAAAGCGCGGCGAGGATGCGGATAATATTATGTCTCAAGCTGCGAAATTGCCTATTGATTTGCAAAACTATCAACTAACTCGTGACGATCAGTTCGTTTCTGGTTTGTTGAAAGCAGCAAAGGGAGTGCGCTCAATAATGACTGTTACAACAATTGCTGTTGTATCATTCGCTATTATTGCTTTGGCATTAGTGCTTTTGCTGTGGATGAATGAGCGACGTAATGAAATTGGTGTGTTTGTTGCAATTGGCACTGGCAAATTATCTATAGTTGGTCAATATCTTGCTGAGATTGTGCTTATTTCAATACCTTCGTTGATTGTGGGTTACCTTTTTGCAAAAGTTATAGCTCCGTTGATGGCTAATGTTGCTCTTGGCTCTGTGCAATCATCAGCCGCCCGTGAATTGAGTAATATGGGTCAAGCTGGTGGAAATCTTGAATCAACTTTGGCAACAAAAACTTTGGAAACACTTAGCGTACAAGTAGACGCTCAGTGTTTTGTCGGAGTTTCTACAATTGTTGGTGCAGTAATCGTTATTGCAGTTGTGTTGTCTTATTTGCCAATTATATGCAAATCTCCTCGTGAGCTCCTCGGATTGCAAAAGTAGAACTATGCTGTTTGGCGGCATAGTTTTCATAATTCGTCGTATGAAAGTTATTTGAAAAGTTAGTGAGTAACATTATGAATGGTGAAGTAATTTCTTTATGTGCTCGAGCGAAACTTGCAATATTGCGCAAACCTCGACGTAACGCAATAATTGTGCTGATTATGACTCTTGTTTTAAGTGCGCTAGTTTCACAAGCTGGTATCAGTGCTTCTGTTGAGGGTGCTAGGGATCGTATTCAATCCAGTATTGGCTTAGGTTTTACTGTACGAGCAAAAACTCGAGGTGAAACTCTTCCAGAGCAAAGTAATGCAAATTCTAATTCTGCTACTGCTACATCTAGTTCCTCAATTCCTCAAGATTTGGGCGCAAATGAAGGAATTGACTCTAGTCAAATTCGTAAATTTGCTGCGATTTCGAGCGTAAAAACTGTAGTGGAAGAGCGCGATGTTTTAGCTGTGCCTGTTGGAAAGCAACTTGTGCTTCCTGCGCAGGGTCCAAGACTAGACGATGATGTTTTGGCTCATGCTGCCGGAATTACTGGCACAACAGATTCTCGATTATCTCAAGGTTTTCAAGAAGGATTGTACCGTTTAGAACAGGGTGAGCATATTACTAGTCGTTCTTCTGGTAGAGCAATAGTGCATCGTGATTTTGCTAAGAAGAATAATCTTAAGATTGGTTCTACTATAATTCTTAAGCAAGGGTTTAATGTAAAAGTTCGCGTTGTTGGCATTTTTGCCGGCAAATTGCAAACTAAAGGAGCGCTTCCTTCGGATACGTCAGAAAACCGCATATTTACTGACTTAAGTTCTGCGTTGTCTTTGGCGGGTTCTTCTAATCGAAGTGTTTTGCGTTGTGTTGTTGAGCGTTCTGATTTATTAGCTAGTGCAATACGGGAGGCTAAAAGTATTGCTGGCAAGTGGGCAGATGTAGAGCAGAATGCTTCGCAATTGTCTGATGTAATAAGCTCGGTTAACTCTGTGCAACAACTTGTGCGAATGATTTTTGTGGCACTAAGTTTTGTTGGTATTTTAGTGCTTGGACTTGTATTAGTGTTCTGGGTTAGAGGACGTATGCACGAGATTGGCGTACTTATGTCTATCGGATTATCTAGAGCAATAATAGTTAGTCAATTGCTTGTTGAAATAGCGATACTCAACATTGTGTCATTCGTCATTTCGTTAGGCTTCGGTGCTGCTTTTTCTGGCGTTATTGGTTCTGCGATTTTGCATAGTGCTGATTCGTCATTTATTGCGGATGGTATGCCAGTATTGCCATTGCTGCAAACTCTTGCTGCTTTTGTTATTGGTTTGCTTATTTCAATAGTCGCATTACTTGTTGCAGTGCTGCCAATATTAATAAAGAAGCCTCGGAAAATACTGAGTGCCATGAGTTAGCAGAAATGTAGTTGCGTATGCGAATTTTCTACTAAAAGCGCAATCGCATAAATGGAACAAATCGTATAAATCATATTTAAATTATGTAAAAATAAGGAGCTTATTATGTCGGCTTTATTGCAATTAAAAAATGTGAAGTACACTTACGGACCTGCAAATATTGCGGTATTAAATGACGTGAATGCAGATTTCGAAATTGGCAAAATGTACAGTATCATGGGAGCTTCTGGAGCAGGAAAGTCTACTATGCTCTCACTTTTAGCTGGATTAGATACTCCTTATAAAGGTGAAGTATTGTTCAATGGTGAGGATATTGCAAAAACAGGATATGTTGAGCATCGCAAAAAACATATTTCACTTGTTTTCCAGAATTTTAATCTTATTGACTATTTGACGCCATTAGAAAATTTGCGATTAGTAAATTCACATGCTGATGTTCAAGTGCTAATAGATCTTGGGTTAACTGAAGAAGAAGCAAATCGTAACGTCACTAAACTTTCTGGTGGCCAACAGCAGCGTGTTGCAATTGGACGAGCTTTAGTATCTTCTGCGCCGGTAATTTTAGCTGATGAGCCTACTGGAAGTCTTGACCCTGCAACAACTAAAGAAGTTATTGCAATATTAAAAAAAGCTGCTAGAGAGCATGGCAAATGTGTGATTGTTGTTACTCATGATTCGAAGGTCGCATCTCAAGCTGATGTAAAATACGTGCTAAAAAATAAACAGCTAACGCGACAATCTGCTTGAGCGCCAAACAATAAGCCGACTCTGCGAAATCGTAGAGCCGGCTTATTGGCTAGAAGAACTTAACTACAAATCAGATGTGGAAGTAAAGCTCATACTCGAGTGGAGTTGGAGCCAAGCGCGCCATATCCATTTCCTCATGCTTCAAATTCAGCCAAGTTTCAATCAAGTCGCTAGTAAATACGTCGCCTTGCATAAGGAAGTCGTGATCCTCTTCCAAAGCTTGCAAAGCCTCACCAAGTGAAGAAGGAACTTGCTTAATGCCGTCATGCTCCTCTGGAGGAAGCTCGTACAAATCTTTATCAACAGGGGCAGGAGGCTCAATATGGTTAACAACACCATCCAAACCTGCCATAAGCTGAGCGGAGAATGCTAAGAATGGGTTGCATGAAGGATCCGGTGCACGGAACTCAATTCGCTTAGCAGCAGGTTCCGTACCAGCAAGAGGAATACGAATAGCTGCAGAACGGTTACGAGCAGAGTAAACCAAGTTGACTGGAGCTTCGTATCCTGGAACCAAGCGATGGTAAGAGTTAAGCGAAGGATTCGTAAATGCAAGCACAGAAGAAGCGTGCTTAATCAAGCCGCCAATGTACCAACGTGCAATATCAGAAAGTTGAGCGTAGCCAGTTTCCGCATAGAACAATGGCTTGCCATCCTTCCAAAGCGACTGATGGCAGTGCATGCCGGTGCCGTTATCTCCAGCAATTGGCTTTGGCATAAATGTTGCAGCCTTACCAGCTAAAGCAGCAGTTTCATGAACCACATACTTGTACTTCATCAAATCGTCGCCAGCATGAACAAGCGTATTGTAACGGTAGTTGATTTCCTGCTGACCTGCACCGCCGACTTCGTGGTGAGAACGCTCAAGAATCAAGCCGACCTTTTGTAAATTGCAAACCATGTCATCGCGTAAATCCTGATTGTGATCTACTGGTGGCACAGGGAAGTAGCCGTGCTTTACGCGGTTCTTAAAACCAATATTGTTGCTGCCGTCATCCTCAGTGTCAATTCCGGAATTCCAAGGAGCTTCGTTAGAATCAACCTCATAGAAGGAGCGTTGCATGTCGTTAGCAAAACGCACCTTATCAAAGATGAAGAACTCAGCTTCAGGGGCAAAGCTTGCAGTGTCAGCAATGCCAGTTGACTTCAAATAGGACTCTGCTTTAATAGCGACCTGACGAGGATCCCTAGAATATGGCTCATCTGTTACAGGGTCAACAATAGAGAAAGCAACATTCAGAGTCTTATGCTTACGGAATGGGTCAATATAAGCAGTGTCAACATCTGGAATAAGCTTCATATCTGATTCGTTAATAGCCTGGAAGCCTTGCATTGAAGAACCATCGAACGCCATTCCATCAGTGAAAGCACTGTGCAAGAACTCGTCAGCAGGAACAGTAAAGTGCTGCTGAACGCCAATTAAATCAGTAAATCGTACGGATACGTATTCAATGCCTTCCTTTTCAATGAGGGCTGCGGCATCTTCTTTAGTTTGCAAAGTGGTCATGGCCACCATTCCTTTCTTAAAAAACCCAGTAATGAGTTTATGACTATGAATGCCATTTTGGATTTCAGCGACTCGAATATCTCGTTACGTTTGTGTTACATAATGTTACGTGTAGTTGCGTAGATGCGAATAATGTAATACTACATGCCGCTAATTCGCATTCATCAGTTCGCGCAGTTACAATAGTACCTATGAATTACCAAGAGCAAGAAATGCATGAATATAAGATGCATGAGCATATTAAGGAAAGTGAAAATAAGCTAGATTTAGCTTCACTTTTCCCAGCCAAAGGCGATGATAGAAGGCCGCCAGATTGGCTAGGTCGTGCACTTATTTACGTTGCAATTGTTACTTTTGTGTCCATCTTCCTATGGTTCGCTTGGAATAGCATTTCATTCATTGTTTTCGATGTTGTGATTTCTATTTTTATTGCGCTCGCAATGGAACCGCTTGTTGTCCGGTTAATTAAGCATGGTTGGAGGCGAGGAGTTGCTTCTGGCTTTACGCTAACGGGCTTGCTTGTTGTAATTAGCTTGCTACTTGCTTTGTTTGGTAATTTATTTGCTCAGCAGGTTGTTTCAATGGTTATGGGCTTGCCTGATTTATACAATCAATTTGCAAATTTTGTGCTTCACTATACCGGTTTTAAAATGCCTAATATTGAGCAGCTTGGCATGGAAATTTTGAAGCATGTGCAAACATCTTGGGTTGTTGATTTTGCTGGCCAAGCACTTAACACAACATGGGGATTGATGACTGTTCTGCTTGATTTGCTTACCATTATTATGGTTACGTATTACATTTCTGCAGCAGGTCCGGCTATGCGTCGTAGCATGTGCCGTTGGATGAATCCGCAAGCTCAGCGTCGTTTCCTATTTATTTGGTCAGTTGTTCAAGAGCAGATTTCGAGCTTCTTATTTTCGCGAATTATTTTGGCAGCGATTAACGCAGTGGGTACCGCAATTTTCCTTATTGTGATGAATATACCGTATTGGCTTCCGCTATCCTTATTCTGCGGAATTGTTTCGCAGTTTGTGCCTACAATTGGTGGCTATTTGGGTGGAGCTTTGCCTATCTTGGTTGCGTGGGGTTCCAATGGTTTTGGTGCGGCTGTTGCAACATTAATTTTTATTACGATTTATCAGCAAATTGAGAACATGGTTATTTCGCCGAAGATTTCCGAAAAGACTATGGATCTGAATCCTGCAGTAGCTTTTATTTCAGTTCTTGTAATGGGCGCTGTATTTGGTGCTCTTGGAGCATTTTTGGCTTTGCCTGTGACTGCAAGTTTGCAAGCAATTTTTAGAGTATGCACGAAGCAATATAGTTTAGTTTCTTCTCCGCTTATGAACGATCCTCACCCTGATCACACTTCTATTATTGTTCGTTGCGTTGAGGCGATTGGCCGTAAGTTCATGAATCCAATGAGTGAAAGTGTTCATCGTGTAATGAAAGGCACAAGCTCTCGCATTTCTCTGAACGAGGATATTTTATATTGGTATAAGCAAGCTTATGTGTCAGATTCTGACGATGCGAATAGTAGCAAAGTTTCCTCTAACGATTCTGATCAAACTGATGTATTGGCAACAATGCCAATTTCGCGCGAAATATTAGATGCCGTAAATAAAGATATTGCAAAGCGTAAAGTAGATTCTGAAAATAAGGATTCTCCTAAAGCAAAATTGCAAGTAGGCGAGTCTAAAATAGTAAACAATACAAAAAATACAAAAAATAGTAAAAGTAACGTAAAAAATAATCCACGGAGCGGATGGAAGCGATGATTCTTCTATCAATATTTGATGTACTAGTAATACTTATTGGCATAAGCGGTGTTGTGTATCAAGGTGTTTGTGCCGTTGCATCTTTATTCGCTAAGCCTATTGTTTTTCCTGAAGCGCCAATGGATAAGCATTATGCTGTGCTTATTTCTGCGCGCAATGAGGAAGCTGTTATAGGTAATCTTATTCATTGCATTCAAACTCAAACATATAGACAAGATTTTATTGATATTTGGCTTGTTGCAGATAATTGCACTGATTCTACTGCGCAAGTTGGTCGCAATTGCGGATGCAACGTAATTGAACGTTTTGATAAAGAGCATATTGGTAAAGGTTATGCGCTCAGCTATCTCCTCGATCATATTATGAAAATTGGTGCGGATAAAGTTTATGACGCGTACTTTGTTTTCGATGCAGACAATAAACTTGATCCGCATTATTTTGAGGAAATGAATAAAGGTTTCCACGCAGGATATCAAATTTTAACTAGCTACCGTAATTCCGTGAATCTTTCAGATAATTGGGTTTCTTCTGGCTCTGCACTTTGGTTTATTCGAGAATCGCGATTTACTAACAACTCGCGAATGCTATTCGGTTCAAGTTGCCATGCTGGTGGAACTGGATTCATGTTCTCGCGTGAGATTATGCACAGAAATAGCGGATGGAAATTCCATCTTCTTACTGAGGATCTTGAATTTACTATGGACGCTATTCTTCACGGAGACAAAGTTGGATATTGCGGTTCTGCAGTATTATATGACGAACAGCCTGTGTCGTTTAGGCAGAGCTGGAGGCAGCGCCTTCGTTGGAGCAAGGGATTCTTGCAGGTATTTCGTTACTATGGAGCAGCTCTTATTCGACATGGTATTCGCGAAAGAGATTTTTCGTCGGTTGATTTTACGCTTATGCTTTTCCCGTTTATGGTTTTAGCTGTTGCAAGAATAATACTTGGTTTTATTTTTGCTGCATTTGGATTTGTAACATGGATGAGTCAAATCTCTTCAATGATTAATTTCATTACCACTACTGTTACAAGCGTTTTAGGTATGATGATATTTGTGTCACTCACTATTTTGGTTGAACACGATAAGCTTGGGGCCACGAATAAGGAGCTGTTTGCGTACGCTCTTAGCTTCCCGATTTTTATGCTTTCGTACGTGCCTATTGCGTTCCAAGCTATTTTCTCAAAGAGCGAGTGGAAGCCGATTCAGCATACCGGTCGCTGAGTGAAAGAATGAAATTCTATAGTGTGGAGCGAGTTTTGGGGGATTTTTCTCCTCGCGCGTCCCGTCCTTCAGTCGCTTTGACTGTTAAAGGCGTTTATTGTGTTCGCCTTTCTTTAAAGAATGTTGCTCCATCAGTCCTCTTTTAGCGCTCGTAGAGAAATCCCCCAAACTCTGCGTGCTAACCATTAATAACCTCATCTTATCGCAGAGATTTTTCGATTTTTCTTCTTCGCTTGGCGAATCAGCAGCCTGCGGCTCTGACGTTCGCCGCGCTCAGTGCGAAAAATCTCAAATCTCTACCACACGAATATTAGTACAGTGAAGGTAGCGTACGGAACAGTGATCTGGTGTGATGGTAGGAGGATTTGGGGTGGTGAGTGCGGCGGCTGATGGCGTTGCGATTGCGCAAAGATTGCGGGTGTGAGATAATAAGAAGTCCTGGTGTAAACGTGCAATTGCGCATAATGTGGCGCAATGCGTGCGTTTATCTGTATGTTGCGAGGTTTCTATGGTAGATTCTGTTCCATCTGCAAATATGTCTGGCAGCGTTCCGGTTTTTGGCGCAAACACTTATTCGAGTGATGCTAGCGATAGCAATGCAGATGTTCCAGCGGTTTCTATTCGCGGATTTGTTAAGACTTTTGGCAAGAAAGTTGCTGTAGATAATCTTTCGTTGAGCATTCCAGCAGGCTCTTTCTACGGATTGGTAGGTCCGAACGGTGCCGGCAAAACCACTACGATTAAAATGCTTACGGGCTTGCTTATGCCGGATGCTGGCTCAGCTTCGATCTTTGGCAATGACGTTTGGAGCGATGTAAATAGTGCTAAGCGCGCAATCGGTTTAATGCCTCAAGCAGATGAGATTTTTAAGACAATTACTGGTTTGCAGCTTTTAACTTACGCTGGCATGCTTCGCGATATGAGTCGCGCGGAATCCGTAAAGCGCGCGAACGACTTGCTTTCTGCTTTCGACTTAACAGAAGCTGCAAACACCATGGTTTCTGACTATTCAACTGGTATGACTAAGAAGATTTGCCTTGCAACAGCTATGATCCATAGCCCTCGCGTACTTGTATTGGACGAGCCTTTTGAGGCAGTTGATCCTGTTTCTAGCGCAAATTTGAAGGATATTCTCGCCGAGTATGTTTCTACTGGCGGTACGGTGATTATTTCTTCGCACGTTATGGAATTGGTTGAAAAAATGTGCTCGCACGTGGCGATTATTAACGAAGGTCATGTTGCAGCTTCTGGCACTCTTGAAGAGGTGGCTCAGGGCAAAGATCTTGAAGATCGCTTTATGGAGCTTGTTGGCGGACGTCACGCGGCTGCGCGCATTGATTGGCTTAACGGCGGCAAGTCTGATAACGCTGCTGTTGCTTCTACCAAGTCTGCTAATCTCAACGCCTAATAAGGATGGCCGTAATGTCTATGATTTTTACCATGGTTCGCCTTCGCTGGGCGCTTACTTTTTCCGTTATGCGAAAGTCGATTTGGCAAAAAATCGGCTTTGGTATAGTCATTGTTTTTGGACTTGCGATTATATGCGCTCTTGGTTTTGCGGGCTGGCAAGCAGGAAAGTATCTTAATCCAGGAATGCTTGCAGATACTAAAAATTGGCAGGAATTTCAGTTCGCTCCAATAATGGTTGCGTCGATTGTGTCAATTTTTACGCTGTTTATAAACCTATTTATGTTCGGCAGTGACACAACACTAAAGTCGCGTAGTTTTGCGCTTTACGGCATTCCCTACGTAAAGCAGCAAGCTGGTATGCTTCTTGGCTCCCTTTTTGGAGCGCTTTCTATAAGCTGTACAATCGCGCTTGCTTTGTGGTCTTTAGCGTACAGAAACTTTGGAATTGTGCCGGTTTTAGTAAGCGTAATTGCAGCTCCGCTTTACGTTGCAACAATCGTGTCTTTAAGCAAAATGCTTATTGAGCTTTTGGACACTATTTTAATAAACAAGCGTTCAAGAAACATTTTTTACTTTGCTATTTTCGTAGCGTATATGATTTTTGTTTCCACTGTGAATATTGGTAACAAAAGTCCAAGAGGAATTGTGTTTGGCTTAGGTTTTTGCTCTGCGTCCGCTTTTACTCCATTAAGTGCTGCTATGGCTTTGCCTCTTGATGCCATCAATGGCAATTGGCTTGCGCTTGTTATTCGCTTCTTTATTTGTGTACTAACAATTGCTGCTTGCTTTGCAATCTCTGTATTTTGCGCAAAATTAGAGCCGAAGCTACTTCGCGGTGAGCAAAAAACAGTTGTTAAAACTAAAGGAATTGGCTTGTTTGCTGCAGTTCCAGACAACGTAGTTGGTGCGATTGTTGCGCGAATTATTAGCGTTATGAGAAGAGATATGCGCCAACTATTTTTGCTTATTGCGCCGCTTTTTATTCTGATAGTTGCAGGAGGAACTAGTTTTAATGCTAAAGGATTTAGTTCTATAGCACAGGACATAGGCGTTTCTAGCTGGCTTATGTATGCTGCTTTGCTTATGGGCATGGTTGTTGGAAACAATATTGCATACGATGGCACAGCTTTTACTATGCACGCGATTATTGGAGTAAAAGGTTTGCACGATCGCTTAGCGCACGCAATAGTTTGGTCCGTGATTTGCGCTGTGTACTTTGCAATTCTTGGAATAGGGGTTTACGTTTTCCTTTTCTTCGTAGCAAATGTTCAGCAAAATGTGAATGCAGTTATGTTCCAAACTCTTTCTCCAATCGGAGTAGCTTTTGCATACATAGGCATTGGCTTAGTTTCTTCGTGCATTGCAATGTATCCTGTAGCATCAATCGAAAAGCCATTTTCTAGGCCGCAAGGTTCTGCAGGCGCTAGATCTTTTGCTCCAATAGGTTTTGCGCTTCTTTCTGCAGTATGCATGATTCCTTCGGCTGCGGCTGTGATTGCGTTTATTATTCTTGCGCCGCAACTGCTGTGGATTGCAAGCATTTTGTTTGTAGTAAACGGCTTGATTGTGCTGGTTGTTGGCGTAATTCTTGGCGGCAAATTAATGGATAAGCGCATGATTCGTATTGTAGAAAACTTGCGCAGATTTGCCTCGATTACTGCGTAACTTACGCACGCTTTGTTGCAAGCGCAATGTATAGTTAAGCGCGGTATTTGCAATCGATTTAAAGGTGTGCTCGCATGGAAAGTAGTAAAGGCTCAAACGATGCCTTAAATACTCCTAATGCGAGCACGCCAACGCAAAGCGGCGAACCCAACAAAAGTATTAAACCTAAACCAAGTATTAAACCTAAACCAAGTATCGAGCCTAAAGCAAGTAGTGAATCTAAACCAAGTAGTGCACAGAAGAAAAGTAAATACGCTGCTATGGTTTTAAGAAGCCAATATCCTTCTCGTTGGCGATTACTTATTGCATTTATAGCAGTTATAGTTAGTGCAGCAATTATTTTTACTTATTTTTTGCTTGACGTATACGATATTCTTCCTGGTCCTTTGACGTTGCGAAGCCAACATTATGCTGTAACTGTTTCTTCTCCTAAATCACTTTTGCGAGTTAATTCACTAGCTAAAGGCGTGACTTATGGTAAAGAAATAAATCATTCGCAAGCTCAAAAACTTATTGACGAGTTGGTTTCCGATGCTTCTATGAGTAGCAGCACTTCAGCAGTAATTATGGATGCTAATGGGCGAGTAGTTGCTTCACATGAGCCAAATGCTTTAAGAGAGCCAGCATCAACGCTTAAAACTTTAACTGCTAGCGTGGCTTCTCGCACTCTTGACATGGGTTCAACTCTTGATACTCAAGTATTTTTGTTGCCTAAAACAGGCGGTGAACCAGAACGAGCTTCTAGTGCGAATGCTAGAAAGCTTGTGCTTCGCGGCAATGGTGACATGCTTCTTGGCGTTGGAGAAAACGATTGGAACCATGTTAATGGCAGAGCAGGCTTAACGACATTAGCGAGAAGAACAGCCAACGCTTTGAAACTTGAAAATATTCGCACAGTTTCTTTAGCTGTTGATGACTCATTGTTTGGCGCAAAACGTGCTCCTGATTTGATTTATGAAACAGATGTTGAACGACGCTTTTATGCTCAAACGTCATCTTTGGCTATAGATGATGCTCGTCAGCGTGACCTTTCAGTGCAAGGTGTTGACGCTGATGCTATGACAGATTTTCCGCTTTCTGATCCTCATCCTGCTTTAAGTGTCGGTCGTGTTTTTGCTAAATTATTAAGCAAACAGGGAATAGTTATAAGTAATTATTCTAATAAAACCACTTCTGACGAAAAAAATTCCGGTTCAGACTCGTCTGCAGATGATTCTTCTGAAAATAACAAAGATTCTGAAAATGAAAATAAATCTGCACAATCTGAAAATTTTGTAATACCAGTAAGCGAAACTAAATCGTTAATATCATCTAATTCGCGTTTAATTGCACAAGTTTCTTCTGCACCTTTAAACGAAATAATGGCATATACGCTTCGTATTTCAGACAATACATTGGCGGAAGAGTTTGGTCGTTTGACTGCGCTTGCAACTCACAAATCCAACTCTCCGGAGGGTGCAGTTCAGGCAGTAAAAGAAGGATTACGCAAGCTCAATATCGATATACGTGGTTTGCATATGTCTGATTGCTCAGGCTTGTCTCCAAAATCAAGGTTGCGCGCAACAACGTTAGCTCAAGTACAAGTGCTTAATATTAAAGCCGATTCTGGAGGTGCTGCAGCTGCTGAAGGATTGTCTCTTCCTGGTTTAGTTGGAACAGCAAGAAAGCGTTTAGCGGATGAATCTTCTGCCGGCATGCTTCGCGTAAAGACTGGTTCTTTAAGTGAAGTTACTTCTATGGTTGGTAATGTATCTAGGAAAAGTGGTGGAGTGCTAACTTTCGCTGTTGTTGCGAACCAGCCAGCTGATATTTGGGGAGCATTCGTAGCGATTAATAAGTTTATGGCAGAATTGCCAAAACTATGATTTATGAGTTGCAATTTAGCGTTATCAGCGCGCTACACTAGAAGCTATGGTGTATTCTTCTCGCATACGCGCAGGAATTGGCGCAATCAAGCATTGTTTTGATGAACTTTCGTTGTGTGCTCAAGACGCGCGTTTTTCCGAACATGGCAACCACGCAACAGATGTTGATGCTCCTCTGGTTCTTATTGCGTGCTCTGGAGGTAGAGATTCTCTTGCACTTACAGCATTGAGCGTGATTGTGTGCGCAAGTAGAGGTATTCGTTGCGGTGTTGTAATAGTAGATCACCATTTGCAGCCGCACTCAACTGAAATTGCCAATACTGCTGCTAAGCATTGTTTGCAATCTGGAATAGACGAAAAGTACGTGTATATTCAATCTGTGAACGTCGAAGATTCTGGAGAAGGCGAAGAGTCTGCTGCAAGAAATGCTAGGTATCAAGCAATTATTGAGGTTGCTAAAAAGCAGCAAGCTGCAGCCGTGCTTTTAGCTCACACTGCAAATGATCAAGCAGAAACTGTAATGATGGGGCTAAAAGATTCTGCAGGTTTAGAAGCAGTTGCTGGCATGAAAGCAGTGACATTGCGTCAAAACGTGCTTTTTGCAAGGCCTCTTATTAAGCTTACTAGAGAAGATACTACTGGTATTTGCGAGGATTTAGGTATTTCATGGTGGGATGATCCTACAAATGGTGACGATATTTCGCAAAATGAGGAACTTTCAGAAAATTATCCATTGAGATCTCGAGTTAGACACACGTTAATGCCTTATATTTCGCGATTTTTTAATGCGAATATGGTTACTTTGCTTTCTCGCGGAGCTGAAATAGCTAGAGACGATCTTGACTATATTAATTCTCAAGTTGACGAAGCTAGTTCACAAGTGATGGAATTTGATAAAAATGCGAAAACTGTTAGGTTAAAAGCTGATAAATTAGCGCAATATCATCCATCAATTCGCAGACGAATTATAGTGCGTGCGTTAAGTGAGCTTGGTCTGCGTTTCTCGTCAAGTCACATATCTGCAGTGGACGAACTATGTACAAAATGGCATGGCCAGAAGCCTTTTTCGCTGCCAAATTATTATGAAGCGACTCGGCTCTCGCGCAATATCGTCATTCGCTTATGCAAAGATAGTGAACATGCAAATTGCAGATATACGAGATGACATCGACTATGAATTAATTAGCCACGAAGACCTTATGAAGCGTATTCGTGAAGTTGCTAAACAAGTAAGTGAAGATTACAAAAACCGTAATGTTTTGCTTGTTGCAGTTCTAAAAGGTGCTGTAAATACTCTTGCTGTATTTTCGCAAGAATTAAGCATTAACGCATCAATGGACTTTATGAGCTTGTCTAGTTACGGCAGTGGCACTCAAACTAGCGGACAAATTACTGTCCGCGAAGATTTAAGTACTGATGTGCGCGGTCGAGATGTGCTTATTGTAGAAGACATTGTTGATTCCGGTCGCACGCTAGCTTGGCTTGTAGATGAGCTAAAAGGTCGTGGTGCTGCAAGTGTAAAAGTTTTTGCATTGCTCAGTAAGCCTGCACGTCGCGAAGTAGACGTACAAATCGACTACTCGGGCTTTGAAATTCCTGATGCATTTGTCGTTGGTTTCGGAATGGACTACGACGAACGCTACCGCAACCTCAATAGTATTGCGGTATTAAAGCCATCAGTGTATGGTGCTTGATTTTATAGATTCTATTCAGAATTTTTATATAAATTGAGGAGTTTGAAAGGAGCCTTATTACATGGGCGCTTCTCCTATGACACCGCAAGGCCCAATGGGCGGTCCTGGGCGTGGAAATAACGGAAATAATCCGTTTTTAAATCCACGCAACCCTAGGAATCAGCGAAACAACGGTCAGCAGGGCAAGAATAATAAAAATAACGAGAACAACCATAACAATCGTCGTTCCTTCTGGCAGTCGCCATGGACGTGGATTGTGCTTCTTGTGTTGCTTTCAGTTGTCGGATTCCAAATGTTTGTTCATAACGGATCGCAAACTATCGATACTCAGGATGGTATTGAGTTAGTGCGATCTCATAAAGCAAGTTATGTGGAAATTATTGACAATAAACAGTTAGTTAAGCTTACGCTTGATAGTCCGTTTAAGAAGTTCGATAAACGAAGTAAGCAAAATCGTGACTTTGGCAAGGATGTGCAATTCTACTACGCGTATGCACAAGGTAGGTCAATTGTACAAGAAGTCGAAAAGGCGAAGCCTTCTAACGGCTGGACTGCTAGCTTACAGTCATCTAGCATTATTTCGTATTTGATTACTTCGCTTGTTCCAATATTGTTCTTCCTTGGCATGATTTGGTTCATGTTTAGCAGAATAGGCGGTGCCGGCGGAAGTATGCTTGGCATGGGCGGCGGACGTGGCCGTGGCAAGCTACTCGAAGGTCAGACTCCTAAAACTAAGTTTGCTGACGTTGCTGGCGAACAAGCTGCTGTTGAAGAAGTTGAAGAAATTAAAGACTTCTTGAAGGACCCTTCGCGCTACAAGGCTTTGGGTGCTCGTATTCCGCGCGGTGTGCTGCTTTATGGTCCTCCAGGAACTGGTAAGACTTTGTTGGCTCGTGCTATTGCAGGCGAAGCTGGTGTGCCGTTCTATGCAATGGCTGGCTCTGACTTCGTGGAAATGTTCGTAGGCTTGGGCGCGTCTCGCGTTCGTGAACTTTTTGACGAAGCTAAGAAGAATGCTCCTGCAATCATCTTTATCGATGAGATTGATGCTGTTGGTCGTCGCCGCGGAAGTGGCATGACTGGCGGTCATGATGAGCGCGAGCAGACACTTAATCAGTTGCTTGTTGAGATGGATGGTTTCGACAACGATACTAATTTGATTATTATTGCTGCAACAAACCGTCCAGATGTGCTTGATTCCGCACTTCTTCGTCCTGGTCGTTTTGACCGTCAGGTGGCTGTTGAGGCTCCTGATTTGGAAGGTCGCGAGGCAATTTTGAAGGTTCACGCTAAGGGTAAGCCTTTTGTGCCGGATGTTGATCTTCATATGGTTGCTGTGCGCACTCCTGGTTTTACTGGTGCAGACTTAGCTAACGTGCTTAACGAAGCTGCGTTGCTTTGCGCTCGATCTGGTGCTCAATATATCGATAATCGCGCTATTGATGAGGCAATTGATCGTGTTCAAGCAGGACCTCGACGTAAGTCTAAGGGCATGGCTTTGGATGAATTGCGTAACACTGCTTACCATGAGGGCGGTCATGCTCTTGTTGCTGCTGCGCTGCACCACACGGATCCTGTTACTAAAGTAACGATTTTGCCGCGAGGTCACGCACTTGGATACACTGCTGTGATGCCAACAAGCGACCGTTACTCGCAGTCTCGCAACGAATTGCTGGATCAAATGGCATATGCTATGGGTGGACGCACAGCCGAGGAAGTTGTGTTCCACGATCCAACAACTGGTGCTTCTAACGACATTGAGAAAGCTACTGCCATTGCTCGTAAGATGGTTGTTGAATATGGTTTCTCAGCAAAGCTTGGAGCTGTTAAGTGGATGGATACTGACGAAGATTCTTCTGGTTCACTCGATTCTTTGCAACCTCGCAAGTTCTCGAATCGTACTGCTGAAGTAATCGATGAAGAAGTTCATAAGCTTATCGAAACTGCTCATACTGAAGCGTGGGAGATTATTAACAATAATCGTGACGTATTGGATGAGCTGGTTCGTCAGTTGCTCGCTAAGGAAACTCTTAACGAGAAGGAACTTAAGGAAATCTTCAGTAAGATTCGTAAGGCTCCTGAGCGTACTCTTTGGCTTTCGGACGATAGAAGACCAGATTCTGATCTTCCCCCTGTTGAAATTCCAGAAAGTTTGAAGCGCAACGTTGAAGGTAAGAATGAGCAGACTGAAGCTTCTGAACTTTCTGAATCTTCCAATAATGCAACTTCACAAAACCAGCAGTCTGATCAGATGCCTGTTGATACGTCTATTCAAACTCCTGCACCTGCTCCTCGAACTGTTATTGGAACTGTTAAACCACCTGTTAATCCGCCTACTAATCAAAATGACGGTACTCAATTTGGTGCTTAATAGTGTAAATGCAGTGCTAAAAAGCAGATAAAATAAAGTTATTAATAAACGCTGATAACAATATAATTTATTGCTGTCAGCGTTTATTTTTATTTTTCTAAGAATTTAATAATAAAAATTAGTGCTATATGCAAAAAATTACGCATGTTGATTTATATCGAGTACAATATATCAAAATATTAGTTTTGCGTATTATAGGTAAGAGTAATAAAAGATAAATAAACGAATAATTGAAATTTTAAATTGTTTTTATTAGAGAGTAGAAGATGAAATTATGAATACGACCATAAGTTTGAAGGGTATTCGCCCAAGCGGTGACTCAATAGTCATTGGATTATATTCTTCTATTTACATAGATGCTGTTTTAAAAGTTAATTTGAGTAATGCATTAGACGGAGATGAGACTAACGCAATAGATATTCCTCAAATTGCTGAGCGTCTTGCTTTTATGCTTAAACGTTGCGAAAAAGATAGCGAGATTGAGGAGCATCCTGCTATAGCTTTAGAACTTATTGCTAAATCTGTTTTAAATTCTGCTATGCACACTTGGCAAATTAGTGAGGCTGATATTACTGTTCATGCTGCTTTAAGAAGCGAATATTACGGCATGAAAAGCACTGTTGACGATGTTTGTGTTACTTTGAATAGCGTTTCTAGAGAAGAGTTAAATTATTCGGAACGGCGTGTAGTTCCTGAGTCTCTTGCGCATGTTGCTGTTCGCAGTGGAAGCGTATCGGTTGACGATCTTGAGGAAGGCGAAATAGCAGATTACTACCGTTCTCTTATTGAGGAAGATAGAAAAGAAAAGCAACGCAAAGAAGATGAAGACGCTGTTGCAGCTGCTAAAGCTGCTGTTGATATTGCAAATTCTTTCGCAGATGATTATGAAAATAATGGAGATTCACAGTGCTCTTGTGGCGATGAATCTAAAAGTGTCAATTATGGCAATGAGCTTGTTAAAAGAGAAACTAAGTCTCCTTTGTTCCGCATATGTCCAACTCCGTTACAAACAACTGCAGTGATTTCTATGAAGGGTGTCGCGAAACAAGACACGCGTTCTGCTATGCTGAGAATAGTTGCAATGCTCGAGCAGGATAGAGAATCTCGCGTTGACGGTGTATCGGCATTATATGTTGCCAATATGCTTGATGCTGATTATTACGCGGCTGTATTTATTCTGTCTTCGGGTGGTGACGAGTATGAGCTGCTTCGCTTGCTTCGCGCTGTTGCTACTTTGTATAAAGATAAAGTGACTGTGCGAGTGTTGGGTACGCGTTCATATGGTGCTTCTGCTGCTGACACAAGAACTGTTGATGCAGAAAAATTGCCACAACAACTAGCGGAAATGGTGACGGTTGACCCTAAGGCGCCTGAACTTATGCCGTGGATGCAGATAGAGTCGGATGCTGCTTTGGACGATAACTCAGTTTCGTACTCATTAGCGTTTGCTTTTGATGCTCAAACTGTTGGGGTATACTCAGAGCAATGGCTTATAGGGGATGGTTGTTAATGAAAGCGTATCGCACACCTTGGTGGTATCTGGTACTAGGGTTACTGTTTGGCTTTGTGCTGGGCGCATTTCTAGTGTCGTCAACAGAGTCTAGTGCTATGTCGTTAGCAGGAGCTCCGTGGGTTGTTGTTGCAATTATGGTGATTGCTGGCTTAATAACTTTTGTTATGGCATTGCAAACTCATCAAAGTGTTGCCAACAACAAAGATAAGAATAAGAAGCATGTAAGTTCTCAATTTGCTGTTGCGGCTCTTATGCTGTCGAAGGCATTGGGAATGGCAGGTGCTATTTTGTCTGGCTGGTATGTTGGGCAATTGTTAATGAGTTTGCCACACAGTGAGATAATTCTGTATAACTCTGTTGTGCGTGAATGCTCTATTGCTGGCTTGGTGTGCTTTATTGATATGGTTGTTGGCATTTTAGGCGAGTGGCTCTGCCAGATTCCGCCTGAAGATGATTCTGAGTCTGTCAATAAGTCAAATCGTACGCCAGCAACATGCTAGTATTTGCTAGGCTCGTATTTACTAGCTATTAGTTTGCGTAGTTTTATGTAAGTTGCATCTTGCTTGAATTAAGTAGGTAAAAGTATTAAACGCTTTTGACGCAAGTTGCAACAAACGCTGGAATTTCAACGTTTGTAAGGATGGTATATTACTTTGGCTGAATTTATCTATCAGATGATTAAGGCGCGTAAATCGTATGGAGATCGTGTAATTCTCGACGATGTTACTTTAAGCTTCCTTCCGGGCGCAAAAATTGGTGTTGTGGGTCCGAACGGCATGGGTAAGTCGACGCTGCTGAAAATTATGGCCGGTTTGGAAAATGTGACCAACGGTGAAGCTTCTTTGACTCCTGGCTATACGGTAGGTATTTTGCAGCAGGAACCACCTCTTGATGACACTAAGACGGTTGGCGAAAACATTAAGATGGCTTTTGGTGAGATTGCGCAAAAAGTGGCGCGTTTTAACCAAATCGGCGAAGAAATGGCTAATCCAGACGCTGATTTTGATGCGTTAATGGAAGAAATGGGTAAGCTTCAGACTGAAATTGACGCTGCAAACGGTTGGGATTTGGATTCGCAGCTTGAGCAAGCTATGGACGCTTTGCAATGCCCAGACCCGGATTCTCCTGTTTCTGTGTGCTCTGGTGGTGAAAGGCGTCGAGTGGCATTGTGTAAGCTTCTTCTTGAAGCTCCAGATTTGCTACTTTTGGACGAGCCTACTAACCATTTGGATGCGGAATCTATTTTGTGGCTTGAACAGTTCTTGCACAAGTACGAGGGTGCTGTCATTGCGGTTACGCACGATCGCTACTTTATGGATAATGTTGCAGAGTGGATTTGCGAAGTTGACCGTGGTCAGCTTTATCCATATAAGGGCAATTACTCAACGTATTTGGAAACTAAAGCAAAGCGTATGGAAATCCAGGGTGCCAAGGATGCTAAGCTTGCTAAGCGTTTGAAAAATGAGCTTGATTGGGTGCGCAGCTCGCCGAAGGCGCGTCAGGCTAAGAACAAGGCTCGTTTGGAACGTTACGACCAAATGGAGCAAGAGGCACGTAATTCCAAGAAGCTTGATTTCTCTGAAATTCAAATTCCAGCAGGTCCACGTTTGGGCTCGCAAGTTTTGGAAGCAAAGCATATTCACAAGGCTTTTGGCGACCGTGTGCTAATCGACGACTTGTCGTTTACTTTGCCTCGTAACGGTATTGTTGGCGTGATTGGTCCAAACGGCGTTGGTAAATCTACGCTGTTCAAGACGATTGTGGGCTTGGAGCCTCTTTCTGGTGGCGAGCTGATTGTTGGAGACACTGTGAAGATTTCTTACGTGGATCAGAATCGTGCAGGATTGGATCCTAATAAGAACTTGTGGGAAGCTGTTTCAGGCGGACTCGATTTTATTGAGGTTGCAGGCGTTGAAATTCCTACTCGCGCATATGTTGCAAGCTTTGGATTTAAAGGTTCGGATCAGCAGAAACTTACGGGAGTGCTTTCTGGCGGTGAACGTAACCGTTTGAACTTGGCTTTGACTCTTAAGCAGGGTGGAAACTTGCTGCTCCTCGATGAGCCTACTAACGATTTGGATGTTGAGACTTTGGAAAGCTTGGAAAACGCTTTACTTGATTTCCCAGGCTGCGCTGTTGTGGTTTCACACGATCGTTGGTTCCTCGACAGAGTTGCAACGCATATTCTTGCTTGGGAAGGCGACGACGAGAATCCTGCAAAATGGTACTGGTTCGAAGGTAACTTCCAAGCTTACGAAGAAAATAAGATTGCGCGCTTGGGTGAGGAAGCTGCTCGTCCGCATCGCTTGCACCGTAAGCTCACTCGCTAGTTGAGTTTTGTTTTCATTTATTGGCAGAAACATTTGCCGGTGATTTTTACGGCGTTTGCGCGACGACCTGCTTTCGCGCTTGGAGCGTAGTGCGCGAAAGCAACTCGGAGCGTGAGCTTGCATGGAAAGTCCACTGGACTTTCCATGCAAGCTCAGAAGCGAGCACTTATGGTGCGAGCGTCTTGGCGCTTTTTGACAACATTTGCCGTTATTGTGCCAGGCGTGTGCTAGGCTCGATTAGTTCACGTTTTGAAATTTAAGTTTTGAACACACATATTTTACGAAAGGCTATTGTGCCGCATACTCATCATGCTGCGTTCGCTCAAAAGCGAGGCGCGAAGAATACCAAGAATGATAAAAATACGAATAGTATAAACAATACGAATAATAAAAATAGTTATAAAACAAAAAAGCCTAAAAGCGCCAAAAATACTAGGAAATCAGCTGAAAAACGCAATCCTTTTGAGTATCAGGGGAGCCATAAAAATTATGGCTCTAATCACGAGTTCAATTCACGCAGGGAGCGCAATCGCAAAGCAGAAAAAGCTCGTCAAAAGACGCGCGAAAAAGCCTTGCGTTATGAAGAAGTAGCTATTGCGGATGCTGAACAAGATTTTGCTAAGCATAATATTGATAAAAATAATGTTGCTAAGCATAATAGTGCAAAATCTCATAATACAAAACAAAATTCTGCAATATCTTTGCACCCTACTTCGAAAAAGCAAAAGCAAGATTCTCATAACGCAACAATTATTCCAGACTCTGCCATTGAATCTCGTGAAAATTACCGTGACGATGTAACTTTTGCGCAACTTGGCGTTCCAGAGCCTTTAGTAGAGGTGTTGCGTGCGGATGGGAAAACCACTGCATTCCCAATTCAACAAGCAACGCTTCCCGATTCTTTACAAGGCGCGAATATCCTAGGGCGAGGTCGCACAGGAAGCGGTAAAACATTAGCATTTTCTATTCCACTTGTTGCACGTTTAGCTGAGAATTTTGTTGATTTAATTCATTCTGATAAAAACCGTAAGTCACGCGAGTCTAGCGATATTCCTGCTCCTAGAGCAATAATTCTTGCTCCAACTCGTGAACTTGTGCATCAAATTGATGACGTAATAGCGCCGCTTGCTGCAGCTTATGGCATGCGCACTGTGACAGTGTATGGAGGCGTGAGATACCAGCGCCAAGTATCGCAACTTAAGCAGGGCGCGCAGATTGTGCTTGCTTGCCCTGGCCGTTTGGAAGATTTGCTGCGTCAGGGAGCGCTTACGCTTGAAAAAGTAATGGTTAGCGTGCTCGACGAAGCAGACGAAATGGCGGATATGGGATTCCTTCCTGCTGTTACTAGACTTCTTGAGCAAGTTGCGCCAGATGGTCAACGCATGCTGTTTTCTGCAACGCTTGATAGGCAAGTTTCTACATTAGTTGAGCGTTTCCTTCCAAATGCTGTCGTCCATGCTGTGGATGATGCTGATTGTCAAGTTGATACTATGACGCATCATATTTTTGCTGTGTCAGCAGGGGATAAGTACGAAGTTTTGCGAAAGCTTGCTTCCGGAAAGAAACGTTCTATATTCTTTACGCGCACGAAATATCAAGCGAAGAATATGGCGAAAAAATTTGTGCAGCAAGGTATTCCTGCAGTCGATTTGCAAGGTAATTTGTCGCAGAATCAGCGAGATCGTCATTTGGCTGTGTTTGCTGAAGGCTTGGTACGTGTGTTGGTTGCTACGGACGTTGCTGCGCGAGGTATTGACATTAGCGACGTTGCATTAGTTGTGCAAACTGAGCCTCCTGAGGATCCTAAGTCTTTCTTGCATCGTTCGGGTCGCACTGCTCGAGCTGGTGAAGAAGGCGATGTTGTAACGCTTGTGCTTCCTAATCAAAAGCGCGCTGCCCATATGATGCTTCGCAAGGCTGGAATTCATGCGAAAGCTGAGGATGTGAATCCTGCTTCGCTAGTTTTAGATGAGATTGTGGGTGAAGCTGCTGAGCTTCAAGAAGGCTGGAGTATGCCGGAGCCGGAGCAGCAGAAGCGTAAGGGTCGTGGTCGCGGTCGTGGACGTGGGCAACGCAGTGGGCGCGGGCGTGAGAGTGAGCGTGACGAGCGTAACGGTCGCAGCAGTCGTAATGAGCACGGTGAACTTAGTGAACGCAACGAACGCAGTGGGCGCGGTAAACGTGGCGAGCGTGGTAGTCGTGTTCATCACTTCGGTCGTTAGTTTGGCGGTATTGTGTAACGGTCGTAAGTTTGTTCGCTTTGCATAACAATCGTGAGCTTTAGAAACAAATGCTGTGTTTTTCCGGTATTTGTTTCAGCTTTAGTTTTCTTGTCTGTTGTGGCGCGAGGCTTGTATATTTCTCTCCTCGCGCTTTTATTTGCGCTATTCTTGTGCGTTTTGTCGATTTCGCAAATGATTATGTGTTTTTTTTACAAAATTGTCCTGTTTTTTGTCGAAAGTATCGGCTGATTTGGTGTTTTTGACAAAAACAGTAGCAATACTACAAAAGTAAGTAGCAAGTTAACAAGCAATAAGCAAGTGATAAGTGACTTAACAAGAAGCTAAGCTAGCAATTAAGCAAATAGGCAGTTAACCAGGCAGTTACGCAAGTCAATAGTCGGTTAAGCTAGTTACGTCAACTAGCAAATACTACTTAGATTGACCTTTACCAAATGCGCGCAGTTGCACGCCGTTCCAGTCAGCGCTTACGGTTAACGGAGTGGCTGCGTTCATGCCAGCTGTTTTTGCTGCAGATTGAACTGTGCTAGAACTTGGGGAACCTTCGCGACCTGGTTTTGGAGTAAGAACCCACATAGGCGCGTCATCGTCAAGCATATTTGTGGCATCCATAATGGTGTCCGCGAGCTCATCTTCATCGTCGCCGTCGCGCCACCAAATAATCACACCATCAACAGCAGCGTCGTAATCTTCATCTACCAACTCTTCGCCGGTAAGTTTCTCGATGCTTTCGCAAATTGTTTCGTCAACATCGTCATCCCAGAGCCATTGTTGCACAATGTCTCCTGGTTGGAATCCGAATTCCTGTGCATGCTGAAAAGCTATCTGTTCCACGTGATTCAATATATCAAAGCGTCACGAAGTGCGCACATTTGACGGCGTGTATTAAGTAATTTATTGTTTATCAATTACGACACACCAGGACACGCCTCAAAAATCGCGATTATGACACAAATCACTATATATAGGTGGTTATCTTTGCGTCTTGCCCTAGATATTGTGCATGAGTTGGGTTATAGTAGAGCGAGTCGTTAGAAATAGTTCCCATGTTTGCAACGAGAAAATTTGCTAGAAGGAACAGTGTTTAAGAAAGGTCTGTACCGATGCAGGTTTTGGAAGAAACTGCTGTCACAAGCGCAGAAAATTGTACGGATGATGTAGTTGAAGCTCCAGTTTCTCGTGTGCAGGTCGAAAAGCGCGATGGTCGCGTAGTTGATTTTGATCCGCTGAATATCATTATGGCAATTAAGGCTGCTTTTAAGGACTTAGGCAAGGAAGTCGGTCCGCAAGAAGAGCAGATGATTCGCGATATTTCAGATCATATTGAAGCTGAGATTCAGGATCGTTACAATGGTCCAGCAAAAATCGAAGATATTCAGACTTTGGTTGAGCACAGTCTTATTGAGAATCATCTTTACGAGGTTGCTCGCTGCTACACGAGCTACCGACTGAACCGAGATATCGACCGCGCTAAAGCTACCGATATCAACGAGGCTGTTAACCGCCTTGTAAATCGTGATGAGTCTCTTGTTCGCGAAAACGCAAATAAGGATTCCAATGTTTATGCAACTCAGCGCGATCTTCTTGCAGGCGCTGTTTCCAAGGCTTCTGCGTTCTCTATGCTTCCTCACGCAGTTTCTAACGCTCATATGAAGGGTGATATTCACTTCCACGACGCTGATTATTCGCCATTTACTTGCATGAGCAACTGCTCGCTTCCTGATTTTGGCGATATGCTTGCTAAGGGCTTTGCTCTTGGTAACGCAATGATGGATAGCCCAAAGTCTATTGGTACTGCTGCAACTCAGGTTACGCAAATTATTAAGGATATTGCTGGAGCGCAATATGGTGGTCAGACTGTTAATCGCGCTGACGAGATGCTTGAGCCTTATGCTAAGTGCGATTACGACAAAAATCTTGCTATGGCGCACGCTATGATTCCTGATTCCACGCCAATTCAAGTCGCAAAAGATATGATTGACGGCCTAAAAGCTCAGGAGCCTAAGAATCTTCATTGCTTGGACAGAGATCCACTTCCTGCTGATACTCCTTTTGACGAAAACTTGAGTGAGCTTGATCAGCTTCGTGAAGTTTATGCAAAGATTATGACGCGTAAAGCTATTTACGACGCTATGCAAACGATGGAATATCAAATTAATTCCAACCGTGTTTCTAACGGTCAGACTCCGTTCGTAACTGTTGGCTTTGGCTTGGGTACTTCTTGGTTTGCTCGCGAAATTCAGCGCGCTATTTTGCTTAACCGTATTCGTGGTCTCGGCAAAGATCGTCATACTGCAATCTTCCCTAAGCTTGTGTTTACTATTAAGCACGGTGTAAACGCAGACGCTGGCGACCCGAACTACGATTTGAAGCAGCTTGCGCTTGAGTGCTCTACTAAGCGCATGTATCCGGATGTTGTGTTCTACGAGAATATTATTAAGATTACTGGCTCCTTCAAGGCTCCTATGGGTTGCCGCTCATTCCTTCAGGGTTGGATTGATCCAAAGACCGGCAAGGACGTTGAAGACGGTCGTATGAATCTTGGCGTTGTAACTGTTAACATGCCACGTATTGCTCTTGAATCTCACGGCGATGTGACTCGCTTCTGGAAGCTTTTTGACGAGCGTATGGAAGTAGCTCACCAAGCTTTGCGATTCCGTATTATGCGTTGCAAGCAAGCAACTCCTGTAAACGCTCCAACGCTATTCCGTTACGGTGCTTTTGGTCGTTTGGAAGCTAACGAAAGTGTGGATCAGCTGTTCCGTAACGAGCGCGCTACAGTTTCGCTTGGTTACATTGGCTTGTACGAAACTACTGCAGTGTTCTTCGGCAAGGATTGGATGCAAGATCACAGCTGGAATGAGGAAGGCAAGGAGTTTGCGCTTTCTTTGGTTCGCCGCATGAATAAGCTTTGCCAGCAGTGGTCAAAGGCTGAAGGCTACCATTATTCTGTTTACTCAACTCCTGCTGAGTCTTTGACTGACCGCTTTAACCGTATGGATCGTCAGAAGTTCGGCCGCATTGAAGGCGTTACCGATCACGACTTCTACACTAATTCCTTCCATTACCCGGTTTGGTTGCAGCCAACTCCTATGGAGAAGCTTCGCTACGAGGTTGACTTCCCGTATCTTGCTTCCGGCGGCTTTATTAACTACTGCGAGTTCCCATGCTTGCAGGCGAATCCTAAGGCTTTGGAAGCTGTTTGGGATTACGCTTACAAGATTGGCATCGGTTACTTGGGTACGAATACGCCAATCGATCACTGCTTCGTTTGTGGATTCCAGGGCGATTTTGAGCCGACTAAAGAAGGCTTCCGTTGCCCGGAGTGCGGCAACAGCGACCCAGATAAGTGCAATGTGACTAAGCGTACTTGCGGCTACTTGGGCAATCCTGTTCAGCGCCCAATGGTTCACGGACGTCACGAAGAAATCGCTCACCGCGTAAAGCACATGTCTGGCGAAACTGGCCATGTGACTCTTAACAACGGTGAGTCTCGTGAATGGTATGAGGAAACAAAATAAACTTAGCTAATTTACTATGTTGAAACTTAGTAAAATAAGTATGACTAGATAATTTAGCTAAATAAATAGCTTTTCTTGTGTTTGTTGTTTGGTGATAATCTGGCCGTTAGAAATGTATTGCGTTTTGTGATTGCACTTTCTAACGGCTGGATTTATTTTATTTTCGCAAATTTGGTCGTTTATTTTTTAGTTGCTTATTCGGTTTGGAAGGGGGTTGGATATGGCTCGCATGAGTTTGCACGATTTTGCGCCTGCAGACGTGAATCGTGGACCGTGGATTCCTACCTCTCTTTCCAATAACCCTCGCGCAGGACAGTGGTCTAGTGAGCGCATGAGCCAGGGGATGATCGCCGATTACAAGCGTTTTTTGATGACTGACGGCGAGGGAATTCGTTGTTCGCTTTACGTTTCCGGCTGCCCGTTCCATTGCGTTGAGTGCTATAACGAGTCGATTTGGGATTTTCGCGCAGGTCATCCTTATACTCAAAAGCTTGAAGATCAAATCATGGAAGATTTGGCGCAGCCTTATGTGCAAGGTTTAACGCTTCTTGGCGGCGAGCCGCTGCTTAATACTGGCATTTTATTGCCTCTTTGCAAGCGTATTAGAAGCGAATTTGGTCATACGAAAGACATTTGGAGTTGGACTGGATACACTTGGGAAGAGCTTATGCGCAAAGGGGAGACGCCTGATAAGCTTGAGTTGCTACGTTACATTGATATTCTTGTTGACGGCCGTTATATGAAAGATTTGCACGATTCGCTGCTGCAATTCCGCGGCTCTAGTAATCAGCGAATTATTGACGTGCCAAAGTCGTTGGAAAATCCGCAAAATCCTCCTGTAATCTGGGAAAAGCTTCACGATCAGGAGCGTTTTATTCCGTCAATTTACGGAAAAGACCGCGCGCAAGGCGAAGGTGATGCTTCGTAATCCTATTGAATGCGCCACTCATACGATATATTTAACAATGTTTGTGGACGATTATAAGAATGCATACATATACACATGTTAAGCTAAATATAATTAACCTAGTAACATCTGTATTGCAAACTGTCAAAAGAATTATGCTAACTATGCTCATAAATACTGTAACTAAACGATATACAGTTGGGTATGTTTTTTCTTTGCATAAATATAAAAGATAGATTAGTAATATTAATAGGACGAATGCTTGAATGGTGAGACTAACAGTATTAATACAAGTGTTATCGTCTTTTAAGTCCTTCAATTGTTTAAAGAAATAAATAGCTGACGAAATATAACAAAGCAGCGTTATTGGCAGTAGAACTATGTGTTTGCTGTTCATATTGTTCCTCACATAATTGTTGATATTAATGTGGAAATTCTCACTGCAAGTCGACACGAATGCCTTTCTGCTGTGCTACAGCGCCAACTATCTTTGTGTTACTCATAAGTTTCTTCTTGGGTGTTGGCTTGAACTTGCAATGATAGTAAAAAAGACATGGATAATGCTACTGAGCAAGTAAGTATTCTATTAATAGCTTTTTTATATTCATGACAGTACCTCTTTATACATGCGAATATACATTTTTTTATTATATAATTTTTTATAAGATGAAATCAATCGTTGTTTATAATTTGAATGTGTAGAAGCACTTTTTCGTATGTGATTTGTCTGTATACTACTATGTCAAAGATTCATCTATTTATGCATTTGGTAATGAAGTAACTCAATACGGAAATGCGCCATGCGCAATAATTCAAATATGTATTTGAAGAAGTGATATTATTAAACCTACACATGACGTTATGTAGGGGAAGGGATGCAATGGCAGAAAAGCCGAAGAACAATTCACGAAAAATTAGCAATAATCCTCCTCGCGCATTGCGTACGATTCTGTTATCTTTAAAAAAGTACCGTTTTCTTGGCGTTTTAACAGTTGTTACTATTCTCGTTGAAGCTGCTATGCAAATTGAGATCCCTACAGTAATGTCAAATCTTATTGATTTTGGCATTATGTCACGTTCTCAAGAAGCTGTGCAATATTATGGTTTGCAATTGCTCATTTTTGCTGCAATTGCAATGATTACAGGCATTATTTCTGGTATTTGCTGCGCGCATTCTAGTGCTGGTTTTGGTAAAAATTTGCGCCACAACATGTTTTCACGCTTGCAAGGTTTAAGTTTTTCTGATTTAGATAAGTTTTCTAGCGGCACTGTTGTTACGCGTATGACTAGCGATGTGTCAAATGTGCAATTTGCTTACCAAATGATTATTCGCTCTGGTGTTCGCAGCGTTATGATTATCATCACTGCTTGGTGGTTTACTTTTTCAATTAGCCCTGCTATCTCGTGGGTTTTTCTTTCATTCGTGCCTATTGTTGGTGCAATTGGCGCTTTTGGTGCGAGTATAGTTGCTCCAGCATTTTCTCGAATTTATCGAATGATTGACGAGATGAATAATAGAGTTGGCGAGAATTTGCATAATATTCGCGTCGTAAAGTCTTATGTGCGTTCTGATTATGAAATAAGTCGTTTTACGCGTATTTCGCATAAAATCTATGATTATTTTATTAAAGCTGAGTATGTGTTAAATTGCAGTATTCCTTTGTTTAACTTATGTTTTTATTCTGGCATGCTGCTTATTGCGTGGTTGGCTTCGCACGAAATTGTGGCTTCAGGAAATAATCCTGCTTTTGGTTTAACAACGGGAAATCTTGCTGCATTAGTAGTGTATGCTTTGCAAATTTTGTTTGCTTTAGCGAATTTAGTTGCAGTTTTTGTAATGTCGTTAACAGCTCGAGCTTCGATGCATCGTATTTCACATGTTTTGCAATCTCGAAATACTGAAGTTGTTTCCAAGCATCCACTTACAAAGCTTTCTGACGCTTCTGTGCGTTTTGAAAATGTTTCGCTACGCTATCCTCAATCAGATAATACAGATGAATCCACTCCAGCAGAACAGGAAATTTTACATGATATAAATATATCTATTCCTTCTGGAGCAACTGTTGGCGTTGTTGGTGCAACGGGATCTGGAAAATCAAGTTTAGTGCAATTAATTGCAAGACTTTATGACGTAACTTCTGGCACTCTTTTTGTAGGCGGAAAAGATATTCGCGATTATGATTCTTCTAGTTTGCGTGAAGAAGTTGGTGTTGTTCTACAAAAAAATATTTTGTTTAGTGGCACAATTGCAGAAAATCTTCGCTGGGGTAGGGCGGAAGCAAGCGATAATGATTTGCGTCAAGCTTGCGAAATTGCTTGTGCTGATGAGTTTATTAAAGATTTACCAGACGGCTACAATACGCATATTGACCAGGGTGGTAAGAATGTTTCCGGTGGTCAGCGGCAGCGTTTGTGCATTGCGCGCGCACTTTTGAGGAAGCCGAAAATTTTAATCCTCGACGACTCGATGAGTGCGGTTGATATGAAAACGGATAGTAAAATTCGCGATGGCTTGAAAAAGTTTATGCCTGATTCTACGCAAATTATCGTTGCTCAGCGCATATCTTCAATCGAACATGCGGATATTATTGTTGTTCTTAAAGATGGTCGTGTTGTTGCTAACGGTTCGCATGATGAATTATTTAAATCTTGTGAAATTTACAGAAATATGGCGGTTTCTCAAGAAAAAAGTCGCATAACTAGCGCAACTAAAGAAGAAGGAGCTAAATAACAATGGCTAATAATAAAACGGCTCACTCTTCTAAAAATGATTCAGCTATTAGTTGGAAAACTCTTAGCAGACTTGCCTCTTATGTGCTTGTGTATCGAGTTAAAATTTGCGTAATTATTGCATCAATAATAGTTAGCGCAATTGTGCAAGCTGCAAGCGCAATGTTTTTGCAATCTCTTGTCGACTCGTATATTCTTCCGCTTGTCGGTAAGCATAATCAGGATTGGACGCCTCTTGTTCGCATGATTATTCTGATGGCAAGTGTTTATGTTGTTGGCGTGTTTTGTTCTTGGCTTTGGAGCAGGCTTGTTGCGAATATATCTGAAAGTGTTATGCGTGATTTGCGAGATTCTATGTTTAAGCATCAGCAGAAGCTTTCATTGCGTTACTTAGATTCTCAAGGTTACGGCGATATTATGAGCCGTTACACAAACGATACTGAGGTTCTTCGTGAAGCAATTTCGTGGGCTTTTCCTGACTCTTTTTCTGCACTAATGTCAATTTTGGCAGCGTTTATATCTATTATGTGTTTATCGCTTCCGGTTGCAGTTTTTGTAGCTATATTCACTGCAATATTGCTTTATTTAGTGCGTTTTATGCTAAAGAAATCTGGCAGTTTATTTGAACAATTCCAGCATGCATTAGGCGAGTTAAATGAGTTTGTTGAAGAATCTGCAACTGGAAGCAAAGTAATTAAAATTTTCAATCATGAAGCAGATTCTATTGAAAAATTAGATAATTGCATAGAAAAAGTGCAAAAAATTTCTGCAAGTGCGAATTCTTATGCAAATAACGTAATGCCTGTTATTAGTAATGCAAGCTATTTGCTTTATGTATTAATTGCTTTACTTGGTGCGTGGGCTGCTTCAGTGGGTCTGCCAACGCTGGGATTATCTGGATCTAGTACTCTTACATTGGGTACGCTTATATCTTTGCTGGCACTTTCGCGCGCATTTATTAACCCTATTGGCGAAATTACAATGCAAGCTAACGCACTTATGATGGCTCTTGCAGGAGCTTCTCGTATTTTTGAGTTACTTGATGAAAAGCCAGAACTTGATTCTGGCAGTGTGCAATTAGTTAAAGTGCGTGTACTTCAGTCTGATGAAGATCTTGAAGAAAAATCAGCATTTGATGTGCTTGAAGAAGTAGACGAACAATCTGAAGGAAGCAATATTTATTGGGCTTGGAAAAGATCAAAGCAAGATAATGGCACTAAAGCTAAAAAGCGCGCTCAAAACTTAAGCGAAATGGCTCAAGAGATTGTGTGCCATGCAAAGCGAGATGCTCGCACTTCTAAAGATGGTCGCTATACTTTGCTTCGAGGCGACGTGCGTTTTACGGATGTTGTGTTTGGTTACAAAGAAAATCATCCAGTTTTGCACGATATTACGTGGTTTGCAAAACCTGGTCAAAAAGTTGCTCTTGTTGGAGCTACAGGTGCTGGAAAAACTACTATTGCTAATCTTCTTACGCGTTTTTACGACATTGATGATGGGCAAATTTTGTATGATGGCATTGACGTGCGCGATATTTGCAAAACGGATTTGCGCCACGCTATTGGCACTGTTTTGCAAGATGTGAATTTATTTACAGGCACAATAATGGACAATATTCGTTATGGAAATCTTGATGCTAGCGACGAAGATTGTATTCAAGCTGCAAAATTGGCTCATGCTGACGCGTTTATTTCTCATCTTCCTGACGGATACAATACGCAGCTTAACAATGGCGGTGAAGGGCTTTCTCAAGGCCAGAAACAGCTTATTTCTATTGCTCGTGCTGCAGTAGAAAATCCGCCTGTGTTAATTCTCGATGAAGCAACTTCATCGATTGACACGCATACTGAAGAATTAGTTCAACATGGAATGGATTCTTTGATGGAAGGGCGCACTGTATTTGTAATCGCTCACAGGCTGTCTACAGTGCGCAATTCTGATGTGATTATGGTGCTGGATCACGGTCGCATTATTGAACGCGGTTCACATGAGGAATTATTGGCAAAACGTGGGGAGTATTATCAGCTTTGCACTGGAGCTGTTGAGTTTGAATAATAGCTTGATTTTGTGCTGCAACACGCCGAACACGCGCGGCACTTGCATTTTGCTAAGGATTCTGTAAGATAGTGACTCGGCTGTTCGAGAGAACAAAGCCACGGCCCCGTAGCTCAGTTGGTTAGAGCGCCGCCCTGTCACGGCGGAGGTCACCGGTTCAAGTCCGGCCGGGGTCGCGATTAGTAGAATACCCGGTTCGCCGGGTTTTTTATTCATCATGGCTCTGTAGCTCAGTTGGTAGAGCGAGCGACTGAAAATCGCTAGGTCAGCGGATCGATCCCGCTCGGAGCCACAACAAAAAACGCGCGACACGATTTGTGCCGCGCGTTTTGTTTTATTCGCTAGTCAAGCTGCTTCCACGAATCAACATCAATATGATGCTCAGGATTTGCCTGCCAAGCTGCCCAAGCAGATTCTACGATATCCTTAACGTCGTAGCGAGCATGCCATCCCATTTCTTCGTTAATTCGCTTCGTGCTGCCAATAAGCTGTGGAGGATCTCCAGCTCTGCGATCAAGAACAGTTTCTTTAAATGGCAAACCGGTCACTCTGCGCACTTCGTCAACAATTTCGCGCACAGACGTACCCTTACCAGTTCCTACGTTAAAAGCGTCGTACTTGCGCTCGTCGCGATCCAAATACGTGAGTGCCGCAATATGCGCGTCTGCTAAATCAGAGACGTGAATATAGTCGCGAATGCAAGTACCATCAGCAGTAGGGTAGTCGTCGCCAAAAATAGCAGGTGCTTTTCCTCGCTGTAGTCTGTCAAGAAGCATAGGAATTAAGTTCAAAATCGCAGGATCTTCCAATTCCACCGGCCCGCATCCAGCTACGTTGAAGTAACGCAGTGCGCAGAAGCGAATTCCGTATGTGTGCTCGCAAGCACGTGCCATCCACTCGCCAAAAAGCTTGGTTTGACCATAAGGGTTAATTGGCAACATTGGCACAACATCTTCTGGTACAACTTCAACAGGAGGCACGCCATAAGTTGCTGCAGAAGAAGAAAATACGAGCTTCTTAACTCCGCTATCTTTCATGCCTTCAAGCACATTAAGCATGCCGTTAATATTCTGTTGATAATACCAAAGTGGCTTTTCTACGGACTCTCCAACTTGCTTTCTAGCAGCAAAGTGAATTACAGCATCAACATTCTCGTCCTTCATGATTTGCGCAAGTCGTTTTCCTGCATCAGGAGAAGAGATATCCATACCATAAAGACGTGCGCCTTCAATTCTTGTAGGCTTTCCGTAGCTTAAATCGTCAACGACGACGACATTTTGATTTGTTTCATGTAAGGCGTGAACTACGTGTGCTCCAATGTATCCGCATCCACCTGTAACGAGAACAGTCATTGTCGACCTTCCTTTTGAATAATATCAATACAATCAGTGAGATTATATCTCGTAAAACTGAAGTTTAATGATATGCATCTGTTGCATAGCATCTGTTATTCTTGCATTTTGATTCTGCAGCGTATGCTTAACTTGAATGTGTCAGTTGTATTATTTTGTAAGGTGATGTTCGAATGATATTTGTTGCGTTATCTGTATTGCGTGTGATTATACGCGCTTATTTGATAATAATGATTATTCGAATGGTTGCAGATTGGTTATTTGTGCTTGTTCCTCGTATGCGTCCTAGAGGTGTTTTTAATTTTCTAATACGGATTATTTATTTCACAACAGAACCGCCATTACGCGTATTGCGCAAGTTTATTCCGCCAACTCGTTGTGGAAAAATTAGTATTGACGTAAGTTATATGCTTTTATATTTTGCTTTGTACGTTCTTCAAATTTGGTTATAGATGAGTTTATGTTTTTTCAACGCGTAATTTTTATAAAAGCGGCGTTTTGTTACATAAATTTTTGTATTAACCGCACTAATTTTCTGCGGACGTGATAGCATCGAATAGATATATATCAAAGGGCTGTGCCCAAAAAGCGAGGTGTAAAGCATATGACTCTGTTGACGCCTAAGGACATTCGAGAGCATACCTTCCAAATTGTACGTTTTAAGGGAGGTTATGACGTTGACGAGGTCGACGAGTTTCTCGATCAGGTTACAGAAACAATAGAAGCACTCGGTCAGCAGGCAGTGCAGGGCCTAGGGGCTTCCACGCAATCTCTTGGCCGTGATGTTGCGGGTTTGAATACGAAGATTGCTGAGTTAACTTCTAAGGTAGAATCCTTAACTAAAGAAAATGAGGCATTGCGTAATGCTTCTAAGAAGCAGGGTGAATCAAATGAAGCTGCTTCCCAACTTGAAGCTACTGCAACTAAGTTGCGTGAAGCTGAAGAAAGTAATCGTGCTTTGACTGCTCAAAACCAGCAGTTGAAGGAACAGTTAGATGGTTTGGGTGCACAGGTAGATCAGTTGACTGCTCAAACTGCTCAAGCAGACAATGCTAAGCAGGTTCAAAAAGAGCTTGAAACTGTTACTCGCGAGCGTGACGACTTCCGTGCAAGCAGCGAAAACTTGGGTCGCGAGCTTGAAACTGTTCGTCAGCAGCTTGTTGTCACTCAGCAAGAAAACACTAAGATTGAGGAACTTTCCAAGCAATTGGAAGAGTCCCGTCAGCGTGAAGAGCAGCTTCGAAAGCAGGTTGCTAAGATGGAGCCAAATACTGAAACAGGTAGCTTGCAAAAGATTGCTGGTGCTGGTGCAGAAGCACAAGGTTCTGAACCAGAACGTGCAACTGCAATGTTGACTCTTGCTATGCAATTGCATGATCAATATGTAGATAAGGGCAAGGCTAAGGCTCAGCAAATTGTTGAAGAAAGCCAAGCTCGTTATAATGAAACTGTTGCTAAGGCGGATGAATATTCTGCACGTACTCGTTCTGAAGCTGAAGAGTACAGCAAACAGACTCATGCTGATGCTGACGATTACTCTACTCGTACTCGCAGCGATGCTGATTCTTATGCTGCTCGTGCTCACAATGAAGCTGATGCTTACTCTGGTAAGGTTCGTCAAGCTGCTGATGATTACTCTAAGCAGACGCATGATCAAGCTGACCAGTATGAGGCTGAAGTACAGCATCGTGCTGCAGACTATGATTCTACAACTCGTACAGCTGCTGATGCATATGCTCGTCAGGTACGTGAGAATCTTGAGAAGCAAACTCAAGTTATTGAAGGGAATATTCAGAGCCTCAAGCAGTTTGAAACTGAATATCGTACTCGCTTGACTGATTTCCTTGGTCAATTGGTTGCTCAAGTTTCTGATGAAAATACCTATGCTGGATTAGGTCAGAAGCAGGGTGAGGAATCTGGTAAGCAAGAGTAGTTTTTAGCAGTGTGTAACTGATATTTTAAAATGTTGCGCACTGCACCGATACTATTTGAATTACTAAAGATCGGATAAATATTGACGCATAGAGATGTGCGTGTGAAACGGCTACGTACTCGCGTAGCCGTTTTTGCACTGATTGTTTTTATTGGTGTTGTGCTAGATCGCATAACAAAACTCTGGGCTTTGTCGACGCTTAGTGACGGGAAAAACATTGAGCTTGTGCCGCACTTGCTTTCTTTAACTCTTGTACGAAATCCTGGAGCATCATTTGGCTTAGGTTCTTCTTTTACATGGGTTATTAGCGTATTAGCTTGTGCTGCTTGTGGTGCCATGATAGCGGCTATTAAGCACACAAAATCTTTGTATTGGACTATTGCGTTTGCTCTAGCGTTTGCTGGAGCTTTTGGAAACCTCATTGATAGAGCGCAGTATGCTCAAGGTTTTTTGAATGGCAAAGTCGTAGATTTTATAAACTACGGTTGGTCTGTTGGGAACGTTGCGGATATTGAGCTTATGTTTGCAGGAATCGCAGTTGTATGCCTTATTTTGATTGGGATTCCTCTTTTAGAGCATGCCGATGAGTGATATTTGCTTTAAAGTTACAAGCCAATTTTCCGGCTGCAGATTTGACGTTTGTTTATCAAAACTAATGGGAGTTTCGCGTGCAAATGCGATATCTCTTATTGAGCGTAACCAAGCGAAAATCTTAGGTAGAAAATCACAGAAATCCTCCATTTTACAAGATGGAGATACGATTGTTGTCGATCAAAAAGGAAGTGCAGAACGAAAAGAAGAGCGAAATAATAAATCTTCTGTATGTAATATTCCAATCATTTACGACGACGACGATGTTGTTGTAATAGATAAGCCTGTTGGAGTGGCGTCTCACGCAGCAAAAGGATGGAGCGGACCGACAGTTCCAGAATGCCTAGAAGCTGCTGGAATAGATATAAAAACAACGCTGTGCGACGAATCGCGCAAAGGAATCGTAAGCAGATTAGACGTTGGAACAAGCGGATTAATGATAATTTGCAAAACAGATTTTGCCTATGAAGTAATGAAAAATCAGTTTGCAAAGCATATCGTTAAAAAAACATATCATGCGCTTGTTCAAGGAGATTTAGCGCAAGATAAGGCAACTATTGATGCTCCTATAGGTCGCGCAAAAGTATCTGATTTTCGTTTTACTATTACTTCGGACGGCAAGCCTGCTGTTACGCACTGGGATGTGCTTGAGCGTTTTGGTCAAGCAACGTTAGCAAGTGTTAATTTGGAAACTGGTCGTACGCATCAAATACGCGTTCATTTTTCGTCTATAGGTCATCCTTTGGTTGGGGATTCAATGTATGGAGCGAACCCAGTTTTGGCTCAAAAACTTGGGTTGCAACGTCAATGGTTGCATTCTATGGAACTTACTTTTACGCATCCGCGCACGGGTAAATCAGTGACTGTTAAGTCGCATTATCCTCTTGATTTGCAACACGCGTTAGAAGCTATGCGAGCATTATTAAAGTAACGTTTTTGCGTTTTTTCAGTCAACTTTCGCTTATAGAATATCTTTTATGACTCAGCCGGAAACCAATTTTGTGCATTTACACAATCACACGCATTATTCACTTCTAGATGGTGCGTCAAAAATACCTGATTTAGTAGCGCGCGCTAAAGAATTAGGCATGCCGGCTGTTGCAATTACGGATCATGGCAACATGCACGGCGCGTACGAAATGTGGAGTACGGCTGTAAAAGCTGGAATTAAGCCAATTATTGGCATAGAAGCGTATGTTACTCCGGAAACAGCAAGACAAGACAAAAGTCGCGTGCATTGGGGCACGGAAGATCAGCGTGCAGATGACGTTTCTGGCGGTGGTTTAATTACGCATATGACTTTGTGGGCGGAAAACGATACCGGCTTAACAAATCTTCTTAAAGCTTCGTCTGTTGCAAATCTTGAAGGCCGTGTAATGCGCTACCCGCGTATGGATAAAGACGTGCTTTCAACTTACTCAAAAGGTGTAATTGCGTCTTCAGGATGCCCTTCTGGAATTATTCAAACGCGTCTTCGTTTAGGTCAGTTCAAAGAGGCTTTACGAGCAGCTGGCGAGTTTCAAGATATTTTCGGGCGTGACAATTTCTTTATTGAGCTTATGAATCACGGGCTTTCTATTGAAACGCGCGTAACTAAAGACTTGCTTGAAATTGCAAAAAAACTTAATGCACCTCTTCTTGCAACGAACGATTTGCATTACGTTCATGAAGAAGATCGTGAAGCGCAAGATGCTATGTTATGCATTAATTCTGGTTCTAGGCTTGACGATCCTGACCGTTTTAAGTTTGACGGTTCAGGATACTATTTGAAGTCCGCTGAGCAAATGCGTGAGCTTTTTAAAGAATTTCCAGAAGCTTGCGATAACACGCTTGAGATTGCTCGTCGATGCAATGTTATGTTCGACGACGGTGAAGATGGCGCTTTTATGCCGCAATTTGACTGTCCGGAAGGTTGGGATGAGACTTCGCTATTCCTTAAAAAAGTTGAGGAAGGTTTGGAGCGTCGTTACAATAACAACATCCCAATGGAAGTTTTAAAGCAGGCCGATTACGAGTGCGGTGTGATTTGCCAAATGCAATTCTGTGGATACTTTTTAGTTGTTGCAGATTATATTAATTGGGCTAAAGCGCATGGTGTAATGGTAGGTCCTGGTCGTGGTTCTGCTGCAGGTGCTATGGTTGCGTACGCAATGGGCATCACAGAGCTTGATCCTATGAAGCATGGTCTGATTTTCGAACGCTTCTTAAACCCAGAGCGAGTATCCTTGCCTGATATTGACGTTGATTTTGACCCGGATGGTCGAGCTAAAGTTCTTGAATACGTGGGCGAAAAATACGGTAGAGATAAAGTTGCTCAGTGCGTTATTTACGGAACTATTAAAACGAAGCAAGCTCTTAAAGATTCTGCGCGTATTATGGGCTACGAGTTTTCAGTGGGCGAAAAAATTACGAAAGTTCTTCCTCCTGCTAAAAACGGCAAAGATATGAGCTTGCACGATATTTTCGACGAAAAATCAAAGCGATATGCTGAAGCGCGCGAGTTTCGCGAAATGTACGACACGGATCCAGATACTCATCGCATTACGGAAGAAGCTAAGGGCATTGAAGGTTTGATTCGTCAAACAGGTGTGCACGCTTGTGCAACAATCATGGGTTCGGAGCCAATTACAAACACTTCACCGCTTTTAGAGCGTACTGACGGTACTATTACTACAACTTTTGAGTATCACACTTGTGAAACGCTCGGTCTTGTAAAAATGGACTTTTTGGGGCTTTCTAACTTAACGGTTATTCGCGATACTTTGCGAAATATTGAAAATAATGGGAAGGATCCGATTGATTATACTAAGATTCCGTTAGACGATAAAGCTACTTATCAACTGCTTTCTAGGGGTGACACTTTAGGCGTTTTTCAGCTTGATTCCGACGGTATGCGTGCGCTTCTACGTACTTTGAAACCGGATAATTTCAACGATATTTCGGCTTTGATTGCACTTTACAGGCCTGGTCCTATGGATATGGATTCGCATACGAATTACGCTAAGCGCAAGAATGGTTTGCAAGATATTATCCCTATTCATCCAGAAGTTGCTGAGCCGTTAAAGGAAGTTTTGGACGAAACTTACGGTTTGATTGTTTACCAGGAGCAGGTGCAGTCTGCAGCGCGTATTTTAGCAGGCTACAGTCTTGGTAAAGCAGATGTGTTACGTCGAGCAATGGGCAAGAAAAAGCCGGAAGTGCTGGCAAAAGAGCAAGTGCCGTTCTTTGAAGGTATGAAAGCTCACGGATATTCTGAAGAAGCTGCACAAGCTGTGTGGGATGTTTTGGTTCCGTTCTCTGGTTACGCGTTTAATAAAGCTCACTCTGCAGCTTATGGCTTGATTTCTTACTGGACTGCATACCTAAAAACGCATTATCCTGTGGAATTTATGGCAGCTTTGCTTCAAAACGAACGTACGAATAAAGACAAAACTGCACTGTACTTGGGCGAGGCAAGGCGCATGGGTATTCAAGTTTTGCAACCTGATGTAAACGAGTCTGTTCTTGAGTATTCCGCGGTTGGAGATGTTGTGCGCTTTGGTTTGGGTGCTATTCGTAACGTTGGAGACAAAGCAGTAAACGATATTATTACTGAGCGCGAAGGTGAGCGCGGACGTTTCGTAAACTTTATGGATTTCGTACAACGTGTTCCTATTAGTGCACTTAATCGGCGTTTAGTAGAATCACTTATTAAAGCTGGAGCTTTTGATTCTATTGATTCAAATCGTCGTGCGCTGTTTCAAATTTGTGATCCTGCAATTGATTCTGTGATTGCGCTTAAGCGTAAGCAGGCAGAGGGTCAGTTTGATTTATTTGCTGATCTTGATTCGTCTTCTGACTCGGATGACGACAACGGTATGGGAGATATGCAAATTACTGTACCGGATGTTGAAGAGTGGGATAAAAAGACAAAGCTTAATTTTGAGCGAGAAATGCTTGGATTGTACGTTTCTGATCATCCACTAAGCGGATTGTCTGCAGTTTTGGCAGATTTACGTGAGATGTCAATCGCTCAACTGATCGACAGAGCGAGAACTATGAGTGACGGTCAGCAAGTAACTATTGCAGGCCTAGTTACAAGCGTAGATAGGCGAGTGTCTCGAAAAGGTAACGCTTGGGCGATTGTCACAGTTGAAGACATGGAAAGTTCAATACAATGCATGTTCTTTGGCAAAGTGTACGAAGCTTCAGCGCAAGAACTTGCAATTGATCAAGTTGTGCGTATTCGTGGACAAGTTGAAGTGCGTGATGAAACTGTTTCAATGCGTGCTACAGAGTTTGAAATACCAACTCTTGAATCAGTGGATGAAAGACCTTTAACAGTTGTTATTCCGCGTAAAGTTCTAGATAAAGGTCATGTTGCGCAATTAAGTGACATTTTGAGCCGACACCCAGGCTGCTGTGAAGTGCGCTTGGCTCTTGTCGATGATACTGGCAAGGCGCAAGTTCTTACGTTTGGGGATCGTTTCCGTGTAAAGCGAGATACTTCTTTGTTTGCTGAAATGAAAATTGTTTTTGGATCTAGTTGTTTGCCTAGTGCGTAGAAAATATGCACTACTAATTTGATAAAATATAAAACTAGGTATGTTTTAAGAAGTTCATTGAAAGGGGAGGAAATAACGAATATGTTAAACAATGGTGACGAACGCAACAATGACGACGAACGCAATAATGACGATTCTGTGCGCACTTCTTTTACTGATGCGGAATTAGATAATGCGCTCGCGGGATTTGAACGTGAATTTAAAGAAGAGTCGCAAGAAAATTTAAATAGCGAAAATTTAGAAAATAACCAAAAAAGCGACGATAATCAAGAAAATGATTTTCTTGATCAAGCTATGCGCAATATTGAAGAAGCTAATTTTGAAGAAGATTTGCAAGGCCTGCTTGGAAATAAGGCAAAAGTTGCGTTAATGATTACGTATGTGCAGCCTGCGCAGTTGTTGGCTGCTTTTTGCAAAATGGCTAGTGTTTCAGCACGATGCTTCGATGAAGAGCAAGGTGCTGTTGCGGTATTAAAAAATTTGGACGGCAATGAGCCGGAAGAAGCAGTGCAAAAATTTGTTGATTTCTTCCGTGGAATGGATGTTATGCTCATTACAAATAGAGCTGATAAATTAACTGCAAAAGTTTACGAATATAATTGCGAACCGCAAGAAATAGTTGCGCCTATGGCGTTAGCTGTGTGGTCGCGTGCAGTAGAAGATTTAGCTATTGGCATGGAAACAGTTCAAACTCTTTCAAAACAAAATATAGAAATGTTCAATAGTGACGATTTAAGCGATGCAAATGCGTACGAGCTATTTCAAAAATATGGCAAAAGAAAGTAAAAATAATTTGAGCAATTAATTGTCATATTAAATTGAAGAAGTTGCGTTAGAAAGTAGAAATTTCATTACAATTACGTAAATTCATTGCATATAAGCTCAACATATGAAGCGCAATACGAAATAATACACTACAATTGCATGTGAATATGCATATGTGCGTGACTATGCATACAACCGGATGATACCCAAGGGGCTTATTATGGATCGACAACAAGAGTTTGCTCTACGTACTGTTGAAGAGCGAGACGTGCGTTTTATTCGACTCTGGTTTACGGACGTCTTAGGCACGCTTAAATCCGTTGCTATTGCCCCTGCTGAATTAGAAGCAGCTTTTGAAGAGGGAATAGGGTTCGACGGCTCAGCAATAGAAGGCATGACTCGCGTCCTAGAAGACGATATGATTGTAAAGCCGGATCCGTCAACGTTCCAAATTCTTCCATGGCATGGAGGTCCGGAAGGCACAGCGCGCATGTTCTGCGATGTGTTAACTCCAGACGGAGAGCCTTCGCTGGGAGACCCTCGTCACGTTTTAAAGACTGCGCTCGCAAAAGCGAAAGAAAAAGGATTTACTTTTTACGTGCATCCGGAAATTGAGTTTTACTTGTTTGAAGCTCAAGATGATTGGTCCAAAGCTCCTGTGCCGATTGATGAAGGTGGATATTTTGACCACGTTCCTAGAAGTTCGGCTATGGATTTCCGTCGTAGCGCAGTCAGTATGCTTGAGCAAATGGGTATTTCTGTAGAATACTCGCATCACGAGGGTGGTCCTGGTCAAAACGAAATTGACTTGCGTTATGCAGATGCTCTTACTACCGCGGATAATATTATGACTTTCCGCACTGTAGTTAAGGAAATTTCTCTTGAGCGCGGAATGTACGCAAGCTTTATGCCAAAACCTTTAACTGATCAGCCTGGTTCTGGTATGCATACGCATTTGAGTTTGTTCGAAGGTGATACGAACGCTTTTTATGAGGCTGGTCAAGAATTTAATATGTCTCTTATTGCGCGTCAATTTGCGGCTGGTATTTTGCATCATGCTTCAGAAATTTGCGCTGTAACTGATCAGTATGTGAACTCTTACAAGCGTTTGTGGGGTGGTGCGGAAGCTCCTAGCTATGTTTGCTGGGGTCATAGCAACCGTTCTGCACTTCTGCGTGTTCCGCAATACAAGCCTGGTAAAGGTAATTCTTGCCGAATGGAATTCCGCGCGCTAGATCCTGTAGCGAATCCGTATCTTGCTTACTCTGTGCTTCTTGCTGCTGGTTTGGATGGTATTGAAAAGCAAATGACTTTGTGCGATCCAACTAGCGACGATGTGTGGGAGCTTACTGATGCTGAGCGTCAAGCAATGGGTATTCAGCCATTGCCAGAATCCTTGGATGAAGCACTAAAGATTATGGAGCGCTCGGACTTCGTTGCAAGCGTATTAGGTGAACACGCTTTTGAGTACTTCTTGCGCAATAAGCATCAAGAGTGGGAAGAGTACCGTCGCCAGGTTACGCCTTTTGAACTTGAGAAGTATTTGCCGCGTTTGTAGCGTGACGACCTGCTTGAGCGCTGCGATTTAGCGCGCGAAAGCAACTCGGAGCGTGAGCTTGCTCAGAGTTGAAAGCACGGTGTGCTTTCAACGCAAGCGAGGTCTGCCTTCGTCAGTAAAGACGAAGGCAGGGCAGGTTCGCGTGGCTGTGTTTTGGAAACTAGGTTGTGTTTGGTGTGCGCTGACGACCTGCTTGAGCGCTGCGTTCCAAGCGTTTTTACGATTTTTGCAGCTTACTAAAATGTCGAAAATACCAAATCGTTTGGTGAAATAAACAAAACGCAAGCCAAAACTGTCGAAAATACATAATCGCAAGATGTTTTCGACATTTTCTATTGACTGCAAAAATATTTAACGCGTGTATCGATTCGCTAGCAGCGCGATTGTAAAGTTTCTGTCGGATTTTCGCTCGTAGCCGACCGTTTCTTTACACCGCTGTACAGTTTCTGTCGTTTTCTGGCGCGCAAACGGCTTTTTCTTTACACCGCTGTACAGTTTCTGCCGTTTTTTCGCGCGTAGGCGACCGTTTCTTTACACCGCTGTAAAGTTTTGGTCGTTTTTTGTTACTGGTGCAGATGGTCGACTGCGTTCGTAACGACCTGCTTGAGCGCTGCATGCGTGTCTTTTGTTTTTATTGGTGATTTGCTTCAAAAAAATCAAAAATTTTGTAAAAAAGTGGGGATTTTTGGGGAGGAATGGGGTAAAATGGTGAGCAACGTGTAAATGGCATAGTACATGTTGAGTTAAGGAGGTGGAGTATGGCACGTCGTGCTGCTAATAAGCAACCGCGCAATAACGCCAATTCTTCCTCTGCGCATTCCATAAATCAGGCTCAATCAGCTGCTGATCCAAATGTTTCTCAGCAATCGCAGATGCCACTGCAAATGCAAGATTCACAAGTGCCTCAGCAACAATACGTTCAGCCTGTTCAACCTATACAATCTAAGCAGTCAATTCAGGGTTATTATGGTATGCCTCCAACTGTTATGCCAGCAATGCAGCAATATATGCCAGCACCGGTTTTCACCTCCACTCCGTCCGGCGCTGCTGATTCGTCTGCACAAGCTGCAGCTATGCCAGTTGCACCTTTTTATACTTCTCAATATCAAGAAGCTGTGTCAACTCATCCAGCAACACCTATTTTGTTAGGCACTTATACTCCAAAAATTGACGATAAAGGTCGTGTTGCTCTTCCTGCAAAATTCCGTTCTCAGCTCGGAACTGGTTTTGTTATGGCTCGCGGTCAAGAGCATTGTGTTTACGTGCTGCCTATGGTTGAGTTCCAGCGTATGACAACGCAAATTCAGCGCACATCTATGAGCAACAAGTCAGCTCGCGATTATCTTCGCGTGTTCCTTTCTGGCGCTGTTGATGAAGAGCCAGATAAGCAGGGACGCATTGTTGTGCCGCCAATGTTAAGAGATTACGCCAATTTGGGCGATCAAATTGTTGTTATTGGTGTTGGTACGCGTGCAGAGATTTGGAATAAATCTGCTTGGGAAGAGTATCTTGCCGATCGTGAGCAAGGTTATGCGGATATTGCTGACGATGTACTTCCGGCGGTGATGTGATGACTGATGTTATGAAAGACATTACAGCTATTCACGCACCGGTATTATTGCAAGATTGTGTTGATTTAGTTACTCCTTCTTTGCAACATAAAGGCGCAATAGTAGTAGATTGCACTTTAGGTCTTGCTGGTCATGCAACTGCTTTTCTTAAAGCTGCGCCTTTTGCAACACTTATTGGTATTGATCGTGATGCTGAAGCACTTTCGTTAGCAACGCAAAGAATGCGTAGTGAAGGCCTTGAGAATCGTTTTATTCCTGCACATGCGGCATTCGATGAGATTGATGAAGTACTACGAGAAAACCGCATTGACGGTATTGATGCTGCTTTTATGGATTTGGGTCTTTCAAGTTTGCAAATTGACGAAACTGATCGCGGTTTTTCTTATTCTCACGATACGGCACTTGACATGCGTATGGATACAACGCAAGCAACTACTGCCGCAACGATTTTAGCTACTTATGATTCTCGAGGATTAACTAGAATTTTCCGCGAGTATGGTGAAGAACGTTTTGCGTCTCTTATTGCTCGTCGTATTGTTGAAGTTCGCGCTACGGAGCCTATTGCTACTTCGGGTCAGTTGGTTAGCTTAGTTGACTCTGTAATTCCGAAAGCTCATCGCGCTACTGGAAATCCAGCAAAACGAGTGTTCCAAGCTTTGCGTATTGAAGTGAACGGTGAATTAGATAAATTGAACCGTACTCTTCCTAAAATTGCTTTGCATCTTCGTGAGTATGGTCGCTTAGTTGTTGAATCTTATCATTCATTGGAAGATACAGCTGTAAAACGTTTTATGAATCAAGGATTAACCGTCGATGTTCCTGCAAACATGCCTGTTATTCCTGACGATGCTCAGCCGTTCTTTAAAGCTCTTACTCGCGGAGCTATGAAGGCTTCTAAAGAAGAAATTGTTCATAACACTAGATCTTCTTCAGTTCGTTTACGCGCTGTCGAATTATGCCGACCTATTCCTGAGCGTTGGATTCCAAGGCTTGAAGATGAGGCGGCTGGTCGTAAAGCTATAAAAGGAGGTCGCTGACATGGTATTGAACATGCAAAATCGTGTTTTGCGCTCTTCTGCGTCTTCTGCTTCAGCTCCAGCTGGTCGTACTAAAGATAATTCGACTCGTAAAGAATACGTACATAATTCTGCTCCTTCGGCGTTTAACCCATCTCAACGTAAATCTTCTGCTGTGCTTGAACGATTCCGCAAGGTTATGACATGGAGCAATACGCGCAAAGTACCTCTTGTAAATTGCATGATTATTGTGATTTTTATGGTTGTTACGTTGTTGACTTCGCTTCTTTTGCGTACGCAAATGGCAGAGATTTCCTTCGACCAAACTGCAGTACAGATGCGTATTTCTCGTTTGCATCAGGATGTGGAAGCTCGTCAAGCGAAATTAGATACTTTGGAATCTGAACTTCCTGCAAGAGCGCAACGAATGGGAATGGTTCCGCAACAAGGTTCTATTTCTATTGACTTGAGTGATTATGCAGCAAAACGAAAACATGGTCATTCTGAGAAAACTAAGCACGAAAAACAAACTAATAACTCAAATAAAACTCAAAAACAAGAACAACAAAATCGTCAATATCAACAGAAAGCAAAACAGGAGAAACATTGATGCGCCACTTAATCAAACAACGTTTCGCTTCTCAGCAGATATTTGCGCGTAAGTGCACCGTAATTGCAATTGTTTTTGCGTTAATTGGTGTTAGTGCAATAGTAAAGCTAAGTTTTATACAGATTATTAATGCTCGTTCAACAGCGCAAGCAGCTCAGGCTGAGCGTAGTCGTGTGCGACCAATTCTTGCACGTCGTGGTCGCATACTTGATGCTAATGGTGCTGTGTTGGCTCAAAGTGTTGAGCGATTTAATATTATTGGAGATCCACTTAATGCTCAGGCTTTTGTGCCGACTCCTTGCACAAAACAAACCGAGCATAACTGTCATATGCTTAATGGCAAGCCTGTAGAAGGCACGGGCGCTGTGGCGGTCGCCCGTTTGCTTGCTCCGATTTTGCACATGAGTTCTGTAGAACTTGGTGGAAAGCTGGCTGGCGTTGGTCGTTACGTTTTATTGAAACGTAACGTGACTCCTGCAATGAAACGTGCCATTGACGATTTGAATCTTTCTGGGTGTATTTATGCAGAGAACAGTAGTGAACGAGTATATTCAAGCGGTCCTATTCTTGGATCTGTGATTGGTGCTGTTGCTAATGCCGATGAAGTTAATCGTAAAGATATTAAAGATCGTAAAGGCGAGGTTGGTGTTACAGGTCTTGAATTTACTAAAGATGCAACTTTGAACGGCGTAGACGGATATCAGCGTTATCAAGGTAATAATGCAGGAAATGAGAAAATTCCTGGTACTGTAACTGAATCTAAGCCTGCAATCAACGGAAGCGATGTTAAGCTCACAATCGATAGCGATGTCGATTGGTATGTTAAAAAAGTTTTGCTTGATGGCAAGAAAAAATATCATGCAACTTGGGGTATTGCAGTAGTGCAAGATGTTCGTACTGGCGAAATACTTGCTTTGGAAGATACTGATGAGATTAAAGCTGGAACAACGCAAGCTAAGGTGAATGTTTCTAGAGCTGTAAGCCAAACCTTTGAGCCTGGTTCTATTGGTAAAGCTTTCTCAATGTCTGGAATGTTACAAACTGGTGCGCATAAGCTTACTGATAAATTTGCTGTTCCTAATACTCTCAATAAGAACGGTCAAGCATTCCATGATGCTGTTAGCCACGGTGTTGAGCGTTGGACATTAGCTGGTATTCTTTCAGAATCTTCTAACGTCGGTATGGTTATGGCTGGTGAAAAATATCCGATAGATAAACGCTATGAGTATCTTTATAAATTTGGTCTTGGTCAGTACTCGGGATTGAATTTACAAGGAGAATCTCGCGGCTTGCTTCCTAGCGTTCAAGCTTGGGATGGTCGTAAAAAAGATACCGTTCTGTTTGGTCAGGGTTATGCAGTGAATGCTTTGCAGCTTACTAATGCGATTGCAACTATTGCAAATAAAGGCGTGAGATTGCGTCAGTCAATAGTTAAATCCGTTATAGATCCTAATGGTAGGGTTACAAAGTCTTCTCGCCCTGCAGGAACGCGCGTTTTGGATGAAAATGTTGCTGCACAAATGATGAATGCTTTGGAAAATTCTGGTGAGCATTATCACAGATTTGCCGGTGTCGATGGTTATCGTGTTGCTGCAAAGAGTGGTACAGCTGAAGTTGCTGGCGCTGATGGTAAACTTAGCTCTACAATCAGCGACTGGTCGGGTGCTATACCAGCAGATAATCCTCGCTTCGTCATAACAGTTGTTTTGCGTGATCCACAAGGTATTTATGGTGGTATGACTGCAGGTCCACTGTTCAAAACTATTGGAGAATTCTTAATGCAAAAGTATGATATTCCAGCTTCTTCTCCACGCACAAATCCTGTTCCTGTGAATTGGTAGTGTACGCATTACAATGTTGTTGTCTATAAAGTAGGGTGTGCAATGAGTGCGGTTGATGAATACTCTAGAATTAGGGTGACGCTAGGTTTTGCTGCAAAAAATTATGGTTTTGAAGTTGTTCCTGCGTTTGCTTCAGAGGTAACTATTACTTCTATTGCTCATGATGTGCGTCATGTACGTCCTGGTGGATTATTTGTGCCAATTGGTCATATTGATCGTCGTCAGCTTGAGGCTGCACGTGATGCTGGGGCATATGCTGCATTAGTTTCACCAGAATTTCGTGGTGAGGCTGCAGATTTAGGTCTACCTTTGCTTGTTTCTTCTGCTAATCCAGTTGCTTTGGGCAAGCTTGCTTGCGATATTAATGCAGATCCTTCTTCATGCGTCGCAATATTTGCGATTGCTGGTGACGATGATGATGAGATCCATGCTAACGTTTTGCGATTAGCTGATTTTTTGCATATGTTAGGCAATCCTGTTGGTGTTATTAGTGATGCTGGATCTACTTCATTACAGCGTGAATTGTCTTTGCAATATCCTTTAAATATTGCCGATGTACAGCATGCTTTATCCGTGTGTGCAGAAGATGGTGCCGCAGCTGTTGTTATTGCACTTAATTCTGCAACTTTAGCTAAGAATGCGTTGCAATCCGTTAGTATTGATGTTCTTGGCGTTGAGCAAATTCAGAATGAAAGCAATTCTGGCGCAGGATCTGATTCTCAATCTGATACTGAGTCTAAAGATAGCTCTGATACTAATTCTGAATCTGAACCTAATTCTGAATTTAAAGATGCAGCCTCAAATGTGAAAATTAGCGCAAAGATATCTTCTTCACCGCTTTACCCGGCATATGCAACCGGCATGAGTTTTTATGCGTTGCGTCAACGTTATGGTTTTTCTGGAAGAGAGCACGCTTATTGCGTTACTAGATCGGCTGAGTCTGACGAATTAGCTGAATTAGCAGATCAAATTGGTGGCAATGATGTACAGCGGCATCTTTCATTATCTATTGCAATGGTGTTAGCTGCTGGTGTTCGTCGTGGGACTATTAAAAGTGCGCTGCGAGTTTCGCATGAATTGCACTGAATTGTGCTGAAGCGCTGATTTCATTCGAGTTTTCAAATAAATTAATTGCGTGAGTTTTGTTTAAGAGCTTTTAATTATGTGGCTAATTTGGAGGATGTTATGAGTTGTGTTGAAACTTCGTGTGCTAGCAATGCTAAGAGTTTAGATTATGCTGATATGATGCCTATGAATATAAGCGAAATTGCTAACGCTGTTCATGGGGAAATGCACGAGTTTAATAGTTGTGACACAGATTTAGTTGCAAATTCCGTTTTTAGTGATTCTCGTCAAATCCGTAAAGGTTCTGTGTTCGTAGCTATAGTTGGTGAACATGTTGACGGTCATGATTATGTAAAGAATGCTGAAAAATCTGGAGCTGTTGTAGCTATTGTTGAACATGTTGTCGAAGGCACTAATCTCAATCAAATAGTTGTTAATAATTCTGTAGAAGCGCTGGGTTTGCTAGCTAAACATAATTTGGAACTTCGCCGCAATCTTAACAAACCTTTCACTATTATTGGTATCACTGGTTCCGTTGGCAAAACAACAACGAAAGATATGTTGAAGGCTTTGTTGAGCACGCTAGGCGAAACAGTTGCTCCTGTTGGATCTTTTAATAATAATATTGGTTTGCCTCTTACTGCTTTGCAAGTTGGCAGTAATACTCGATTTTTAATAGCAGAAATGGGTGCTAACCATGTTGGCGAAATTGCCAATTTAACTCATATTGCTCCTCCGGATCTCGCAATAGTGCTTAAAGTTGGTGTTGCTCATTTAGGTGAATTTGGCTCAGTTGAGCGAATTGCGCAAGCAAAAAGTGAGATTGTGCGTGGGCTTTTGCCACATGGCATAGCAGTATTAAATTCCGACGATAAGCGAGTTTCTGCAATGTCTTGTCTTGTAGAGAATAAGCATGTGCGCTGGTTTGGTAGAAATGCTAAAAACGGATTGTTGGAATCAGCTAGTAAAGATGACTACCAACTTTCAGCTAGCAATATAAAGTTAGATTCTTTTGGTAAAGCAGTTTTTACTATCACTGAACGCATTAATTCTTCTGATTTAGTGAATCATATTGAAGTGCATCTTGCTATACAAGGCGAGCATAATGTTATGAATGCGCTTGCAGCAGCAAATGTTGCCAGATATTTGGGAATGACTTTAGATGATATTGCTTCTGTGCTGTCTAAAGTTTCGCATATTAGCCCGCATCGCATGCAATTGAGTACAGTTTCTAAGAATGACGAGAAATTTACACTTATTGATGATTCCTTTAATGCAAATCCTGATTCTATGAAAGCAGGAATTGATGGTTTGTGCGCTTATGAAAATGATTCTTGTAGTGCATCTTCGAAACCTTTCCGTATAGCGGTTCTTGGTTCTATGTTGGAGCTTGGCAGCAACGAAGATGAATTGCACACAAATATTGGAGAATATGTGGCAAATTCGAGTGTCGATGCGGTTGTTGCTGTTGGTTCGAAAACGGACTCTGACTTAGATAAATTAGCTCACTGTATTGCTCAAGGTGCGCGTTCTTCTTGGAATAATAAACTACCTTCTTCTCATGAGGCAGTCTATTTTGTACACAGTGCGGATGAGGCTGATGATATTGTTTGGAAAATTGTGGCCGAGCATCCGAGTAGTGTTGTGTTATTGAAAGGCTCTCATGCTTCAGGCTTGAGCGTGCTTGCTGAACATTGGGCAAATATTTAACTGCTCGATGCTCAATATAAGTGTGAAATTAATAAATTAAGTATTATAGCAAACAGAACAGTAAACGGAGGTTAAGCGGTGATTGCGCTTATTGTAGGAATTGTGGTGTCGCTCGTAGTTACGATTGTTGGCACACCTTTGCTTATTCGTTTAGTGCATCGTTTGCACTACGGTCAGTACATTCGCCAAGATGGACCACAATCTCATTTAGTAAAGCGCGGCACGCCAACTATGGGCGGTGTTGTTATTAATTTTGCTGTAGTAGCAGGTTGGGCTGCTTCTGCTCTTTATAGATATGTTTCTGTTGGTCGCTCGCCTTCATGGTCTGCTGTTTTGGTGCTGTTTGCAATGCTTTCAATGGGTTTGCTTGGCTTTATTGATGATTTTGCTAAGGTTCGTAAAAAGCAGAATCTTGGTCTTTCTGTACATGCGAAGTTTACTGGTCAAATTATTTTTGCAAGTATTTACGCGCTTTTGTCATTGCTATTGCCAACTCAATCTGGTATTGCTAGCGCTCAACCTGGAATGAGTTTTATTGAAAAACCATTTTTTGATTTTTCTATACTCGGTAAAGGTGTAGGAATCGTAGTATTTATTGTTTGGGTTAATTTCCTTATTGCTGCTTGGTCTAACGCTGTAAACTTGACTGACGGACTTGATGGTTTAGCTTCTGGATCTTCTATGATTGCTTTTGCTGGTTACGCTTTGATTGCTTTTTGGGAAAGCTACCATGTGCGTGGAGGCGGTCATTTTGGATTCTCTTACGCTGTTTCTGACCCTCTCGATTTAACTATTATTGCTGTTTGCGCTGCTGTTGCTTGCTTTGGATTCTTGTGGTTTAATTCGAATCCTGCTCAAGTATTTATGGGAGATACTGGTTCGTTGGCTTTAGGCGGATTATTTGCAGCTCTTTCTATTGCAACTCACACAGAGTTTTTGGCTGTGATTTTGGGTGGATTATTTGTAATGGAAGCTGCAAGTGACGTTATTCAAGTTGGATTCTTTAAAGCTACGCATAAGCGCGTGTTCAAAATGGCTCCTATTCATCATCATTTTGAATTGCTCGGCTGGACGGAAACTAAAGTTGTTGTGCGATTCTGGATGATTGAGCTTATGTTTGTGCTTTCTGCACTTATGATGTTCTACGCCGATTGGGCAGGGCATTCTGGCTTGCTTATTTAATTTCAAAAATTGGAAGGCTTCAATATGAATATTGTCGATGGCAATGAAGTATCTGTTTCGTCTGAATCTACTTGTAAGTCGTGCACAAGCGATAAAGCATTTGCTTTTAAGCGTGTATTAGTTGCAGGTCTTGGAGTTTCGGGTCGTGGCGCAGCTGAGGTTTTGCGCGCTGTTGGATCTGAGACTGTGACTGCAGACGAAAATAAGCCTGATGCCGATATACATGATTTTTCAGCAATAGACTGGTCTAAAATCGATGCTGTTGTTACATCTCCAGTATTTAACCCTCGCACGCCATTTTTGCAAGAAGCTGCATCGCGCAATATTCCAGTAATGAGCGAAGTTGAATTAGCGTGGCGCTTGCGCGTACCTTCTAATCGCACGAATAAACCTGCTTATTGGATTGGCATTACTGGCACAAATGGTAAGACTTCTACTACAGAAATGACTTCTGCAATGCTAACCGCTTGCGGATTAAATGCTCCAGCCGTGGGAAATATTGGAAAGTCTGTGTCACATGCTGCTTTGGAATGTGAGCATGATGCTTTATGCGTTGAATTAAGCTCTTTCCAATTGCATTTCACTGATTCTTTAGCTCTTGATTGTGCTGCTATTACTAATATTGCTGCTGATCATTTAGATTGGCATGGTGGCATGGAAGCGTACGCTCGTGACAAGTCAAAAGTATTTAATAATGTGCAAAAAGCTTTGGTTTACAATGCTCAAGATGAGCGTGTAAGCAAATTGGCAGATTGTGCACAAGTTGCTGATGGTTGTAAAAAGATTGGTTTTACGTTAGGAGAGCCTAAAGATGGTGAAATTGGCGTAAAAGACGGTTGGATTGTCGATAACAGCGGTGTTGCTGGAGGAACTAAAGGCACTCTAAAACCTATTGTCGAATTGCGTGAGCTAAAACATCTGTGCGAGCCTGATGGCAGTGTGTATCCGCATTTATTAGCTGATGCTCTTACTGCGTTAGCTTTATCTTTAGGTTTAACTGGTGACGTAGATTCTTCAGTTCGTGCTTTACGCGAATTTGCTCCTGGAGGTCATCGCATTCAAACAGTTGCGACTTTGATGTCTGAAGATGAAAATCCTTCGCATTGTATTAGATTTGTAGATGATTCTAAAGCAACTAATGCTCATGCTGCTTGTGCATCTTTAGCTAGTTTTGCTAATAATTCGGTTGTTTGGATTGCTGGCGGTTTAGCTAAAGGTGGTCATTTTGAAGATTTAATTGCAAACCAACTTCATGTGATTAAAGCAGTTGTTGTTATTGGAATAGATCAACGTCCAATTGTTGAAGCTCTTCACAGTTCAGCTCCTCACATTCCAGTAACTATTGTTTCACAGGATGGTTCTTGCGCTAAATCATATGATTGCGTTGATGACTTAGTTTGTGAGAATATTGAGAATACTTCGCTTGTAAATCCTGATTCTTCATTCGGTGAGGCTGTTATGCGTCAAACTGTAGAAGCTGCTGGGCGTTATGCTAAGCCTGGTGATGTTGTTCTGCTTGCTCCTGCTTGTGCCTCTATGGATCAATTTGTTTCGTACGCCGATCGCGGCAATCGTTTTGCTAAAGAATCTCAACGATGGGTGCATAATCATGGTGTTCAACAGTAATAAGCCTAAAAAGTTTTTGCGTTCATTAGCGCGCAAAGTCTCAGAAGTTATTATGGAAGATCATATTGAAGCAGATTCAGATTCTTCTCATTCTTCCCAAAAACAAAAATTTGAATCTTTTAAAAAATCTATTAGGACTTCAGCAAGTAAAGTAGGCGAGTCCGTAAGCAAAGTAGGAGCGTATGCAAGCAAAGCGGGTAAGGAATTAGGCAAATCTGTAGGAAAGTCTGTAGGAAAGTCTGTAAGTAAGTCCGTAAGTAATTCTGTTACTAAAGTTGGCAGATCTGTAGGTTCTTCTTTCAATGAATCTGTAAAATTTGTAAAAGATGTAAAGAAGTCGAAAGTTGCGAAACAAGCGAAACAAACTAAACGGGCTAATTTTGTAAAGCCTGCAGAGCAAGCAAATCCTGTAAATACTGTAAATCCTGCGAAACCTGCAAAGCTAACAAAGATAGCGAAACCAGCAAATACAGCAAAGCCGACAAAGTCAATTAAATACGCAAAATTAGCGCATACTGTATCTGGAATATTTTCCTCGAAGAAAGACTACTCAAAAAACTCGTTAGAGCGCAAAACTCAAGATTCAGAGTTAAAGAAATATGTTGGCTTGCGCAGTTTAACTAACCCACTGTGGTGCTTATACGGCATGCGGGTATCAGTGGTTATACTGTCGATTTTTGGCTTATTCATGGTGTTTTCTAGTTCTTCAGTAACTATGATTACCTACGGAATTGCGCCTTGGGGTCAAGGCGTAAACCAAACAATGTATTGCGTTTTAGGCTTAATTGGCTATATTTTCGCTTCTCGACTTCCAGTTACAGTTTATAGACGATACGTTGCTGTTATTTACATTATTTCTGTTATTGCACAGTTCTTAACATTTGTTCCAGGTTTACGACGTGAAGTTAATGGTAATGCTGGTTGGATTGCTTTCGGCCCTATTACTTTGCAGCCTGCAGAAATTACAAAACTTGCATTATGTATTTGGCTTCCAATAGCTTTGATTGCTGCAAAACAAGCATATGAGCGTGTGCAAATGCGCGCATATATTCCTGTAGCAGCAGGACTCGGCGTATCGTTATTGCTTGTTATTGCAGGTAAGGATCTTGGTACTGCTTTAATTATTATTCTTATTGCACTTATAGCTTTTTATCTTGGTGGATTCCCTACGCGCTGGCTGATAGGAAGTATTTTTATTGCTATTGCTATGGTCGCTATGCTTGTTTTGACAAGCCAAAATCGTATGCGACGTATTCTTGCTACTTTGCACGGATGCGATGCAAAAGCAGCTAAAGGCGTTTGCTTCCAAGCAATTCATGCTCAATATGCAATGGCTTCTGGTGGACTATTAGGCGTTGGAATCGGAAACTCTCGTGAAAAATGGAATTATTTGCCTTACGCTCACAATGATTTTATTTTCGCTATTATTGGCGAAGAGATGGGCTTTTTGGTTGCAGCAGCAGTAATTTTGCTATACGTAATTATTGGTTGGTGCATACTATCTTCAGCATTAAAAGCGAAATCGCAATTTATTTCAATCGTATTAATGTGTATTGCAACGTGGATTGTAGGCCAAGGATTAGTTAATATTCTTGTTGTTGTGCAAATACTTCCGGTTATGGGAGTGCCTATGCCGTTTGTGTCCGCAGGTGGATCTTCGCTTGTTATGTGTTTGGTTGCAATTGGCGTAGCTGATGGTCTTATGCGTTCCAATCCGCAACTTACTATATCGAAGTAGTAAGTATTTACAACTTTTTTATAATATGAAAGTTATAACAAGGGTAGTGAAATGAAGTTTGATAATGCTATTGAGCAGGAAGTGCATATTGTTCTTGCAGGCGGGGGTACTGCAGGTCATGTCAATCCTTTGCTTTCTGTTGCAAACGCGATTAAAAAGCTCAATCCTGAAGCGTTAATTAGTGTAATTGGCACAGAAGTTGGTTTGGAAAAAAGTCTTGTGCCGAATGCAGGATACGAACTTGACACTATAGAAAAAGTGCCGTTCCCACGTAAGCCAAATTTGGATGCAATTAAGTTTCCAATTCGATGGATGCGCGAAAAACGCAAAGTGCGAAATATACTAGCCGCTAGAAAAGCAGATATAGTAGTGGGCTTCGGTGGCTATGCTTCTGCTCCAGTATATTCTCAAGCTCATGCGCAGCATATTCCTATTGTGATTCACGAGCAGAATGCTAAATCTGGAATGGCAAATCGCTTGGGTGCAAGTTGGGCTGATGCTGTTGGAACAGTTTATGGGAATACTGATTTGCGCACACGAAAAGGTGTCAAAGTTGAAAGAGTTGGTTTACCTCTTAGACCTGCTATTTCTAAATTGTGTGAAAGATTAGAAAAAGATTATGATTCCGCTCGCGTTGAAGGTGCGCAAAAACTTGGCGTTGACCCTAAACGTCCAATTATTCTTGTTACCGGCGGATCTTTGGGTGCAAAAAGCATAAATCAAGCTGTTGCTGCAGCAGCAGGAGATATTTTAAAACATGCGCAAGTAATTCACTTAACTGGTCGCGCAAAAGCGGAAGAAGTACGAAATATAGTTGCAAAGCAAGTAGGCGAATCGCAAATAAATGATATTAAACCAGAGCATGCTGGTTGTGGCGATTATCATATTGCAGAATATTTAGAGCGTATTGATTGGGCTTTTGCTTGTGCAGATTTAGTTATATGTCGTGCAGGAGCTGGAACGGTTGCAGAAATTTCTGCACTTGGCTTACCTGCTGTATACGTGCCATTGCCTATTGGCAACGGCGAGCAGCGTTTCAATGCTGAGCCTGTAGTAAATGCAGGGGGAGCATTAATGGTAAATGATGCTGATTTCAATGCGAAGTGGTTTATAGATGAAGGATTAGCTTTATTGCAAAACAAAAAGCAATTACAAGCTATGCGCACTAAATCTTGGAATTATGGTATTCGTGATGCTGCAGACGTTATGGCGAAGCGTATTCTTGAAATCGCAAAAGAAGGCAGAAAGTAATGACTAATCTTAATAGCAATACAACTTCATCTCATAACAACATTGATTTAAACCCAGTAAAATCAGCGTTTGATGATTCGCAAACTATTTCAAAACTAGGGCGAGTGCATTTTATTGGCATTGGCGGAGCTGGAATGAGTGTTCTGGCAGAAATGTTGCATGAAGAGGGAGTAAGCGTAAGCGGTTGCGATCGTGAAGCAAATGATCACACTCAACGCTTGGAAGAATTAGGTATTGAAGTAGAAATTGGACAAAGTGCTTCACATGTTGAGCATGCAGATGTACTCGTGTATTCAAGTGCTATTAAACCGAGCAATCCGGAGATTATGGCAGCACATGAGCGCGGCATAAAACTTGTTCATCGCAGCGATATTCTTGCGTTATTATTATCTGCAAAAACTGGTGTGACTGTTGCTGGAGCGCATGGTAAAACAACTACTAGCTCACTTCTTTCTCATATATTAACTGTGGCTGCAGTAGGCGATTTGGCTGATCCAAGCTACGCAATCGGCGGATCTATTCAAGCCGCAGACGGAACAGTTTTAGACGGCGGTCATGCTGGTAATGGAATTGTTATGGTTGCTGAAGCTGACGAATCTGACGGAAGTTTTGAAAAATACAGCCCAAGTATTGCAATCGTAACAAATGCTGAAGCAGATCACTTGGATCATTACGGCTCTAGTGAACGATACAGAGAAGCATTTGTTGAGCACGTAAGTCATGCTGTTAATAACGTAATAATTTGTGCAGAAGACGAAGGTGCTAGAAAAGTACTTGAAGCTATGCCGGATAATATTTTAAACAAAACAATTGCTTACGGTAATTTGGATACTTGGAGCCTAAAACTCAGCTCGCGCGTACAAAAATTAGCTATCTTCGCAAGTATTGAGCATGAAAATGAGCAAGCTGTAAGTGGTCGCGAAATGTTTACGCTTGTATTGCCAGAAAAAATTTTGGATGAGCATACTAAATGTTCGAACAAGGTGCAAGTTAGCTTGTTAATACCAGGTTTGCATAATGCTCTTAATGCTTCTGCAGCTATTGTTGCTGCAGTATTGCTCGGTATGAATCCAGAAAATGCGGCTCGTGGTGCAGAAAGCTTCCGAGGTGCGTCTCGTCGTTTTGATATTCGTGGATGTGTTGATGGTGTAACAGTTGTGGACGATTATGCTCACCATCCAACTGAAATAGCTGCATTATTGCGCGCTGCTCGAAGAAAGTACACTTCTTCTACTCTTCGCGTGCTGTTTCAGCCTCATTTGTTCTCCAGAACGCAGGCTTTTGCTAATGAGTTTGCAAAATCTTTGGCTCTTGCAGACGATGTAATTGTTACAGGAATTTTCCCAGCTCGCGAAAAGCAGGAAGATTTTCCAAATATTAATGCTGAAACTATTGTTAAAGCTGCAAAATCACAGAATCTTGATGTAAAAATTGAAGCGGTTGACGATATGCGCGCAGCTGCGTTGAAACTGGCTTTGCGTGCAAAATCTGGTGATGTGCTGCTTACAGTTGGTGCAGGAAGTATTACTGCTATGACGTCTGTTATGCTAGAAGCATTGTAGTGCTTTGAAATTAAGCGATTAAAATATAAATTATTACGAGAGGCAATTATGGGTCGCGTGAGGTCAAGCAAATCGTACGATGCTGATGCAAATAATTCGCATCGTCGTACCGTTTCAAGTCTTAATATTGCGCGTACTGAAGAGTCTCGTAGTAATAAATCAAGCAGCATTGCGTCTCGTAGTAGTGCGTCTCGTAGTGCTGAATTGCTTAATAATGAATTGCGTAGTGGTGTATTGCGTGGTGTAGCGCGTGGTGCGAAATCTAATATCGGAAAATCTAATATAAAAAAATCTAGTATCGAAAAAACGCGTGATGAAAAAATTCATATTTCTAAACCTAGATCTGCTTCGTCGTTGCGCAAAGACCAGCGTTTCCAAAGGCATATAATCAGCCAAAACACATCGCAAATACGAGTAGCTGATGTTAATGAAAAAAATCATCAAGGTAAGTTTGTTGACGCTAGACTTTTGCCGAAGCTTGATTTTGTAAGAAAAACTTTAAGTCAAACTTCTGGTTCTCTTGGAATGATTACTCGTCCTAGAATAATTAATTTTCGAGAGCGTTTGAAAGAACGTAAATCTGCTTATTTGCAATTTACTGTTAAACGAATTCTTGCAATTCTTGCAGTGATTGCCTCTGTTTCGGCGATTGTTTGGTTTTTATTCTTCTCGCCAGTTTTTCTTCTTAAGTCTAGCGATATAAGTATTTCTGGATCTAACGAGTGGGTGAGTGAGCAAAAAATTGCTTCAATTGCGTCAACTCAGGTTGGTAAATCACTATTTTTAGTTTCTTCTCAAGAAGTAATTAACCAACTTAACGATATTCCTGGCGTAACTGAAGCAAAAGTTTCTAAGAATTTTCCTAATGGTTTGCATGTTTCTGTACATGCGCAACGTCCTGCAGCAATGCTCAAAACTCGAGATAGCAATAAATTAACTGCTGTTGACGCTAAAGGTCGCGTGTTAAATGCCGTAGCTCAAGTTACAACACAAGGAATACCTGTTATTGAAGTTTCAAATGTGCAAAGAAGTTTGAATAATAGAGCGGTACTTGAAGCTGTAAAAATTGTTAGTTCACTTTCGGAATCTTTGCGAGCTAGAGTTACGAGAGTTAGTGCAAAAACTCAAGATTCTGTCGAAACAGAATTAGGGGATGTTAAAAAAACTATTATATGGGGCAATTCGTCTCAGATTGAGTTAAAGAAAGCTATTGTTGCCAAGATTATTGATGATCCTAGTAAAATTGGAAACAAACGCAGCTTAGATGTGTCTGCTCCTGTGCGTCCAATTCTTAAATAGGGTTTTAAAACTTTATTAATTGCATTGTCAAGATTAGGTGTATAATAGTAATTCGTGTGTGCCAACGGCGTGCCTTATGTTATAGGCGTGCGTGTTGGGATATCCCAAGTGCCAAAGATAGTGCGCAGTAATGTGTGGCTGGAGGCGCGAGGGCCATCGGGCCGGTGGACTGTGGCTTTTACTCTTTAACCGATTCTTTGGTTATGGTGTGCTGCAGTGTGGCGGTTTTCACCAAATAGAAAATAACAATGAATCGGAGAACTTAAGTTGCCTACGATTGAACAACTTGTCCGTAAAGGACGTCAGGCCAAGCCGAAAAAGTCAAAGACTTTGGCCTTGAAGGGTAGCCCGCTGCGTCGTGGCGTGTGCACCCGTGTGTACACCACCACTCCTAAGAAGCCAAATTCCGCGCTTCGTAAGGTTGCTCGTGTGCGCCTCAGCTCTGGTATTGAAGTAACCGCCTATATTCCAGGCGAAGGTCACAACTTGCAGGAGCACTCCATCGTGCTCGTGCGTGGTGGCCGTGTGAAGGATCTCCCAGGTGTGCGTTACCACATCGTGCGTGGCGCATTAGATACCCAGGGTGTCAAGGACCGCAAGCAGGGTCGTTCCCTGTATGGAGCAAAGAAGGCGAAGTAAAACATGTCACGTAAAGGACCTGCAAAAAAGCATCAACTGCTTCCTGATCCAATCTACGGCTCGACCGTCGTGGCTCAGTTGATTAACAAAATCCTTCTCGATGGTAAGAAGTCCATCGCAGAAAACATCGTCTACACCGCTCTTGAGCAGGTGAAGGCAAAGACCGAGCAGGAGCCAGTTTCTGTATTGAAGCGCGCTCTTGATAACATTCGTCCAAATCTTGAGGTTCGTTCTCGCCGCGTTGGTGGCGCAACTTACCAGGTTCCAGTCGAAGTTAAGCCTGCTCGTGCAAACACTCTTTCCCTCCGCTGGCTTACTGACTTCTCACGTGTTCGTCGTGAAAAGACTATGGCTGAGCGTTTGGCCAACGAAATTCTCGATGCCTCCAATGGCTTGGGTGCTTCCGTGAAGCGCCGCGAGGATACCCACAAGATGGCAGAAGCAAACAAGGCTTTTGCTCACTATCGCTGGTAATCCACAAGATAATCGGTATCTTAAAGAGCTAAGGATAAGAATATGGCACAAGATGTGCTTAACGACCTGAATATGGTTCGTAATATCGGCATCATGGCGCACATTGATGCTGGTAAGACTACTACCACCGAACGTATTCTTTACTACACTGGTAAGAACTACAAGATCGGTGAAACTCATGATGGTGCTTCTACCATGGACTTCATGGCTCAGGAGCAGGAGCGCGGTATTACTATTCAGTCTGCTGCAACTACCTGCTTCTGGAAGCGTCAGACTCATGATGTTGATGATCGCTATCAGATCAACATCATCGATACCCCAGGCCACGTGGACTTCACCGCTGAGGTGGAACGTTCCCTTCGCGTGCTCGATGGTGCTGTAGCAGTCTTCGATGGTAAGGAAGGTGTGGAACCTCAGTCCGAAACCGTGTGGCGTCAGGCTGATAAGTATAGCGTCCCACGTATCTGCTTCATCAATAAGATGGATAAGCTTGGCGCTGATTTCTACTATTCTGTCAAGACCATCAAGGAGAAGCTCGGTGCAACTCCACTCGTTATTCAGCTTCCAATCGGTGCTGAAAACGACTTCGTTGGCGTTGTTGACTTGATTCGTATGAAGGCTTACGTCTGGAATGACGTTAAGGACGATATGGGTGCTCACTATGACACCGTTGACATTCCTGAAGATTTGCAGGAACGTGCAGAACAGTATCGTGCTGAGCTTATGGATCAGGTTGCTGAAGCTGACGATGAGCTGGTTGAGAAGTATCTTGAAACTGGCGAACTTACTGAAGAAGAAATGCGCGCTGGTATCCGTAAGCTTACCATTGAGCGTAAGGCATTCCCAGTAACTTGCGGTTCTGCATTCAAGGATAAGGGTGTTCAGCCAATGCTGGATGCTGTTGTCGACTTCCTCCCAAGCCCAGAAGATGTTCCATCTATTAAGGGCTTCAAGCCAGGTGACGAATCTGTTGAAATTGACCGTAAGCCAGTTAATACAGATCCATTTGCAGCATTGGTATTCAAGATTTCAACCCATCCATTCTATGGCAAGCTCGTGTTTGTGCGCGTTTACTCTGGCGAAGTAAAGCCAGGCGATTCCGTGTACGATTCCACGAAGTCCAAGAAGGAACGCGTTGGTAAGATCTTCCAGATGCATGCTGATAAGGAAAATCCTGTAGATTCAGCTGAAGCTGGTAACATCTACACCTTCGTTGGTTTGAAGAACGTCAGCACTGGTGATACTTTGTGCGACGAAAAGAACCCAATTTCTTTGGAATCCATGACATTCCCAGATCCTGTTATCGAGGTTGCTGTGGAGCCAAAGACGAAGGCTGATCAGGAAAAGATGAGCTTGGCTTTGGCTAAGCTTTCTGACGAGGATCCTACATTCCAGGTTAAGACCGATGAGGAATCTGGTCAGACTTTGATTTCCGGTATGGGCGAGCTTCAGCTTGACATTATCGTTGATCGTATGCGTCGTGAGTTCAAGGTCGAAGCGAACGTTGGTAAGCCACAAGTTGCTTACCGTGAGACGATTCGTAAGGCTGTTATGAACCAGGAATACACTCACAAGAAGCAGACCGGTGGTTCTGGTCAGTTCGCAAAGGTTTTGATGAACTTCGAGCCTCTCGACACAGAATCTGGCGAAACCTATCAGTTTGTCAACGAAGTTACCGGCGGCCACATCACCAAGGAATTCATTCCTTCAATCGATGCAGGCGTGCAGGAAGCTATGGAATCCGGCGTTTTGGCTGGCTTCCCAGTTGTGGGTGTAAAGGCAACCGTCACCGACGGTCAGACTCACGATGTCGATTCTTCGGAAATGGCCTTCAAGATTGCAGGTTCCATGTGCTTCAAGGAAGCTGCTCCTAAGGCTAATCCGGTAATTCTCGAACCAATTATGGCTGTCGAAGTCCGTACTCCAGAAGAGTACATGGGCGATGTCATGGGCGATTTGAACTCTCGTCGCGGTAACATCCAGTCTATGACTGATGCTACTGGCGTGAAAGTTATCGATGCCAAGGTGCCGCTGAGCGAAATGTTCGGCTACATTGGCGATCTTCGTTCTAAGACTCAGGGCCGCGCAATGTTCACCATGCAGATGGACTCTTACGCGGAGGTCCCGAAGGCCGTTTCGGACGAGATTATTAAGGCTCAGCGCGGCGAATAAAGCGCACGCTACTTCGGTGTTTTCTGTCCCCGGTCAACGCTAGAATTTCCTACGTTGACTGGGTTCTGGCACCGAAGTGGCACCTAACCCAGAAACCCAGTAATATGTAGCGAAAGACCTCTCACAAATGTGTGAGGCAAACTACGAGACGTCCAGGAGGACAAACACATGGCAAAGGAAAAGTACGAGCGTACTAAGCCGCATGTTAACATTGGTACCATTGGTCACGTTGATCACGGTAAGACTACCTTGACCGCGGCTATTTCTAAGGTGCTGCATGGCGAGTATCCAGATCTGAACCCTCAGTATGACTTCGATCAGATTGATGCCGCTCCAGAAGAGAAGGAACGCGGCATTACCATTAACATCGCACACATCGAGTATCAGACCGCTGAGCGTCACTACGCTCACGTGGACGCTCCAGGCCACGCTGATTACGTGAAGAACATGATCACCGGTGCTGCTCAGATGGATGGCGCAATCCTCGTGGTTGCTGCTACCGATGGTCCTATGGCTCAGACCCGTGAGCACGTTTTGCTCGCTAAGCAGGTCGGTGTCCCGAAGATCCTCGTTGCTTTGAACAAGTGCGATATGGTTGATGATCCAGAACTTATCGACCTCGTCGAAGAAGAGGTTCGTGACCTCCTCGAAGAAAACGGCTTCGATCGCGACTGCCCAGTCATCCGCACCTCTGCTTACGGTGCTTTGCACGATGACGCTCCAGATCACGAGAAGTGGGTAGAGACCGTCAAGGAGCTCATGAAGGCTGTTGATGAGTACATCCCAACCCCAACTCACGATCTTGACAAGCCATTCTTGATGCCAATCGAAGATGTGTTCACCATCTCCGGTCGTGGTACCGTTGTCACCGGTCGTGTTGAGCGTGGTAAGCTCCCAATCAACACCCCAGTTGAGATTGTTGGTTTGCGTCCAACTCAGACCACCACCGTTACCTCCATCGAGACCTTCCACAAGCAGATGGATGAGGCCGAGGCTGGCGATAACACTGGTCTTCTTCTCCGTGGTATCAACCGTACCGACGTTGAGCGTGGTCAGGTTGTGGCTGCTCCAGGTTCTGTGACCCCACACACCAAGTTCGAAGGCGAAGTTTACGTCTTGACCAAGGATGAAGGTGGCCGTCACTCGCCGTTCTTCTCCAACTACCGTCCACAGTTCTACTTCCGCACCACCGACGTCACCGGCGTTATCACCTTGCCAGACGGCGTTGAGATGGTTCAGCCAGGCGATCACGCAACCTTCACTGTTGAGTTGATCCAGGCTATCGCAATGGAAGAGGGCTTGACCTTCGCAGTTCGTGAAGGTGGCCGTACCGTTGGTTCCGGTCGTGTGACCAAGATTCTTGCCTAGTATTTTCTCTAACTGAAAATATTAGCTAAGGCTTAATAAAGACCCCACGAGTTTCCTCGTGGGGTCTTTATTATGTTCGTGCGCGCTTTGAAGGAGCTTGAAATCATTGGGATTTCAAGCTCCTTCAAAGCGCGATTTGGCATGCGAAGCACGGTTGTGGTTAATGCTCAAGCATGTCGTCGCGCACACAAAACACAACCCAGTTTCTAAAACCCAACCACACGAACCTGCCCTGCCTTCGTCTCGATTGACGAAGGCAGGGCTCGCTTGCGTTGAAAGCACACTGTGCTTTCAACCCTGAGCAAGCTCGGCGCTCCGAGTTGCTTTCGCGCGCGCAATGCTGCGCTCAAGCATGTCGTCGCGCCCATGTTTGGAACACAGAACACATAAATAAAAACCCTGCCGAACAAATTCAGCAGGGTTTTGTGTTTAGAAAATCAGAACTACTAATCTCTATTATCTCCAAGCAACTCTAGCAAGTAGATGAACATGTTAATGAAGTCCAAGAACAGCTGGAATGCGCAGAAAATAGATACTTTCTTAACCATTTCAGGCTGATTTTCATATTGTGCAAGTAATGCGCGAGTTTGCTGAGCATCGTAAGCTGTTAAACCTGCAAAAATAACGATGCCAATTCCAGCCATAAGACGCATTGTTCCAGTATCTTGCCCAATAAATGAAATAATAATTTGCGCAACAACGAATACAAGTAATGCAACCATTAAAATTGGACCAGCTTTAAGCAAATCCTTTTTTGTAGTAAGTGCAAGCATTGTCAAGCACAGGAAGAATCCTGCAGTTAAAGCAAACACTAATGCCACGGATCCAAGGCTAAATACTTGAAAGACTGAGCTTAAAGTGAATCCTGTTAAAGCAGCATAAGCATAGAACAAAACTCGTACTGTTGTCTCACTCATCTTCATTAAACGCGTTCCAAGAACAACTGCTATCACAACCTGAGCAATTGCCAGCATCATCCAACCCCATCCGCGGGTTGCAAACATAAATCTAAGCCAGAAATTACCGCTCTGAGTGAACAGTGCCACAAGAGTTGTAACAATCAATCCAAGCGTCATTTCACCATAAGTGCGTCCTACTGAAACTCTTTTTGCTTCTTCAAAAGCATATGTTGCCTGAGTGTCAATAACCTCAGGAGCACCGCTTCCGTAATAATCTTGAGTAAAGTTTGTCATTATTTCTCCTTAACAGCTATGAAATAAAACGCTGTCAAGACAATGTTTTCACACAATTATAATTAAAGCATCTGGGAAAATGCTAAAAAAATACAGCATAATTTATACGTTCGTACAATAAGCTGATTTTAGTATTTCGTAATCTTGCGCTTCGCATTGATATTATGCCTTACTATTAGGTGCCTCTTCAACTTGAGGAGCGCCATTAATATCGCGGTGAATACCTTGCATTTGTGTTTCAATATTTTGCAAGCTATGTGCGCAATCGAGCAAGGTTTGAGAGTGCTCAGCCAACTTTGCATCTGGCAAACCGGCTTTGTATCTTAAAGCGTGCTCCAAGCTGGCCCAATAATCCATCGCAATAGTTCGGAATTGCACTTCAACTGGCGTGTAGTGTGCTCCAGAAGACAAGAACACAGGAACTGCATAAATTACGTGCAAACTGCGGTATCCATTAGGTTTTGGATTCTTAATATAATCCTTAACTTGCAATACTTGAATGTCTGTTTGTTTAGAAAGATATTGCGCTACAGAATACACATCGTCGCAGTAGTTGCAAATTACGCGAATTCCAGCTACGTCGAAAAGATTATCACGTATAGAGCGCGTGGAAATATCTAGATGACGCCTTTGCAGCTTCTCAAAAATTGAGTGCACTGATTTAAGACGGCGTTCCATGTGGTGAATTGGGTCGTGAGAGAATCGCACCTGAAATTCGCTATCTAGAATCTCGAGCTTTGTACTTATTTCGTACATTGCTCCTTCGTAAATTTGCATCATGTTTACAAATTCGTCGATTTGGTCTTCAGGAAGCATAAGCGAATTAGTTTTGTCGCATTGGGAGCAATTTTGTTGATTTTTTGTATTGCTTACATTGCTACTTAAATTGTTGCTTTCATTAGCTGCTTCGTTGCTATGAAGACGCGCATAGAGTTCTGCTGCGTTTACGCGGTTATGACGATCAAGTATCACGTCTTTTAATAATACTATAAAAACTGCTAAACGTCTGGGAGTGCGTATGTAAATGTAATATTCTTTGCAAAGCGTGATATAAATATCTTAGGTGATTGCGCGCAAGCAAAATCTAGGAAAGTATTTTGACGGGGAGTGTATTTTGTCTGAAAATAAGCAGGATAATATTCCTAAAGTAATTTCAATAGTTGGTCCTACAGCTTCAGGCAAAACTAGTCTTGGTATTGCGCTTGCGAAAAAATTAGCTGAGCGCGGGATTCGTGCGGAAATCATCAACGCAGACGCGTATCAAATGTATCGTTACATGGATATTGGCACGGCTAAGGCGAGTGCGCAGGAGCAGGCGGAAGTACCACACCATTTGCTTGACATTATTGATCCTGAAGAAACGATGACGGTTGCGCGCTTTCAAACTTTGGCAAGGCAGTGTATTAGTGAGTTGCAATCGCGTGGTGTGAGGCCGATTTTAGTTGGAGGATCGGGATTGTATGCTCGTGCTGCTGTGGATGATATTACATTCCCAGGCACGGATGAGTCTATTCGTGCAGCTTTGGAGGAGCGCGAGCGCAAAGAAGGAGCAGGTGCGCTTTTTGATGAGTTGCAACGAAAGGATCCGGTTGCTGCGGCTCATATGGATGCGCGCAATCCGCGACGTACAATTCGCGCGCTGGAAGTGATTGAGCTTACGGGAAAGCCTTATTCCGCAACGCTTCCGAAGTATAAGTATGTGATTGATTGCGTGCAAATTGGCTTAGATTTGCGTCGTGAAGATTTAGATAAGCGCGTGGATTTACGTACGCAAATTATGCGTGAGCAGGGTTTTGTGGATGAGGTGCGCGCAATTCGAGGGCGATTGGGTGTGACTGCAGCTCGTGCTCTTGGCTACCAGCAGATTATGGATTATTTGGATGGCGTTTGGAGTGAGGATGAGGCTTTTGCGGATATTGCGCAAAAAACTCGACGACTTGCACGCAAACAAATGGGTTGGTTTGGTAGGGATGCACGCATTTACTGGTTGGACGCGTTGCGACCGGATCTTGCGGAAGCTGCGCTCGCGATTGTTGATGCTGCGGATGCGGGGGAGTTTGATTGCAATAGTTCTGACGCTACTGAGCACGCTACTCAGCACCATCTCGGAGATGCTTTTGACGCTTAGCTTAAATCTTGGGAACGTTGGGTTTTAGGAAATAACTCAAATAATTTGGGTTTTGCTACAAAAAACGCCACTGTTTGAGCAGTGGCGTTATTGCGTTTGTGGAGTCGCGGGGAATTGAACCCCGGTCCGGTGACCGTACCCTCGGTCTTCTACGTGCGTAGTCTGCTGGCCGTGCGGCAGTTTTTCTGCCCCCATGTTATCGCAGACAATTCATGGCGAGCATATCTACAGTCAAAGTCCCTGAATTGCCCTGCAGCTCGGCAATTCAAGCAAGTCTTCTTATGACGTTCAGCACCACTCCGAAGACGTGAGTGGGTGAACGGAGCAGCTGCTCACTGGTTAATCCTGGCGCGAAGCTCAGGCAGCGAGAGCGAACTCAGTGCGATTAGATTTAGCACTTATTCTTTTGCGAAAGGACGTTTACGAGTGGACTTCCGCATTCTCGGCACGCTTCCCCGCGGCGAACAGATCGCCGTCGAAACCGATCGACCCCTTTTGATTTTTCAAACAATTGTTGCTCTAGAGCACACATTTCTACATTGTATCATATTTTAACGTTACGAACTGCTTGAGCACTTATTCCTCACGGCATAGTCGTTCGGATGATTTTTTTTGGGGGGGGGGTATTGATTAGTATACTATTAGTTAGGTGATTTTATTTGCCAAGCGTAAATATGAGTTGTAGTTGATTTGTAATGAATAAAAGATTATAACAAATGTTTATTTTATGCCCATATACTGTATTCATGTATGATACATATGAAGATTTATAAGTATGCGTGGTCTACTTGAAATTGGTTGGAGTGAGGAGAAATAATGGCAGAGCGTAAAGATTTACACGGTGATGTGGTACCAAGAAGAACACTTCGTAAGGCTCATGCGGTGAAGCGTTCTCGTGCTTTGCGTAAGGGAGTTGCTGGAGTTGCTGTTGCTTCAACTTTGGCAATGATGCTGCCATCTGTTGTAGCTTCCGCGCTTCAGCCTACTCAAAAAGATATTATCGATGCGTCTAATATGACGCAAAAAATGGGCAAAGGTAAGCCTGATGTAGACGAATTGAACATGCAGCGTTGGGGTGCTGGCGTGCTCAATAAGAGTGCTCAAACTCAAAAGTTTGTAGAGCTTGCGCGCCATGATGCACAAATGCAACAGTTGCGCGAGGCTGAGGGATCTCGCAAAGAGCAAGAAGATAAGAAACCTAGTGAAACTACTTCTGGTGCATCTGTGCTGGAAACGAATGCATCTCCATCTGCATTGGCTGCGTCTCCTTCTGAGCCGCTGACTAGTGTGAAAAATACCCCAGTTGCAATTTCTTCTCCCATGCCTATTATGCCTTCTGTAGGTGCTGTGAAGTCTGTAAATTCTGATAAAGCTCTTCATGACGTTCAGTCTGCTACGCCTACAAAGACTTCTGAGATTAAAAATGCAACTTTAGGCTCAAAGTCAAATGTTACTGAAAATACAGTAAGTGCTGCTGAATCTGCTACGGTGAGTGCGCCAGTGTCTAATTCTGTTGTAAAAAGTGCGACTGCTAATAGGCAAGCTCATCAAAATACTACTAATCCAGATACGACGAAGCCAGATACTGCGAAACCGGTTCAGAATGTTGATAATAAGCCGGCTACTACAAATACTGCAGCTACAAAGCCAGCAGAAGTAAAGCCAGAATCAACGCCAACTGCGAAGCCAGCAGAAACAAAGCAACCGGAAGCAAATGCTGGTGACGTTGATCCAGCTGAAAATCAGCAGCCTGCAAACGTAGAGCCAGCTGCTGCAGATGCGGCTCCTGCAGGTAATACAACTGCATCGTCTACTCCTGTAACTCCTGCAAATGCAGAATCTAACACTGGCACTGGAACTGCAGCGACCACAGGTACAGATACAATTGCACGAACCAATGCACAAGGTTCGCAAAGCAGTGCAGAAGGTGCAACTACAGGTGCCACAGGCAAAGATAAAAGCGCTACGCCTTCAACTACTGCACAAAACTCTGCTTCCCAGAATCAATCTGCTTCTACGCCGAACAATGATACAACTCACTCAACGCCTACTTCGAGCAATCAGCCAACGCCTTCACCTTCTCCTGCACCGACCTCTGGCACACAGAACGCTGGCACACCGAACGCTGGCACAACAACTAATAACGCAGCAACTGATCCAGACAGCCAGGTAATTAAGCCGAATACGGATAATCCAGAGGCGAAGAGTACAGAGCAAGCCAACGAACAGGTACAAACCGACACTAAGTCAAAAGCTACGTACAATTTGCAAATTCGCTATACGATTGGCGGTGCTGCGAATAAGCAGCTTGTACAGCCTTATGAGCTTACAATTGACCAAGAAGACTTCGATAAGCTTGACAAAGATGGTAAGTACGAATACATTGAGCTTCCGCAGGCTGCTGGATACCGTCCATCTGTATACCATTCCGGGGATTATCAGTACTACATTAAAAACGACGAAGGCAAGTTTGTTATTGACGACGGTACGGATGCGGATGCTAAGCGCTACTTGCGTTTGAGTAAGAAGCTGATTACTGAGTATGCTGTAAAGAAAAGGCCTGCTGTTGGAGCTAACAACGGCGCTCAAGCCCAGCAAGCCTCGTCATCTCAAACAACTTCGCAATCTTCATCATCTGCGCAACCGGCAGTAGAAGACGGCATTCAGTATTACGGCGAGTTGAATATCAACTACGCTCCTAAAACAGCTAAGTACTATGTGCGTCACTTGGTGCAGGATCTCGATAATAAGGATGAGTTTCACGATGCTCCAAATCTTGGCGTTGGCAAGACTATTGAAGTAACTTACAAAGATGGCAAAAAAGAACGTATCCACGTCACTGAAGTTACTGGCACTGTTGGTTCAGATGTGAGTGCTGTAGCTCTGTATATTCCAGGATACGAGCCGGAGCATAATCTTATTAGCTCGCCACTTTCTGATTCTGAAGATGAAAAAGACAAGCTAGTTTTGAACCTTCGTTACTATCGTAAGGCGTATGAAGTTACTTACGATTCTGCTGGCGGCACGGATGTTACTGCTCAAAAAGTGTATTATGATCAGGAAGTGCCTGCGGTTCCAGAACCTACATATCGTGGTCATAAGTTCCTTGGGTGGCAGGTAGTAAAACCAGGGGATACTAATCAATCAAATACTTCTGGTAGTCCACTAATTAAAGGAAATTCTACTAACTACAAGATGCCGGATCACAATGTGCGATTCCGCGCAGTTTGGGAAGCTAACAATACTACCAGCTACCGCGTGAACGTGTGGGTACAGAAGGCGGATTTGGTAGACAAAGAGCATCCGGATTCGCTTGTAAACTACGACTTTGTTGGTCTTGTTGAGCGCACGAATGTGCAAACTGATAGCGACGTTGTGCTCGATAAGATGGATGATGCTGGTGTTGCTAAAGATACTGATGAGCTTAATGGTAAAAGCGAAACTGATTATGTAACGAACCCGGAGCTTGGCTTAACAAAAGAAGAGTTGCAAGGTACAGATGCGAATAATCATAAAGATGGCTTAATTTCAAAGTTCAACTGGATGAACGATACGCCTGTAACAAGCTTAGACGGGTATGATACTGAGCATCCTGGTGATGCTAACAACAAGGGCAAGGACTTATTCACGCGCTACTTCCACGTGAATAAGAAGCTGACTAAAGAGCTTAACAGTGAGGAACATAATCTTGTGCAGGGTCGCCCAGATTTAGGCAAACGTAGTAAAGCGAAGCTTTGCGCAAACGACTTAAACAACACTCTTAACTTAGTTTACGACCGCAATACTTATGAGCTTATTTTTGCTAAGCCTGCTGGCGTCAATAGCGGTGACAATGTTGCTATAAAAAGAAAAGATGAAAACGGCAAAACAACTATTTATTGCTATGCTGGCGGTGGCGGTTGCTCAACGAAGTATGAAGGTAAAGATGAGGATGATAATGGCGCTAAAATTAACCATAAAGGCTACCGCGTAAATGTTCGTTACGGTCAAAAGCTTACTGATATTTGGCCTGATGTAAATGAATTATATTTTAGTGAAGAGGGAAAAGGCTCTTTAGGGTGGCAGCTTGGATTTGCGGGGGATGTAAAGTATCGTGACACTCCTCCGTATCGTTTTACTAAAGAAGAATTTGCTGACCCTAGTTGGCGTGTAGTGGGTAAGAACCAAGCGCCTAAAATTAGTGATGACCCTTCGAATCCTGATGCAAAACAATATGAGTTAAAAGATAATCAGCGTCTGCTTACTGCTGATAGCAGTGATCAAAGTCAGCCTATACAGGTGATTATTAGGAAGCAAAGTATTGCATCCGCTAAAAAGGGTGGTACAGCAAGCGATGACGATTATGAGCTTTCTACCGATTCTTATAGCAAAGATGATACTCCCAACACTGGCTATGATTATCCAGCTCCATCTATTGCTGGTTTTAATCCTGCTGATGGTTATGATAAGACAAAAGTTGGTGATGCGTTAGATTCAGACGACTTTAAAGATAATCTGGAAGTGTGGTATAACGAATCTCATGCTCATGGGAATTGGGATGATTTAAGTGAGGATGAGCAGAAAGCTTTTGCTAAAAAGTATCATTTAGCATTTCGAAAGTATAGGGGCGTTCCAGTAGATGAACAAGAAAATTATAAAGGTGATGAAGATGAATTTAATGATAACAAACCACTTGAATTTAGGTACGACCGCAAGTCGTACGACGTGCAGTTTTATAATGCGGATGGCAATGCTATAACAGATGGCAATGTCGCTGCTAAAGAGAGATTGCCGTACGAGTATAGCTTGACTAAGCGCGGCAAAAAAGATTTGACGGGCGAAGACAAAGAGCTATACGGCAACGTTAAGTCTTACGATGATTCTGTAACTAAAGAGGGTGGTGATAACACCGCAACTCAGTTCGATGGCAAGTACACATTCACACTTAACGGCAAAACTTACTCCATCACTCGTCCTAACAATTTGCCAAAAGACTACGTGTTTAAAGGCTGGGCTGTTGATCAAGCTGGTAGTCAGCTTATAAATGGCGAGAGTGAAGATGCTAAAGGTGAAAGCAAAGATAAAAGTAAAGCTAAAGATGTTACAATGCCAGTTAATGGCATTAAGCTTTATGCTGCGTGGGGTAAGCCAACTAATATTAAGCACACGGTAACGTTTAACTACAATATGCCAAATACCGATGGAAACGGTAATGAGGTAGCTGGCACAAACGTAGTTAAGAAAAAGGAGTTCGCTCGCTACCATGTTATTGACGAAAAGGATGAAATAGGCACTCCAACTCGCAAAGGCTACGACTTCTACGGTTGGGAAATCAACAAGAATGGCAAAACTTTGCCGTACGCCTTTGGCAACAAAGTAGTAGAAGATATAACGCTTAACGCAGTGTGGGTGAAGGATACTCGCTACAAGGGCACTTTTAAGCATATATTCTTAAAGCCTGGATACACGATTTCTGACTATAAGGATGCTGCTACGAAAGAAGCCAAAGCTGCGATGGTAGACCATACCGCCGAGCAAACGGTTTCCGGCTTGCGCGAGCATTTGCGCTACAATGCGGAAGCAGTCTATAGTGACGAAACGCACTTCCCAGATAAGCATTTCACGAGCTTTGAAGCTTCGAGTACTGAATCTGAGAATACTGGCGAGTTTATTTACCAAACTTATAATATGCGCAAGTACAAAGTTCGCTATGTAACTATTGGTAAGGACGGTAAAGAAAAGGAGCTTCTTCCAGAAAGCGAAGTTAGCTCTGTAAATAGAAAGTATGACGTAGTATTCTACAAGCCTATTGAAGGCTTTAAGCCAGAAAATACGCAGCAGCGTATTGAATACGTTACTGATCCTTACGGCAAGCAAAAAGCTGACGATATTCGTACTATCACATTTAGATATGATGACGTACGCGTGCTTAAGCGTAAGGACGATTATCAAGCTCGCCCAGATCACTACACGCGTTACGTGTTTAAAGTGGCTGATGGTCAAGACTCTATGGGCAGCGTTGTTGACTGGCAGAACAAGGATGTAGCTGACGGCTCTGCTCTTGTGTACGACGCAATTAAGGGCACAAAAGCTTATCAAATGCCACTTCCAACAGTGAAAGCAAAGCCTGGATTTGAGTTTGCAGGCTGGACTTCGAAAGTCGGTTCGTCTGAAGTTGGCTCGCATACGCTTCAGTATTCCGATGGTGTAAATCGCTTGCCGATTCGCTCCGAAGAGCAGAACAATCCTGAGGTAATTTACACTGCTAACTTCAAGATAAAAGCTCCTGTTGCAATTGATACTAAGGTTTTGAAGCCAATAGATACTTTGAATCCGGCTGATCCAACTGCAGCTAAAGCTCTTATAACGAATGCTGATGAGTATCCAAGTGATGCTACGTTCTCATTCGGTAAAGACGAAAAGTTTGACAACACTCCAGGCTTGCACAAGATTAAAGTGCAAGTGCATCTTGATGGCAACATTGCTGAAACTGAAGTGCTGTACCGCACGCTGCCGGATTTGGTGTACGGAAGCGAGTGGGAGAAGTTTAAGGCTACTGACTACGGTAGCAAGAATGCTAACGACTACGTTCCGATTACCTTTACTGGCAAGAACGATGAAGGCACTATTATTGGTCGCGATGGCGGTAATGCTAATCCTCATGCTGGCGAAGAAACTACGCTTACTGCGTACGTTTATAAGGGTAAGGATGTTAGAATCCGCGTGCCGCAAGCATTCGGTAAGGATCACAGTGACCAGCATTACCACTACGTGTTTAAGGGTTGGGCAACTAAGGTTGTAGAACCGACTGCTGAGAATCCGAATCCAAAGCAGACATATGTTATCGATTCAGAAAGCCGTTATAAAGTTATTACGGTGAACGTTGATTCTGGAGAAACTTACCACGCTGTTTACAAGCGAATCGACTACTTCTCGAGTTCGTCTGACGGTGGTGAAGTTCCTAAGGATGCTGTAGTCGCAATCTTTAAGCCTGCTCCAGGTCGATTGTGGAAAGACGGTACAAGCGGCCCTAAAGTGTTCTACGTAAAGAAGGGCACTGACATTTCCCAAATTACGAAGATCATTAATGGAAAGCAAGTGAATGTTCTTGAGATGCTGAAAGGCAGTCTCACTGGAGCTACTGGCACTTGGAAACGAAGCAGTATGCTTAATGACGGTAAGAAAGTTACTGAAGTTAAAGATGTTGCTGACGTGACCGGTGATTGGAAAGATGGCTGGAAAGTCAATGAACCATTCCAAGAGTTTGTGGCAGATCAAACTCCTTGGACAGAGCCAACAGTGCAGACTGATTACTTGGTTGCTGTGCAAGATGATCCTAACACGCTTCCAAAGTTAACCGATTTTATAACTAATATGCCTCAACTCAAAGCAGATGCTGCTGTGAATAATGGCATAGAAGACATAAAAGTCGAATACGATTTACCAACTGAAGCTGAACAAAATAAGTTTAAACAAAAAATGCTTAAGAAGCCTGCTTTGTACACTGTTCCTTTGAAAGTTACAGTTAAGTATAAGGATGCAGTGGATTACAAGGCTTATAGACTTGTAGGACGCTTAAAAGTGCTTTATCAGCTTATGTATCCAGAAAGCTTGCCGAAGAATGATAGTCAACAGTCGAGTTTGCAAACTGGTGCTAATGCTGAACGCAAACTAGTTTTTGATAAGACTAAGTATGTTTCAGTCAACTTTATAAATGCTCAGAGTGATAATAAGTCACCAAATGGCAAGGGTGAATTTGCTGAAGGTTCGCGCGAGTTGTACTACGCGTATAAGCAATCTGCTAGTGGCGTTCGTGCACCGCAGGTTATTGGCAAGGATTACGATGCAAAAGGATACCATTACGAGTTCCAAGGCTGGGAGATGCAGGCAGCTACTGCACCTGTAGCAAATTCGACCAACACGCCAAATATTACGAATGGTACAAATACTGCTGCATCAGTAGTCCCTGTTGTGACACTTGTTGCTACTGCGGCTCCAACACCTACTACTGTGTCGAATCCACCAAAAATTAAGCTATATTCTAGTGCTGAAATTGCTGGTATGAAGTTTAGTGGGAACACCACTTTTATAGCACGTTATAAGCTTGTGCCAAACGTAATTGACGCTTCTCAACAAGACGATATTCCAGATGGCTACGTTGCAACCATATTCCTTCCAGGATTTGGTAGAACGTGGGCTGACGGTTCGTATAAGCCAAAACTTCTGTATATTCGTCACGGAAAAGATAAAGAAGATAACATTAAGTTTGCTCAAAAAGTTGCAAACGATACTGCTGCAGAACTTTCCGGTTTTACAAAGTGGCAAATGTATGATGCAAAGAGCCGTAAGTCAAACATACTCTTACACGACAATTGGGATATCAGCAGGCCGCGCATTTTCGTTGCTGAACAAAATGGCGCTGATGGTGTGAAGATTCCAGAAACAGTTGTTGGCGTTGGAGATAAGATTCCAAACGTCAATAAGCTCGTACATAGTGCTGACCCTAAAGTGAGTGTATCTGTAGATGAGAATGCTAAGGTTGATGTTTCAAAGCCTGGAATTTCAACAATTATGGTGAATGTAACTAAGCCTACTGATGAAATTGATAAGACTACAGGAAAGCAAAAAACTGTTACAACTAAGTTGCCTGTGCATGTGTATGTTTTGCCTAACGTGATTGCAGATAACGATTTGCCGGCTAAGGGCACTGCTGCGGCTAAGTTCATAGAAAAGAACTACACGAAGGTGACGTATGTAGCTGGTAAGGGCGGAAGTTTGCAAAAATCGCCTCTTGAGAGTGCTGGCGACAAGATAGTTTCAGTATATTGGGTACGAAACGGCGCTACTAATTTGCTTATGCCAGTTCCAGATGTGCTTGCCGATAAGGGCTACGTGTTCAAGGATTGGTCGTCTAATACGACTGAAAAGCCAGCGGCTCTGGCAGATAAACGCAAGGCCACAGAAGAAGAACGAGAAGCTTTGGCTCGAATGGCAATTATGGATGGTATGCCATATGTAGCAAAGTTGATTCGTAACTCAGATAAATTTACGCTTGCTGCTTTGCAAAATCTCCTGAACGAAGCGCAAAAGCAACATGCTGCGCAAGTCTACAATGCTAAGCGTGAAGAATTAGCTCAGGTTGCTGAAAGAAATCATAAGACTGATCTAGCTTCTGAAATTCGTCAGTCTCATGATTCCTTACAAAAGATTAAGGATAAGCTTGTCCAAAATGGCATTGATGTTGACAAAGTCATTGAGCAAGTTCATGAAAAGACTTTGCTTGTAAAACTTGCTAAAGAAGCTGGAAAACCATGGCTTGCCAAGCAAATTTCCAATTCTATGTATTCTTCAATAGAAGCGCTGAAGAATTTGATGCAAGAAGCAGGAATAGACTTAACATTTGCTAATCTTGAGAACGCAATTGATAGTTATGTTCTTGATGAACAGCGAGAAGTGCTCGCTGAGCTTGCTGATGAAGCAGATAAGCCATTTGTTGCAAAGATAATTCGCAGCTCCAAGAAGTCTAGTTTGGAAGCTTTGAAGCAGGTTTTGCGCAATGCTGGAGTAAATCCAGAGATTTCGCTGCCAAAGCCTCACTCAAAACACGAAATCACTATTACTGCAAACTTCGAGAAGATGGCTCCTATGAGGTTTAAGTTTAGTGGTTCTGCTCGCGAGGGTATGTTAACGAACTTTACTTTGCAAAACATGACTGAAGGATCTGGCGATGCTACTAACAAGATTACGGTAGATGGTAAGGAAGTAACCATTAACGAGTTAATCTCAAAGGTTACGAATTCTGTAAACGGTATTAACGCAACCTGCGCTGGTACTGCATGCAAGATTTCCGGCACTCCTAAGATTGTGAATGGAAAGCCAAAAGTTGAGCTAACGTTTACTACTACCGATAAGTATGGTCGCGAAGCGGAAATTGCTGTTGAAATTGATGTGATTTCTGAGAGCAAACCAAACTCTCCAACTCCAGCACCAATTCCAAGTCCAGCACCAGCGCCTGAGCAGCCAACTCCAGCGCCTGAGCAAGTTATTCCTTCTCTTGATTCTTCTACTTCATATGACGTAACTATTGAGGATGAAAAGAAGCAAGAAAAGGATCTAAAAGAAACTGTTGAAGCAAAGCTGGAATTAGCTAAAACTGGTAGCGACACGGTTTCTTCTGCATCTGCTGGTATTTTGTCGGCAGCAATCGCAGCAATTGGTCTTGCGGTGGTAAAGACTGGCAAGCACCATCGCAAGCGTCGCAATAATAAATAATTTATTTAAATTTGGAGCGTTTGAATTTTTCATGCGCTCCATTTTTTATACGAATTATAAGCGCGTCGAGGGTGGTGACTAAAATAACGAAGGTTCCGGTTCACGCTTAGCTATTGGGGCTTTGCGACCCGGGTCGCCCGAATTCCATAGGAGACATTATGAAGCAGGGTATTCATCCCGACTATCACGCAGTGCAGGTTACCTGCTCTTGCGGAAGCACTTTCGTAACTCGTTCCACCGCTGATGGCGATCACATGACGGTTGACGTGTGCTCAAAGTGCCACCCATTCTATACCGGTAAGCAGAAGATTCTCGACACCGGCGGCCGCGTGGCTCGCTTCGAGAAGCGCTACGGTAAGAAGACTAAGTAGCTTTTGTGACGCCAGCCCTGCTTTCGTGTAACTCGCGGAATCGGGGCTGGCGTTTTATGTGCTAAACATGTGTGTTTAGTGTTCTACATTTAACATTTAAATTTTTGATTTACAATCCGCGTTAAGCGCGACTACAAAGGAATATGATGGCTGAGTCAGTAGAGGAACAATTCCCGGCAGCAGTTACCGCGTTAGAAGAGTATCGCGATATTGAAAGTCGCATGGGAAGTCCGGAAGTTGCGTCAAACCCGGACGCTATTCGCAAGCTCGGCCGCAGGCACGCAGAACTCGGCTCAATCGTAAATGCTTACCTAAATTACAAGCAGCTTTGCGACGACTTTGAAGCCGCAAACGAAATGGCAAGCGACGACCCAGATTTTGCTGAAGAAGCTAAGCGCTTAGAAGAGCAGCTTCCAGCAGCAAAAGAAAAGCTTCGCACGGCATTAATTCCTAGGGATCCGGATGATGCGCGCGATATGATTATGGAAATTAAAGCTGGCACAGGCGGCGAAGAAGCGGCTCTGTTTGCTGGCGATTTATTGCGTATGTACATGCGTTATGCCGAAAAGCGCGGCTGGACTACCGTAATCCAAAGCGAAAATTCAACGGAACTTGGCGGCGTAAAAGATGTGCAGCTTGCGATTCGCGCAAAAGGTACTCCTGCTCCAGAAGACGGCGTGTGGGCAAGCATGAAGTACGAGGGTGGCGTACATCGTGTGCAACGAATCCCAGTTACTGAATCGCAGGGGCGCATACAGACTTCCGCAGCCGGCGTAATCGTGTTTCCAGAAGCAGACGAAGATGACGACGAAATCGAAATCGATCCAAAAGATTTGAAGATCGACATTTTCATGAGCTCCGGCCCTGGTGGACAGTCCGTGAACACTACTTATTCCGCGGTTCGCATGACGCATATTCCAACCGGAATTGTTGTTAGCATGCAAGACGAAAAGTCGCAGATTCAAAACCGTGCGGCAGCCCTTCGCGTGCTAAAGTCTCGTTTGCTCGCTATGAAGCATGAGCAGGAGGCAGCAGAAGCGGCGGATATGCGCCACTCACAGGTGCGTTCGCTCGACCGCTCTGAGCGAATCCGCACGTACAATTTCCCAGAAAATCGTATTGTGGATCATCGCACGAATTACAAGGCTTACAATCTTGACCAGGTTCTTGACGGCGACTTGCAGCCTGTTATCGACAGTGATATTCAGGCGGATGAAGCTGACCGCTTAGCGCAAGCCAAGTAAGTAGCCGATTAAAATTTCTAAACAATTCTTAAAATGCAAGAACTTTTGCGAGTTTTGCGCGATGCTGTTAAAAAGCTTGAGTTTGCAGGTGTGGAGTCAGCAGAATATGATGCGCGCTTGCTGCTGGCTCACGCTTGCGGAGTGAGCTTAGCTGAGCTAAACAAAGCTCTGCTTATGGGTGATTACAAGAATTTTTCGCCCGATTATGCTAGCAAATATAGCGATTTTGTATCTAGGCGTGCTTCTCGCGAGCCGTTGCAGCATATTATTGGTCGCGCGCCTTTCCGCTACTTGGATTTGCGCGTTGGCAAGGGCGTTTTTGTGCCGCGTCCGGAAACAGAAGTTGTTGTTGATGCTGGCCTAGATTGGTTGTGCGAATCGCATATTAGCAAGCCTACGGTAGTCGATTTATGCGCAGGTTCGGGAGCAATCGGATTGTCAATTGCAACGGAAGTTGCAGACGCGCAAGTGTGGGCTGTAGAAAAATCTCCTGAAGCTTTTCAATATTTGCGAAAAAATTCTGAAGAAACTGCAAAGAATTACGAAAATATGCAGATTTCCAGTCGATACCATGCTGTTCTTGCAGATGCAACAAAAGCGCATATTTCAGATTTAACTCCTGAACTTCACGCAATTTGCGGCAAAGTAGATTTAGTAATAACGAATCCGCCTTACGTGCCGGAAAATCAAGTGCCGGAACAGATTGAAGTGCGAGAATATGATCCTCCGCTTGCGTTGTACGGCGGCTCTGTGGATGGCTTGCTTATTCCGGAGCAGATTATGCGCGCGGCTTTTGCGCTTCTTAAACCCGGGGGAGCTATGGTTATGGAGCATGATATTTCGCAAGGAGATGCGCTTAAAAAGTACGCGGAAAGCCTAGGTTTTGTGTGTACTCGAGTTGGAAACGACTTAACAGGCAGACCGCGATACACTTTTGCGCAAAAATATGACTTGAATCAGATATATGACTTGAATCAAATAGAAGAAAATAAGCAAAATAAACAACAAAAGCAACAAAAGAGGCAAAAATGAGCAAAATTTGCAATATCAACGGAGAATCACTGCAAATGGCAGCGCAAATTATTAACGAAGGCGGCGTAATCGTAGTGCCAACTGACACTGTGTATGGCGTTGCTTGTGACCCATTTAATGAAGCTGCAGTTGCAAAAATTTACGAGCTTAAGCGCAGGCCGCGCACGAAGGCGTTGCAAATTTTAATGAGCGGAGTGGAAGATTTAGAAAAACTTGGGCTGTATTTGCCGTCTCCGCTGGATATTTTAGGCAAAAAGTTCCTTCCGGGTGGATATTCTCCGATTGCGCGCGCTAAGAAGGACTCGGTTGCGTCCAAACTTGCAACGCTGTGCAAAACGAATGAGACTGATGAGAAAACTCAAGAAACTGAAACAACTCAAGCAATCGAATCAACTCAAGGTGTGCGCGTGCCTGATTGCCCGGAATTAATGCAAATTTTGCGCGTTACGGGCCCGCTGGCTGCTTCTAGCGCGAATCGCAGTGGTAACGAAAGTGCAGACAGTGTCGAGGAAGCATTTGAGGCTTTCGGCAACGAAATTCCGCTGTATTTGAACGCAGGTCCAACTCGCTCGCACGTGGCAAGCACAGTAGTTGGTGCGGATTCAAGCGATAAAGACGGTATTGTGATTTTGCGCGAAGGTGTGATTTCGGAGTGCGAAATTCGTAATGCGTTAAGTGAGTAAGTTTATTAACTTATTTCTGATACTAAATTTCTGGTACTAACAAATCGCTACAATCAAAATAAGCAAGCGAAAAATTTAGCAAACGCTGCTAAAACCAACGAAGTAATCGCATAGCAAAGGACGCATTTATGAGGGTATACCTGTTTATTGCAGCAATTGCAGGCGGTGCTACGTGGCTTATTATGCCGCTTGTTCGTCACCTTGCGATCCGTATGGGTGCTGTTGGCAAAGTTCGCGCTCGCGACGTGCATACTATTCCAACGCCACGTATGGGTGGTGTAGGTATGCTTTTTGGTTTTGCAGTTGCGATGGCATTCGCTAGTTCTATGCCATTTATTTCCGGGCTTTTTGCAGGAACGCACCAGCCGTGGGTTGTACTAGCAGGAGCCGTTATGATATGCCTGCTTGGGGTATGCGACGACATTTGGGATTTAGATTGGATGCTAAAGCTTGCCGGTCAGCTGCTTATAGCTGTTTTTGTAGCGTGGGGAGGGTTGCAAATCGTAACTTTGCCGCTCGGTTCGCTCGTGACGGCATCTCCAAGCGTGTCAATCGCAATAACTGCAATACTAATCGTTGCTTCAATTAATGCAGTAAATTTTGTAGACGGATTAGACGGCTTGGCTTCCGGAATTGTTGCAATTGGCGGAATCGCTTTCGCAACCTACTCCTACATGCTCGCGCGCACGTCGCCATCCTACGCTTCAATGGCAACTCTTATTGATGTTGCAATGGTAGGTATGTGCGTTGGATTTATCATGCACAATTGGCATCCTGCGAAACTTTTTATGGGCGATTCCGGCTCCATGCTAATCGGCTACTTAATTACTTGCGCGTCGATTATTATGACCGGTCATTTGGATCCGTCGGCTGTGCATACGAGTATTTATTTGCCTGTATTTATGCCGATTTTGTTGCCGATTCTTGTGCTGTTTTTGCCAGTTCTTGACATGTGCTTGGCTATTTTTAGGCGTGTTGCTAAAGGGCAGTCGCCAATGCATCCGGATCGCATGCACTTGCATCACCGCATGCTTAGAATCGGACATTCTGTGCAGGGTGCTGTGCTGATTTTATGGGGATGGGCGGCGCTGATTGCGTTTGGCTCTATTATGATTCTGTTCTTTAAAGCTGTGTATGTGCTTGTTGGAATGATTCTTGCTGCTGCGCTACTTACTGTGCTCACAATGATGCCGTACTTGCGTCGTCGCCTGCCCGAGCTTCGCAATTCGTAGCGTTTCGTTCGGAGTTTCGGCAAACGTCATAGCAAAAACGTATAGTAACCCTATGGCTACAACTGATATTAACACGAAATCCGTGTATGCTCCTGTTCCACCAATTTTCGAGAAGCTCGGTCTCGCTTATGACGATGTCCTTTTGCTTCCAAACGAAACTGATGTTATTCCGTCCGAAGTGGATACTTCCACTCGTCTGACTCGCGAAATTACCATGAAAGTGCCGACTATTTCGGCAGCTATGGATACTGTTACCGAGTCCGATATGGCTATTGCCATGGCGCGTAACGGTGGTATTGGAGTACTTCACCGCAATCTTTCTATTGATGATCAAGCTGCGCAGGTTGATATTGTTAAGCGCAGTGAATCCGGTATGATTACCGACCCGCTTACTGTTCACCCAGATGCTACGCTCGCCGATTTAGATAAATTGTGCGGGCGTTTCCATATTTCTGGTCTTCCGGTAGTGGATAGCGAAAATCATTTAGTTGGTATTATTACCAACCGTGACATGCGTTTTATTGCTTCCGAAGATTACGATCGCTTGAAAGTTAAGGACGTGATGACGCGCGAAAATCTCGTCACTGGTCCTTCCGATATTTCTAAGGAAGATGCTCACCGCTTGCTTGCGGATAACAAGATTGAAAAGTTGCCTTTGGTTGATGCTGAAGGTAAGCTTACAGGCTTGATTACTGTTAAGGACTTTGTGAAGACTGAACAGTATCCGGATGCTACTAAGGATGATCAGGGCCGCTTGCGCGTTGCTGCTGGCATTGGCTTCCTTGGTGATGCTTGGCAGCGTGCGTGCGCTCTTATGGAAGCTGGAGTTGACGTGCTTGTGGTCGATACCGCAAACGGCGAGGCTCGCTTGGCTCTCGACATGATTCGTCGCATTAAGGCAGATAAGGCTTTCGACGGTGTGCAAATTATTGGCGGAAATATTGCAACTCGCCAAGGCGCACAGGCTATGATTGACGCTGGTGTTGATGCTGTAAAGGTTGGCGTTGGCCCAGGTTCTATTTGCACTACGCGTGTTGTTGCAGGCGTTGGTGTACCTCAACTTACTGCAGTTTACGACGCTGCTCAGGCTTGCAAGGCTGCTGGTATTCCATGCATTGCAGACGGCGGCATTCACTATTCCGGCGATATTGCTAAAGCTTTGGTTGCAGGTGCGGACACCGTTATGCTCGGCGGCACTTTGGCTGGATGTGAGGAAGCTCCTGGTGAGAAGGTTCTTCTTCACGGCAAGCAGTACAAGCTTTACCGCGGCATGGGTTCGCTTGGCGCAATGGCTCCTCGCGGTAAGAAGTCTTATTCGAAGGATCGTTACTTCCAGGCAGACGTTACCAGCTCCGACAAGGTGGTTCCAGAAGGCGTTGAAGGCGAAGTTCCATATCGCGGTCCACTTAACGCTGTGCTTTACCAATTGCTTGGCGGCTTGCATCAGTCCATGTTCTACGTTGGTGCTCACAATATTAAGGAAATGCAAGAGCGCGGACGCTTTATTCGTATTACTGATGCAGGTCTTCGTGAATCTCATCCTCACGATATTGTGATGACTGCAGAAGCACCAAACTACAGCGGTTTCCACAACTAAGTCGCGTGGTGCGTAAGTTGCGCGATTAAATCGCGTATAAATCGCGTATAAATCACAACTATTTTAAACGGCGAAAAGTTACGCAAGTTACTCACAACTTGCCTGCTTTTCGTCGTTTTTTTGTTTTGACAAGACGGATAAAATTATTATATAGTTAGTGGGATATCCCACTAAAAATGAGGTGATTTTGTGAAAGTAGTAAAAGATTATGATGTGCGTCTTGATAGTAAAAAGCGTGTAACTCTGCGTGGGGCTAAATATCCTTATTACAATGTTAAAGAATGCGATAATGGTTGTATTTTATTAGAGCCTCGTGAGCTTACTATTCCAAAGAGTATATCTTCTAGAACTCTTAAAAGTATGGATGAAGCAATTCGCAATTTTAATATTGGCAAAGTCTCTGAACCAGTTGATCTTTCTGACGAAGCTCGTCGTCAAGCTGAAGCTCATGAGGGAAAATCATTTAATAACACAGATGAACTTATGCAGGATTTATTAGATGCTTAAATCAGTATTTCGTACAACTCAATTCAAAGTAGTCGGTGGGAAGATGTAGGCTGATGGGTTCGAAAAAATATTAGGAAAGGAACGAAAATGGCTGAAGCTAAGGAAGATCTTACGTTTACGCCGGAAGAGTCGCGCTTAATTTGGATTGATTGCGAGATGACGGGACTCGATATTTTCCACGACGAATTATGCGAAGTATCTGTAGTTCCAACCGACTTTAATCTGAAAGTTTTGGACGACGGCATTGATTTAGTGATTAAGCCGAGCGATGCTGCTGTGGCTCATATGAACGATTTTGTACGCAATATGCACACTTCTTCCGGACTTGTTGACGAGTGGAATAAGAATGGTTTGCCTTTGGAAGAAGCGCAAAAGCAGGTAGTTGAATACGTAAAGCGCTTCCTGCCGGCTCGCGGAAAAGCTCATCTTGCTGGGAACTCCGTCGGTTCCGACAAAAAGTTCCTCGACCGTTACATGCCAGATTTAATGGCAAATCTGCACTATCGTGTAATAGACGTAAGCACGTTGAAGGAAATTTCGCGCAGGCTTTACCCGGACGTTTACCGCAATAAGCCGGCAAAACATGGCGGTCACCGTGCGCTCGCGGATATTATTGAGTCGATTGACGAGCTTCGTTACTACCGCGATATGATGTTCGTTCCAGCTCCAGGCCCAAGTGAGTCTCAAGCAAAAGCTGGCGCACAGCACATTGAAAGCACGAGCTTGCTTCGTGACTACGAACGCCGCGGAGAGGCGCTAGAAGACGTAAATTCCGCAGAAAAGCGCGACTACTAAACACAACGCTACTATTAAATAAAGCGTGACTACTAAACGCAATAAAAGGTACTGCCAATGAAGCAATCCGAAGCTCTAACCATAATCAACGCTGGTGCAAGCGCGTTCATTACCGGCGCTCCGGGTGCAGGTAAAACCTACGTATTAAACGAAGCTATTCGCGAAATGCGAAAGAACGGTTTAAGCGTGGCTGTAACGGCTTCTACCGGAATCGCAGCAACTCATTTAAACGGTCAAACCATTCACTCTTGGAGTGGAGTTGGAGTTGCAAACGCACTTACGGATACGCTTCTTAAAACCATTAGAGCTAGGCGAGGAAAGCGCATAAAAGCCACGGACGTGCTCGTGCTGGACGAAGTTTCAATGATACACGCGTGGCTTTTCGACATGGTTGACGAAGTATGCCGAAAAGTGCGCAAAAATCCCGCTCCTTTCGGCGGGCTTCAAGTAGTTATTTCGGGCGACTTCTTCCAGCTGCCTCCTGTTAGCACTTCTATGCGAAATCGTGACGTGTTCGAGCCAAGCCCGGAGTTTATTTCGTCGCGCGAAAAGTATGCTGCAGCTGGAAAAAATCCGGAAGGCTATATTACGGAATCTTTCGCCTGGGATGCTTTGAAACCTGTTGTGTGCTATTTAACTGAGCAACATCGTCAAGACGACGGTAAGTTACTTGATGTTTTAACAGATATTCGTAGCGGTCTAGTAAGTGACGACGATAAGCAAGTGTTGGCCAGCCGTCTTGGTGAGTATCCGCAAGATGACGAAGTTGCAGTACATCTTTTCCCAACGAACGCGCAAGCAGATGGCTTAAATAATATGCAGCTTGCGGAAATTAATGCTGAGCCTCACGAATTCGTTGCAACGGAAGCAGGACCTAAAAATCTCGTTGAGCGCTTAAAGAAGAATATGCTTGCTCCGGAGCGTTTAGTTTTGAAGGTCGGAGCTGCTGTGATGGCATTGCGTAATGACCAAGAAAAGCAGTATGTAAACGGCTCTGTTGGACGTGTGTTGCGTTTTGTGCCTGAATCTAAAGGTGGCTGGCCGATTGTTGAGTTTGAAAACGGAAATATTGTCACTCTTAAGCCAGCTGCGTGGGAAATGACGGACGGTGAGACTGTACTTGCTAGCGTAAATCAAGTGCCTCTTCGTTGCGCGTGGGGAATTACGATTCATAAGTCGCAAGGTATGACGCTCGATAGTGCGGTAATGGATTTGCGTAGAACTTTCGCTCCTGGAATGGGATATGTTGCGCTTTCTCGTGTGGAAAATCTGGGTGGTCTTTATTTGGAAGGTATTAACGATCGCGCGTTTAGCGTTTCAGTTGATGCCGTTCTACTAGATGGATCTTTGCGCGATGCTTCCAAACGTGCGAGTGAGATGCTTGCTAGCGATGGTGCTTCTGTATTTTTGACAGATAAGTTTGAAGGCGATTCTGCAAATCAGCAAGAGTTTGACATTTTTGGCGCTGTCAATTACGCAGATAATGAAGAGTTTTCCTTCGATGACGAGTTTTAGTGCGATTTTTTGTGGAACATTTGCGCGACGACCTGCCTGAGCGCTGCGATTTAGCGCGCGAAGGCAACTCGGAGCGGAAACTCGCTTAAGTTGGAAGTCCGGGGGACTTCCAACGCGAGTTTCGTAGCGAGCGCGTTACCCGCGCGAGCGTTTTGGTGCTTTTTTGAAACATTTGCCGTGTATTTTCTCTGGCGTTTGTTGTCGTTTTTGCGTATTTGGGAAACATTTGCCGGAGTTTTAACTGGGTTTTTGTCGCTGCTTTGGCTTGTTTGTTTAGCTGTGTAAACAAGTGTTTATGTCCTCATGCGCAAATAGATTGGAACGCATGAATTCCAATGTACTTCGTATGTCTCAGCTGTTCCTTCGTACGCTGCGCGAGGATCCTGCAGACGCGGACGTGACTTCCGCAAAACTTATGCAGCGCGCAGGCTATATTCGCAAATCTGCCCCAGGTGTGTGGACTTGGTTGCCGCTCGGACTCAAGGTTTTAAACAAGGTTCAAGCGATTATTCGCGAAGAAATCAACGGTATTGGTGCGCAGGAAGTCCACTTCCCAGCGCTTCTTCCACGTGAGCCTTATGAGGCTACAAACCGTTGGGAAGAATACGGCGACAACATTTTCCGCCTTAAGGATCGTCATGAAGCTGACTATCTTCTTGCTCCAACGCACGAAGAAGTTTTCACGCTCCTTGTTAAGGATATGTATTCTTCGTACAAGGATTTGCCTGTTACTTTGTATCAGATTCAAACGAAGTATCGCGACGAATTCCGTCCTCGCGCAGGTCTTATCCGCGGCCGCGAGTTTATTATGCAAGATGGTTACTCGTTCTCAATTGACGAAGATGGTTTGAAGTCTGCTTATGTTGAAGAGCGCGCTGCTTACGCTCGAATTTTCAACCGTTTGGGCATTAAATACGTGATTGTTCACGCTGTTTCCGGTCCAATGGGCGGTTCTGATTCTGAGGAATTCTTGGCTCCAATGCCAATTGGTGAAGATACTTTTGCTCTCGCTCCTTCCGGAAAAGCTTGGAATGTTGAGGCTCTTACCACTCCAGAAATGTCTGATGTTGATTACTCGGCAACTCCTGCAGCAGAAGCGCTCGAAACTCCAGACGCTAAGACGATTGAAGCTTTGGTTAAGGTTTCTAACGATTTGCATCCGCGTAAAGATGGCCGCGAATGGCAAGCAGACGACACTTTGAAGAATCTGATTATTGCTGTTAAGCACCCGGCTGATGCTGAGGGTGGCGAGCATGAGGAGCCATGGCGCGAAATTGTTGCTATTGGTATTCCAGGTGACCGCCAGGTAGATATGAAGCGTCTTGAAGCTCAGTTTGCTCCTGCAGAAATCGAAGAAGCAACTGAGGATGATTTGAAGTCTCATCCTGAGTTTGTTAAGGGCTACATTGGTTTTAGCGTATTAGGTCCTCAAGCTCGCAAAGAGGGTAGTGGTATTGAAAATCCTGTTCGCTACTTGATGGATGCTCACGTTGCAAAGGGAAGCGCCTGGATTTCAGGAGCTGACGAAGACGGAAAGCACGTTTACAACGCTGTTTACGGTCGCGATTTTGAGGCTGACGGCGTTGTTGAAGCAGCCCAGGTTCGTGACGGCGATATGAGCCCAGATGGTTCTGGTCCGCTTAGCTTCGAACGCGGTGTGGAAATCGGTCAGGTGTTCCAGCTTGGCTTAAAGTATTCTAAGGCTTTGGGCTTAAGCGTTCTTAACGAAAACGGTAAAGCTGTGCCAGTTTGGATGGGCTGCTACGGTATCGGCGTTAGCCGCGTGATCGCATGCTTAGCAGAAACACATCACGACGACGCTGGTCTCGCATGGCCTATGGCAATTGCTCCAGCTCAAGTTCACGTCGTTGCTACTGGCAAGGATCAGATTGCTTTCGACGCTGCTGAAAAGGTTGTTGAAGAGCTTAGTAAGCAGGGAATCGAAGTAATCTTTGACGACCGTCCAAAGGTTTCTCCAGGCGTAAAGTTTAAGGATGCTGAGCTTGTTGGCGTGCCGCTGATTGCTGTAGCAGGTCGCGATACCGTGAACAACGGTACGATTGAAATCCGCGATCGCAACGGCTCAAACGTTGAAGCAGTTCCAGTTGACGAAGCTGCAAGCCGCATTGTAAAGCGTGTCAAAATACTTTTGAATAAGTAAAATTTGGTGCGTAATTTTGAATCGTGAGAAATATTAATAACTTGTGGGCTCTGCGTTTGCATCCCACTTGTTTTATATATACGTAATAGGAAGAAGTTACACATATGTTTTGTGAAAAATGTGGATCACAAATTAGTGATGATCAGCAATTTTGTAATGAGTGTGGAGCGAGGATTGATTCTTCTATTGGTTCGCAAACTTCTGCAGAACAAATAAATAATCCGCAGCAAGCAGTTTATAACCAATCAGAACAGCAACTGTATACTCAGGTTTATGAGCAGCCTGTAGACGCGCTTAAGAATAAGAAAAGTAAGTATTCAAAATTAACAATTATTATTTCGGCAGTAGTTGCATTAGTTGTGGTAATTGCTGGAATAGTTTGTTTTTTGAATCTAAATAAAAAAGTAAATAGTGCTGATGGGTCTCATAATAACGTAATTAGTGAGGCTGGAAAACAATATAAAAAAGTTCTAAAAGATTTTAGCGAAACCAAATCTTCCGACAGTAGTGACATGAAGTATTACTACACGCTATGGGATATAAACAAAGACTCTATCCCAGATTTAGTGATTGCGTCTTCGCGCAGCGCTGATACTACTAGAATGATAGACGCTACATATGGCGTTCGTGTTGCTTCTTACGATGGTAAAAAGCTTATAAAATCTGAAGATTTGACCACTAGTAGCGATTCATATGCAACTTTGTATTTTAACAAGAATCATGATGGAATAGTTACACTTGCTCCATTTGGTTCCGATGCTACAAGTGATGGAGATATGCCTTGGACAAAAACAATATATCGCCTAAATAAACATCATAAATTCACAACTAGTTCTGAAACTGTTGAGCATCCGTTAGGAAGCGATGGTGTTGTTCAAGGAACTGATGAATTATCAAGAGTAGTAATGCCGTCGTTTATTTCAATTTCAGACATGAGAGGCGTTGACGCATTAGTGAATAATGAAGAGAATTCACAAAAAGTGCGTGAGCATAATAAGAATGTTCAGAATTGGATTGAAAAGGGTTACCAAGTCTACACTGGAACAATAAAGACCTTAAGTAAGGAAGAAGCTAAGAACTTACCTGGCGCTGATAAGGATGATACTACTGGCTTCCCAGACACTTATGATGATAATGCACGCTTTACTGTTCTTTTGCTAGATAATCCATCTTCAGTTACAGTGGCTAATGGTTTTATGGATTGTGCTTTAAGACCAACTATTACTTTCGCTAATAAAGTAGCTGTGCTTATCAGTGACTCTAATGATGGAACTAGTAATAATTTCAAACAATACGAAGGTAAGAGAATTACTATTGCAACGAAACCTAATGGCATTATGTATCATGGTGGTGATTTGCCTTATGGTCAGCCATCGGTTTCTTCTGATGACATACATGTGATTAAGTAGTAGTAGATATCTCAGTTTCAGTAAATTAGGAAATACTTAATTTGCGAAATAGAGAATAAATAGATTTGCCGCCAGGAATGTTGATTCTTGGCGGCTATTTTATTGTGTTCATATTAATTTTTACTGTGGTGTGAGTTTAGTGGATTTTTAGAATTGCGATTTATTTTTCTTAAATGTCAGTTTCGCCCCCAAATTCATCATTCGAAATGCTTGCGTTAGAGTTATTTTGTTGTGCCCTATTGTTCTGCTGTGCTTGATTACTTTCTTTCGTATGATCATTTTTAGCGGAATCAGCGTTTCGCTTTGTAAATTGAGTAGTTCCACGATTTAAATCGTGACCAATAGTAGCCGCTTCTAAAATTATGCGATTATAATCATTGCCGTCTTTTGTCCAACTTTCAGTACTCAAATTTCCAGAAACAACAATTGCATCACCTTTATGCACGCTTTTAAGAACGTTTGAAGCCAAAGTTCGATACGCCTTCACAGTCATCCATGTGGTTGGACGCTCATGCCATTGCTGCTCATCATTTCGATAATAAGATTGTGTGCTTGCAATTCGTAGAGAACAAGCAGGAGAATTTTCGTTGCGTCCAAAACTTATTGGTTCTGCGCCTACAAATCCGCTAATAGTCACAGTTGACTGTTGTTGTACCATATTCATCATCCTTTCACGATTTGGACTGCAGCCATTTCAGCCCCGAAATCAGAGCCATCATTGCCCCTGAGCTTCGCAGCCACAAGGAAATGCCGCAGTAATAACAACTATGAATGTTTTGCGAGAATTGTTCTAGAAAATTCTTTTATTGTGGTTAAAAGCTATGTTTTAACCACAATTTATTAAAAATATTGACAATAAAATCACTTGTAAAACAGCAAGATTGCAAGCATTTTCGCAATAATTCCTTATTAAGAGATACTATTAACCTATATTTGTTGCATTGAATGAACAGAAGAAGAGTTTTTTACTATGAAAAATAATAAGCAGGGATTGGTGCGCAATTTAGCTATGCATGTAAATTCATGCTCATCTAATTTATTTAAATCATTTGGTTTTAAATCGAATAGTTCAATGAATTCGAAGAATACGATAGTTAAAAGTGCTGTAGTGAAGCATATTGTATGTTCGCTGATAAGCCTGCTTGCTGTAGTATCCTTTGTGTGCTTGTCTGCACAAAGCTCCATGAATATGAATTTGATGGGCATAAATTCGTTAGAATTAAGCAAAGAAGCATCTAATTCGTCTACGTCAAACCTGTCTATTAAAAACCCGATTATTAAACAAAAAAACGTTGCACGTAGTGTTGGCTGGGTTCGATCTGTTGATGTAGTGCGCTATGTGCTGGCTTCAATTCGTAATGCACGTTCGCGTTTATACGACGATCGTAGTATTTACTTTGAAGGAATTCCTTTGCAAGATTATGTGAGTCGTTGCGGTTTAACTAAACAAGCTTATGTGAATAATATTCAATACGATTCCGCAAATGAAGAGGATGCGTATCGTCGCGCACAAGAGACTGCTCAACATGGTAAATTTGGTCATTTTGCTCCAGATGGTAAAAGCGCACCTGATTTTAATGGTAGAAAAGCTTGGGGTGAAAACTTAAGCTGGGGTACAGATCTTGCTGGTTCTATGCGTTTATGGATTCAAAATGAAGAGGGACCATTGCGCGCTACTCGTGGTGCCTTTACTGACGAGAATGGTCATTTGTATCAAATTTTGAATCCACGAAATATCTCCTTTGGTTATGGTGAAGCTCAAGGCGGTCCGTACGGCATTGTTGGTGATTTAACTTTGTCGGAATATAACGGTGATATTGACTATCCTGATGGCAAAATTGGTTATGGAAGCCCTCAAGTTTATCAGCGTCCTGCTGCAGTAGCGAATAATACTAAGGCAGCTAAATCCGATAAGGATAAAAAGGACGACAAGGATAAAAAAGATAAGAAAGATAAGAAGGACGATAAAAATAAGAAAAAACATAAGGGTGATAGATCTAGCAAAAAGAAAGCATTTGGAAAAAATAAGCATTTAGCCAATAAGGTTAATTCTCAAATTGCAAATAGTAAAGATTCCGCTAAAAATACTGAAAAAACTGGTATTTCTGGAATGGTGGTTGCTGTAATTGCAATGGTAATTATTCTTTGTGCTGTAGTTGTATTTTCTATTTTACTTTATAAGTCACGCAAAAATGCGCGTACAAAAGCTGCTTCTGTAGACACTGCTGTTGCTAATACTGATACTGCTGTTGCTGATGCTGAAGCTGTAGCAGAAGTTGCTGATGCTGCTGTTGATAATGATTATGCTGCTGATAATGCTCCTGCTGTAGCAGAAGAAGCTGTTTCAAATGAGACTATTTCGCAAGATTTTGCTGCAGAAGAAGCTGTTTCTGCAGGTTCTGCCTCTGCGGAAGAATAAAAACTTATAAGGTTATATAAATTAAGCCTGCAAACGATTAGTAAAGAACGCTTGCAGGCTTTTCTATTTCTTATTTTCTATTTTCTGTGCTCAATTTGAGATGCTTTACCAAATGTGCACGCGCTCGCTTGGGTCGAGCCACATTTCGTCGCCTTCTTGAACATTGAAAGCATCGTAGAACAAGTCAACGTTGCGAGCAATGCCGTTAGTGCGGCATTCGGCTGGGGAGTGCGGGTCGATTTGAAGCAGCTGTTCCGCAATTTCATTACGAGCCTTGGAACGCCATACTAACGCGTAGCTTAAGAAGAATCGCTGCAAAGCAGTGAAACCATCTACTTCAGGAGCGTTAAGCAAGGTTTCGCGAATAGCATCATCACTTCCGTTGATTTCTTGTCCCTTGCTCTTTTGCAAGGCGAAAGCGTATGCTTTAAGCGCAATAGTCACGCCGCTTAAATCGCCAATATTTTCGCCGATTGTTAAAGCACCGTTTACGTGAGGCATCGCATTGCGCTCTTCTTTGCTCTTCAAGTGAGAGTACTTAACAATAAGCTGCGTTGGTGTGAAAGCATTGTATTGCTCAATAAGCTTCTTAGTGCGCTCAGTGAAGTTGGTTTTGTCTTCTTCAGTCCACCAATTGTTAAGTACGCCGTCGCCGTCGTATTCGCAACCTTGATCGTCAAAACCGTGACCGATTTCATGACCAATCACGGCACCAATAGCACCATAATTTGCTGCGTCTGGAGCGCTTGGGTTAAAGAATGGTGGTTGCAAAATAGCAGCTGGGAACACGATTACGTTCAGCAGAGGATCGTAGTAAGCGTTCACAGTTTGCGGAGTCATCTGCCACTCTTCGCGATCCACAGGATTTCCGGCTTTTGCAGTATTTTTACCAAAGCCAAATCGATAAACTTCGCGCATATTCTCAACTAAATCAGCGTCTTCCTTAATATTTAGCGCAGAGTAGTCAACCCAATGGTTTGTGTAACCAATATTTGGCTCAAATTTACTAATCTTTTCCAAAGCCTTCGCTTTAGTTTCCTCGCCAAGCCAGCTGCTGTGAGAAATCGACTCGCGGTAAGCGTTAATAAGATTGTCAACTAAGCCTTGCATGTATTCCTTAGAAGACTCAGGGAAATGCAATCGCACGTATTCGCGTCCAACTTCCTCGCCGCAGGCATCGTCAACAACTCCGACTGCTCGCTTCCAGCGGTCGCGTTGCTTTGTGGCTCCAGAAAGCACCTTGCCGTAGAAGTCGAATCTAGCTTCGGCAAAGTCTTCACTCAGTAAGATTGCCCAGCACAAAATCACGTGCACGCGTGCCCAAAGCTTTAAATCTTCTAAGTTAGTTTCCTGCCAAATCTTATTCAATCCTTCTATAAAGCTTGGCTCGTGAACTACTACTTTGCTAAAAGCTTCACGAAGATTGATTGGTTGATGTTCTGCTTCTTCGCAAGTTTCGTACGCTTTTTGTGCAGCATCTAAGAAAGCGTCGAGATTCAGCGCTTCAAGATTTTTTGCCAAATCAGCATAATTGCAAGGATTATAAGTTTTTTGAGAATCGCGAGTTGCCACGTTATCCCAATGATGCTTCGCGATTTTAGTTTCAACATTCAAAAAACGCTCGGCTTGAGCTTGGGTAGTGGCGGTATCTCCGTAACCAGCCAATCTCAACAACGAAGCTACCATTTTTACATATTCAGTGCGAATTGGAGCGTAGTTATCTTCGCGATAGTATGCTTCGTCTGGCAAGCCCAATCCCGATTGCTCAATATGCATAATATTCGTCTTAGGATCTTTAGGATCTCCGTAAACTCCAAAATAAAACATTGCATCTGGACCGCCGTACGGATTAAGCGCGCCAATAGTGCGAACCAAATCTTCCTTAGTTTCTGCTGAATCCACAGCGTCTAGATCGCCCTTAATTGGCGTAATTCCAGCTTTTTCAATAGATGCGGTATCCAAATAGTTACGGTATAAGGTTTGCGACTTTTTGGCTGGGCAATTTTCGTTTTCTAAAATATCTCGAATTTGCTTTTCTGCATCTTCTGCAAGCTTGTGGAAAGCACCATACATTGGTTTGTCTTCTGGGAGAGTGTAAGTGTCAATCCAAGGACCATTTACGTAACGGAATAAATCGTCTTGTGGACGAGTAGCCGACGAGAAGGAGGCAGGGTCGAAATCTACAGCAGAAATTTCCTTCTGCGATTCCTTATTATTACTATTATTACTATTGTTTTCATTGTTGTTAGACATGTGATTAGCTTACAAGTATTAAGCGACACTATTAGTTAGTATTTTCGCTATATTTTGCTTTATTTTCGTGCCTGCGCGTTAGTCTTGAAGCATGATTGAACTTAAAACTCCATCTGAAATTGAAGCGATGAAGCCTGCAGGTCGCTTCGTCGGTAGTATTCTTAAAGACTTGAAAGCAATGACCAAAGTTGGCACGAATCTTCTTGAGATTGATGACTTCGTTCGTCAGCGAATTATGAGCCGCAAAGGTGCGTCTTCTTGCTATGTTGATTACGCTCCTGATTTTGGTACAGGTCCTTTTGCGCACTATATTTGCACTTCTGTAAACGATGCTGTCCTTCACGGAGTTCCTTTTGATTATAACCTTAAAGACGGCGATTTGTTGACCCTTGATTTGGCAATTAACGTCGATGGATGGGTTGGTGATTCCGCTATTAGTTTTGTGGTTGGAAAGCATGCTGATCCTGAGGATTTACGCTTAATTAAGTGCACTGAGGAAGCTCTTGAGGCTGGTATTAATATGGCTCAGCCTGGCAACCGTCTTGGCGATATTTCTGCAGCTGTTGGTTGCGTTGCTCACGAGTATGGTTATAGCGTAAATCTTGAGTTTGGCGGTCACGGAGTCGGTCATATTATGCACGGCGATCCGCATGTTCCTAACGATGGAACTGCTCACCATGGCTACAAGCTTCGCCCAGGTCTTGTGATTGCAATTGAGCCATGGTTCTTAAAGACTACTGACGAAATTTACCAGGATCCTAAGGATGGTTGGACTCTTCGCTCTGCTGATGGTTCTCGCGGTGCACACACTGAGCATACGATTGCAATTACGGAAAACGGTCCTGAGATTTTGACCGTGCGCTAAACTTATCAATAGTTGATTTTGTAAGTATTTTGCGAGTAGTAATTGCGTAAAACAGGTATGTAAAGAGGTACTTTAAGTAAATGGCGGAATTTGATTTTTCCCAAGCGTTAAATGATGTTGAAGCAAAGTATTCTTTGATTTCTAAAGCACTAGATGTCGATTCGTTGAAGGCTACGATTGCTGATTTAGAAAAGCAGGCTGCAGAGCCTGGACTTTGGGACGATTCTGAGCATGCTCAGCAAGTCACGAGTAAGCTTTCTGCAGCTCAGTCTCAATTGAAGCGTTTGCAAGCTGTTGAACAGCGTATTGAAGATACTAAGACTTTAATTGAGCTTGGTGAAGAAGAAGGCGATGCTGATTCAATGAATGAGGCTCAAGAAGAGCTTGGAAATATTGCTCACGAGTTGGACGATATGGAAGTTCAGACTCTTCTTGACGGCGAGTATGACGCTCGTTCTGCGGTTGTTACGATCCGTTCTGGTGCGGGCGGTGTGGATGCTGCCGATTTTGCTCAAATGCTTCTTCGTATGTACTTGCGCTGGGCTGAGCGAAACGGCTATAAAACTAAGATGATGGACACGTCTTATGCAGAAGAAGCTGGTATTAAATCAGCCACTTTCCAAGTGGATGCCCCGTACGCGTATGGTCGTCTTTCTGTAGAAGGTGGCACTCACAGAATGGTTCGTATTTCGCCATTCGACAATCAAGGACGTCGCCAAACTGGTTTTTCTGCTGTTGAAGTAATTCCTCTTGTTGAAGCTACGGATCATATTGATATTCCGGATTCGGATATTCGCGTGGATACTTTCCAAGCTTCAGGGCCAGGAGGTCAGGGCGTGAACACTACGTATTCTGCTGTTCGTATTACGCATTTGCCAACCGGCTTGGTTGTTTCTATGCAAGATGAGCGAAGCCAGATTCAGAACCGCGCCGCTGCAATGGCAGTTTTGCAATCGCGTTTGCTTGTGCTTAAGCATGCTGAGGAAGCTGCAAAAAAGAAGGAACTTGCTGGAGATATTAAGGCAAGTTGGGGTGATCAAATGCGCTCCTACGTGCTTCACCCTTATCAGATGGTGAAGGATTTGCGCACTGGCTACGAAACTTCGCAAACTCAGGCTGTTTTTGACGGCGATATTGACGGTTTTATTGAAGCTGGTATTCGTTGGCGTCACGAGCAGCGAGTCGCAGCTCAAAAAGAAGCTGAAGCAGAATCTTAAAAAACTAAAGCTAGAACTAAAAACCAACGATTACACATAATCTTCGGAAGGAATTGAAACAATGTCGCTGATTTCATTAGATCATGTGTCAAAAATATATCCTCGAGGTACACGTCCTGCATTAGACGATGTGTCTTTGCATGTAGATCGCGGAGATTTTGTGTTTCTTGTTGGCGCTTCCGGTTCTGGTAAAACTACATTGCTTAGTTTGCTGCTTCGCGAAGAAGAAGCAAATGGTGGGGAAATTCACGTAGCTGGTAACGATTTGCGCAGACTTTCTAACCGACAGGTGCCGCAGTATCGTAGATCTCTTGGCTTTATTTTTCAGGATTATAAGCTGCTTAATAATAAAACAGTTTACCAAAATGTTGCTTTTGCTTTGGAAGTGATCGGCACGAGTCGGTCTACGATTCGTTCACTTGTTCCTCGTGTTCTTGAAACGGTTGGTTTGACTGGTAAAGAAAATAATTACCCACATGAGCTTTCTGGTGGTGAGGCGCAGCGAGTTGCAATTGCTCGCGCATATGTCAATCACCCTCAAATTATTCTTGCAGATGAGCCTACTGGTAATTTGGATCCAACTACTTCTCTTGGAATTATGGAAGTTTTGGATGCTATTAACCGAACTGGCACAACGATTGTTATGGCTACGCATAATGAGGAAATTGTGAACTCAATGCGTAAGCGCGTTGTGGAGCTTCATGCCGGCAAAATTGTGCGTGATGAGCGTGAAGGATCATATGATTCTGCATTGTATTTCCCGGATAGTGAAGTTGAGCATAATTCTAAAGCACAACAAACTGTTGAAAATTCTCAAGATCAATCAGATCGTGATGCTCAAAAATCAATTGCTCAATCTGAGCATACTGAACGTCATAAGAGGCTTTCTAAAAAAGCTCAACGTGCTGCTCAGGCGCGTGAAGTTGTTGACATGGTAACGCAATCGTTGAAGAGTGATACTTCAGAGAATGAAGGAATTGCACGTTTGGCTCAGTCTGTCCATTCTGGCAGGACTGGTCGTTATGGCGAAGTGTTCCAGTCTTTGGAAACAACAATGACTTGGGGACGTGGATTGATTTCTGCAAACGATAATGAAGATGTTGAAGAGAATGATTCAGAAGTTGAGATTTCGGAAGATAATAAAGGATCCTATGAAACTGCCGAATCTCACGAAACTGCTGAAACTAATGAAACTAATGAAACTACTGAATCTACTGAATCTACTGAAAACTCTGAAGTGAGCGGAGAATCACAATCCGAAACTAGCGATGAGTTGCAATCAGAAGCAGAAAGTAAGTTGCAATCCGATGCTGAATCTGAGCGTAAATCTCAGCTTCCTCCTATGCCTCCAGCTCCGCCTAAGCCACCTGTTGCAGCTGAAAATACTAATAATGAGAACATTAGTGTTGACGATAGCAATAATGACATTAATAAAACTGAAGGAGCAGAGTAATGCGTTTACGATTTATTTTTTCCGAAACTTGCATTAGTTTGCGTCGTAATGTTTCGATGATTCTTTCGGTTATGCTTGTAACGTTCATTTCTTTCCTTTTTATTGGTGTTTCAGTGCTTATGCAAGCGCAGATTACCAAGGCAAAAGGTGACTGGTATGACAAAGTAGAAGTGGTTGCCTGGCTGTGCCCGGATGGAACTAGCCAATCTCCTTCTTGTGCTTCTGGAAAAGCGCCTACTAGTGCCGAAATTGTAAAATTGGAGCATATTATTCACCAAGAATTAGGCGATGATGTTTCAAATATCACTTATGTTAGCCGCAACGAATTTTATAAAAACACATTCTTAAAGCAATATCCTAACGGAATGTATCAAGGACGTACTTTAACTGCGGCAGACATGCAAGATTCGTTGCGCTTGAAGCTTACTAATCCTATGAAATATCAGGTTGTTTCAGAAGTTCTTTCTGGACGCGATGGTGTGGAAGAAGTTGTTGATCAGCGTCAGATTTTTGATCCTGTTTTCAGTGTGCTTAATCGCGCTACTGTTGTGACAATTGTGCTTGCAGCGGTTATGGTTGTTGTGGCTATTATGCTTACTGGCACTACGATTCGAATGTCTGCTGCTAGCCGTCGTCAAGAAACCGAAATTATGCGCTTAGTTGGTGCCTCTAACTGGACTATTCGTATGCCGTTTATTCTTGAAGGAGCGTTCGCGTCGTTTGTAGGTTCTTTACTTGCTGGTGCTGCGCTAAGTTTAGTAGTTAAAATTTTTGTAACTGATTGGCTTGCGCGGAATGTGCGTTGGATGCCATTTGTTACTCAAACAACTGTGTGGCTATGCGTTCCAATACTTGTAGCTGGTGCAGTGGTGTTATCTATAGTTGCTTCTGCTATTGCTTTGAGACGATACTTAAAAGCTTAAAATGCAAAATAATAGGTGTGTAATTATTTGCGTTATTTTCGTATGAGTATTGTAAAAGTACTATTTTAGAAGATTTGAAGTAGAAACTCGCGTGATTCCTTGCATTACGGTATAATTCGCAATAGTGATGTTGAAAGGGAAGTGATATGAGCGAAGATCGACATAGCATGTATGCAATTCGACGCACTCATACTGTAGTGAGTTTAATAGTTGCTATTTCAATGATGTTTGCTGGTGTTGCTGGTGCATTATTTAATGCGTCTACAGCAAGTGCTGTCAACATGAAGGAATATAGGCGCAAAATACAACGAAACGAGAATTTGAAGCGCCAACTTGCTGGCGTAAGTAAACAACTTGCAAATAAGATCATTGAATTGAATGATTTAAATGAACATAAAATTCCAAATCAAATACGAGCTGCTCAACAAGCAGAAGAGCAAGCTTCTCAGGCGCGCAGTCTTGTAGAATCAACGCAGCAGCGTCTAGAGTCTGCACAAAAAGATAAGCGTGATTTGGAAGAGAAAATTAAAAAAACTGGTGAAGATTTTGATGATGCTAAGGCTGCTGTAGCACAGCTTGCTCGTAAGAGTTTCCATGGTTCTCAGGCATCTAATGTTATGGATATTGTTACTAAATCAACTACTACAGAACAGTTTGTTGGAAAGTTACAATCCGAGGCTGCTGTTGCTAGAAGTGAAGCAAATGCTGCTAATGATGCTGCTATTAAGTTGAATACTTCTATGAATCGTCGTCAGCGTTTGGCTGCTATTGAAGCAGAAATAACCAAGTTAAAGCAGCAGGCGGATACCCAAGCGCAAAGTGCTCAAATCGCTGCGAAAGCTGCCAATGATCGCAAAAAGTCCTTGCAAAGTTTGCGAGATCATGGTGAAGAGATTCGTAAGCAGCTGGAAGGTCAAAAGAGTAGTTTGACTTCTCAGTCTGCGCGTGAGGCTGCAGAAATTATAGCAATGAAATCTGCCATCGATGCTCAAGCGCGTGCTCTTGCTAATAAGTCATTCGCTAAAGCCGATCCGAATGCTGGTAATCGTCAGCAATTGAATGGAAGTTCTGGGAAGAATGTTTACCTTCCTCCGATGCAACTTTCTAATGGCTCTGCTAATGGTATGAATTATACTGTTCCTGGAAATTGCGCAGAAGGTTCTAAGTTCTGCTACGGGCATAATACTGGAAACACTGTTGGTGGTTCTGCTTATCCTGCTCGTCAATGCACGTTATGGGCTTATTTGCGTCGTTCGCAACTTGGTCTGCCTGTTGGCTCCTACATGGGTAATGGTGCTGAGTGGGCGAATACTGCTCGTAGGCTTGGATATTTAGTTAATAGAATTCCACATGTTGGTGCTGTTATGGTGTTTGCTCGTGGCCAACGTGTTGGTAATTGGAATGCTGATTGGCAATATGGACATGTTGCGGTTGTGGAACGTGTGAATGCTGATGGATCAGTTCTTATTTCTGAAGGTGGAACTGGTTTTGCAACATTCCCTGCTTATGAAACTATTTATAATCCAGGCGATTATGAGTACATTCATTATTAAATATAAGCACTTCATAGTTTTCAATTTATTGAAATTGAAAACGTTGTAAGATTTACGACTTATTGTTCTTGCCATAAGATAGTAGTATCTTATGGCAAGTTTCTTTTGTGTGTGATGTGTACTGGAGGGGAATTATGGCAAATAAGCCTGCGCAAGATGGCACTGTTACTGTGGCACAAAACCGTAAAGCGCATCATGATTATGTAATTGAAGATTGTTATGAAGCAGGTCTTGCTCTTACTGGTACTGAAGTTAAGTCACTTCGCGAAGGGCGTGCTTCTTTAGCTGAATCATTTGTGAATATTGATCGTCGTGGTGAAATGTGGCTTGAAGGAGCAAATATTCCTGAATATTTAAACGGCACATGGAATAATCATGCTCCTAAGCGCAAGCGTAAGCTTCTGCTTCATGCTGCTGAGATTGCTAAGCTTTCTAGGCAAACTGAGGCGAAAGGCTACACTGTTGTGCCTTTGCGTTTGTATTTTAAGGGAAGCTACGTAAAAGTAGAAATTGCTTTAGCGCGCGGTAAAAAGGAATTTGATAAGCGTCAGGCTTTGCGTGAGGAGCAAGATAAGCGAGAGGCTTTGCGTGAAATGCGTTACCGTAATCTGCGTTCTCGTAGTATTGATTAAGAGTTGATGTTTCTTTTTATACGTTTTTGAAACACATGTGCGCTTCGTATGGGATAGAAAGTGCGACAATACGACACGCACATATTATACATTATTGCGAATAATATGCAGTTTTTGTTTATGAAAAGCATAATTATTGTGCAGATGTACTGCATGAGTATCTTCGTATATTCAATAATCGTATAAAAGGCTGTTGAATTTGTAGGGTTATCGTGTATAGTTATACACATTAATGCAAATTATAGATTCTTAGTACATACATGAGGAGAAGAACTATGTTTAAATCTATGAAGCCTGTTGCTATTGTTGCATCTTTAGTAATGATTGGCAGTATTGCTGCATGTGGACCTGCTGATTCTAAAGAAGCAGACCCTGATGTTGCTCGTAGCTATGATATAAGTCATGTGCAAAAAGATGATGCTGTTGCAGCATTGGTACCAGCAGAAGTTGCAAAAACAGGAGAGTTAACTGTTGGTGTAAACGTAAGTTATGCCCCTGCAGAATTCTTTGCTGCAGACGGTAAAACTCCTGTAGGTTACGAAATTGATTTTTCGAAGGCTCTTGCAAAGGTCATGGGCTTAAAAGCAAAAATTATGCATGCTCAGTTTGACTCAATCATTCCAGCAATAGGAAGCAAATATAATGTCGGTATTTCTGGTTTTACAGTAAATGCTGAACGTATGAAGTCTGTAGACTTTATTACTTATGCCAACGCAGGCTTGTCTTTTGAAGTGCGCAAGGGAAATCCTACTAAGGTAGATCCAAAGAACCTTTGTGGCAAGAAAGTAACTTTGGAAACTGGAACTGTTGGCGAACCTATTATGGAGGAAGCAAAGAAACAGTGCGCAGCTAAAGGGAATAAGCCTCTTGAAATCATGAGCTTCAAGGAGCAAACTGACGCAACTACCGCACTTCTTTCCGGTCGCGCTGATGTTATGTATGCAGATACTCCTGTTGCCGGTTACGCTTCAATTAAGAATCCTGGAAAGCTTGAAATTTTGGAAAACAGCAAGGATTCTGAACCAATGGGAGCGGCTGTTAAAAAGGGTGATGCAGCGATGTTGAAGGCTGTAAAAGCTGGTATTGATAAGCTTATGAAGTCCGGCATCTACAAGGATATCTTGAAGAAGTGGGGCGTTGAAGATGTTGCTATTGAAAAGTCTGTAGTTAATCCAAAACTATAAAACTTTAGCTATCAAACTTTAGCTATCAAATAATTGAATAATTATCTAAAATGATATCGTTAATCTGAGTCGTGATTTAATTCTCGGCTCAGATTGTTTCTTTACTTTGCTGTTTTTGTATAAACGTACTTATTGGAGCATATTTTGAATTCTTTAATTGGTAACTCTGCTAAGAGCAAGTCCGGAGTAGCTAACTCTGAACGTATTTTGCCAGTAAAAAAGCCAGGACCTATTATTGCCGGAGTCATTGTAGCTGTAATAGCATGTTCGCTTCTTTACAGTATTATTACTAACCCTCGTTTTGAATGGGAAGTAGTTGGAATATATCTAATAAGCGATAATGTGCTTTCTGGTATTGGCTGGACGTTACTTCTTACGCTAATTGCTATGGTAATTTCAATCGTGTTTGCTGTAGGCTTAGCGATGATGCGTAAGTCAGTTAATCCTGTGCTTCGTGGCGTAAGTTGGTTCTTTATTTGGTTTTTCCGTGGTACTCCTGTTTATACGCAGCTTGTATTTTGGGGCATGTTTGCGGTTCTTGTGCCGAGAATTGGTATTGGTATTCCTTTTACTTCTGTAGAATTTTGGTCTATTGATTCTAATGTAATTATGACTTCTCTTACTGCTGCTGTAGTTGGTTTGTCTTTGAATGAATCGGCTTATTTGTCGGAAATTGTTCGCGCAGGATTGGAAGCTGTCGATAGTGGACAAGTTGAAGCTGCTAAGGCTCTTGGAATGGGTAGAGCTTTAACTATGAGGCGTATAATTCTTCCTCAAGCAATGCGTATTATTGTTCCTCCGCTTGGTAACGAAACAATCGGTATGCTAAAAACGACTTCGTTAGTTCTTGCAGTTCCGTTTACTCTTGAATTGCAATTTGCTACAAATGCTATTGCTAACCGTATCTATAAACCAATTCCGCTTCTTCTTGTTGCGAGTATTTGGTATTTGATTATTACTTCCATTTTGATGGTTTTGCAATACATGCTCGAGAAGCATTTTGCTAAAGGTTTTGAAGCAAGAGATATTGTAAAGCATGCTCAACTTAATACTGATTCTGATCAGCGCGGCGATCAATCATTAGATGCTAAACGGAAAAATGTTAAAGGACGAAATGATGCTGCTATGCTCGGATTTAATGCCTAAATAAACGCATAATAGCTTAAATTTTAAATATTTTTCTTTGTAAACTTTAAATTTTGCATGAAACAAACAAATTGGATGTGAATAAATGGTAGAAGCAAAATCTAATCTTCCTGCGGTTGCTATTAACGACGTGCAGAAATCTTTCGGTCAATTGCATGTACTTAACGGTATTAATATGACAGTGAATCCAGGTAGCGTAACAGTTATTTTGGGTCCGTCCGGTTCTGGAAAATCGACGTTATTGCGTTTAATTAATCAACTAGAAACTTTGACTGCAGGAAGTATAAGTATTTATGGCGAGCGCATCGGTGTAAAGCAAGTAATGCATAAAGGTGAGAAATGTCTGCAGGCTCTTAACGACAAAGAAATTGCTCAACAGCGTGCGAAGCTTGGCATGGTATTCCAGCGTTTTAATTTATTCCCTCATATGACGGCTTTAGAGAACGTTATGGAAGCTCCTGTTCATGTTATGCATATGAAAGCTCAAGAAGCGCGCGATTTAGCTATTGAAGAACTAAAGCGAGTTGGCATGGATGAGCGTATGAACCATTATCCTGCAGAACTTTCAGGCGGTCAGCAGCAGCGCGTTGCAATTGCTCGCGCTCTTGCTATGAAACCGGAAATTATGCTATTTGACGAGCCAACATCTGCGCTAGATCCAGAGCTTGTAGGTGAAGTGTTAACCGTTATGCGAAATCTTGCTAAAGATGGCATGACTATGATTGTAGTAACTCACGAAATTGGTTTTGCGCGTGAGGTTGCAGATCAGGTTGTGTTTATGGATGGCGGTGTCATAGTTGAGCAGGGTAGTGCAGATATTATTACTAATCCGCAAACTGATCGTTTTAAAGATTTCCTAAATCACGTATTGTAATTTACGTAAGAAACGTATCTTATTTATGTAGTTTTGCATAGTTTTTGTGTGCTTCTCTGGCGTGCACTCGCTCGCATAACGTACAATAGAAGATTATGTGTGGCATTGTAGGATACGCAGGTTTTGGAAAAGTTTGTGCAAAACCTTTAGAAGTTTGTTTAGGTGGGTTAGAGCGTCTAGAATATCGCGGATATGACTCTTCGGGCGTAGCTTTAGTTGCTCCTGGGATGAAATGTGCGACTGTGAGAAAGAAAGCTGGTCGTTTATCTGTTCTTCGCAATGATATTGATGCAAACCCTATGCCTGAAGCGAGTGCAGCTATTGGTCATACTCGTTGGGCTACTAATGGTGCTCCTTGTGACATTAATGCGCATCCTCATACTAGTGCAGATGGCAAAATCGCGCTTATTCATAATGGCATTATTGAAAATGCTGTTGTATTAAAAGAGCAGCTTCACGAAGAAGGATACGAATTTTCTTCTCAAACAGATACTGAAGTTGCTGCAAAATTACTTGGCAAAATTGCGAATGATATTGTAAACGAAACTGGTAAGCCTGATTTATTCACAGCTCTTCGTCGTACTGCAAAAATGTTAAAAGGAGCTTTCACATTACTTGCTGTTGACGTTCGTCAGCCTGGTATTGTGGCTGCTGTTCGTCACGATTCGCCTTTGGTCGTAGGTCTTGGAGACGGTGAATATTTCCTTGGCTCTGACGTTGCAGCTTTTGTTGCTTATACGGATCGAGTCTTGGAAGTTGGTCAAGATCAAGCTGTGTGCATTGGAGATGTAGATGGCAGCGGCAAGGCATCTTTGCTTCTAACTGATTTTGACAATAATATTGTTGAAAATCCTACTTGTTTTACGGTTGATTGGGATGCTTCTGCAGTAGAAAAAGGCGGTTGGGATTCCTTTATGGATAAGGAAATTCATGAGGATCCACATGCTGTCGCTGACACTTTGCGAGGTCGCTTTGATGCGCAAGGAAATATTGTGCTAGATGAAGTGCATATTAGCCAAGATGTTTTGCGTTCAATAGATAAAATTATTGTTGTTGCTTGCGGAACTGCAAGTTATGCCGGATTGGTTGCAAAATATGCTATCGAGCATTGGGTTCGTGTGCCTGTAGAAGTTGAATTAGCGCATGAGTTTAGATATCGTGATCCTATTTTGACTCATCGCACGCTGGTTGTTGCTATTTCGCAATCTGGTGAAACAATGGACACGCTTATGGCTTTGCGCCATGCGCGCGAGCAAGGTAGTCGAGTTCTTGCAATTTGCAATACGCAAGGTTCTAGCATTCCGCGCGAATCTGATGCAGTTCTTTACACGCATGCAGGTCCAGAAATAGCAGTTGCATCTACTAAAGCTTTTGTTGCGCAAATAGTTGCAGCCTATATGCTTGGTCTGTTTTTGGCGCAAGTAAAAGGCACTATGTATCGCGACGAAATTCAGCAAATCGTTGCGCAATTAAAAGAGATGCCGGATAAAATTCAGCATGTACTTGATACACAATCTGAATCAATTATGAAAGCTGCTGAGCATACTCTGGAAGCTAAATCTTTCCTTTTCTTAGGTCGACATGTTGGATATCCTGTTGCGCTAGAAGGTGCGTTGAAGCTTAAGGAAATTGCGTATACCTTTACTGAAGGTTTTGCTGCGGGTGAGCTTAAGCACGGTCCTATTGCGCTTGTAGATGAAGGTGAGCCGGTAGTTGTGATTGTGCCATCTTCTCGCGGTCGTGATGTGCTTCATGCGAAAGTTATTTCTGGAATTGAAGAAGTTAAAGCGCGCGGAGCTTTCACTATAGCTGTTGCAGAAGAGGGTGATCCAGATGCTTCTCGCTATGCAGATATTGTGTTCTGGCGTCCTAAATGTGCGACTTTGCTAAGTCCTCTTGTAGATGTAGTTGCATTGCAATTATTTGCAATGGATATGGCAAAGTTAAAAGGTTATGATGTTGATAAGCCTCGTAATCTTGCAAAGTCTGTAACTGTTGAGTAAGCGCATAACAACGTTGAGTAACATAAAGTAACGGATGGCAAATCTTATGTCTGCATTTGCAAGAATTTTGCAACAACGCAATCATTTTGGACGCTTGCTTCTGTCGATACTTTGTGTTTTTTCTTTGCTGTTTTCTTGCGGATGCGGAACTAAAGATTCTAGAACTCAAATTAGTGTTTGGTCTTGGGAACCAAGCATGAAACGACTTGCTGAAGAATTTGAATTACATAATCCAGATGTTCATGTAACTGTAAAAGATACTAGCGGATATAGCAATCTTAATAGCGCTATTCAAGATGGCTATGGTATGCCAGATATTGTTCAATTAGAATATTTTGCTCTTCCGCAATATGCTGTAAGTGGACAGCTTTTAGATATTACTGATCGTGTGAAAAATACTCGCACATTCTATACTCCTGGAACATGGTCTTCTGTGCAACTTGGTGGACGTGTTTACGGTTTGCCAATGGATTCTGGCCCAATGGCTTGGTTTTATAATGATGACGTGTTTAAGCAGGCTGGTGTAGATGCCACAAAAATACACACTTGGGAAGATTACCGTCACGCTGCTCGTAAGCTTAAAGATATCGGTGTGTATATTGCAGCAGACTCAGGTGACGCAAGTTTTTATAACGCTATGATTTGGCTTGCAGGTGGACACCCGTTTATGACTTCTCATGATGGGAAAACAGTTACTGTTAGATTGAGCAAAGATAAGGGTACTGAAGAGTTTACAAAGTTCTGGCAATCAATGATTGATGAAGGATTGATTGACATTAGAACTACAACTTGGAGTCAACGCTGGAAGAACGGTGTTGGAGCTGGCAAGATTGCTTCTGTTTTCTCAGGAGCCTGGATGCCGTCTTTGCTTCTGGAAAATGTGCCTGGAACTGCAGGATTGTGGAAGGTGACGAATGTGCCAACTATGCACGGAGAAAAGCGTAATGCAGAAATGGGCGGTTCTTCGTTATCTGTGCTTAAATCGAGTCGTAAGCCTGAAGCAGCAATGCGATTTGTGAATTTTGTATGCCATGATATGCATGGAATTCGTACTCGTGTCAATGGTGGAGCGTTTCCTGCAGATGTTGTTACGCTTAGAGATAAGTCATTTTTAGATAGAGCTACTATTCGTGATTCACGAGGCATTGATATACCTTATTTTGGCGGCCAGAAGTTTAATCGTGTATTTGCAGATGCCGCTAATCGCGTGGATACGGGATACAGGTATTTGCCTTTTGAAGTGTATTCGCGAAGTGATTTTAGAGCAACTATGGGTCAAGCATATGACTGGAGTGTTAAATCTTTAGCTAGATTAAACGTGCAAGCCATGATTGATGCTGGTGTTACTCAAGATGATGGAAGTAAATTGTGGCTTCCAGATGATCCTGGTAAACGTATTTCTTTAAAAGATGGTCTTTTATTGTGGGAAAAAGATCTTCAAGAATATGGTTACAATCAAGGATTTGTAGTTAGATAATTTCGTAACGTATTAAAATTAAGTGATTTCGTAAAAGCAGCTTAATTTTGCGTAAAAGTAAGATCATTAGCAAAAGTAGTATAAATACAATAGGATAGTATAAATACACATACAATACGTGCGCGCGTGATTGCAGATTAACTTAATTAATCCGTAAATGTCAATATAGGAAGTAGGCACACATGTTATTAGCAGTAGACATTGGTAATACGAATATTGTGCTGGGTTTTTTGGAAAATAACCAAATTGTTGGCACTTATCGTATGACAACAAAGTCTAATCATACATCAGACGAGTATGGCATTATGATTGCGCAATTTTTGCATTTAAGCGGATTTACAATAAACGATGTTGAAGATGTTATCGTTGCTTCTGTTGTGCCGAAAGTTATGCATTCATTCCGTGCTAGTATTATCAAATTTCTTCATATTGATCCTATGATTGTAGGTCCTGGTGTTAAAACCGGTATGAATATTCGTATTGATGAGCCAAGAACTCTTGGCGCGGATTGTTTAGCTGATTGCGTTGGTGCGTTTAGTGAGTATGGAGGATCTGTACTAGTTATTGATTTTGGTACGGCAACAACTTACAACTATATAGATAAAAGTGGTGCTATTACTTGCGGACTTATTTGCACAGGTATTCGTACTGCAGCTGCGGCACTTTGGGATAACACGGCTCAGCTTCCAGAAGTGGAAATAGCTAGACCGCAGTCTGTTCTTGCAAAATCTACTAAACTCGCAATGCAAGCTGGATTATATTACAGCTTCTTGGGTGGAATTGAGCGTACAATTGCACAATTTAAAACTGAAATAGACGAGCCATTTAAGGTAGTTGCTACTGGTGGTTTGGGTAGGCTTTTTGAAAATGACGTGCAATCGATTGACTATTACGATCCGGATCTTATTTTCAAAGGTATGGCTTCGATTTATCAGCGAAACTTGCGCTAATAGTAAATATCGTTTATTTGTTGTTTTTTGCTCAAAACGTGGGTAATTTTGCTCGTGTTTGGAGGGTTTTGGGTTGTGTTGTGCTCCAAATGTGAGGGAGGTCTGTCTTCGTCTTTATTGACGAAGACAGACCTCCCTTGCAAGGCTTTTTGTATTTACGAAAGATTGCAAATTCGATTACAAATCCAGGAAAAGCTGATGGATTCGCATATCGTCGTCAAGCTCCGGGTGGAAGGATGTGCCGATTTGCTTTCCTTGGCGCGCGGCGACAACATGACCATCTACAGTTGCAAGAGCTTTGGCATTAGAGCCTACTTCTGCAATGTAAGGCGCGCGAATAAACGTCATCGGCACATTGCCTAGCTCACCAAACTCAGCCTCGCAATGGAAGCTTCCGAGCTGGCGTCCGTAAGCATTGCGTTTAACTGTTACGTCTAAAGTGCCAAAACCGTTTACTTCGTCACCTTCCACGTTTTTCGCAAGCAAAATCAAACCTGCGCAAGTGCCAAGAACAGGCATTCCTTCTGCAATGCGCTCGCGCAAAGGTTCGAGCATATTTTGCTCACGAAGAAGCTTAGCTTGCACAGTGCTTTCGCCGCCCGGAAGTACTAAGCGGTCAAAAGACTGCTCCAAGTCGCGCGCTTGACGAAGTTCAATAACGTGCGCGCCTAATTTTTCAAGCATTAAGCGATGTTCAAGAAAAGCACCTTGAACAGCTAAAACTGCTACAGTATGAGCGGAGTTATCAGTATTGGTAGGTGAGTTTGACAAAATCACTCGCCTCGCTCAGCCATTAAAAGCTTGATTTCCTGCTCGTTAATGCCAACCATAGCTTCGCCCAAGTTTTCGGAAAGTTGAGCAATCATCTTGGCATCCTTGTAATTAGTTACAGCCTTAACGATTGCGGCAGCGCGCTTTGCTGGGTCTCCAGACTTAAAGATGCCGGAGCCAACGAATACGCCTTCGGCACCAAGCTGCATCATTAAAGCAGCGTCGGCTGGGGTAGCAACGCCGCCGGCTGCGAAGTTAACAACAGGAAGCTTGCCGTTTTGTGCAATGTATTTTACGAGTTCGAAAGGCACGCGCAAATTTTTGGCTTCTTCAAAAAGCTCATCCTCGCGCATGCTTGTAAGCTTACGAATTGCGGAATTCATCATGCGCATGTGACGCACAGCCTGAATCACGTCTCCAGTTCCAGGCTCGCCCTTAGTGCGAATCATGGAAGCACCTTCGTTAATTCGGCGCAAAGCTTCGCCCAAATCCTTAGCGCCGCAAACGAAAGGCACAGCAAAATCGCGCTTATTGATGTGATACACGTCGTCGGCTGGAGAAAGCACTTCGCTTTCGTCGATGTAGTCGATCTCGATAGCTTCAAGCACTTGTGCTTCAACAAAGTGACCGATACGGCATTTTGCCATAACAGGAATAGATACAGCCTCTTGAATGCCGTGAATCATTGCTGGGTCGCTCATACGAGAAACGCCGCCGGCTGCGCGAATATCAGCAGGAATACGTTCCAAAGCCATAACTGCGCACGCGCCAGAATCCTCAGCAATTCGCGCCTGCTCTGGGGTGGTGACATCCATAATCACGCCGCCTTTAAGCATTTGTGCCAGTTGACGGTTCAATGCTGTACGGTCTTCGCCGCTTTTGTTTTGCGGATCCGAGGATTCGTTCACAGTTACCGTAGTATTCAAGTTCTCAGCCATCATTCCTCGCTTTAGCTTTAACATATGAGCTTTAACATATGAGATACGTGTATGCATCTTAATATTTCGTGAATTTGCGCGCTTCTACGCTTTAATCTTATGTCGATTATTGCGTACGTTTGCAAGTTTACGTTCTGTTGGAATTTAACCACATTCGTAGGATATATCTCATATGTATTGGTATAAAAATATTACAAAAATATACAAAATATGATTTGATTTTTTGGACGCGCCATAGATGAGACTGGCTTGTCAATCGACTACGATTAGTAATGCAGTCGACTTGTATTTGGGTTTATGTGGTATGCAAATAGTTATGTTTGCAAATGTGCATTTCCAATAAAGCGGCGAGCTATAAGACAAGAATAAATAAAGAATAAATAAAGAAATAAATAATAACAAATAAATAATGTTTATATGCCATTAAGAAAGGTTTATGGTATGGCTAACAGCAAACCTGAGGAAAGCGTGCACGAAGAAAACGGCGCGACTGAAAAATTCTCCGGTAAAACTAACAATGAGACTAATAAAAGCACTTCTTTCGCTGCGAGCACTGACTCTTCGCTGAATGAAGCTGAAAAATATGCTTATTCAGGCTCGAAACGCAAAATGGGCAAGATCTGGCTATTTAGCTTAGCTATTGTTTTGGTAGTAGTGTTTAGTGCAATTTTTGCAACTCTTACTACATCTAATAAACCAAATAAATCAAATTCAGTATCGGAAATTTCGAACAAAACTGTATCTATAGGTCTAAAGTTAGCTCCTACGAATCTTGATATCCGTAATCAATCAGGTTCCTCACTCGACCAGTTGCTTATTGGTAACGTGTATGAAGGCTTAGTTGCTCGCAATGCTACTAATCAGGTAGTTCCTTCGTTAGCTCAAAGCTGGGAAGTAAGTAAAGATGGTTTGCGTTACACATTCCACATGCGTAAGGGTGCTGTATTTTCTAACGGCAATAAGCTTACTGCGCATGATGCAGAATGGTCGTTTAGCGAGCTTATTGCTAAAAAATATCGCGGCTCTAACATGGTTGGAAAAGTTGAGTCTGCTAAAGCAAAAGATGATTACACGTTTGAAATCACTCTTAAAGAGCCAAATGCTAAGCTTTTGTGGGCACTTTGCAGTCGTTCAGGTTTAGTTTTTGATAAAAGCGCAAAGTATGATGCAAAAACTCAAGCAGTTGGTTCTGGACCGTATTTAATTGACAAATTTGTGCCAAATGATCGTGTTGTTTTAAAAGCAAATCCGCGTTATAAAGGTATTCATCGTGCGCAAACTAATAAGATAGTAGTTCGCTATTTTGTTGACGATAACGCAGCGGTTGACGCACTTTCTTCCGGTTCTGTGCAAGCATTAGCTCCTATTTCTGGTCAACTTGCTAAGCCTTTTAAAGATGATTCCAAGCGTTACGATGTCAGTGCAGGTAATGGCACAGATAAATTTGTTCTAGCTATGAATATGAAAGGCGAACGTACTAAGGATAAGCGCGTGCGCAAAGCTATTCGTTACGCGATTGATCACAAGCAAATTATTGCATCTCGTGGCGGCACGGATTTAGCTCTTGGTGGTCCAATTCCTTCTCTTGACCCTGGTTATGAGGATTTAACTAAGCTGTATCCTCATGATTTGCAGCGCGCTAAGGAGCTAATGAAGGAAGTCGGATTTGACGAATCTCATCCTATGGATTTGACGCTTACTTATCCGAATATTTACGGCACGCAAATTGGCGATCAGCTGCGCTCGCAATTGAAGCCTATTGGAATCAATTTGAAAGTTAATATTGTTGAGTTTACTACTTGGCTTCAAGATGTTTATAAGAATAAGCAGTATGATTTGTCGATGGTTGATCACAATGAGAGTCACGATTTTGGGCAGTGGGCGGATCCTACGTATTACTACGGTTACGACAATAAGCAAGTCCAGGATTTGTATGCTAAAGCTATGCTTTGTGCGGATCCTAAAGAGTCAGATAAATTGCTTGCTAAAGCTGCGCGAATTATTAGCGAGGATGCTCCTGCTGATTGGCTGTTTAACTATCGCGTTGTAACTGCGAAAATGAAGAATCTTGAAGGAATGCCTTTTGACATGAATCAAGAGATTTTGCCGCTATACAACCTGCGACTTAACTGATTTTGTGTTAGCTGTGCGCGACGACCTGCCTTCGCGCATAGAGCGTAGCGCGCGAAGGCAACTCGGAGCGCCGAGCTTGCTCAAGTTGAAAGCACAGTGTGCTTTCAACGCAAGCGAGGTCTGCCTTCGTCTCGATTGACGAAGGCAGGGAAGACTCACATGTGGGCACATTGGGAATTTGGTTGTGGTTTGTGTGCGCTGACGACCTGTCTTCGCGCATATTCCTCACGGCATAGCCGTTCGGCTGATTTGGCATGTGAAGCACACCGTGCTTCACAATTGAGCCAAATCACGCTTTGAAGGAGCTTGAAATCCTGTTGATTTCAAGCTCGGTCAAAGCGCGCGAGCGTAATCTGCGCGAGTGTCCCAAAACATGCAAAATGAGACACTCGCGCAGCGCGCAAACTGCACTAGTGCTCGAATTTGTGTATTTGTGGTGCGTTTCGACTAGAAGAACATAGAAGGGAGGCATTTTATGTTTCGCATGATTTGCTACAGAGTATTGCTGTTTATTCTTGCTTTACTTGGCATTTCTGTAGTTATTTTCATATCGTTACGTGTACTTCCGGGCGATGTTGCGCAAGTTATGGCCGGCTTAAACGCTCCTCGCGGAAAAGTAGAGGAGCTTAGAGCAGAACTTGGTATTAATAAACCACTTTTTACGCAGTATGTTGACTGGATTTGTGGTGTTTTCCGCGGTGACTTTGGCGTGTCTATGTTAACTGGTCGTTCTGTAAGTTCAACTATTGCGATGCGTGCTTCTATTACTTTTCCACTGATTCTTTTGGGTCTGTTTATTGCTTTAGTAGTTGGTATTTCACTTGGATGTTTGCAAATTACTCATGAAGGCAAATTTTCACAGGCAATTATGCGCTTTTTGGCTATTACAGCAGGCTCTGTTCCAGCATTATGGGGTTGCATGCTACTTATTTTGCTATTAGGACGCGGTATTGGTGTGTTCAGTTTGTTGCCAACTCAAGGTTTCCCTACAGATGGCTGGAGCGAATTTCCTGAAGCTTTTGCGTCTCTTCTTATTCCGGCTCTTACAGTAGGACTTATTGTTGGATCTAGTTTTATGCGTTACACTGCTGCAACTGTTGAAAATATTGTTAAAAGTGAAGTAGCTTCTCAAGCTATGGCTTGCGGAATGACTCGCAAACAAGTTGTGTGGCGTGTTGGTTTGCGACTTGCTCTTCCTCAACTTGTATCTGTTATTGGTTTAACTTTCGCTCATATGGTTATGGGCGTGATGGTTATTGAAAACCTGTTTTCCTTACCTGGTATTGGTACGGGAATGGTTCGAGATGTTGGTTTGCGCGATCTAATTGCAGTGCAAGGTGAGCTTTTTATGCTTGCTGCGCTGTTCTTACTAATCGGCTTTGTAGTTGACATTACCCATCGACTACTTGACCCTAGGTTATCTAAAGATAGTTTGAATTAATTTCCTATTGTTGAATCTAACATGCGAATAAGGTGAGTTTTTATGTGCAATATGTCTAAAAAAAGTATCAAAGTAAAATCTACTTTGTTTAAGCGCATATGGAATGCTACTTTCGGTAAATTTGTGTGTTTAACGTTTGCAATATGGTTTTTTGTTGCTTTGCTTTCGCTTTTATGGACTCCGTACTCACTTTTAGAAACTAATGGTTTTAAAGTATGGCAGAAGCCGTCTTTTTCGCATTGGCTTGGCACGGACGGCACTGGTTCAGATATGCTTAGTTGGCTTATGGCAGGTTCAAGAATTGAGCTGATTCTCGTTTTTTCTACTGTTCTAGTTGCTACTTGTATTGGGTTTATTGTTTTGAGCTTTATGATTTCTAGTTCACAAATTGTTCGCACAATAAGCATTATGTCTGTTGACGCATTGATTTCTATTCCAACTGTTTTAATTGCGCTTATGCTTGCAGTTCCGTTTGGAGCTAGTGTTGTTGTGATTGTTATTGCTTGTGGAACTGGCTATGGCTTGAATTTAGCACGTATTGTACGACCTAGTGCGCAGCTTGCGTTGCAATCTGATTATGTGACTTCAGCTGTTTTGCAAGGTTCCTCGCGTAAATATGTTCTTATTCATCATGTTTTACCAAATATTATTCCTGTTGCTTTTGTTGAGCTTTCTCTTTCTGCAGGAACTGTTATTTTGGCTGAAAGTGGCTTAACATACTTGGGTATTGGTGTTCCTTCTGGAGTTCCTAGCTGGGGGCGCGTGTTGGCTACTTCTGTTTCGTTAATTCACGTAAATCCTTTATCGGTTGTCTGGCCGGGTTTGATTGTGACTGTGGTTGTTGTTGCTCTTAATCTTTTTGGTGACGTATTGCGCAAAGTTTTAGATCCTTCATCAAAAAGTACGAATAAAGTAGGGGAAAAATGAGCTTAAATATTCAAAATCTCACGCTAAAACTTGGCGGAAAACTAATTCTTGACAACGTATCAATTGAGATTTCTGACGGTGAGCGTGTTGGCTTAGTTGGTTCTTCTGGCTCTGGCAAATCTATGCTAATTCGAGCTATAACTGGATTATTGCCGTCAAATGCTGAAATTTCAGGCTCTTGTATGCTCGGCAACCTTCAAACAGTGAAAGCAAAAGATGAAAATTTAGCTTCTATTCGCGGAAAATACGTTGGTGTAGTATTTCAGCAGGCTAACAGAGCGCTTAATCCAATGTTAAGCGTTGAAAAACAAATTTCTTTGCCTTTGCGAATACATTACAATCTAGATGATGACGATATTCACAATCGAGTACGCATGATGCTTGAAAAAGTAGGGTTGTCGAAAAATCTCGCATCTAAACGCACGTTTGAGCTTTCTGGAGGTCAACAGCAGCGAGTTGGTATTGCTACAGCTTTGATTACTTCTCCGCGTTTGATTTTGGCTGATGAGCCTACTACCGCGCTTGACTCGGTTACACAAAGTGAAGTTGTGCGAATGCTTGCTTCACTTGTAGATGATATGGGCGCTTCAATGCTTTTTGTAACGCACGATTTTTCTGTGCTTTCGCATGCTGCTAATCGTTGCTATGTGCTTGATTCTGGGCGTGTGGTCGATAGTGAAAATATTAAGAATTTGCTTGATAATCCGCGTATTTCTTCTACTAAACAATTAGTGAGTGCTGCTAAAAAGTTGACTTTTAGAGCGCAAAATTTAGGTTCTAAAAATTTAGATTCTGTAAAAGTGGGTTCTGCAAATGTTGATTCTGAAAACGCTGATTTTAAGAAATTTAATTCCCATATTGGCAGCAGTGAAGAAAATGCACTTATAAATGCAAAAAATATTCACGTTATTTTAGGTCGCGCAAAAACTCGTGCTGAAGTGTTAAGCGGTGTAGATTTAAATCTTAATATTGGCGAATCTTTGGCGATTATTGGCGGATCTGGTTCCGGCAAAACAACTCTTATACGCGCTATGTTGGGGCTTGAAACTCTTTCTGAAGGAAACGTTACTTATTGCGGTGAAATTGTAAATAATGCCAATTTATTAGAAGTAAATAAAAATGCTTGTACGCTTATGAGACGCGAATCGTCGCTTGTATTTCAGCATCCGTTTGCCGCATTGGATCCACGCTGGACAGTTCAAAAAAGTGTTGCTGAGCCTCTTAGAATATGGCAAAAATCGCTTAAATTAGACGATGCAACTATTGAGCAGCGTGTTTGTGAAATGCTGAAATTAGTAGGCTTAAAATCTGAAGATTTTTTGGAACGTCATCCTCACGAGCTTTCTGGCGGTCAAGCGCAATGTGTTTGTATTGCTCGCGCATTAATTAATAATCCTCGAGTTTTGCTTGCTGACGAGCCTATGAGTGCAATTGACGTTGCTGAAAGAACTCGCATTTTAGACGCTTTTGCATCCATTCGCTCCGAGCGTAAAAGCATGTCATGCATATTTGTAAGTCATGATTTGGGTATGATCCGGCATTTAGCAACGCGAGTTATTGTTCTTAATGAAGGAAAAGTTGTGGAATGTGGCAGTGTAAATGATGTGCTCAATAATCCACAAAATGACTACACTCGTGCTCTTGTAAACGCAGCAATCATGTAAATAAATCTTTCGACTAATAAATCTTTCAACTAATTAGGCAACTACCGTCTACTATAGAAGTACTCACTACGTTAAAGAGTACGTTGTTTATTGTGTAGTTAAGTGAAGGGAATACTTATGAATAAGCAGGATGCGTCTAGACCTAGACCAGAAAGTTTTGAACTAGATCATACTAAAGTAAAAGCACCTTATGTGCGCTATATCAATACGCAAAAAGGTCCTAATGGGGATGTTATTTCCAACTATGATATTCGTTTAACGCAGCCTAATGAGGAAGCGATTCCTACTGCAGCTTTGCACACAATTGAGCATATGATTGCAGTGTTACTTCGTGAGCGTATTGATGGCTATATTGATTGCTCGCCTTTTGGCTGCAGAACTGGTTTTCATCTGCTAACTTGGGGCGAACACAGCACAGAAGATGTGGCGCGCGCTTTAAAGGAATCTCTTGAGTTTATTGCGTTTAATGCCACTTGGGATGATGTTCCTGCAACAACTATTGAATCTTGCGGCAACTATAGAGACCACAGTTTATTTGGTGCTAGTCAATGGTGTAAAGATATTCTAGCGAAGGGAATTAGTTCGGATCCTTTTGAGCGCAAACTTGTGTAAGTAATAATTAGCTAATTTTGCGCAGTTTTATTTGCTTTCTTTTAGAGGTTGACATGGAAGATATAACATTGAGAAAAGCAACTCTTGGTGACTTGCGAAATATTGAGCATATTTATGAAAATGCTCGCAAATTTATGCGTGTTACAGGCAATCCTCATCAGTGGGGGAATAGTTTTCCACTTGTTTCAAGTGTTATTGAGGATATTCGTTTAAAACGTTTCTATTTGATTGTTGACGAGGATCCAGAATCGCATAACGAGCGTATTTTAGCGCAATTCGCATTATGTGAAGGTGTTGATGAAGTGTATGCCAGTATTGACGGTGCATGGCTTGATGATATTTCCCCTTATGTAACAATTCACCGCTTAGCATCTTCGGGAATAAAACCAAAAATGGCAACAGCGTGCTTGCATTGGGTGCAGCAAAACTATAATAATGTACGCATTGATACGCATCCAGATAACGTGATTATGCAAAAAGTAATTACGCGTGCAGGGTTTAGTCGTTGTGGATTGGTCGTTATTCCAGATCGTGCGCACAGTGCAGTACGTATTGCATACCAATGGGTGCAAACACTTAATCATGTCATATGAAATGCGCATGTGTTCTTAAAAGCTTATGGAGAGTATACAAAAGAGCATGTAGCATTAAAGCATACTAAATCAGTTAGGTGAGTTATGAGTACAGATTTAAGTAATGCGGCAAGTAATAGTGCACGTAATACGGCAATGTTAGAAGCAAACTATGCTTGTGCGTTAAGTGCATACCCTGGGCAGGTAATCGTCGATTTGAAGGCGCTTCGAGGCAATATGCGTACTTTGGTTGAGCGCGTTTCGCAAGATTTGCAGCCTAGTCAGAATGCGCCGGAAGTTATGGGAGTCGTAAAAGCAGACGGATACGGTCACGGGCTTGTTCCTAGTGCGCTCGCGGCTTTGGCTGGAGGTGCTACTTGGCTTGGCACAGCTCAACCGTACGAAGCGTTGCGTTTGCGTGCAGCTGGTATTGATTCTAGCCGTTGCCATATTCTCACTTGGCTTACTAGCGCTCCAACTACGAGATTTGCAGATCTGATTACAGCAGATATCGATATTTCAGTAGGCTCTGTTGACTCTCTTGATGCTGTAGCTTTTGCTGCACGAAAGTTAGGTAAACCTGCTCGCGTGCACGTAAAAGTCGATACTGGTTTTGGACGAAACGGTTTTACGCCAGAAGGTTTTAGTGCCGCTCTAGAAAAATTGCAACAATACTCTAGTGAAGGCGTAATTGAGGTTATTGGCCAATGGAGTCACTTAGCTGTGGCAGATTCTCCTGATGTTCCAGAATTTGTAGATGCAACCGACCGGCAAATCCAACAATTCCACGAGTTTACAAATCGCATGAAAGAAGCATCTGTGGCACCTAAAATCCGCCATTTAGCGAATACTGCTGCAACGCTTAATCGTCCAGAAATTCGTTTTGAGCTTGTTAGACCAGGAATTGGTTTGTATGGATACGAGCCGGATCCTGCAATGGGGGATTCTCAAACTTATGGATTGCAACCAGCTATGACGCTTCAAGCGCAACTTGGCACTGTAAAAGCTGTAGAAGAAGGGCATGGAATTTCCTACGGGCGCACGTATTTAACTCCAAATAATACGAGTACTGCTATTGTGCCGCTTGGTTACGCTGACGGAATTTTGCGATCTGCTTCCGGATTTGATATGCAAGGTGCGCGTCATGTTGATAAGCAGGGCGGACCGGTTAGAGTAGAAACCAATAAAGGTGCGCGAATTTTGAATGTTTCAGGGCGAGTTTGCATGGATCAGTTCATAGTTGATTTAAAAGGCGATGCTGCAGAGTTAGGCGTCCGAGAAGGCGATACTGTAACGCTTTTTGGTCCTGGAAGAGGTGTGGAATTTGCTGAGCCTACTGCCGACGATTGGGCAGAAGCTGCAGGAACAATCAGCTACGAAATCATGACTGGAATCGGACCTCGCGTGCCGCGGCTTTACCGCAATGCTTACGAAGTGCTATCTTCTAGCGATATTGCAAAATTGGACGCAAAAAGTCTTATATAGCTTGTTGCTGCTTGGTTTTTTAGAAGGTTAAATTAGCCTTAATTGCAAATAAAAGAGGTGCTGTATGTGCAACGAAGTAATTGCATCGGATAATGAGATCGTTGGCGAATACGATTTGCATGATACTGAGCGCTGGGCGAGTGAGCCTCATCACACTCGTGTGAGAACGCCTTTTGAACGAGATCGTGCGCGAATCATACACTCATCTGCGCTACGTCGATTGGGTGCAAAAAGCCAGGTTTTAGTTGCGGGTTCGGATGATTTTGCTCGAACTCGCTTGACACATACTTTGGAAGTTGCGCAAATTGGTAGGCAAATTGCAGCAATGCTTGGATGCGATCCGGATGTTGTTGATTGCGCTTGCTTATCGCACGACTTAGGGCACCCACCATTTGGCCATAACGGAGAACGCGCGCTCGCAGAATTAGCGAAAAATATTGGTGGATTTGAAGGAAACGCACAAACTCTTCGCTTACTTACGCGCTTAGAACCGAAAGTTTTTCGCGAAAACGGTAGAAGTGCAGGAGTAAATCTTACGCGCGCAGCATTAGATGCTGCAGTGAAGTATCCGTGGGGATTAGAAGAAGCAAAAGCGCACGATAAAGGCGAGCGTGATTTGAAATTCTGTGTGTATCCGGATGATCGAGATGTGTTTGAATGGCTGAAAATTGGTGCTCCACGCGAAGCAAAACCAATGGAATGTCAAATAATGGATCTTTCAGACGACATTGCTTACAGTGTGCACGATATTGAGGATGCGATTGTAACTGGCGCTTTTAACCCTGCTTTAGTTGCGGATTCAAAAGTTGTAGATGAAGTTATTGAAGAAACCCATGCATGGTATGGTGAACGTTGGGATGTAGATAAACTTTTGGATGCTTTGAAACGTTTGCGCTCGCTTCACATGTTTCCTAATTCTTTCGACGGTTCTCGTCGAGCGCTAGCGCAGTTGAAAAATATTACTAGTGCTCTTATTGGTCGTTTTGCAAGCTCTGTTGAGCACGCTACGCGTGAGCGTTATGGCAACGGTCCGCTTGTTCGCTACCGCGCAAACCTTGTGATTCCGGAAAATACTTCCTACGAAATTGTGATGCTGAAAAGCTTAGCTGTGCACTTTATAATCGCTCCTCGCGAGCGTGAAGTTTATAAGCGCGAACAGAAAATTTTGACAGATTTAGTAGAAGTATTTATGAGCAAGTCGCCGCGCTCGCACGATGCAATGGAGGAAGTATTCGTGGGAGATTGGAACGAGTGCACTAACGATGATGAGCGTCTTCGTGTTGCAATCGACCAGGTGGCAAGTCTTACAGACGGTTCTGCTACAACTCTTCACGCGGCTTTGTGCTAGGTGCTTTTGCTAAGTGCTTTGTTCTGGGTGAGCTGTGAGTGTAGATTTGTTGTAAAGACTAAAGTGTGCGAAGAAGGTTGAGAATGTTTTGTGCAAATTGCGGGAATAATATTATTCCTGGAGAAAAATTCTGTGGTAACTGTGGTGCTTCTGTTTCATACGGGAATAACGTTGAACAATCTCAGCCTACGGAAGTGATGCAGCCTACGGAAGTGATGCAGCCTACTGGAGTAGAGCAGCCTACGGAAGTGATGCAGCCTGGAATTCAAATAGCTCAGCCTGAATATGCAACTCCGCTTATAAAAAATCGCAAACTAATTATTATAAGCGCATGCGTTATAGCAGCGGTTGCAATTATTGCGGCGGCAGTCTTCTTCTTTACTTTTCCGCATTTTCGTAAAGCAGCGCCATCTGAACGCATAGTCGTACCTAAAGCAAAAACTTCACAATCTGCGCAAGATGTTGTACGCGAACTGCAAGAAAAAGGTGTTGAAACTCACTTAGTAAAAGATTTCGGAGGAAGTAAACCAGGTAATTTTGCTCGGTATCAAAACGTAAAACCTGGGCAAGTTATTCACGGAAATCACGTTGTAACGGTCGTTGAATCCAAAGGTCCTGGAATTCCGGAAAAGGGAGTGATTGGAAAAACTGTTGAAGAAGCAGCGCCTCTATTAAAATCAATGGGAGTTCCAGTAAAAGTTTACAAAGTAGCCTCACTTCATCCTGGAAAAATTGCTGCAACTAACCCAATGCCAGGCGAGCCTTTAGATGAAAATAAAGAAATCTTCATAGGCGTTGGAGAAGAAGATAAATATCCTGATAGCGGCAGGTCTGTTCCTGTTGAATTATTCGATAAAGATAAAGACGAAGCGTACAAAATGATGTCTGATGAAGGATTCAAAGTTAGACTTGTACCAAAATATTCATCCCGAAAACACTTAGGCAAAATTGTTGGGTCTAATCTTGGATTAGGGCAATCACATAGGGGAGATACCGACATAACGCTTTACTATGGCGCTGATGCTTCTGAAACTAAGAAAATGTTTACTAGCAAGCGTGGATATGGTGAAAGTAATCAAGCAACTGTAGTTTCTACATTAGTTCCATTTGTTGGAAAATGGTGCACTAAATCTGGAGATTGCTTAGAGTTTGAACCTACAAATTATGATACAGAAATAGGCGAGAATACTAGAGTGCTTCTTCGTGGCACTCATGCTATGGATGATTTAGTAGATGATGAAAATAATAAAGATTATGCACACAGTTTCGGAATGTGGCAGTATACACAGCAATTATTGGGTGATGCAATTGATACTGATGATAGTGATGAAGATAAGAATTCTCTTCCTTTGCACAATACATTGATTTTTGGTGATTCTGGCATGACTGAAATATTTCGCGATGGTGGAGATCCTTATTGTGGCAATAAGGTATACAATGTGCATTCGGGGTTGTGTGTTAACGGACAATTCCAAGATTACCAAGATTTAGATAGCAATTATCCAGATTATTCTAGCAATAACTTTATTGATGTGCCGGGAGTAAATAAGGGTATAACGTATAAGATGCGCGCGTATTTTGTGCTTGTTCCGGTTAGTGCAAAGCTCGACGAACTAGAAGCAAGCGGATTCTTTAAAGGCAAAGGCAAGACTAAACCGGATATGGATCGTCCGTTTATTTTGCGCAGAGATCCTAAATATTACAGTAAATCAGAGATAACAGTTGCTTCAAAAGATGGTGATATGAGAGACAATCCTTTTGTTCCAACTTCTAAACATAAAGCAATACCTTTTGCTCCAGCTCCGGATGATTCAAACGTTTACTACCTAGTTGAGAAGCCGTTTGATTTTACTGGTTTCATTAAAGATCGGGAATTGTAAAGTAGCAAAAGATTACGAAAGATTGCGGAAGATGCGGCTTGCGCAACTATTTGCGATTTGTGCGTCTTCCGCTGATTTCGTAGCGTATTTTGTCGATATTATCGTTGATTTGGTGTTTTCGACAGTTTCGTCTCGTTTTGTTTATTTCACCAAGTGATTATGTGTTTTCGACGGTTTTGCCTCAGTTATATGGTAAATTCTCGCAAATTTGCTGTCATTAATTTAGCCTGAAAATTATATAGCTTTGTTCTATTTTTCCTTCTACTTCATTCATTTTCTAGGGGGGGTATTTTGTGATATAGGTCACATGTTTGACCCAAAGTTACACTAACATATTTTAGTGCAAAATTCTTCGCACGCTGTACGTGAGAAGGAAGAAGAAAGGAAAATTATGTTAAACAAGAAAGCTATCGCAGTATTCGCTGCTGCTGCAACTTTGCTATCCGGATTAGCTTTTTCTACTCCAGCGATGGCTGATGATTATTCCAATGATAGTCAAGAAGAAGATGTTGATAATTTGATTTTGGAAGTATTGTCTCGCGCAAATGAAATCGTTTCCGCAGGCGATACGAATGCTAAGGGGTACGCCGAAGCTAAAGCATTGTTGGAAGTAAATCATGAGATTTGCGAAGCTAAGGCTAAGTGGGTTGCAGCTTTAGATGAAGTTGATAACGCTTCTACAGAAGAAGAAAAAGCCGCAGCTCAGAATAAGGCAGATGAAGCTGAATCTTATTATCTTAGTTTGCACCATCCAAAGTTTGATGGCGCGCTCAATAGGTTTGTAGCTGCTATTGATTACTTCGGACATTCTCAAAAAAATTCTGAATCGGCTGACACTCAATCTGTAGATACTTCTATTCCGCATCGTGTCGATAATAGTAAAGCTGATAACAATAAGACTGATAGTGATAAGATTGATAGCAATAAGACTGCTAAACTTCCTAATACTGGTTCTTCTGTAGTTTTGGCTGCTGTCACTGCTTCCATGCTTGCCGGTATTGGTGCTGTTCTTTGCAAGAGTCGTCACTAAATAGTTTATTCGCTAATCTTTTCTCTAGTTATTTTTAGGTATTAATGCTTATAAATTGCATTTATAAATTGCATTTGTATCTGTTGTAATCAAGTAATTGATTTTAAGGCGGTGCGTAACGCAGTATATCCTGTGTTCGCATCGCCTATTTTTGTATTATGCTTTGGAAAAACGGTGAAAAGTGGCTGAAACACTAAAATTATATGCGCAATACCACTCGCCGCAGATTTGCGATAAGCTAGATAGCATGGTTGGAATGATTGTGAAAGAAGACATTGAGCGCGTGCGCGCTGCGGCAGATTTGTATGACATTGTGTCTGCAACAGTGACGCTTAAGCCTTCCGGAACTGGCACTTTTGTAGGTCTTTGCCCATTCCACGATGAAAAAACGCCAAGTTTTAGTGTGCGACCAAGCTTGGGAGTGTGGCATTGTTTTGGTTGCGGCGCTGGCGGCGACGTATTTAAGTACGTTGAGCAAAAAGAGAATATTGATTTTCGTGAAGCGGTCGAGTTTTTAGCAGATCGTTACCACATTGAGATGCATTATAAGCAGGAGCAAAATAGTGATTCTCAATCGCGCGGTTCTAAGCGAGCCAGGCTTTTAGAAGCAAATGAAGAAGCGCAAAAGTTTTTCGTTTCAAATCTCGGCACTCAAGAGGCAGCTCCTGCGCGCGAATTACTTGCAGGGCGAAACTTTACTCCGCAACAAAGTGCGCGTTTTTCTTGCGGTTACGCGCCTAAAGGCTGGGATAATTTAGTTAGATACTTAGCGAATAAAGGTTTTACGCGTCAAGAGCTTCTCGACGCTGGTCTCGCTAGACTCGGTCAGCGCGGAATATATGATTATTTCCGTGGCCGCTTAACTTGGCCTATTCGCGACTCGACTGGTCGAACTCTTGGCTTTGGTGCAAGAAAGCTTTATGATGACGATTCTATTAGCGCGAAATATATTAACACTCCCGATACTGCACTGTATCGAAAAACGCAAGTTCTGTACGGAATTGACTTAGCTAAGGCAAATATTGTAAAAAAGCGTCAAGTTGTAATTGTAGAGGGCTACACAGATGTAATGGCATGTCATTTGGCTGGTATTGATACTGCTGTTGCAACTTGCGGAACTGCGTTTGGCGTTGAGCATGCAAAAATTGTGCGCCGCCTTATTGCAGACGATTCTTTGGGGGCAATTCAGCTTGTTGGCCCACTGAAGGTGGATGGACAGTCTGTAAGTTCGCGCATCGTTTTTACTTTCGACGGTGATGCTGCAGGTCAAAAGGCTGCGCTACACGCTTTTGGTTTGGATTCTGCGTTTTTGACGCAAACTTTTGTTGCTGTAGCAGACAATAATCTCGATCCTTGCGATTTGCGTATTCAGCGCGGTGATGAGGCTGTGCGTTCGCTTGTTGCACATGCAAGTCCGCTATACGATTTCGTTATTGACACAGTAATTAATCGTTTTGAGACTTCGTACACTACTGGTCAAATGGGCGCTATAAAGGCTGTCGCTCCTCTTATTGCGCAAATTCGAGACCGTTCGCTGCTTGACTTGTATATGCGCAAAGCCGTGCGTTCAATTGGCGTTGATTTAGCTGTTATGCGCAATGAAGTTGAGTCTGCACGTAGACGTTTGAAAGTGCGTGACGACGATGCTTATGCGCAAAAGCATAACGTTATTCCAACTTTTGGTCAGCAAATTAATGACGATCGTAATGCAGGTTTTAAAGCTTCGCGCATGGAAATTATTAAAAGTTCTGCTAAAAATCAGCATTATTATCGTGTGGATGATGCTGTATTTATGTGCGAACAACAATTTATGGCGTTACTTTTGCAAGTTCCGCTTGCTTTTGATGAGAAATTGTTTGCGCAATTGACTTTGAATAATTTTATTACACCAGTATTTCGTACGCTGTTTCAAGCATTTGTAGCTGCAGGTGGATTGCCGGTTGGCAATGTTTCGCAAGGATTGTGGCTGCATATGATGACAAAAGCTGCAGGTCCTTTGCTTGAATCCGTTATTACAGAACTTTCTGTAATGCCGTTGCCGCTTCCTTCTCCTGCAGATACATTGGAAGATACCGGCAATCGACAGAATCAGCAAGTTTCAAACGGATCTCCTTCAGATCTTTTGCGGAAAGCTACGAGTGCAGAAAGTAAGTATGCAAACGAGCTGCTTATTCGCCTTCTTGATATTGGCTATATGCGTAGAATCGGTGCTGCTAGAGTGCGTATGGCGAAACTCAAGGATGGTCAGGAAAAGCTTGAGCTTCTAGGAAAAATTACTTCAATGGAAGCGGCTCGCAAAAACTTACAATCGCAAATCATGTAGCCTTTCATGCAATCTTTTGTACAAAACTGTACTAACAAACAAAAGGCTACGTAATCTAGCGTGATTACGTAGCCTTTTGTTTGCAAAAATTTATTGAAACTCAGTTACTAAAGTCAATATCGCCGAGCTTTTCAATAAGCTTCATATTCTCACTGTAGTCAACTGGGCAAGAAATCACGTCGACGCCGCTTTCCTGATCCAGCGCTTCACGAAGCATGTTGTACAAATCCTCCGGTTTTTTAACAGCATGACCGCGCGCGCCAAAGCTTTCAGCTAGTTTTGGCACGTCCGGATTATGGAAATCAACGTACTCGTGCTCGCCTGCATGAAGCTCCATCTTCCACTTGATTAAGCCGTACGCGTTATCTTCCCAAACAAGAACTACCATTCGGCTGCCAACGCGCACTGCAGTTTCAATTTCCTGCACGTTCATCATAAAGCTTCCGTCGCCCATCACAGCCAAAACCGGTTTCGTGTTAATTTTGCCGGAATTATCGCGAATAAACGAAGCTCCAACAGCACCTGGAAGCGTCCAAGCCATAGTTGAAAGACTGTTGTCGATTATGCAAGTATTCGGGTGCATAGTTGGGTACAATCGTGCCATCCACATTTTAAGAGCGCCTGTATCTACAAGAACCTTCGTGCCTTCAGGAACAGCGCGGCGAATATCGTAAACTACGCGCTGTGGTTTCATTGGCATGCTTTCGTCGTTTTCGCAAGAATGTAATTCTTCCGTAAGTAGTTGTCGAATACGTGGGTGACTTACGTCAAAAGTAATGTTTCGTGTCTTTAATACTTCTGTAAGAGTTTTAAGCGTTTGGCCAATATTCGCCATAATATTCAGCGCAGTAGGGTAGTGTGCGTCGGTATCTTCCACAAAAGTATTGATGTGAATAATAGTTTTATCAATATTTGGGTTGATTTTCTTCGGGTCGAACTGCTGAATTGAGAAGCCGACAGCAATAATCAAATCAGCAGTGTCAAACGCGAAGTTCTCGTAATCGCGATGCATGAAGCCGACTACGCCAAGTGCATTCGGATGATTATCTGGGAAAACGCCCTTACCTTCGAAAGTAGTTGCAACTGGCACATTAAGCTGCTCAGCAAACGCAAGAAGCTGATCCTCAGCGTGAGAGCGCGCAACGCCGTTTCCAGCCAAAATAATAGGTTGCTTTGCTTGACTAATAATTTTCGCAGCTTCTTCAATAGTGTCTGGCGCTGGCATAATATGCAGCGGATGTGGAAGTGGAAGAGGCTTTGCGTTGTCAGGTGCTGGCATTTCGCTGATATCTTCCGGAATAACAAGGCATGTGGCTCCCGGACGGTTGCGACCGGCAATTGAGAAAGCTTTTCGAACCATTTCTGGCGCAGATTCTGGAGCAAGCATCATAGAAGACCATTGCGTAATTGGCTGGAAGAGTGCAACCAAATCAATAATTTGGTGAGATTCCTTATAAAGCCTAGAAACGTTACCTTGTGCGCAAATTGCTACAAGCGGTGTGGTGCTTGCGTTTGCTTGAGCTACAGGAAGTGTTAAATTCAATGCGCCAGGACCTAGAGTTGCCAAGCATACGCCTGGTTTTCCAGTAATATGAGCGTATGTCGCTGCCATAAAACCAGCGCCCTGCTCGTGGCGAGTAAGCACAAAACGAATTCGTCCATCGCGCTCAATTGCTTCAAGAAGCGGAATATTTTCCTCACCTGGAATACCGAATACTACTTCAACTCCTTCGTTTACCAAGCATTCAACAACTAAATCTGCAGTATTGCGCTTGTGGTTTTCACGAAGATGCATTTGACGAGCAAGTTTTTGTTCAAGCTTTTGATCTTCTGTTTTGTTTATTTCTGCCATAATTCGCTTCTTGTGTAGACAACAAATTCTTTGTTTTATTATGATATACGCAATCTTGTCTTTAAATGCAATTTTTTCAATGCGCGTGTCATAAAAAAGGGCGGAATTTTATGTTAGCTACTTTAGGCTAAATCACGCTATTAATAGTTGCTAATTTATTGTTATTGCAACGATTTTGTCGGGAATTTAACCCGATTGTGGGACTGGGTTTCTAGTATAATAGAGTCATTATGTCTATTGCGTTACGGAGGAATGATGAAGCGCTGGCTGTTGAATGTGGTCAAGTGTGAAACCATTCTTATTGTTGCTGCAATTTTGGCAGTTATTTCCTGTTTTTTGGTACCTCCAGATCCGCAATATTTGAGTTATATTCATCTCAACACTATTTCGCAATTAGTGTGCCTTATGATGGTTGTGTGCGGATTCCAGCGCATTGGTGTGTTTCGATCTATTGGTGCGCGTTTGCTAAGGCATGTGCGCACTGAGCGCGGCTTGGTGCTCGTGCTTATGTCGTTAACATTCTTTTCGGCGATGTGGATTACGAACGACGTTGCTCTCGTAACTTTTGTGCCTTTTGCACTATCTGTGCTCGTAATGGCGAATGCTGAAAAGCAGTCAATTCTTGTAATTACGCTTATGACTATTGGTGCCAATGTTGGAAGTATGCTCACTCCTATTGGCAATGCTCACAATCTGTATTTAAAGGCGTTGACTCATATGTCTACGCAAGATTTTTTGAAGATTATGGCGCCTTATACGATTACAGCAGCACTGTTGATGATCGTATTTGCATTCGTATTCTTTAAGTCGCGCACAGTTGACCAGTTTGCAGGTTTGCATGGTGACGATATTGAGCAAAGCGTGTTGGCCCCTTCACATGGTCATCCGCAGCCTGATGAAATTCGTGTTATGGGTTACGGCATGAGTTTTACTCGCTGGCGTGTTACTGTTTATAGTTTGCTGTTTGTTGTTTGTTTGTGTGGTGTTAGTGGATGGATTCCTGACTGGATTATGGTGCTCATTATGGTTGCAGCTTTCCTTGTTTGCGACCGCCACGTATTCCGTGTTTTAGATTGGGCTTTGCCGCTCACGTTTATTATGTTCTTTGTTTTTATTGGCAATATGCGTCGAGTTGCTGGATTTAGCGATCTTGCGCAAATGTGGGTTGGTACGCATCCGATGGAAGTTTCTATTGCTTCAAGCCAATTTATTAGCAACGTGCCGACGACGATTCTGCTTTCTGGATTCTGTGATCAGTGGAAGCTTCTTATTATTGGCACGAATCTTGGTGGAATGGGTACTTTGATTGCTTCTATGGCTTCGCTTATTTCTTATAAGGGAATTACACACCAGTATTCGCATTACCGTGGGCGTTATTTGCTCACGTATACTATTGTCAATGTGTTCTTCCTTGCAGTGTTGATGTCACTTGCGTGGATTATTGAATAACAATTTTTATATAAACGTTTGATATTTATAATTTTATGGCGCGTTGATAGTAGTTTTTTGGTATAATAACCATTTGTTTGCCTCTGTAGCTCAAAGGATAGAGCAACGGCCTTCTAATCCGTTGGTTGCGCGTTCGAGTCGCGTCGGGGGCACTATGAAATCTTGAAATAGCATAGCGCATTTCAAGATTTCATAGTGCCGAGCTTGCTCAAGGTTGAAAGCACGGTGTGCTTTCAACGCAAGCGAGGTCTGCACGCGTCAATAAGACGCGCGCAGGTTACTTATCTTCTTCGCGGCAGCTTTCGCATAAGCCGAATACTTCTAGCGTATGATCCACCACAGTATACCCGTGAGATTTAGCTACTTTATGAATCCAGCCTTCGTCGTCAGGCGGCTCAATATCAACAGTTTTTCCGCAACGTTCGCAAACTAAATGATGGTGGTGCGTATTCTCGTCGCAAATGCGGAATAATTGCTGACCGTTAAAACGCACTGTGTCTACTTCGCCGCTTTGAGTAAGCGAATTAAGTTGACGATACACTGTTGCTAAGCCAATAATCTCCCCGTCTTTGGCGAGTATTCTGTGCAAATCTTGTGCAGAAACAAAATTACGAGACTCGCGTAAGTAGGAGAGTACTATTTCTTTTTGTTTTGTATGTCTACGCATAGGCTCACTAGACATTTCGCATCCTTTCGTCGTTTTTAGTCTAGTTCGTCGTCCCAGCAGCCTGTTGCATCTAATGCGGCAGCGGCATCAACAGGATTATCGCATAGCACAGTAATATGACCCATTTTGCGATTCTTACGAACTTCAGCTTTTCCATAATCGTGTATATGCCATTCTGGATGTTCCAAAATCAGCGAACGCGTAGGAGCCACATGTTGTCCAAGAACATTTACCATAACAGCAGGGGAAAGTAGCTTAGGCTTCTTTAAAGGCCAACCAACAATACCGCGAATATGTGCTTCAAATTGATCCATATCGCAAGCTTCAATCGTATAATGCCCGGAATTGTGAGGGCGAGGAGCGAGTTCGTTTACTACTACGCGATTATCTTTAGTGATGAAAAGCTCAATTCCTAATGTTCCTGCTAGTTCGAATCCTTTAGCTAAGCGCAAAGCTAATTCGTGAGCTGTTTTTTCAACTTCAGGATCAACTACTGCAGGAGCTAAAGTCATGTGCAAAATACTATTGTGATGCACGTTTTTTACTAGAGGATAAGTTACGAAATCCTTACCATTTCCAGAAACCAGGATCGATGCTTCAAAAGCAAAATCAACGAAACCCTCGAGAATTGAAGGAGGGAATTTTCCTCCGCGATCCGAGCGATGGTGAATGTTAGCAACGTCTTCTTCTGTACGCAAAACATCTTGGCCATGACCGTCGTAGCCGCCGCGACGAGTTTTAAGAATTGCTGGCAAGCCTATTTCGTCAATAGCAGTATCTAAGTCGTCTAAATTATTTACTTCACGCCACGGAGCTGTTTCGATTTTATGACTATTAATGAACGTTTTTTCACTGACGCGATCTTGAGTTACGCGTAACAGGTCAGTTCCTTGTGGGATTGCGGTTAAATGACGAACTTTATCAAGTGCGTCTGCGTTAACATTTTCAAATTCGTAAGTTAATACATCGCAACGTTCAGCAAGCTCACGCAAGCCTTCAGGATCGTCGTAATTGGCTTCAACCTGCAAATCTGCTACTTGGAACACAGGGCAGTCAAGCGTAGGATCAAGAACACCAATACGAAAACCCATATGGCGAGCTGCAATAGCCATCATGCGCCCTAACTGGCCGCCACCAATAATTCCAATAGTGGATCCTGGCATTAAACGTTCAACAGCGCCATTAGTTACTTCAGATAAGGTTGGCATTTGATTCCTCGACTTTTTCTTTTAGTTCATTGCGATATTCTGCTAGTTCTTTAGCAAGACGATTATCAGTTGTGCTTAGAATGCTTACAGCAAGCAATCCAGCATTTGTTGCTCCAGAGTTTCCAACTGCAGTAGTTGCAACAGGAATACCTCCTGGCATTTGTACTATTGAAAGCAATGAATCCCAGCCTGATAGCGCATGCGAGCGTACTGGCACTCCAATAACAGGAAGCGTGGTTTGTGCCGCAATCATGCCAGGCAAGTGGGCAGCTCCGCCGGCTCCAGCAATAATAATTTTGAAACCGTTTGAGCGAGCATTATGCGCAAAATCTGCCATTAATTCTGGTGTACGATGTGCGGAAATAACTCGTTTCATATACGGAACTTGGAATTTATCTAGAATTTCACAAGCATGACGCATGGTTTCCCAATCACTTGAGGATCCCATTACGACAGCGACGGTTGGCTTTACTTCTGACACGATGAACCTCCCTGACGTGCACTTGTTACTTTACGCAACACTAGGGAGAACTCGCCGAAGTTTATCTAAAACTTAACAAATTATTTGTTCGCTTCATTGCTTTTTGGTCGCAATGATTTTACCATTTCTAGTATTTGTTTAGGATTAGCTTCCGGTAAATAGGCGTGAGTTACAGCTAGTGAAATCTGAGCTAATTTTGCAGAATCCATATAGCAAACATATACGGAACTTGCAGATGGTTGGAATTTTTTCTTGAAGAAATATAGTGATTTGAATCCATAAGCTGGTTCCAAAATGTCAGACATCATTTCTAGCGCATGATTAATAACGTTAGAAGATTTTTGACCATTTTCGTTCAATGTGTCTTCGTTTATGCCAGCTAGAGGTGCTGCAGAAAGGCTCATAAATTCTACAGCGCAATCTGGGTTTTCTAATCCTTCATCTCTTAAACGTTCTGCCATTCTAGCAATTAATAATTCCATAATCCCATTAGGACTATCTGTGCGGTGACGCATAAAATCAAGCGTCCAACCAATAATTCGATTATTTCTATATGTTGGCATCCAGCTAGTTACTCCAAGTACCCTGCCGTCTTCATTAATAGCGTATAAAATTTTGACGCGGCTATCCTGAAGTTCGTCAAGTCCGCCGAGAGTAAATTTCATTTCTGGAAGAGCTTTTAACTCTGCCCATTCTTCTGAAATTTCTACAATTTGTTGCTGTATGTCCCAAGAGGCTTCGTTATATGTTGTAAGTACGTCGGCAATTCCATCTCGTTTTGCTTTGTTTATAGCTGTACGAATATCTTGCCATTTTTTCCCTCGCGTCTGCCAAGCATTAGGGTCTACTAGCATGTCTGTTCCGACTTTAATAGAAGTAAATCCAAGTTTTTCTAGTTCTTGACGCGTTTTATCGTGCACAGCATAGAATGCTGGAGACCACGAATTTTGCTCGCATAATTTAATAAATCCTCGAATATCTTGCGAATACTCTTTTTCATCTCCAAAAGGCTCTGTAAGAGTGAGCGCAATACCGTAATTTAGTCTATAGGCGATTGCAGATTGCCCGCTTTGAGAGAACCAATAATGGTTATTTGCCCAAGTCGTCATAAAGCTCATTGTGTTTCCGCCAAGTTCTACTAATGAGCTTGCTTTTTTTCTATCGTTTTCGCTTGTAGAGATGCTGCTGCGGAACCACGTAAAGCAGACAATAAACAATATTGCCCAGAATATCACGCCCACGCTTTGTGCTAGTAAAGAAGATAGAGGTGTTTCAGTGCGAAGCATTGCGTTAGATCTGTTTCCAAATCCCATAGGCATCCAGCGCCCTGGTAAATCTCGCAATAAGTGGTAAACATCAGCAGATGGAGTAAATTCTTCAGGTATCATAAGACCAAAAGCAACATATCCAGCGCCAGTTATGTACAATGCTATAAAAATCGCTATTAGTCCCAAACGTGCCTGTAGTTTGCTCGTATGAACAGAAAAATGCTTTAAATTAATTATCAACAAAATAGTAAGCAATAATGGTGGGAGAGCTGTAAGCATAAAAGCAACAGCAACAGCATTATGTTGATGTTCCAAAATATTTTGTTTTGTGGCAATTAAAGGCAAAACAGTGAAATACATTCCTGCATATAGCACAGTTAGTGCGTTTATAAATATAGAAGTTAATGCAGCTAGTCTACGCCCTCGTAACATTCCCCACGCAATAATCATCAGTGTGATGCTTGGTAATAGAATGCGAATCCATAATCCGCCAATTGCAGCGTGATGTAGACCTGAATGAAGAAAACAATTATTTGTACTGTAATTTGTCATGCATCGCGTAAGCCATGTTTTAGAGCCTAGTTGCGGTGACATAAACAAACCAAGAGTAGTAAGAATTCCTGCGTGAGAGCGCGAAGATAATGCCAACACTGGACCTAATGCAATAATGCTCTGAGCTACTGCAAAAAGCCTGCGAATTTCGTAATCTGTACCTTCCCACCAGTTTACACTTCGTTTAACGCCTTTTGTTTTGCTCATAATATTGCCGATGATGTGCCCTGTAAGGGCTGCAATAATAGTGCAATAATCGCCAGGATTTCCACTATAAAGAAGCATTGCTGAAGTAGTAGCGTATCCAATTACTAAAGTTCTTCTGCGCCACAAAATAGATTCGTAAGATGCAGAAGCCATAAAAGCGCCAATAAACAGTGTGAATGGAGATAGTCGAATAGGAATCTTGGTAATCCAATGCATGTTTCGAATAATGATTGAAAGATTACCTATGATTGTTAATCCTACAATTATGCCAACAAGTGTGCTAAATATTGCAATATAAATAATATTAAGTCTACTTATACGAGTTTCTGCAACGCCAATAAGTACGGCAACAAGTAAACAATTAACCATAAGAGATGGCATATTATTTACGAAAATAAGCGAATGACATACTTTTGTCAGCAGCTCTGTGACGTTTCCGTGCCCGAAGAATAGGCTTGGACCTTTTGAGCGATGATGCCGCATAAACAATTGTGCAAGAGTAGCGCTTGTGCCATAAGTATAAAAATGCATAAGCGTTAATACAACCCAATGTATGCAATTTATAACAATAAAAATGCACGTAAGTGTTAATGCAAAAACTTTATGTTGCATCCAAGCTATGAAATCGTGCATCAATATTTTTGTATGCCGAATTGCTGAATGTTTAGAATCAGAATCATTTTTCTTACAACGTTTATGAAAGAAAGACAGCATCATATTAGTCTCGATTCACCTGCTGGTTGATAAGAATTTGTACATTTTGGTAGGTATTAAGTTTTGGTGCAGTGCTTGAAATACCTGTTTTTTTGCAGAATTGATCAATTGCTATTTTTAATCCAGCTTTTACTGTGTGCCAATCATGACCATTGCCTTGAGAAAGCATGGTTATAACGTTCATTCCAGCGCGATGTGCGCTTAGTGCGATGGTTGCCTGATTCGCTTGAGATTTAGTATCCCATGAGCCCGCAATAGCGTAATAATTTTGTTTCAAAGGAGCATTTTTACGCATTATCACACTAGGTACGTGTCGCTCATATTCTGATGTGTTTCCATTGAAATAATGATTAATTGTTTCTTGGCGATTCTTATACGTTGGTTCTAGTTCCCCTCCGGCAGAAAAAATGTTTCCAAATATATCAGGGTGAGATGGAACTAGTTGCGTTGAGCAAGTGCCTCCTTGTGAGAAGCCGCCCATAAGCCACATTTTAGGATCTTTGCTTACTGGCAAATGTTTGCGTATCCATTTAGGAACATCATTAATTAAATATGTTTCTGCTTTGCCGAACACATGTGTATCCGCACACAGAGAATTATGCGAAGATTCACCATTTTGGTCAGGAGCTACAACAATAGGTGCAAGACCGTAGTGATCTTTCGCGTAATTGTCTAAAGTATTTGCAATATCGCTTGCTGCAAAAAAGTGATTAGGGCTACCAGGTTGTCCTGCGAACATGACCATAACTGGCAGTTTTGGTGGTTTTTTAACAAGTGCAGCAGGTGGCAAGTATACGTTCGCTATTCTAGCATTGAAATGTGAAGCAGTGTTAGGGATATAAACTGAACGAACAATACCTTTTTTAGGAAGTTTTGGCAGTTTTTGTTGTGCTGCTAACTCTCTCCACTGCTTAATACTAGAGGATGCGGATTTTTGCTTATTAACTTCTAGTTTTGGAAAACCGCCCATTCCAAATATTGAACCTATTGTCGTGTATTCCCCATAAATCATGTCTACATGAAGAGCTGTGCTTGCTAACGTCAAGATAATAGCTATTACTGCAACTAGTTTCCTCCATTTGTGTAAGAAAACAAGTGCTGTTGCTGCAAAACCTATAAGCCCGAAGCCGCATGCAATAGAAAAAATAACGAGCCATCCAAGACTTACTCCGAATACAAGAAACACGTCAGAAATAAGCCAAGCAATTATTCCACCGACAAAAAATGTTATGACACCTATTGCAAGCTGTATTAGTAAGTGGAACATTTTCTTGCCGCGTTTTGTTTTCATAAAAAGCAACAAGACTAAAGAAATACCATTTACGCTAAAAAGGCTTATTGGTAGCCATCCTTGCAAAAGACTCACTTTTGCCAATTGCAGCATGTTTGACTCCTATACTTTCTAGTCTAATTTGCGTACCAGTTACCAATCTAAGCGACATATACGCACAGTAATTGCCCAACCTAGTAATGTAATGCTAGTATCTGAAATTTTCCTCAATATTTGTTTTATTTTTATTATTTATTCTATTTAAATAATAAATATCGAAACATATATTGTAATCAGTCCTAAGTATTAAAATCGCTATTTTTCTTGTTTCAATGCATTGTTAAAAAGTTATGACGATAGCAATAAGTAAACTTGCACATTATTAGTAATAATTAGTATGTGTGTAATTTATTGAGGATAGTATGAAGTCATTTTTGCGCTTGAAAGTTCCGTATTGGCTGTATGCATTTCTTTTCTTTGTTATTGACGGCATGTCGGTAATTATTGTGCAAATGGGTGTGCAGCGCGCTGGAAGAGTTGAGATGACTTCTGCAATGTCTGGTGGACGTTGGGGATTAATAACTAAAACTTGGAGAGAACTTAATTTTGTTATTGTTCTTAGTGCGCTCGTTGTTGCGATGATATACGGTTTAATTCTTTTGATTAGTAACCGATTTTGGATATCAAGTGCGATAATTCTAAGTGTTTCATTGCTTATTGCTGTTATTGAATATATGAAAGTAAATGTTCGTTATGAAACTATTCTTCCTGCGGACTTAAACTTTTTAAAAAGTAACACTGGTAATGTCGCTTCATTTTTGCCAGATAATGCTCCTATGGTCATTGGTGTTGCTTTAGGCGTTTTTATTTTGCTTTTAGTTACAACTGTTTGCTTACACATATTTGATACAAATCATGGAAAGATTGTGCAATTTAAAGATTGGCGCTATTCTGCTGGCATTCGTGTTGCAATTGCGTTGATTTTAATAGGGAATTTAAGCTGGTATATTGGCGGCGTTGGCACAGTTGACTCTTCGGCTAATGTTTTTTCTAAAATGCTTGGTGACAGTCCTGCTATGTGGGATTCTGTTTATGACGCTCAACGCAATGGTGCCATTGTGGCATTTTTGCGTAATGTAAATCCTAAAATTATGGATAGGCCGGCTGATTACAGTGAAGAAACTATGAAGGCTGTATACAAGCGTTATAACGATGAAGCTAAACGTATAAATCGTTCTCGTACAACAAATATGAACGATAATACTTTTATTCTTATTTTGTCTGAATCGTTCTCTGATCCTACTCGTGTTCCTGGTTTGAAGTTGAACAAGAATCCAATACCATTTATTAGCAATTTGAAGAAGCATACGGATAGTGGTTTGATGCTTTCTTCTGGTTACGGTGGCGGTACTGCAAACCTAGAGTACATGTCTTTAACTGGTTTGAGCATGGCTAATTTTGATCCTTCAATGACTAGTCCGTATCAGCAGTTGGTTCCTAATGCTCAATGGTCTCCAACTATTAATCAATATTGGGATGATTCTCGTAATTCTATTAAGTCTATAGCTTTCCACCCGTATGAGCCGAGCATGTATTTGCGCGCTACTAATTACAAAAAGTTTGGATTTAGTAAGTTCTACGCATTGCAAGGACCTGATGTTATTGCTCACCGTGATGTGCTAGATAAATCGCCATATGTTTCTGACGCATCAGCATATAAGAGTGCGTTAGAAAAGATTAAAGAACATAAGCAACCTAGGTTCGTACAAATTGTTACTATGCAAAACCACATGCCTTATAGGGATTGGTATGCGAATAATGAATTCGAAGCGTCTTCTAAAGATGGTGCCGCTGATCTTGGTGATGATGAAAAAACTTCTATTGAAACGTATGCTAAGGGTGTGCAGCACACTGATGAGGCGACGCAAGCGTTTTTGAAGAGTTTAGATAAACTGAATAAGCCTATTACTGTTATGTTTTATGGTGACCATTTGCCAGGAATTTACGGTACTGCAAGTTCGGATGAAAAGAATTCATTGTCTTTGCATTTGACTGATTATTTTATTTGGTCAAATAAAGTTGCTTTGGAGCGTAAAGAGCGTAGTGAGAAAAAATCTTCAAACAAAAATGTAGAGCATTCTAATACAAATAAAGATGTAGATCGTACTAATAAGTATTCTTCACCTAACTTCTTTATTTCTCAGGCTGCTTTACATATGAACGCTAAAGTTTCTCCGTATCTTGCTTTCTTAACTCGTCTGCATGAGCATGTGAGTGCTATGGAGCCTCCTGTTGTAAATACTATTCAAGGATGGGATAGAATTCCTGAAGGACAATCAATTTATTTGGATAATGATGGTAATCCGATGATTTTGTCTAAGATGGATAAGAAGTCACGTCAACTTCTTCACGACTATCGCTTAATACAATACGATATTACTGCTGGAAAGCATTATTTGCGTAATACTGATTTTATGAAATTACCGCGCCGCGCTAAAAGCTAGTTTGATCATTAAAATGCCCCTCGTTTGTATTTGATACATAGTATGTTTCAAATAGCGAGGGGCTTATTGATTTGCAGTTTGTTAATGAAAACTATATTTAATTAACAAACTATTTTAAAGCTTTTTCTGCGATATCATGCCTAAAGAACATGTGCGGAAGATTAAGCTTATCTAATATGCTGTAGACGTTGTTTTGAGCGTCTTTTACGTCGTCTCCATGCACTTGTACAAGAGCTACTCTGCCTGAAGAAGTAAGAAGTTTTCCGCTTTCTTCATCGCTTTTTACTCCTGCATAATACACGTGCTGACCTTGGTTTTCGTCAACAGGAATTTGAGGAAGTTGAGTTCCAGTAACTAAAGTGCCAGGGTAGCCTTCGCTAGCAATGATCACGCCGAGCGTAACACCGCCATTTTTCCAAGTAAAAGTCGGATTTTTATGCTGCAAAATATTCCATATAGCTGCACCAAAATCTGAAGTAAGGCGAGGAAGTACAACTTCTGTTTCTGGGTCTCCAAAACGAGCATTAAACTCAATAACTTTAGGACCTGTTGCTGTATCAATTAAGCCAGCATAAAGCACACCAGTAAAAGGCGTACCCTCTTTAGCTAGTCCTTCGACAGTTGGGCGCACAATTTCGTCGATAGCACGCTGAACTGTTTCGTCGCTAATTTGTGGCACAGGGCTATAAGCTCCCATGCCGCCAGTATTTGGTCCTTTGTCGCCGTCGTAAGCACGCTTATGATCTTGAGAAATAGGCATAACCCAAAAATCAGTTCCGCTTACAAAACTCATAAGCGAAAACTCTTGGCCTTGCAAAAATTCTTCAATAACAACTTTTGCTCCGGCTTGACCAAAACGATGATCGACGAAAATATCCTCCAAAGCATCAACTGCTGTTTGCTCATCCATAGCAACAGTAACGCCTTTTCCAGCAGCTAAACCATCCGCTTTAATAACAATTGGAGCACCATGCTCAATAACGTATGCGCGTGCCGGCTCCAAAGCGTCAAATGTTTTGTAGGAGGCAGTTGGAACACTGTGACGAGCCATAAGCTTTTTTGCGAAATCTTTAGAGCCTTCAATTTGAGCTGCGGCTTTGTTTGGACCAAAAGCGGCAATTCCATGCGCTTCAAAATCGTCAACAATGCCATTCATAAGCGGAACTTCAGGACCAATGAACGCAAAATCGTAGTTATTGTCTTTAACGAACTTAATAAGAGCGTCATGATCTGATTGACTTATGTTTGCAGTTTGAATGCCATCTGCTGCAATACCAGGATTTCCAGGAGCAACAGTTACTTCTTCAACGCTTTCTCCTTTAAGTAGCGCGTGTGCAATAGCGTGTTCGCGAGCGCCAGAACCAACTACTAAAACTTTCATTTTAATCCTTTATTGCTTTAAGATTTTGCTGTCTACTGTTTTGCAGCTTTATATTTTGCTGTTTTGTGGATTACAACAATTCGACTGCAGCGTTTTCGCGTTTAGCCATTTTGCCAATAATATAAGCTGTTTCGTCATGCTCGTTTAGTATTCGCATTGCCTCGTCTGCTTTGTTTTCGTCAACTGCCAAAACCATGCCAATACCCATATTAAAAACGTTGAACATTTCAGCGTGAGCAACTTTTCCAGCTTTTTCAATAACTCCAAAAATAGGTGGAACGCTCCAGCTAGTAGTATCAATTTTTGCAGCCAAATCATCTGCGTACATGCGTGGAACATTTTCAATAAATCCGCCGCCTGTAATATGAGCAACTCCCTTAATAAGATGTTCTGCAAAAAGTGGCTTTAAAGCTTTTACGTAGATTCGAGTAGGTTCAAGAAGAACTTCGCCAAGTGTTTTGCCATCAAGCTCATCTAGTTTGGTGTCAACGCTAAAACCTGCTTCTTCAAACAAAGCTTTGCGAACAAGAGAGAATCCGTTTGAATGAACTCCTGAAGAAGGAAGTCCTATAAGCACGTCGCCGGCAGTAATAGTGGAGCCGTCAACAATATTCGAACGTTCTGCAACGCCTACTGCAAAACCTGCAAGATCGTACTCGTCCTCGTCGTACATTCCAGGCATTTCAGCAGTTTCGCCGCCAATTAAACCTGCTTCTGATTGCACGCAACCGTCTGCAACGCCTGAAACTACCTGCTCAAGTATTTCAGGATTGTTTTTTCCGCACGCAATGTAATCGAGGAAGAAAAGCGGCTCGGCACCTTGAGCTGCAATATCGTTTACGCACATTGCAACGCAATCAATGCCAATAGTGTTATGCTTATTCATCATTTTTGCAATCACAAGCTTGGTTCCAACGCCATCTGTGCCAGAAATCAGCACTGGCTCTTTGTAACCAAGAGACGCCAAATCAAATAAGCCGCCAAATCCGCCAATGCCACCTACAACGCCTGGGCGCTTTGTGCGATTTACATGAGATTTAATACGACGTACTACTTCGTATCCTGCTTCTACGCTTACGCCAGCTTCTTCATATGCATGTGGCATATCGGTTCCTTTCGTAACACTGTTATAAGTATTTTCTTAAGTTTTATTTATAAATTGCAATAAACAATTAAATTATTAAGTTATATAAGATTTTCGTGCGAATATTTACTATGTTTCCTTACTTCTTGCAAATGTTCGCGTTCTTCAGGAGTAAGGGAAGCCAAGAATTCTTCGCCGTAATCGTCTAGTGCAGTAGGGTAGTCGCCATTAAAGTAAGCAACGCACAAACCGCCATAAGGAGCAGGCTTTTTTAATCCAATCGACTCGACTAATCCATCTAAAGACAAAAATGCTAAGGAATCAGCATCGATATATTCGCGAATTTCTTCAACTGAATGCTTTGCTGCAATAAGTTCCTTCGTAGTTTGAATATCGATACCGTAGAAGCAAGGATATTTAAGCGGAGGGGAAGAAATACGCATATGCACTTCTTTAGCGCCAGCTTCTCGAAGCAATTGCACAATGCGCTTAGAAGTAGTTCCGCGAACAATCGAATCGTCAATAACAATAACGCGTTTTCCTGCAACCACACCACGAACAGCAGAAAGTTTCATACGAACGCCTTGCTCGCGTAATTCTTGCGTCGGTTGAATAAAAGTGCGTGCAACATACTGGTTTTTAATCAATCCCATTTCGTTTGGAATTCCGCTTGTTTCAGCGTATCCTGCAGCAGCAGAAAGTGAAGAATTAGGTACTCCAATAACCATATCTGCTTCAACAGGAGATTCTTTAGCCAAACGCGCACCCATACGCTTTCGCACAGAATGAACATTAATACCGTAAATATTAGAATCTGGGCGAGCGAAATAAATAAATTCCATTGAGCATACTGCATGCTGTACGTGCTTCGTATATTGCTCAATAGTGTAGCCATCGTCATTAATAACAATGATTTCGCCAGGCTCAATATCGCGAATAAACTCTGCTCGCACAATATCAAGCGCACAAGTTTCAGAAGCGAGCACGTACGCGCCGTTCTTCATACGACCAAGCGAAAGAGGGCGGAAACCATTTGGATCAGTTGCTCCAATTAATGCATCTTGAGTAAGCAATAAGTAAGCAAAACCGCCATGAACAGTTTGTAAAGCTTCTTTTAGACGATCCATAAAAGTTGCTTTACTAGAGTGGCGAATCAAATGCATCAATATTTCAGTATCAGAATTTGAGTGGAATATTGAGCCTTTATCTTCCAAGGAATTACGTAGGCTAGTGCAATTTGTCAAATTTCCGTTATGAGCAAGAGCTACGTCTCCATCGTGGAAACGGAATAGGAAAGGCTGAATGTTATCAACGCTTCCAGAACCTGCAGTAGCATATCGCACGTGACCGATAGCCCGGTTTCCAGTAAGACGATCCATAACTTGTTCATTGCTAAATACTTGAGTTAGCAATCCCAATCCGCGATACCCATGCAGTTTGCCATTGTCGTTAGATACAATGCCGGCACCTTCTTGTCCTCGATGCTGTAGCGCATGAAGTCCAAAATATGTCAGCCTAGCTGCATCTTGATGACCCCACACACCAAATACGCCGCATTCTTCGTGAATATCTTCAAGTTCTGCAGACATTCATACCCCCTAATAATCGATGATTGTAATCGTCGAATTTGTAGTTATTTTGATACAAGTTTTGCAACTGTAAACTAAAGCTTATGCAGTGAAATATTCAACGCCAGCTTCAAACAATGGTTGCTCATGGAAATCAGGAATATTGACATACAAGTCACGACCTGCGCGCTCGCAATGTCCCATTTTTCCAAAAACTCGACCGTCTGGGCTTGTAATACCTTCTACTGACATCATTGAGCCATTAGGATTTACGTTTAAGCTCATACTTGGTACGCCATTGCTGTCAACATATTGTGTAGCTATTTGACCGTTTTTAATAAGCTTTTCCATAACTTCGTTAGTAGCAATAAAGCGACCTTCTCCATGAGAAATTGCAACAGTATGCATGTCTCCAACTTGCGTATTTGCTAACCATGGTGAAAGATTTGAAGCAACTCTAGTGCGAACAATCCTACTTTGGTGTCTGCCAATAGTGTTGTAGGTAAGAGTTGGGCAGTTAGAATCCATAGGAACAATATCTCCAAAAGGAACCAAGCCCAGCTTAATAAGCGCTTGGAAGCCATTGCAAATTCCAAGCATTAAACCGTCACGATTATTAAGCAAGTCACGAACTGCGTCTGTTACTGCTGGATTCCTAAAGAATGCTGTAATGAATTTCGCAGAACCGTCCGGCTCATCGCCTCCGGAGAAGCCTCCCGGAATCATTACAATTTGACTCTTTTTAATCTCTTCAACCAATTTCTCAGCTGATTGTGCAATATCTTTTGCGCTTAAATTATTAATAATAAGCGTATGAGCGTCTGCTCCAGCTTTTTCAAAAGCAGCTTGCGTATCGTATTCGCAATTATTTCCAGGGAAAACCGGGATAATAACGCGAGGATGCGAAAGCGGCTTTAGTTTTCCTATGTGCATGTGATTTGTAGTAGAAACATTAGTTTTGTTATTAATAGTTTCTACAATCTCGCCAGGCTTTTTGTACGGGAAGATTGAGGAAAGTTCGCTTTCCCAAACCTTTTGCAAATCACTTAAATCAATTTCTTCGCTATTTGATGAAGTAATTGCGTAATTTTCAGTTGTTTCGCCAACAATCTCAACGTCAACCAAGCTTGTATTAGCTAAAGATGGAACTTCAGCGTCTTCCTTGAGTTCAACGTAGAAGCTTCCATATGCTGGCTTAAATAAATCATCGTCGCTTAAATTGTTGAATAATTTAAGACCAATATGATTTCCAAGCGTCATTTTGAATAAGCTTTCTGCGCTAGCACCGTAGCCAGGAGTAGATATAGCAAGAGCTTGCTTGTTTTTCGTAATATTTTCTACAATTTCTAGTGCTTTCAGGAAGCTTTCTTTTTCTGGAGTGATTCCGTCGGATTTATACTTTGGAGCAATACGTATAACTTTATGATTTACACCCTTAAATTCAGGTGAAACAGTTAAACGTGCGTTTCCGGTAGAAACAGCAAACGAAATCAAAGTTGGTGGCACATCCAGATTCTCAAAACTGCCGCTCATAGAATCTTTGCCGCCAATAGCACCAACTCCAAAATCAAGCTGTGCACTTAAAGCACCAAGAACTGCTGCAGCTGGCTTTCCCCAACGCTCTGGAATATCGTGAGGCTTGCCAAAATATTCTTGCAAACTCAAGTAAGCACGTTCGCGCGTGAAACCGCTAGCTGCTAGCTTTGCCAATGATTCAACAACAGCAACATAGGCACCAGTGAATTGGTTTTTTTCCATTAAATACGGATTAAAGCCCCAAGCCATTGCGGAAGCTGTGTTTGTTTCGCCAAATACTGGGAATTTAGCAACCATAGCTTGAGCAGGAGTAAGCTGACGGCGACCGCCAAAAGGCATAAGCACAGTAGCAGCGCCAATAGTAGAATCAAATCGTTCAGATAAGCCTTTATTTGAAGCAATATTAATATCCGAAACTAAGTTATGCATGCGCTTTTCTAACGGCAAATTTGACTGATTCTGCCATGGAGTTTCGTAAGATTCTCCACTTTCAATATGCAGTATCTGCTGTTTTGGAGCGCCATTAGAAGCTAAGAATGCTCTGCTTAAGTCAACAATGGTTTTTCCACGCCAAGTCATTCGCATTCGCGCTTCTTCAGTAACAGTCGCTATTATTTCTGCTTCAAGATTTTCTTCACGAGCATACTTCAAAAATTCTTCAGCATCACTTGACGCAACGTCGACAGCCATGCGCTCTTGAGATTCAGAAATAGCAAGCTCAGTGCCATCGAGACCTTCATACTTTTTAGAAACTTTGTCGAGATTAATAGTTAAGCCGTCGGCAATTTCGCCAGTTGCGACAGAAACGCCGCCAGCGCCAAAATCGTTGCAACGCTTAATAAGTTGGCAAGCATCCTTGCGTCGGAAAAGTCGTTGGAGTTTTCGCTCAATAGGAGCATTACCTTTTTGAACTTCAGCTCCGCACTCTTCAATACTTTCAACATCTTGAGCTTTAGAAGCGCCGGTAGCACCACCAATGCCATCTCTGCCAGTGCGTCCACCAAGAAGAATAATCACATCGCCAGGAGCTGGAGTTTCTCTGCGCACATGGTCGGCTGGGGTAGCGGCAACAACCGCACCAACCTCCATACGTTTTGCAACATAACCCGGATGATAAAGTTCATGCACTTCGCCAGTAGCTAAACCAATTTGATTTCCGTAAGAAGAGTATCCTGCGGCGGCAGAAGTTACGATTTTTCGCTGTGGAAGCTTACCGTTTAAAGTCTCGCTAATAGGCGTGCGTGGATCTGCAGCACCAGTTACGCGCATTGCTTGATACACGTAAGAGCGTCCAGAAAGAGGATCGCGGATGCAGCCACCAATGCACGTTGCAGCTCCACCGAAAGGCTCAATCTCTGTAGGATGATTATGTGTTTCGTTTTTAAACAGGAATAGCCAATCTTCGTCGTGACCGTTTACGTCCACTTTAACTTTTACTGTGCAAGCGTTGATTTCTTCTGACTCGTCCAAATTTTTAAGCTCGCCAGTATGCTTTAAGTATTTTGCGCCAATAGTTGCCATATCCATAAGGCAAACAGGCTTATTTTCGCGATTTAGTTCTTTTCGCAAATCAAGATAACGGCTAAATGCTTCTTGAACAGTGTTATCGTCAATAGAAATATCTGTAAGCTCGGTGCCAAAAGTCGTGTGACGGCAGTGGTCGGACCAGTACGTATCAATAACGCGAATTTCTGTAATAGTAGGATTTCTATGTTCTTCACAGAAATACTTCTGGCAGAACTTTGCGTCAGCCAAATCCATTGCCAAACCGCGAGTATTAATAAAGTCTTGTAATCCAGCTTCGTCTAAATCGTTAAATGAGCTAATTACTTCTACATCAGATGGTACAACTGCTTCTCGCTGTAAACTTTTTACCTCATCAAGTGAAGCTTCTCGCGCTTCAACAGGATTAATAACGTAGTGTTTAATATCGTTTAGTGCTTTTTCGTCAAGATCACCTTTTAAAGCGATTACTCTAGCAGTGCGCACTGTTGGACGTTCGCCTTGACTAATAAGTTGAATGCATTCGCTAGCAGATTGCGCACGCTGATCGAATTGACCAGGCAAAAATTCTACAGCAAATACGTGCTCGTCGGTTTCAATAGGCAAGTAATCGTAAGTATTATCAACTGGAGGTTCGCTTAATACTGTTTGCACAGCATTGTCGAATAAATCTTTGCTGATACCTTCAACGTCATAACGGTTAATAATTCTTGCGGAAGTAATCGCGCTTATGCCAAGAATCTCCCTAAGCTCATGTAAAAGCTGTTGCGCTTGAACGTCAAAACCAGTGCGTTTTTCCACATATACGCGAAATACCACGAGAAACCTACCTTGTTGAATGTGCGGTATGAATGCAGTGTTTATTGTTGTATTGGTTTTAAATTATAAATATTAAATTATTCAAAATCACATTAAGAATGCATGTGGCTCGCACCCTTAAAGGTACGAGCCACAACAATCATTATCGTTCTACGCAATCGTCAGGTTTGCGCACAGAAACATCCAAACCTTCGCTTTGAGCTAAAGATGCAAGCCTATCGTGAATTTCTTCATAAGCAGGAATGATGTCGCCTAAATCGCGCCTGAACAAGTCCTTGTCCAAATGACTTACTCCGTTCGTACCAGCATTGCGCTTATCCCAAAGTCTGCAAGTATCAGGAGTTATTTCATCAGCGAGAAGAATATTTCCTTCGGCGTCCACGCCCTCTTCAATCTTGAAGTCGACAAGCTGAACATCAATCTTTGAGAAAATATCCAACAAAGCATTGTTAACAGCATGAGCTTGACGAGTGACTTCTGCTATTTCTTCATCTGTTGCTAATCCAAGAGCCACAACGCCTTCAGGATTAATAAATGGATCACCAAGCTCGTCGGACTTTACGCAGAACTCCAACAATGGCTTCTTTAAAGGTGTTCCTTCTTTAACGTTATAACGTTTTGCAAAAGAACCTGCAGCAGTATTTCGCATAATAATTTCCAGTGGGAACATGCGCATACGCTTTACAAGTTGTTCAGTATCGGAAATTCGTCCGAGGAAGTGGCTTTTTACGCCGCGCGCCTCAAGTAAATGGAATAGTAACGAAGTAATCCGGTTATTTAAACTGCCTTTACCTGCAATCTGAGCTTTCTTCAGACCGTTACCAGCTGTTGCCTGGTTCATGTATTCAACCCATAGCACATTGGTGTCATCGGTAGCATACAGTTTTTTGGCTTTGCCTTCGTACAACTTCTCAAGTTTTTCCATGATATGCCCTCTCTTATGTGCATTCACAGTTGTAGGCGCAAACCAACAATATTTGTAGGTTTACCTGACCTTTGCCAGCACGATTAGCGTAACAATTGTTACCTACAAAATTTCCCTTCGTGCATACTGTAAATTATTATCTTTTTTAACTCCTATGCCTTAATTTTCAATGTATCTAAGCATTTGTTTGTGTAGTTTTTAGCGAAATGGCGACGCGTGTCGCATTTTCTCTAGCTTCTTCTTGCGTTAATCCAGTAGCTAAAGAAACTGCCATGCGTCTGTGACCATGTACAGAAGGCTTAGCAAAAATACGCAAGTTGCATCGATAATTTTCGCCAGATTGCAAAGCTTGAGCAATATTCGTAAAACCAACAGATCCTTCCGCCTTAATAACAATGGCGTGACTTGCTGCAACTTCATTATTTTTCAAAGAAAGCTCAGTATAGTTAGCTGTAACTGGAACTCCCAAAATAGCCAATGCATGCAATGCAAATTCACTGTAATGCTGCGAAATCATAGTTACCATGCCAGTATCGTGTGGGCGAGGTGACAATTCATTAAAAAGCAAAGAGCCATCAGTAAGCACGAATAATTCGACTCCATAAACGCCCCAACCTGCTTCGCCAGCTTCTTGCGCAATATCAGTCAAACCTTCTACAGCGCGCTTTGCAATATCTTTCGCATTAGTGCGGATCGATTCAGGAATATTTGCAGGCTGCCAAGATTCTCTATAGTCTCCGTCTTGCTGACGCTGAGCGATCGGCTCACAAGTAGTAATTCCTGCGCAAGAGCTTATTGTAAGTACTGTAAGCTCATAATCAAGCGGAGCTAAAGCTTCAACAATAACGCGTGAACACTCATTCTCATGACCAGCTGCTGCACGCCTGCCATGCTGAGCTTCATTCCAAGCTGCAAGCAAATTTTCAGAACTACGAACTATTGACTGACCGTGACCAGAAGAGCTCATAACAGGCTTAACTACACAAGGATATCCAACTTTTTTAGCTCCATCCTCTAACTCTTCATAAGATGAAGCGAAACAATACGGTGTAGTAGACAGTCCTAAATCTTCGTGCGCAATTCTACGCAAGCGCTCGCGATCCATTGCAATCGCGGCAATATCTGAGCTAGGAACGACTTGAATATTCTTTTTAGCAGCATCTTTCAAAACTTCAGTAGCAATAGCTTCAACTTCTGGAATAATAATGTCAGGATTCACATTTGAAATAAGTGCTTGCAATTCTTGCGGATTCGACATATCTAGCACGTGGTATTCGTGAGCTATTTGCATTGCAGGAGCGTTTTTGTAGCTATCGGCAGCGCATACTCGCACGCCTAATCGCATAAGCTCAATCGCAATTTCCTTACCAAGCTCGCCAGATCCAAGAAGAAGCGCGGTTGTGTTGTTACTGTTTTCAGTTACGCCAAATATGCGCTGATTTTGGTCAGAAAAACTCATACATCCATTGTTGCATTTGCCATTGTCGAATAATTGATGTTGTTACTACGACGCGCCGAAGTGTGTTGCGCTAGCATAAATCGAGGAAATCGTGTATAGTATCCCTTTGTTGTGTGATTCAATTCGTTTCGCGCACATGGTGGCTATAGCTCAGTCGGTAGAGCATCTGATTGTGGTTCAGAAGGTCGCGCGTTCAAGCCGCGTTAGCCACCCCACTTGAACGGCAGGTAAATATCTGCCGTTTTTTGTTTTTGGATTGCAATATTTTTTGCCTATAACCCGCATATAACCCCGAATTTAGGAATTTTTACGAATATTAGGAAATTTGCAAATTTTACTTGAAATTTTTCATGGGGGGGGGGTATAACAACGTATGTGCTTAGCAGTAGTGCACTACATTATCTTGCGTTTAAGTTTTTGGCGTGAATTAGCCTGCTGATTTTGGGCATGATTATGCTTGCTTGCGTTCGTATCGACGTTTGCTTTGGTGGTTTGTGATATTTCGCGCTCATTTGCTGCTGATAATGCAGTGTGCTGCACCCCGGGCAATGCTTGTTGATTCATAAAACCAACAGGCATGAGTATTCGAGCAGCTTTTAGATTTTAAGAAATCGAGGCGTTAGAATGTTACGGCTTCACGGCTGTTTCTCTAACCTTATACGTATAACTTGTAGTTTTATGAATTGTCATCATGCGCTTGATGATGTTAACGGTTCTGTAACTTTACAAAAATCTAAAAGGTGCACTAAAGGGTGCTCTATTGCTAGCGCTTCTAAGTTGTATTACATTCGTCGCGCGGCTCTTGCGTTGATTGTTGCCGTGGCGACTATTCTTGCTGTTCTCGTTGTGCCAGCTAAGCCTGCAAGCGCTGCGCAGGTTATGTGGTCATATGCTGGCCATGGATATTTTACTGCTAATGGTAATAGTATTGGTAATGCTGTTGAAAATATGGATATTGAGCCAAGTATTACCAAAGACTCTAATGGTACTCATGTGAAGTATGAAATATATTTTAACTATGCTTTTAAGGAGAAGTTAAATCCTCAGCCTAGACAGCGTATTCCAGCGCGACCTACTTTTTATGTAGATCTTCCGAAACAGCTTATTGCGGACACTATTAGAGTGCAAAGAGATAGGCGAAATGTTTACGAGAAAAAGTGGAATGACTGGACAAGTCAGAATGATAAAGGCATCCCAGAAACAATGAAAAATTGGGATAAGTATTGGGGCTGGTCTAGAACAATTTCTCGTTGGCATTATACGTATGGTAATAGCGATTTTAATGATCAGTGGGAAGATACTGTTGGTAATGGTCATTTTGGCTGTGGGTATAATCAGGATACTGATCCTACAGCGCGTGATTTTACGAAGAAATATAGTTTATGCGAGATAAAGAAGTGGCATGACAATGGCGACTTTGGTATAATGCTGCGTTCGTTTGAGAGTGCTAATTCTACGACTTGCTACCGTTGGATTATTACTGCAGATGTGCCAGATGGTACTGATATTCGTTACATGCCTATTATTGCTGGATATCAGGCTACTAATGCTGAGTCTCATGAGCGTGATTATGCAACTTATGGTCCTTATGATCACGATGGTGATGGCGTACCAGATAACGTGGAGTGGGATAATAGTACCGATCCGAATAAGCCTGGTGGATTGCATTTTGAAGAGTCGGAGGATTCACAGCCTCGTGAATCTTCTTCTGTGAGAGCTTATACTGATGATGGTCACTGGCAAGAGAGTTATGATGATTACCACAATAATAAGGGTAGTTTTGTTCCTGATTATGGCAGTGACGGTAAAAGAGGTAAGCTGTACAATCATATTCCTAAGAATCTTACTTATTCTATTGATGGTAACGCTTATTTTGATAACAATAAGGGATCCAATGCTCAAGTTACTTTTGATGATCCTAATAGTCCGAAGCCAGAGCCTTTACAACAAGGTCATGCGTGGATTGACAAGTCTACAGGTAAAGTGTATTTTAACCCAGCAGACTCGCATAAGAATCATACAGTTTATATACCGATTAAGGTAACTTATCCTAATCCAAGTAACTACAACTGTAATCATCCTCAGCCTTTTTCAGAGACGGTTGTCGCTAAATTCAAAGTTTGGCCTATGTCTCATTTTTATAAGCCTGTGTATCCAGATTATGATAAAAAACAGGTGCAAGCTGGAAAATCAATTACGTCGGTTCCAGAAAATAAGGGGATTACTAAAGGCGATTTTCCGAAAGGTACTAGGTTTGAGCTTGGTAAGAGTAATAAATATTCTAAACCAGTGCTTTCTTGGTCAAAAATGACTAATACTAGTACTGGTGAAGTAACTTTTACTCCGAGCAAACCTCAAGATCCTAATAATTACGATACTCCTGTAATTGCTCACTATCCTGATGGCTCAAGTAGTACGGATAATGGGCAGGTTTATGCTCACGTTAAAGTAACGCCACTTACTGTAGGCAATAACGATTTAGGTTTTTCTATTGCTGAGGGTGCAGGTATGCACGATTTCGGTAGTAACTATTCCGACCGTATTACTTATGGTTCGTATCATACGGATCATTACACGAATCTTGATAAAGATAAGCAGATAGATGGTAGTAAGCTTCTTATACCTGACGCGTGGTCTGCTAACAATAAGTCTCCGATTACATTCCGTGCTATTTGCCACGAAGAAAATAAGGATAATTATACGCTTCTTAAATGGGATGAAGCGAAAAACAGGTCTGTCGGTGAGGTTAACGGATTAAAGTTTACAGCTTTTCATCAATGGAAAATCGCTACGGAAGACGAAGAAAACAAGTGCAGGAATAATAAAAACTGTAATCTTAATGATTTTAAGTACTCGTATTTAACTAAAGATGAGTACAACACGAATACTATGGCTCGTTCTCGCGCGATTATTACTGGAACGCCTAGGAAAAGCGGTAAGTACGAGTGTCGCGTGTTTGCTTTTAACAATGCTGTTAGTCTTAAGAATTTCGATGACATAATTGTCAATGATACTGGCGGAAGTGTTGTTTATAAGAAAATGCTCTTTGCTAATTATGGTACTAAGGGCGAGACTAAGGATTCAAAGGGTAAAGATTGGAATGATCAAACTTTAAAGTTTAGTGTTAAAGCTTCTTACGCGCATAGGAATAATCCTAGTTACGTGCCATTGAAAGTGAAGGCTGGTGAATATCATGCAAGCCTTACTAACGGTTATAAGAATGTTACTGATGTGCCTAAGAGTAAGAAAGGTGCTAATAATGCTACTCATCAGGATGATATAGAAGAAGGCGCGCTTCCAGACGGCACTTGGTTTGAGTTTGATGAAAACCAGTATAAGAAAGATAATTCTGGTTGGTATAAGAAGGATAAGGGTCATCCTTATGGAATGTCTTTCTACGATAATGGTCAAGATAATAAGCCTAGCGATGGTGGGAAGACTGGTAAAAACCATGGTACGGGTGATGGTTCTCACTATGGAGTGATGTCTTTTAAGCCGCTTAAGTGGCAGAAGCCTGGCGTGTATAAAATTCCTGTGATCGTACATTATCCGGACGGTTCAAAGTCTACGGATAAAGATGCTGGTAATGGGGATGGCATAAGTAAACCAAATCCAGTGTACGCGCAAGTGACAGTGGATCCTATGGAAGGCGATGATATAAAGCTTCGAGTGCTAAGGTCAGATTCTCCTGACGCGCCTGATATTAGTGATACTGATGGTCAGTTTGGAAGTGGTAGCGGTCTTACCATTATGAGTGGCATGAGTCTTATGTATAGACCGTTTATTGACGCTTGGTCTACAAAAGACGTGTGGAATAGTGGTAATAAAACTGAGAAGAAAATAGGCTTGGAAGTTTTATGCGAAAATGATGACCGTGATTTTGTTTCAAAACTTGCGGGTATGAAAGCAAGTAATCCAATTACATGGAGTCATATTGATACGTACTCCGAGCGTGAGAAATGTAAGAATAATTCTAATTGCAACGCGCAGCATAAATTGTATAGCTATAACGCTAAGGATAATCCGAATAATCCGTTCGATGCTGCTCAACGTACTACTGCTACGCTCGATGGTATTCCAGAAAAAACTGGTGACTATCAGTGCGTTGCTTGGGCTTTGAAACCAGAAGCTAAGAAATCTTTTGATGGTATGAGTAATCATCATGGTGCTAAATATGATTTGTTGAATGAAGTTTACGGTGATCAGTACACCAGGGGTAAAGATTACGAGTTTAAGACTTTCATGATTCACGTTGTGAAACCATTCGCGCTGCCAAAGACCGGCGGATGCGGCTGGAATGCGTCTTTGTGCGTTGTTTCTGCGATGTTGTCTAGTTTGATTGCTGCTGTGTTTGTAATGGATCAAACTAAGCGCGGTCACGAGTTGCTTGGAAGGTGGCGACTCGTATGAAGCTTTTCTACTGGGTGCATGTTTTTGATGCAAAATCTCATGGAATTTTGGAGCGTGATATTGCAACATAATATTCCTAAACTTAAAAAATTTACTCATTTATGAGCAAATTGCGTGAATAATTCGAAATTCGGTTAAAACCGATAAACAATTACATACTTACATCAAAATTTCAAAACTTTTAATTGCTGGAAACAGCATTTATGAAAGGAATGAATATGAACAAATTCACTAAACAATGCGTGGCGGCATTCGCCTCGCTCGCAATGGCTGGCACGCTGTGCGTTGCCGGTGCTGTGGTGGCAAACAACGTAGCATTTGCTACGGATTCGACTGCAGCAGCTGCTGATGCTGATGCACCTTGGAATGCTGCCAATAAAGATAGAAAGGGTTCCATCAAGATTACAAAGTACAAGGATGAAACCGATGAGAAAGGTAATCAGAAGAAAGCAACTCCTGTTAAGGGTGCAAAGTTTAAGGTAACTCCAGTTGTCAAACTAGATGGTACAGCTATTGATCTTAAGAAGTATGATGATTGGCTAAAAGTTGCTGCTAAGGTTACAACTCTTAATACAGATCCTGGCTCTTTGCCATCAACTGATTTAGGCACTGCAATATCAGACAACTCAAATACAGGCAATGATAAGACTCTGTTTACAACAGGCTCTGATGGTAAAGTAACTGTTAGCAATCTTCAAATCGGCTTATACAAGGTTGAAGAAATAAGTGTTCCAGATGGATACGAAAAGCTTCCGCAGCCATTCTTTATGACTATTCCACAAATCACCAGTGGTAAAAAAGGCACAGAATATGATTACAATCCAACTGTCGATCCTAAGAATGCATATACTAAGGATGCTATTAAGAAGACTGTTGATACTACAGGAATGGTTGGTACAAAGGATGATTTGCCATATACCATTTCAACTTCTGTAGTTACAACTAGTGGTACGCCTGTTAAAGATCGTAAGGCTGATGATTATCAGGGCTTTGCTGTGTGGGATGACGCGTTGAAGTCTGCTTATGATTCTAGTAAAGATGTAGTTAAAAGCGTTAAGATTGGCACTACGGAAATTAAGAATTCTACCGGTAAAGAGGATAAGTATAAGGTAGCGGTTGCTGCAACGCCTGATGATAATACTCGTCAGCGTATTACCGTATCGTTTACAGATGCAGGTCTTGGCGAAATTGCTACTGCTCTTAAGACTTCGCCAAATGCAAAGTTAACTGTTGCGCTTAAGTTCACTCTTAAGGCAGATGCTCCAGCTGGCGAACTTATAAACAAGTATGGTTATCAGCCAGGATATAAGAAAGGTACTCCTGACCAGGATAAGCCAAAGCCTGTTAATCCAACTCCAAATCCAGATTCTAAGGTAACTCTTGTCAAATTCCAGATCAAGAAGATAAGCAGTACTGACGGAAAAGCTATTAAGGGCGCTAAGTTTGCTGTGTTTGCAAAGCCAGATGATGCAAACGCATGCGCGGCTGACGCTTCTCGTACTGATGCTAAGTGCAAGAACAAGTCTTCTAAGGGCTTTGCTGATACTGAAACTGCTGATAAGACTGGTTTGACAGCAGCTGGATTTGAAGCAAAAGTTGGACAAAAGTTCTACGTTGTGGAAACTAAAGCTCCAGACAACTATGTTTTGGCTCCAAAGGTTGAAGAAGTTACTATTCCTACGACTTACTTAACAGACGCTAATTATAATAAAGATTCGAAGACGTTTGTTTACTCGTTCAAGGATGTTCCAACGAGCAATAATAGCATTGATCACTGGTTCAAGCTTCCAAAGACCGGTGCTTATGGCGTGTTTATTTTCGCTATCGCTGGCATTGTTTTGATTGCTGCAAGCGTGTTTATTTACACTCGTAACAATCGCAAAGAAGAAGATAAGCAGCGCGCTTAGTATTCTTCTAACGTAAATATATTATAAAAAACTCAGGGGGTTGGGCGGTATTTGCTTAGCCCCCTGTTTTACTTTTTGGAAGTGGATTTATGAGTTTTACTAAATTTGCAAAAGCTTGCCGCAGCAGCTTAGAGAGATTAGTGCGATTAGCAGGCTTACATATTCTTAAATCCACTCCCAATGAATCGTCTGCAAACGAATCTTCTGCAGACTCAGATTCTGCAAATCCCAAAAAATCTGTTTTTAAATGCGTTATTGAACCAATCATTCTGGCGCTAGCTGCAATTCTATGCTTCACCTACCCAGTGGCATCAACACTGTGGAATAATCACGTGTCTAAACAAATTTCCATAGATTACGACAAAGTAACTTATAATCAAGCCGCTAGCGTGCGACAATCTATTCTAAAAAGTGCGCGAAAATACAATGCGCGCAGAAAAAAAATTTTTACAGCCGATCCGTATGATGGTAGTGACAATTACAAAAAAACAGCAGACTATAAGTCATATATCAAACAACTAGACGAACCAATGGGAATTATGGGAATCATAAAAATCCCAAAAATAGGCGTAAAACTACCGATTTATCATGGTGCTTCGCGCGATGTTCTAGCTCGCGGAGCAGGGCACTTGTATGGCACAGATTTGCCAGTGGGCGGTAAAAACAGGCATACTGTTATCACAGCTCATACTGGTTTGCCTACAGCAACCATGTTTGACGGTTTAATCGATATGAAGCGTGGAGACTACTTCTACATTGATGTACAGGGCTATACAATGCGCTATAGGGTGTTTCGCATTAGTGTTGTAGACCCGCATGATATTAGTTTGTTGCAGCGTGAAAAGGGTCGCGATTTAGCGACGTTGCTTACGTGTACGCCGTATGGCGTGAATTCGCATAGATTGCTAGTGACGGGGTATCGTGTGCTGCCGGATCCAGCGCATGCTCCAGAAGATCATCTTCAGTGGCCATTCTGGATGACTATGTTCCTTATAGCATTGATAAGTTGCGCGGTGGTTCTTGCCACAATGATTATTGCTATAGTTCGAAAACGTCGTAATAATAATATTGCGCCGCAAGGAATGCATATTTGTGAAAAATAAATACATGATTGCTTATTGTGAAAGAAAGAAGTGATATATCAACGATTTATCAGTTGATGAAATACTTGAGGAATGTGCATCATATTAGCATTAGAGTAAGCGGCAATCGCTTCATTTAAATAACCTCAGTCTATGGAGTAGACTGGTATGGTTACGCATATGTATGTTGATGATGACATGGCGTACTAAATAGCACATGGTGCAGAAGGAGTATTTATGGCTGGTAAGGCTTCACCTAGTGAACCATTATGGGAGACAATTCTCCTGTTTGTGCCTAGAACTTTAGGAAAGTTAGTGCGCTCGCTTTTTGGTGTTGGAGAATACGATGAGGCATATCGCAGGGACGGTTTGTGCTTCGTTATGCTTGTTCTTGCGATTTTATTCTGCGCATCAGAATGGTTTAGAGTTAGTGGATTTATTGGAGTAGGTCTCCATTTTGTGTCTTCTAGTTTGCTTGGAATTATGAGCGTTGTTCTGCCTGTATGGTTAAGCGTTGTCGCTTTTAGGTTGATGCGTAACAGTGGAGCTGGCTCTGGTAATCCTCGTGTTATTAGCGGATTTATTATTCTATTGTTATCTGTTTGCTCAATTCTTGATATTTCTTCTGCGCCTCGCGGAAAAGCATTTAATTTAGACACTGTGCAGAAGTCAGGTGGGTTATTAGGTTTTGTGCTTGGATCTCCGCTATCGTGGGGTCTTTCTCGTATTTTTGCAATTATTATTTTTGTAGTAGCTGCTATTTTTTCGATATTAATGATTACTCGCCTTCATGTAACTGATATAGCTCAAGGTGTTGCTACTATTTTTGCTAAATATAACAGTAAAAAATCTTCTGAAGATTTAGGAAACTCTGAAGAAGATAATTCTGACAGCAAAACCAATTCTTTGGAATTTGCAGATGGCGTGCCAACTCACAATGAAGAGTCGTCGAAAAATAATAGCGGATCTTCTCAAATGTCTTCTGTGTTGAAACTGTTTAAATCATTCTTTAAGCGTAAAAACAGTAATAATAATGGGGAATTGCTTGACGAATACGCCGGCGATGATGCATTTTCGCATGCTGCTTCTCACGGTAATAGTGTAGATAATCTTGAAAGAGTTGAACCTCGTAAAGCAAGAACTGTGAGCAGCTCTTCCGATAATAATGCTGCAAATAATTCCCAATTTGAAAATGCTGATAATAATTCGAGTCAACTTACACCTAGAAGTGTTTCATCTTCATCAAAGCCTGTTCCTGAAGAAATATTGCCAAAAGCTCCTATGAGTGATTCCTCTTTATCTGCAAGCGATCCATGGTCAAGTATTCCAGCTGAACGTATGGATCAATATCGCAGGGATCAGGAAGATTCAGATAATGAAAATGCTACCGACAGTGAAAATGGTGCTGGCAATAATAATGAGCCTTCTTTTGATTCTTCCTCTGAACCTTACAAGCTCCCTGATTTGAATCTTTTAGCTCATGGCAAGCCTCATGCTGCGAGAACTCCAGCAAACGATAACGTTATTCGTGCGCTAACTTCTACTTTTGAGCAATTTGACGTCGACGCTCACGTTATTGGATTCCTTAGAGGACCATCTGTTACGCAGTACGAGGTTGAGCTTGGTCCTGGTGTAAAAGTTGAAAAAGTTACGAATTTGCAAAAGAATATTGCATACGCTGTAGCTAGCACGGATGTGCGTATTTTGTCGCCAATCCCAGGAAAGTCTGCTATTGGTATTGAAATTCCAAACGTCGACCGCGAAATTGTGCATTTGGGAGATGTTCTGCGCTCGCAAAAAGCTATGAATGACCCTAATCCTATGCTTACAGGCGTTGGAAAAGATGTTGAAGGTCATTTCGTAACTGCAGCTCTCGATAAAATGCCGCATTTGCTTGTTGCTGGTGCTACCGGCTCCGGTAAGTCGAGTTTTATTAATTCAATGCTTACTTCGATTATTATGAGGGCAACTCCTGAACAAGTTCGCATGATTATGGTCGATCCTAAGCGCGTGGAGCTTTCTGCTTATGCTGGTATTCCGCATTTGCTTACTCCGATTATTACGGATCCTAAGAAGGCTGCGCAGGCTCTTGAGTGGGTTGTTAAAGAAATGGATGCTCGCTACGACGACTTACAATTCTTCGGTTTTCGTCATGTTAAAGATTTCAACAAGGCTGTTCGTGAAGGAAAGGTTCACGCACCGGCTGGATCTGAGCGAAAAGTTGCTCCATACCCGTATTTGCTTGTGGTTGTGGACGAGATGGCTGATTTAATGATGGTTGCTAAGAACGATGTTGAAAGTTCTATTCAGCGTATTACTCAGCTTGCTCGAGCTGCAGGAGTGCATTTGGTTCTAGCTACTCAGCGCCCGTCTGTTGACGTTGTAACAGGCTTGATTAAAGCAAATATTCCTTCTCGTTTGGCTTTTGCTACTTCGTCTGCTACTGATTCAAGGGTTATTCTCGATACTGTTGGTGCAGAAACTTTGATTGGTCAAGGCGACGCTTTGTTCCTTCCAATGGGTGCTGCAAAACCTCAACGTGTGCAGGGTTCGTGGGTGAGTGAATCTGAAATCCGCAAGGCTGTGGAGTATGTTCGCACGCAGCGTAAACCAAAGTATCGTGAAGATATTGAACAGATGGCTCAAAAAGCGGATGCTCAAGCTCAAAGCAAGCTTAAAACTAGCGATATTGGCGACGATATGGATGAGTTGCTTCAGGCTGCTGAGCTTGTTGTCAGCTCGCAATTTGGCTCTACTTCAATGCTTCAGCGTAAGTTGCGCGTTGGTTTTGCAAAGGCAGGTCGATTGATGGATTTGCTTGAATCTCGAGGCGTCGTGGGACCTTCTGAAGGTTCTAAAGCTCGCGAAGTTTTGGTTCAACCGGAAGATTTGCCAAAAGTTTTGGCTTTTATTCGTGGCGAGTCAGATTCGTTATAAGATATTGTATTGTTGTGTACAACACCAAGTTGTGTGTGCTAGAAGTTTTTACTTTGCAGTAGAATGAAGGTTATGCGTATGAAGAAAAAAGCTAAGTCATCATTTTTTGCTGGCTGGAATTATGCTCCAAATATTGTGACTTATATCCGTATCGTGCTTTCGCTTGTTTTTATTGTTTTATATTTGAAAGCAGGTACGTGGGGTTTTGATTCAGTTTCGTTGCGTTGGGCTGCGTTTGTGCTGTTTGTCGTAGCTGCTTCTACGGATAAGCTCGACGGGTGGATGGCTCGTAAATATCATAAGGTTACAGAATTAGGTAAGTTACTTGATCCAATTGCGGATAAAATTCTTATTCTAGCTGCGCTTATTATTGCTTCTGTTTTCGGCGAAATTTATTGGTGGATAACCATCTTGTTCATGATTCGCGAAATTGCTATTACTCTTGTGCGAATTTATGTTGTTAATGTTCGTGGAAGAGTAATTGCTGCATCTTCTGCAGGAAAGTATAAGACTCTTACGCAATCGATTGGTATTGCAATGATTATTGCACCGCTTGTTGCAACTCTTCATGCTAATCCATTGCCTTCTTGGATGGTTTCTTACTATGCAGTGGCTTTTGGCTTGCTTGGTATTTCTTTGGGCTTTGCTTTCTATTCTGCAGTTTTGTATGTCTATAGTGCTTTCTTTGAAGGTTCTTCAGATAGCGAATCTCAAGTTGATGATGCAAAAAATGCAGTTCCTTTGCCTCCTGTGAAGTAAATAAAATCAATAAGTAAACTTCTTGTTTGTAGCTTACGGTTTTTCATAGATTATCCCTAAAGGGTTTATGTTGTGGAAAATCGTAAGCTACAATCATATCGAGCGTATTATGAATAATTCTTCAGATTTTAATACAGTTTCTTTAGCCGCGGATCTATTGGAAAAAAGTTTTATTAAAGGAATGCATATTGCTTCAGCAGAGTCGTTAACTGGCGGGCTTTTGGCTGATGCTTTTGTTTCTGTTCCTGGCGCGTCACGAGTTTTTTGTGGCTCTGCTGTCACTTATGATATTCATGCTAAATCCAAAATTCTTGGTGTAAATTCTAATCTTTTACAATCTGAAGGCGCGGTTTACCAGGATGTTGCTTTTCAGATGGCGCTTGGAGCTGCTCAAATATATCGTGGCAGTGGATGGGTGTATGGGGAAGATTATGAGTGTTGTGCAAATTTTCCTATTATTGGCTTGTCTACAACTGGTGTTGCAGGTCCTGGTCCCGATGGCAATAAACCAGCAGGTTTAGTTTATGTTGGAATATTTTTGCCTAAAGTTAATGATGTTATGGATTCTGTGAAAGATGCGGCTCATAAAGAACTTGAAGATGGATGCGTGAGTAACGTCTATGATTATGATTTTGCTCAAATCGAAAGTCAAAGCGTAACTAAAATTGCGCAATCAAGTGTTGCTTTTGTTTTTGAATTGAGATTATCTGGCAGTCGTCAAGAAGTTCGCGAATCTACTGTATTTCAGTTGTTGAGAATAGCTGATGAGTTGATTGCTTATGTCGAAGATTGTAAGTAGTTGGGTTGTAATCAAGACACGCGCTATCGAACAAATGTTCGCATATGTAGTATACTTGTGTTTGTCGAGATGGTTTAAGCTGAGTTAAGCGTTTAAGTGCTTGGATTAAATGTTTTATCCACATTGCACAAAAATGCTTGTACTTGAATCTAGTATGGAACTAAGGTCGTTCGATACATAACGGCATGCGAAAGGAGTAGCATACATGGCGCAAACGAAAAGTAAAGGCAGTATTAATCGCCTTATTGATGCGGATAAAACAGATCCACGTCGCCAAGCAGCGTTAGAAACTGCTTTAGCCAATGTTGAACGACAATATGGAAAAGGTTCTGCAATGCGCTTAGGTGATAGACCTATGCAAGATGTAGAAGTTATTCCTACTGGTTCATTAGCGTTGGACACTGCTTTGGGGATTGGCGGTGTTCCTAGAGGGCGAATAGTTGAAGTCTACGGTCCTGAGTCTTCTGGTAAAACAACTCTTGCTTTGCATATCGTTGCAAATGCTCAAAAAAATGGTGGGGTAGCGGCATTTATTGATGCTGAGCATGCGTTGGATCCTGTCTATGCGCGAAAGCTTGGAGTAGACACGGATGCTCTTATTGTTTCTCAGCCAGATAACGGTGAGCAGGCATTGGAAATTGCTGATATGCTTATTCGTTCTGGTGCGTTAGATGTTATTGTTGTTGATTCTGTAGCGGCATTAGTTCCTAAAGCTGAAATCGATGGCGATATGGGAGATAGTCATGTGGGCTTACAAGCTCGCTTAATGAGTCAGGCGTTGCGTAAGATGACTGGTGCTCTTTCACAAGCTGGCACTACTGCTATTTTTATTAATCAGCTTCGTGAAAAAATTGGCGTATTCTTTGGTAACCCTGAAACTACCACTGGTGGTAAAGCTTTGAAGTTCTATGCGTCTGTGCGTATGGATATTCGCAGAGTTTCTACTATTAAAGAGGGTGAAGAAGCTGTTGGCAACCGAACGAAAGTTAAGATTGTCAAGAATAAAATGGCTCCGCCTTTCAAAACTGCTGAGTTTGATGTTCTTTACGGAGAAGGTATCTCTACTGAAGGTTCTGTTATCGATATGGGGCTGCAAGCTGAAGTTATTAAGAAATCTGGTTCTTGGTTTACTTATGACGGTGAGCAGCTTGGACAAGGTCGTGAAAACGTCCGTAAGTTCTTGAAAGATAATCCAGCTATTACTGAAGAAATTAGCGAAAAAGTCAAAGCTTCGTTAGGTTTAATGCATCCTGAAGATCAATTCGCTGAAGATTCTGAACTAGATCAATTCGCTGATGATTCTGTAGCTAAAAATTCTGCACAAAAGTCATCCGAATCGAAGTAATAATAAGATTACAGTGTAAAGCGAATGCAATATGCCTATTAGTGTAGAGAGTTTTCTTCGCGATCATCCAGTAGAGCGGACTGAAGAAGATGACGAAAGTAATAGCGTAAAGCCACATACTCGCAAAAAAATATCGCATAAATCAGTACTTTTAAGCGCAAAAAATAATACAAAAAACATGCCGTATGTAAAAAACACTAAAGTAAGTGATTTAAGCGACGAACTTTGCAATAGTAGTGAAGATGATTGCAGGGAAGCTGCTTTAAGGCTTTTAGATTATGCTCCTCGCTCTGTGATGGACATGCGCAAAAGGCTTAAAGAAAAAGGCTACACGGAAGTTGCTGTTGACGCGGTTATTCATCGTTTGCTTGAATTGCATCTTCTTGATGACAATCAATACGCTCAAATGGTGATTCGCTCTTGCGCAGTGAGGCTTCTTGGTGCTAGAGCTACTCGAATGGAATTGCAGCGTAAAAATGTTGATCCTGCTGCTATTTCACAAAACGTAGCTTCTGCTCAAAACTCTGGAGTATTCACTGAAGCAGCGTGGGAACTCGGTCGCAAAACGGCTTCGCGCACGAGAAATCTTGAGCCTTTAGTTCGAAGACGAAGATTTTTCGCAGCAGCTGCAAGGAAAGGTCATGATTTAAACGTTATTAACGAAGTGTATGCAGCTTTATTCGAAAGCAATAACGAATGAATAGTAAAAGAGGCTGGCTTATACAAGTAAACCAGCCTCTTTCGCTTAAAACTTTATGATTATTTTGCGAAATTATGCGCTTGAGCTACAACATACTCAGGCATATCTTCAACATTAATAACATCATTAAAGCGTGGAGATTTTTGCTCAAGATTTCTAAGCATGCTTGGAGCTTTAGTTCCTGTAGCTTTACTAAGAGCGTCCATGCATTTGAAATCATCCATATCTTGCACATGCTCAATATTCAAAGCTTCAGCAACAACGCGAGGGAATTTGTATGGGCTTGCAGTGCTTAGCAATACTCTAGGTGTGCTTTCGTCATGTGGAATATTTTGCATAACGAAGAATCCGCAAGCAGTATGTGGATCGATCACATACTTGTACTTGTTCCAACAGTCATAAATAGCTTCGCGAATTTGATCCTCATTCGCCCAACCGCAGCCAAACAGTGAACGGATCTTTGCAAGCACATTTTCTGGAATCTCAAAAGCACCCCACTGAGTCAAATCGTTCATAAGCATTTGTATTAAACGCGTGTCTTTATCGCACATGTAATAAAGCATTCGCTCCAAATTAGAAGAAACCAAAATATCCATAGAAGGAGCAACAGTGTGATGGAATGTGCGCTGACGGTTGTAAGTGCCGCTTACCAAAAAATCAAAAAGCACATTGTTACTATTGCTAGCAACAATGAGATGCTTCACTGGAAGACCAAGCATTTTCGCATAATATCCTGCTAGAATATCGCCAAAATTGCCTGTAGGAACACAAAATTCTACTTCGTCTCCAAGTTTTATAACTTCGCGTTCAATAAGCTGCTTGTATGCTGCAAAATAGTAAACAACTTGTGGCACAAGACGACCAACGTTAATTGAGTTAGCTGAAGACAATACTGTATTCGCATCTTCTTCAATATTTTTGTTGAGCTCATTATTTGTGAAAATCTGTTTAACGCCTGTTTGAGCATCGTCAAAATTACCGCGGACTGCGCAAACTTTCACATTTTCGCCTACCTGAGTAGTCATTTGCAATTCTTGGACGCGGCTAACTTTTCCTTCTGGATAAAAAGTAATCATAGAAGTGCCTGGAACATCAGCAAAACCAGCCAAAGCAGCTTTACCTGTATCACCAGAAGTTGCAGTTAGAATCATAATGCTTTTTTCAATATCAGATTCGTTCTCGTGTTGAGTTTTAGTGCGAGACATTAATTGTGGCAACATTTGCAAAGCAACGTCTTTAAACGCACAAGTAGGACCATGGAAAAGTTCCATCACAAAATCGCTAGTGTTCCCAAGCTGCTGGAGTGGAGTAATAGCGTTATTAGCCCATTGATTGCCGTATGCCAGTTTAATGCAAGAAGAAAGCTCTTCTGAAGTATAATCAGGCAGCAACAGTTGCAAAATATCCTGCGCAATTTCTTGATACGATTTGCCTTGCAATTTAGAAATATCGTAACGCTCGCTACCAAGGCTATCAGCTACAAATAATCCGCCATCTTCAGCAATTCCTTTACGTATTGCCTCTTTTGATGTGCATGTTGGCTTAAGCGAACGAGTGCTATGGAAAATAGTTGTATCTGATGCCATAATAACTCCGTAACCGTCTGTTTATAGAGAATATTTTTTACTTACGTAGATTATTTATGTAAATTATTTACACAACTTATATCAAATTATGGTACCTGAAGCGCTGGGCGAATGGGCGTGTGCTAATCTCATATATATAAATGCTTTTGTTTTACTATTAATTAATTGGCGATTAGGCAAATAATCTATAGGGGGAACGTTGTCTGTTGATGATTTAGTGAATGCTCGTGCTGATTGTGCGCGCAAAGCGTGGCGTAATTTTGCTCATGCAGATACTCGCGCAAAAAATGCGCTTCTCGAAAAAATGGCAGATGCTTTAGAGTTTGCAGCTTCAAATATTGCTGAGGCTAACAAAAAAGATCTTAAAGAAGCTGAAGCTAAGGGAATGGATGCTGGAAAGCTCGATCGGCTTAAATTTGATGAAGAGCGAATCCAAGCTTCTGCAAAAAGCGTGCGAAAAATTGCGCAATTGCAAGATCCTGTAGGTCAAGTAGTTCGCGGATACACTCTTCCTAATGGAATTAAACTTTCGCAAATTAGAGTTCCAATGGGCGTTATGGGAATGATTTACGAAGCTCGTCCAAACGTAACTATTGATGTAGCTGCTTTGTGCATTAAATCTGGAAATGCTGCGATTTTGCGAGGAGGAAGCGCGGCTCTTCATACGAATCAGGCGAGTATTGAAGTTATACAATCGGTTCTTAAAAATTCTAACTTTAGTGCTGATTTGATTCAGGCTGTTGACGATTTAGGAAGAGACGGAGCTACGTCAATGATGCATGCTCACGGTCATATTGATGTGCTTGTGCCTAGAGGTAGTGCAAATCTTATTGCAGCAGTTGTTCAAGAATCTACGGTTCCTGTTATTGAGACTGGAGCTGGAAACGTACATATTTATGTAGATAAAAGCGCTGATATTAAAAAAGCTGTACCTATCATTATTAATGCAAAAACGCAACGAGTGGGCGTGTGCAACGCTGCTGAAAAATTATTAGTGCATAAAGCTGTTGCGCAAGAATTTTTGCCAAAAATCGCTGCTGCTTTAGCTGAGCATAATGTAATTTTGCATGCAGACGATAAATCTTACGATATTTTGCAATCCGCTAATATTCAAGGATTGCAGCTTGAGCGTGCCACTGAGGAAGATTGGAAGCGAGAATATTTGTCGCTGAATATGGGTGTAAAAGTTGTAGATGATTATACTGATGCAGCTTCTCATATTGCGAAATATTCTACTGGCCATACTGAAACCATTATTGCTGAAGATTACTCAACTATTCAAAGTTTTATTGCAAGTGTTGATTCCGCTGTAGTTATGGTAAATGCTTCAACGCGCTTTACAGATGGCGGCGAATTTGGTTTCGGCGCAGAACTTGGTATTTCTACGCAAAAATTACATGCAAGAGGCCCTATGGGTTTGCTTGAAATGACAACAACCAAATGGATCGGCTACGGAGATGGGCAAATACGTTTATAGTTTATTTTTTACATCTCAATGCGCACTACTATTCAGTCGTGTGAATATTCGTGTGGTAGAGATTTGAGATTTTTCGCACTGAACGAAGGCGGACGTCAGAGCCGAAGGCTGCTGACAAGCCGAGTGAAGAAGAAAAATCGAAAAATCTCTGCGATGAGCACGGTTATTAACGATTGACATGTAGAGTTTGGGGGATTTCTTTACGAGCAATAAAAGAGGACTGAGGAAGCAACATTATTTTAAGAACAAAGCAGACAGTAAAATCTTTAACAGCCAGAGCGACGAAGGACGGGAACTTGCGAGGAGAGAAATCTCCCAAAACTCGCGCCACAGTAAGCAAATTAAAAAATAGACGTACTGGTTTTAATAGTTACGTGGCGGTAAGGTAAGAGTATGCCTAATAATGACGTGAATTTGAGTACAGCTGAAGCGCTTGATATTGCTGCTGAACGTTTGTCCATTGTGCGATATGTTTTTTTGGTGCAAATTGAAGATGGTATTGCTTCTGCATCGCAACGTTCATCGCTTGAGTATGCTGACGCAGTGTTAATGGGCTGGCCAGATTCTGATTCGAATGATGTGACTATTCCTGATGAAGCTTCGTTTAATAATGTTCTTGAAAATGTTCGCAATATGGAAAAGAATATTATTAAGTTTAGCGAATTAGAACGTGATCATGATATTGATGGCATGACATCCATGCTTGCTAAAATTTCGGAATCTGTAGCGAAAATTCGTGGTGCATATCAACCAGATTTCCCTCTTCCAACTTTTGCCGAAATCCAGCGTGTCGTAAAAGATGAGTGGGATGAAGAAATGGGCAATATTAATCCGGATAGCGCAAATGTTGCATCTGGGTTAGTGAATGAAACTCAAGTGGAAGACAAGGAATCTGAAGCGAATGAGTCCTGAAATTCACGAAGATGCAGAACGTCGCATGTCTGACCTATTTCATGGCGCGTTTACTGGTAAAGAAGCGGCTCCTCCTGCGGTTGTGAATTCAGTTCATAAACGTACTTCTACTCGTGGCAATGTGCACGAGCGTCAGCGCATTGGAATTATGGGCGGCACATTCGATCCAATACACAATGGTCACTTGGTTGCTGCTTCAGAAGTTGCTTGGGTTTATGATCTTGACGAAGTTATTTTCGTTCCTACCGGTAGGCCTGTTTTTAAGCTTGATAAAAAAGTTACGAATGCAGAAGATCGTTATTTAATGACTGTTATTGCAACAGCCTCCAATCCAAAGTTCACTGTTTCTAGGGTTGATATTGATCGCCCTGGAGTTACTTATACTATCGATACTTTGCGAGATATACGTGCTCAACATCCTGATGCGGAACTTTTCTTTATTACTGGAGCTGACGCTATTGCTGAAATAATGCAATGGAAAAATGCGCGCGAAATGTGGAATTTGGCTCGATTCGTGGCTGTTACTCGTCCTGGCTATTCGAGGCCAGAAAAGTTAGCAGATTCTAATTCTCCGTTAATGCCTCGCCAAATGCATACGAATGATACTGGTATTGCAGCGAATCGTGACGATATGGTTCATTGTGATTCTACGCATTTGCCGGTTGATATTTTAGAGATTCCAGCGTTGTCTATTTCTTCTACTGATGTTCGTCGTCGAGCTGAGCATGGTGAGCCGGTGTGGTATTTAGTTCCAGATGGAGTAGTTCAGTACATAGTTAAGCATGGTTTGTATCGTGCGTAATTATTGATTTTGTAGGCTTGTCGTTTATCGTCTGTGCAAAAAGTTAGTATTGATTATGTTCATTTCGCGAATTAAAGCGAACTAATGTTTGGAGATATGGTGAGCATCGTCCTTGAAGGAAAGCCAGATAAAAACCTTGTTCTCGTTACCGGTCGCGCACATCCGAAGCTTGCTCGTGATGTAGCTGATCAGCTTGGAATTGATGTACTTGAAACTACGGCATACGATTTTGCTAATGGTGAAATGTATGTTCGCTATACGCAATCTGTGCGTGGTACAGATGTATTCGTTATTCAAAGCCACAGTGATCCTGTTAACAAGTCCATTATGGAACAGTTAATTATGATTGACGCTTTGAAGAGGGCTTCTGCTCGTTCAATTACTGCAGTATGCCCGTTGCTTGGTTATTCTCGACAAGATAAAAAGCATCGCGGTCGCGAACCTATTTCTTGCCGCTTGATGTTTGACTTGCTAAAGACTGCTGGTGCTGATCGCATTATGAGCGTCGATTTGCATGCAGCTCAGTCTCAAGGATTCTTCGACGGTCCTGTTGATCACTTGATTGCTATGCCAGTTTTGGTTGATTACGTACGTGATCGTTTCCGCGATGATCTTGCTAATGTGACTGTTGTGTCTCCTGATGCTGGTCGTATTCGCGTAGCAGAACAGTGGGCTCAGCGCTTAGGCGGCGGTCCTTTGGCTTTCGTGCACAAAACTCGCGATATCACTTGCCCTAATAAGACGGTTGCAAATCGCGTCGTTGGTGACGTTGCTGGACGCGATTGCGTTATGGTTGACGACTTGATCGATACTGCAGGAACTATTGCAGGAGCTTGCAATGTGTTGAAGGAAGCTGGAGCTAAGTCTGTTACAGTTGTTGCAACTCACGGCGTGCTTTCTGGTCCTGCAGTCGAACGTTTGAAGTCTTGTGGTGCTAGGGAAGTTGTTTTGACTGATACTGTGCCTATTCCAGAAGAGAAGCGTTGGGATGGTTTGACTGTTCTTTCAATTGCTCCGCTTCTTGCAAGCGCTATTAAAGCAGTGTTTGAGGATGGTTCGGTTGCTAAGCTTTTCGACACTTATCCTGAGCATCACGGACAAGGATTCTTATTTGCTTAAGTATTGATTTTGTGCGGTTTGCTTTTCGGCGCGCCAATTTGACGTTTTTCGATATTATGGCATAATAGTGAATTGGCGGTTTTTCCGCCGTTCCCTCATGGTGTAATGGCAGCACACGGGTCTTTGGAACCCTTTGTCTTGGTTCGAATCCAGGTGAGGGAGCTTACTTGAAGCGCTACTCGTTGAATCGGGTGGCGTTTTTTGTTTTGAACGCTGCTAATAAGTAATAGAATTACATACAGCGAAATTTATTGAAATAGTATAAGGAGCGTATGCGTGGAAAAGCATGATGTAACTGCGGCAATAATTTTGGCAGCAGGCGATGGGACGCGTATGCGTTCAGAAACTCCAAAAGTACTACATCCATTTGCTGGTAAAACATTTCTCAATCGTGTTATGGATGCCATGAATGGCGTAAATCCTAAAAAACTAGCTGTAGTTGTGCATGCTCAGGCTGAACGCGTAGCTGCTGCTGCTGTTAGCTATAACGAAAATGTGCATATTGTAAATCAGGACGAAACTCCTGGAACCGGCAGAGCAGTGCAATGTGCTATTAAAGATCTTAACGAAATTGCTAAAAACGAAACTGGTGAAGCATTAAAAGGAGCTGTGCTGATTGCCGCAAGCGATATGCCGCTACTTGATACGCAAACTTTGCAGTCTTTAGTTGATTTTCACAATAATAATAACAATGTGGCAACAGTTCTTACAGCAGTATTAGACGATGCAACTGGCTACGGCCGTATTGTGCGCGAAGCAAACGGTGACGTTTTGCGTATTGTTGAGCATAAAGATGCAAATGCTGGAGAGCTTGCTATTCATGAAGTGAACACTTCTGTATATGTATTCGATGCGACTGTATTATGTGACGCGATTGCAGATCTTAACTCTCAAAATGCTCAAGGTGAGTTCTATTTGACTGATGCTTTGGAACATGCTCGAAAGTTTGGTCATGTTGGTGCAATGTCTGCTCCAGATCCGCTTACTGTAGAGGGCGTAAATAATCGTGTGCAATTAGCTGCGCTCGCAAAAGCACATAATAAGCGCGTGTGTGAAAAATGGATGCTTGAAGGTGTAACTATTCTCGACCCTGATACTACTTGGATTGAAGATAGTGTTACGCTCGCACAAGATGTTACTGTGCTTCCTGGGTGCTTCCTTCAAGGTCGTACTACGGTTGCAAGTGGTGCTGTAGTTGGCCCTTACACGACTCTTATTGATGCGCAAATTGATGAGGATGCTGTGGTTGAACGTTCGCGTGTACAGGAATCGCATATTTGTAGAGCTGCAAACATCGGTCCTTGGACGTATTTGCGTGCAGGAAACGTACTTGGTGAGGAAAGTAAGGCAGGAGCTTTCGTAGAAATGAAGAAAGCTCATATTGGAAATGGCACTAAAGTACCTCATTTAAGCTATATTGGCGATGCTGATTTGGGTGAGCATACGAATATTGGCGGCGGTACGATTACTGCAAATTATGACGGAGTGCATAAGAATCATACTACGATTGGTTCTGGTGCTCACGTTGGCGCAGGAAACCTGTTTGTAGCACCGGTTACTGTGGGAGATGATGTTACTACCGGCGCTGGATCGGTGGTACGTCACGATGTTCCGGCTGATTCTATGGTGTACTCGGAAAATACTCAGCACGTTGTAGAGGGCTGGAAGCCAGCTTGGGAACGCTAAAAAGCGTTTGTTGGAGAATTAAGGAGTAGTAACATTATGACAGCTTTAGAAAGCTCAATTAGTGCAATTCGTATTGCTGCCGCTGCTGCAGACCGTTTGAAAGCAACGAACGAGCAGGCTTTTGATGTAAGCGATTTGCTTGGTATTACGGATGCTATGTTAGTTGTTTCTGCTTCAAATGAGCGTCAAGTATTAGCTGTTGCAGAAGAAATCGAAAAAGACTTGTACTTGAAAGACAACAAACGCAAGGCTTTATCTCGTGAAGGCTTGGAATTAGCACAGTGGATTTTGCTTGATTTTGGCGATTTTGTGGTTCATGTAATGCATGAGGAAGCACGAGCATTCTACCGCTTGGAACGCCTGTGGAATGATTGCCCGGCAATCGATTTGCAACTGCCAGAGCATGCTAGCGAAACTGAAGATTCTAGCAAAACTGAAGATTCTAGCGAAACTGAATAATAAGAAGAAAGTACGGTACAAACCATGGTTGATTTCGTAGAAAATGTTGCGAGTAACGTAAATAATTCCATTAATAGTGCGCATGAAGGAATTGCTCGTTCTGTTATGCTTATTCGCCACGGTCAAACTCCGTATAATGCACAGTTCCGTTTGCAAGGCATGATTGATATTGCTTTGGATGAGTCTGGAATGGATCAGGTGACTCGCTCTGGAAAAGCTTTGCGCGTGCTTTTTGGTGCTTCTGATTTAGAAGATCCAAAGGACCCGAACAGCACTGAACACGTGCGCATTACGCCAGAAGAAGCGGACGCGAGTTTTGTGGCGATTGTTTCTCCACTTATTCGCGCTCAACAGACTGCTCATGCTTTTGCAGATAAGATTGGGCTTCATGTGCATGTTGAAAATGGTGTGCGCGAGCGTTTCTTTGGCGAGTGGGAAGGTTTGAATCGTCAGCAGATTAGCGAGCAGTGGCCGGAAGATTTCAAAGCTTGGGTTGAAGGTAAAAGCGGAGAGCTTCGTCATGGTGCTGAAGCTAAGCAGGAAGTAGGAGAGCGCGCTGCTGCTGCAGTAGAAGATTGGGCTCGCAAAACTGGCGCAGACCGTGATTTGCTAGTATTTTCGCATGGTTCCTGTCTTTCGCAAACTGTTCATAAGCTGCTTGGATTAGATAAAGTAGATCCTTCTTACAAGACGATTGGCGGCATGGGAAACGGTCGTTGGGCGCGCTTAATTCCAAGTCTTAACGCTGATGGTTCGATTCATTGGCGTTTGGATGCTTATGATCAAGGTCCTGCAGCTGACCCTACAAGCCAGCGTCTTATTCGCATTTGGGGTGCTGCGTAATCTCTCCTTTACCGCTTAATTACCGAAAGCTACCGTTTAGCGATTTTGTAAAGACAGACTATTTACAGTGCCGTATAGTCAAAATTACAAAACAAAAAGCTAACAAACGCTAACAGTAGTGTACGGAAAGGAGGCTTGATGAAAGTAACTATTGCTATCGTTCCGCCTGAGGAAGAGCAGTCAGTTCAGTTGTCAATTCACAATATTGACGATGAGCTTAAGCACATTATCGCTCAGTTACAAAGCATTGACTCCAATGATGCAAATGTAAGAAGTGCTGAAAATAATACTGAAATTAATACTTCAGATAAGTTGAGCAACAATAATCCATTCATATACGGTTATATTAACGATTCGATTATTGTTATGCATGAGCCAGATGTGATTATGATTTGCGTTGAAAATTCGCGCGTAATCATTCACGGTGATAAAGGCGAGTGCGTGTCTTACAAGCGCCTAATGGATTTTGACAATCCGCAATTCGCGTCGTTTGTGCGCATATCTAAATCCGCAATCGTGAACTTGAATCGCATTGTTCGAGTTGATCCAGGATTTGGTGGAAGTATGAGCGTAAAAATGGACGATGGAAGCGTTGAGTGGATTAGTCGCAGATGCTTAGGTGGGTTCAAAAAGCGCTTAGGGATGTAGTTATAGTAATAACGAATGTAGCTAGAATGTAGTCAAATATAAAACTATCAAAAATTTTAATACTGATTTTTTTAATACTAGATTTTAATACTTAAAAGGAAGCGATTATTATGGAAAAGCAAGTTGCAACATTAGGTAAAACAATGGTAAAAAACATTGTTAAAGGCATTGGCATAGGGTGCACTATTTTTACAGTAATGTCTTTTATATCAAGTCTGTTAGCGCATAGTGAGGTTGGAAATAGAATTGCATCTTATGCTGTAGCATCGTTTGTTATAGGCATAGGATATGGAGTGTTCGCTATTTTTTGGTCGAATGAACGCATGTCAAATTTTGCAAAGTTCGTTTTTGCGCTAGTTCCGCCAATTGCTATTCAGTTTATTGTATCGGTGATTGTTGGATGGATTTCGTTCAAAGATGAGCCAGCGGTGATTTGCGGATGGATTGCGTTCACTGTTATTTTACCGATTCCTATTGCTGCAATAATTTATTACTTCGAGAAGAAGAAAGCGAAAGAAATGAACGCTAGACTGAAAGCATTGCGTAAAGAAAGCAAGTAAATTAGTGACAACTAAATAATCAAGTAAAGAATTGAGTGGTGTTCATCTTCGCCGTTGAGGACGAACGCCACTCGATATTGTATGACGCCTACTATAGACGTACTAATTCGGCGTTTTGCGCGACGACCTGCCTGAGCGTTTAAAGCGTAGCGCGCGAAGGCAACTCGGAGCGGAAACTCGCTTAAGTTGGAAGTCCAGTGGACTTCCAACGCGAGTTTCGTAGTGAGCGCGTTACCCGCGCGAGCGTCCGCGCTCAGTGCGAAAAATCTCAAATCTCTACCGCACTAATATCCACACGACTGAATGACGACGCATTAATCTTTTGCAATAGTTTTGCCGGCAGTAGCTCCAGAAGTCAAGTCCTGAATCTCAGTGATTTCCATAACTGGAACTGCAGCTGGCTTCTTCGTACCTTTTTCTTCGGCCACACGTACCTGTTCTTCGTAAATCGCGTCATCAGTGTGAAGAGTTACTGTTCCGCGGAAGCGATAGCCTTTCTTTTCTGCCAAATTAGCAACTGCTACAACCAGCTGGCTGCCGTCTTGCAAGTTCTTATAATGCTGACCTGCAGTGCGCTCGTGGTAGGCAAGGTGGTTGTCGTCGAGTACGAACATAGACATTTTTGGTCCCAAATCAAGCTCGCCATCTTTGCTTACTGTTGCAATCCAAGCCAAATTATTCGCAATAAATTCTTTCATATCTGCGCTAAGAGTTGCCATAATATTCCTTTCCTAACAAGATTGCGTACTTTCTTCGTACGCAATTTATAAGCCTACATTGCTACATTACGCTGATTTAAAAGTGTATACGAGCGTGTAGCGTAAAAAAATTGTAAGTTGTGATATAAATCACCCAATTCTTCAATAGTTTCGTGGGCGAAATTTATACAGCAAAATACTTGATTGCCACTGTTTTCTGGAGCGTATATCGGAAATTTTACGAAAGAACGCCAGAAAGTTGTACTTTTCACGATTTTACGGCTATTCTGTCTATTTTATAAGCTAAAACGCTTTATAAAAGAAAAATTTTAAAGAATCAACTTTTATAGTTGAAGGGGAACATTATGAAGGTGAAATATGAAACAGCTAAATCTATAGCTGAACCGCTTTCGGATAAATCGGGCATGCCTCAAGGCAAAAGTGTTCGTACTGCTCAGATTATGTTGTTGATTTGTGCTGCTATTTGGGGTGGCAGCTATGTTTCTTCAAAATATGCTCTTGAAGTGTTTCCTGTGCAATGGCTTATGGGCGTTCGTATGGTTGGAGCTTGCACAATTATGGCTGTTATTTTTTTCGGTACACTTCGTAAAACTTTTACAAAAAAGCTTATTGTTCCTTCTTTACTAACTGGAATTACGTATTATGCTACTTTAATTTTGCAAACTGAAGGGTTACGTTCAATTGATCCAGGCCGTAGCGCGTTTTTGACAGCAGCATATTGCGTAATTACGCCATTTTCTGCTTGGTTAATTGTCAAGAAAAAGCCAACTCTTTTAGGATTAGTAGCTGCAGTTATGTGCGTTGCTGGAGTAGGTTTTGTGGCATTAAAGCCTGGAATGCTTGTTCTCACATTGTCTTATGGAGATTTCCTTACTTTATTATGTGCTGTAGTTTTTGCTTTTAATCTTACGTTCCTTGCGTATTATTCTCGTAAATATAATCCAGTTACGTTAACTTTTGGGCAATTTGTTGTTTCAGGCGTACTTTTTGTAGCTGGTGCGCTTATTTGTGAGCCTTTGCCAAACTTTAACGCTGCTGATCATTTCTCTATTTTTGCTAATATGTTCTACCTTACAGTGGTAGTAACAGTAGTTGCGCAAATTATGCAAAACTATAGTTTGGTGAATCTTTCTACTGCAAACGCTTCTGTGATTATGTGCACTGAAAGTTTGTTCACGCTTTTATTCTCTACTATTCTTTTTCATGAGCATGTTTCTAACATGGCTTTTGTGGGATTTGCTTTAATATTTGCTGCAATTATTACTGCAAGCTTAGGTGAGCATTATTGTGATAAAAGAGCGAATTGTGAGCTTTCTTATAAAGATAGAGATTTTGAGGTTGCTAAGTCTTAGGCATTTCAGTTTTGTGTAGCTAAGTTTTATGTATATAAGACTTGTGATTTTGTTGTAAGAATGCTCTGGCAATGCTGTGCAATTTTTGCGTAGAGTGATACCATCATTGTTGTAATGGTGTTGGTAGTGGAATTTGCATATTTGCCATGCATTTTGGCATTATATTCGCATAAATAGTTAAGGTGCATAAGTGAAGAATTTCTTCAAAGGCATATCGTTTACGCAAGTATTAGCTGGATCGCTCGCTGCAGTGACTTCGTTTTTACTTGCTTCTAAAATTGGTATTGCTGGTTCAGTTATTGGCGTAGCTATTGGTTCTATTGTCTCAGCAGTAGCATCACAGTTGTATCAGAATGTTATTCACGCTTCATCGCGTAAACTTTCGGAAGTAAATCCGAATACTTCTACAGAACAGTCTAATTTTAGTAATGTGTCAGATTCTAGCGTGCGTTCAAATGGTTTAGAGAATGTTGATTCTAAAAGAATTGGAGATGATATTCATATGCAATATTCATCAAATTCGTTGCAATGTAATACTGATCCTTCAGATGACAAAAATATGACTGTTCAAGATGCAAGATCTGGACGCACTGTTAGTTCGCAAGTCCGTAATCCGGAATTAGAAAATACGCGTATTTTGGAATTGTCGAAATTACGTGAACAGCATGAAGAAGACATGGAACTGTCGGAGGGCACAATTCCAGAGCCGGTGCCGTTATCTAAGGTTGTTAGTGGAAACTACGGTTACTCTTCTAGATCTTACCAAAATAGAAACGATCATCGTACAACAATTGTTGTTGCTGTTATAAGTGCTCTTATAGCTGTTATTGTTACTGCAGGTGCTGTTCTTTTGTTTACACAAGGAAAAGGCACAGACAATATTGATAAGCCTGAAGAAAATAGTCATGAGCAGCAGCAAAATCAGCCGCAACCTAAGCAACGTCTTAACACGAATACTAATCAAGACCATAAGAAGTCTCATGATGATTCTGATAGTAAAGATGCTAATGAAGACGAAAATGATGAGCATAGCAATGAAAACGCAGCTGGCTCAACAGGTGGTCATTCTGATAATGATTTAGGTAGTGACACTAACAATGATTCAGGAACGAATTCAGGTGATGCTGCTAGTGGGAATAGTGGATCGGGTGCTGATAGTTCTGATGCAGGTGCTGGATCTGCTGGATCTTCGGGATCTACTGGTTCTTCAAACAATGTAACTTCTCCTGGTAATGGTGATCAATCTGGAAGTGCCAATGGTAACTAATTTTCGAATTGGTTCTTGAATTGGTTTGCCGAATTGGCGACTAAATTGTTAGTAGAATTCGCAGGATTTTTGGAATTTGTAAGTTGAATTCGACACGCCGCATTTGGATAGAGCGGCTATTTGTTGTATTCTATCAAAGGTTCGTTTGAACGGCATAAGTAAAAACGGGGCTATGGCGCAGCTGGTAGCGCATCTCCATGGCATGGAGGGGGTCGGGGGTTCGAATCCCCCTAGCTCCACAAATTTTAAACGTCACTTCTCATGAAGTGGCGTTTTTTGTTATTATTTTTCGATTTTTATGCGCCACGCCGTATTTTTTACTGTTTGTCTGCAAGTCGTACTAATAATGAACACCATCGACCAGAGGTCGCGCTCGACAAGAGTAATAAGCATGAGCTAGGGAAGCGTTAATTGCTTACAAAAGGGGAGAGCGCCGAAGTTTACTGCTTAATCCCAAAAGTAGTGAGCTGGGACTTGGCTTAATATACCAAGGACTGTCGCAGCGAGTCGGCATTCGCTGCGGAGAGCTATCGACACGCTTGCTTTTGCTTGCTTGTTTTGCCTCTGATTGTCATGAAAGGAGGAAAAATGAGTAGCTCATTATCATCTACTGCTGTACAGAATACTCAGCAGAATACTCAGCAAAATAACGATGTCCATAGAGGATTAAAAACCCGCCATATTTCCATGATTGCTTTAGGTGGCAGCATTGGCACCGGCTTATTCGTTGCTAGTGGTGCAACAATCCATATGGCTGGTCCTGGCGGCGCTTTGCTCGCTTATGGTGCGATTGGCATTATGGTCTACTTCCTTATGACTTCCCTTGGTGAAATGGCCACTTTTATGCCTATTAGTGGATCGTTTGCATCGTATTCTGGACGTTTTATTGATCCTGCACTCGGTTTCGCAATGGGCTGGAACTATTGGTTTAATTGGGCTATTACGGTTGCAGTGGACGTTAGTACTGCAGCAATAGTTCTGCAATACTGGTTCCCAACAGTGCCAATATGGATTTTCTCGCTGTCGGTTCTTATGCTTATTTTGGTTATCAATGTGCTTACAGTTAAGTGCTTTGGAGAAACCGAATACTGGCTTTCTATTATTAAAGTGTTGGCAGTAATCGTATTCCTTGTTATCGGTTCGCTTACGATTGTTGGCATTGTTGGCGGCAAAGCGCCATTCTTGCAAAACTTCACTCATAAGGACGCTCCATTTGCAGGCGGTGTTCCTGCAGTGTTGTGTGCTTTCGCTATTGCAGGCTTCTCTTTCCAAGGAACTGAGCTTATTGGTATTACTGCAGGTGAGTCTGCAACTCCAGAAAAGAGTATTCCAAAGGCTGTAAAGCAAGTGTTCTGGCGTATTCTTCTTTTCTACATTCTTGCAATTTTCGTTATTGCTTGCATTATTCCTTATACTGACAAGAACTTACTTGGTTCTGATGTAACTGATATTGCTATTAGCCCATTCACGCTCGTGTTCCAGCGTGCAGGTCTTGCAGCTGCTGCAGCAGTTATGAATGCTGTTATTTTGACTTCTGTTATTTCTGCAGCAAATTCCGGCATGTATGCTTCAACAAGAATGCTTTATTCACTCGCAAAAGAAGATAATGCTCCAAAAGTATTTGGCAAGGTAAGTCTTCGTGGTATTCCTGTTCCTGCGTTGATTGCTACATTTGTAGTTGCTTTATTTACTTTCTTTATGAGTATTTTTGGCGATCAAATATACATGTTCCTGGTTGCTGCAAGTGGTTTGACTGGTTTTATTGCTTGGGCTGGTATTGCTGCAGCTCATTATCGCTTCCGTAAGGCATACTTGGCTCAAGGTCATTCCTTAGATGAATTAGTTTACCGAGCAAAGTGGTATCCGTTTGGTCCTATTGTTGCGTTCTTCTTATGCATTCTTGTTATTGTTGGTCAGGATTTGCATTCATTTGCAACGCTTAACTGGCAGGCTATTGGAATCACGTACATGTCTGTGCCGCTATTTATCGTTCTATACATTGGTTACAAGATTAAAAACCATACTCGAGTAATTCCTCTTGAAGAAGTCGATTTAACTCATGTTCGAGTAGCAAAATGAACGAATAGTTTATAAAGTTCAACATCGTTTACGATGTAGAGTTAGATAATGTAAAAGCTCCCAGCGTATATCACTGGGAGCTTTTACATTGAGTCAGATAACAGAGCAATGTTTTATGGTTTTTGTGAACCTGCTATTATGTCCGGGGTTTGTTTTTTATCGGAATCTTGGTTGTCCTTTTTTGCTTTATCATTCGGATCTCCTTGACCACTATTTCCTTTAGGTTTTTCAGCACCAGCTCCGTCTCCGCTGCCTTTTTTGTTCTTATCTTTTTCTTGTTCTTTTTCTTTGTTTTCTTTGTTTTCTTTGTTTTCTTTGTTTTCCTTGTTTTCCTTCTTTTCTTTGTTTTCCTTGTTTTCCTTCTTTTCTTTGTTGTCTTTCTTTTCCTCAGTCTTCTGTTTCTTAGTGTCTTGAGTATTTGTCGTCGGCGCTGGTGTTGGCTTTGGCTTTGGTGGGACAACATTTGAACGCTGAATTACAATTCCAGTCGATTCATTTATCTCTTGCTTCTTTGTTTCTTCGTCTTGTTTGTCTTTGTCTTTGTCTTTATCTTTATCTTTTTTGTTATTTTCATCGATTAATGTAACAGCCAACTCGCGCACTTTTTTTGCTTTGACTGCATACCATTCAGAAGCAGCTAAAGCTTCTGCGCTTTGGGAACCAAGTTCTTCAGGAGAGTTTGCTGTGCAAGATACTGCATCAGGAACCTTTTCGCTCATGATTTTAGCAAGTTCTTTTGCGTTATCAGAGTCACCTTTTGTGAGATCTGTTATTACGCTGTTGTGTACTAAACTTTTCCATACGGCATTGGCTTTAGAAACTTGCGCAACTTTTATTTCGCACTGTCTGCGAGCTGCTTTAGTGCGTTCAGTTTGCTTCATATACCAAAGTGTGCCAACTGTGCCAAGAGCTAAAGCTAGCACAACAATTCCTGCTATGAGAATAATGAGCTTTTTCTTTTGGTTCGTTTCAACATTATCGGAGCTATGTTGATTCATATTTGTCCTCTGTTATCTATTGCTGCTCAACATTAGCGCATTTGAATACGCAACTTGTTTATATAATACGCCAAAATGTTTATGTTAGCCACGCTCATGAGCGCTAAACAATTAAGATTTTGCTTGTGGATGCAAGTCGTAATATTTAACGCAAAAAGCCACTGGTTTTCCAGTGGCTTTATGGCTCCTGCGGCTGGGCTTGAACCAGCGACCATTCGATTAACAGTCGAACGCTCTGCCAACTGAGCTACGCAGGAATATCTTGTGCTCAACTAAGCGCTGTGCACAAGACATTTATATTACACGGAATTTTCAAAGATGCAAATATGGCGTGTTTTGGCGTGTCGAAATAGTGATTATAAGCATATGTTTTATCCACAATGCTTTAAAAGCTTATGATTTTCGCAAATTAGCTGCAAAACTTTTATAAAAGTCGTTTTATAAAAATATGGATGGGGAATATATGTGTATTCGCAAAAATTATGGATTATATTACAAAATATCTGCCTGTTTGGGGATTTTTATAATCTCAGTTATTTTATTAGATGCGCTGTTTTTACAACCCGAAATTTCGCAAAATAATCATCATCTTAAATATTATGTTGTAGAATCTGCTGTGACATGTTGCCACAAGTGTGCTCTTTCTAAAGGTGATTATAGTGAAAAAACATGCAAGTCAGCTATGCAATGGCCTGTGAAACCTGCACAAATAGTAAAAGCTTTTAATCCTCCGCCTAAACCTTGGATGGCTGGGCATCGTGGCGTAGATTTAGCTGCAAGCACGAGGACTCCTTTATTTGCGCCTGCAGATGGCGTTATTAGTTTTGCTGGTAAAGTCGCTGGTAAATCAGTTGTGACTATTAGGCATGGTGAACTGACATCCACTTTTGAGCCTGCTGTAACAAAGTTTAGCGTTGGTGTTTTTGTGAAAAAAGGTCAGAATTTTGCACATGTCGAAGGAGGTTCGGACCATTGCGGCACAACTTGTGTGCAGTGGGGTTTAAAGCGTAAAAATCGCACATATGTTAATCCTGAAAGAATGACTGTTAAGCGTCGCATTGTGCTTAAGCCTGTGGAATAAGCACGATAATATATTTGTATCGTAGATATTTGTAGATAAATGAACAAAATTGATTACAATCTTGTAGATATTCGCATATGCGAAGGCTTGCAAATCGCGTATAGTAAAGATATACGTCAATTCAGCAGATAGAGGAGCTAATATGCAAGAATATTCTCGTCCACTTGATGAGTCTATTGATACAGATGTTAATGTTTTCTCACTGCTAGAAGAGCGAGCAGAGCGCAATCCTAATGGTTCTTTGGTTGAATACGTTGGAGCTGACGGCGTTTGGAAGTCATATACTGCTGAAGAATTTAGAGATAAGGTAATAGCTGTTGCTAAAGGCTTTATTGCTAGAGGAGTAATGCCTGGTGACGCTGTGTCAATTATTGCTCACACTTCATGGCAATGGACAGTTCTTGATATGGCTATTATGTCTATAGGCGCATTGACAGTGCCAATTTATGAAACAAGCTCTTCGCTGCAAATACAACATATTGTTCAAGATTCTCAAGTATGTTCAATATTTGTGGAGTCTCCTGAAATGTTGCCAAAAGTAGAGGCTGTTCAGGAAGAATGTCCTACTCTTCACGACGTATATGTAATGAATCGTGGTGCTATCGACGCGTGCATTGAATACGGTAAAGCAGTAACTGATGCTGAATTTTATGAGCGAGTGCACGCTGTTAATGGAAGTGACATAGCAACAATTGTATACACTTCAGGTTCAACTGGTGAGCCAAAAGGAATTGAGCTTACTCATAGCAATTTTGTTTTTATTGCTAAATCAGGTGTTATTTCTATGCCAGATATTGCGTTAAAAGACAGCCCGCGTCTTTTGCTGTTCTTGCCTCTTGCGCACGTTTTTGCTAGGTTTATGCAATTGTTCTGCTTTGCTGGAAATATAACTCTTGGTTTGACGAGTAATTTGAAAACTGTATTGTCTGATTTTCAAACTTTTAAACCAACATTTATTCTTGGTGTTCCACGCATTTTTGAGAAGATTTACAATGCTGCTTCTCAAAAAGCAGGCAGGGGAGTAAAAGGTTTTATTTTTGCTTATGCGTCTAAGGTTGCTCGCGAATGGTCTCGCGCTCAGCAGTCTAGTTCAATGGTTCCTCCAATGCTTGCTCTTAGCCATTCAATATGTAAAAAATTAGTGTATGCTCCACTACTACACGTATTTGGAGGCTCTGTTTCATACGCTATTTCGGGCGGCGCTCCTTTAGATTTGTCGATTGCGCATTTCTTTAATGGCATTGGTTTGCCTCTTCTAGAAGGCTATGGAATGACAGAAACTTGTGCACCTTCTATGGTGAATCCTACGACAGGTTATCGCATTGGTACCGTTGGTTTGCCTGTAAAGGGTGTATCTGTTGCTATTGCTGACGATGGTGAATTGTGCATTAAGAGTCCTGCAGTATGCAAAGGCTACCATAATAATCCTGAGCTTACCAAACAGCAGATTGTAAATGGCTGGTTGCATACGGGAGATTTTGGGTCTTTAGACGATGACGGTTTTGTGCGTATTACAGGCAGAAAGAAAGATCTTATTATTACTGCTGGCGGTAAGAACTTATCTCCAAATGCGTTAGAAGCTTCATTAATGTCTTCACCTATTATTTCTCAAGCTGTTGTTATTGGAGACAGGAAGCCGTTTGTTTCAGCAATTATTGCGCTCGATTTATCAGAAGTAAATACTTGGCTTTCTTCGCGTGGCGCATGCCCTGTACGGTCTTTAAAAGAGGCTTCACGTAACGGTATTGTGCGAGCAGAAGTTGAGCGTGCTGTTAGCAAAGCAAATGAGCTAGTTTCTAGAGCTGAGTCTATTCGCAAGTTCGAAATAGTTCCAGATGAGTTTACTCAGGCAAACGGTTTGATTACGCCAAGTTTAAAGGCGCGTCGTCAAGTTGTTGTAGAGCGTTATAACGACCTTATCGAACATGTTATTTATGCTCCACGCAAACGTTAGCTGCGTGTAAATTCGTGGAATATAACTTGAAGTTAGCCTGAAGCTACAGATTGCGTTCCACAAATTATATTTCACAACTTGCATCCAAAAATTGTATTTACAAGCCTGCGTCTGCTAATGATACGTAGCCTGGGTCAATTAAACGTGACTTTAGATTTGTTGCGCTTACTGCCACTAGTCGCTCGTTAACAGTAGGGACAGTTTCCCCGTGTTCAATTTTTGTTTGCACTGTAGCGATTTTTTTGTCAAGTTTACCGTTTCTGTTCAAAGAATAACAAGTAGCAGTAAGATCTTGAACAATCTGCTTATGATTTTCTATAGTTGTCATCCATTGCTTTCCGCTCACAATGTTTGGCATAATATTTTTGTACGCGCCATAACCAGTTATTACTGGCCATTTCTTTGCTTCTGATTCTTCTTCCTCATCTTTTTTCTGCTGTTGTTGTAACTCTTTTTCAGTTTTCTTCGCAGAATCTTTTGGAGCAGGAACTGGTCTTTTATTAAGATCTCGTTTCCCTATGAAGTTTCCGATAACGTCCGGCAAATTGAAAGATGGGTTTATATCTGCTGCGCTTCCTTCATAACCGAGATCGTTTAGTGCTTGTACGGCTTGTAAAGCAATTTGATCATCGAGTGCAATAATTCCATCAACGCGATGCCTTGAGTGTGAAAAAAGACTTGTACTTCTCGTAATTCGTTTTGTTAACTCATTTTTCACAGAGTCAGCTACATCTGCGTCGAAAGCAACATTGGTCCAGTCTTTTTCGCTACTATTCACATTCAGTCTTCCAGAAGTGCTTATTAATGTCCCCGAAGCAAAATATGGTCTCAAAACTTTCCAAATGCCAGCGAATGCTTCTTCAGCAAAATCATCATGGAATGCTGTTTCGCTATTTGCATGCGTATTGTTGTTAGAATCATCATCCTCGTTTGCTTCGTCGCTGTTATTTTGTTGATTATTATTGTTTGCATTAATATTTTTTTGATTGTGACATGGCAAAAGAACTTCAATGTAGCGTGGATTTTCTTTAGTTGCACGATCTAGAGCGATTTTTTGTACCAGAGTTGTTGCTTGAATTTCGCCAATGGTTCTTGCGTCAGATAAATGGAACATCACATCAGGTTTGAAACCGCTAACACGTCGTGAGAGCATAACAACGTGTATTCCTGCCTTTTTTGCTAGGCTAAGTGATGATGCCAATCGTTTTTCTGCATTAAGCTCATCTTTGGATGATTGAGAGTTATCGGCATTTTGTAAATTTAAGTCCTGAGTATTTGATTTTTGCGTATTTTCAGAATTAGACGCAGGTAATGTTGCATAATCTCCATAGTTATTATTGCCGTTTTTGTTAGTCCATGGAGCTATAACAATTGTCGTTTTGCTTAATTGTTTTTTGACTTTTGAATTTTCGGAAACAGAATTGTGCTTTTCTGAATTATTCTGTTTTGCATTGTTCAATGAGCTTAGCAAATTTACTACATAATCTTGCACATCGCGGCTTTGTTCTGAAAGGCTAGAAGAAGTTTTAGTAGTAATAGAATTATCGTCAAATCCCTTATCTTTTAACGATTTTATTAATTCTGGGACCAGTATATCCCACGTGCTTAGAGGCTTATTACGTGTTATTGCCAATCCATCTGATGGAGTAAAAACAATAACGTTACCGTGGTTCGCTTGTTCTTTATTTTCAGATTTTAAAGAAGTTTTTGTTGAACTTGCGCACGAGCTAACAACAAAAAGCATCGTAACTAATGCTGTCAGCATAACTAAAGAACGATGCATAGTTCTGTTGCACAAACGAATCATAGTAGTGACCTCTCGTTTCGTGGTCTATCTGTTGCTGTCTATATGTGTTCTACTTGTAACTATCTTCTAACATTGTATATAGCCGTGTGCTAAATACTTACATTGCTATTTTAGTGAGCAAAATTATCTTATAGAACTTTTTATAAGACTTTCGCACATATTACGGTATTCGCTCACGTAGCCTCCACCAAAGAACACGCAATGTCCTGCAATAGGGTAGAGCTGCCAAATAATCATGCGCTGCTCAAAACCTGCTTTAAGTGGATGAACAGACTGATAGCCGTCTAAAATCTGCTTAAAATAGCTGATTCCAAATAAATGAAGCATAGCTAAATCTTCTTCGCGGTGCCCACCATGTGCTGCAGGGTCGATTAGAACAGCTTCAGTGTGTTCGCCGTCTGAACTTTTAGTCCATAACACGTTTCCGCTCCACAAGTCTCCGTGAACTCGAGCAGGCTTATCTTCTGCAGCTTTTCCTAATAAATCAGGCAGCGCATCAATAACTTCGTTTGTAAGATCTAAGTCGCTTTTAGTAAGCTCTCCGCGAGCAATCCCAAGCTCAACCATAGGGCGCAATCGTCCGTCCGCAAGGTAGTCAATAACATTACTCCAAGTGCCAGTTGGCATTTCAACTGGATCACTTAAAGGTCCAAAATAGCATGTGCCATCGTAATCTGCTGGTGCTTCACCAAAATATTTTGCACCGTAATCGTGCATATGAGCGAGCGCTGCACCAAACTCAAATGCAGCAAGTGGTGTTGCTGAGTGAGTGTCAATGCGCTCAATATTAAGGTAACCGTTTCCCCAATCAAATACTTCAGCCACTCTAGGGCCGCCGTATTTGTGAGCTTCAGAAAGCCATTTTAAGCCTTTACCTTCGCATTCAAAGAAACGCTCAGGCGCGTATAATCTACTTTTCTTATATACAGCGTTGTTCATAGAAGCCTTCTTAACGTAGTAGCGCATACGAAACATGCGCTACATACTTAATAAAATATTTATTAATAAATTAAATTATTCCCAAGCTCACTATTTTACTGAAGTATTAGCACAATGAGCGATGCTGCGTTTAATTTGCAATAAGATGAGTACAATACTTACGCCAAGTAGGATGTGTCCGATTCCTGCTAAACCAGTTATGGCAAAATCTATAGATGGACTGAGATGTAGACGTAGTACTTGTGCAATTCCACGAGTAATCATCATTACTGCTGTTAGGTTGAGTCCAATATGATAAGTTATTAAGATTCTCGTAGTTTTTTCGTTACTAAAACTGAAGTTTTTCTCAACTAGTATGAGTAACAGGAAAACAACCATGCCAAGCATAAAGTAGTGTGTGTGAACTACAGCAAGCATACTTTTTGCATGGAAAGCATTAAATTTTGTAAATTCGCGATAAAAGACGCCGCCAATCATGGCGAGGACAGCATACAACAAAGACGTATTAATATAACGTTTCATAACATGATTCATAGTAACTTCCTTACGTAGAGTGATAGTCAAATATTCCTTAGTAATGTTGCTGGTGTTACAAGTGTTTGTAAGCACTATTGCATAGTATGAGTGTTTTTGTAATGCGGACATACAGTTTTAACAAATTGATATCCAAAAAGTAATCCTGCTAAGGCTAATGCGGAGCCTAATCCCGTATAAAACACGGCAATAAAGCGTTCTGGAGCGATATTTGTTGCACGAAGAACAATTCCAAAAGTCATCATAAAAGCCATGATTATAAAAGATTTAACGTCAAAGAATTTAAGGAAAAACTGCTTTTCTTCCACATAGCCGTTAATTCTTTGAGTATGTTTTTTAACGAGTTTTCCAAAAATAAGGAATTGGAATATTGCAAAAACTAATAACGATAAAGCGTAATTTAGTGGCTGCAAATAATTTGGGTATGCCAATAAGCCAATCTTAAGAATATTAAAACCAGCAGCTCCCCAAACTAAGCAAGCAATAAGAAGTAACGTATTTTTTTGTACTTTCAATTCACAACCTCTTTAATATTTATAGTTTTATTGAATTTTACCTAATTTTCTAATCTTTATTTGCTCAAAAAGTTTATTTACTATTGTAATGATTTATTTTGCGAAATAATCATAAAATCTTAATCTTGTGTGCATATTAGGAAAACTTACGTTAAAACTACATATTTTCTTAATAAAATATCAATAAAACTTGTAAAAAGTGTTGCGTAATGACGATATTAGACGCTATAGTCCTAGGGTATGAACGACAACGATCAACAGTATGCAACAGCTGACAACAAAGCTACTATTGCTGAGCCAGCTTTTCGTTACAACGCGCAGCTCGCACAAGATATTGAGCAGCGCTGGCAAAAAACCTGGGATGAACAAGGCACGTTCTGGGCTGCTAATGTTAAAGGCGATTTGAAGGATGGCGAAGGCAAGCTTGCTGACGGTCGTCCTTCTTTCTTTGCAATGGACATGTTCCCGTATCCTTCCGGCAAAGGCTTACACGTTGGACATCCTCTTGGATATTTGGCAACGGATGTTGTAAGCCGTTACCATCGCATGAAGGGTGAGAATGTTCTTCATGCAATGGGTTACGACGCTTTTGGTTTGCCAGCAGAACAGTATGCTGTTCAAACTGGTCAGCATCCGCGCATCACCACTGAGGCAAATATTGCTAATATGCGCAGGCAGTTGCATCGTATGGGCTTGAGTTTTGACGATCGTAGGTCTTTTGCAACGATTGACACAAATTATGTGCGTTGGACGCAATGGATTTTCTCGAAGCTTTATGACGCTTGGTATGACACTGATTTTGTGCGCAAAGACGGCGGAAAGGGTTCTGCTCGTCCGATTGCTGAACTCGTTGATGAGTTTAAGAGCGGCAAGCGCGAAATTCCTGGTTTTGCAGGCAAAAAGTGGGAAGAGCTTAATAAAGTAGAGCAAGCGGATGTATTAAACAATTTCCGCATTGCTTATATTTCTAAATCTCCTGTAAATTGGTGCCCAGGCTTGGGAACTGTGCTTGCAAACGAGGAAGTTACTGCAGAAGGTAAGTCTGAACGCGGAAACTTCCCAGTATTCCAGCGCAACCTTCGCCAGTGGTCCATGCGAATTACCGCTTATGGACACCGCTTGGTGGAAGATTTGAACACTATTGATTGGCCAGAAAAAGTTAAGCTTATGCAGCGAAACTGGATCGGCGAATCTCACGGTGCATCTGTGCACTTTGAGGTGCCATGTGCAGACGGCGAAGCGCGCGATTTGGAAGTGTACACTACTCGTCCAGACACGCTTTTTGGTACAACGTTTGCGGTTGTTTCCGTAGATCACCCAATTCTTGAGCATGTTCCAGAAGCTTGGGGTGCGGACGTTCCAGAAAGCTGGAAGGGCGGTTACGCAAGTCTTAAAGAAGGCTTGGCAGAGTATCAAGCTCAAGCTCGCGCGAAGACTGCTAAAGATCGCACGGAAGATGCAGGAGCAAAAACCGGCTTGTTTACTGGTCTTTACGCAATTAATCCTGTAACTGGAGCAAAACTTCCGCTGTTTGCTGCTGACTACGTGCTTATGGGTTACGGTACAGGCGCAATTATGGCGGTTCCTGGCGGCGACCAGCGCGATTATGATTTCGCAAAAGCATTCGGTTTGCCAGTAATTTACACTGTTGAGCCTTTGCCTGATTCCGAAGAAAAGTTGGCAGATTACGAAGGTAAAGCTCCGTTTGTTTCTCACGACGGAATTGTTATTAATTCAGCAGTAGAACATACGCACAAGCTTGGTGACGCTTTGTCTATTAACGGTTTGCGCGTAGACGAAGCTATTAAAAAGGTGACTACTTGGCTTGAAGCTGCAGGCGTAGGAAAAGGTAGGGTTTCTTACCGACTTCGCGACTGGCTGTTCTCTCGCCAGCGCTACTGGGGTGAGCCATTCCCAATCGTTTATGACGAAGATGGTGTTGCTCACTTAGTGCCAGATAGCGAGCTTCCAATTGCATTGCCGGACGTTCCTGATTATCAGCCAAAAACTTACGCTCCAGACGATGCAAATTCGGAGCCTGAAGCACCTTTGAGCCGAAACGAAGATTGGGTAAAAGTTCAGCTCGACCTTGGCGATGGCGTAAAAACCTACTATCGTGACACCAACACTATGCCGAACTGGGCTGGTTCTTGCTGGTATTACATGCGCTACTTGGATCCAAACGATGCTGAGCATATGGTTGACAGCGATGAATACGACTACTGGATGGGCACAAACCGTCCAGGCAAAGAGCATGTTTCTGGCGGCGTTGACCTTTATGTTGGTGGTGTAGAGCACGCAGTTTTGCACTTGCTTTACTCGCGCTTCTGGCATAAGGCGCTTTACGACTTGGGTTACGTGGATTCTGCTGAACCATTCCACCGCTTGTTTAACCAGGGTATGATTCAGGCTTACGCTTATACGGATGAGCGCGGACAGTACGTTCCTGCTGACGAGGTTGAAGAAGGTGCTTCAAACAGCGCTGGTGAGCCAACCTTTACATGGCATGGCGAGAGCGTGAACCGCGAGTTCGGCAAAATGGGCAAGAGCTTAAAGAATATTGTGACTCCAGACTACATGTACGAGAACTACGGTGCAGATACGTTCCGCTTGTACGAAATGAGCATGGGTCCGCTTTCTGAATCTCGCCCGTGGAATACGCGTAACGTTGTTGGTGGCATGCGATTCTTGCAGCGCTTGTGGCGTAACGTTGTGAACGAAGAAACCGGAGCTTGCGTGGTAACCGACGACGCACTCGACGAGAAGACGTTGAAGGTTCTTAACAACACAATTGCAGAAGTGACTGTGGAAATGGAAGCAATGCGTCCAAATACTGCAATTGCTAAGCTGATTGTGCTTAACAACCACTTGACTTCGCTTCCTCACGTGCCGCGAGCAGCTGTCGAGCCGCTGGTTCTTATGCTGGCTCCAATTGCGCCGCATATTTGCGAAGAAATGTGGAGCAAGCTTGGACACGCAAAGTCGATTGCTCACGCAGATTGGCCTGTTGCGGATTCTCGCTACGTTGGTGAGGATACTGTTACTGCCGTTGTGCAAATAAAGGGCAAGGTTCGAGCAAAGCTTGAAGTTGACCCAAATATTGACGCTTCTGAGCTTGAAAAGCTCGCGCTAGAAGCTGTAGCTGATCGCTTGGGCGGTAAGGCTCCGCGCAAGGTGATTGTGAAGGCTCCTAAGATTGTGTCTATTGTGCCTGACGAGAGCTGAGTCGAAGCTAAAGTCTGCTTAATTAATGCTGTATTGCGCGATTTTTCGTGCTTTACAGCATTTTTTGCTTTTAACCACAGGCGCATATTTTTGTTGCGAAGTGTTATAAGTTGCCCAATAGTTAAGTTAAGAACTTTAAGAGTTGGGGGATTTATGGAAGACTTTGAGCAGAATTTTGGGCAGAATCATGAGCATAATTTTAGGCTTAATAAGCCTGCGTCTGATTTGCCTAGGAGACGAATTGCAACGTCTTTAGAAGAATTTTCTAACAGCAATTTTGATAAAAATTTTAGTGACGACTATTGCGAAAAAGCTTGTAATTCTTTTGATGAAGAAATTATAAGTAGAAAAACTCATCCTAGATTTCACATGAAGCCTGTACATACGCTTGCTTTAATGCTGATACTAGTTGCGGCTCTTTGTGCAAGCTTGACAATGCTTATTTCTCAATCCTTAACATATCAACGAGTTCAGAACGAAAAAGCAGGCGCGTTTGCAATAGAAAACGACGATACTAGTCGCGAAAAGCATTCTTTTAGCGATTTAAAAGGTAACAATAAAAATGATGATGAAGAAAAAAGTGTAAGTAATGAAAGCGACGAAAACAGCGGAGGTGACGGAAGTAAAGGCAACAGAGGAAGTAAAGGTGACAGTAACGACAAAAGCGACAGTAATAACAAAAGCGACAAAAGCAACGAAAATACTGCTTCTAATCAAAGTAACACTGGCAGAATCAATATAAACACTGCAACGCTTGATCAACTAGAAACCTTAAAAGGAATCGGTCCCAAAACTGCTGCGCGCATTATCGCTCAGCGTAAAAGAGTTGGTTATTTTCGCAGTTTAGAAGATTTGATGAAAATTAAAGGAATTGGGCCTAAAACCTTGAATAAATTCCGTGGGAATGTTGACGTCAAATAGGTGAATTATGCGAGAAAACGTAGAAAAAGTAGAAAACGTTTCTAGAAGTCGTGACTTTCGTATGATTCCTGTTGCTGCAGCGTGCTGGGCTGGGTGCTTAATTGGAAAATTCTTATGCGATTTTACTATAATTTATTGCATTTCAATAGTTTTATTCAATGCAACTATAGTTTCGATTTTTATATTTTGCAAAAAATTTAAGTTTTTTATATGGCGTAGAACAGTTTTAGTGATAATAAACGCTTTTGTAGCTGCGTTCATGCTTTCGTACATAACTCAATATGTGATATCTGGTGACGTTATTATGCGAGAAATATGCGGCAATAATCCTACTAAAGCACTGTATTCTCGAGGAAATAATGCCGGGCGCGCACATTTTGCAGAATTTACAGTAGTTACTCCTGTGCGCTCGTCTAGAAGTTTTAAAGGAGATTGCCAAGCTAATGTTCAAGTGCATAAGTTTGATGCGCAAAAAAGTTACGTTCAAGCGCGACTGTATGCGTATTCGCCAATATGCAAGCAACTTAGCTACGGTTCTAGCCTAAGCGTTCCTGTTAGCGTGAAAGCTTCGAGATTTGATAGTAGTAAGCCTGAATTGCATGTAGAAAAAACTCAACGAAATTTGCATGTTGTACAAGACTCAGACTTTTGGCACAAAGCCGTTAATAATTTGTGGAAATCGTTTTATGACGTAACAAATAAGCTCGATATGCAAGGCAGAATGTTGGTTCCTGGAGTAACTGTTGGCATGCTTGGGCAAGAATATGTGCCAGTAGAGGATGCAAGTTCACTTGAGCCTGTCGACGAAACTTATGCGAATATGACACGTCAACATTTTCAACATGCTGGAATCATGCACGTTATGGCAGTTTCAGGCGGACACTTTTTGCTACTTAGTATGATTATTCGCAAGTTTTGCGCACGATTACTGTTGGCTCGTTGGGCTACATCTTTAATACAAATTACGTTGCAAATTGCTTTGGCTGCGATAGTTTACCCTTCTGCATCTGTGCTTCGAGCGTTAATTATGGGAATAATATCCGCTGTTGCGTGGTGTTGCAAACGTCCATACCAGTCAGTTAGTGCTTTAAGTTGGACTGTTATTGGAGTGTTACTAGTAAACCCTTCGTATGCTTGGGATTATGCTTTTGCTCTTTCTTCTGCAGCAACTTTGGGAATTGTTGTTATGGGAGTGCCGATTTCTAAAACGCTTGCAAAATATATGCCATCTTGTGTTGCTTCTGCGCTAGCTATAACGCTTTCTGCACAATTTTGGACTATGCCAGTGCAAATTCTTATGCAACCGGAAGTGTCATTTATGTCTGTGCCAGCTAATCTAATAGTTGCGCCTCTTATGGATTGGGCAACAGTGTGCGGCTTAATTTCACTAGTTTGTGCGAGCTTTAACGGTGGATTATCGCTTATTTTTGCGAGAGCTTCATCAATTGGAACAAGCTTTATGCAAAAGTGCGCGTGTTGGTGCGATGAAGTATCTTTTGGCGTGTTTCCATGGATAAAAGGTGCTGCAGGAGCGTGGGCAATGTTGTGTGCAGAATTTGTGATATTGGCTTTGTTTATGCTAGCTTTGCGCGCTTTTCGCAATAAGTATTATGCTCAAAGAGCTAGCATAATTGGTCAACTGTGGTCTGCTTCGGCAAAGCGAACATTACGAGAAGCAGAGAAAATTTTCGAAGAGTAGCAAACACGCACGCATATTCGAATGCAATATTATGATGGTTAAGAGTTGGTTGGTTTAAGGAGCATTATGGCAGCAAATAATAAGCGCGCGCAACGCGTTATGCCAGTTACGCTGGTAGTTGGAGGTGACGCTTACTTAAACGAGCTAAATGCTCGAAATGTGCGTGAAAAAGTTCAAAAAAGTGCTCCGGATGCTGAAATTATTGAACTTGATGCGTCAACTGCGGATCAGTACGCATTTGACGAAGCTGTAGGTCCTTCGCTTTTCGGTGACGGAACGATTGTAATAATAAATAATTTGCAACAAGCAGACGAGTCTTTAGTGGACGCAATCGAAAATTTCTGCAAACAAGCGCAAAATAGTGAAAATAGCGAAAATAATTTTGTAGACTCTTCTGCAACTTGGGTTATTGCACGTCACGAAGGTGGGCTTAAAGGAAAGTCTATTATTACGCGCCTTACGAAAGCTGGCGCAAACACAATTACAGTGCCGGATCTTAAAAAAGACGATGCCAAGCTCAACTTCGTTATGAGCATATTTGAGCGTCACAATCGAAGCGTTGAGCCTCAAGCAGCACAACGTCTTGTGTCAGTTTTGGGAAGTAAAACAGGGGAGCTTGCAGCATTATGCTCGCAATTATGCTTCGACTATGACGATAATCCAATAACGCTTGATATTGTCGACCGATACTTGATTGCAGATCCGCAAGTTACCGGCTTTTTTGTTGCGGATAAAGCTGTTGCAGGTCATGCAGGTTCTGCTGTGCTTGCAGCAAGAACTGCAATTGCTCAAGGAGTTGACGCCATAGCCTTAATAGGTGCTTTGGCTGCAAAAGTACGCGTAATTGCGCTCGCAATGGCAATTCGCAACGGCACGATTTCTAGTGCTGAAGCGAAAGTAAACCCGTGGGCTCTTAAAATGGCAATGCGTCAGCTTGCTGGATGGAATAGTGCAGGTGTTTCTAAATGTTTGCAATCTTTAGCTTGGGCGGATGAGCAGTGCAAAGGCGGATCTAGTGATGCGAATTATGCGCTTGAAGAGTGTATTATGCTCATTGCGTCTCGAGGAAATTAGAAAGCGTAAATTAAGAATCGTAAATAAGAAACGTAAATTAAGAACTGCAAATTAGAAAGATTGTGTTAAGTATGAAAGAAGAAACGGTGTCAGAACAGCAAAAAGTGTGTACTGTGCCTACGGATACTGATATGCGCGAGCTTGGTAAAGCTGTGGCAAAACTAGTTAAAGAAGGCGACGTTTTGCTGCTTTCTGGTCCTCTTGGAGCTGGTAAAACAACGTTCGCTCAAGGTTTTGGTGCAGGGCTTTCAATTAGTGAGCCGATTGTGTCTCCAACTTTTACGATTGCGCGCGAATTGCATGGCACTTTTGCGGATGGTAAGCCGGCGACGCTAATTCACGTTGATGCTTATCGTTTGGGTGGCGAAGATTTTGCTCCGGGGCAAGATACTGTTTCGCGTTTGCTTGACGAGCTTGAATCTTTGGGGCTTGACGAAGCTTTGGAAGAGCCAGGAGACGGCACTGTTGTGCTTATGGAGTGGGGTGAGCAAATGGCAGGAGTGCTTGCTGCTGAGCGCTTAGAAGTTCATATTGCAAGACCTATTGACTCTTCGCAAGTAGACGATTTTACTAGCGATGGTGAGCGAATCTTAACTTTGAAAGCTGTTGGCAAGGATTGGCTTAATCGACTTGCAAAATTGTAATTAGAAATACGCGAGTAAATATCGCAACAAATAAATCAAGTTGTGCTAAGCGAGTAAGCTAGTCTGGTACGTGACTTCGAGGAATGAACATGAGTAATACGCTGATTATTGACACATCATTTGGCTCTACTGTTGGAATTGTGGGCCATGAGCCGATTGTTGAAACCGACTCTCGCACTCACGTGGAGCGTTTACAAGTAAATATTGCAAAAGTTGTGGAGGACGCTGGGCTTAAGCCTTCCGATATTAAACGCGTGGTTGTGGGAGTAGGTCCTGCTCCTTTTACAGGACTTCGCGCAGGATTAGTTGCAGCAAAAGCGATTGCATTTGCAAATAATGCTGAAATTTTGGGGTGTGATAGTCTTCTTCCTCAAAGTTTGATGATGCGTTCCGGCGCGTTCGAAGAAGCTCGCAAAAATGGCGTTATTTGCAAGGATTTGCTACTAAATATTCCGAATTCTGTGGATTCTTGCGACTCTAATATTCGTCACTACGTGCTTTCACTAAATGATGCGCGTCGTCGCCAAGTGTACATGTCCTTATACGACAACGAAGGAAATGCGCTAATAGATATGGATATTGACTATCCGCAAAATGTTGTTGCTCGTGTGAATGAGTATTTAGCAAGCAAAACTAACGAAAATTATTGCGTGGATGTGCTCGGACACGGTGCTAAAAAATACGTTGAAGATTGGCGAAATATTGCCAATATTGGCGTTATTGCTGAAGTTTCTGCGCTTGACTTGGGTGTGCAAGGCTTGCAAATTTTCGAGCAGTGCGCTGAGAATTGCGTCGATAAAGATGAGCGCGTAAAAGCTGTTGAACCGCTTTATTTGCGCCGTCCGGACGTGTCTGTGCCAAATCCGCTTAAGCATGTGCTTGGCTCTGGCGAAGCGAATAAGGCAAAAGAAAAATAGAAGCGTTTTAACGATTTGAGTAATTATGATTGTTGATATAACGCGTTCTAAATTTCCAGCAGTAGTCGAGAATTGCAATATAGTTCCAAAGTGCGATTTTACTTGCAATGAGTTAGCGCAAAAAATAGCTCCTATTGAAGCCGACTTGTTTGGCAAAGGCTCATGGAATGAGAGCATGATTTCGCAAGAATTGCAAGCTCCTATGCGCGCGTATTACGCTCAAATCGACGAAAATACGCATACGTTATGCGGGTATGCCGGCTACTGGTTTGACGGCGATGACGCGCAAATAATGACAATTGGCATTGCAAAACAATATCAAAGAAAAGGCCTAGCGTCGGAACTTTTATCAACTATGATCAAAACCGCAGAAAAAATTGGTGCTAAGCGCATGTTGCTAGAAGTGCGAGTTGACAATGTTCCTGCGCTCGTGTTGTATGAACGTTTTGGTTTTAAGAAAATGGGTTTGCGGAAACGTTACTATCAGCCGGAAGGCGTGGATGCGTACACAATGTGCGCTGATCTAACCGCAAAAAATAACGGAACTGAGGAATAACGAGGAATAAAGAGGAATAAAATGAGCGAAGCAATCGTATTGGGGATTGAATCAACTTGTGACGAAACTGCCGCAGCTATTGTGCGCGGACGTACTCTGGTGTCGAATGTGGTGGCATCTTCAATGCAGGAGCATGCGCGCTACGGTGGCGTAATTCCAGAAATTGCTTCTCGTGCGCACGCTGAAGCTTTCGTGCCGGTTGTTTCTAAAGCATTGGCAGACGCAAACATGGATTTAAGCGATGTTGACGCGATTGCAGTAAGCGCAGGTCCTGGTCTTGCTGGCTGCTTAGCTGTGGGAGTTTCGGGAGCTAAAGCACTAGCTTGGGCTGCAAATAAGCCGATTTATGGTATTAATCACGTAATTGGGCATATTGCAGTAACACAATTGCAATTCGGCGACGTGCCGGAAGATGTGCTGGCTTTAATTGTTTCCGGCGGTCACACTTCGCTTCTTCACGTGAACGATATTGCTAGAAGTATTGACGTTGTTGGCACAACTTTGGACGATGCTGCAGGCGAGTGCTTTGACAAAGTTGCGCGTTTGCTTGGGTTCCCATACCCGGGTGGCCCTCATATTGATAGGCATGGAAGGCTTGGAAATCCGGATACTTTGAAAGTTCCGCAAGGCTTGACGCAAGGTCGTTCCGGCAAAGAGCATCCGTACGATTTCAGCTTCTCGGGCGTAAAAACTGCTGTTGCGCGCTGGGTTGAAGCGCGTGAGGCTCAAGGGCTTGAAATTCCAGTTGACGACGTGTGTGCTTCTTTGGCTAATTCTGTGGCGGAAGTGCTTTCACGCAAAGCTATGATGGGCTGCGAGCAGTACGGTTCTAAAACGTTGATGATTGGCGGCGGATTCTCTGCTAATTCGCAGCTTCGTGAGCATTTGCTGGCTTGCGGCAAGGAGCATGGAATTGAAGTGCGTTTGCCAGAGCTTAAGCTTTGCACGGATAACGGTGCGATGGTTGCAATGCTTGGCGTAAATTTGGTAGAAGCAGGGGTTCGTCCTTCTGCTCCCGATTTTGCAATCGATTCTGCAATGCCTCTTACCACTGTGAGCTTATAATAAGTAGCAATAATAAAAGTCGCTTTAAAGTTGCGAGGTGTTTTGTGCAGTCAGTTAATTCGCGTAGTGGTGTGTTACGAGTAGGTGAGAAGATTCAATTCACCGATCGTAAAGGTAAGCGAATTACTGCACAGCTTGTTGTGGGTGGGGTTACACAAACTGAGCACGGTCTTATTTGTCACGACGACGTGATTGGCCAAAGCGAAGGCGTTGTAATTACTACTGTTAGTGCAAAGCGCGAATCTCAGCAAAATAGCGAAAATCAAGAATCTAAAGACCTTTCAAAATCTGGCAATAAGCCTTGGAAAGCAGCTCGCGCTATTGGCGGCTGGGATTATGTAGTTATGCGACCGCGCATGGTTGACTACGTGCTTTCTATGCCTAGAGGCGCGCAAATTATGTATCCGAAAGATATTACGCAAGTAATCGCTTTAGGAGATATTCGTTCTGGAATGCGCGTTTTGGAGTCGGGCGCTGGCTCTGGTGCTATGAGTTTAAGTCTTTTGGACGCAGTTGGGGAATGTGGAAAGCTTACTACGATTGAGCTTCGCCCGGATTTTGCGCGCATTGCCGAGTCTAACGCAACTTTGTACTACGGAAAGCGCCCAGAATGGTGGAATTTGCTTACTGGCGATTTTGATTCTGTTGCAAAAACCTTAGATGCGCACAGCGTGGATCGCATTATGCTAGACATGCTTGACCCTTGGAATCGCCTCGAGCAAGCTCATCGAGTTATTGTGCCTGGAGGCGTGCTTGTTGCGTACGTTACGACTACTACGCAAATGTCTCGCATGGCTGAAGCTTTGCGAGAAAGTGGCATGTGGACTGAGCCGGAGATTCAGGAAACATTGGAACGCACTTGGAAAGCTCAAGGTTTGGCGGTTCGTCCGGATCATGCGATGATTGGCCACACTGGATTTTTGATTGTTTCGCGCGCAATGGCTGAAGGTTTTAGCGCTTTGAAAAAGCGTGAGCACGGTACTAAAGATACTGTGAGCGATATTGACGATATGACAGCAGAAGAGCGCGCTGAACAGTTGGAAGACTTGTCTTTGCGTGATATTTCGGATCGTAAATTGCGTAAAGTTTTACGTGATTTAGACGTGCAGCTTGCGCAATTGCCGGAAGATTCGCAGTCGCAAGATTTGCAAGATTCGCAGTCTGCACAACAATCAGCGCTTAATCAAGCTAAGTAGGAGAGCATTATGGCATCACCAATGAAAAAGCTTATGAAGAAAGCACATCATAGTAAGTACGTTTTGTTGCTGATGCGTCATGCTAAAGCTGAGGCTCCTCAAATGGGTGACGACTGGGGTCGTGGTCTTACAGATAAGGGCTTGAAGCAGGCGAAAATTATGGCAAAAGGCTTGGAATCTTTGAAGCTTGTGCCGGATTATATTGTGTGTTCTAGTGCGAATCGCACTGAGCAAACTTTGAAACGCATGTTGAAGCGTTTTGGCGACTCTCCTGTGGTTGAGTCGCGCAAGAGTCTTTACGATGGCGGTATGCAATCTGTTATGGACGAGTTGCAAGCGATTCGAGGCGATGTTCATACGACGATGATTGTTGGGCATGAGCCGACGATGTCTATGGCTGCGCAGTGGCTTTCTTCGCCTGATTCGGATCCGGATGTGCTTGGGGCGATGCGTTTGGGGCTTGCTAATGCGTCTGTTGTGGTGCTTGTGTCTGATCGTCCATTCGCAACTTGCGGCTTGCGCGGTGCCACAGCTCTCGCAATCCTCACCCCCAAATCCTTTGCATAACCACACGAAATTAAGCATATAAATTAAGCTTATAACGACACCCCAAGTTCTTGAATGACCGCATTCAAGCATTTCTTTGCTAGGCTAAAGCGAGTCAAAGAAATTTTTTGGAGGATGTATGTCTGCGGTTTTTACTTCTGTTTCCGGTTTCCCACGTATTGGCGCTAATCGTGAGTTGAAGAAGATTATTGAACGTTACTGGAAGCAGGATGCTTCTTTGGATGAAGTGCGTGAAGTTGCTCAGTCTTTGCGAGCTAAGCATTGGCGTTTGCAAGCTGAAGCTGGGATTGATTTAATTCCAAGTAACGATTTTAGCTACTATGATCAAATGCTCGATACTGCTATTTTGCTGGGTGCTGTGCCTGAGCGTTATCGTAAATTGAATTTTGAGCATGCTGAGGATACGCTTTTTGCTATTGCGCGCGGCTATCAGGGTGAGCGCGGCGATGTGACGGCGTTGCCAATGAAGAAGTGGTTTACTACGAACTACCACTATATTGTTCCGGAAGTTGAGAATCCGGAAGGCTTGCATTTGGCTGGAACTAAGCCTTTTGACGAGTTTTTGGAGGCTCGCGCGCAGGGTTTGGAAACGAAGCCTGTGCTGATTGGCCCGTACACTTTTTTGAAGTTGGCTCGTACTCCTGAAGCGCAGGAGTTGAAAGTAACTGAGTCTGTGATTTCAGCTCTGGCTTTTGCTTATGCGAGTATTGTTAAGCGTTTTGGCGAACTTCACGCAACTTGGCTGCAATTTGATGAGCCTTATTTGGCGCTTGATAAAGAGGAAGGCGATTTGGAGCTTTTTGAAGCTTTGTATAAGCCTTTGCTTGAGGCTAGGGGCGCGGAAGTTAAGCTTCTTCTTAACACGTATTTTGGCAATATTGCTGACGCTTACGAAACTGTGAATAATCTTGGTTTTGACGGTGTTGGCGTTGATTTGGTGGAAGGCAAGGAAGAAAATCTTGCAGCCATTGAGCGTTATGGTGTGAACGAAAAAACTACGCTTTTTGCTGGCGTTGTGAATGGCCGTAATATTTGGCGTAACGATTATGCTGTGAGCCTTGGTTTGGTTGACGCTTTGCGTGAGAATGTTACGGATCGCGTGGCTGTTTCTACTGCTTGCTCGCTTCTTCACGGTGCCTTTTAGCACTGCTGGTGAGGATGCTTTGGGTGCGGATGTTTTGCAATATTTTGCTTTTGCTGTTGAAAAGTTGCAAGAGATTCGCGATATTGCAAATCTTGCTGCAGAAAGTGACGAAAGCCGCAAGTCAAGTAACGTTTTGGCTAAAAATCAGGCTTTGTTCGACGGTTCGCGCGTGAAAGCAGATTCTGCTGTTGCTAATCGTCTTGCTAATCTTAAAGATTCTGATTTTGTGCGATTGCCGGAAAGGGCAGAACGTCAGCGTTTGCAAAAGGAAGCTCTTGGCTTACCGGATTTGCCAACGACTACTATTGGATCTTTCCCGCAAACTAAGGATATTCGTAACGCTAGAGCTGCTCTTCGTAAGGGCGAGATTTCGCGCGAAGCTTACGACGAGTTTATGCGCAATCGCATTGCCAAGTGCATTGAGCATCAGGAGCAAATTGGCTTGGATGTACTTGTTCACGGCGAGTTTGAGCGCAACGACATGGTTGAATATTTTGGCCAGCATTTGCGCGGCTTTAAATTTACGAAAAACGCTTGGGTGCAGTCTTATGGTACTCGCTGCGTGAAGCCTCCAATCGTGTGGTCGGATGTTTCTCGCGAGTCTGCGATTACTGTGGCTTGGAGCGCTTATGCCCAAAGCTGCGCGAAGCATATTGTTAAGGGCATGCTTACAGGACCTGTGACGATTCTTAACTGGTCTTGGCCTCGCGAGGATATTACTCACGAGCAGCAGACTCAGCAGTTGGCTCTTGCTATTCGCGATGAAGTGTTGGATTTGGAGCGTGCGGGTATTCGTGTGATTCAGATTGATGAGGCTGCTTTGCGCGAAAAGTTGCCACTTCGCCGCTCTGATTGGCATAAGAAGTATTTGGATTGGGCGATTGCTGCTTTCCGCCTTGTTCATTCTGCAGTTGCTGCGACTACGCAAATTCACACGCATATGTGCTATTCGGAGTTTAATGACATTATTCGCGACATTGATGCTATGGATGCGGATGTGATTTCTTTCGAGGCTTCTCGTGGCGACTTGGTTGTGCTTGACGCTATTCACGACGCGCATTTTGAGACTGAGGCTGGTCCTGGCGTTTACGATATTCATTCTCCGCGCGTTCCTGGTAAGGCGGAGCTTGTGGAGCGTATTCACGAGATTTTGCGTAAGATGCCTGCTCAAAAGCTTTGGATTAACCCGGATTGTGGTCTTAAAACTCGAGGCGACGCTGAAACTTGGCCAAGCTTGGAGAATCTTGTCGCTGCTGCTAAAGAGGTCCGTGCGGAGCTTTCTAATAATCAGCAAAGCAACAAGCAAAGCGGAAATCTAAGCGGCAATGTAAGCAACAATCTAAATAGGGGGTGAGCTATGCCGTATAAACCAAAGTTTTCGCTGGAAGTTTTTCCACCTAAGCGCACATCTCCTATTGGTACGATTTACGATACTTTGGATGGTTTGAAGGGTCTTGACCCGGATTTTATTTCGGTTACTTACGGCACTGGAAAGCTGCAGGATCGTACTGCTACTGCGCGTATTGCTCATACGATTCGCTCCGAATATGGCATTGACGCAGTTGCTCATTTAACAGCTCGCTACCTTGATTATGATGCTGTTGATGAAGCTTTGGAAATGTTTGATAATGCTGGCGTTTCCGGCGTTTTGGCTTTGCGCGGAGACGTGATTGCTGGCCAGGAGGCGGCAGGCGTTTTTGAGCACGCTAGTGACTTGGTTTCCTACATTCGTTCAAAGCGTCCGGATTTGCCTATTTTGGGCGCTTGCTACCCGGAGAAGCATCCGGAGGCGGAAAGTTTGCAAGCGGATATTGATAATTTGAAGCGCAAGGTTGATGCGGGTGTTACGCATTTAATTTCGCAACTTTTTTACGATAATGAGGATTTTTTGCGCTTCCGTGATTTAGCTCGTGCTGCCGGCGTTAACGTGCCGATTGAAGCTGGCGTGATGCCTGTTGCGAACGCTTCGCAAGTTAAGCGCATGACGAGCTTGTGTGCGTCTCGAATTACTTCGCAAGTTTCCGCAATGATGGATCGTTGGGGGAGTAATGCTGATTGCTTGCGTGATGCTGGCAGTATTTTTACTTCCCAGCAGATTAACGATTTAATTGCAGAAGGCGTGGATGGCATTCACTTGTATACGATGAATCATCCGGGTATTGCTCGAAGGATTTGGGCGAATGTGAAGCCGCTTTTTACGAAAATTGGGTAGTTGGAAGTAAGAATCGCTGATTTTTCTGCAGTAACTTTTTGAGCATTATCTCGTGAGCGTGCATGTTAAGTGCGCTTACGAGATAACTTTTATTTGCGTGACTGCGTGCGACTGAATATAAATGTATATCTATGTATAAATGCATAAAATAATTGCGTTTTATACTAAACATGTGTTTAGAATCACCATTAAAACTGTAATCTAGCTTACATTTGTTATGAAAGTTTTCGCCCCAAAAATCTGCTAAAAATGTTGGAATAAAGCCTCTGGGGGGGGGCTTCATAGGCTATACATTATAACAAATACGTTGCAAAATATTCGTATATTCGGTATTATTGAATGTAAATCTCAATAAAAGAGATTGCGCTTTTGAGAGCTGAGCAGAAGTTTCATATGTATTTGACCGTAGTTCGATCAGCGTTTGATTACTGCACAAAGCTCTTCACTAATAAATTCATAAAGACTTGTTCAGAGAGAATCTGGTATTCAAGGAGATACACAATGGCTAATTCAAATTCCGGAAGGCATGCACGCAAGGTTACATTGGATGCTGCAGTAAGTAATGCGATTGCTAAGGCTGTGGATGCACGCAAGGTGGCAGCATTTACGGTTGGAGCCGCTGGCGTGTTGGCTGGTGCGGCGTTCGCTTTTGGAGCAACTCCGGCAATGGCGGCGGAGAATGGTGCTGCGGCTGGTGCGGCTTCGGTTCCTGTTGAGGCTGGTAAGAAGCCTGGTGTTGATAAGAAGGCTGAAGCTGGTAAAAATGCTGATGCTAAGCCTGAAGCTAAGGAAGCTGATAATAAGGATCAGACTGAAGAGAAGTCTGCTACATACGAGAAGACCGACAATAATACTTTAAAGAAGGTTCACAAGGATAATAATAACAAGTCTAAGCTCGAACAGAATTTAACTAAGGAAAAGAAAGTTTCTACGCAGTCTGTAGCAAAGACTGATGGCACTGAGACTGAGCAGAAGACTGTGAACACTGAGTCTGTAGATAATAAGGTTACAGATATCACTTCTGCGGAATCTGGTGCAAAGAAGCTCGCAAAGCGTTCGTTAGAAAATAATCAACCTGATGTCACTGCGCCTGAAAATCAGGATCGCGCTTCTGATGGTGCAGCAAACCAAGATCCTAATAAAATTAATCCTGATACAACGGATACTGCTAATACCAAGATTGAAATTAATGAGAATAACGCTGGCACTATGCCGAACGTGTATGGCTGGGGAAGCTCAGACAATACATACAGCGTAAATGGCGAAAAGCACACTGTTACTTTCCACTTTGCAGCTCCAAAAGATGGTAGCAAGATTACCAGTATTGCTATTTTCCCTTCTAAGACAAATGGTTTCAATAATGCAAAAAGTGAGAGAGGTATTGATTTTTACTCGAAAAATCCAGACAAACACCAAGATTATTCTGGTGAATATATATTTACTGCTAATTCCGACGGATCTGCAACTCTTACGATGAGCACTCTTTTTAGGGATGGTAACCTTAATGGCGGTGCTGAGAAGTATACAGCCAGTCGTTCTATTTTCGTGTATGTAACTAAAGATGGTAGTAGTACAGAAACTATTGCATATAAAACGAATGTATTCCGCGCTGTAACGCTTGTTCCGCCAAAAACTTCTGGATCAGTGGTGCTGAAATATAATCAGCCTCTTACGGCAGAAAAGGTTCAAGCAGCAATTACTGAAGCTGGCAATATTGAGACGGCGCGTAGTGATAAGAAGTCTGTAAATGATCAGCTTTCTGGAACGTTTACGCAAAATATTAACGTAAAGTCTGAAGATGCTTACGACAAGACTACGTTTGAGGCTATTAATAAGGAAACCTCAGCTCAAGGCGCAACAAATAAAACTTATGTAACTGGAGCGAAGACGCTTAACACTTATATGGTTACGGATTTGGGCTTTAAGTCGCAAGCTATTCCGCTTACCGTTGCGCGCTACGATGATCGCATTGACAAGCCGATTGTGGAAGATCCGACTAATCTTTCGGCTGAAGTTAAGGAAGAAATTAAGACGAAGCTTGCCAAGATTAATGGCGTTACAGCAGATAAGATTTCGTTTGATGGAGATAATGCTGTAATCCATTTTGACGGCGTGGATGAAAAAGATGCTCCTAAGATTGCTCTGCGTGACCTTGTGTTGAAGAAGTTTACCGAAGATCAGATTAAGGTTCCTGCAGAAAGTACCGCAACTGTTATCTACAATCCACTCGCTTACTCTGATGCTGAGATTAAGAGCATTAAGAAGGCTATTTACGAAGCTAATAAAGACAACACAGAGCTTGGATTAAGCGCTACCGACTACGAGAAGCAGATTACGCTTTCGTATCTTACTGGCAATCTTACTGCGGCTGGTCATGCAAATCAGGGCATCTCGAATGGTCAGGCAGAAAATACTATTACCGTTAAGATTAAGACCGATAAAGCGGTTGCTGAGTTTAAGTCTGATGTAAAGGCTGGCAAGCTCACGCGTTTGGCGGATATTCGCAAAGATTACGACGTTTCGTGGAAGAATAATAAAATTGCCGGCCGCGACACCGACGAAGGCCTTTCGTGGAGCGAAGACCACAAGACCATCATTTACCGCTACGACCCAACTAAAGCAGAAGGGTTTGATACAAATAAGATTCTTAATTTGTTGAAAGCTACGCCGAAGGATGGCAACGCTGGTTTGCGCGAGCTTACTGGTGGCGAAGCTCTTGCTCATGAAGGCGATAAAGAAAACGCGCAGAAGTCGCATGTGGGCTACGTGATCGACAAGAACGGCCAACCTACAACTGAGTTGTCGCTCGGCAATATGAGCGGTGCTTATTGGCAATATAGTCAGAATGTTTCTAATTCTGGTGAAAATCTTGGCGATTCTGAATCGAATGCAGGATCGTATTCCTGGGATGAAGAAGCTAAGCCGGTAGTAGTTGCTGCTAAAGGAAACAAGGTATATAAAGCGCGCCTGTTTGTTTTGCCGTATGGATTGACGATGTATAGAAACATTTACATCGAAAATGGCAAAAACCCTGGGAATACGCCTAAGGCGATTAACGTTATCTTTGTGCCGCAGACGAATCATAAGACAAGTGATTTGAAGAAGTCGGTTGATGAACATAAGACTGTTGCTGTTGAAGGTAAGGATGTTTCAACGCAGCCAGCATATTACAACGCGTCGGATAAGGTAAAGAGCGAATACGATGATGCGCTCAAAGTTGCTAAAGCTTTGTACGAGCAAGTTAAAGATAAAAAAGAGTCTGACCTTACTGAGAAGCAAAAAGCCGATATTGACAATGCGACTATTAAGTTAGATAAGGCTCGTGAGGCTCTTGATGGTGATCCAACTAATAAAGACAGCTTGAACCAGTCGATTGAAGCCAACGGTAAGGCTAAGGAAGGCGGAACTGCTGCAGTAGCCGGTACTGTGACTACTGATAAGTATAAAAATGTTACTGAGCCTGACTTCAAAACTGCAGATGGCAAGGACGATACTGCCAAGAATACTGCTGCCAAGGCCGCTAAGGAAGCTTACGACAAGGCTCTCGAAGAAGCCAATACTGTAGCAGCGGACGATAACGCTCCTCAAAAGGATGTTGATGCTGCTAAGGCCAAGCTCGATGCTGCACGTAAGGAACTTGATAAGTACAGCACCAACAAGGATGAGTTGAATAATGCAATCGCTCAGCATGGTAAGGTAAAGACTGGTGATACGTCTAAGCAAGGCGAGGAGAAGCTCAAGACCGCTGACCCAGCATATCAAAACGCAACTGATCTTGAGCGCAAAGCATACGATGAGGCTGTAAAGAAAGCAAATGATCTTTCAGCTGATCCAACTGCTTCTCAAAAGGAAGTAAACGCTGCAATTACAGCTCTTGAGGCCGCTAAGAAGGCGCTTGATGCTAAGGCAACGAATAAGGCTAAGCTTGCAGCTGCTGTTCAGCAAACCTTCGACAACCCTGATCCTGATAATGCTAATGGTAAAAAGAGTACCTTCTATAAGAATGCTAAAGCTAAGTCAGAAAGCACTGACACGGGTGTAACGGAAGCACAGAAGACAGCTGCTAAGAAGGCATATGAAGATTATGACAAAGCTTTAGCAAAAGCTAAACAAGTACTTGCTAGTAAGGATGCCACTCAGAAGCAGGTAGAAGAAGCTGAACAAGCATTAACTTCTGCTGAAGATGCGCTTCATAAAGATTATGCAACTGATGCTAATGATTTGACGAAGGCTTTGGCGGACAATATTGATGGATATTTGAAGCCAGCATACTTTAATGCTTTTGATAAGGCACAAGCAGGCGATCAGAAAGCTAAGCAAGCGTTTAAGGAATATAACGAAGCGTATCAAAAGGCTAAGGAACTGAAGCGAAAGTTTGCTGAAACCGAAACGTCTAAACAGCCAACTGCGGAAGAAATTACAGCAGCGAAAGAAGCTCTTGAAAAGGCTCGTCAAGTTATTGACACGTATGCGACTGATACGTCTAAGCTGTCGGCGGCATTCTGGAATGATCTAGCTATTCAAAATAGTCCTGCTTATAAGAATGCAAAAGCACTTGCTGAGAAGCAGAATCCTACCGAGGAAGAAAAAACTCAGGTAGAAGCTGCTAAAAAGATAAAGCAAGCGTATGATGATGCGGTTGCTAAGCTGCACAAAGCATTTGAGAATAAGCTTGATAAGGATAAAGGGACGGATGGAACTGATATTCCTGTCACCAATATTCCTGATGCAAAGGGTGACCTGAACGATAAGGATTATCTCAAGAACATTCAGGCACACGAAAATGGCGAGCCGCTTGATAGAGATGTCACAAAAATTCTGAAGGCAATGAACGACGCATCTGCTCAATTAAACCAGTTTGCGACTAAGACGGATAAGCTGCAGGAATCTATTAACAAAGATTCGGATACTCGCCAAACTCCTGGATATAAGAATGCTTCAGTTCATAATTATTTGAGTGCTGATGGTAATGCTGATTCTGCTAAGAATACTGCTGCTCGTAAAGCTGCAAATGAGTATGGTGAAGCTCTTAACAAGGCTAAGGATTTGCTCAAGAAGTCTAGCGCAACGCAGGAAGAAGTGGACGCGGCGCTTAAGACCTTGGATGAGAAGCGCAATGCTCTTGACATGTACAACACCGACACTGCTAAGCTTGAAACTAGTGTCAAAGCTCACGGCTCTACAGATGGCGCTGCACCTACAGAAGGCACGCAAACTTCTGATGCGTATCGCAACGCTTCTGATCCTCATTTCTTAACAGCTGAAGGCAAGCCTGATACCAAGAAGAATGATGAAGCTAAGAAAGCTAAGAAGGCATACGACAAGGCATTAGTTGAGGCGCAGGAGCTTTTGAAGAAGCATGACGATAAAGATACGCCGCAAGACGCAAAGCCAACGCAAAAAGACATCAACGCCGCGCTTAAGGCTCTCGACGATGCTCGTACTGAGATTGAGAAGTATAAGACTGTTACTACTGATCTTGAGACAGAAACTAAGAAGTCTACTCCAGAGCATGCTGCTGTTACTGAAGGCGACTTCGAGAATACGCCTGAGTTCCAGAATGCTGATGCTAAGAAGAAGGATGGCGCTGACGGTAAGAAGGTAGACAATGATGATGTGAAAGCGTACAAGGATGCTTTGGCAAAGGCACGCAAGTTGGCGCAAGATAACACATCCAATACGCTCAGCGATCATCCAACTCAGAAACAGATTGATGATGCTCTTGAGGCCTTGAAGCAAGCTAAGCAAGCTATTACCGACGGCTATAAGACAAACGTTGATAAGCTTAAGCAAGCTAAGGAATACGCAGAAGATGTATTCAAGAAGACTCCTGAATACAAGAATGCTGAAGCAATCAAGGCTGACGCTAACAACGCAAAGCATGATCAGGCTGGAAAGGACTTGGGCGATGCTACTAAGCAAACTGGTTTTGAAGGTCAGATTGCTAAGATTGCTGAAAAGCTTAAGGATACTAGCAAGCTTACTCAGCGTGAGGTTGATGCGTTAGTAAAGCAGCTCAATATTGCTCAGAAGAAGATTGCTGACAGCTACAAGACCAACGTTGACAAGCTTAATAACGAGGTCGGTGATAAGGATCAAGACGGCAAGCCTGTAACTCCTAAGTTTGAAGAGTCGATTCCGTACAAGAACGCTCTTGAAAAGAAGAACGCTGGCGACGCTGATGCGACTGCAAAGCTGGAAGCTTACAACGAAAAGCTCAAGGCTGCGCAGGAACTCATCAACAAGGTGAATAATCCTGATCCAAATGTTGAAGCTGATAAACAGCCAACTCAAAAAGAAGTTGATGATGCTCTTAAGGCTTTGCAAGATGCTAAAAAGGCAATCGACGACAGCTTCGGTACTAAGATTGACGATTTGAAGACTGAAGCTGCGAAGTCTACTGCCGATACGACAGATCCTACTGCTAAGCCAACTGCTGGGTCATTTGAGAGTACTACTGAGTATCAGAATGCGCTTGCTAAGAAGACTGATGACGGCAAGGATAATGCTGACGTTACTGCTTATAAAGAAGCGTTGAAGAAAGCTAGGACTTTGCTTGAAAAGTTTGGTGATGACGGTAAACCAAAGCCTGGTGCTAAGGATGTTCCAACTCAGCAAGAAGTTGACGAGGCTCTTAATAATCTGAAGGAAATTAAGGATAAGATTACTAAGAACTACGTCACTAGCCCGCACGACTTGCAAGAAGAAGTTGATAAGTCTAAGGACGGCAAGGACGACACCAGCACCGACGTGTTCGAGAACACTCCAGAGTTCAAGAACGCGACTGCGAAGGGTGATGAAGCTGCCAAGAAGGCACTAGATGCCTACACCGAAAAGCTCAAGGCTGCCAGGAAGCTTCTTGATGCCTTTGATCGCACTACTGGCAAGCCAAAGGGTAAGCTTCCAGACGGCATGGATAAGGCTCCAACCCAGCAGGAACTTGACGCTGCTTTGAAGGATCTTCAGGATGCCAAGAAGAAGATTACTGACGGCTACAAGACTAATAAGTCTGATTTGAACACTGAGGCTGGTAAGGATTCTGATTTCACTAAGACTCCTGAGTATCTAAACGCTCAGGCTAAGGGTGATGATGCGTCTAAGCAGGCTCTTGACGACTACAAGAAGGCTCTTGAGGATGCGAATAAGGTTCTTGGTGATAAGAATGCTACGCAGAAGCAGGTTGATGATGCTTTGAAGAAGCTTCAGGATGCTAAGTCTAAGCTTTCGGATGGTTATAAGACTGATAAGTCTGATTTGACTGCTGAAGCTGGTAAGGATTCTGATTTCACTAAGACTCCTGAGTATCAGAATGCTCAGGCTAAGGGTGATGATGCGTCTAACCAGGCTCTTGACGACTACAAGAAGGCTCTTGAGGATGCGAATAAGGTTCTTGGTGATAAGAATGCTACGCAGAAGCAGGTAGATGATGCTTTGAAGAAGCTTCAGGATGCTAAGTCTAAGCTTTCGGACGGTTATAAGACTGATAAGTCTGGATTGCAGTCTGAAGCGGATGCTGATGCTAAGTTCCGTGATTCTGTATTATTTATGATTGGAATGACTGAGGATATTGACGCTTATAACACTGCTTTGTCTGAGGCTAAGCGTGTGCTTGCAGATCCGAATGCTACTCAGGCTGAGGTTGACGCGGCTTTGAGGAAGCTTCAGGCTGCTAAGGATAAGATTAATCACCCGTTTGGTATTGATAGTGGTGTTGGAAGCGGCTCTGGTTCTGGTGTTGGTTCTGGTTCTGCTGCTGGTTTCGAGACTACTGATTCTCAGAGTGCTTCGGTTGATAAGACTGCTTTGAGAGTTGAGGTTAATAATTCTGAAGCAGATTCTTCTACTGCATCTAAGGCAAATACTGCTGCTGCTAGAGCTTACGTGAATGCTTTGGCTGAAGCTAAGCGTGTGCTTGCAGATACTAATGCTACTCAGGCTCAGGTTGATGCGGCTTTGAGGAATCTTAAGAACGCTAAGGCTGCGTGGCGTAATGCTTCCGGTAATGCTAGTGGTCTTGCTAAGACGGGTGCTGCAACTGGCTTGTTTGCAAGTCTTGCCGCAGTCTTCTCCGGACTTGGTGTTGCAGGCGTAGCTTCTCGCCGTCGCAAGCACTCCAACGAGTAGTCTTGCGCCGTAATTAAGCAAATTCCCTCGCAGGTTATCTTCCGATAATCCGCGAGGGATTTTTGTACACCACCACAATGTAAAGTTGCGGTATGGAAAGTGCGAACATAACAGATAGTGCAACTACTGAAACCAACTGCAACGAAAGCAGCACGAACTCTTCCGCACTCACCTCAAGAAGCCTTATTAAAGCGGGCTTTGCTCGCCCGGATGCCGCACGTTGCGCAATGATGGCAATACGCAAAAACTGCAATAAAATATCGTTTGAAACACTACTAAGAAGCGCGCTTACAGTTGAAGATCCAGATTCTGCATTGCTTTCATTGCAAGATTTAAGTGAAGCATACCCCGAAATAATAAATAATATTTCAACTTCAAATTCGCAAATATCTGACTCATTAACAAGCCTAATGCAAGTATTAGGTGCGTCTAACGCGCTTGCAATGCTTATGCGCACAAGGCCTAATCTTATAAAAGCCGCAGCAAACGACCCGAATCATCTTTTTGCAATGACTAGGGAAGAGCGCGTAAAGGACTTACTCGAAGCAATACAAGCTTATACTGCAACAGTTGTTTCTTCTGAAAGCAGCGATTCCAACACAATTTACTTAACATCTCTCGGCTTTGCGCAAGCAGTTTCTGCGCTTCGTGCGCGCTATCGTGAGCATGTTGCTGCAATTATGGCAGCTGATTTAGCGAGCGCAGACCCTGTTGAAGTGCAGCCAGATATTAGTCGCAAACTTTCCGACGCGGCGGATGCTGTTCTAGAGGCAGCGTTGTCTATTTCGCGAGGACAGGTTACTGGTTCTTCCGCTTGCAGATTTGCGATTATCGCTATGGGTAAGCTTGGCGCGCAAGAAATTAACTACGTTTCCGATATCGATTTGATTTATGTTGTGGAGCCTGCGGATTTAAGCAACAAGCAGAATCAGGATGCTGCTTTGCGCGTTGGTGCTTCTATGGCAATGGTTTTGCAAAAAGTATGCCAGTCTGTGGTTATGGGCTCTGCGGAGCCTCCACTTTGGCAGATTGATACTGCGCTTCGCCCGGAAGGTAAGGATGGCCCTCTTGTTCGTAGGCTTGATTCTCATAGGGAATATTACGAAAAGTGGGCGAGCAGCTGGGAGTTTCAAGCGCTTTTGAAGTCGCGCCCTGCAGCAGGGGATGCGGATCTTGGAAAAGCTTATCGCGATATGGTCGAGCCGTTTATTTGGAAGGCTTCTGGTCGTGAGCATTTTGTAGCTGACTGTCAGCATATGCGTCAGCGTGTGGAGTCGCTTATTCCGGCTTCTCAACGCGATTTGGATATGAAGCTTGGTCGCGGTGGCTTGCGTGACGTGGAGTTTACTGTGCAAATGCTGCAGCTTGTGCACGGAAGTGAGGATGAGTCGCTTCGCGTAAGGGATACTATTTCTGCTTTGCAAGCGTTGGCTCAAGGTGGCTACGTTTCTAGGTCTCAGGCGGCACTTTTGGCGGAACATTACCGTTTTGAGCGCGTTCTTGAGCATCGTCAGCAAATGTGGAGTATGCATCGCACGCATTTGTTCCCAGATTTGGGTGCTCAAGGAAACGGCGGTTTGGATCGTGCGCGCACAATTTCTACAGAGCAGCTTAATAATAATGAGCAGATTTGCCGTCTTGCTCGTGCTGTGCGGCTTCGTCCGGAAGAGTTGGTTGCGCGTTTTGATAAAGCTCGTCGTGAAATTCGGCACTTGCATAAGGATATTTACTATCGTCCGATGCTTCCTATTAACGCTCAAACGGATGCGGATCCTATTGTGCTTTCGCCGGAGGCTGCTCGCGCGCGCTTTGCTTCTATTGGTTTTGCGGATGCTCGCGCAGCACAGTTGCATGTTGAAGCGCTTACAGAGGGGCTTTCTAGGGCTGCTAAAATTCATAGAATTTTGCTTCCGGCAGTGTTGAAGTGGCTTGGCGACGGGCAGAATCCGGATATGGGTTTGCTTGCGTGGCGGCGTCTTGCGGAGCGTTTTGGCGGAAAAAATACGTATCTTGGTTTTTTGCGTGATTCTCCTTCCGCAGCTCAGCGTCTTTGCCACGTTTTGGCGGATTCGCGCTATCTTGGCGACGCTATGATGCAGTCTATGCAGTCTATTACTTGGCTTGGAGACGACGAAGCGTTATCTGCGCGCGATAGGGCAAGTCTTGACATGCAAACTAGTGCAATGGTTGCGCGTTATGCAAGTAATATTGCGGATTTTGCGCAGTCTTTGCGCGCTCTTCGCCGGCAGGAAATTGAGCGAGTAGCTTTAGCTTGGATGTGTGGTCTTATTGATGACGATACTTCTATGCTTGCAATGAGTGATGTGTTTGATGCTATTTTAGATGCGACTTTGCAATGGTCTATGCGTGAAGCTGTGTCAGTCATGAATTTGAATGCTCCTCAAGCTGAAATTGCTATTATTGCTTTAGGTCGCTACGGTGGTAAAGAAGTAAACTTCTGTTCTGATGCAGATATTATGGTAATTTACAAGCCGGTTGGTGAAGATTGCGATTTAAACGCAGCTCACCGCTTTGCGCAAAAAACTGTAGATATTTTGCGTAATATTTTGCAAGGTCCTCTTACACTTGAACCAAAAATCATGGTCGATTTGGATTTGCGTCCGGAAGGAAAAGACGGTCCGCTTGTTCGTTCGCTAGAATCTTGCGAAAAGTATTATCGTCAATGGGCTAGCACTTGGGAGCATCAAGCGTTGTTGCGAGCGCGTTTTGCTGCAGGTTCTAAGGAGTTGGCGGATGCTTTGCTTAACGGAGTTGTAAACGAATTGCGTTACGCTGCAAATCCTCTTAGTGAATCTCAGCTTGCTGAAATTCGTAAGCTTAAAGCTCGCATGGAAGCGGAGCGTTTACCTCGAGGAGTTAGTAGGGACAGGCATTTGAAGCTTGGTCGCGGCGGTTTAAGCGATGTTGAGTGGACTGTGCAATTGATGCAATTGCAATATGCTTCAAAGCATGAATCTTTACGAGTAGTTGGAACTATGCAAGCGTTGAAAGCATTGCAATCTGAGCATTTTATAAGCGACGAGGATGCTGAAGTTTTAAGCCGCTGCTGGCATATGTGTTCTGCAGTGCGCAACGCAAACTTCTTGTGGTCTGGATCAATGGCTCGCGCAGATATTATTCCAACTGACTCGTATTCTTTGGGCGGAATAGCAACTTACCTTGGCTATGAGCCGAATCAGGGCCGCGTTTTTGAAAACGATCTTTTAGCAACCATGCGTCAGTGCCGCGAAATCATGTCTCGTCTTTTCTACGGTCGCTAATCATTTCATCTTTAGTCACTTTACATTTATTGTTGCATTATTTGTTTTAAGTTATAATTACAAGACGGGAGGTGATTTTTAATGAAAAATGCAGTAATAAGTAATGATGTAAAAGAAAGAGCTAACTCTTCAGTTTTTTATGCTGATGCTTCTGCACTTATAAAACAAGCAGTCAGTAGTGAAAATTTAGAAGAAAATGACGAATTATTATCTACTGATTTTGCTGCAAAACTTATGCATAGTTATAAGCAGTCAGTTTCTGGTTTAGCACGCCCATATGCGGATGTTTTTGCTGAGTTAGAAAAGGGCTTGTAATGAGTTCTTTTAATATTCTTGTTACTCAAGATGCAGAAAATGATTTAAAAAATATAAGAGACTATATTGCATCTAATATCTCTAAGAAAACTTCCGTAAGAATTATTAATCTTATTAAATCTAGTATTGAAAGACTGTCTCTTTTTCCTCAGTTTGCGCCTGCAGTCAAGTATGAGCCTTGGAATTCACTTGGCGTGCGTCGTATAGTTGTAAAGAATTTTCTTGTTTATTACAGAGTTGTTTTAGAAGAAAATACAGTTTATATTTTGAAGGTTACTTATGGTAGGCGTAATCAACAAACTGTATTGGAACAAATAGATTTATTGGATTGAATGCTTATTAAATGTTGCATAATAAGTTATAGTTGTTCGCCACTCCGTATATAAATTCGTCAACGCTAATCAGTAAAATTACGTAGGTCGCGTGTGGTTGCGACCGTCTTGCCAATTGACGGAAGGTGAGCGGTACTTATTATGACGAACGCAATTTCTAGTTCTTTGCATCAAACTTTTTCTCGCAGCACAATTGCAAATTCTCTAGCTGGCAAAAGTGTTGTTACATTAGACGATATTTCAACTGCGCAAATACGAATGCTCTTAGACAAAGCGCGATACATTGATTCGCACCGTAAAGAAGTGGCTCACACTTGCGATGGCAGAGTGTTGGCCACTCTTTTTTATGAGCCGAGCACGCGCACTCGCTTAAGCTTCGAAACAGCAATGCTGCGTTTAGGTGGAAAGGTAATCGGTTTTGCAGGTGCGCAACTTTCTAGTGCAAGCAAGGGTGAAACTGTAAACGATACTTTGAAAGTCGTGTCTAACTATGTTGATGTTGTTGCAATGCGTCACCCAAAGGAGGGTGCTGCTTTTGTTGCAACGCAAGCTGTGAGCACGCCTATTATTAACGCAGGTGACGGCGGCCACATGCACCCAACTCAAACTCTTGCAGACTTGGCAACTATTCTCGCGCGTTTTGGTCGCCTTAATAATCTCACTGTCGGTTTGTGCGGCGACTTAACTTATGGACGCACAGTTCACTCGCTTATTGAAACTTTGTGTCGCTTTGGAAACGTTCATTTTGTGCTGATTAGCCCGGATGAGCTTAAAACTCCGCAGTACGTAATCGACCGCATTAATGACACTCCTTCGTGCACTTACGAAGAAACTCGCGACTTGATGGAAGTTATTGGCAAGCTTGACGTGCTTTACATGACTCGCGTGCAAGAAGAGCGTTTTACGGATCGCGAGCAATACTTGCGACTTCGTGACACGTACATTTTGACTGAAGAAAAATTGCAAAAAGCAAAGTCGCATATGCCTGTGCTGCATCCGCTTCCTCGAATTAACGAGATTTCTGTTGACGTTGATGACGATCCTCGCGCAGCATATTTTGAGCAGGTTAAAAACGGTATGCTTATGCGTATGGCTTTGGAAAGTTCCGTTCTTGGAGACGAGCTTTGCGGCTACGAACCAACTGATTTTGTAAACGTGCCAGAAGACGAATTGCAAGCAGTTGACGCACACGGAATTTCATTAACGGATCCTCGCGTGCACGTAACAGACGTGAATGCGCCTGAAGATCTTACTTGCCCGAATCCTCGTTGCATAACAAACAGCGAACTAACTCTTAAACGTAAGTTCTACAAAGCTGATTCCGTAAGGCAAGAGTATCGTTGCATGTATTGCGACGAAGAAGCAGAAACTAAATAAAAAATTTAATAATATTATTATATAACTGTAAAAATTACGCAAAACCAGGAGTGAAATGAACGAATCAGGCACCTTAACTTTGCGCAATATCTCTGTGTGGGATACTGGCGAACGTATTGATCTTATTGTTGATGGCGTTCGTCAGGATGCCCTTATAGAGCAGAATGCGCGCGTTACTGGCGATATTGACGCAAGTGATTGGGTTGTTGCTCCTGGTTTTGCAGATCCGCATGTGCATTTTAGAGATCCAGGTCAAACAGCAAAAGAAACAATGATGACCGGCAGTGAGGCTGCGGCGGCTGGCGGTTATACGCAAGTTTTGATTATGCCAAATACTGTTCCAGCTCTTGACGGCGAGCCTTGGGAAGATGCTCCATTTGATGTAGATAATGTAGTTGACTATTTGCAGCGCTATGGTTGCATTTACGGCGTAAAATTGCCAGTTCGCTACGATTTGAGCGTGTGCGCATCATTGGGGCGTAAAGGCTTAAAACCAAGCAATATTGAGCTTTGGAAAAAGTATGTTGCTGGAATCGACGATGACGAAAAAACTTCTCCTATGAAAAAGCACCCGATTACTGCTATAAGCGACGACGGTGCTGCAGTGCCTGAACCGATTTTGCGAGATGTGTTAGCTATGGCAAAACAAACTGGTTTGCCATTCGTGGAGCATTGTGAGCATCATGATACGGGAGCTGTGAACGAGGGTCCGGTCGCAAAAATGCTTGGTGTTGGTGGAATTCCAGCTTCTACTGAGCTTGCAATTGTTCAGCGAGATATTGATGCTTCCCGCGAAACTGGCGTACATGTGCATTTCCAGCATGTGAGCACTGCTGCTGCGTTTGAAGCTATTCGTAAGGCAAAGAAAGAGGGTTTGCCGATTACGTGCGAAACTGCGCCTCACTATCTAGCTTTGTGTGATGAGGATGTTTTGCGATATGGTGCTATGGCTAAGATGAATCCTCCTCTTCGTTCAAAAGCGGATCGTCAAGCAACGCTCGCTGCTATTGCGGATGGCACAATTGACATGATTGCAACAGATCACGCGCCTCACACTGCGGAAGAAAAGTCAGGAGATTTTGCAAGCACTCCTAACGGAATTATTGGGCTTGAGTGCGCGTATGGCGTGTGCCGCAAAGTTTTGGTTGATGCAGGATATACGGACGATAAGCATTTAATCGAATTAATGGCAGTAAATCCAATGCAATTGATGAGCAGAAGACCTACTGATATTGCGGCTTTGCTTAACGTTTCTTCGCGATGCGCAAACAAGCGAACGCTGCGTTTAAGTATTACTGAGCACCCTGAAAACGTTGATTTAGTGCTGATTAATATGCGCGAAAATTGGGCGGTTGATGCAAATTCGTTCCATTCAAAAGCTCGAAATACTCCTTTTGATGGATGGCAACTTACAGGAAGGCCTGTTGCGACGATTATTGGTTCAGAAATTGCTTTCTCGAGAATGTGATTGATTAAATATAAATTTGGAATGGTAGTAAATTATGGACGAACTTATTGAAGCGATTGCAGCCAAGCAAAATCCTAGCGTAGTGGGCTTGGATCCTAAGCCTGGAATTGTTCCTGCCGAAATTATTAGCTCTCTTGCGGACGAAGTTTTGCAAGAAGTAGAAGGCGAGGATGCGCTGCCAACGCTTTTAGCTACAGCTTATTTTGAGTTTAATCGTGCGATTATTGACGCAGTTGCAGATTTTGTGCCGGCTGTAAAGCCGCAAATCGCTATGTACGAGGCGCTTGGTCCTGCAGGTATCGATACTTACGCAATGACCTGCGAATACGCAAAATCGCAAGGATTAGTTGTAATAGGTGACGCAAAGCGCGGAGATATTGGCTCTACAGCTGGTCAGTATGCGGCTCATTTAAGCGGCTTCGCTAATCTTTCTGCATATTTTGAAGACGAAAATGCGACTGATAACGCACTGCCACAATCTCTTAAAAATCTTCTAAAAAGCTCTAAAAATCTTGACGTTTGGCATGAAGATTCGCTTACAGTAAACCCTTATATGGGTTCGGATGGAGTGAAGCCTTTTATCGATGAAGCATTAGCGCACGATAAAAGCATTTTTGTGCTGCTTCGCACTTCGAATCCTTCTAGCAAGGAGCTACAGGAGCTTATTTTGCAAGATGGCAAGCCAGTGTATGAGCATATGGCGGATTTGATTGAGAACTGGGGTGCTTCAAGCATTGGCAAGCACGGTTATTCAAGAGTTGGCGCAGTTGTAGGTGCCACGCATCCGCAGGAGGGCAAGCATTTGCGCGAGATTATGCCGCACACTTTCTTCCTTGTTCCAGGCTATGGCGCTCAAGGCGGTACAGCTCAAGATGTTGCTGGAATGTTTGATGCAAATTCTGAAGGCGCTATTGTAAATTCTTCGCGCGGTATTATTGGTGCTTGGAAAAAGTCTGAAGATTACGCTAAAAATCAAGGTCATATGTCTCTCGATGACATTCTTGATATTGTGCGTGATTCTGCAGCTGTTGCTGCGAAAAATATGCGTGACGACTTGCGAAATGCAGTGTATCGCTAGAATGTATAACTAAAATAAATATAACTAAAAATATAATTAAAATTAAAAATAAAACGCAACGGTACAAAACACATACAAGGGTAGGGGAAACCACATGAGTGATGGCATGTTTATTCCAACGCGAAAAGCCTCTGGAAACGCCATAATTACGTTACGTGAAGACGCTTTTGATTCTTCCGGCTCAAGTTCTGCAGACGAAAGCAATAATGCAAAATATTCGCGCCTTTGGGGGCGCAGAGCTGTAGAAGTACTCAATAATGAGAAGCTAGACGAAGGCGTGTACCGTTTAACTTTGCGAGATTCTGAGATTGCTAAAAAAGCTGCTCCTGCGCAATTTGTGAACTTGTATTCCCCTGACCCAACTGCTATGCTTCCGCGTCCTTTTGGAGTTGCAAGCGTAGAAGGTGATACTTTTACTTTGATTTTTGCTGTGATTGGCAAAGGCACTGCTAAGTTTGCTGAGCTTAAGCCAGGAGATAGCATTGACGCTCTTGGTCCTTTAGGGCTTGGCTTTAATATTTCCAAACCTGCACATTATGTGTTGGTTAGTGGCGGCTTGGGCGTGCCACCTATTTTGTGTGCTGCTCAAGCGCTTTCAAAGCGTGAAGATTCTAGCGTAACGGCAGTGCTTGGCTACCGTAACAAACGTTTTGCAGATGATTTAACGAAAGAATATATTTCAGACGTACACAGTATTACAAATGCTGAAGGAACTGTTATTACACTTCTTGACGAACTTGAAAAAGTTAAGCATTTTGATTTCGAAGACGATTTGCCAACGGTTATTTTGTCTTGTGGTCCTTTGCCTATGATGAAAGTTGTGGCTCACTGGGCACATGAAAGAAATATTGAGTGCCAGCTCAGTTTAGAAGCGCGTATGGGTTGCGGATACGGAACTTGCGTTGCTTGCGTTGTTGACACTTTGGAAGGCAGGCTGAAAGTTTGCAACGACGGTCCTGTTTTTGATGCGAATCGTTTGGGTTGGGAGTAAAAAATATGAGTGCTGTAAATAATGCCGAAAATAATTCTGTAAATAACGCAAATTCCGTAACAAATTCCGCTGAAACTTTTGGTTTTGACACTAGCCACGTTTGGAAGCACCCAACTCAAGTCGCAGGCGTTAAGTGGAAAAACATGGTTGGAACTGCTTCTGGAACTTTCCAGCTTGCAGCTTGCCGACGCTTTTACGACGTAAGCCAACTCGGCGCAATTTGTACAAAAGGTGTTTCTCCTGTTCCGTGGGAAGGAAATCCTTCTCCGCGCACTGCAGAATCTCCTTCTGGAATGGTAAACGCAGTTGGATTGCAAAATCCTGGTGTCGACCATTATTTAGTAGACGAGTTGCCGAAACTAAAATCCATGGGAGCACTTGTTATTACTAATGTTGCAGGTCACAGTGACGACGATTATGCGCAAGTTGTTGAAAAGCTTGCAGATTCTGCGGCCGACATGCTTGAAATTAATGTAAGCTGCCCAAACGTGACTCACGGCGGAATGAGCGTTGGCACTGATCCGGTTGCATTGCACCGCTTAATTAAGCGTCTTCGCGCAATGACAAGCAAGCCAATGATTGTAAAAATGACGCCAAATGTGACGGATATCGTTTCGATTTGCAAAGCTGCAGTTGATGCTGGAGCGGATGCTTTAAGCATGATTAACACGCTAGTTGGTTTGCGAATTGATATTCGAACAGGCGAGCCTATTATTGCGAATCGCACGGGCGGTGTTTCCGGCCCTGCAATCTTCCCAATTGGGCTTGGGTTTGTGTGGCGAGTGCGTCAAGCTATGCCAGATATTCCAATTATTGGCATTGGCGGCATTGATTCTGGCGAAAAAGCTTTGGAATACTTGTATGCTGGCGCGAATGCTGTAGAAGTTGGTGCTGCTGCTTTGGTGGATCCTACTGCTCCTATTCGCATTGCTCGCGAGCTTGACGATTTGCTTGATTCTCGTCCAAAGCTTGCGTCTTTACTCGCTGAAGGCAAAACTTGGCGCTGAAATTAAGTATTTAAAAAGTATTTAGAAAGTATTTAAAATCATTTTAAGAAAGAGAGCTAATTATGGCAGAATTAGACGAACGTTTTACAAAGTTTTTGCTTGATTCAGGTGCGCTTAAATTTGGTGACTTTACGCTGAAATCTGGTCGTCAATCACCTTATTTTATTAACGCTGGTGCTTTTGACGACGGCATGAAAATCGCAAATCTAGGCGCATACTACGCTGAGCGCGTTGTTGCAGCAATCGAAGATGGCAAACTTCCGCAAGATATCGACACTGTTTTCGGCCCTGCTTATAAGGGTATTCCACTGGCAGTTTCTACGGCAATGGCTTTGACGAATAATCATAATATGCCTGTTGGTTTTACTTTCGATCGCAAAGAGCGAAAGGATCATGGCGACGGCGGAATTATGGTTGGAAAACCGTTAAAAGACGGCATGAAAGTTCTGTTAGTTGACGACGTGATGACTGCTGGAACTGCAGTTCGCGAAACTTTGCCAAAGCTTAAAGCGGAAGCAAATGTGCAAGTTGTTGGCTTGATTTTGGCAGTAGACAGAATGGAACGCACGAAAGACAGTAAGCTTTCTGCAGTAAAAGCAGTAGAGCAGGAGTTTGGATTCCCAGTTTTGCCAATTGCAAATGTGCGCGAAATTTTCGCTGCAGCAAAGCGTTTAGTTAATGCTGACGGTAAGCCAGTTATGGATGAGGAATTAGCTTCGCGTGCTGCAGATTACTTGCGTACGTATGGTGCGTAATTATCCTCTACAATTTCGGAACCAAACGGCCACAACGCAAGTTTTGCCATTTTGAAAGATTGTATGCCAAATGGAATGCCAACAATTGTGCAGCAGCAAATGAATCCTGAAACGATATAGCCTAATGCAAGCATTGGCCCAATGAAAAATACAATCCATAGTATGTTCCAAATTGTGCTAGTGCCGCCTTGGTAAATAACATGTTTTCCAAATGGCGTGAGCGTGAGCTTTGCCATTTTGAATGCTTGAATACCGAATGGTATGCCAATAACGGTTATGCAAAGGAGGAAACTTATAAATAACCAGCTTGCAGCAATGAAAAGACCGCCGAATATCAGCCACACAATATTGCCAAGAAGTTTCATAAAAGTAGTATATAAGTTTTTTAAGTTTTAATGAAGTATGATTTTTGATAAGTGATTTATTGTAAGCGGGTGTAAAATAATGCGTTGCAATAGATGCATTTGTTTAAAGGAAGAATATGTTCTGCACGCAATGTGGTAATAAAAATGATGATAATAGCAAGTTTTGCAATACTTGCGGAGCGCTTTTAGAAGTTACGTCAACAGTCGAGCCGTCAATCCAAAGTCAACAATACGAATTGCCTACTAACGAAGCGCCTACTACTGTATTTCCTGCGCAGGAAGCTTTATCGGATAATCTAAACGTTTTAGGTTCTCCTATTATGGGTTCTTCGAGTGAACAGCCTTCTATGAATAATTCACCTTACGTACAAGGCGAAGCTCCGGCTAATTATTCTCATTCAGAGGATGATAAGCGCAAGAAGAAAGTAATTATTACTTTAATAACCGCTATTATTGCTTGTGTTTTGGTTATAGGTGCTGGTGCATGGTGGTATGTAAATAGTGCGCGAACAGCTCAATCAAATAATAAAACTGAATTACAATCATCAAAATCAAAGAATAATAAATCTAAGCAGCATGTTCTAACCAATGATGATTTAGATTCAGACGATGAAGATAGTGATACTAGCAGCGATAAGGATAACGCTATTGGCGCGAGTGAAAAGCTCAATACCAAAAAAATCAATAAATTAGTAAACAATTTTGCTTCAAATAATAGCGTATCTGTAGCGATTTCTGGCAAGAAGGGCATATTGTATGAGTCTTCTAATTCTCGTAAAACATTCCCTGCTGTAGGTTTTTATTTCCCTGTTGTTCTTTATACTAAGGATAATCCACAGCATGATTATGAAGATAAGTGTGAAGATGTTATTAAGGCAATGAGTAATGACTCCGCTAATGAGCTTTTAGATGATCAAGGTGGCATAGACGGATTAGATCAATGGCTGTCAGATAATGGCTATGCAAATACATCTTTTACTCGCAAATATGGTGATGTTGATGCATCGAACGATGGTCACGAAAATCTTACTTCTTCTCATGATGCTGCGATGATGCTTTCAAAAGCTATGCAAAATTCGACTATTGCCAATGCGACGGGTTACGATATTTCTGCTGATGGCGTGAACGTTCCAGACGGCATAGAGGTTATGGCTCATCGTGGTCAAGGAATTAAGAATGTTTATAACTATTTCTTGATTCTTAAGAAGGGCAAGAATAGGATCGGAGTGTCTGTTTTAACAAAAAGTGCAGATAAAGATGACGTTGCTGAATTTGTTTCAAAACTGTTGAATTTGTTGAAAAATAATCTCTAAATATATTAAGTTGACGCTTTGTGGCATAATAAGCAAGGTTTATTTCTTAGCTGCTTAATTTGCAGCCTATTAGCGAAAGAAACGGGTAACTCGTGGCACAGACTACCAATGATATTAAGAATGGATCGGTTTTGAACCTTGATGGTCAGCTTTGGACCGTCGTTAAGTTCCAGCACGTGAAGCCAGGCAAGGGTCCTGCTTTTGTGCGTACCACCATTAAGAACGTGCTCTCGGGCAAGATTGTCGACAAGACTTTTAATGCCGGCATGAAGATGGAGTTCGAGACCGTTGATAACCGCACGTTGCAATATTCATACGAAGATGGCGACAACTTCGTCTTTATGGATATGACCACTTACGACCAGGTTTATATTCCTAAGGTTTTGGTTGGCGAGCAGAGCAAGTATTTGCTTGAAGGCACCGACTGCATCGTAAGCTTCCATGATGGCACTCCTTTGAGCGTTGAGCTTCCAGCTTCCGTGATTTTGACTATTACTCACACTGAGCCAGGCTTGCAAGGCAATCGTTCTAACGCTGGTACTAAGCCTGCAACTGTGGAAACCGGTGCTGAAATCCAGGTTCCACTCTTCGTGGGTGAAGGCGAAAAGGTGAAGGTCGACACTCGTGACGGCTCTTACCTTGGTCGTGAAAACTAAAGAATTAATTATCTAATTAAAATAATTAGTTATCTAATTAAATTAGCTATTTATTTCTCAATAATTTTTATAGAGTGGCCCGGTGGCGATTATTCGTTGCTGGGTCGCGTAATTTTTGATACAACTTTATTAAGTAATTTTTATACGTTACACAGAAGGGCGTTACGATGGCACGTTCTACCGCTCGTAAAAGGGCTTTGAATACGCTGTATGAGGCGGATGAGAAGAATCAGCATATTCTTTCTTTGCTTGAGGAGCGAGTTAAGGAGCCTGGCGCTCAAACTCCGCTCCCAGAGTACGCTATTGAGATTGTTCGAGGCGTAGGAGAGCGACGTAACAGAATTGACAAGACGCTAAACCGCTATTCGACTGGCTGGAAAGTTGGCAGAATGGCTGTTATCGATCGCAATATTTTGCGCATTGCAGTTTGGGAAATGCTTCTTAACGATGAGATTCCAGATAAAGTTGCTATTGACGAGGCGATTGCGCTCGCAAAAATGTATAGCGACGACGAAGCTATTGCGTTTATTCACGGCTTACTAAGCGCGATTATGGCAGATAAAGACGCTTGCTTGGCAAAGTTTAATGGCGAATCTTCTCCTGAAGACGCTGCTACGGAAGAGTCTACGGAAGAAGCTGCTGCTGAGTAATGTCTCATTTTGCATGTTTTGAGACCCTCGCGCAGAATGCTTACTGCGTTAGTGTCTCTAGTTGATAGTTTTGGGACACGCGTGCAGTAGTCGCTCGCGCGGATTACGCGCTCGCTTACGAAACTCGCGTTGGAAGTCCACCGGACTTCCAACCTGAGCGAGTTTCCGCTCCGAGTTGCTTTCGCGCGCGCGATGCTGCGCTCAAGCAGGTCGTCGCGCCGGCGCGTCGCCCGTCCGCCAACCTGAGTAGACTTACCACGAATATCCTAAAGCCATAAGGGGGTTAAGGTGGATTACAGCGACACCTTTGCCGGATTCGGCAGTGATGATGCAGTATTGGTGTTGGAGGATGGTCAGGTTTACGTTGGTAAGCCTTTTGGTGCGCAAGGTTCTACGCGCGCTGAGATTGTGTTCTCCACGGGCATGACTGGTTATCAAGAAACATTAACTGATCCAAGTTATGATCAACAAATCGTAGTTCAAACATTCCCACACATAGGTAATACGGGAATAAATCACGAAGATCCAGAATCTGCCCACATTTGGGTTGCTGGTTACGTAGTTAAGAAGCCAAGCCCAGTAGTTAGCAATTGGCGAGCTGAAGGTTCCTTGGAAGACGATTTACAAAAGCAAGGTATCGTTGGCATTAGTGGTATTGATACTCGAAAGCTGGTACGTCATTTACGCTCGGTAGGCGTTATGCGTGCCGGCATTTTTTCTAATAAGGCCCTGGTTGATCCGTCAACCGGGGCTTTTCGCACCGTCGCTTCTTTCGTTGATGAAATTAAGCAAACTCCTCAAATGCAGGGCTTGCGTTTAACGGATGAAGTCAGTACTAAAGAAACGTACACGATTGAGCCTTGCGGTGATTTTGAAGGAAAAGATCCACTTTACACTGTTGTAGCAGTCGACTTTGGTATTAAATCTATGACTCCTCACCGTTTGGCTGAGCGCGGCTGCCGCGTGCACGTTGTAAGCTCCTCAATAAGCTTCGAATCGTTGCAAGCGCTTAACGCAGACGGCGTATTCTTCTCGAATGGTCCTGGAGACCCTAGCCAAGCAAATCGCGAAGTTGAGCTTTTGCGCAAAGTTTTGGATGCAGATTACCCGTTCTTTGGTATCTGCTTTGGAAACCAGTTACTTGGTCGCGCGCTCGGCTTTGGAACTTACAAGTTGAAGTTTGGTCACCGCGGTATTAATCAGCCTGTAAAAGACGTTACAACCGGAAAAGTGGAAGTTACGGCTCACAATCACGGCTTTGCTGTGGACGCACCTCTTGACGGTCCTGTGCAATCTCCTTACGAAAACGGACACTTTGGTCGCGTGCTAGTTTCGCATATTGACTTGAACGACAACGTTGTAGAAGGCTTGCAATGCCTTGATATTCCAGCGTTCTCGGTGCAATATCATCCGGAAGCTGCAGCAGGACCGCACGACGCTTCCTATCTATTTGACCGTTTTGTGCAATTGATGCGCGAAAACGCTCGAAAAAGCAAGTAATACTCGAAAAAGCAAGTAAGATTTTAAGATTTACGGAAAGAGAAGTTTACTATGCCAAAACGTACTGATATTAAGTCGGTTATGGTAATTGGTTCCGGTCCGATTGTTATTGGTCAGGCTGCAGAATTTGATTATTCCGGAACGCAGGCTTGCCGAGTTCTTCGCGAAGAAGGTATTCGCGTAATTTTGGTCAACTCTAACCCGGCTACGATTATGACAGATCCGGAGCTTGCGGACGCAACATATATTGAGCCAATTGACACTTCGATTTTGGAGCGAATTATTGCGAAGGAGCGTCCGGATGCGCTTCTTCCAACGCTTGGTGGTCAAACTGCGCTTAATGCTGCAATGGATTTGGGTCGTGCAGGAATCCTAGAAAAATATAACGTTGAGCTTATTGGTGCTTCTTTGGAAGCAATCGACCGCGGAGAAGACCGAGAGCTTTTCAAAAAAGTCGTTGAAAAAGCCGGAGCTGAGTCAGCAAAATCCTTTATTGCTCACTCAATCGAAGAAGTAGACAAAATTGTTGAAACTTTAGGATACCCGGTAGTAGTACGTCCAAGCTTCACAATGGGCGGCTTGGGCTCTGGTATTGCTCATAACGAAGAAGAGCTTCACCGCATTGCAGGAGCTGGCATTCACTATTCTCCAACAAACGAAGTGCTTATTGAAGAAGGCATTGAAGGCTGGAAAGAGTTTGAGCTTGAACTTATGCGCGACGCAAAAGATAACGTCGTAGTTGTTTGCCCAATCGAAAACGTCGATCCTGTAGGCGTGCACACTGGCGACTCGATTACAGTTGCTCCTTGCTTTACGCTTACAGACCGCGAGTATCAGAAGATGCGCGATATCGGTATTGCTATTATTCGAGGCGTTGGCGTCGATACCGGCGGTTGCAATATTCAGTTTGCAATCAACCCTCAAACTGGTCGCATTATCGTCATCGAAATGAACCCGCGCGTGTCCCGTTCTTCCGCGCTCGCATCTAAAGCAACCGGCTTCCCAATCGCAAAAATCGCAACGAAACTTGCTCTTGGCTACACTTTGGACGAAATTCAAAACGATATTACGCGTTCAACTCCTGCAAGCTTCGAGCCAACAATCGACTACGTTGTAACAAAGATTCCGCGCTTTGCTTTCGAAAAGTTCCCAGGAGCGGATACCACGCTTACAACTTCCATGAAGTCTGTTGGTGAAGCAATGGCTTTGGCTGGAAACTTCCAGGAATCCCTTGGAAAAGCAATGCGCTCAATCGACAAGCGTCACTCATGCTTTAGCTGGGATGGTGAGCGCCCGAGCAAGGAAGAAGTTAATAAGCTTCTTGAAGAAATGCATACTCCAACCGAGCATCGCTACTTGCAAATTCAGCGCGCGCTTTGGGGTGGGGCAACGCCGGAGCAGATTTTTGCAGCAACAAAAATCGACCCTTGGTTTGTAGAGCAGCTGGCTCAAATTAACGAGACTGCGCTCGCAGTTCGTGAAGCTGAAACCTTAACTCCTAAAGTTTTGAAGCGCGCTAAGCTCGCTGGTCTTTCTGACGTGCAGATTGCGCATTTGCGTAATCTTGGCGACGAAGGCGAAAACATGGTTCGTGAGCTTCGTTGGGCTTACGGTTTGCGCCCTGTTTACAAGACTGTTGACACTTGCGCAGCTGAGTTCGACGCAGCAACTCCGTACTACTATTCTTGCTACGCTGACGAAAGCGAGTTGAAGAAGCGCGATCGCGAAGCTGTGATTATCCTTGGCTCTGGTCCAAACAGAATCGGCCAGGGTATTGAGTTTGATTACACTTGTGTTCACGCTGTTCAGGAATTGGGCAAGGATTACGACACCATTATGGTCAATTGCAATCCTGAAACAGTTTCTACAGATTACGACATGTCTGATCGCCTTTACTTTGAGCCTCTTACTTTCGAAGATGTGCTTGAAATTTACGAAGCAGAAAAGAAGCTTGGACCTGTTAAGGGCGTGATTGTGCAGCTTGGTGGTCAAACGCCACTTTCGCTTGCCGCTCGTCTTAAGGCTGCAGGAGTTCCAATTTTGGGAACGACTCCTGAGGCTATTGATTTGGCTGAAAACCGTGAGCTTTTCGGCGAAGTTCTTCGTCAAGAAGGCATGAACGCTCCTCGATACGGCACAGCGTTAAGTCTTGAGGAAGCAAAAGATGCAGCTCACGCAATTGGCTACCCAGTTCTTGTGCGCCCAAGCTACGTGCTCGGCGGTCGTGGCATGGAAATTGTATACGACGACGCTCAACTTGCAAAGTATGTTGATCGCGCATTGGATGAGGCTCGAGCAGACACGGTTGTTTCTGGCCGCTTGCCTTCGCCGCTTTTGATCGATAAGTTCCTTCAGGACGCTATTGAAATCGACGTTGACGCACTTTACGACGGCAACGAGCTTTATATTGGCGGTATTATGGAGCATGTTGAGGAAGCTGGCGTGCACTCTGGTGACGCTGCTTGTACTCTTCCTCCAAGCACGCTTTCGGACGATCAAATTCGACGCCTTCGCGAGGGTACGCTTTCGATTGCTCGCGGCTGCTCAGTTCGCGGTCTTATCAACGTACAGTACGCTTTTATGGCAAACACTTTGTATGTAATTGAAGCAAATCCTCGAGCGTCTCGTACTGTTCCGTTTGCTTCTAAAGCTACTGGCGTTGCTCTTGCTAAAGCTGCTGCTCGAATTATGGCTGGTGAAACCATTGCACAGCAGCGCAAGCGTGGACTTCTTCTCCCGCAAGGCGATGGCGGAGATATTCACCCAGGTCAGCAGGTTGCTATTAAAGCTTCTGTGCTGCCGTTCAAGCGTTTCCGCACTCCTGTTGGTCGCACGGTTGATATTTTGCTTGGACCAGAAATGCGCTCTACTGGCGAAGTTATGGGTTTTGATCGCGACTTCCCTCACGCTTTTGCTAAGAGCCAGCTTGCAGCATACAAGGGCGGTTTGCCTACCAGCGGAAACGTTTTTGTGTCCGTAAGCGATGCAGATAAGCGACAACTTCCACTTCTTGCAGTGCGATTAGTGGAGCTTGGTTTTACGATTTGGGCTACTGAAGGTACAGCTTCTGTGCTTCGTCGTTATGGCATTGATTCTGTTATTGTCGATAAGCTTTCTAGTCAGGGCGACACGGCGAAGGATATGCCAAATAGTGAGAAAGCGAACGAAAGAATCGGTAAGAATGTTGTAGAGCTTATCGAAAATGGTAAGATTGACATGGTATTAAATACGCCGAATTCAAGGGGATCGCGCACTGATGGTTATGCCATTCGTGCGGCAGCTGTAGCAGCTGATCTTCCACAATTCACTACTATTACCGAATTTGCACCAGTATTAATGGCTATTGAAGCTGTTAAGAACAATGATTATCAGGTGATGAGTATACAAGAACATGCTCAACAGCTGTTTGCAATTGAACAGGCAGAAAGTCAAGAAAGTCGGGCTTAATACATGACCGAGAGCATTCGTGATCAAGAAGTGCAGGCGCAACGATCCGATTTTGGTTTGCGTTTGAAGAACGCTATGGCAAAATATGGACCATTGTGTGTTGGAATCGATCCTCATCGCAAAATGCTGCTTAATTGGGGATACAACATGGATGCTCTTGGAGCTGAACTTTTTTCTATGCGAATGCTGCAAGCTATGAATGGTAGGGCAGCGGCAGTTAAATTCCAATCCAGCATGTTTGAGCGCTACGGTTCTAAGGGTTTCGCAGCGCTTGAGCGTGTGCTGTATGCCGCTCGTCAAATGGATATTATTACTATCGTTGACTGCGGTCATGGAGGATTGTCTACTACTATTTCTGCGCTTGCAGACGCATATTTTAAGCCTGGAGCTCCGCTTCTTGCTGATGCTATTACTTTGCTTCCCTATTATGGCGCACGTTCTATGGGCGGCTTAATTAACGAAGCTCTTAATAACGGTCGCGGTGTTTTTATTGCGTCTCTAACTTCTAATCGCGAAGGCGCAAGTTTGCAAACTGCTATTAGGCAGAGCGGAACTTACCGCGGAACTACTGTAGCTCACGGAATTGCTCAAACAGCTCAAAGTTTTAACAATAAGACTAAAGGAATGGGTTCTGTTGGTTTAATTGTTGGAGCTACTATTGGCGACTGGATGAACGGTGGTGGAATTGACGTAACCAGTTTTACTGGTCCAATTCTTTCTCCTGGTTACGGGTGGCAAGGTGCAGAAGCTGACGATTTAAAGCGTGTTTTTGCTGGTACACATGGTAATGTATTGGTAACTGTTTCGCGTTCGATTGCGTCGCATGGTCCAAATATTGGTGAACTTTCGGCTGCAACTGAACGCATAGCATTGGATATTCGTCAGGCTCTTGTTGATTCAGGCGAATGTGTGTAAACGAGGGGTAAGCAAATGGGTGCCACGGATGAGGCTGCAGTTTCGCAGTCTAGACGTCGATTAATCGTATTAACGGGTCCTACTGCGGCTGGTAAAGGCACAGTAGAAGGCATACTTCGTGAGAAGCATCCTCATATTTGGCTATCTGTTTCTGCTACCACTCGTGCGCCTAGACCTGGTGAATTTAATGGTATTCACTATTGGTTCTTAGATGAAGAAGAATTTGAGCGTCGTAAGCGTAATGGTGAATTCTTGGAAACCGCGCTAGTTCATGGCATGGCTCATTATGGTACCCTTCTTCAGCCTGTTTTGGATCATCTTACGCAAGATATTCCTACTTTGCTGGAAATAGATTTGCAAGGAGCTAGGCGCGTAAAACAAGAGGCTGCTCGTCTTGGATTAGAAGTTGTGTACGTGTTCATTGCGCCTCCGAGCTTTGAAGAGCTTAAGCGTCGTCTTATTGGTCGTGGTACTGAAACTCCTGAGCAGCAAGCAAAACGTTTGGAAACTGCTAAAGTTGAGATTGCTGCAGCTAAAGAGTTCGATGTTGTTATTGTGAATGATAATGCTGAGCGTGCTGCAGATGAACTGTGGAATGTTATTGCAAGCGAATACGACTTATAGTTAAAACTTACGCAATATCCAATCGGTAGCATATAATAAACCTTTTGGAACTATTGTAGCACCATAGAATTTGGAGAATATTATGGCATTAGGCACTCAGCCAACACCTACTGGTCTTGCGAATCCACCGATTGATGATTTAATGCAACATGCGGATTCCCAGTATGCGCTTGCCTTATTTGCTGCAAAACGAGCACGTCAAATTAATGCTTATTTTACTCAGCTTAATGAAGGTTTGCTTCAAAATGTTGGCCCACTAGTTGAGTATCAAAATCAAGAAAAGCCTTTAGCTATTGCTTTCCGCGAAATTAATGCTGGATTGCTTGAAGAGACTCTTGGTGAGGACGACTTAAGCGAAGGTAATTAATAAGCCTTGCTAATAAACGTCTTTATGGGTATTCGCAGTCGCGTATCATCCGTGCTCAATAAAGCGGATGCACGGCTGCGTTTTTCGCTTTATTTAGCCTATATTTAGCCTTTATCGACTATGAACTTAAGGGGGAAATGTGGAAGAACGTAAATTAATTTCTGCAGAATCTGTAACTGAAGGTCATCCTGACAAGTTATGCGATCAAATTGCTGACGCTATATTGGACGATATGCTTCGTCAGGATTCTCATGCGCATGTTGCTGTAGAGGTTTGTGCTTCCGTTGGTCAGTTCGTGGTTTTTGGTGAAGTGCGTGGTGAAGTTTATAGCGATATTCCGGGAATTGTACGTCAAGTTGTTCGTAATGTTGGCTACACGAGCTCCACAATTGGTCTTGATGCTGATTCTTGTGGTGTTATGGTTTCTTTAACTGAGCAAAGTGCGGAAATCAATCAAGGTGTTGCTAGGTTGGATGCTTCTTGTGAGAGTGCATCTTCTCGTGAGGAGCGCTACGCTGCTCAAGGTGCAGGCGATCAAGGTGTTATGTTTGGTTACGCTAGCGACGAAACAGATACTTTAATGCCTTTGCCGATTTATCTTGCTCATCGTTTAGCTCAAAAGCTTGCTAAAGTTCGTAAAGATGGCACTGTTGCGCATTTGCGTCCGGATGGGAAAACTCAAGTAACGATTGAGTACGATTCCAAAGGCACGCCTAAACGTTTGGATACTGTGCTTATTTCTACTCAGCATGATCCAGAAGTTTCTAGAGACTGGTTACAAGATCAGCTTGTTGAGCATGTTGTTAAGCCTGTGTTGGACGAAGTTCTTGCTCAAAAAGTTGCGCACGATTCGTACCGTATGCTTGTAAACCCTACTGGTTCTTTTGTTTTGGGAGGCCCTGCTGCTGATTCGGGCTTAACTGGTCGAAAAATTATTGTTGACACTTATGGTGGTGCTGCTCATCATGGTGGTGGAGCTTTTTCCGGTAAGGATCCTAGTAAAGTTGACCGTTCTGCAGCTTATGCAGCTCGCTGGGTTGCAAAAAATATTGTGGCAGCTGGTTTAGCTCATAAGGCAGAAGTTCAAGTTGCTTATGCTATTGGTATTGCTGATCCTGTAAGCGTAAACGTAGAAACTTTCGGAACTGAAGCTGACGGTATTACGCGCGCAGATATTGCGCGTGCTGTGCGCGAAGTATTTGATTTGCGTCCGGCTGCGATTATTGACGAGCTTAACTTGCTTCAGCCAATTTATGCTCCAACTGCAGCTTATGGTCATTTTGGTCGTATGGATGTCAAATTCCCTTGGGAAGAAACGAATCGTATTGAGCAATTGAAAGATGCGCTAAAAAAGTAGTTTTATTGATAAATTTTGCTGTAAAATAACAGTAATTATGTGATGTAATTCAAGTAAAACTAAGGGTTATTTATGGCAGAGCAACCTTCGCTAGACGGCTTAGCGCGTAAAACAAGACGTAAGCGCAATGCTGTTTCTCTAGTGCCTGCTAATGAATGCCCTATTGCGCATGTGATGCTTGATGTTCAAGCTTCACATTTAGGTCGTACTTTTGATTACTTGATATCGCAAGATCAAGATGAATCTGCTCAGCCTGGGGCGTTTGTACGCGTTCGTTTTGGAGCACAAAAGCTCACTGGAGTTATTTGGTCTCGTTCTTCGCATACTGACACCCCTCATGTTGCTTTAAGATTTTTAGAGCGCGTATTTCCTTCAGATGTTTTGCTTTCTAAATCTTTGCGAGACGATATTGACGCCATAGCTAAAGCTTATGGTGGAACTAGCTCAAATATTTTGCGTCTTGCTGTGCCTCAACGCGTAGCTCGTGTTGAGCATGAGGAAGTTTTTGACAACATACGCTTGCAACGCAGAAAACAGTGGCGTGAAAATCTTAAGAAGCGTTTGCAAAACGATAACAATACAAACCCAGGTTACGCTACAACTTCTCGCATGATTTATGATTACGAAAATGCAAATATTTTATACAATGCATTAATCAAAAAATCTATTGACACAAGTTTTAGTGAAAATAAAGCAGAAAATCAATTAGTCAAGCAAGCAGAAAATAATTCTTCTCAATCTTTTATTGTAGACGCTTTACCAGGTTCTTGCCGGCTTGCACAAGATTTAGCGTGGATGATTGTCACTACTTTAAGCGCGTGTAAGCAAGCTGTTGTAGTTTTGCCGACGCTAAGAGAAGTCAATGATGTAATGCGCGCGCTAATGGTTTACGGCTTAAAGCCATATAAGCATGTCAGTGAGAATCATCGTGGTTTTTCTGCTGGAAGTTTTGATGGCGATGTTGCTCGACTTTGTGCTGCGGATTCTCCAGCTGATAGGTATAGAGCTTGGCGCGCAATCGCGTCCGGAATAGTTCCTTGCGTTCTTGGCACTAGAGCTGCAATGTATGCTCCAGTTGAGGGAGATGCTTTATTTGCGATTGTTGAAGATTGCGCGTACCAATATGCTGATGGCATGATGCCGTATGCTCAAGCGCGTGGCGTTATGCGACTTCGTGCAAAAAGGCATGGCGGCGTATTTGTGTCAATGTCATATTCCAGAAGCGCGCTTAGTCAAAGTGAAGTAGACTGCTATATGTCGAATGCGCAAGATGCGCAAACTACTCAATCTGCGCAAAGTGTGCAAGGTGAGCAAGGTGAGCAAGCTGTTCAAATTGCTGAAATTGCTGAAACTGCTGAAACAATAAGCGGATCTAGTATCCCTGTAAGCGCGAGTAAACTTGCTCGCGAAAAGTTAGTTCCTTGGGTTCGTTGGCTTAATCGTGAAGCTTTACTAAAATTAGCTGACCCAAGCATTGGCGCTCGCATACCGCATAGCGCAGTAAGAGCTATTAACGATGCTCTTTCGGATGGTAAGCCTGTGTTGCTTTCTATTGCGCAAGATGGCGTGACGCAATCGGCTATATGTTCTTCGTGCAAACGTCAAGCGCGTTGTAGACGATGCACCGGGCCTCTTGATGTTGCAAATAGTCAGCAGACAGCACGTTGCTCATGGTGTGGTGCTAGTGCAATAAATTGGTCTTGTTCTAATTGTGGCAGTAGTAATATGCGAGTTATACGAGTTGGCGCTGTTGGCGTTGCAGAAGAATTATCTAAACTATTTCGTAACGTGCCTATTATTATTTCGTCACAACACCAACCGAACGGAATTATCCAGTGCATTGATGAAAAACCTGTAATTGTTGTTGCAACTCCTGGATGTGAGCCTCGCGTACAAACGCAAGACGCAAATTGTAATGGAGAATACGGTGTTGTAGCAATACTTGATACGTGGGTAAGTTTGTACGCTTCAGGGCTTGATTCGCGAATAGATACGCTTAATTCGTGGATGAAAGCTTCTGCTTTATGTGCTCCTAGAGCGCGTGGAGGAAGTGTACTTCTTATTGGTGAAACGTATCCTGTTCTTGCGCGCGCGCTTACATTGTGGGATACGACTCAACTTTCTTGCAATGAGCTTTCAGAAAGAGCTCAAGCAATATTGCCGCCTTGCGTAACTGCAGCATGCGTATGGGGTGCTCGTGATGCGGTTATGCGTGCGCTTGAAAATATTGGTGCAATGCAAGAAAATCTTGGGTGCGAAAGTAGTCAAGATGCTGATTTTTCAGCAATTTCTCCATTATTAGGAATTGTTCCAATGCATCCGCCTGTTACAGACAAATACCAGCATTTTGACGATATTTACGACCGTGTAAAAGCTGTAGTAAGAGTTCCGCTTTATTTAAGACAAGAATTAGTGAACCGATTGCACAAGGAAGTAGCTCGTCACGTAGCAACACGTGCTGCAGGAGAGTTGCGTTTTTGTGTTGATCCAAAAGATTTATTAGCGTACTAACTTACTAATAGGGGAGAGAAAAATGGTAAAAATATATCATTGCGCAGTTTTGGGAGATCCTATTTTGCATTCGCTGTCGCCTGTGCTTCACAACACGGCTTATAAGGCTTTGGGGCTTACGAATTGGCAATATAGTAAGGAAAAAGTAAGCGAAACGGATCTTCACGATTTTATTACGCATCTTGATGATTCTTGGAAAGGCTTAAGCCTTACTATGCCGCTTAAAAAAACCGTAATGAAACTCGGTACACCTTGCGACTACTGGTCGCGCACACTTAACGTGGCAAATACTGCAGTTTTTACTAGCAACCCAGCAGTCGCTTCGCAATCGCAAATAAAGCTATACAACACTGACGTAAGTGGCATATTAATAACATTTATGCAAGCATTACATGAGCGCATATGCGAAGTAAAAAAGGCTGTTATTATTGGCAGCGGCAACACTGCATCCTCTGCACTGGCAGCTTTAATTGAAATTGCGCAAGTGGCAAAGCTTGAGCAAGTGCAAGTTGTTGCTAGAACTGAAGATGACGGTAGTGTAAAAGGCGTTGAACGTTTTAATAATCTTATACAAAAGTATTGCGCTGATTTTCCAAATAAAATAAGCATAGGTCAAAATAATAAAAGCGAAGAAAATGACGCTATGTATGAGCCTGTGCAAGGTATTGAGTTCCCAACAATAAGCGAAGAAGTATTTTCAAAATTTGCAGACTATAGCGCAGAAAAATTGAGCGCAGAAAAATTGTCAGAATGTGATAAATCTCTCATTTTGAGATCTTTAAATTCACTAGAAGCTGTTCGTGCAATCGCAGAAGCAGACATAGTAGTAAGCACAGTTCCAGCGCATGTAGCAGATCCAATTGCGCTTGCGTTGAAAGCATACTGTCAAGATAGTGCGCATAATCAAACGAAATTAGGAACATTGCTTGACGTAGTTTACGATCCTCGCCCAAGCATGCTACTTAGTGTATGGCAACAATATGGTTGCGCTATTGGCGGAGAAGAAATGCTTTTGCAACAAGCTTTAGCACAAGTAAGTCTTATGACGATTGACTACAGGCAATCTAAAGAAAATTTTGAGGATTGTGCTGAGACTGGCGCTGAGGATTGTGCTGAGACTGGTTCTGAGCTTGGTTATAAACCTAGTGCTGACAAGGCTAGATATTACGATGACTTAAGTAGTCTCATGCGAAAAGCCTTACAGGAGGCATTATGAGCGATAATACGCAACATACTACGCAAAGTGATACGCAAAGTGATGTGCAACATACTACGCAACGTTCCGCGTCGACTAGCGTGCAACTAGCTGACGGATTTGAAGTTATGCTAATTACCGGCATGAGCGGAGCTGGGCGATCGCACGCTGCTAACGCGTTGGAAGATATGGGATGGTATGTTATCGATAATCTTCCGCCAAAACTGCTCATACCGCTAGTAGATATGATGACTTCATCCGGTTCTAAAGTGCATAAGCTTGCTGCTGTTATTGACGTGCGTTCTAGAGGATATTTCGACGACCTGTTTGCAGTTCTTGCGCATATTGATGACCTTGGTGTAAAAACGCGAATTCTGTTTCTAGATGCTTCAGATGCTGTGCTTATTAAGCGTTATGAGTCTGTGCGCAGACCGCATCCTTTGCAGCGCGGCGGCAGACTTATTGACGGTATTCTAGAAGAGCGAGAGCTTCTCAGTCATTTGAAAGATTGCGCAAATATTATTATCGATACTTCTGCACTTAGTATTCACCAACTTTCTACAAAGCTTTACGAAGGATTGCTTGGAAAAGGCTCTTCTACGGTTTCTGTGCATATTTTCAGTTTTGGATTTAAATACGGCATGCCAATGGACGCTGATTTTGTTGCCGATATGCGATTTTTGCCGAATCCTTTCTGGGTTCCTGGATTAAGGGAGCTTACAGGTAAGGATCAAGCTGTGCAAGATTACGTTTTATCGAATCCTGCGGCAATTGCATTCTTAGATTCTTATGAAAATGCGCTTCTTACAGCTATCGACGGATTCGCTAAAGAAGACAAGCATTACGTGACTATTGCTGTAGGATGTACTGGTGGTCAGCATCGTTCTGTTGCCGTAAGTATTGAGCTTGCTAGACGTTTGAGATTGCACGGTTTGCAAGTTACAGTATCTGCAAGAGAGCTGCAGAGAAGATCGTAGTAAGTGAAGAAGTAAAGTAGTGAAGAAGTAAAGTAGCGAAATGCGATTATGAAACTAATCAATTAAAATTAATTAAAAAATTAAATAAAATTGCGTAAATTATATAAAATATAAAAATCTTGTACTAAAAGCATGTAAAGCATGTGCAAAAACCGGTAAAATGTCCAACGTATTCTGTATCACAGAAAGCCGGGCATGTCGTGTGCCACAGCATCATGCAAGTACCCAACAGCACTCATATTTTAAGAAGAACAAAAGTAGGAGGTTGTCCCTTGGCTCTTCTTGACGACGTCAAAAATGAACTCGTTTCAAACAACAATGAGCTCCCGACTGTCATTATGGCTCAAGCTGCAGCAATGATGCGCTTTGCTGGCGGCTTAAGGCCAGTAAATAATCAGGCTGTTATTCGCGCTCAGTTAGATTCTCAGCGTGCAGCTCAGTGGCTTGTTGAGGTATTGAAAACTCATTTCCAGAGGGAAGCAACAATTGCTCAAGTTTCTCGTCAAACTCCTACGGGCACTGTAGTTCGCTATGACGTGGTAGTTGAGCGTGGTGCTGCAGCATTGGCTTTGCAATCTGGTCTTCTTGATCGACGTATGAGAATTGTTGCGGGTCTTGCACCTGAGATTGTTGGTGGAAGTATCGCCCAAATCAAAGCAGCTTGGCGTGGTGCTTTCTTGGCTCACGGTGCTATTTCGGATCCTGGCAAAGCTAGTTATTTGGAAGTTGTTTGCCCAACTCATGAGGCTGCAAATGCTTTGCAAACTATGGCAGCGCGACTTGGCATTAGCGCCAAGGCTCGTCAGGTTCGTAGTTCTGAGCGAGTGACGTTGCGTGATTCTGACGCAATTGAGCGAATGTTGATTTTGATTGGTGCTCCTCGTTCTGCTCGCGAATGGACCGGTAAGCGTTCGGACGGTGAAGCTCGCGGAAAAGCAAACCGTTTGGCTAATTTTGACGATGCGAATATGCGTCGTAGCGCTAAGGCTGCTGCTGAGGCATGCGAAAAGGTTCGTCACGCATTCGATATTTTGGGCGACGATATTCCGGATAATTTGTTAATGGCTGGAAAGCTTCGTCTTGAGCATAGCGACGCAAGTTTGGAAGAGCTTGGTCACTTGGCTGATCCTCCTATTACAAAGGATGCGATTGCAGGGCGAATTCGTAGACTTTTGCAGCTTTCGGCGAAAGTTGAGAAGTCGCGTATGCAGCAGCTTTAATGCTGGTTTTGCGTGGTTTGTGTGCGTAACTGTAAAGTTTCTGCCGTTTTTTGGCGTGCAACCGACTTTTTCTTTACATGCGCGTAAAGTTTCTGCCGTTTTTTGTTTTTGGCTGGTGTTTGGCTGGCGGGTTTCTGGAGTGGTTGTGTGAGATAGGAATTACTAGCGCGACGACCTGCTTTCGCGCTCAGAGCGTAGCGCGCGAAAGCAACTCGGAGCGTGAGCTTGTTCAGACGGAAAGTCCAGTGGACTTTCCGTGCAAGCTCAGCCGAATGGCGATTAGCCATGAGGACAGCGCTCCGCTCTTATACCTTATTTGGACTTAGCGGTTGTGTAGTTAAGTTTAGTTTTTTTTTACTTACTTTTTCGGCAAAAATAGTATTCATCAACAAGATTATTACTATCGTTCCGCTTTTATATTGCTCGACCAAGCAATTCCTATCTCCCACTCGTAAATTCACCCACCGTTGTTTTTGGCGTGGTAGTAGGGGTGCCTGGTGTAGTGTGTGCAGCAGCAATGACGCTAGTGTTCTTTGGACAGTAAGAAATCAACGTCCGCAGAGCAATACTGTTAAAGTTCACTAAGCAACAAATAATCGCTGTTAGCAAAGCATTACTGCAAAGCTTCATAAGCAACGTTTGCAAAGCATTATTGCAAAGCTTCAGACGCAACGTTAGCAGAGTACTGGTGCAAAGCTGCGTTGTTCATAGGGATTGTTGAAGATGTGCGGTATAATTGCACCCGGCAATGTGTTGATGTTTGAGGCTGATTTTGCGTTTTGTTGAACGAAGTAAGCCGGCACGGTAAGCCAGTATGTAAGTCAAATATGGTAAGCCAATATGGTTTGGAAAGGATACCAATGAAGACACTGAAAGATTTGGGAGATTTGAGTGGTAAGCGCGTATTGGTTCGCGCTGATTTTAACGTTCCTCTCAAGGGTACGACGATTACTGATGATGGTCGTATTCGTGCTGCTTTACCAACCATTAAGGCTTTGCGTGAGCAGGGTGCTAAGGTGATTTTGATGGCTCACCTTGGTCGTCCAAAGGGTCAGGTTGTTCCAGAGCTTTCCTTGGCTCCAGTTGCGCAGCGTTTAGGTGAATTGCTCGGCACAAATGTTGTTTTGGCTGCAGACACTTACGGCGAAGATGCTCAAGCTAAGGTAGCTGCCATGAATAATGGCGACGTTGTTTTGCTCGAAAACGTGCGTTTCAACGCTGAAGAAACCAGCAAGGATGCTTCCGAGCGCGCAGCCTACGCTAAGAAGATTGCTTCTCTTGGCGAAGTATTTGTTTCCGACGGCTTTGGTGTTGTGCACCGCGCTCAGGGTTCAAATTACGATGTTGCTGCCGATCTTCCATCAGCTGCAGGCTTGCTTGTTGAGAAGGAAGTTAAGGCACTTTCTCGCGCAACTGAAAACCCAGAGCGTCCTTTGACTGTTGTACTTGGTGGCTCTAAGGTTTCCGATAAGCTCGGCGTTATTGAGAATTTGCTTTCTAAGGCTGATCGTCTTGTTATTGGCGGCGGTATGGTGTTCACATTCCTCAAGGCTTTGGGTCACGAAGTTGGTACTTCTTTGCTTGAAGAGGATCAACTCGAGAAGGTTAAGGGCTACATTGAAACCGCTAAGAAGAACGGCGTTGAGCTTGTACTTCCAACCGATATTGTTGTGAATGCTGGCTTCCCAGCAGGGGATACTCCAGTTGCTCCAGAAGTAGTTCCAGCAGACGCTATTCCTGCAGACAAGATGGGCTTGGATATTGGTCCTGACTCTCAGAAGCTTTTCCACGACAAGATTGTTGACTCCAAGACTGTTGTTTGGAACGGTCCTATGGGTGTGTTCGAGGTTCCAGAGTTTGCAGCTGGTACTCGCGCTGTAGCCCAGGGCTTGGTCGATGCAACTAAGAACGGCACTTTCACCATCGTCGGTGGTGGCGATTCTGCTTCTGCAGTGCGCAACCTTGGATTCCCTGAAGATGGCTTCTCGCACATTTCTACTGGCGGTGGCGCTTCTCTCGAGTTCTTGGAAGGCAAGACTCTTCCAGGTTTGAGCGTGCTTGAGTAAGTAATATTGCTTGAGTAAGTAATATTTACGCGAGCAAGTATAAACTAAATATTTCCGCTTATGCCGACTTTCGATTTTATGAATCCGCTTTATAAATCGAGGTCGGCATAACACTAATTTGCGCAATACTATTAATCTCAATCGTAAACTTTTTAAGGGTGATTATGGTTTCCAAAAGAAAGCCGTTAGTCGCTGGTAATTGGAAAATGAATTTCAATCACCGCGAAGCTACGCATTTTATACAAAAATTTGCGTGGCTACTGCGTGACGCGCATTACGACTATCACGATTGTGAAATTGCACTTATGCCTTCTTTTACTTCAATAAGAAGCGTGCAAGTTCTTGTTGAGTCTGACCATTTGCCAATATTGTACGGAGCTCAAGCTGTTTCTGTTACTGCTCAAGGAGCTTTTACTGGTGATGTTTCTGCAGATATGCTTGCAAGTCTTGGATGCTCAATGGTTATTGTTGGTCATTCTGAAAGACGCAAGTATCATCCTGAAGATGATGCAAATATAGTTGATCAAGTTCGAGCTGTGCTTGCCGCAGGAATGCAGCCAATTCTTTGCATTGGTGAAAGTCTTAAAGAACGTCAACAGGGTGTTGCGCTCGATTTTGCTGTAGGGCAAGTGCATGATGTAACGCGCGATTTGGATGCGAAGCAAGCTAAGCGTTTAATTATTGCGTACGAACCAGTTTGGGCAATTGGTACGGGTATGGTTGCCACTGCTAATTCAGCTCAGGAAGCTGCATTGGCTATTCGTGAAGACTTGCGTGTTACGTTCGGTGACGATGTTGCAGATACTGTCCGTATTCTTTACGGCGGATCTGTAACGTCTTCTAATGCTTCAAGTCTTATCGCGGAGCCAGATGTCGATGGATTCTTAATTGGTGGCGCTTCTCTTGATGCACAAGAACTTGCTAATATTGTGCAACTAACGGCTGCACAAACACGTTTAGAAACTAAATAAGCTTAAGTGGTCAAAGGTTATTATTAGACTTAACCAGGTACTGTAAAACAGGAGGTTGGTTGTGTCCACTGTGAAGATTATTTTGCAGGTGTTGCTTGTGCTCACTAGCATTTTGCTCACATTGTTAATTTTGATGCACAAGGGCAAGGGCGGCGGCCTTTCCGACATGTTCGGCGGCGGTTTAACGAAGAACGCTGGTAGCTCTGGTGTTGCAGAAAAGAACTTAAATCGTTGGACGGTTATTATTGCATTAATTTGGGTTGCTGTGATTGTGGCTTTAAACTTAATGACTAAGTTCTCGCTCATCTGAGTATTCTTTTTGAAAAGCGCATGGTTGTCAGATTGTGCGCTTTTTTGTTTATATGTTTTGTTTGTAAGCTTTGACTGAAAGCTTGCTTCACTGTTTATTTGCCCGTTGTATTCGCCCATTTTATTTATAATAAGTGTTTCCTATGATGCGTTTTTCTCCTTCTTTAGTAATTGCGGATCTTGATGGCACCATGCTTCACGATGCCGATACTTTTGAAGGGCGCTTTTTAAGCAACGAAACTGTGAAAGCAGCTAAGTGTTTGCGCGAAAACGGAATTCCTCTTGCGATTATTACGGCTCGTCCTGTCGGAAGTGCTTTTGATTTTATTCACGATTTAAATGCTCAAGTTTGTGCGTATCTCAATGGTGCGCTCATCGATTTTGATTGCGCTAATAGCACGATTTCGGAGCTTACTTCTCAGCGCGAAATAAGCACGTTATTACGTTTTGGTTTTGATTCTAAGCATGCTTGCGATGTGTGTTTGCGTTTGCTTGATAAAATCCCTACATTACGTCTTGGCGTTGTGATGAATGATGTTCGTTACACTAATTTTGACGTTCGTATGCTTTGGAGCAAACAGGATTTTGTTATTACCGACTTTTCAAATGTGCCGCGCGGAACTGCAGACAAAATAATTATTGTTCCGCGAGATAGCGAGAAAGAGCAGCTTCAGCGCATTCTTCCGGACGATTTTTCTTTGCATATTAGCGAAGACGTTTTGTGGATGCTTACGAATCCTCTTGCAAATAAGGGGCATGCGCTGAACGTTATTTGCAATCGTTTAGGCGTGAAGCCTAGCCGCACAGTTGTTTTTGGCGACGATATTATTGACATCGACATGTTCCGTGCCGGTGGTTATGGGGTAGCGGTGGCGAATAGTAATCCGCGTTTGCTTGCGATTGCGGATGAGATTTGCGCTTCCAACAATGACGACGGTGTTGCCAACTGGCTTCAAAGCGAATTGCTCTAGCGGTTTATTGCAATCATCATAATCGGACGCAAATAGCAGTAAATCGGACGCGTTCTACAAAATACGGACGCGTTTGCAAAATTTACGGACGTTTTCTTGTTTTTTGGACGCAAAACAAGTAGAATCGGACGAAAAGGATGTAAAATCGGACGCAAAAAATATTTTTAAGTTTTAAAATGTCCGATTTTAAATGCAAATATAAATACAAACTTAACTAAAAAACGATATTGCAACAAACCTAACTTACGAAGCGAGACTGCAATGTTCAATATAAATTCACTATCTTCACTAAGAGAGAGTAATCAATTAGAAGCGAAAGCGGCTTCAAATGGTACGCCGAGAAGTATGTGGGAAACGTATTGTGCTTTTGCTAATACGAATGGTGGAACTATCTTGCTGGGTGTAGGCGAAGATGCGCAGCATAATTTACAGCTTGTTGGCGTAAATAACCCTGAACATATGGTAAAAGATATTTGGGATACGCTAAATAATAAGAATAAAATTAGTTCGAATATTCTTATTGAAGAAAATATTTCTATTGAACAGATGGATGATAACAAATCTATTATCCGCATAACTGTTCCAAGAGCAAATCGTTCTGATAAGCCGGTTTATATTAATAGAAATCCTATAGGCGGTACGTATCGTCGTAATTTTGAAGGCGACTACAAATGTTCGCAAGAAGAGTATCAAGCGATGGTCAGAGACAATGGTTCGAGCGTAAATTCTATGGATCAATCTCCACTGTTGCAACACAGTGTTGACGATTTTGATATGGAGACTGTGCGCTCTTACCGCAATATGCTAAGTGCAGTGCGTCCTCAACATCCTTGGCTTACGCTTGATACAGATGAATTTCTTATGAGAATCGGAGCGTTAGCAAAAGACGAGTCGAATAAATTGCATCCTACTCGATCGGGTCTTTTAATGTTTGGTCAGGAGTGGTGCATTATTACGGAATTTCCGTACTATTTTCTCGACTACAGAGAAATTACCAATGCTGATAGTAGGTGGAGTCATAGGATTGTCAGCTCGGATGGTTCGTGGAGTGGAAATCTTTATGATTTTTGGAGTATTGTATGGCAGCGTCTTTCTCGTAAAATTGATGTACCATTTTTGCTTAATTCGCAGTCATTACGAGTTGATGATACTCCGTTGCATATGGCAGTTAGAGAAGCCCTTGCAAACACGTTGATTCATGCTGATTATTATATGCGAGGTAACACTGTTATTACATATGATGATGCTGTGAGTACTGATGTTGATGGTTCTTCACAATCTTCTATAGAAACAAATAGCGCAAATGATGGTTTTAAGCTTTCTTTTGCAAACCCGGGTTGCTTACGTATGCCTGTAGAAGTGGCTTTAGCTGGAGGTTTTTCTGATTCTCGGAATCCAGCACTGCTTAAAATGTTCGCGCTGATTTCTGTTGTTGAACGTGCTGGAAGCGGATTTGATGCTATGAGAGCTGGTTGTGATTGGGCTGGAATACGCTATCCAATGTTAAGTGAGTCCTTTAATCCAGACCGTACTACTCTTGAATTTTTTGTAAGCGATAAGAATAACTTTGTATCTGGTTCTTCAAAAAACAAAACTGAACTTAATGCTAATTCATTGAATTTAGTGAACGGTACTTATAATTCAGAACTTACTACAAATTCACTTTCGCAAGATTCTAATAACTCGCATAAACGTATGAGCGTTGACGATTGCTATAAAAAGATTATTGAAGCAGTACATAATCATGGAACAATAAAGCGTGAGCAAGTGCAAAATATTCTTAACGTGGGTAGTACCAAGGCTAAGCAATTGTTATCTGATTTAGTTAGTAGAGGAGATATTTCAGTTTGTGGAAAAGGTCGAGCTACTACCTACGTTTTTAACCGCAGTTAAACAAAAACCGCACATGTGTGAATTAATCGCTTATGCACGAAACTCGCGTGCGCCATCGTAACGTTTTAACCAAATCTCGCTGGCAAACTCTTTCTGGCAAGTAATCGCCGTTACTTTCTCAGTTGGTTAGTCTGCTTGAGCGCTCCAATTGTGGGGAGTTTTCCTCGTGTTTGGAGTGCTGCACAAACAAAAAAACCGCACATGTGTGAATTAATCCACGAACATGTGCGGTTTATGTTTATTTATTACTGATTAATCAAATCAGGCGTTTACACGATCGATGCCGGACTGCACGTCAGCAATCACGGAATCCCAAGACTTGATGAAGGCGGCAACACCGTCGGCCTCAAGCTTGTCGGTAACGTCCTTGATGTTGATGCCAAGCTCAGCAAGCTTGTTCATAACAGCGTGGCTCTCTTCGTAAGTACCCTTGACGGAAGGAGCGCCGTTGCCGTGATCAGCAAGAGCGTTCAAAGTCTTTTCTGGCATGGTGTTAACAACATGCTCAGCAACCAACTCGTCAACATACTTGCAATCGGAGTAAGCTGCGTTCTTTGTGCCAGTAGAAGCCCAAAGTGGACGCTGCTTCTTAGCACCCTTGGCCTCAAGCTCAGCCCAACGTGGGTCAGCTGCGAACTTCTTCTCGAAGAGTTCGTAAGCCAAGCGAGCGTTAGCAACAGCAGCCTTGCCTTCAAGAGCCTTAGCTTCAGCAGAGCCGTTAGCTTCGAGGAGCTTGTCAACAGCGGTATCAACGCGGGAGACGAAGAAGGAAGCTACGGAACCAATGTGCTTCAAGTCGTGGCCGTTAGCGGCAGCCTGAGCGATACCTTCGATGAAGGCATCGATAACCTGCTCGTAGCGCTCGAGGGAGAAGATCAAGGTTACATTCACAGAAATACCCTTAGCAAGGGTAGCGGTGATAGCTGGAAGACCTTCCAAAGTTGCTGGAATCTTGATCATAACGTTTGGACGATCAACCTTTGCCCAAAGCTCTTCAGCCTGCTTCTCAGTGTTAGCAGTATCGTGAGCCAAGCGTGGATCAACTTCGATGGAGACGCGACCGTCAACGAAGTCGGTCTTTTCAGCGATCTCGCGGAAGATATCGGTTGCGTTACGAACGTCGGTGGTGGTCAACTCGCGGATAGCGGTTTCAACGTCGACCTTGCCGAGTTCCTTAAGCTGTGCATCGTATGGGCCAACCTGGCTCAAAGCCTTCTGGAAGATGGATGGGTTGGTAGTAACGCCAACAACATTCTTATTAGCAATCAAATCCTGCAAAGAGCCGGACTCAATGCGGGTACGGGACAAATCGTCCAACCAAATAGAAACGCCGGAATCGCTGGTGCGCTGCGTTGCTTCAGTCATGTTATCTCCTTAACACTGTGCTCCACCAATTGGGGCACGTCGGTAGTTTGGCGTTTTTACAAGAAACAGCGGTTGATGTCGAACCAACGGTAGCTCGGCATCAACACGCCGTCGCTGTTTCTTGCGAAGTGTTTCGTCAGCACTTCTAGTTTTGTGACATATCAATTTTATTTTGATACATCAAGCTTTATTTCGCTTATTTACTTAAGCGCGAGCTTCTTCGATAGAAGCCTTAGCAGCTTCTACTACGTGCTCAGCAGTAATGCCCAAGTCGATCATGTTCTGACCGCCGTCACCCTGCAAGCCGTACTGTTCGATAGAAACAGCCTTGCCGCAATCGCCAAGATACTTGTACCAAGGCAATGCCAAGCCAGCTTCGATAGAAACGCGAGCCTTGACGGACTTTGGCAAGATTTCTTCCTTGTACTCTTCGTCCTGCTCTTCGAACCATTCGAGAGATGGCATGGAAAGAACGCGAGCCTTAATGCCTTCAGCTGCCAAAGTCTTGGCGCCAGCAACAGCCCACTGAACTTCGGAACCGGTTGCCATGATGATTACGTCTGGAGTGCCTTCGCAATCAACCAAAACGTAAGCGCCGTGCTTGACGCCTTCGCGAGCCTTTTCAGCAGTCTCAGCGAGGGTTGGAACGCCCTGGCGGGTCAAAATCATGGCAGTTGGGTAGCTGTTCTTCTTCTCGAAGAAGTAACGGTAAGCTTCAGCAGTTTCGTACTCATCTGCAGGGCGTACAACCTCAAGCTGAGGAATAGCGCGGAAAGCAGTCAAGTGTTCGATTGGCTGGTGAGTTGGACCATCTTCGCCCAAAGCTACGGAATCGTGGGTCCAAACGTAGAGGTTTGGAATCTCCATCAAAGCAGCCAAGCGAACTGCTGGGCGCTCGTAGTCAGAGAACTGGAAGAAGGTGCCATTGAATGGGCGAGTGTCAGAACCAAGCAAAATACCGTTGGTAATAGCACCCATTGCGAACTCACGCACACCGAAGTGAAGCTGACGGCCATGCTCGGAAACGTTTGGCCAAGTGCGAGTTGCATCCTCGGATGGACCGAAGGAGTCAGCACCCTTAATGTTGGTGTTGTTGGAGCCGCCCAAATCAGCGGAACCACCCCAAAGTTCTGGCATAACGGCAGCAATTGCGTTAAGAACTGCGCCGGAAGCCTTACGGGTAGCGACCTTAGAACCAACTTCGAAGCCAGCAACCAAGTCGTCAATAGCCTTGTCGAAGCCTTCAGGAAGCTTGCCAGCCTTAATGCGCTCGTAGAGAGCAGCCTTATCTGGGTTGGCGGCAGCCCACTTTGCAAGAGCTTCGTCCCAAGCCTTGTGAGCAGCCAAGCCGCGCTCTGCAACCTTGCGAGCGTGAGCCAAAGCTTCTTCGTCGATTGGGAATTGAACTTCTGGGTCGAAACCGCAAAGTTCCTTCAAGCCCTTCACAGCTTCTTCGCCAAGCTTAGAGCCGTGGGAAGCTTCGTTGTTGGTCTTGCCTGGGGTTGGCCAAGCAATCAAAGTATTAACCTTAATGAAGTGAGGCTTATCGGTAACTTCCTGAGCCTTTTCAATAGCTGCAGCCAAAGCCTGAACGTCTTCCTTGTAGGAGCCGTCTGGCTGGATGAAGCTAACTTCATCGGTGTACCAACCGTAGGCGCGGTAACGAGCAAGAATATCCTCAGAGAAGGTGAGCTTAGTGTCGCCTTCAATCTGAATATGGTTTGCATCGAAGATTACAGTCAAATTGCCAAGCTTCTGGTTTCCAGCCAAGGAAGCAGCTTCAGAAGAAACGCCTTCCTCAACGTCGCCTTCGCCGCAGATAACCCAAACCTTGTGATCGAATGGGGAAGTGCCGGCTGGAGCTTCTGGATCAAGAAGACCGCGCTCAAAGCGCTGACCATAGGCAAAACCAACAGCAGAGGCAAGACCCTGACCGAGTGGGCCAGTAGTCATTTCGATGCCTGGAGTCAAGCCGTATTCTGGGTGGCCTGGAGTACGCGTGTCTGCACCGCCACGGAAATACTTGAGATCGTCAAGAGTCAAGCCGTATCCAGAGAAGAACAACTGCACGTATTGCGTAAGCGAAGCGTGACCGCCAGAAAGAATAAAACGATCACGGCCAGCCCACTTTGGGTCAGCTGGATCGTGCTTAATGAAATGCTGGTACAATGTGTACGCAATCGGTGCTAATGAAACAGGGGAGCCAGGATGTCCGTGTCCTGCTCGCTCAACAGCATCAGCCGAGAGAACCTTCGCCATCTTTACGGCGCGCTCGTCTAATGCAGACCAGTTGAAATCGGTCATGTGATCTACTTTCCTTCCAATAATCCGGGTTTTTAAGCACAGCTTACGCTGGCTTTTTACCCTCTCATTGCCCTTCAATCCTATCTTTCGCGCGCGACGAATATGTTACAAAGTGTGTCAAAAGTTTGCTTTTATGTTCTGTTGCGTGCTAAGAAATAGACTACTATAGGAATATAGTATTTAGACGTGTTTGTAAGGAGTGGTAATGCAGTCACGACGCATGATGATTTTGCGCGCAGTTGTTGAGGATTATATTCGTTCTCAAGAGCCTGTTGGTTCTGCGGCTCTTGCAAAGCATCATCAGCTTGGTGTGAGTTCAGCTACTATTCGTAACGATATGTCGGCTTTGGAAGAGGAGGGATACCTTGTTCAACCGCACACTTCTGCAGGTCGTATTCCTACTGAAAAAGGCTATCGCTACTTTGTTGACGGTTTGGCTTCTGTTATTCCGCTTTCTGAACCGCAGCGTCGCGCTATACGTAACTTTTTGAGCGGATCTGTCAGTTTACAAGATACTTTGCAACGTTCCGCACGTCTTCTTGCAAGTATTACGGGTCAAGTCGCTCTCGTAGCATCTCCAGCATTGTCTAAGTCAAAAGTAAAAAGAATTGAGATTGTTCAAGTATCGTCTTCTACGCTTTTGGTTGTTGTGATTACAGATGCTGGAGGCGTAGCTCAGCACATGATTCAAGCAACTAATATAAATTCAGATGACTTATTGCATCTAACTAATATGGTTAATGAGTGCTGCATTGGGCTATCCCTTTCATCTGCTTCACAACGCGTTTATGCGCTCGCAAATCACAAAGATTTAGCATCAGCTTTGCAAATTATTAGTCAACTTGCTAACGCTTTAGAAGATATGCATGACGGTGAGCATGCTCACGACTTATACATGGCTGGAGCTTCTCAACTTGCGCATAGACAAAGTATTGTTGATTTTGCTTCACTTTTTGACGCACTCGAAGAACAGGCTGTTATTATGCGACTTATGACTTCTTTAAGTGAGGAAGCAAGCGATTGTGCAAGTGGTGTTAGTGTTGCAATCGGCTCGGAAACGCATACTCCTGGTTTGCTTAACGCTTCTGTTGTAACAAGCGCTTACGGCTACAATGCTGATTCTGACTCTGCTTTTATTGGATCAATTGGTCCTACGCATATGGATTATGCTGCAACGATGACTGCTGTTAAGGCTGTTGCGCGCTACCTTAATTCGTTTATATCCGAAAATTCATAAAAACATGGCTGGTTTATGGCTGGTTATTCGGCTTATGTCTGGCTGTGCCTTATGCAAAAATGATTTTAGAAAAAGGTAAAAGGGGAATTAATTGACTGATTACTACAAAGTTCTAGGCGTTGATCACAATGCTAGCGACGACGAAATTCGCAAAGCCTACCGCAAGATGAGCCGCAAATATCATCCTGATATTGCAGGCGCTGAGTTTGAAGAAAAGTTTAAGGAAGTAAATGCTGCCTATGACGTGCTTTCTAATCCTGAAAAGCGTCGAATGGTAGACATGGGTGTTGATCCTAACGATCCTTCTGCAGGAAGTGCCGGAGCTTCAGGCGCTGGTTTTGCAGACATGGGAATGGGCGACATTTTCAGCCAATTCTTTGGTGGCTCTTTCGGCAATTCGCAAGGACCAATTTCGCGTGTGCAGCCTGGTGACGATGCGTTAGCTGAGGCTCGTATTGATTTGAAAACCGCTATTTTTGGCGGAAACGTTAGCGTACGGTTAACTACTTTTGGTGTTTGTAAGGATTGCTCTGGTTCCGGTTCTGCCGACAATTCCGCTCCAGAACAGTGCTCAGCATGTCACGGTTCCGGCTTCTGTCAAAAAGTTGTGCGCACTATGCTCGGTCAAATGATGTCTTCGATGCCTTGTGAGCATTGCGAAGGTCATGGCACGATTATTAAGAATCTTTGCCAAAACTGCCACGGTCATGGTCGCGTGCGTTCAATTCGTGAAGTTGGCGTGAACGTACCGGCTGGAATTCGTGATGGCAGTCGTTTGCGCTTAGCTTCTCAAGGAAGCGTTGGTGAGTGTGGCGGTCCTGCTGGCGATTTGTACGTTGATATTCATATTCGTGCAGATAAGCAATTTACTCGCAACGAGGATGATTTGCATTGCTGGATTACAGTTCCTATGAGCTGGGCTGTTCTTGGTCGCAGTCTTGAAATCGACACTTTTGATGGTACTCAAAAAATAACTATTCCTGCAGGCTGCCAAAACGAAGACACTATTACTTTGCCAAATCTTGGTGTAACGAAGCTTCGTTCTAAAGATCGCGGAAATATCGTGGTTCATGTGCTAGTGCAAACGCCTTCTAAGTTGAATGATGAAGAGCGTTCTTTGATTGAAAAATTTGCTAAGTTGCATGATAGTTCTGTGAAACAAGTGCAGCAACATTCGTTAAGTGAGCAGTCGAGTGAGCGTAAAGGTTTCTTTAGTAAATTAAAGGAAGCTTTTGCCGGCTGATTTTACGGATTTAATTTACTGCTTTAAACGGATTTAATTTACTGCTTTAATTTAAAATAGTGGGGAAATATGGCATTACCAATATTGTTTGCTGGAACTCCGGAAGTTGCGGTTCCATCTCTTCGCGAGTTAGCTAAAGATAGTGAGCATTTTGATGTTCGCGCTGTTCTTACGCGACCGGACGCTCCGACTGGTCGTGGCAGAAAGCTTGTGCCAAGCCCTGTGAAACAGGCTGCTCTTGAGCTCGGCTTGCCAGTGCTTGAGTCGGATCCTAAAGATGAAAATGTGTTTCTTGAACAGCTTGCGGCAACCGGTGCAAAAGCTGCAGCAGTTGTAGCATACGGTAAGATTTTGCGCCAGAATGTTTTAGACGCGTTGCCACTCGGTTGGTATAATCTTCATTTTTCGCTTCTTCCGCAATGGCGAGGTGCAGCTCCTGTGCAGCGCGCCATTTGGGCTGGAGATGACATTACAGGTGCTACTGTTTTTCGCATTACGCGCGGCATGGATTGCGGGCCTATTTTGGCGCAGTTTACTACAAAAATTGAGCCTCACGAAAATTCTGGCGATCTTCTTGCGCGACTTGCAAACGACGGCGCTCCGCTTCTTGCAGCATCTCTTCGTGGCATGGAAACTGGTGAAATTGTGCCGGTTGATCAAGATCAAACTCCTCAAGAAGTTGCGCAAAAAATCACTGTTGAAGATGCTCACATTGATTTTCATGCGCCAGCTTTTGCTGTTGATCGTCAAATTCGCGCTTGTACGCCGAATCCAGGTGCGTGGTGCGAACTTCACGCGGACGATGAGAATAACGCAGAGCCGATTACTTTGCATGTTTTGCGCGCAGTTCCTGCAGATGCTAACAATCCACATGGTGAGGAATTGATGAAGCTTGATCCTGGAAAATTACTTGCTGGTAAGAAGCAAGTTTGGGTCGGTACTTTAAGCGGCGCACTTGAGCTTTTGGAAGTAAAAGCGCAAGGTAAGAAAGCTATGAAAGCGGCAGACTGGGCGCGCGGAGCCAGGCTTTCGGCAGCAGCTTACTGCGCATAAAATTATGAGTATGAACTTTTCTTCGATGTTGCCAACTTTGTCTAAACCTGGGCTTTTGGTTATGGATGTTGATGCAACGCTTATTGAAGAAGAAGTTATCGATTTGCTCGGTGCAGAAGCTGGATGCGGAGATGAGCTTTCTGAGATTACAGCGCGAGCAATGCGTGGCGAAATTACTTTCGATACTTCCTTGCGTTCGCGCGTGTGTATGCTTCGCGATTTGAATCTTGACGAGTGCAAAAAGCGTATTATTTCTAAAATTCATGTAACTAAAGGCGCGAATGTTTTAATTGACACGCTTCATACACATGGTTGGAAAGTTGGCGCAGTTTCTGGCGGTTTTCACGAGATTTTGGACGAATTTTTGCCGAGTTTGAATATTGATTTTTGGGCGGCTCACCATTTAGAGTCTATTGATGGAAAGCTTACTGGCAACGTACTTGGAAATATTGTTAATGCTAATGCAAAAGTTGAAGCGCTTAGAACTTGGGCAACTAATCTTGGAATTGATCCCGAACAAACTGTGTCAGTGGGGGATGGAGCGAACGATATTTCAATGATTAAATTCGCTGGATTAGGCGTAGCTTTTTGCGCAAAACCAGCAGTTCAAGCGGCCACTTCTTACCGCATTCTTACTCGCGATTTAAGCGTTGTCTTGCGTTTTTTGAATGCGAATTAATAAGAGGATTTCTTGCATTTATAGAACGAAAAGTTGATGAATGTACATAAGCAATGTAAAATAATGAAGCAATGATTAAAGATTAATGATTAAATTTTTTTGTGAAAGTTCTGTATCTTTTAACCACAGAGCTTAAATGTGTTGGTGAATCTTTCTATTAAGTGAGTAAAATAAAGTTAATTTATAGGAGAGAGAGTGTGCATAAATGCGGGAATTTATGCATTTAGGGTAGGGAGTGTAAGTTGAATTTACGAGAAGTTGCGCTTGAAGTTGCGCGTATTTTGGAAGATGTTGGTAAACATGCGTATCAGGATCAATTAAGCCCTCAAGATATGACGTCGATTGCGTTGGGTGATCCTAATAAATCTGAATCTGGTTTTGGTGATAAGCTCGTGCGTTTTATTCAAAATCGTTTGACTTATGTGAATCCTTTCCAAGGTTTTTGGCAAACTAGGCCGGAGCAGTGCAATCCGGGAGACCGTTTTTGGTGTGTTGGAAACGTTGACGGCGCTATTAATTTTAATCGCGATATGGCTGAGTGGACTCTTACGGTTTCGCTTTTTGAGTTTAACGATGAAGGCTCCGCTCGTCCGGTTCTTGGCGTTGTGCACGCTCCTGCGTTGGGATTGACTTATTTGGCTGCAAAGGGTCAGGGTGCTATTCGTATTCGTAGGACTCCGCAAGGAGAGAAGCGCGAGAAGATTACGCCTTCCACAACTTCTACTTTGCAAGGATCTGTGGTTTGTTACGGAATGTCTTATATACCTGGTGAATCTAAGCGCGCACTTGGCGTAGTTGCTTCTGTTGAAGAAGGATGCCCTGCGGATATTAAGCGTATTGGGCCTGCGTCGCTCGACTTGTGCAAGGTGGCAGATGGCACTTATGACGCTTATTTTGAGCCTCACTTGCATTATTGGGATATTCCAGCTGTTTCTGCTGGTGCTGTGGTTGTGGAAGAGGCGCAGTGCCAGATGTGCCAGTGGGATGGAAGCCCTATTCATTGGCGCAAGGAAAATGATGTGGTTGCTTCTAATGGCTTGCTTATTAAAGAGTTAAAGCCGTATCTTAAGTAACTAATAATCTCGTGTGTGTCGTAATTTTTAATAAATATTATGACGTCGTAATATGCAATTCATGTGGGATTCATGCGGTAGTGAAATACAAATTACGAAATTATAGCATAAAACTACTTGCAATGTATGAACATGTGAGTATCATACAACCTGTATGAGTGTCAGTTTGCACATTTTTATGCATATTGAAACGTATTAAGAGAGTATGAAGCGTTGTGTAAATAGCAAATTGGTATGAAACAAAGAAGCGAATGCTAATTTATTGGCTGCCGCATGATTGCATATTACAAATTATGTATAAGCAGAAACATAAAGAAGACACATTATTGAAGTGAGGAATAATGACGAAGAAGATCATGAGTGCAAAGCATCTTGCTGATTTGCAAAAGTCTATGAAAAAATCTAGTAACAGCGTTATTTACGCGCCACTTTCTAAGAGCGTGTGCGCAGCTATGCTCGCAGGTGCTATGGTGATTGGGGGGGGGGGTATTCGTTTCTACTCCTTTGCCTGCGTATGCTGACGGCTATGTAAGTGGTGATGGTGCTCGCGTTTATTACGGCTACAAAGCTGACGCTGATTACAGTAAAGAGCGTTTGCTGATTAAAGTAACATATTATAAAACTAAGGCTGACGCGCTTAAAGGTGGAAACGATGGTGTTGATCCGCTTGGTAAGTTTGTGCGCGTTGAATATACTTCTAATAATCCTGAGGATGCCAATAAACAACCAGATAAGTGGGATTTAAGACCAACTTGGTGGTTTGGTGTGCCAAATGGTTTGAAAGCAGATACGATTTCCCAAATCCGCTTGGTAAGGAATGAGCGAGGAACTCAAGAGGCTTCTAGTCCATCTACTCCTGGCGCTAAAAAGTTGAAAAATGCTTCAAGGCAAGGCTATGTTGTAGCAAGTGACCACACGTATAACAGCATAGATCAGTGGAAACACAGTGTTTCACGCGATTATTACTCTGGTAGCGACAAGACCATCGATGGCAAGGGTTGGCAGCGTATGGTCGGTATTGGTGGTAAATCAGGAGATTACGATAATTCTGGTAATACCAGAGATCAGTGGAATATTTACAAGGATGGTAATGCTAACGGTCTTCAAGGTATTTTTGCTGACTGGGAGTCTGCTGGTCAACGCTACTACGAAATGTCGTATGTAGCAGAAATGACAGATGATGCTTGGAAGCAGCGCGATCAGAAGCCGCTATTGTTTGTTGCAGGCATTTACCGCGGTGTTGGTAATTGGCGTTACGTTGCAGGCAGCACGATGCGTGCACCAAAGATTGCGGATCATTTGGAATTGAAATATCCTAAGCTGACGCCTGTAAAGAATCTTGACTCGCTTGATGATAATGAACAGAAAGCAGTAAAAACTGCTATTAATGATGCTAATAAGAGTAACGATAAAGACCATCCAAATCTGTTTGATCAACTGGTAGCAGAAAACGGCATTAGTGTTGATGCTAAAGGTAATGCGACTATTACTTTTACAGACGGCACTAAGCGTGTTATGCCGGCTAGCTTATTGGTATTAAAGAACGAAACAGATAAAGACAAGTATAAGCCAACGCTTCCAGCTCGTACGCCTGTAGTGAAGTTGTCGAAGCTCACGTCTGATGAAAAGACTGCGGTAACTCAGGCAATTATTAATGCTAATGGTGGTTCTACGCCTAATGCCTTCTTGCAGAATGTGAAGAAAACTAACAACCATTATGAAATTCGCGTTCAAGAAGACGGCAGTGCAAAAGTTACTTATGCTGATGGATCAGAGCTTACTATTCCTTCTACAGATTTGGTGTATCAAGGCGCAACTATCGCCGATTGGGCACCGTATCGCGTTCCAGTTCCTACGGAAGTAGATGACCCATCTAAGTCATTAACTCAAGATCAAAAGACTACTATTGCGTCGGCATTTGATGAAGCAAATAAGAGTTTCCCTGTTTATCAAGCTGCTAAAAAGCATAACAAGAATACGTCTCCTGTAACGTTTGATAACAAAAACAATGCTGTAATTACCTGGGCAGATGGTTCACAAACTACCATTCCTGCTTGGATGTTCTTGAAGAAGAAGCCGACGCAAGCTACAAAGCCTGAGCAAAAGCAAACTACCAAAGAGTTTACGGTTGATTTGCCGGCAACACCTACGGAAGTTAATTTCGATCCATTTGATAAGAATGCAACAGTTGGTCAGGATCAACTTAACAACCTTGAAGCTTCATTGCAAGCTTTAACAGCTAAGGACGCAAGCGATAGTAATAAGACTGTAACTCTTACTTCTGCAAAGATTGATATTGCAACTGGTACGGTAACTTTTAAAGCTAAAGGATATGAAGATAGAAAGTATCCAATCGGCATCTTCTATAAGAAGAAGTCAACTGGAACTGGTACTCAGAATCCTACGCAGCAGACGCCTACGAGCAAGACCGATACTGACACAGATAATCCAAAGAATACGTTTACATATAACGTTAGAAAAATTGAGATTGATGGAGATAAGCCAAATGCTCAAGATGCCATTAAGGCACTAAAGCAGTTTGTAACAGACAATTACGATAATGTATCTGAAGCTGATCTATCTTCTATTAGTGATAGCATTACTGTTAAAAAGACTTGGACTCCAAAAAATGGTACTCACAATATGGGTGCGTATGAAGCTTCAGGTAGTAATTATGGACCAATGAGTTCGTTTAGTATAGTAGGCAATGACTTTGGCATCCAGGTGATTGGCCACCCATGGGCTGACAACGATGATAATGGTGACTGGGATTCCGCTCAGACAATGCCGTTGTTTACCATCAAACCCAGCGATTTGTATGTTAAAAAGGGTAATACTCAGCAGACTCCTACGGATAACACTATTGATCAGCTGAAGGCTCTTGCTAAGCAGCTTTTGGATGAGAAGAAAAATCTTACTAAATCTGACTTTACAAGAGCTGGTTTAGATAAAGATAAAATAACTGATAATGCTATTGATAAAATGAATGATGCCGGAGAGCTTCGTGATCTTATTAAGAAGCTGAGTGAAGCAAAGCATGCTGATCGTATGTACAACTCTGCTGGTGACGTTGTAGTTGATGATCCAAACAAGCTTACTGAAGATGATTTCAAGAAGGCTGTGGAAGCGTTCGTAAAAGCTAACTACGATAAGAGCGACAATTTCCATGCTAATACTGTTACTACAGCTTTGCCTACTGATTTAACTCCAAAGTCTGGCACTATTGATATGGAGATTGCTGACGATAATATTAAGTCAGTTACTTCCAGTAAGACTGGCGATGCCGCTGATTATAAGTCAATGGTATTTAAGGATGCCAAGGGTACTCAGCTTTTCACTGTTGCTATTAGCTACAAGAAGAAGGAAGAAACTCCAAAGCTTAGCGACGATGCTCTTAACGAGATGAAGAAGCAAGCTAAGGAGACTATCGATCATAATCCAAATCTGACTAAGACAGATAAGGATGGTTTTGATAAGCGTATTGATGCAGCAACTACTGCTGAGCAGATTCAAAACATTTTGAAGGAAGCTGCAGAGAAAGCAAATCAGAACTCAACTTCTAATGATCCTAAGATTAAGGGTGAAATAAGCGGCAATCAGAATGGTGCTGACGCTGAGAACCAGCAGAAACTCGATGCTGCTAAAGAAGCTGCTAAGAAAGCAATCGATGCTCTTACTCATTTGTCAACTGAAGAAAAGACGGAGTTTAAGAATAAGCTTAATGGTGTAGATGTTAAGGCTCCTGCAGACGTTCAAAAGATTGTTGATGCTGCAAAGCTAGCAGATGAGCTTAAGGGCGTTAAGGAAGAAGCACAAAAAGAAAAGTTTGTGTTCCTCGATCACGGTAAGGGTGGAAAAGATGATTCGTCTGATCCAAACCACGTTGAGGATGCTGCTCTTAACAGCGTACTTGGCTCTACGCCAGAAGAAGATTCTACGCTTAAGACTTTGGCTGAGAAGTTGCAAGCAAATCCTGCATCTGCATCTGAGATTCGTGATGCTCTCGAAGCTGCAAAGCTACAGAATACAAGTAATGAGCAGAATGCCAGGAATGCTGGTATTGCGAAGCTTGAAACTAAGAAAGCAGAGCTTGTTGCAGCATATAATGCTTTAAGTGCTGATCAACAGACGAAAGCTAAAGATAAGTATAATGCTGCTATTAAAGCTATTGATGATGCTGAATCTGCTGTTAACAAAGCAACTAAGCCTTCTGAAATCAAGAAGGCTGTTGATGGCGTAGATACTTCGCTTAATGCTGCTAAGGAAGATATCAAGAATAATACGCCTAAGCGCGATACTTCTAGTATCACCAACGATCAAGATTCTGCACTTGCCGAAGAGAAGAAAGCTCAGATTGCACGTATTAATGCAAGTAATCTTTCTGCTGCTGACAAGGAAAAAGCTACGAAAGAAATCAATGCTGCAACTAAGCTTGGTGATCCAACCGGTATTGCTAATCGTTACTTGAAAGCTCAAAAGATTGAGGATGCTAAGAAGCAGATTGCTGATCTTAAGTATTTGAACAAGGCTCAAAAGCAGTATTATGAGGATCTTCTTGATAGCACTGATGCTTCTGATCATGCTGACGGCAAGGATGACATCGATGATGCTCTTGAGCAAGCGTTGAACTTGAACGGTGTGATGAAGCGTTTGGCTGATCTTGCTACGAGTGCAGACGCGCTTAAGAAAGATGATAAAGATAAAAAGTATTCTTCTGCTGAGCAAACTAAGAAGGATGCTTTCGATGCTGCTTTGAAGGCTGCAAACACTCAACTAGATAAGGTTGATGGCGCAGACAGCGACAATATTAACGCTGACGGTGCTAACGCTTTGTACAACGATTTGCTTACAGCTATGCAAGGCCTTGATAGCACTGTTAAGGGTGTTGGTTTGTACACTGACGACTTGCAAAAAGAATACGATGCTGATGTTGCTTTGAAGGATAATCCTGTATACAAGAATGCAACTAAGAATGTGAAGGAAGTATTCGACAAAGCTCTTGAAGCTGCAAAAGCTGCTCTTGAAAATGCAACAAAGAATCCAACTGCGCTTGGTGCTGATGCTGCAGTTCAGCAGAATGCAATCGGTGCTGCTCTTGCTAACTTAGTGAATGCTCGCAAGGCTCTTGACGGCATTGATACAACTGCATTGCAAGCTGAAGTCGACAAAGATAAGCCTTTGAAGAATGATGTGAAGTATAAGAATGCTTCTGATGATAAGAAAAAGGCTTTCGATAAGGCGCTTACGGCGGCTGAAGATGCAATTGCGGATGCTGAGGGCAGGAAACAGTTGGCTGCCGGCGAGGATCCAAAGACTCAAGAACAGAAGCAAAAAGCTGTTAATGATGCATTGGCTGCATTGCAGAATGCTGCTAAGGATCTTGATGGTAAGGAACAAAAGCCAACCCCGGCTCCTTCTGTTGATAAGAGTGATTTGAAGGCTCTTGTTGATGCTGCTGGGCAGGTGAAGGATTCTGACGCGTATAAGTATGCTGATGCTGATAAGCAGGGTGCTTACGATAAGGCTATTAGTGATGGTCAAAGCGTGTTAGCTAAGACTGATGCTACGGCTGATGAGGTTGCTAACGCTGTTCAGGCTATTACTACTGCTAAGACTGCGTTGGATGGTAAGAAGCCAGAACCAACCCCGGCTCCTTCGGTTGATAAGAGTGGTTTGCAGCATGAGATTGCGAATAGTGGTGATGTGAAGAAGTCTGATGATTATACGAATGCTCCTTCGGATAAGAAGCAGGCTTATGATCATGCTTTGGATCACGCTAACGAAGTGAACAATAATCCGAATGCTACACAGGATCAGGTGAATCAGGCTACTGAGGATTTGAAGAAGGCTGAGAATGATTTGAAGCCAACTCCAAACCCGATTCCAACTCCTGGTGCCGGAACTGATAATACTGGAACTGGTGCTGGAACTGGAACTGGTAATGCTGGTTCTGGTTCTGAAGCTGGTTATGGTGTGAATGATAATGCGCCTACTACTGTGGATAAGGGTGAGTTGAATGTTCAGATTCAGGGTGCTGAGTCTGATTTGCAGCCTGGAAATGCTGGTAACGGTAACGCTGGTGCTGGTGCTAATACTGGTAATTCTGCCAACGTAGCTGGTAACGCTGGTGCTGGCGTAAACTCTGGTAATGCAGGTAACACTGCTAACACCAATGCTGCCAACGCTAACGCTAATAATGCTAATGGCGTAAATTCTGCTGCTCTTGATGCTGCTGTTGAGAATAATCCGGCTGTGAAGCAGGTGGATGCTCAAGTTGCTAAGGCTCAGGCTGCTCTTGATGCTGCTTTGGCTGAGGCTAAGAAGGTTGCTGTTGATCCTAACGCTACTCAGGCTCAGGTTGATGCTGCGGTTCAGAATCTTTCTGCTGCTCGTAAGGCTTTGGCTGCTGCTAAGGCTCATGCGGCTGATGTTCGTGCTTCTGTGCGCGCTCAGGTGTTGAAGAGTGGTAGTGTTGCTCAGCTTAGTAAGACTGGTAGTGACGTGTCTGTGTTTGGCTTGTTTGCTGCAACTCTTAGTGCTGCTGGTGCTGCGCTTTTCTCGGCTAAGCGTCGTGGTACTTCTCGTCATAGTAATAAGTAGGATATTTGCTAGCTGGTCTGGTTATTGCAGATCAGCTAGTTTTAGAGCTGCTTAATGTTTGCTTAATTGTATTCAGTAAGTTTGCTGAGTATTGGGTTAATTAGCATAATGAAGTTAATGTAAAATGTGCCTCACTTTGCGTCTTTCTTTACTACGCAAAGTGAGGCATTTTTGTATGCGAATATTTTTATCTAACACGAATTGAAACAGTCTTGAAAATATGGGAGAATTACCACATGACTACAGTTATTATGCATACTTCTGAAGGCGATATAAAAATCAATTTGTTTGACAGTAACGCGCCTGAAACCGTCAAAAATTTTGTTGGCTTAGCTACCGGCGAGCGTGAGTGGCTTGACCCATTCAGTGGAAAACCTTCGCATGAGCCATTTTACGATGGTTTAACTTTCCACCGCATTATTAAGGACTTCATGATTCAGGGTGGCTGCCCACTTGGTAACGGAACTGGCGGTCCTGGATACGAGTTTGACGATGAAATTGACGCATCCTTGAAGTTTGATAAGCCTTATTTGCTCGCTATGGCAAATGCTGGAAAGCGTCGCGGTCGTGACGGTCGTTTGCATGGCACTAACGGTTCGCAGTTCTTCATTACAACTGTGCCAACTCCATGGCTTGACGGTCACCATACAATTTTCGGCGAAGTTGCTGACGATGAATCGAAGGCGGTTGTCGATAAGCTCGAGGCTGTCGCAACTGATCGATCTGATGCTCCTCTTGAGCCTGTAGGTATTATTTCTATTGAAGTTTTGTGATTAAACATTATGTGATTTAATATTCTTTAATACTACAGTTCTCAATTACTAATCCGACATTTTCTATACGCTTGTGTACAGAAAAGGTCGGATTTTTGCTGTAAGGCGGCAGAAACTTTACAAGCGTGCAACGAAAAGGTCGGATTTTTGCTGTAAGGCGGCAGAAACTTTACAAGCGTGCAACGAAAAGTTCGGATTAATAGAATCTAAATGCGAATATAAAGAAAGCGAGTCTTATAGCAAGCGTAATAGCTCACTATAAAACTCGCTTTGGTTTATATCAACCTTCTTCTATTGTTATCCGTTGTAAGTATTGTTATTGAAGCACTTGCAATTCAGTTTTTGCTTCCGTACTTCTGCATTTTATGCTTTCACGCTTTGATACAGCGATGAGCCGGATTCTTGGAACTTTTTGCTCATCTCTTTCATACCATCGGCAATTGCCTGACTGCGTGCTTCTTCAACGAGCTGCTCCTGCTGAGCTGCTCCGCCAAAACGCTTACGAATATTTTGCGAAATAGCCATCGAGCAGAACTTTGGTCCGCACATCGAGCAGAAGTGCGCCATTTTTGCCGGTTCTGCAGGAAGCGTTTCGTCGTGGAAGGCGATTGCGGTATCCGGATCGTAGCTTAAGTTGAACTGATCCAACCAGCGGAACTCAAAGCGAGCCTTACTGATTGCGTTGTCGCGATCCATAGCATGTGGATGGTGCTTAGCAAGATCAGCTGCGTGGCAAGCAATCTTATACGCAATCACGCCTTGCTTCACGTCATCCTTGTTAGGCAACCCCAAATGCTCCTTAGGAGTCACATAGCAAAGCATTGCAGTGCCGTATCGTGCAATCTCCACGCCACCAATTGCGGAAGTAATGTGGTCATAGCCCGGTGCGGTATCCGTAGTCAAAGGACCAAGCGTATAGAATGGAGCATTCTGGCAAATCGCCTTCTCCATCTCAATATTCATACGCACAGTGTCGAATGGCACGTGACCAGGGCCTTCAATCATCACCTGCACGTCATGCTTCCAAGCGATCTTCGTAAGCTCGCCAAGTGTCATAAGTTCGGAAAGCTGAGCCGCATCGTTAGCATCAGCCAAGCTACCTGGACGCAAACCATCGCCCAAAGAGAATGCAACATCATACTTTGCGAAAATCTCGCATAATTCTTCAAAATGCGTATACAAGAAGCTCTCTTGATGATGTTGCAAGCACCATTCAGCCATAATTGAGCCACCACGAGAAACAATACCGGTTACGCGGTTTGCAGTAAGCGGCACGTAGCGAAGAAGCACGCCAGCGTGAATAGTCATGTAGTCAACGCCCTGCTCGCACTGCTCAATAACAGTGTCGCGGAAAAGCTCCCAGCTGAGCTTAGAAGCGTCATCCTCAACTTTTTCCAAAGCCTGATACATTGGCACTGTTCCAATTGGCACAGGGGAGTTGCGCAAAATCCATTCGCGCGTTGTGTGAATATCGTTACCGGTGGAAAGATCCATAACGGTATCCGCACCCCACTTCGTAGCCCACGTAAGCTTTTCTACTTCTTCGTCGATAGATGACGTAACAGCAGAATTACCCATGTTTGCGTTGAGCTTAGTTAAGAAGCGCGAGCCAATAATCATAGGCTCAGCTTCAGGATGGTTAATATTGCAAGGAATTACAGCGCGTCCTGCTGCAATTTCTTCGCGAACTAGCTCCACATCGCAATTTTCGCGCGTTGCAACATATTGCATTTCCGGAGTAGTAATTCCGTGACGAGCGTACCACATTTGCGTAATCGGATGATCTGCGCCCTTCATTGGCTTATGCGTGCGACCACGCCATTCTTTAGAAGCTTTGCCTCGCTTAATTGCGCGCTTGCCGTCGTCTTGAAGATTGCGCCTGCGACCCTCATATTCCACAACGTCACCGCGGTCGCGAATCCAGTCAAGTCGAAGCGGAGCCAAGCCTTCCTTCGGATCGCACTTTGGACCTTCAGTATTGTAATCCTTAAAAGGCGGGTTAGGACCTACGCCAGGAGTATCCGAAAGCTTAATTTCCGTATAAGGAACTTCCAAATCGTAAGAACCATATTCATACTCAAAATGAACTGGAGTTGTTTTGCGAATATGAGCTTTATCGCGCTGAGTGCAACCACGAGCTGCAATGTCAACTCGCTGTTGTTTAGCTAATTTCGCAGCATCCTTTGCTTCTTTAGCGTTAATAAAAGTTGGTTTCTTTTCTTGAGTTTCTGAAGATTTTGATTCAGAATTTTCTGCAACTATTACTCGCTTAGCGTAGCCGTGCTTTTCTTCGCCTCGCACAGCTTTCCAATGTTCAACAAACTCACGCATAGTTGATTCTGGTGTTTCTGAAGAATACAGTGCTTCAGAAACGAACCATCCTGCAGCCTTAGTGTGAGCGATTGTATCGATATCGTCGAGCGCAGTTCTTCCGCCAACTAGAACTGGGAAATCACTTGCGGAACAAATCGTATTAATTTTCGCTTCGTCCAGCGTTGTGTGGTTTGCTTCCAATTCGTAAGCGGCAGTAGTGCTTTCGCATCCTTCTTCAGGATTGTGCATTGCTGTTACGCAAATGTAATCAATGCATCCATCTGGCAGTTCGTTTATTACTTTAACTAAGCTTTCGGTTTCAACAGATAAGCCGATTACAGCATCTTCGCCAAGAAGTGCGCGAGCCTCTCTAGGCTCCATGTCGCTTTGTGCTAAATGCACTCCGTCAACTTTGATGCTTTGATTGCGAGCTTGCCAAACGACATCAACACGTTCATCGATAACAAAAGTTACAGAATCGCATTTGTTATTGTCTTCGATGATTTGTGCAATATCGCGTGCAATAGTAGTGATTTCTTTAGCGTTTTCATTGTTGCAATGAAGACGAATAAAAGTCGCTCCAGCGCGCAAAGCATCATCGACAATATCTGTAAGTGGACGATTATTACAAGCTTGTGGGTCTGCAATAAAGCAGGCACTTAGATTAAATTGATTACGCATTGATGCGTACGGATAATTCGATGTCATACTAAAATCGTTGCTCCCTACGTTGTATTAACTAACAGGTTCGAAGGGTTAGGCAAATTAATACCATCTCAGCCTTCTTTCGAAAGCACCCCTGCAAAATGTCGAATTACCAGTAAGTTTACACGATTATGTGCATTTAATTGGTGGTGGGTATGTTGCGAAATTCTTTAGCGTTCGTGATGATTGATTGCGCGTGAAATAAAATCTCCCAAGCTTTGCACAATCTGCACGAGGATAATGCAAAGAATAACAGCCACTGCCATCACATCGTATTGATAGCGCTGGTATCCGTATCGTATTGCAATATCTCCGAGTCCGCCTGCGCCAACTGTTCCAGCCATTGCGGAGAATCCAAAAAGCGTAATAAATGTAAGCGCAGCTCCGCGAATTAGCGAAGGTAAAGCTTCCCACAGCAACACTTTGCAAACAATTTGCAATTTGCTTGCTCCAAAGCTTTGTGCTGCTTCAATTAAGCTTCCGTCAACTTCGGCTAAAGATTGTTCAACTACTCTAGCAACGAATGGTGCAGCAGTAATTACCAGTGGCACAATAGCTCCAGGAACTCCCAAAGAAGTGCCAACTATGAGACGAGTAAAAGGAATTATTGCAACTAATAAAATAATAAACGGCACAGAACGCACGATGTTAACAATCCAGCCTAGAACTGCGTTAATTGGCGCGTTAGGGCAAATACCTTTTTTGTTTGATGTAATGAGAAGTACGCCAACTGGAAGTCCAATAAGGTATGCAAAAAGTGTTGCAACTGATGTCATTACGAGTGTGTCTTGCACGCCTTCAATAAGTAAGTCACCGTAGTCGTTAAAAAATTGTGTAGCAGCTTCTAACATTGTTATTTCACCTCATTGGTAAGCGCGTTTGTTTGTGCGTCTGTTGCCTCGTTTGCAAGCGTGTTTGTAGTTTTAGCACGATGATTTTCTTGTTTTTCATCTGCAATAAGAGTTCGCAAAATATCGCTTTGTGGATTTGCAAAAAGCGTATCCGTGTCACCTAATTCCACAATGCGTCCGCCATCAATCATTGCAACTCGGTCGCAAATATTTCGTGCTACAGCCAGCGAATGTGTAATAATAACAAGTGTTACGTTGAGTTCGCGGTTAATTCGGCGCAATAAATCAAGGATTTGCGCAGTAGTTGTGGAGTCCAGTGCGCTTGTTGCTTCATCGCAAAGCATAATCGACGGATTATTCGCCAATGCTCGTGCAATTGCTACGCGCTGCTGCTGTCCGCCTGAAAGTTGGCTAGGGTAGCGGTTTGCAAAATCTTTTAAACCAACTAAGTCAAGCAAGTAGTTTGCGCGTTCTTCTCGTTCCTTTTTTGCAGTGTGATTTAACTCTAATGGGAAAGTGACGTTTCGCAATACTGTACGTTGCTGGAAAAGGCTAAAATTCTGGAAAATCATGCCAATATTAGTGCGTACTTTTGCAAGTTCTTTATCTTTTACTTCGCTAATATCATTTCCGTCAACAATAATTTTGCCAGAAGTTGGTCGCTCAAGCAGATTCATGCAACGAACTAGCGAAGACTTTCCTGCACCAGAAGAACCAAGGATTCCGAATACTTCTCCCGATTCAATAGTCAGATTAATGTCGTGTAATGCTTCATTCGCTTTGCTACCTTTGCCGTAGCTTTTGTGAAGATGTTCGATCTGAATCATGCTTTTCCTTAACAGATTATTGCTTTCTGTGTGAAATATACTTCGTTACTAACTAGAGTTACTAACTAGCGTCATTAACTAGATTATTGACTAGCACGCACATTACGTATATTACACGCTTATAAAATAATGCCGCAAAGCATACACGAAGCATACACATGCGGCATTAGGTGGCTACATTGTGAGTATTATTTAGAAAACAGGAAGCACAGCGCCTTTGTAAGTTTTAGTAATATAGTCGCGCACTTCGCTTGTCTTCAAAGCTTTGAGTAAGGCTTTGATTTTTGCAAACTTTTCAGAGCCCTTCTTTACTACAATAATATTTTCATAAGTTTTAGCCGCAATGCCACCAACTTTTTCTGAAGTAAGTGGGTCTTTAGTTGGGTTAAAACCAGCTTGAATAGCGTAATTGCCATTCATGGCAGCAAGATCCACATCCTTAATGGCAGTAGGAACTGTTGCCGCTTCAAGTTCTTTAAACTTCAAATTCTTAGGATTCTCAGTAATATCTTTTGTAGTAGCGTTAATATCCTTTGGATTCTTCAACTTAATCAATCCAGCATCTTGCAAAAGAAGCAATGCGCGAGCCTCATTAGTAGGATCATTTGGAACTGCAACAGTTGCGCCATTTGCTAATGCTTTAATCGTCTTGGTTTTTCCTGGATACAATCCAAATGGTTCAAAATGAATTCCACCTACTGAAACAAGGTGAGTTCCCTTTTCCTTATTAAAGTTGTCAAGATAAGGCAAATGCTGATAGTAGTTTGCGTCAACTTCGCCTTCTTCAGTAGCTGTATTTGGCTGCACGTAGTCAGTAAATTCCTTTACTACTAGCTTGTAGCCTTCTTTTTGCAAGATTGGCTTTACAACCTTATTTAAGATTTCAGAATGCGGAGTAGGCGAAGCAGCAACAGTAATAGTTTTGTCATCCTTCGCGCCTGCTTTTGAGCTACCGCAGCCACTTAAAGTGAAAGTCGCTAATGCTGCCAGTGCTGTAATTGATGCAATAACTTTAATTTTTCGCATATTTCCTGCTCCTTGTTCGGTGAAATTCGTTTAAAGTTAAATCCCCTTCGCGAGTAACGAATTATCAATATAGGCGAGAAAAATCAATAATTCTATACTTTGCTTATTAGTATTATTTATGACGTGTTAATAATTCGCATACTTGCAGTGTGGAAAGAGAAAAAATAAGTTTTTCAACACGTCGCTTACTTGCAATGAAGCTATCTACTAGACTGTAATGTATGAGTTTTTTGCGATTGGCGTTAGCGCAGATAGATACCTGCGTTGGGAATATTGATAGCAACGTTGAAAAAGTTTTGAAGTATGCTGCGCGCGCAAAGCAGTCGGGTGCTCGCATGGTTGTATTTCCTGAGATGACTTTGACTGGGTATCCTATTGAAGATCTCGCCTTGCGTGCCACGTTCCGCACAGCTGCACAAAAAGCTGCAGACTTGCTTGCATCAAAACTTTCAGAAGAAGGCTTGGGGGAGCTTTACGTAGTAGTTGGAACTGTTGGCTTTGACGAGTCTGCTGGAAAGCCTCGAAACAGGCTTCTCGTATTGCATGAAGGCAAATCTGTGTTGCAATACGACAAGCATTTCTTGCCAAATTATGGTGTTTTTGACGAGTTTCGTATTTTCTCTTCTGGCAATAAGTGTGAGCTGCTGGAAGTAGATGGAATGTGTCTAGGTTTTGCTATTTGCGAAGATATTTGGCAAGATGGCGGTCCTGTTGCGCGTTTGGCAAAACTTGGTATCGATGCGCTAGTAACTATGAACGGTTCTCCATATGAGGAAGGTAAAACTCATGTGCGTTTGAGTTTGGCTCAAAAGCGCGCTGTTGAAGTCAATGCGCCGGTTGTGTATGTGAACCAGGTCGGTGGTCAAGATGATTTGGTTTTTGACGGTGGAAGTTTTGTTGTTGATTCTGACGGAACTTTGCTTGAACGCTCGGCAATGTTTGCTGAAGATTTGTCGTTTGTTGATTTTGATAACTCGCTGAAAAAGCAGAAAGTTTCAAGCATTGCTCCAAAACTTGACGCAGATGAAGAAGTGTATTGTGCGTGTGTTGTAGGTCTTAGAGATTACATGCGTAAGAATGGTTTTAAGGGCGTGTGCTTAGGACTTTCTGGAGGAATTGATTCTGCCTTAGTAGCTACTATGGCTGCCGATGCTTGCGGTGGAGCAAATGTGTATGGCATTTCTATGCCAAGCATGTACTCTTCGGACGGTTCTAAAGACGATGCGCGCGATTTAGCAGAGCGAATTGGCGCTCACTACGATGTGCAACCAATTGAACCGCTTTTTAAAGCTTTCCAATCACAACTTTCCTTAGAAGGAGTTGCTGCGGAAAACTTGCAAGCTCGCGTTCGTGGCGTAATCGTAATGGCATATTCAAATTCGCGCGGTGTTTTGGCGCTCGCAACTGGTAATAAATCGGAGCTTGCTTGCGGATATTCTACTATCTATGGCGATGCGGTAGGAGGGTATGCTCCTATTAAGGATTTGCTTAAGACGCGCGTTTGGGCACTTTCTCGTTGGAGGAATCGCGCTGCGAATGCTGGAGTAGGTATTGGTATGCTGCCAATTGTTGGATATGAGGATTCTCAGAAAGCGAAAGCTCCGCAAGATGGCGTGCTTATTCCTGTTAATTCTATTATTAAGCCTCCGAGTGCAGAGTTGCGTCCAGGGCAAAAGGATTCTGATTCTTTACCTGAGTACGATTTGCTCGATCGCGTTTTAGAGGCTCATATTGAGCTTGCTCATGGTAGAGCAGATTTGCTTGCAGATGGTTTTGACGAGCATACTGTTGACACGGTTATGCGTTTAGTTGATCGCGCAGAATGGAAGCGCAGGCAGTATCCGCTTGGACCAAAAGTAAGCGCTATTGCTTTTGGCAGGGATCGCAGAATGCCTGTTACCACAGCTTTTCGTGAATAAATGTGATATATTTCACTAGATTTTTTGCAAAACTACTCGTGTATGCGTTTACATATGCCCTAACATTGTTATTAGGGCAGCGTGAAGATGCGTTGCGGGTACAAAAGGAGTCTAAACATGACATCAGTTGATGCACCAGTTCTCAGTGAAGAGGATCTTCGTACCGAAGCGTGGAATGGTTTTACTGACGGAAATTGGAAAAAAGACATTGACGTACGCGACTTTATATTAAAGAACTATACGCCATATGAAGGTGACGAAAGCTTCTTGGCAAATGCCACTGAAAAAACGAAGCACATGTGGAAGTATCTCGACGACAACTACTTGGCTGTTGAACGTGAACGTCGTGTTTATGATGTTGAAACTCATATCCCAGCAGGCATTGACGCAATGCCAGCAGGTTACATTGAAAGCCCAGAAGTAGATAACGTAATCGTCGGTTTGCAAACTGATGAGCCTTGCAAGCGCGCTATGATGCCAAACGGCGGTTGGCGCATGGTTGAGCAGGCTATTAAAGAAGCTGGCAAGGAAGTAGATCCTCAAATCAAGAAGATCTTCACCGTCTACCGCAAGACTCATAACGATGGTGTATTTGGCGTTTACACCAAGAATATTAAGATTGCTCGCCACAACAAGATTTTGACCGGTTTGCCAGATGCTTACGGCCGCGGTCGTATTATTGGCGATTATCGTCGTGTGGCTCTTTACGGCGTGAACATGCTTATTGAGTTCAAGAAGCGCGACAAGGATTCGATTCCATACCGTAACGATTTTACCGAGACTGAAATTGAGCATTGGATTCGCTTCCGCGAAGAGCATGACGAGCAGATTAAGGCTTTGAAGCAGCTTATTAACTTGGGTAACGAGTACGGTTTGGATTTGACTCGTCCAGCTAAGACCGCTAAGGAAGCTGTTCAGTGGACTTACATGGGCTATCTTGCTTCTGTTAAGAGCCAGGATGGCGCTGCAATGAGCTTTGGTCGCGTTTCTGCATTTTTTGATTGCTACTTTGAGCGCGATTTGAAGGCAGGTTTAATTAACGAAACCGACGCTCAGGAAATTATTGATGCTCTTGTTATGAAGCTTCGTATTGTGCGCTTCTTGCGTACTAAGGATTACGACGCAATCTTCTCTGGTGATCCTTACTGGGCAACTTGGTCCGATGCAGGCTTCAGCGAGGATGGTCGCACTTTCGTAACCAAGACTTCGTTCCGTTTGCTCAACACTTTGACTCTTGAGCATTTGGGACCTGGTCCTGAGCCAAATATCACTATTTTCTGGGATCCAAAGCTTCCAGAAGCTTATAAGCGTTTCTGCGCACGAATTTCTATCGACACTTCTGCAATCCAGTACGAGTCCGATAAAGACATTCGTGAGCACTGGGGTGACGACGCTGCTATTGCTTGCTGCGTTTCTCCAATGCGCGTCGGTAAGCAAATGCAGTTCTTCGCTGCTCGCGTGAACTCTGCAAAAGCTTTGCTTTACGCAATCAACGGCGGTCGCGATGAAATGACCGGTATGCAGGTTATTGATAAGGGTGTTATTGACCCAATCAAGCCAGAAGCTGACGGTACTCTCGACTACGAGAAAGTTAAGGCTAACTACGAGAAGGCTTTGGAATGGCTTTCCGAAACCTATATTGAGGCTTTGAATATCATCCACTACATGCACGATAAGTACGCTTACGAGTCCATCGAAATGGCTTTGCATGATAGGGAAGTCTATCGTACGCTTGGTTGCGGCATGTCCGGTTTGTCTATTGCTGCAGATTCCTTGGCTGCTTTGAAGTATGCAAAGGTTTACCCAATCTACAACAAGGATGCTAAGACCACTGAAGGCCACGAGTACGAGTACATTGAGGGCGGCGACGACGACTTAATCGTTGGCTACAAGACTGTTGGAGAGTTCCCAATTTACGGTAACGACGACGATCGTGCAGACGACTTAGCTAAGTGGGTTGTGAGCACTGTTATGGGTCAGGTAAAGCGTTTGCCTGTGTACCGTAATGCTGTACCAACTCAGTCCATTTTGACTATCACTTCTAACGTTGAGTATGGTAAGAACACTGGTTCCTTCCCATCCGGTCACAAGAAGGGTACTCCGTACGCTCCAGGCGCAAACCCAGAAAACGGCATGGATTCGCACGGCATGCTTCCTTCGATGTTCTCCGTTGGAAAGATTGATTACGATGATGCTCTTGACGGCATTTCGCTTACGAACACCATTACTCCTGATGGTTTAGGTCGTGACGAAGACGAGCGCATCAGCAATTTGGTTGGCATTTTGGATGCTGGCAACGGTCACGGCTTGTACCACGCAAACATCAATGTTTTGCGTAAGGAACAGCTTGAAGATGCTGTTGAGCACCCAGAAAAGTATCCGCATTTGACGGTTCGAGTTTCCGGCTACGCAGTGAACTTCGTGAAGCTCACTAAGGAGCAGCAGCTCGACGTTATTTCTCGTACATTCCACCAGGGTTCAGTTACTGACTGATTTGGTCGATTGCTAAACACCGCCGGGAGCGAGGCTAGTTTCGCTCCCGGCTTTTGTTAATTGAGTATATTATTTATTATTTATTTATAAATAGTTTGGAGGGCAGTTAGATGGCTGAAAACACAGCGTTTCGTACTACTACTCAGCATATGCTCAAAGAGTCAAAAGAGTATGCTCGTCAAACTTTAATGGGTGGACTTTCCGGCTTTGAATCCCCAATTGGGCTAGATCGAAAAGATCGCCTTGTTGCTCTTAAAACAGGCGATATTGGGTTTGTGCATTCGTGGGATATTAACACTTCTGTTGATGGCCCGGGAACTCGTATGACAGTGTTTATGAGCGGTTGCCCGCTTCGCTGCCAGTACTGCCAAAATCCTGATACTTGGAAAATGCGCGACGGCAAGCCAGTCTACTTAGATGCGATGATTAAAAAAGTTGACCGTTATCAAAGTCTTTTTAAGGCAACAGGCGGCGGAATCACTTTTTCTGGCGGCGAGTCCATGATGCAACCAGCTTTTGTATCTAGAGTTTTTCGTGCTGCAAAAGAAATGGGCGTGCATACTTGCTTAGATACTTCGGGATTTTTGAATCGTAATTACACGGACGAAATGATTGAAGACATTGATCTTTGCCTTCTTGACGTTAAATCAGGAACTGAAGAAACGTATAAAAAAGTAACTGGCGGCTTGCTTCAGCCAACTATTGACTTTGGTCAGCGCTTGGCAAAGGCTGGTAAGAAGATTTGGGTGCGTTTTGTGCTTGTTCCAGGTTTGACTGACAGCGAAGAAAACGTTGAAAAAGTTGCTGAGATTTGCGATTCGTTTGGGGATGCTGTTGAGCATATTGACGTGCTTGGCTTCCATCAACTAGGTCGCCCAAAGTGGCATGAGCTTCGAATACCGTACCCTCTTGAGAATCAAAAAGGACCTTCTAGGGCACTAAAAGAGCGAGTTGTAAACCAGTTCAAAGACCACGGTTTTGTTGTGTACTAGACTGAACCTCGATGCGTTTTAGGCAATTTTTGCGTATTGTATTGTTTTTTTTTTGAAGGATTTTTGTATAATTACACAAACACCCTTTTTAGAGAAAGGATACGCAATGAAGCGCAGAATAGGTTGTTGGATTGCATTAGCTTTTGCATTAGCGTTAGCTATTTTTGCACGGTGTAACGATCAGTTTGGCTTTGGCACAGCGCTTATTATTTTAATTGTTTTGCCGATAATTTTGTTGCCGATAAATATCGTTGCGGCTTTCGATAAGAAACTTCTTATTGAAGTGCCAATAATATCTATTGCTATAACCATTGCTACAGAACTTGCCACTTTCCCAATAAGAGATTTAGGTTTACATACTGTCTACGTTATCCCAACAGTTTTAGTTTCGGCAGTCGCATTTACTCTTACTAGATTCCTTAAAACCAAGCTTGTTAAGAGCATAACTCAATAAGATCAAACAATAAAACAGATTGATTATTTAATTGATTATTTATTTTTTGAATAGTCGTAGTTGTGTGCGAAAGTTGAAGCCGTGTTACAAGATGCATAATCTTTAACACGGCTTAAATATATCTTGCGCAATATTTTGCAAAAAGTACAGAATAAGTTGCAAAAAACGTAAGAATTTGACTAAAGCATTCAAATCGGGAGGCGTACTTGTTCGAGGAACCAAAGCTTTTAAAAGAGCCTAGGGAAGGAGTTCCAGAAGTCATTGATACGCTTGAAGCATATAAAGAATATTGTAGCTTATTGGCAGCAGGTTCCGGTTCTTTAGCTGCAGATGCTGAGCGAGCTTCCGGTTTTAGATATGGTCATGAAGATTGGTTGATTCAGTTTAAACGCAAAGGTGCAGGAATAGGGTTACTGGATCCAATAGAACTTACAAAACTTGGAGCTGATTGGAACGAATTTAACAAGGCTGTAGGAGATGCGCCTTGGATTATTCACGATTCGATGCAAGATTTGCCAGGATTTTTCGATATTGGTTTGCGTCCTCGTGCTTTATTCGATACCGAGATTGCAGCTAAATTACTTGGAAGAAAGCGCTTTGGTTTAAGTTCTGTAACCGAATATTATTTGGGTTTGACGCTCGCAAAAGAACATTCTGCAGCGGATTGGTCTTACCGCCCACTTCCTAGAGATTGGCGAAATTACGCGGCTTTAGACGTTGAATTGCTAATCGAATTAGAAGAAGTAATGCGTGGCGAGCTAAAAAAGCAAGGTAAGCTTTCCTGGGCGGAAGAAGAATTTAAATACTTACTTAATAAGGGTGCACAAAAGAAAGCTCCGCATCCGCGTCCATGGCTTAAAATATCGCATATAAGTGTGCTTATGCACGATCGTGTTGGTTTAGTTATTGCGAAAGCATTGTGGCAAAAGCGAGATGCTTTAGCGCGTGAATATGATATTGCGCCAACTCTGCTACTTTCTGATGCTGCGATTATTGAAGCTGGTAAGCGTAAACCTAGTAATGCGCGCGCGTTTCGTGCTATTCGTTCTTTGAATGAGCGAGTGCGAGTACACACTGGCAGTGAGCAAGACAAAATGTTCGAGCGTTACGCTCCAATTCAGCGCAAAATTAAACCATCTATTTGGAAAAACGTTATAGAGAATGCTATTTTGCGCGCTAAATCTGGTGAAACAGCTATGGATGATGTGCATCCAGTATTACCGAATGGAGCTATTCAACTTAATTCGCGCGAATCTCGTAAAACGAGCGTACTTAAATCAACAGATACTGACGAGTCACAAGGTTCTAACGATTGTCAGGATTGCCATGATTTATCAGATTCGCAGTATTTACAGGATATGCAAGATTCCCAAAGCGCTCCTAGATCTATGAAATATTGGCGAGAACATCACCCTAAGCGTTATGAGCGTTTACAAAGAGTAAAAGCTGAGTTAAATCAAATTTCTGAATACACTCATACTCCTGCAGAAATTATTATCAAACCACAGATTATTCGTAATCTTTGCTGGCGTGATGATGCGCAAGATATTGATGTTAAAACATTCTTAAGTGAGCATGGTGCTCGCGAATGGCAAACCCGATTGGTAGCTGAGTCCGTAACTCGCGCTATCATGTAACGGTTGTGCCATACGGCAGAAGCTAGAAAAAACGTAATTTCAGGAGCGCAAGCGTGAAAATCAGCGTCAGGAATCTTGAGCCAACTAAAGTTAAGCTCACCATTACCGCAGATCTCGAAGACTTCAAACCATTCTTGGAAGAAGCTCGTAAGGAGATTGCTAAGCAAATTAACGTGCCAGGTTTCCGTAAGGGACATGTGCCAGGCAAGATTGTAGATCAGCGCGTCGGTTTCGCAGCTGTTGCCGGCGAAGCCGTAAATTCCGCTGTACCAGAGCTTTATTCTAAGGCTTTGGAAGAAAAGAAGATTCGCCCAATGGATCAGCCAGAATTTGACGTTCAGGAAGTTCCAACGTCGACTGATGCAGATGCAAGTCTTAAGTTTGTAGCAACAGTTGAGCGTCGTCCAGATTTCAAGTTGAACAAGTTCAAGGGCGTTGAGATTGAAGTTGAGAAGCCAAAGGTTTCCGACAAGGATGTCAAGGAGCGCTTGGAAAGCCTCCGTCAGCGTTTTGCTACTTTGGTTGGTGTTGACCGTCCTGCAGCTAAGGGTGATTACACTAACATTGATTTGGAAGCTCGTATCGATGACGAAGTAGTTGATGCGCAAGAGGGCGTAAGCTACGAAATCGGTTCCGGTGTGTTGCTTGACGGTTTGGATGAGGCTTTGGATAGCCTTTCTGCCGGTGAAGAAACCACCTTTGAGGGTACTCTCGAGTCCGGTAAGCATAAGGGCGAGAAGGCTCAGATCAAGGTTAAGGTTAATTCCGTAAAGACTCAGGAATTGCCAGAGCTTGATGATGATTTTGCTCAGGAAGCTTCTGAGTTTGATACTTTGAAGGATTTGAAGGCAGATATTCGCAAGGCTTGCGAGCAGGCTGCTGAAGGTCGTCAGGCAACTAATGCCCGTGACGCATTCCTTGTTAAGCTTCAGGAAGAAGTTGAAATTCCTGTGCCAAAGGGCGTTTTGGACAAGGCTGTTTCAGAGCATTTGAAGGGCATGACCCCTGATCCTGAAAAAGCTACCAAGAAGCAGAAGGACGAAGCTCAGCAGGCTGCTGAGAAGGAACTTCGCGACCAGATGGTTCTTGACGCTTTGGCTGAACAGATGGATGTGACTGTTTCCCAGGCTGACGTCACCAACTTCTTGGTTTCTGTTGCTCAGCAGTACGGCATGGATCCAAACCAGTTCATTAACGCAATCGTTAACAACGGTCAGCTTGGTTCCGCTGTGCAGGAAGTTGCTCGTTCTAAGGGCTTGCTTGCTGGTATGCGTGCTGTAAAGTTCGTTTCCGGCGGAGAAGCTCTTGACTTGAGTGCATTCTTGTCTGAGGATGATGACGAAGACGAAAGCGTGAAGGCTGCTTCTGCTGCTGCAGAAGTTGCTGACGAACTTTCTAAGTAGTATTTTTCAAGCAAGAAAAAAAGTTTATACTTTCTCATATTTGCTAAAAACCCAGGGCTTTTGCTCTGGGTTTTTGTGTTGTTGTTATACTTTAAAGAAAGTGAAAAACAAATAAAATGAAAAACAAATAACATAAGGAAGGCTGCTGCTAATGGAAAAACGCAATTTGCAAATGGTAGACAGTAAAAAACCTGGTAAGTGTTTGAACTATGTTTTTACATGTTTACGATTAAGTCTTATTGCTTTTTTTGTTGCAGTTATGGCTGGAGTTGGTGCAGTATTATTAACTCTGTTACTACATGCTGTGCAAAATGTAATGTTCGGATTTTCAGAATCTGCTCTTAAACCTTCGCCAGTTGGATTGCCAGTATTGCATTATGTTGCTGTTGTATTAATTGTGATGTCTGTTGCTGCAATTATTTGGATGTGGTTATGGACAAAATCTTCTAATCGTATTGTCGATATAGCTCATGCTGTTAGTGGCCAATCGATGCCATTTAATACGACGATTATCCATGTATGTTTACAAATTTTTATAGTTGCTTCTGGCGCAAGTTTAGGTAGAGAAGTTGCGCCTCGAGAATTGGCTGCAATGCTTACTCAGAAGTTACTCTGCTTTATTCGAGTCAGTGAATTTCAAGCTCGCGTTTTGGTTGCAAGTGCTGCTGGTGCTGGTTTAGCTGGAGTTTATCGCGCTCCAATAGCGGGTGCGATTATGGCACTAGGTTTGGTTGCAATTCCACGTTTTTCTCACGAATCGAAATCTTCTTTAAAGCGTTTGAAATGGTATTGGCTTATACAAAAATTTGGTATTTTTGCTATTGCGTTATGTATAAGTGAAATTGCATCATTGACTACTATTTTTGTGCTTGGGGATGAACCTTACTATTGTTTGCCAAGTCTTAATGACATCCATATTGTCAACACTACTGTGTTGCTGCTTGCAATTATAGTTGGCATTGCTTGCGGTATTGTGGGTATTCTTTTCCATAAGATGATTCGTTGGGCTCGCTCTAAGTGTGCTCACAATTACCAAATCTTATATTTTTTGCCATTAATGGGCTTAGTAACGGGATTAGTTGCATCGTGGAATCCAGCAATTATGGGCAATGGCAGAGCTTTAGCACAATACGCATATAATATTGCAAAAACAAGTATTGCAATTGACAAAAACTCTTTGGTAACTTTGCTTCTACTATTTGTTGCAAAAATAATTTTAACAAGTTGCACTCTTCGAGCTGGCGCAAGTGGTGGTGTGCTTCAGCCGAGTATGTCGTCTGGGGCTTGCGTAGGGCTGATCGTAGGTTTTATAAGTATGAACATTCCAGTTGTTGGTGGCATGTTATCAAGTCAGCCAAAATTATTGATAATAGCTGCTATTTTTGGCGCTGCAAGTCTGCTAACTGCAAGCCGAAAGTCATTGTGGTTTGCGCTTTTTTTGGTAGCGCAATTAGTGAATGTGCCTATGATTATGATTATTCCGATGGCTGTTTCTTGTGCTGTATCTAGAAGCATAGCGATAATACCAAAAATTTTTATGCGCAAATAATGTTTGAATTTTTAGTATGGAAAATACAATATGTGCAAAATAAATGCGCCTATGCTAGTTCAGTATTAGCAAAGGCGCATTTGTTATTAGTAAATATTTTTTAGTTATGTTGGTTATTTTAGTTATTTTTTAATTAATTATTAGAACTGAATTCTTTATCTGCGATAAAAGTTCCATCATCGTTTGAGAAGGAGAAATGTATGCGTATTGGTGCAATAATTTTTTCTTTCATTTCATCCGATGCTGATTGTGGCATCAAGTTCGAGAGGCTATCGCCGTATGTTTGCATTCCAGTCTTTAACGCTGTAATTTCTAAATCAGATAGGTGCCTTTTGAACTTTGCATTTATATTGAGCTGATCACCTTTAGTGTCAAACGTTATGTTGAATGGTGAGCTGCTAGTGGCATCATTAAATCCATTAGTGAGTTTTTTAGCTTCTTCTGGATGGCAATGTACGTATTCTTCAATATTTGCGCTTTTTGGTGCAGCGCAATTGTAATGCGGTTTAAGATTAGTTGAAATTACGTAGCCACCTACTGCAACTATTGCTACTACTATGACAACAATAAGCCAAATGTATTTTGACTTATGAGCACTTGTATTTGTTGCATTTGGATAAGCGTTTGCAGGATAGTTGTTGACTGGTTGTTGATTATTCTGATATAAGTTTGGTTGGTAACCATTATTTGGATTTACATTATTAGGGTAATTGTTGTTCTGGTATCCGTTATTTGGGTATCCGTTGTTCTGGTACCCATTGTTTCCATAACCATTGTTTGGGTATCCGTTATTTGGATTTACATTATTTGGGTATGTATTATTTTGGTAACCATTATTTGGATACTCGTTATTTGGCATCGGAGCAGGCGAGTAGTTGTTGTCTGGCAATTGGTTAGGATCCATAATTACTCCTTATAATGAATTGATAATCCAATAAAAATATACTCAATAATGCATACTAACGTGAGGTAATAAGTAAAAATTACATCTGTTGATATGAATAAAATTTTAGAAATTTGGCGTAAAACATTCAATTCAAATCATATTCGCAATATTTTCTATGCGGTCATGCGCACAAGGTAGTGTAGAAATAATTACGTGGTAACAAGGAGATATAGTGACTGAGCTTTTTACAGCTTCTCCTGTGATGGAACAGGCTGAAGCGCCTACATCAACTGATTCTATTTTTAATCGGTTGCTAAAAGATCGCATTATTTGGTTGGGATCTGAAGTAAAAGACGAGAATGCCAATGTTATTTGCGCGCAAATGTTAATGCTTGCTGCGGAAGATCCTAAGAAGGATATTTGGTTGTATATTAATTCGCCTGGAGGTTCAATTACTGCTGGTATGGCAATTTACGATACTATGCAATTAATTGAGCCAGATGTTGCAACTATTGCTGTTGGCATGGCTGCATCTATGGGTCAGTTCTTGCTTAGTTCTGGCACTCCTGGTAAGCGTTATATTACCTCACATGCTCGTGTGCTTATGCATCAACCTTCTGGCGGTGTCGGTGGCACTGCTACGGATGTGCGAATTAACGCAGAGCTTATTATGGATATGAAAAAAACGCTTTCTGAATTGACTGCAAAGCAGACTGGTCATACGGTAGAGGAAATTTACCGAGATAACGAATACGATCACTGGTTTACAGCTCAGCAAGCTTTGGAGTATGGTTTCGTAGATAAAATTGTGACCACTCCTGCTTCTATGCGCGGTGAGGAGTAATTATGGCAAGTGAAGAAGCAAAGTTTGTTGCGCGTGCTGAGCGTTTAGCTGGTTTTGGCGGCGTTACTTCTGCTCAGCGCATTACTAATCGTTACGTGTTGCCTCAATTTGGCGAGCAAACTCCATATGGCATGAAAACGCAAGATCCTTACACTAAGCTGTTTGAAGATCGCATTATTTTCATGGGTGTGCAAGTAGATGACACTTCTGCTGACGACATTATGGCTCAGTTGCTTGTTTTAGAAAGCATGGATTCTGATCGCGATGTGATGATGTACATTAATTCACCTGGCGGTTCGATGACTGCTATGACTGCGATTTATGACACAATGCAATACATTAATCCAGATGTTCAAACTGTTTGCTTAGGTCAGGCTGCTTCTGCTGCTGCTATTATTCTTGCTGCTGGAGCTGCTGGTAAGCGCATGATTTTGCCAAATGCTCGTGTGCTTATCCATCAGCCTGCAATGGGTCAAGATTTTGGTAAAGCTACTGAAATTGAGCTTCAAGCTAAGGAAATGTTGCGTTTGCGTTCTTGGTTAGAATCAACTCTTGCAAAGCATACTGGTCAAGATATTGAGCGCATCCGTAAAGATATTGAAGTGGATACTATTTTGACTGCTCCAGAAGCTAAAGCTTATGGAATGGTTGACGAAGTGCTTGAGCGCAGAGCATAATTCAATTTTTACAACTTAGCGAGTATTTATCAATTCTTGCATTTCTTAACAACAAACCCCGGTCGACACGCCGGGGTTTGTGTTTTAGTGCGGATGGTTGTATATTAGTCAAGTTGCCGGAAACAAGGACATGGTTCTTGAGACTGGGGACATGCGCCAGTAGCCCAACGGATTAGAGCATCTGACTACGGATCAGAAGGTTGCAGGTTCGAATCCTGTCTGGCGCACAGACAAAACGCGAAGCTTTTGCTCCGCGTTTTTTTTTAATTCGAATACAACTCGCTCGGTTTATGCCTCTCAGTTATACTTAAAAGTGCGAATCACATATTTTGCACTATAAAACGTTATAAACGTTATAAATGCATTTAGTGGAGGAAATATTTACAATATGATACGACGCAGTTGGAGAGTAGCACGCAAGATAGCAAATAATGAGCGAATTTCTGGCTTAATTATGCTTGGTTTCGCTCTTACCGGCTTATTGCTTGCAAATATTCCTTTAACCGCACCAATATTTGAAGCCGTATCGCATACTCATGTAGGCATTCCGTGGACGAATATACACATGTCGATTGGTCACTGGGTACAAGATGGCGTGCTTACTATTTTCTTCCTTTCGGTTGGTTTAGATTTAAAACATGAGCTTATTGCTGGTTCGCTTTCTGACCCTCGCGCAGCTGCAATGCCAATGATTTGTGCTGTTGGTGGAATGATTGTGCCTCCTTTGCTGTTTGTTGCTACAGTAACTGTATTTTCTGAATTGCATGCTGGGCAGGAGATTATGCGTCTTACTTCTGGCGCTTTACCTTCGCTTGATATGGTTCGTGACGGGTGGGCAATACCTACAGCAACGGATATAGCTTTCTCTCTTGCTGTTCTTGCTTTATTTGCAAAAACTTTGCCACACGCTTTGCGCGCATTTCTTATGACTCTTGCTACAGTAGACGATTTGCTTGGAATAGCACTTATTGCTGTCTTCTTCTCGTCTCTTAACGCATGGTATTGGTTTGCTGGAGTAATTGCTTGCGGTTTGGTTTGGACTACTTTAGTGCGTTTGAAGCGTGTTCCATGGCCGTTGGTTGCAATAGTAGGAATTATGGCTTGGATTATGATGTATGAAGCTGGCGTGCATCCAACTTTAGCTGGAGTAATGGTGGGTTTGCTAACTCCGGCGCATTTAGTTCATGGTGAAAAAACGCTTCGGGCTGAACGCTATCGTGAAAAAATTCAGCCTGTTTCTGCGTTATTGGCTCTTCCAATTTTCGCTCTTTTCGCTACAGGAGTGCATTTTGAAACATTGACTTGGGAGTTGTTCTTCTCGCCAATTTTGATTGCCATCACTATTGCTCTTGTTGTTGGTAAACCTGTTGGAATTATGGCAACTGCTTGGATATCAAAGCGTGTTCTAGGTTTGAAAGTTCCTGATGGTCTTCGCGTAGTAGACTTAATGCCTACAGCATGTGCGTGTGGAATTGGTTTCACTGTTTCTCTTCTTATTGCCTCGCTTGCGTATTCTGACGCAGATCTGTCTGCTGAAGCACGTTTTGGCGTTCTTGTTGCTTCTATTATTGCTGCAGGAGTTTCTGGCTTCTTACTTTCTATGCAAGCAAAGCATATGGAAGAAGAATTAGATGAAGTTGAAGACTAGTTTTAATTATTATTTTCAATATATTTGAAAGTAAATTTCTAGGAGAAATCATGTTTAATAGTAATAAAGAAGATTTTTCAGTAGATGTTCCACCTTGGAATAACACGTATCATCGTGGTTCTGTTGTGATGCGCGGTTCTATGATTCCTAAGGAGAGCACTACAGAGACGCTTCTTCGTAACGATAACAATCAGCAGCTTGCTTCTGGAGTTGGTGTAGAAGTAGATAAGAGATGGGATTGGCGTAGCGCGGATCCATGGCGTGCGCTTCGTATTCAAGCTGAGTTTGTTGATGGTTTTGACGCGCTCGCATCGTTAGGTAAAGCTGTTAGTATTTTTGGTTCTGCTCGAATAAAAGAAGATGATCCTGAGTATTCTTTAGCTCGTACTATGGGTTCAGAGCTTGTAAAACGCGGTTTTGCTGTTATTACAGGTGGCGGTCCTGGAATTATGGAAGCTGCAAACCGTGGAGCTGCAGAAGCTGGTGGTACGTCTGTAGGATTGGGGATTGAGCTTCCTCATGAGCAGGGTTTGAATAAGTGGATTAATCTTGGCATGCAATTTCGGTATTTTTTCGTGCGTAAAACAATGTTTATGAAGTATTCTTCTGGAATTATTGTGTGCCCTGGCGGTTTTGGCACGATGGATGAAATGTTTGAAGCTTTGACTTTAGTGCAAACGCATAAAGTTGCGCGCGTGCCTGTTGTTCTTTTCGGTACTTCGTATTGGAATGGTTTGATTGACTGGCTGAAGTCTACAGTAACTCAACGAGGTTTTATTTCTTCACTCGATCCGCACTTGTTTGCTGTTACAGACGACCCAATAGAGGCAGTGCGCATAGCATCTGGAATTGAATAATCTAAGAGTTTTTGCGCTCGTTTACAAGCGTTGTAAGCTGCCAAATTTCTTCGCCAATATCAATTCCGCGAGGGCACTGTCTTGAACATGCTCTAACTGACTGGCATGCGCTAATACCGTCACTGCTGTCTATTAGATCAAGGCGATGCTCTGTTGCGTTGTCTCTGGAATCGTAAATAAAACGAGCCGCGTTAACTAATGCTGCAGGCCCAATAAAGGCTTCTCCGCCTGCGTAAATTGGGCAAATTCCTTCGCAAGCACCGCACATAATGCAATTGCTCAAAAGTTCAAATTTTTTAAGTTCCTCAGGATGTTGCAGAAACTCAATAAGCTGGAGTTTCCCTTCAGTATTCCTCGTAGAAACGTTAGATGCTTGCAAATAAGGTTCTAAGCGTTTTATTTGCGAAATCATAGGCGAAATATCGCAAATAAGATCTCGTTGAACTGCAAATCCTGAAAGTGGAGCAAGCTCAATAACACCAAAAGTGCCATTTTGCAAAGTGGTAGTCTCTTTAGATTTTTGCTGTAAAGTTGGCGATTTTGTCGACTGTGAGGAGCTGCTAGTAGTGCCAGTTTTTCTAAAGCCTCGAGATTGCACGCTATTTGTGCTTTCAAGACGTGCGTTTGCACCAATAGTTGCACTGCATAGTAAGGTTGGCATGCCATTTACGTTTGCAGCGTCGGAACCGCAAACGCCGTGACCGCATGAGTAGCGGAAAGCTAAAGTTGGGTCGATTGTGCGTTTAATAGTCAGTAAACAGTCAAGAATAGTGTCAGTAGAATGAACGCGTAAACTGTAATCTTGAACCCAATGCTTACCTTGAATTCGTTTTGGAGAAGATTCGTAAGATTCACCGGATTCACTAGATATTCTGGATTCACTAGATTCGGAAGAATTATTTATGTTATTTTCTGAAGAATCTAGTTTTGCGAAAGGATTACTGCGCTTTCTGCGCGCAAAAGGACTTTCTCTGCGCTTGCGCTCTGTCTGTTTACTGTTTGCATCATCTTCAGATTTATTACATGGAGTAAAGCGTGAAATACGCAAAGTAACAAGCGCAGTGTTATCACCAAGCTCATTACTCATTGCAAACCTCCAATACGTACTGTTCTAGTTTGCCACAATACTTGCACAGAAACATTTTTTAGTACTTGGCGCATCCTCACGTTAGGCTTGAACTATGACTGACGCTTTATTTTTGCTTGATACTGATCACGATAATGCTCCTGTGCTTGCAGAAGGAATCGAAGAAGGGTGGACGATTGCGCTTCCATCTCAAGTAAAACGTCACGCTATATCTGCCATGCGACTATTAGAAGGCGATGCTTTGCAACTTTCTGACGGCAAAGGCTTGCGCATTCATGCAAAGGTGACGGATGTTGAAAATGGCTTAGTTCGTGTAGAAGCGTTTACTAGGGAAGCTCCGCGAATGACTAGACTTGCACTTGTTCAAGCTTTGGCAAAAACAGGGCACGATGAGCAAGCAATTGATATGGCTACGCAAATTGGCGTGGATGAAGTAATCCCTTGGTGCGCGGATCGTTCAATTGCAAAGTGGAAACCTGGTCGCACAGATAAGCGTTGGAGCCAAGTTTTACAGTCTGCCACAGAGCAATCTCGTCGTGCATGGATGCCTGAACTTCAAGAATGTGTTTCGAGCAAGCAAATAGTTGCAATATGTAGGCGTGCGTGCGTTTACGGAAATCTCGTAATCGTATTGCATCAAGACGCAACTGATTGCTGGAATCAAATAGAACAAGCAGTAAATACTCTTAGCGAGCGCTGTTTGGAGGATGGTAAAGAGCGCACTATTTACGTTTTAGTTGGACCAGAAGGTGGTATTAGTGACGATGAAGTGTCAATGTTTATTGATGCTGGTGCTAAAAGCTGCGTTTTAGGTAGCAATATTCTTCGTGCATCTACTGCAGGACCTGTAGCTCTTTCTCTTCTTTCGCGTGTTTTAGGACGTTACGAATAATCGCATAAATCGTATCTAAAAGTGCTCATAATTGTGTAAAATAATAAGAAGAGTGTCGATTGCTTTTGGCTTAAGGCATTGATTTCATTTAGTAGCAAATAGGGGAGAAACCATGAGTGATATCACTTACAATACTGATGCTGATTGCATTTTTTGTAAAATTGTTGCTGGAGAAATACCGAGCAGCAGAGTTTATGAAGACGATTCGGTAGTTGCTTTTAAAGATATTAATCCTCAAGCAAAAGTGCATGTGCTGATTGTGCCACGCAATCACTATAAGAATGTTGCTGAGCTTGCTAGTAAAGCTCCTGAAACTTTGGCCCATATTGCTGGTGTCGCACAAAAAATTGCTGATGATGAATTCAACGGTGATTATCGACTCGTATTTAATACTGGTATTGATGCTGGTCAAACAGTGTTTCATGTTCATGCTCATGTATTAACTGGCGAAAAACTTGTAGAAGGTAGCTTGTAAATCGTGACGAAAAGTACTACGCGTTTTGTGCAAATTCCTAGCGAATTAAGCTCGGTTGCAGTTTTAGGTGCTGCAGATGCTGGTTTGCGTGAGGTGGAACATGCTTTTCCAGAAGCAGATATTACTGTGCGAGGCAAAGATGTTCAAATTGTTGCTCGTTCAGCTAGAGCAGATGAAGATGCAGCTAAAGCTGAGTATGCGTTTAGGCGCATGATTGATGCAGCTTACGAACAACCTATGGATGCATACGAAGTAAGACGCATGCTTGAGCGTGATATTTTGCATAACGATGAGCACAATGTGCGCATAAACCGTATCGGTCATGATGGTGGAGTGCTTGGAAATAGTATTATTTCTTCATCCTATGCAATTAATAATCCTGTTTCGCGCGCTGAAAATGAGTTTTCAAGAGATTCAAGTGAGCTGTTGCCTTCTAGCGAAGAAGCGCATCGCCGTGCTATGAGCAGAAGAGCTCGAATGAGTAAAGGCGTGATCACGTTTGCTGGAGGAAATCCTGTTCGCGCAAAAACTGCTGGGCAAACAGCGTACGTGCAAGCAATGGATTGCAATATTGTAACGTTTGGAATTGGTCCTGCTGGTACTGGAAAAACGTATTTAGCAGTTGCTAAAGCTGTTCGTGCATTGGAAGATGGAAGAGTTCGCAGAATTGTTCTTACTCGTCCTGCTGTTGAAGCTGGTGAAAACTTAGGATTCTTGCCTGGCACTTTAAACGATAAAGTTGATCCATATTTGCGCCCACTCTATGATGCGCTTTCTGATATGCTTGGATCTGCACAACTAAAACGCTATCTTGACGAGAATGTTGTTGAAGTTGCTCCTCTTGCTTATATGCGAGGTCGCACATTAAACGATGCTTTTGTTATTCTTGATGAAGCGCAAAATGCGACTGTTCAGCAATTAAAAATGTTCCTAACTCGACTTGGTTTTAATACAACCATGGTGATTACAGGAGATAGCACGCAGGTTGATTTAGCAGTTGTGCGTTCTGGTCTTGTTTCTATTGAGAAGATTTTGGGCGAAGTTAAAGATATTGCTTTTGTGCATTTGCAAGCAGAAGACGTTGTGCGTCATGCTTTGGTTGGTCGTATTGTGGAAGCATACGAAAATTATGATGCAATGCTTGAGCGTAAAAAACGTGAACGTACTAAAGAATCTACTGAGAGGAATAACGGATAAATCATGAGCGTTGAAGTCATGAATGAAACAGTGTGGAATATTGACGCTAAAATCTTCTCAGATCTTGGAATGTGGGTTCTTCAACAAATGAGAGTAAGTACGCATTCGGATTTATCGATTACTTTTGTTGATCCAGAGCCAATTGCCTGTTTGCATGAACGTTGGATGAACCTAGAAGGCCCAACGGATGTTATGAGTTTCCCAATGGACGAGCTTACTCCTGGAAGCGATGAAAAAGTTTCTGAAGGAATGCTTGGCGACTTGGTGATTTGCCCATGGGTTGCTCAACAGCAGGCGCTCGCAGCTGGGCATAGTACTATGGAAGAAATGTTGTTGCTAACTATTCACGGCATTTTGCATTTGCTTGGCTACGATCACACTACTCCGGAAGAAGAAAAGCAAATGTTTGGTTTGCAACGTCAACTAATGCTTACTTTTTTCGCTGCTCGATCTGGAGAATTGTATGATGCAACTTTGCCAGAAGGTGCAGTAAACGAGCTTGAGCGTTACGATGCTGAGCATGAAGCGAGTAGCGTCAAAAATAAAAATAAAAAACAGCATTAAAGCGCATTAAGAGCATAATTATGGAATATATTAAGCAAATATTTTCTAGCATATCAGTTCCGCAATTGCCGTTGCATATCTGGATTGGCTTAGCTGCATTGCTTGTGCTGGCAATGCTGCTTGTATGGCTTTCGCTTGCTATGGCTGCTGCAGAAGGGGCAGTGCCTAGAGTTACTCGTGCAAGCTTAAATAATCTTATGATTGAAGCGCAAACGCATGATGATGAAACTAGTGCCATAGTGCGTATGCGTCGAATTGCTAGAATCCATCGTGTAAAAAAACTGATTGCTGACCGTTATACAACTTCTGGAGCATGCGCTTTTGTGCGTGTGCTATGTAACGTTTTAGATGGAGTTTTGTTTGCTTCTTTAGCTGCATTTTTCGGCTCGCCTTTATGGGTAACTCTTATTATTGGTGTTGTTGTTTCAGTAGCTGTAGCTGTGATTTCTATTCTTGTTCGTCCACGTTCAGTTGGTGCGGCTCAACCTGTAGCAAAGTTGATGCGACTTTCTCGCATTGTGTCTATTGCTATTGCGATTAATCCTTTAGTGCATATTGCTAGCGATGTTGACGTCACTTCTAGGAAAAAGCATGTTGATCTTTCAGATGATGAAGCTTTGGAAGATATTCAGCTAGATCAAGCAAAGGCGAGTATTGATCGACTTGTTGAAGCGAATGATTTCGATCCGGAAGTTTCGGAAATGATGCGCAATGTGCTCACGCTTTCAGATACTTTGACTCGCGAAATAATGGTACCTAGAACCGATATGATTTGCGTAAAAAGTGACGAAACGCTGGAAAATTTCCTTAAATTATGCTCTCGTTCAGGATTTTCTCGAGTTCCCGTTATTGGAGATTCTGTAGATGATTTAGTAGGTGTTGCTTATTTGAAGGATGCTGTACGCGCTACTGTGTTTAATCCTGCAGCATCTTCTAGAGCAGTTGAAACAATTAGCCGAGACCCTATGCTTGTTCCTGAGTCGAAGCCGGTTGACGATTTATTCCATGAAATGCAACGAATTCGCCAGCATGTGGCAGTAGTGGTTGACGAATACGGCGGTATTGCAGGCTTGGTTACTATTGAGGATGCTATTGAGCAAATTGTTGGCGAGTTGGAAGATGAGCACGATCGCACTCAGCATGCAGATCCAGAAGAAATACGTGACGGCGTGTGGAAGATGCCTGCTCGAACGTCAATCGCAGATTTGGAAGATATTTTTGAAGTTCATATTGACGAAGACGATGTGGATACTGTGTTTGGTTTGCTTACGAAGTTGATTGGTAATGTGCCGATTGTTGGTTCCAGCGCTGTTACAAGAGGACTAAAATTAACTGCTGTAGATTCAGCTGGTAGGCGAAAGAAAGTATCTACTATTTTAGTAGAACGAGATGCACAAGTTTTGGAAGAGTCTAAGGATTCTAAGGATAATCAAAATGACATTAGCTCTTCCGAAAAATCTGCTGAAAGCAAACAAACCAATGCTTTGAAGCAAGCTAGTACTATGAAACAAACGAATATGCTGAAATAAAGAACTGGACGGTAAGAATAACGTGAATAATATTAACAACTTCGACGACACTGATGACTTCGACGACGAGATGTTTGCAAATCTAGACGCTTCAACTCGCGCAACGATTTCTACTCCTGATTTTCACGGTTATCGTTCCGGTTTCGTAGCTGTAGTTGGTAGACCAAACGTTGGTAAGTCTACGCTTATGAATGCTCTTATTGGTACGCAAATTGCTATTGCGTCGTCTCGTCCGGAAACTACGCGTAAAGCTATTCGAGGGATTGTTACTACCGATAATGCACAAATGGTGTTGGTTGATACGCCTGGTATTCACCGTCCTCGTACGCTTCTTGGTCAGCGTTTGAATGATATTGTTGACGAGTCACTTTCAGATGTTGACGCGATTGCATTCTTGCTTCCAGCAGACCAGGAGATAGGACCTGGAGATAGGCGAATTCTGAGTCGACTTCGTTCTGATTTTGCTAAAAAAGATGAGAAGGGCAATTGGACTTGGAAAGTTCCGCTTATCGGTATTGTTACGAAAATCGATACGCTTAGTCGCAGTGAATTAGTTGAGCATTTGCTTCAAATTCAGCAGTTTGCTGATTTTACGGATATCGTGCCGGTTAGTGCGTTGGAACGCGACAATGTTGACGAAGTTAAGAATGTTTTGATTCAAAACTTGCCGGAAGGTCCGCAAATGTATCCGGCGGATCAGCTTAGTGAGGAAAGCCCAGAAAGCATGATTTCGGAGCTTATTCGCGGCGCATTTTTGGAAGAGTTGGACGACGAGTTGCCTCATTCATTAGCTGTTGTAGTTGACGATATTGTGTATCCGGGTGGTGGCGAAGATACTCAATACGACGACAATAAAGCGCATGTGCTTGTATCTGTTTATGTTGAGCGTGATTCTCAAAAGCCGATTATTATTGGCCATCGTGCGGAGCATTTAGTGCGCGTAAAGAAGCGTTTGCGCACGGCTGTAAATCGCATTACTGGTACAAAAGCTGTACTTGAATTGCATGTGAAGGTTGCAAAAGGATGGCAGAGCGATCCTAAGAAGCTTGAGCGTTTGGGGTTCTAGTAGAGCATATTTTACTTATTTTGTGACAATCTACTTATAAGTAATAATGGTTTCTGTGGAAGTGATTATGAGAGTAACCTTACTCAAGTTGAAAACACAATTCTTTGCAAATAAGTTGTAATAAAAAGTGACGCAACGGTGAATGCCGCTGCGTCACTTCATTTTTGTTTGTTAATTAGATTTCAGCTTCTTACAGAAGTGTGTCAGGATCAACTACAGGGGTATCCGTAGTGCTAGATGCAGGTAAAGTAGTTGAAGCGTTGGAGCCGTTTAAGTCTCCGAAGTTGAAGTCTCCCAAGCTAGAGTCTCCGATGTTGGTTCCGCTGAAGTCGGTGGTGTTGCCTAAGCCGAAGTTGAAGTCTCCGATGTTGGTTCCGCTGAAGTCGGTGGTGTTGCCTAAGCCGAAGTTGAAGTCTCCGATGTTGGTTCCGCTGAAGTCGGTGGTGTTGTCTAAGCCGAAGTTGAAGTCTCCGATGTTGGTTCCGCTGAAGTCGGTGGTGTTGTCTAAGCCGAAGTTGAAGTCTCCGATGTTGGTTCCGCTGAAGTCGGTGGTGTTGCCTAAGCCGAAGTTGAAGTCTCCGATGTTGGTTCCGCTGAAGTCGGTGGTGTTGCCTAAGCCGAAGTTGAAGTCTCCGATGTTGGTTCCGCTGAAGTCGGTGGTGTTGCCTAAGCCGAAGTTGAAGTCTCCGATGTTGGTTCCGCTGAAGTCGGTGGTGTTGCCTAAGCCGAAGTTGAAGTCTCCGATGTTGGTTCCGCTGAAGTCGGTGGTGTTGCCTAAGCCGAAGTTGAAGTCTCCGATGTTGGTTCCGCCGAAGTCGGTGGTGTTGCCTAAGCCGAAGTTGAAGTCTCCGATGTTGGTTCCGCCGAAGTCGGTGGTGTTGCCTAAGCCGAAGTTGAAGTCTCCTAAGCCGAAGTTAGAAGAATTGATATCTCCTACACCAATATTGTAATCGGAATGGCTAAAGCTTGGATATTCTTCTGGAATATTGATATTTGGCATAACATCTGGTGTAACAGTATGATCTACTTCAGGATCTGACGGCACGGTGTGGTCAGGAACTGACGGCACGGTGTGATCAGGAACTGACGGTGTTGGTGTTTGGCTGGAAGATCCACCATTACCATTGATGTACCTGTCAATAAGTTGTTTGTATTGTTCGATTGTGAAAGGAGCGCTTTCTGTTGAAGCATCCCATGCTGCAATGCTACCGTACTCATTACTAATGTTTCCAGTAGTGAATCCCATTGAACCAAGTGAGCCGTTAATGAAGTTCAAATAGTGACCAACTTCGCCTTCTGGAGCCTCTTGTCCACGTGACTTGTATTCGTCGTAAACTTTCTTTTCGTCTGTAATCCACTGCTTCATTGCGCCAGTCATTGTTTCAGGTGTTGTGCCACCGGTGTATGAACCATCGCCGTAATCAGCCCAAGCCAAATTTTCATAAGTATTATAGTGACGAGCATGACCGATGTAGTTTGCAGAATAGAATGCATCGTTAATTGCATCAGCGGTTAATTGGAGGCTTACGCCCATAGGACTTAATCCTATGCTTTGGCGATAAGCATTAATTGCTTGCATATAAGATATTGCTTTGCTTAAGCGAGAAAGAGAATCTGGGTAAATATCTCCTTTTCCTAAAGTCACCTTTGAGTCGTACCAGCTTGGCTTATTTAATTGTCTGGTCAAAGTTTCGTAAGCTTTGCGAGCATCTTCGCGCTGTGCCGCAGTAAGAGAAGGATCGTTCATTGCAAATCTAAAAAGACCTGCGGCAGTCTTTTCTACACTGCTTTGTGAAGTTGTTGCGCCTTTTGTTAGTGGAGCTGATGCTACATTGTAAGTGACTTTATTGTTAGGAATGAGAACAGTAGGTTGTTTTAAATCAGTTTCGTTTGCATATGCACTATTGGCAGTAACTGCAAACATTGAGATAGAAGCCCCAGTTAAAATTACCGCTACGCTTGCGGCAGTAAGTTTCTTAGAAAAAGTATTTGAATAAACTTTTCTTTCAGATTTTATAGTTTTGTTTTTATTCATAATTGTTCTCTTTCTTGTAGGAAAAATTCCCTTGCACGCATAATTTTAATAAGTATGTGAAACATTTTAAATGTGTATTTTTTATGCAATTTACCCCGCATTTGTAGAGTTAAATATATTAACTTTCCAAATACGGGGTAAATTGTGTGCGTTCAGCTGAGTTAATTTAAACAAACTACTTTTTGCGCGTCGTATACATTTGTGTATTAAGTAAAGTAGTGTAGCGCTTAATAACTCGTGGACGAATAATCTTCATAGACGCAGTCATTAAGCCGTTTTCTTGCGTAAACTCTTCTGGCAAAATAATGAACTTTCGCACAGATTCTGCGCGTGACACGCCTTCATTGGCAAGATCTATAAATTTTTGCACTTCAGCACGAACGACAGCATTATTAGCAGCCTCTTCCATGCTCATAGTAGCGTCAAGACCCTTGAGTTTAAGCCAATTTCGTAAAGTTTCTTCGTCTAAAGTAACAAGTGCAGAAATAAACGGACGCTTATCTCCAAGAACGAGAGCCTGAGACACAAGTTCGCATCTCTTAATCATCTCTTCAATAGGTCCAGGAGCAACATTCTTACCGCCAGCAGTAATAATCAAATCCTTCTTACGTCCGGTAATATAAAGCATGCCATCGTCGTCAATTCGTCCCAAATCGCCTGTTGCGTACCATCCGTCTTTAGTAAATGAAGTTTCTGTTGCTTCATCGTTTTTGTGATACTTATGGAATACGCAAGTGCCTTTAATTTGAACTTCGCCGTCGGATGCGATTCGCAAAGTAAAAGCTGGGAATGCAATGCCAACAGAACCTTCTCGGAATGGAACTCCAATAGGAGTAAACGCGCATGGTGCAGTAGTTTCTGTAAGACCATAACCTTCGTAGACAGGAACTCCTGCTCCGCGGAAGAATGAAAGCAATTCAGGATCTAGAGGAGCTCCACCTGCAACAATCCAGCGTGCGCGACCGCCAAGAGCTTGGCGAAGTGGACGATAAACAAGCGGATCGTAAGCAGTGCGGCGAGCTTTAGTAAGAGCCTTAGCGTCACCAAATTCCTGAACTTCCTTCATATACTGCTGTGCTGTCACAACAGCACCCTGGAAAGCCAAGCCTTTAGCACCGTGACCAGCCTTCTGCGAAGCTGCGTTATAAACCTTCTCAAGAACTCGAGGGACAACAATCATAACCGTAGGTTTTGCAACTTGCAAATCGGAAATCAAAGTAGGAATACCTTGAGCAATATAAATGCGCAACGTACTTGCAACAACAATATAGTTAATTGCTCTTGCAAAAGAGTGTGCTTGAGGAAGGAACAGAAGCACAGAGCCGTCTTTTTCGCTAAGCAAATTCGGCAAGTAAACAGGCAAATTCAACGCTGTAGTGCAATAGTGTTCGTGAGTCATTTCCACACCTTTAGGTGCAGCTGTGGAGCCAGAAGTGTAAACAATAGAGCACAAGTCTGTTTTCTTTACAGAATCAATGCGAGCATCTAGTTCCTCATCGCTAACAGCGTATCCGAAAGCTTGAAGTTCTGCTAAACCGCCTGTTTCAATGCAAATAATGCGTTCCAAACTTGGGCATTCTTCAATAGCTCCATCAGCTTTATCTCGCATGTCAGTTGTTTCAACAATAAGGAAACGCGAGTCGGAATTATTCACAATATTGCGAATTTGCTCAGCTGAATCCGTGTCATAAATAGTTGCAAGAACACCGCCGCAAGCCATAACTGCTGCGTCTGTTACATCCCACTCGTATGATGTTTTGCACATAAAAGCAACAGCGTCGCCTTTGCGCAATCCGTAGTGCATCAAACCTTTTGCGGCATCGCGTACTTCTTGAAGGAACTGATTAGCTGTTTTTGTGACCCACTTATCGTTTTCTTTATAAGTGTAAAGAGGATCGTCGCCCATACGTGCTGCGCGATCTGCGTATAAGTCATAAATGCTTGTGCCATCGTCAAGAGGTGCTGCGCTTTCGGTTTTTGTGGTCAGCAAGCCTGTTTCCGGATCGATAAACGTCGTTGTTGGCATTTGCGCACCCCACTCTTCTACGTGTGGAAGGCGTTGTTTTTGTGAAAGTAAAGTATTTGTGTTTTCTTGATCCGTATTAAGGTAGTCTGGTCCGCCTGCACGGTCATCGCTGACTGGGTGCGCGAAGTTACTGCCAATACGCAATGCTTTACGGGCAAGATTAAACGCTTGCTGTTGGAGTGCATTAAAAACGGACACATTTGCTCCTTCATTATGCCAAACGGCTTGCGGATTAAGCGCACATCATAGTATCATGCTATGCACTTACATACTATTAACTATAATAATCGTTTGTATGCTCAAGTAGCAGTTATATTCGATTTGATTAGTAATAATTTTGTATTTGCTATAAGTCGTAGCCTGTCGTTAGAATAGCAAAGTTGCTTTGGCGAGGGAATATGCCACTAGCTTGTGATTAGTTTGTTGGCAGAGTTCCGTTATCGACTGGGCTGATAGCCTCTTATGGTTTTCGGCGCGTCGGTGCGCCTGAAGCTGGATTAACAAACTAAACTATCCAGACCATAAGGAGACCGATATGGCTACAAAAATTACTCTTGAAGGCGAATTGCGCACTGAGTTTGGTAAGGGTGTTGCTCGTCGTTTGCGCGTAGCTAAGCTGATTCCAGCAAGCCTTTATGCTGGCGGTGCTGAACCAGTGCATGTTACTCTTCCAATGCGCGAGACCACTTTGGCTTTGCGTCACGCTAATGCTTTGTTCACTATTAAGTTTGGCGAGGAATCTCGCATTGCAGTTGTTAAGGATGTTCAGCGTAACCCTGTTAAGCGCATTGTAGAACACATTGACTTCTACGAAGTTAAGGCTGGCGAAAAGATTGACGTTGAAGTTCCAGTCTTCGTTGAAGGCACTCCAAAGGGTGCTGCAGTTGCATTCGTGGATGTCCAGGAGCTCAAGGTTCGCGCAGACGTTGCTAACTTGCCAGAGCGTTTGGTTGTTAACGTTGATGGTTTGACCGACGGTACCAAGGTGTTTGCTAAGGATGTCAAGCTTCCTCAGGGTGTTGAGCTCGATATGGATGGCGAAGAATCCGTGGTGAGCGTCACTGTTCCTGAAGATGCTGCTACAGCCGAAGCTGCTGCTCCAGCTGCTGATGCTGCTGCTGATGCTGCTCCTGCTGCCGCTCCAGCTGCAGAAGAAAAGTAAGTTATAAAATAAGTTAATGTATTTGATTACTAATTAACTTATAATTCATAACTTATAAAATAGTTTAAAATTTTAAGCCGCATAAGTCAGTTCTTATGCGGCTTTTTTCATATAAAATCAACAAATTTGCTAAATAATTTTTATTTTAAAGCATATTTTTTGAAATATTTCTTAAGATATTTTGGCGTGTAAGTTTTGCGAAAAACAAGAATCGTATTAATCTATACGTTAATTGCGGTAAAAGGCAAGTAGAAATAATCCACATAGAAAAGAGACATAATGGCTGATTTAGAAGTAGCTCCAGAGTTTTCTGACGCTTATGAGTCTTATGATCATAGCGATACAGCTCTGTTGAACAAATTGGCTGGCAACTTTGAAGTTCTGCCGAATGATAATCCAGTTTCGGATGCAAAACGCAACGAACTTATTGATAAGCCTGCTTTCGGTCAGATTTTCTCCGACAATATGGTTCATATGTCTTGGACTAAAGGTGAAGGATGGTCTGATCGTCGTGTAGAGCCTTATGGTCCATTGAAAATGGATCCAGGTGCATCTGTGTTGCACTATGCTCAGGAGTGCTTTGAAGGTTTGAAGGCTTATAAGCGCGCCGACGGCTCTATTTGGCTTTTCCGCCCAGATATTAATGCTGCTCGTTTCCAAAATTCTGCTAAGCGTTTGTATTTGCCGGAACTCTCTATTGATGATTTTATTGGATCGGTTGCAGCCTTGGTAAAGCGAGACAAGCAATGGGTTCCGAGCCGTCGAGAGTATACGCTTTACATGCGTCCATTCATGTTTGCTTCCGAGCCGTTCCTCGGTGTGCGCGAAGCTCACGAAGTTGAATACTGTGTTATTGCTTCTCCATCCGGCCCATACTTCAAGGGTGGTTTGAAGCCTGTTAGCATTTGGGTTGAAGATCAGTGGTTCCGCACTGGTCCTGGTGGTACTGGTTTTGCTAAGTGTGGTGGAAATTATGCAGCTTCCTTGCTTGGTGAATACAAGGGTATTGAGCATGGTTGTGAGCAAGTGTGCTTCGTTGATGCTGCAACTAAGACATATTTGGAAGAGCTTGGTGGCATGAATATGTTCGCACTCCACAAGGATGGCCATTTGGAAACTCCATCTCTTACTGGCAGCATTCTTCCTGGCGTTACGCGTCGTTCTTTGATTCAGCTTGCTGAGGAAGCAGGACATAAGGTTGTTGAAACCATGATTCCTCTTCAAGGGTTGCTTGACGATATTCGTTCTGGCGAGGTTACTGAAGTCTTTGCTTGCGGTACTGCTGCAATCATTACGCCAATTGGTCGTTTTAAGTCCGATGAATTCGATCTTAAGGTTGCCGATGGTGGCGTTGGTGAGTTAACTCAGGATTTGCGCGATGAGTTACTTGGCATTCAGCTCGGTGATGTCGAAGATAAGCATAACTGGATGTGGAAAGTTTGCGACTAATTTATATAAGTTAGTTAATATTATCTCATCTAATGTTGCTTATGGCGCGTTGTACTCTATATATTTAGATATCGTATAGAGTACAACGCGTTTGTTTGTTATACACGTAGTGTTTTGGCGAATTTATTTGAAGGGAAATGCTTTGGAAGGTGCGTTAGGGGATAACGTCTTTTTTCTTATAGTTGAGTATGTTGCTATGGGATGTTGTGGCATGGTTGGCGGCATGTGGGCTATTCGTAAGAATTATGATGTTTTTGCGATTATTACTACGTCTTGGATAACTGCATTGGGTGGCGGTATTGTTCGTGATGTGTTGCTTGGAGCATTGCCGCCTGTTGGTATTGCTGATCGTGGTTTTGTTATTACAGGTCTGCTTTCTGGTGTTATTGTGGCTGTTGCTCACCCTGAGATTGATAAATGGCGTTGGCTTATGCTTACGCTTGATGCCTTGGCGTTGGGTCTGTTTGCTGTGAATGGCACAGCAAAAGGTTTGGATTTTCACATGTCTGGTATGGCTTCAGTATTTTTAGGAATGGCAACTGCTTTGGGTGGCGGTTTGATTCGCGACATGATTTTGAACCAAGTTCCTGTTATTGTGCGAGATAAGCATTGGTACGCTTTACCTGCTGCTCTTGGATGTGTATTAACTGTTTTTGTTGTAAAAGCAAAGCATGCAGGTTACTTTGGTTTAACTGTTGAAATATTGCTTGATGTTCTTATTGTTGTTCTTGTTGTTGCAATGCGCTTGTTGTCTGTGAAACTAGATTTAACTTTATTTGGAGCAATGAACCGCACGGAACCTATTAAGGTTAGACGTCCTCGTATTCGTCGTATTAATAATCGTCGTCACCGCTAATATTGCATACGATGATAAAAATAATCCCCAGCACCGATTGGTACTGGGGATTTTCCTTACATGCTGTGTTATGCAGTTATCTGCACAAACTTCACAGAGCGTTAATCGCTACAGCAAGACCAGACTTGCGGTTTGCAGCCTGATTCTTATGAATCACGCCACGACCTGCAGCCTTGTCAAGCTTCTTAGCGGCTACTGCGAAAGCGGCCTGCGCTGCAGCCTTATCACCAGCGGTGATGGCTTCGCGAGTAGCACGAATAGCGGTCTTCAAAGCAGACTTTACTGCTACGTTACGCTTATGTGCTTTCTCGTTAGTGAGAACACGCTTTTTCTGCGACTTAATGTTTGCCACTGTTACTCCAAACGACGTTTGCTATATAAGGACATACAAATAGTAAGTGTATCATGCTTATTAGATAACGTTATTCGTTTCTATTGTTCGTTTTGGGATTTCCTCCTCAATGTGGCGCGAGTTTTGGGGGATTTCTCTCCTCGCACGTCCCGTCCTTCGTGCGCTCTGGCTGCTAAAAGAGCTTAGTGTGTTCGTCTTTCTTTAAAGAATGTAGCTTCTCAGTCCTCTTTTAGTGCTCGTAGAGAAATCCCCCAAACTCTGCGTGTTTAATCTTTAATAACCGTGTTAATCGCAGAGATTTTTCGATTTTTCTTCTTCGCTTGGCGAATCAGCAGCCTGCGGCTCTGCGCGACGACCTGCCTGAGCGCTTAAAGCGTAGCGCGCGAAGGCAACTCGGAGCGGAAACTCGCTTAAGTTGGAAGTCCAGTGGACTTCCAACGCGAGTTTCGTAGCAAGCGCGTTACCCGCGCGAGCGTCCGCGCTCAGTGCGAAAAATCTCAAATCTCTACCACGTGAATACTTACTTAACTGATAACGACGAATATTAAGTCAAATAAGCTATTAGTTTTTTGCGTAGCGTTATTTTGTATTGTCAAAACTCAATAAGTGCTAAAAATATTGATTTATATTATAAAATAGGGTAGTAGAGTTGGTAAGATTAATTACTTGCGTAGCTTACGCAATTTAATACTATCCGCGTATTTAATAAGGAGATGCTTGCTTTGATTACACCGCATAACCAGCCAGGATTTACGGATCAATCGTTGATACGCAATTTCTGCATTATTGCGCATATAGATCACGGCAAGTCCACTGTAGCAGATCGCATTTTACAACTTTCAGGAATCGTGCCAGAGCGTGAAATGCGAGACCGTTTCTTGGATCGCATGGATATTGAGCAAGAGCGCGGTATTACTATTAAATCGCAGGCTGTTCGCGTTCCTTGGACTTTTGAAGGCAAAGAGTATTCGCTTGGAATGATTGATACTCCTGGACACGTCGATTTTACTTACGAAGTTTCGCGCGCGTTAGCAGCATGCGAAGGTGCGGTGCTGTTGGTAGATGCAACCCAAGGCATTGAAGCGCAAACGCTTTCTAATCTTTATATGGCAATCGACCATAATTTAACGATTATTCCTGTTCTTAACAAAATCGATTTGCCTAGCGCTGAACCAGATAAGCATGCTGAAGAAATAGCTGGTTTAATTGGTTGCAAGCCGGAGGACGTGTTGCGCGTTTCTGGTAAAACCGGCGAAGGTGTTAAAGACTTACTTGATCAAATTGTGCTGGAAGTTCCAGCCCCAAGCGGAAATCCTGATGCTCCTGCTCGCGCTCTTATTTTTGATTCAGTATACGATTCGTATCGCGGAATCGTCACCTATATTCGTATGGTTGATGGCGAACTTAAGTCGCGCGAAAAGTTGCATATGATGGGAATCGGCATGACGCACGATCCTATTGAAATCGGCGTTATTAGCCCAGATATGACTCCAACTAAGGCGCTTGGAGCCGGAGAAGTAGGCTATGTAATTACAGGCGCAAAAGACGTGAGTCAATCTAAAGTCGGCGACACCATTACCAGCGCTATAAATCCTGCATCTGAGCCTTTGGATGGTTATCGCGATCCTAAACCTATGGTTTACGCAGGTCTTTTCCCAATTGATAACGCGCAATTCCCGGATCTTCGAGATGCTCTCGACAAGCTAAAACTTAACGACGCTGCTCTTATTTACGAGCCAGAAACCTCGGTTGCGTTGGGCTTTGGTTTTCGTTGCGGATTCTTGGGTCTTCTTCATATGGAGATTGTTTCCGAGCGTTTAAGCCGAGAGTTTGGCTTGGATCTTATTTCCACTGCTCCTAACGTAACTTATGACGTTACTAGCGAAGATGGTAAAGAGCATCATGTAACGAATCCTAGCGAGTTTCCAGAAGGCAAGATTAAGCGCATTATTGAGCCAATGGTTGCTGCCGATATTATTACGCCGAAAGAATTTATTGGTGCTGTAATGGATTTGTGTCAGGAACATCGCGGAGAAATGGGCACAATGGAATATATTAGTGCCGACCGCGTGGAGATGCATTACAGGATTCCTCTTGCAGAAATCGTTTTTGACTTCTTCGATCAGCTTAAAAGTCGCACAAAAGGCTACGCTTCTCTCGACTACCATGAAGACGGCGAGCAGTCTGCGGATCTTGTGAAGGTTGATATTCTTATTCAGGGAGATAAGGTTGACGCTTTTAGCGCAATTGTGCACCGCGATAAGGCTTATTCTTACGGCGTTATGATGACGAAGAAGCTTCGTGGACTTATTCCTCGACAGCAGTTTGAAATTCCAATTCAAGCTGCGATCGGCTCTAGAATTATTGCTCGCGAAACTATTAGCGCACTTCGAAAAGACGTGCTCGCTAAATGCTACGGCGGCGATATTACGCGTAAACGTAAGCTTCTCGAAAAGCAGAAGGCTGGTAAGAAGCGTATGAAGATGCTCGGCCATGTTGAAGTTCCTCAAGAAGCGTTTGTTGCTGCATTAGCTACAGACGAGAGCGCAAACGATCGCGATACTAAAGATAAGATTCGTGCAGCACAAAAGTCCGAGGGATGAGTTTAGAGTTGGATGCTGAATTAAATAAATCAGCTATGCAAACTAAAAGTATGCCTTTTGAAGTGTACGTGCATGTGCCGTTTTGTTTGCGTCGTTGCGGTTATTGCGATTTTAATACGTATACTGCTCGCGATTTAGGAGAGGGAGCAAGTCGCGAAGGGTACGCGGATGTTGCGATTCGTGAAATGCAACTCGTAAAAAAATGGCAGGAATATCACGGGATTTTCGAGCCTAAAGCGCAATCTGTTTTCTTCGGCGGCGGCACTCCAACAGTTCTTAAAGCGCGCGACTTAGTGCGAATTTTGCAAGAAATACGTAACTTGTGGGGATTGAAAACTGGAGCGGAAATAACTACTGAAGCAAATCCGGATACTGCAGATGAAAAGTATATTGAGACGCTTGCAGAAGGTGGATTTACTCGAATATCTTTTGGAATGCAATCGGCTGTTCCGCATGTTCTTAAAACTCTTGACCGTACTCATACTCCAGAAAATGTAACTCGCGGTGTAAACGCAGCAAACGCATGTGGCTTGCGTTCAAGCGTTGACTTGATTTATGGAGCTCCGGGGGAGAGTTTAGACGATTGGCGAAAGTCGGTAGAAATGGCTTTAAGTCTAGGCGTTAACCATATTTCTGCATACGCGCTAACGGTAGAGCCGCGTACAAAAATGGGCCGTCAAATCGCTGCTGGCACTATTCAAGCGCCAAATGATGATGATGAAGCCGCAAAATACGAGTTGGCAGACGAACTTTTTAACTCTGCTGGATTACAATGGTACGAGATTTCTAATTGGGCGCGTCCTGGTTTTGAGTCTCGTCATAATCTTGGCTACTGGCGAAATATTGATTGGGCTGGAATTGGTCCTGGAGCACATTCGCACTACAATGCTGCAAATCACATTAGTAAACAAAGCATGGATGATAGTGCTTCTTTAGCTAATACAAGTGAGTTTTATAACCTTCGCTCATGGGATATTTTGCACCCAAAACATTGGGCTCATGCTATTAACGCAGGAAACGTGCCGTGGCAAAACTACGAGTGTATAAATGCTGAAGACGCGCTTATTGAAGAGGTAATGCTTGGGCTTCGCATTAAAGAAGGGCTTGATATTTCGCAATTGTGCGAAAAAATGCGCGAAACTAATAAGGTGTTCGATGATTCACATTTGCAAAAAGTGTTACGCGAAGTGTGTAAGGAAGATTTGGCAGTGTTGCACGAAAATCGCATTATCGCAACACGCAAAGGTAGGCTGCTCAACGATTTATTAATAGAAAGAATTGTTGACGCGTGTGAAGAAGGTATGACCGTGCTAAAATAATGCGTATTGTGTCATAAATGCTTGATATAAGAAAATTCAATGTAGAAAGGAACAATCATGGCAAACCGCAAAGAGCGTCGCGCGAAGGAAAGGCAGAGCCGCAAAGGGATTCCTTCTCAATATGATGAAACAAAAGGTCGCGCTCGCGGAGGCATGATTGACGAATACAATTTACAAGAACGCTCTAGAAGACTTCAAGAGAGGGGAACTGGTCCTTGGAAGCCAACGTCTAACGTGACAGCTGAGGAGGAGAGATTGGCTCGCAATGTTAAGCGATCTCAGGTTGGCGATGATACTTGGAATGTTGTTCGTAAAGTTGTTGGAGTGTTTTCCTGGGCTGTGATTTTGCTTTCAGCGCTTGCTTTCTTGGTGATTATGTGGCTTCCTAATCAGCCTATTGTGCTTGTTGTGGTAGTTTCTGTTTTGTTTGCATTAGGCGTGTTTGGCTTGTTCTTTAGCTTTAGTAATTCTAGGCAGAATCCGCGCCTTGACGAGCACGGCACTGCGATTTAGATGTACTTATAAAATAAGAATGTTTTTAATAATTAAGGCGGGCACTTGCTAATAACAACGTGCTCGCCTTAGTTATTTGTGTGCGCTCCGACCTGCTTTCGCGCTTAGAGCGTAGCGCGCGAAAGCAACTCGGAGCGGAAAGTCGCTTAAGTTGGAAGTCCAGTGGACTTCCAACGCGAGTTTCGTAAGCGAGCGCTTATTCCTCACGGCTATTGGTAGCCGTTCGGCTGATTTGGCATGTGAAGCACACCGTGCTTCACAATTGAGCCAAATCACGCTTTGAAAGAGCTTGAAATCCTGTTGATTTCAAGCTCGGCCAAAGCGCGCGAGCGCATACTGCGTTACGGTCTCTAGTTGGCGCTCTTCGGACATTCGCGCATTTACACAATAGGATGCTTAATGTAGTAATCTCGCATTGACTTCTTGGAAATTATTTCCTCGCTGCCTTGATTTGCAGATATGCCGATTCTCGCGCGAATCCACGGATCTTCTTTATGTGTTCTTTCGCTGAGCTGATTTCCTGTAAGATTTCCAAGTTTTGCGCACACTTCCTCTATAATCTTCACCTGCTCATATTCTAAAGTTGCGCATCTTTCTGGAAGAGAAATCAGTAGTTCCTCTTTGCGAATTGTGAATCTTCCTCGATGCCTGTTAAATAATTCCAATGAAACTGGACCGTTCGTCCAAGCTTCAAAATCTTCCGGAAATAGCGACAATCCAGTTGTAGCTAAGCTGTGCGCTTGAGAATAATACACAAGCTTTTGCAGCTTCATAGTTGTCATTGGCCCCATAATTTCCAATATTTTTGCCGCTACGTTAATAATACCCATCGCGCACCTCCTTTTTCTCTGCAACAAATTAATAGCGATTTTATGAATGGAAAAAGTGAGCGTCAATTCGATTAAAGAAATGTGGACAACTTTTATTATGCGTAGTTTTTGGCTTGCGTTAATTTTGTGAATCTATAAGCGCGTAGCCATGTCTTACAAGCACAGATTTAAGTTGCGTAAGATAAGCGAGTGAAGCTCTTGAAAGCTTCGTGCGCTCGTTGGTAATCCAGCCAACAAGCATAGTGTCATCACATTCAAGCGGAATAGTGACGATTTTTTCATTGTTTAAATCGCCGTTATCTATTCCAGTGCAAACAGTATAACCATTCAACCCAATAATAAAGTTTAAAATGGTAGCGCGGTCAGAAACGTTGATTTTTTTCGGTGGGCGAGTAGGCCAAACAGCCTCTTCTGCGAAGAAGAAACTTCCTTCTTCTCCCTGTTCGTATTGAATAAACGGGTACGGTTTTAAATCTTCCAAGCTCAAGCTTTTTCGCACTGCAAGCGGATTATTTCTAGAAAGAAAAACATGCAATTTTGCACGGAAAAGCGGGTGGAACTCCAAATGTTTTTCACGAAGCAGCTTGCCGATTACATCCTTGTTGTAGTCAGAAAGATAAAGAATTCCAAGGTCTGCGCGCATATCGCTTACTTGCTTAATAATATTTTTTGTGCGTGTCTCGCGAATTGAAAACTCGTATTCATCAGAATGAATACTGCGAATCATATCGACGAATGCTTCAACGGCAAACATATAGTGTTGTGTTGCAACGCTGCATAATTGTGGGCGAGGCTTCGTACTTTTGTATCGTTCTTCAAGAAGATCTGCCTGCTCAATTACTTGTCGAGCGTACGTCAAAAATTCCGCTCCATCAGCTGTTAATGCAATTCCTTGAGTGGACCTAGTGAAAATTTCAATGTTAAGTTCTCTTTCAAGCTCTTTTACAGAAGAGCTCAATGCTGGTTGTGAAATATATAGTGCTCGTGCTGCTTCGTTCATTGAACCGCAGTCAACGATTTTTACAATATATTTCAGTTGTAGCAAAGTCATACGAGCTTCTTTCGTGAGCTAAAAGTTACGATAATCATCAAAAATCACATAAATGAACCGCTAACGAATCTAGCAAAAGGTATAGGCATAACTTAATTTTTAGTTGCCATAACCATAGTTTCACATAACCATAGTCTCATACATGATCTTAGTAATATAAGCTAAATATTTAAGCAATATTATTAAAGATTTACTCCCACTGAAGCTAAATCCTTACGCGCCTGCTCTGCGGTTGTAAAAACAAAGCCATGCATGCCAACTCTATGAGCTCCATCAATATTTGCTGGTTTGTCGTCGAAGAAAACAGTTGTTTGCGGATTCAATCCAAATCTACTTATAGCAAGTTCAAAAATTTCCGGTTCTGGCTTATGCAAATGCTCAACACCGGAAATAATAGTTCCTTGTAAAAGAGTAGAAAGTTCTGGGAATTTACGTAAAGCAAGTGGGAAAGTTTCTTTAGACCAATTCGTTAAGCCCCACACGCCGTATCCAGCTTTACGCAGATCATGCAATAAATCAACCATTCCAGGCATCATGCGCGTCAAAACTTGGTCATAATGAGCACAATACCAACGGAAAGCTTCAGCAAGTTCGCTTCCAAAGCGACGTTCGTATTCAGGCATAAGATCTTTCAAAAGCTCGCCGCCATCCATGCGGTCCTCAAATTCATAGAACCCGGCTAAATCGTTCTTTCCAAAGCTTCCATTAGGGCAAATAGTATCAACTAAATTCGGGAATTGCTTTTGCAAACAGTTTCGGCAATTCCATTCGAGTAGAACTTTGCAATAGTCAAACATAACGTCATGGATTTCAATATTTTGTGCGTTAGTCATTTGTTTCTACTCCTTCTATTTTGTTTCATACGTTATTTTACATTTGCGTATTTTGTTTCATGCGTTAATTTTGCACGCTATTGATATTATTCTGCGCGCTACTTTATATTAATAAGAATCCCAAGAACATGCGGTAATGCATTTATAATGTCGCTTGCCACAATTGGATGTTCCAAAGTTAAAGCATGCTTTGATTTCACTATGTCTTGCACTAGTTGAGTGTAATTGTTTCCTCCGCTACTGCGTGATGCAAATACTGCGCAAATTCCATGAATCACAGCTGCGCTCGCTGCAATAAGTGCGTAATTTTCGTTATTTGCGTTGTCGTTCTTGTCGGCGTTTTCGTTATCTTTTTCGTACTGTGCTAGCAATGCTCCTAGAATTCCTGCTAGCACATCTCCTGAGCCTGCAGTTGCTAGCCAAGATGGAGCGTATTGTGCAATATAAATAGGAGAGTGCAGCGATGATGGTGAAGCAACTGCTGTTGTTGCGCCTTTAAGAAGCACAGTTGCTCCAGTAAGATTTGCTGCTTTTTGAGCGTAGTGTGTTGGGTTGCTAGATATTTGTTGTGCGCTTACTTCTAAATCATATCTAGTAAAAAGCGAGCTTAATTCTCCTGCATGAGGTGTGAGAACTACTTTTTCGCAAACTTGTTTTGGTAGTAAGTCTAATGCTCCAGCATCTACGCATATTGGCGGAAGATTGTTATTTAATTGCGTTTCAGCGTTGTCGTTTTCGTTGGAGTATTTTGCAAGTATGCTAGCAATGTATTTTCTTTGAGATAAAGCAGTTTCGTCGTTGCAATGGCTTTCGTCTGGTATGCCGCATCCAACTGTTATTGCGTCTATTTTTCCGTTTAATTGTTCAGATGCTACTACCTCAGGCGATGCTTGCAATACTAAGTTTTGTGCGCGAAGAGGACCTGAATAACGAACCATTCCAATATTTGCATGTATTGCAGCGCTTGTACTTAACACTGCTGCTCCGGGATAGTCGTTTGAACCGGTAATTACGCCTAGAACACCTCTTGAATATTTATTATCGCTTGCGTGAGGCGTGCGCAATGGTGTGGAAGCAAGATGAATATCTACTGATATTTCATTAGTTGCAGAGTTTTTATCGTCAGTGCGTGAACTGTCGGGTTTTGCAATGTAATTCATACCATCTGTATTGCCAAACATAGTATTAAGTGTAATTGCTGTTAAGCACATGCAGAGTTGGCTAAACATGTGTATTATTGTCTAAACTTATGTATTGTTACAATTTGTAAACATTTTGAAAATATTTGTAATTTTTTTGTTATTCTGCGTGTCGTGAGTGTTACGGCGTGTCGCTACTAGTTTTGCGTAAAAAATAAACAAAAATGCCTGATTAATAAATTTGTTCAAATGTTATAATCACATTTATTTTTTCGTTGGTATATTAACGTTTTTTAATGCAAGATAAAGCAGAAAGTAGCACGGTCTTTTTTGAAATTTTGCATTATAACAGATGGAAAAGTCGCGAAACGCATTTTTGCAAAAATAATTATATTTTTTCACATTTTTTATTGACCGTCACGCATATTTTTCTTATGCTATAAGCGTTATTGCGAATGATTATTTTTTTCATGAATAGCTTTCATGAGTACCTCTCACAATCAACCCATGCAATAACAGTTAAAGATTCCCGAAAGGAACGAGTGTGAAAACTTCACGAATTTTCGCAACTGCAGCTGCGGTTGCATTATTAGCAACTTCTATGGGTGCTTGCGGCTCTGCAAAAAATGCCGAAAATAAGGCGAAGGGCAATCAAGTAAATGTAGTGGCAACTACAACTCAAATTTGCGATTACGTAACTCAAATCGCTTCAACTGCTGACGCAAAATCTGGATTGAGCCTCAATAAGACTGATTCTCAGGGCAAGAAGTCTGTAATCGGAGCTCCTCAAGACAAAGCAAAGTCAACAATTAATTTGACCTGCTTGCTTGCGCCAAACGCTTCTGCTCATGAGCATGAAATGACTCCAGCTCAATCTAAAGCTCTTTCTAAGGCTGATTTGATGCTCGTTTCTGGTGTAGATCTCGAGCACTTCTTGGATCAAGCTGTGAAAGCTACCGGTTTTAAGGGCACTATGGGTGTAACTTCCGGTATTCTCACTGCTGATGAAATCAAGGATTCAAAGGCTGAGGCTGCTAAGGAAAAGGATCTTCCATACAAGGTTGATCGCGGTATCGCTAAGGTGCATGCTGAAAAGTGGCCATTCCCTCCAGAAGAAGGCGAGAAGGAGCCTGAATTCCAGTACGATCCACATATTTGGACCAGCACGAAGAACACGATGATTCAGGTTAAGAATATCGGTTATTTCCTCGGGAAAGCTCTTCCTAAGAGCAAGTCTATTTTCGATGAGCATGTTGAAAAGTTCGTTAAGTCTTTGACTGATTTGGATGCTTGGGCAACTAAAGCTTTGAATAGTGTGCCACAAAAGCATCGTGTTCTTTTCACTTCTCACGATGCCTTTGGCTACTTCTCTCGTGACTACAATGTGAAGTTCATTGGTGCAGCACTTTCTGATTTCAACAGCCAGCAGGATGCTACTGCAGATCATATTCAGAAAGCTGCAGAAGATGTCAAGAAGTCCGGAGCTGTTGCGATTTTTGCTGAGAATTCTAACAATTCCAAGTCTATCAAGGCTGTTGCTGCAGCAGCAGGAGTAAAGGCTGTTATTGGCGACGACGCACTTTATGGAGATTCGCTTGGACCAGTCGGATCTGCCGGAGAAACTTACATCGGTTCCATTGTTCACAATGTTGAAACATTGGTGAAAGCTTGGAATGGTAATGTTCCTGAACTTCCAGATTCAGTTAAGACTGCATTGAAGAAGTGACATATAAATAACAGTAAAAATAATAGTATCGTAACAGTAACTTTAATAGCGAAAGTTTAATAGCGAAAGCAGGAAGTTACTGTTACGAATACTTATTAATAAACTGAAAAGACTGGAAATATAGTGAATAAGAGCGTCCTTGCAATGAAAAATTGCGACCTGGCATACGGTTATAAAACTGTAGTGACTGGTATTAATGGCAGTGTGCAAGCCGGGGAAGCTTTGGCTTTAATAGGTCCAAATGGTTCTGGAAAAACAACGTTTTTGCAGGCTATTATTGGTATCGTGCGCGTAAGTCGCGGTGAACTGAAAATGCCTAAGGCTTTGTCTATTGGATATGTGCCACAGCAGGTTGATTTGGATTTAACATTCCCTATTACTGCACGGCAAGTTGTTGCAATGGGCTTAAGTAGACAGACAGGTTTTCTTGGATTGCTTAAAAAAGATCAGAAAAAAGCTGTTGAGGATGCTCTTAATCATGTTGGTTTATTAAATCGTGCAGATGTGCGATTTGGTGACCTTTCTGGCGGTCAGCGCCAACGCATTCTTCTTGCGCGCGCTATTGTTGCAAAGCCAACGCTTATTTTGCTCGACGAACCTTTTAATGGTCTTGATGAACCGAATCGCCGAGAACTTCTTAATATTATGAAATCAGCAAAGCAAGAAGGTATTGCTTTTGTTGTGTCTACGCATGATTTAGTTATTGCAGATGCTATTTGTGAAAAAGCGCTACTTTTAGCTGGCAAGCAGATTGCTTTTGGTGCGCTTAAAGAAGTAATGACTAAAGAAAATATTACTCGCGCATATGGTGGAAGCATGCCTGCTGCTTCTGCAGGTCTTACTTTTTCGGAAATTGCGGAAGGCTGATTTTCAATGCTTGCCCAATTAGTTGAGTCATTAAGAGAAGCTCTGGAACCAATTCCAGGTTTTGATTTTATTGCTTCTGCTCCTTATATTTTTCGCCCGTTCTGCTTACTTATAGTTCTGTCTATAGCTAGCGGAATCGTTGGTGTATTCGTGAACTTGAGATGTGCTGAATTTAATGCGGAAGCTATTGTGCATGGCATATTTCCTGGAATTGTTGTAGGCGCTTTGTACGGTGGCATAGATCAAATTATTCCTGGTGCTGCAATTTGTTCAGTATTTTTAGTTGCTGCGTTAGTGTGGGCTTCTCGTTCAGCTCGCATAAATGAATCGATTATCGCAACTGTTTTAACTACTTTCTTTGCTCTTGGTGTAGTAATTTCACTAAAAAAAGGTGATATGTCAGGTCAGCTCGAAGCGTTGATGTTTGGTAGGCTGCTTGATGTCACTGATGAGCGAATGACTCAAGCAATGTGGATTTGCTTGTTTGCAATTATTGTGCTTTTGGCAACTTGGAAACAGCAGATTATTGTTGCTTTCGATCGAGCAAGTGCTCCATTAATGGGAGTGCATACTCTTTTTGTAGATATTGTTCTTAACGTTGGTATTGCTGCGGTTGTTGTTTCTGCATCTTCAGCTGTTGGCGTTCTTCTTGTGATCGGATACCTTATTATTCCAGGAGCTAGTGCTCGTTTAGTGTCTAGAACAGTTGGGCGCATGGTTGCAGTTGGTATTTTTGTTGGTATTGCTGGAGTTGTTCTTGGTATGTACGTTATGAATTTGGAGCTTGATCATCCTATTTCTCCTCAAGCAGCAATTGCATTAAGCATGTGTGCAATGTTCGTAGTTGTGCTTGTTGTGCGCTGGCTGTTCCAAGTTATTTCATCTATAGTTTTTGCGCATAAAACTCATACAAGCGATAGCGATATGCAAGTTTTAGCAAAATCTTATAAAGGTAGGGCATAGATGGTAAGTATTTGGCAAATTATCGCTCTACCTATAGTTGAAGCAATTGTTGTAGGTGCTCTATGCGGTTTTGTTGGCTCTCTTGCTCTTCTTAATCAGCGAATATTCTTTACTGAATCTATTACTCATGCTGCATTTCCTGGAGCAGTATTAGGTGTAGTTTTAACTTCTGCTTATACAATAGATCAAAATATTTTGTCGCTTGGGCTTTTTGTTGGTGCTGCTGTTGCGTGCGTTGTACTTTCCTTAGTAATGTATGCACTTTCGCATCTTAAAGGCATTTCTTCGCAAGCTGCAGCTGGCATTACTTTAACTGTCGGCTTTGCTAGTGGATACTTTTTAAATAAGTGGTTTGCTCCATTGCCATTGCGTATTGAGGGATTTTTAACTGGATCATTGCTTAATTGCACTCCTGCAGACGTGATTTCAGCCTCTGTTGCTTTCTTACTTGTTTTGGGATTATGGGTTTTTAATTCTGCTAATCTTGTGCATTGCTCGTTTGACCCTATTAATTACCGTGCTGCAGGCGGAAGATCAGGTTTTATACAGGGCATGGTTCTTGCTTTGATTATTATTACTGTTTCCGTTATTATTCCAGCAGTTGGTACAGTTGTTTCAGTATCTCTTATTGCTGCTCCTGCTGCAGCATTAAAGGGAAGAATTGCTTCTATAAATAAATTCGTGCTTGCATGCGTAATTACTGCTGTTTCGATTGCTTTAATTGGACTAGCTTTGGCTGTAATACTGAAACTTTCTGCCGGCGGCACTATTGCTATCGTAGCTGGAGCTTTCTTCTTAATAGTCAAGATTAGTGAAAGCATTTTTATAAAAATTAATGATTTTTCATCAAGATTGCATGCAAGGCGAGAAAAAGTAGCCGAAAACGCTATTTAGCAAAAGTTCCTTAAAAGTCGCTCTGTTGTCCTAGAATATCAACGAATTGCGCGTGAAAAATGCGCGCGATTGACGTCGTTTTTTGCGCGTTTTATTTATGTTTTAATCGCGTAAGTTTATCGACGCCACACAAGTCCAGGTCTGCACATTAGTAACGCAAGACCCCGATAGAAAAGGACAATTATGGCTGAAAATACCATCTCCATCACCGTAAACGAGGAACGCAAGGAGGTGGATGCAAGCTTCACTGGCGTTGAACTTTTCGCGGAAGATAAGAATATTATTGCCGTGCGTTTAAATGGCGAGTTGCGTGATTTGTACACGCCTCTTCATGACGGCGATACCGTGGAATCAGTAGCCCTTGATAGTGAAGATGGCATCGCAATCATGCGTCATTCCGCTACTCACGTGATGGCTCAAGCTGTTCAAGAAATTCGACCAGACGCAAAGTTGGGCGTAGGTCCTGTAATTAAAGACGGCTTCTACTATGATTTCGATGTTGATACTCCATTTACGCCAGACGATTTGAAGCAAATCGAAAAGCATATGCAGCGCATTATTAAAGAGTCTCAAAGCTTCCGTCGTCGCGTTGTAACTGAAGATGAAGCGCGCGCTGAAGAAGCAAATCAACCTTATAAGTTGGAGTTGATTGGGGATAAGGAAGCTGCTCTTGATCCGGCTGCTGCTGGCGAAATTAGCAAGCATGAGCTTAGCATGTACGACAATTTGGATCGCGAAGGCAATAAAGTTTGGAGCGATTTGTGCCGTGGACCTCATTTGCCAAACACTCGCTATATTAAGGCTTTTAAGCTTGAGCGTGTTGCTGCAGCTTACTGGCGTGGCTCGGAGCATAATCCTATGCTTCAGCGCATTTACGGAACTGCTTGGCCTAGCAAGGAAGAGCTTAAAGCTTATACAACTCGCATGGAAGAAGCTGCTAAGCGCGATCATCGTAAGCTCGGTCAAGAGATGGATTTGTTCTCATTCCCAGATGAGATTGGTCCAGGCTTAGCAGTGTTCCATCCAAAAGGTGCTGCAATTATTAACGCAATGGAAGATTATTCCCGCGAACAGCATCGCAAGCATCACTACAGCTTCGTACAAACTCCGCACATTACTAAGGGCGGCTTGTATGAGACTTCCGGCCACTTGCAGTGGTACAAGGATGGCATGTATCCTCCAATGAAGCTTGACGAAGAGCGCGACGAAAACGGTAACGTAACTCGCCAAGGTGCTGACTACTACTTGAAGCCAATGAACTGCCCAATGCATAACTTGATCTTCAAGTCTCGCCAGCGTTCTTATCGCGAGCTTCCTTTGCGCTTGTTTGAGTTTGGTACTGTGTATCGCTACGAAAAGTCTGGCGTTGTGCATGGGTTAACTCGTGTTCGTGGCTTGACTCAGGATGATTCGCATATTTACTGCACTCGCGAGCAGATGCGCGATGAGTTGAAGAGCTTGCTTAACTTTGTGCTTGGTCTTCTTAAAGACTTCGGTTTGAACGACTTCTACTTGGAGCTTTCCACTAAGGATGAACACAAGTTCGTTGGTTCCGACGAGATTTGGGAAGAAGCAACTAATACTTTGGCAGAGGTTGCTAAAGAGTCTGGTTTGGAACTCGTGGACGATCCAGGTGGAGCTGCATTCTACGGCCCGAAGATTTCCGTGCAAGCTCGCGATGCAATCGGCCGCACTTGGCAGGTTTCTACTATTCAGCTCGACTTCAACTTGCCTGAGCGCTTTAAGTTGGAATACATTGCGGCTGACGGTAGTCACCAGCGTCCTGTGATGATTCACCGCGCACTCTTTGGCTCTATTGAGCGTTTCTTCGCTATTTTGCTTGAGCACTATGCAGGCGCATTCCCAGCATGGTTGGCTCCAGTCCAGGTGACTGGCGTTCCTGTTGCAGATGAGTTCGCTCCACACTTGCAAAAGTTGATTAGCGATTTGGAAGAGAATATGGTTCGTTGCGAAATGGACAACTCTGACGATCGCTTCGGCAAGAAGATTCGTAACGCTTCTAAGTCTAAGGTGCCTTTCACTTTGATTGCTGGCGAAGAGGATGTGAACAACAATGCTGTGAGCTTCCGCTTCCGCGATGGCAGCCAATTGAACGGCGTTCCTGTTGATCAAGCTAAAGAGTGGATTTTGTCCATCATTAAGCAGCGCGTTCAGGTAAATAGTGCAGAAGATTTCGAGCGTTACACTAAGTAATGTAAGTTATTTAAGTAACGTTACTTAAATAATGCAGTTTCGCTTGAAAACTAAATTGCAATAAATAAACGAAATAAGCAAAAGCCCACACTTCTTAAAGTTGTGTGGGCTTTTGTGTGTATTACAGCCGATTGACTAATATGGGATTGTTTATTGAACCCAAGTTTTATTTGCTTGATTACGCTAGGAAGGTTGCATTCAATGTTGGAATCATTACGCAGTGGGTTTAAGCGCACTATTTCTCCAATTGCAAAATTGCTAGTCCGATTAGGCATAAGTGCTAACTGTGTAACAATTGTCGGCACAATAGCTGTAGTTATTATTGCTTTTGTTACTGCTTTTACTAAACAGTTTGTTGTTGGCACTATATTTTTAACTATTTTTGTGCTTGCAGACAGTTTAGATGGTTCTGTTGCTGCAATAACTACAGGCGGTACTAAATTTGGTGCATTTCTTGACTCAACTCTCGATCGTATTGCAGACTGGTCATTGTTTTCCTCGGTATGCATTTGTTTGTATAACTCTCACGAAAAAGAAATGTGCACTTGGATTTCAACTTTGAATGGCAATGCAATAAAGTATGTAGGCTTATTAAGCTGTTTGGTTGCTCTTATGGCAGCTTTCGTAACTTCATACACTCGCGCTCGCGGTCAGTCAATAAATGTAGATCCTAAAAAAGGTTTAATAACTCGTGCAGATAGAGTTGCTGTGATTCTTGTTGCTATGGGGCTTGTTGGTCTTACAAATCAACTTTTTTGGTTAAGTTTTGCCATGATTCTGCTTGCTATTGGCGGTATTATTACAGTTTTCCAGCGTATTTTTGAAGTAAAGCATGGGCTTGATATAAAAGATAAATAAAATTTGTCGCGAAAGCGCAATAAAATCGTTTCGTTTGATTAACTGTACGTTTTAGGAGTATCATGTCAGGTCATTCCAAGTGGGCGACTACAAAGCACAAGAAGGCCGCTATCGACGCAAAGCGTGGCAAGCTTTTTGCCAAGCTTATTAAGAACATTGAAATTGCTGCACGTTTGGGTGGTGGCGATCCTGATGGTAACCCTACGCTGTACGATGCCATCGTTAAAGCTAAGAAGGCTTCCATGCCTGCTGACAACATCAAGCGCGCTGTAAAGCGTGGTTCTGGTGAAGAAGCTGGCGGCGCAAACTATGAAGAGATCGTTTACGAGGGTTACGCTCCTGCAGGTGTTGGATTGATTATTGAATGCCTTACTGATAACCGCAATCGTGCTGCTGCTGATGTGCGTTCAACTCTTACTAAGGGCAACGGTTCTTTGGCAACAAGCGGTTCGGTGAGCTTTAACTTCGAACGTAAAGGTTTGATTGAAGTTCCATCCGAAGGTGTTGACTACGATAAGCTTTTCGAAGTTGCAGCTGAAGCTGGAGCTGAAGATGTTGCTGATGATGGCGATGTTTATTCTGTTTACACCAATTCCAGTGATTTGGTAACTGTGCGTAAGGCTTTGCAGGAAGCTGGTTTCGACTATGATTCTGCAGATATCATTATGCATCCAAACAATGAGGTTGAATTAAGCTTCGAAGATGCTCAAAAGGTTTCTCGCTTAATCGATAATCTCGATGACTTGGACGATGTTCAGAATATTTACAGCAACTGGACCGCTTCAGATGAGGTTATGGCTCAGCTTGAGGAAGATGAATAGTCTCCTATGATGATTTTGGGCGTTGACCCCGGGCTTACTCGCTGCGGGGTCGGCGTGATTGAAGCCGGCGTCTCGCGTCGGCTTTCTTTTATTCACGTCGATGTGTTGAGGTCTGAGCCTGATCTTTCGCAAGATTTGCGACTTTTAAAGATTTATAACGGATTAGTTGAAAAAATTGAGCGTTTTTCGCCTGATACTGTGTCTATTGAACGTGTTTTTGCGCAAGAAAATCGAAATACTGTTCTTGGCACTGCACAGGTTGCTGGTATCGCAATGCTTGCTGCAGCTCAGCGCAATATTCCTGTTGCTTTACACACTCCTACTGAAGTTAAACTTGCTGTAGCTGGAAACGGAAAAGCTCAAAAACCTCAAGTAGAGCGCATGGTAGCGCGACTACTTGGTCTTAATGTTTTGCCTACTCCTGCTGATGCTGCCGACGCTTTAGCTCAAGCTATTTGTCATGCTCTTCGTCCTTCTGGTGCTTTGCAAGGTGGCGAGCGCGAGCAGCATCTAACTGCTGCACAGAAACAATGGGCTTTAGCTCAAGCTCAGGCGCGTAAATCTTCTTCTGTCGTTCGAGACATGTAGGATATTAATAGAACAGATGTTCTATTATAATTGTATTTGACTTTATGTGCTTTAAGTTATGAGTTTTTGTTAAGTAGGAGTGAGCTTATGATTGGAATGCTTGTTGGGCAAGTTGCGTCAATTGATGCTCGTTCTGCTCTTATTGTTGTTTCTGGAGTTGGCTACGAGACTTATATGCCTTCTCAAGATTTGTCTTCTTTGCATGAAGGGCAGGAAGTTCGCGTTTATACGTCGCTTCAAGTTTCGCAAGATGCTTTAACTCTTTATGGTTTTACAACTCAAGCTGCTAAACGAATATTTTTGCAAGTGCAAAAAGTTAGTGGAATTGGTCCTAAAGTTGCTCTTTCTATGCTTTCAACTTTGAATGTTGATCGTCTTTTACAAGCTATTTCTGAGGGAGATGTAACTTCTCTTTCTTCTGCGCCTGGTTTAGGGAAAAAGGGTGCACAGAAGATTATTTTGGAATTGAAGGGTTCTCTTGATCCTTCAATACTGGCAGATAGTTCTAATGATTCTACTCAATCTAATAAGCAGATTGTTGATTCTAGCGTGCAATGCGTCATAGAGGGTCTTGTTTCATTGGGTTGGAGACAAGTTGACGCTCAAAGAGCAGTTGAGCAAGTCTGTGCAGAGAATAATATTTCAACTCCTATATCTGATGCAGATTTGCCTAATGTCTTACGAATGGCATTAGCTTCACTTGATAGAGGTAGGTAATCATGTTTGTAAAGAATCTAGTATTGGGGGAGTTGAAGTGAGTGAAAAGTATGCTTCTGCGCTAAATACTGGTGTTGCTGAAGAATCCTTACGCATGGTTTCTTCAACTCCTTTAGGAAATGAGCAACTCAGTGATGAGGAGCTTCGTCCTCACGCATTAGAAGGTTTTATTGGCCAACCAGTTTTAAAAGCGCAATTGCAACTGTTTTTAGATGCTGCTAAAAAGCGTGATGTTGCGCCTGACCATATGTTATTGGCAGGCCCTCCTGGATTGGGAAAAACTACATTAGCAATGATTGTTGCTAATGAATTGCAAGTTCCTATTCGAATTACTTCAGGTCCTGCTATCCAGCATGCTGGAGATTTAGCTTCTATACTAAGCGCGCTTGATGCAGGTGAGGTGTTGTTTATTGACGAAATTCATCGTTTGCCTCGTGCTGCAGAAGAGTTGCTTTATATTGCTATGGAAGATTTTCGCGTTGACGTTATGGTGGGTAAAGGTCCTGGCGCCTCATCAATACCGTTAACTCTTCCTCGTTTTACCGTAGTGGGAGCTACTACTAGGGAAGGAATGTTGCCTTCTCCATTGCGTGCTCGTTTTGGTTTTACTGCTCATCTTGATTTTTATCCTCACGAAGAGCTTGAAAAACTTATTGAACGATCTGCTAAAGTCTTAGGGATTCGTCTTGTTGATCAAGCTGCTAAAGAGCTATCATTGCGCTCTCGTGGCACTCCTCGTATAGCGAATCGTTTGTTGAGGCGTGTCAGAGATTGGGCTATTGTGCATGATTTGTCAGAAGTAAATCATGAAGCTGTTGTTGAAGCGTTAGCTTTATACCAGATTGATACGCAAGGTCTTGATCGACTTGATATTGCAGTTTTGAAGGCTATGGTTTGTCAGTTTAACGGTGGACCGGTTGGTCTTAATAATTTAGCTGCAATGGTTGGTGAAGAAGCTGAAACTGTTGAAACAGTATGTGAACCATATTTAGTGCGTGAAGGATTCTTAATTCGCACTCCTAAAGGTCGTGTTGCAACTAGTAAAGCTTGGAAACATTTGGGCTTTAAAGAGCCTAGTAATGTCAGTGAGCTAGCTTAAAATAATTAACTTGGACGGCATTTCGACCGTCTTAGGGTTGGATACTTAAGGAGTTTACTTTGCCTCAATTTTTCCAGCAGTATGGCATGCTTATTATTCTCGTTGTAGCAATGGTTTGCATGATGATGTTCCAGACTCGCAATGCTAAGAAGCGTCAAGCTGAAATGCGTTCCTTCCATGAATCTTTGGAGCCAGGCACTGAAATTATTACAATTGGCGGCATTATCGGCAAAATTGTAAGCGTAGATACGCAGTATGAAGAGATTGTTATCGATTCAGAAGGTAGCTTGATGCGAGTATCTTTCCGCGCTGTAAATAGATTGTATGTGCGTCCAGCGTTTATTAGCGATGAAGAGGCAGAAGCTGCACAAGCAGAAGAAGCTAAGCAGGATGATGCAAATAAGTCTGTAAACGAAGATAACAAGCCAGTATCAGAATCTGCAGAATCTGAAAAGTAATAACTTTTATTTCATAAATTTATAATTTAATACTTAAGTCGTGATGTGTGAGTCAGCGCATGTCTCACACATCACGCGAATATGTGACATTCTTTCCATATTCCAATAACAAGTCTTGTGAAGAAAAGAACGTTAGAATTATGACAGCAACGGATATTACAGTGAAAACGTTGAAAACAGTAAGTAACGATGACGCCGCTTATCTTGCTTCTTTGATTCGTACCGTTCCAGGATTCCCCAATCCTAGTATTATATTTCGTGATTTTCTTCCTATATTTTCAAATGCTCGCTCTTCGCGAATTCTTATTGATTCTTTGATTGATGCATTGCCTGTACCAGCTGATTCAATTGATTTGATTGCTGGGCTTGAAGCTCGAGGTTTTCTTTTTGGACCATTGTTGGCATCTCGGTTAGGCAAAGGTTTTCTTGCTATTCGTAAAGCTGGTAAGCTACCTCCTCCAGTTATTACTGAGTCGTACATGCTTGAGTATGGTCAGGCAAGTATTGAAATTGAAAACGACGCTATTAAGCCAGGTCAACGTGTGCTTATTGTTGACGATCTTATTGCAACTGGAGGCACTGCAAAAGCTGCTGCAAATATTATCAAGCGCGCTCAAGGAATAGTTGCAGGTTTTAGTTTTGTTATTGAACTTACAGGTATTAGTGGAATGAGTGAGTTATGCGATTATCCTTGCAGTAGTTTAATTACTATGCCAGCTTAAAAGTTTATTATTATCGCTTATTATTAAAGTAATATCCTATTTAAAGCAATATATTGGTTTTGCACCTAAAAGAATTGAAAGGAAAAGGCATGGTTGAGAAACTTAAGTCATTCTTAATAAACATGTCTAAAGGTGTAATAACTCCTATTATTGTCATTTTTATTTTTTCTCTTACAATAGGTCTTTTCCTATCTCTCACACTTCTTGTGGTTTCTATCGAAGAGGGAGCAGGCAATCTTTCTGAATCTGCAATGTCTATGACTTGGGCTGTGTTTATGTTTGCTCAAGGCGTAGGTCTTACTTTTGGCAATTGCATTCTTACGATTATTCCTTTAGGTCTTACTTTTCTACTTATTGCAACACTTGTATGTTTAATTCGCCGTATTCGAGGTGGAGATATAGCATATTTTACTGGGCTTGTAGTCTGGGCTGTTATTAATGCGATACTTTCTCAAAATACGCATGTTACTTTATTGGATTCTACTTTTATTGTTGCTTGTAAATCTTCTTGTATTTATTTAATTTCTTTGCTTATAGCGGTTTTTCCAAGCAGCTCATTGTTTATGTCGTTAAAGCAGCGCTACAAGCAAATGTGCCCTGAGTATATTCAAAAAAATATTCGTATTACTAAGCGTACAGCAGTAATTTTATTTGGTTTATACGCTTTCGTTGCGTTAATAACTGTTGTAGTTTGGGCTTGCACAAATTTTGGCTATGTTAATTCATATTTCAATAAATTAGGCATGCAAAATGGTTCTCGTATTCTTACAACTATTGCTTGCTTAGTTTGGCTGCCAAATATTGCTATTTGGGCATTATCTTGGATTTGTGGATCTGGATTTAATATTGGATCTGTTGCACAATTTACTTTAGCAGTTTCTCAGCGTAAATCTTTGCCTCCTATTCCGGTTTTTGGAATATTTCCTGATGCTATTGTTGATGTTATGCATCGCACTGTTTTTTACTCCATAGTTCCAATTTTCTGCTTTATTGTAATGCTTATAACTTTATTGCATAAAAGCGGCTGTGGCTTGCGTTTAAAAAATATTATTGACAAAACCGAGCGTGAGTCTTTTATGTTGAATGCTGTAGAAGCTGCAACTGATAGTGTAGGTGTATCCGCTTTAATTACAATTATGTGGACTGTTGTTTTCTCAATAGCAAATGGTTCATTGGGTGAATGTCGACTTTCTTATATTGGAGTTGACATTATTGAAAGTACTAGAGCTGTTGGTCATCTTACTCTATACGCTTCTGCTGTAGCATGGGTTATTTCGATTTTTAGTATCCTACTTATTTGTGGCGTGCGATATTGCTTTAATCTTATTGCTGCTAGTAAGTCGAATAAACCTGTAAAATCTGCAGAATTAATCGAAAATAAGACTAGTAATAAAAAGAATCAACCTTTGCCTTTGAAAAAAGCTGCTCCTAGGACGGTTTCATCGAAGGCTAAAAGAAAATAATTCCTCACTACTATTTTGGGAAGGAAGGCCGCCGTGCAACAGACACAGAGCAAAGAATCAAACGCAAATGTGCTGATAACCACAGGTGAAAAGCAAATTCGTAGAGTTCTTGTTTCAGTTTTTCATAAAGAGGGACTTGAAATATTAGCTGAAGCATTTAGAAAGGCTGATACTGAAGTAGTTTCAACCGGCTCTACTGCTGCTAAATTGGCTGAACTTGGCGTTCATGTTACTGAAGTTTCTGACGTTACTGGTTTCCCAGAAAGTCTTGATGGAAGGGTGAAGACTTTAGATCCGCATATTCACGCTGGAATTCTTGCAGATATGAGTAATGCTGATCATGTAAAGCAACTTGAAAAGCTAAACATAAAGCCGTTTGATGCTGTAGTAGTTAATTTGTATCCATTCGTAGACACTGTAATGAGCGGTGCTGATAGTGACGCAATTATTGAGAAAATTGATATTGGTGGACCTTCTATGATTCGTGCTGCAGCAAAGAATCATAAGTCTGTTGCCGTTATTACAGATCCTGCAGATTACCAGCTTTTAGCTAATAGAATCGTTTCAGGTGAAGGCTTTAATTTGCAAGAGCGCGAATATTTGGCTGGCAAAGCATTTGCTCATACAGCAGCTTACGATGCTTCTATATCTGAGTGGACAAGTAAAGCATGGCAGAAGCCTGAAAGTTTGAACACAAATGATGAAGAAGATAATCAAAATGCTGAAGCTGTGAAGCTTCCTGCAAACTACACGCGCACTTGGAGTTTAGAGCATACGCTTCGATATGGTGAGAATCCCCATCAGCAAGCAGGATTGTATTTAGATCCTTTGCATAAGGGTGGTTTGGCTCAGGCTGAGCTTCTTGGCGGAAAACCTATGAGCTACAACAATTATGTAGATGCGGATGCTGCTTGGCGTGCAGTTTGGGATTTTGCTCCACAAATTGCGGTTGCTGTTTGCAAGCATAATAATCCTTGCGGCTTGGCAATAGGCGCAACTGCAGTAGAAGCGCACAAAAAAGCTCACGCTTGCGATCCTGTAAGTGCTTACGGTGGCGTGATTGCTGCAAACACTACTGTGACTTTGGAAATGGCAGAAAGTGTGCGCCCAATTTTCACAGAGGTTATTGTGGCTCCAGACTATGAGCCTGAAGCTTTGGAATTGCTTCGCACTAAGAAAAAGAATCTTCGCATTTTGAAGGTTGCAACTCCGCCAGTCTTAGATTTGCAAGTTCACCCTATTGACGGTGGTGCTTTAGTTCAGTCTGCAGATAAGATTGATGCAGTTGGTGATAATCCTGAAAACTGGACGCTTGTTTCTGGAGATCCTGCTGATGCTGACACTTTGCGCGACTTGCAATTTGCGTGGCGTTCGCTTCGTTGTGTAAAGTCTAACGCAATTCTACTTGCGCACGACAATGCTACTGTTGGCATTGGAATGGGGCAGGTTAATCGCGTGGATTCATGCCATTTGGCTGTTGAGCGTGCGAATACTTTGGCTGATGGTGCTGAACGTGCTCGCGGAGCTGTTGCGGCTTCGGATGCTTTCTTCCCATTTGCTGACGGTCCGCAGATTCTTATTGAAGCTGGCGTTCGCGCAATCGTGCAACCTGGTGGCTCTATTCGCGATGAGGAAGTGTTCGAAGCTGCGCGTAAAGCTGGTGTAACGATGTACACTACCGGTACTCGTCACTTCTTCCACTAAAATTGCTTTAACTAAGATTTATAAACAAATAAATTAATCAATATTATGGATGCAGCGTTTGTGTACTTCAAGCGCTGCATCTTTGTGTTAGTGCATAAAACAACTTATGTTTTCTTATCGCGGAGCAGGTATGATACAAGTATGACAGATAGTGAGCATCAGACTAGAAGTGCTAAAACGGAGCATCCGTACGTGTCGGAAAAACGTGAGGGTAAGCCTTATGCTGAATGGATTGTAGCAATTATTATTGCACTTTGCGCATTATTGGCATTTATAGGATATGTAAAAGCCGCCACAGTTGTTATTTCTGTGACGGCTGTACTTCTAGGAGTTATGCGCTTAATTATGCGTCAGCGTAGCCCTTGGAAAGTTCGCTCAGTTGGCTTTGATTCTTTCATAAGTATTACGCTCGGCATAGGTTTGCTTATAACATACGCTTCAATTATATTTTTGCTATAACTTTATTTTTAAAGATTGTTCGCAACGTTATTGTCAGATACGTTTTGAACGTACTCATAGCTCATATCTGGCGCTGCAGGAGCATCTGCTTTTGTGTCTGCAAAATTTTGTATTGGTGCAGGATTTGTTTCATTTGATACAGCAAGTTTTTGTGCTGAGTTTGAAAGAAGCTTTGTTAATAGCAAAACTAGGCTAACAAGCGCTGCGGCAAAAATTGGAGCAATCCAGAATACCCACAATTGACTTAGTGGTTTAACTTCCAAATCATGAGAGTTTGCGAATAATGCGATGCCGGTAGAACGAGCAGGATTCAAACCAGCTCCTGTAATTTGATACGTAATGAAAGCGCCAGCTGCGTATGCAATACCGATGTGTGTTGCATAACCGCATTTAGTATTACCTTCATGGTCTGTGCTGCGCAATGCAGTGGCAACAATCAAAATAACAGCAATAACTTCAACTAATAACGCAGATACTATTCCGAAAGACAAGTTTATTTCTTTTAGTTGACGTGCAGAAAGGGATGCCTTTTCGAATCCGTTTACTATTGAAACAAACCAATACTTTTTGTCAAAACCTGAGCCTTGACCAACTTGTGACGGATCAATGCTTGAATCCTGCTGAGGAATAATAAGAATAAACAATCCTGCAGCTGCAATAGCACCAAGAACTTGGGCAACAATGTAGCATAATCCTGCAGTATATGAAGTGCGTCCAGTAAGCATCGAAGCAACTGTCACTGCAGGGTTAAGGTGGCCTCCAGAAACTTTAGATGCAATATATGTCGCTGCAGCATAAGCGATACCAGTGCCGGCGGCAATCATTAAAACGTTGATTCCGTACATTACGGTAGTAAGAGAATAAAAAGTGTAAACAACGAACATCGCTAAAGCTGTAGCAATAAATTCAGTGCCAATACGAACAATAAGTGGCGCAGCAGTTTTAGTTGTGCTGCACGGCGTATCTGTAGTTTTAATCATAACTTTCCTTAATTTTAGTTGTGCCGCTTTGTTAATGATTGCAACACAATGAAACCTAGGCTATACTATCACGGCTATGCCATACGGTAACATAGGAAGACGTGGTGTTTTTTGATTTATTGCAAATTTAATAAATTGCCACAGAAATTAGTAAGTTAATGAGTAATGAATTGCTTATATTGCGTATTCTTAAGTAAATTCTGGCGCAAGTATGTATGTAATTCTTTAGGTCACGTTGGGAGAACGATGCCAAACGCATATTCCCGCGCCAATCAGGCGCATTCAGATGACAACAACGCCATTCGACTGCAGAAGCTGCTTGCTGAAGCGGGATTTGGTTCAAGACGCAAGTGTGAAGAGATTATTCTTGACGGGCGTGTTGAAGTAGACGACGAATTGGTTACAACACTTGGTACTCGAGTAGATCCAAAACGTCAAAAAGTGCGCGTTGATGGATCTCGCGTAAAGTTCAATACAAAGCTAGTAACGCTCGCATTGCATAAGCCTAAGCGAGTTCTTAGCGCAATGGACGATCCAAAAGGTCGCTTTACTTTAAGAGATATTGTTGGAGACAAGTACGAGCGAATTTTCCACATGGGACGCTTGGATTACGATTCTGAAGGTCTTATTTTAATGACCAACGATGGCGAGCTAAGCCAGCACGTAATGCACCCAAAGTATGAGGTTGAGAAAACTTATATTGCAACTGTTGAAGGCAAAATTAACGGTATGGTTTGCCGCCGCTTGGTTTCGCAAGGCGTAAATCTTGAAGATGGTTGGATTAAGCTCGACCGTTGCGCAATAATCGACCAGAATCACGACACAACCATGGTAAAAGTTGTGTTGCATTCTGGCAAAAATCGTATTGTTCGCAGGATTTTTGGAGCCGTAGGATACCCTGTAAAGCGTCTTGTTCGTACGCAAATTGGCCCTATTAAATTGGGTGACTTAAAAGCTGGATCGTATCGCGTGCTTTCTCAAACAGAAGTGCGCTCGCTTTCTAAGGAGGTTGGCCTGTGATTTGTGTAGCAATTGATGGACCAGCAGGAGTAGGTAAGTCTTCTACTTCTCGTGCTTTAGCGCAATACTATGGTTTTGCGTATTTAGATACGGGTGCGATGTATAGAGCTGCTGCTTGGTGGTGCTTGAAACAAGGTATTGATTTAAGCACGCAACTTGAATTGGATGAAGAAGGAAATCCTGTAAATCCAGCGGATGCTGAACGTTTTAATCAAATTGTTGAAGCTGTTGGAGCCTTATTTACTGAAAGTGACGCTGACTTTAGTGTTGATCCTAAGAATCCTGTAGTGACTGTCGAAGGTGAGGATATTAGCGAAGAATTGCGTTTCAGCGAAGTTTCTTCGCATGTGTCTACTGTATCTTCGATTCCTGCAGTTCGCCGTATGCTTATTGCTGCTCAGCGTGCGTATATTGCTTCAGAGTCAGATGAAGATTCTTTCTCTAAAGGTGAGGGAATAGTTGCAGAAGGACGCGATATTACTACTGTTGTTGCTCCTAATGCTCAAGTTCGAGTGCTTCTTACTGCACGCGAAGAAGTGCGTCAAGCTCGCAGAAACAAGCAGAATATTGCGCAAGAAAATTTGCAAAATAATGAATCTAAAAATAATGAATCTGAAGAAGACGATATTCGCGCTCGTGATGCTAAAGATGCTAAAGTTACGCATTTTCTTCAAGCAGCAGACGGTGTCACAACGCTCGATAATTCTGATTTGACTTTTGAACAGACTCTCGATGCTCTTGTTGAAATGGTTGACGCTGCTATTGAGCAAGATGAGTACGACCGCTATGCTGCTAATCTTGAAGGCTACGATCTTGACGATGAAGATCGTGCGCTTCTTCGAGGCGACGAAGTAAATCAAGACGATGCAAAAGACTCTAAAGCTGTTGGAGTAATCGCCATTATAGGACGACCAAACGTTGGAAAATCAACGCTTGTAAATCGTATTTTGGGTCATCGTGTAGCTGTTGTAGAAGATACTCCAGGTGTTACAAGAGATCGCGTAAGCTACGACGCTGAGTGGGCTGGAACCAACTTCAAGCTTGTTGACACTGGCGGCTGGGAAGCAGATGTTGAAGGTATTGATTCTTCTATTGCTCAACAAGCGCAAGTAGCAGTGCGTTTAAGCGATGCTGTGATTTTCCTAGTAGATGGTCAAGTTGGTTTAACAGCTACAGACGAGCGTATTGTTTCAATGCTTCGCGCTGCAGGTAAGCCTATTACTCTGGCAGTTAACAAGGTTGACGATGCTAGAAGCGAGTATTTGACTGCAGAGTTTTGGAAGCTCGGAATGGGTGAGCCTTACGGAATTTCTGCAATGCACGGCAGAGGCGTTGGAGATTTGCTTGATGCAGCGCTCAATTCTTTGAAGAAAGCGAATAAAACTTCAGGATTCTTAACTCCAGAAGGACTTCGCAGAGTTGCTTTAGTAGGTCGTCCAAACGTTGGTAAGTCTTCGCTTTTGAATCATTTAGCTCATGAAGAGCGATCTGTTGTAAACGATTTGGCTGGAACTACTCGTGACCCTGTTGATGAGGTTGTGCGAGTTGACGGCGAGGATTGGCTGTTTATTGACACTGCTGGTATTAAGCGCAGGCAGCACAAGCTTACGGGTGCTGAATACTATTCTTCACTTCGTACGCAAGCTGCGATTGAACGCTCGGAACTTGCTTTGATTCTTTTCGATTCTTCCCAGCCGATTGCAGAGCAGGATTTGAAAGTTATGAGCCAGGCTGTAGACGCGGGTCGAGCAATCGTACTTGTGTTTAACAAATGGGACTTGATGGACGAATTTTCCAGACAGCGCATGGAACGCTTATGGAAAACTGAGTTTGAGCGCGTAACTTGGGCTGAGCGCGTAAATCTTTCCGCAAAAACAGGATGGCATACGAATCGTCTTGCGCGCGCTATGCGAACAGCTTTAGACAGCTGGGATAAGCGCATTCCTACAGGCAAGCTTAATGCTTTCTTAGGTCGTATTCAGTCTGCTCATCCGCATCCTTTGCGAGGCGGAAAGCAAGCGAGAATCTTGTTTGCTACGCAAGCTTCTACGCGCCCACCGCGTTTTGTAATATTCACAACTGGCTTCTTAGAGCACGGATACCGTCGCTTTATTGAGCGATCACTTCGAGAAGAATTTGGATTCGAGGGAACTCCTATTCAAATCTCCGTAAAAGTACGAGATAAGAAGAAGCGCAAGTAAAGCGCAAAGAAATCGCGATTAAGCCACAAGTAAGTTAGTGTTAAGTAAAGTAGGAGCGCAATATGGCTGGTTTGAGCGAGTTAGCTTTCGATTTGCATCATGCTAGCGAAGATGAGATTTTTCAAGCATTTGTTGATTGGGTTAAAGATAACAAACATGTAGATTTGTGGCCGCATCAAGAAGAATCCGTTATGGATTTGCTTGCAGGAGACCATGTTATCTTAAACACTCCAACGGGTTCTGGAAAGTCGCTTGTCGCGCTCGGCATGCATTTTGCGGCACTCGCCACCGGCAGACGCTCCTACTATACTGCGCCAATTAAAGCTCTTGTATCCGAAAAATTCTTCGATTTAGTAGCTATTTTTGGGCGTGACAACGTTGGTATGATTACAGGCGACTCGCATATTAATGCGGATGCTCCAATAATCTGCTGCACGGCGGAAATCTTAGCAAATCAAGCTCTGCGTGAAGGCGCAAACGCTGAAGTCGATTGCGTTGCAATGGACGAATTTCACTACTATGGAGATCCAGAGCGCGGATGGGCTTGGCAAGTTCCGCTACTTACACTTCCAAATACGCAATTCTTACTTATGAGCGCAACTCTTGGAGACGTAACGGATATTGCGGAACGCTTAGAAAAATCAACAAAAAGAAACGTCGATATTATTGCAGACGCTCCAAGACCAATCCCGCTCGAATACGAGTACACAGATAAGCCGCTTGCAACAACTGTAGAACTCTTATTTAACAAGGGTTTAACGCCAATTTACGTAGTTCATTTTTCGCAAGACGCAGCTCTTGAAACAGCGCAAGCGCTCGCAAGTACTGGAGTTTCAAGCAAAGAGCAGCGAGACAAAATTGCTCAAGCCATTAAAGGTACTAAATTTACTACAGGTTTCGGCAAAATTTTGCAAAGGTTACTGCGCACTGGTGTAGGCGTACATCATGCTGGTATGCTTCCGCGCTACCGTAGGCTTGTCGAACAGCTCGCTCAGCTTGGACTTCTACCAGTTATTTGCGGTACAGACACTCTCGGCGTTGGCATTAATGTGCCAATTCACTCGGTTGTGCTTACAGCTCTTACAAAATTTGATGGGAATCGTAGTAGAAAGCTTCGCGCTCGCGAGTTTCATCAAATTGCAGGACGTGCAGGCAGAATGGGATTCGATACTGAGGGCTTAGTAGTTGCAGAGGCTCCAGAGTTCGAGATTGAGAATGCGCGCGCTGTTGCAAAAGCTGGAAATGATCCTAAAAAGCTTAAAAAAGTTAAGCGTAAGAAAGCTCCAGAAGGCTTTGTTGTTTGGGGCGAGCCAACGTTTACTAAGCTTATTGAAAGCGCTCCCGAAACTTTGAATCCTCACATGGTTGTAACGCACTCAATGATTTTGAACGAAGTTACGCAAGGTGGGGATGCTAGAGCGCGCGTCGAAAAACTTATTGAAGATAGCGCACAAAAGCCGCAAGATAAAGAAAAATTGCTTGAGCGTTGTGATGATATTTTCCAGACTTTGCTCGATACTCAAGTCATTGAATGTAGAGAGCGCGTTGACGGTTCTTGTGATTATGATCTTGATGTTGCTATGCCAGACGGTTTTGCGCTAGATCAGCCGCTTTCTCCATTCTTACTCGCAGCTTTGGAACTTCTAGCCCCAGAATCTGAAAGCTATGCGCTTGACGTAATTTCCATGGTTGAAGCAACTCTGGATGATCCTAAGCCTGTTCTTCGTGCTCAAGAGCGCAAAGCACGCGATGCTGCAATGGCTGGTATGAAGGACGATGGCATTGACTATGAGGAGCGCATGGAACGCTTAGCTGAAGTTAGCTATCCTAAGCCTCTTGAAGACTTACTAGCTCCTGCTTTTGCGCAATATCGCAAGGATGTGCCGTGGGCGAACGACTACTGGATTAAGCCTAAATCTGTGCTTCGAGACATGGTTGAAACAGCATCTGATTTTACTGGATACATTTCTCGTTATGGCATTGCTAGAAGTGAGGGAACGCTTCTTCGTTACCTTTCGGACGCTTACCGTTCTCTTGCGCGCACTGTGCCTGAAGATATGCTTAACGAAGAATTGCGTGATATTATTTCGTGGCTTCGTCTTGTTGTGCGCTCTATTGATTCAAGTCTTGTTGACGAGTGGGAGAGTGCAGGAGGATCGGATGCTGAAGCTAGCGCTGTAACTACGGCTGCGCCTTCAACTTCTGAGTCTGTAGTTGAGGATCGTCGTGGACTTATTGTGTTGATTAGAAACGCAATGTTCCGCCGTGTGCAGCTTATGGATTTGGAAGATGCGGAATCTTTGGGAGAGCTTGACAAAGCTTGGGGTTACGGCGTTCACGAGTGGAATGATGTGCTTGACGACTATTACGATGAGCACGAGTATGTTGGAATAGATGCTAAGGCTCGAAGTGGCGACTTGTTTATTTTGGATGATTCGCTTGAGAAAAGTGAACATTCGTGGAAAGTTCGGCAGATTATTGACGATTCAGATGGGGATCATAATTGGGCTATTACTGGCGTTGTCGATTTAGATACAACTCAAGATGAAGGCGAAGTTGTGTTCTTCGATTACCAAGTTTCGCACGTGTGATTTTTAAAAATGTGTTAACAGAATACGAAATGCAAGACGCAAAATGCAATCGAACGTTTGTTCTATATGTAGTGTAAGCTGGTATTTATGGAGCAGGATTTATTTGCAGCAAGTAGCGCGCCGAGTGATGTAACTCGTCCGTTGGCAGTGCGTATGCGCCCGAGCAGTATTGAAGACGTGCTAGGGCAGTTGCATGCTCTAAAAGAAGGTTCTCCTTTGCGTAGGCTTGCAAATCCGCAATCTAAAGGTTCTCTTACTGCTCCAAGTTCTGTTGTGTTGTTTGGTCCTCCGGGAGTTGGCAAAACTACGCTCGCTTATATTGTTGCTCGTCAGTCTGGTCGCGTGTTTGAAGAACTTTCTGCTGTAACTTCTGGAGTTAAAGACGTTCGAGCTGTGTTAGATCGCGCGCATGAGCGTTTAGTTAGTAATGGTCAAGAAACAGTTTTATTTATTGACGAAGTTCACCGTTTTTCTAAATCTCAGCAGGATGCTTTGCTTCCAAGCGTTGAAAATCGCGACGTAACTTTTATTGGAGCTACTACCGAAAACCCAAGCTTTTCAATTATTAAGCCGCTACTTAGTAGATCAGTAGTTGTTAAACTTGAGTCACTTAGCGTTGAAGATTTGCATACTCTTATAGAACGTGCGCTAACTAGCGAAAATGGTCTTAATAATCAGCTTAAAATCGACGATGACGCAATAGATTCTATTATTCGCTTAAGCGGGGGGGACGCTCGCAAAACTCTCACTATTTTAGAGGCGGCTGCAGGGGCAGTAACAGGAGATGTTGCGTTGCAGCATGGCAAAAAGAAGCCTGTAATTACTGCTGATATTGTTTCTAACGTAATGGATACTACTACAGTTCGTTACGACAAAGACGGCGACGATCATTACGATGTGATTTCTGCTTTTATTAAGTCGATGCGCGGAAGTGATGTTGACGCTTCTTTGCATTATTTAGCGCGAATGCTTCGAGCTGGTGAAGACCCGCGTTTTATTGCAAGGCGAATTATGATTGCTGCTGCCGAAGAAGTTGGTATGGCAGCTCCGCAAATTTTGCAAGTAACTGTTGCAGCAGCTCAAGCAGTTGCTTTAATCGGTATGCCGGAAGCGCGTATTATTCTTTCGGAAGCTGTGATTGCTGTAGCAACCGCTCCTAAATCAAACGCAAGCTACAATGCTATTAATCAGGCTTTGCAAGATGTTGATGCTGGAAATATTGGTCAAGTTCCTCTTCATTTGCGTAACGCTCCAACTGCTTTGATGAAAAGTTGGGGAAACCATGACGGGTACAAGTATGCTCACGATTATCCGGGTGCTGTAGCATCCCAACAGTACATGCCAGATGAGCTAGTTGGTCGCGAATACTATCAGCCGTCGAATCGCGGCTACGAGCAGGAGATTTCGCAACGTTTATCTCAAATCCGTGCCATTCTTCACGAATCTAACAAATAAATAAGTGCTGTGTTTGTTATTGCATCTTTGTGTTTATCGGACAGTGTAACTAGAATCGTGTGTAGATATTTCACTTAAGAGGGATTTGCTGTGTTAAAAACTCGGTAAGTGCGAGCACAGTTAAGAGAGGGAATTATGGCATTTTGTGAAAATTGTGGAAATAAACTAGAGCAGAATAGTAAGTTTTGTGATTCATGTGGCAATGTTGTTGCAAATTATTCGGATGTTGCGAATGAAAATTATAATGTGCCACCTGTAAAAGAAACTTATACTCAGCCTGGGTATATTGCAAAAAGTAGTAGCGAGAAATCTTTTACTAAATCAAAGCAATTTAAACTACTGATTGCTTCAATTGTTGCTGTAGTACTTGTTATTGCTGCTGCGGTTGCGTTTATGGTATTTTATTTACCTTCACAAAGTAGTCATACTGTTCTTATTCCTAAAGCTAGTGCATTAAAAAGTGCGCCATTGCAAAAAACTGTAGACGATCTACGTAAGCAGGGTGTGAAAGTTATTATTGTTAAAGAGTTTTCTTCTGTTAAACGTGGTGGTTTTGTTCGTTTTACTAATGTTCGTCCTGGTCAACGTGTGCAAAGTTCATCGCATGTTACTGTTATAGAATCTAAAGGTCCTGGAATTCCTAAAAAGGGTGTAGTAGGTCAGCCTCTCGAAAAAGCTAAGAAAATAGCTGAATCTATGGGCGTTCCTGTTGAAACATACAATATTATTTCTACTAATACTGGAAAAGTTATTGCAACTGACCCTATGCCAGGCTTCCCAGTTTCGAGCGGAAGTAGTGATGATGGTGTGATTCGTATTGCTGTTGGAGTTAAAGACAAAGGTATTCCTGCTGACTTGTTCGGCATGGATAAAGACGAAGCAGTAAATAAGTTGCGAGATTTAGGATTGAAAGATGTTTCATTGCACCCGCATTTCTCGTCAGAAAAGAATCTTGGTAGGATTATTTCTTCTAAGCCTGCTTTAGGTACAAAGTTTTCAGGTGGGCATGTTGACTTGTACTACGGTGTTGACGCTTCTGAAACCAAAAATGTGATGACAAAAGAAAGCGATAGCGACGATAAGTCACTCTGGGCAACGAATACCAATCCTGTAATTGGCACTTGGTGTACTAATGATGGTGACTGTATAGATTTTCAGCCATATTATTATCCGCAAAAACATCCAATGTTTACATTTTTGCGGTTACCAAATGACCCTGTATATCCTGAAGACTCTCATTTCTATGAGTATCTAACTTTGGGTAATGGCGCTCATGATCCTGGTGGGGTAATTTTTTATAAGGATAATAATAAAAACAAAGACAGTCAGATGAAGAATCATTTGATTGTTGGAGACACTGGCGCTTTTGAACTTTATCGTGGAATGGGATTGCCATATTGTGGTGAAACAGCTAATGACAATATTGGCAATATGTGTGTTAATGGTAAGTGGGTTGACGCGTTTGAACCTCCTGAAGACATTAAACAATATGGAAGTCCTGATAAAATTCCTGGCTATTGGAAAGACTCTTCGTTTAGAATGCGCGACTTCTTCCTTGTAGTTCCAGTTCATGCAAATCTTAATAAGATTGAATCTTCTGGCTATTTTGAAGGAAAAGGCAATAAAAAGCCAGATACTACAAGACCGTTTATTTTACGCAGAAATCCGAAACTGTATTCTAAAACAACTGTTGATGCTGAGCCTTACAAAGGTGCAATAGAAGATAACCCGTTCGTGCCAACAGTTAAGCACAAGGCTGTTCCGTTTAAGCCTGCTCCAGACGATAGTGTTGCATACTACTTGGTTGAAAAGCCTTTCGACTGGAGTAAGCTTCCTGAACGTGACTAAACTGCATTACATGCATCAAGCGAAGTGATATTCATTTAAAAATGAAATTTATTCGCGCAAATAAAATGCTCCATGATTGCAAAACTACTGAGACAGTTCAACACTCATGGAGCATTTAATCTATGTAATTATGTGTATTTACATACTTCATAGGAACAGAAAGTTTTGCGATGATATATTAATGTATATTACGGAATAATATGCATAGCATCAAAAGCTTCCGGAGTTCCTGAAAGATCTTCATCCCAACAACAATATCTAGAATCTTTAATAGCTATGGTAAATTTATCCCCAGTTTTTGCGTATTTTGAAAAATAAGCATCTAATTTAGAATTATCTTCTTCAGAATTTCCTTGAAGTATTAAACCTCTTGCTACAGAGGAACCTGGAGCTGAAAAACCACTTTCTGTTCCATGAAAATTAGTAACAATAAGAAGACGTTTAGTGAAAATAAATTCATTTTCACTAGATATTGTACCGTCGAAAACCTGATAACCTTTTTCTCGCCATTTCAGCACTTCTGCTTCATGCTGACGCTCTTTAGAAGTTAATTTAGTTATATTAATTAACTTATTAATTTCGCTAAGATCATCAGATTCCAAATAATTTGGCGCAGTTACTTTACCTAACTCATTACTACCTTTAGTTAGATTTGTGTCGATAGGATATTCAACTAAATAAGTTTTTTTAACAAAATCATTATTTTGCAGTTTATATATTGTTTTTTTCCATGGGAAATGAGGATCTTCCGACCAGTTATGGATCTCAGAATAACCGCCATCTGGTACTTTATTTTCAAGGAAAACAATACCATCATGATTTTTGTCAAAAAACATAGTTCCAAAATTAGTGCCATAACTAAGTATGGTTGAGGGAATGACTAACTTTTTCCCATCATATGAAAATAACCGAGCTGATATTGGTCGATCATTTTCACAAGTCTCACCATTTTGTGCTGGCAAACAATTTGGATCTACAACTTTCGCAGCAGTTACAATCAACTCAGGAATTTTGTCATTGTTAACATCCCAAAGCGAATAATAATATTTATCTGCATCACCAAATTTATACTTGCCGTTGAGATTAGTTAGTACGTCTTTATAAGCGCGGCCAGCTTGAGAACGAATGTCATCTGCATTGCGAGTATGCGGTTTTGTGATAGTGCTTATGGCACTACTGGCAACATGTTGCAGTGAAAAACCGCTATTTTGTGCAGTGTCGGCAACAAAGCAAACATACACAACCCATGTTGTAAGCCAGCATATAAGTACAACAGTCGATACGCAATAATACAGAAAATCACTATTCTTTTTCATGCCCAGCATCTCTACTTTCACAAAGTTGCAATTGTTTAATCGTATTTTGGCAAAACCTACGTTTTATGTGTAACTCATTCACCGTAATTGGAAGAAACGTCTTTCATTAAACCTGCCATGAGTGAGCCGTTGTCTATTTTGGAAAGATTATTAGCATTTCCAACAATCATAACGTCACCAGCAGTAGTTGGGAAAATCATTACAGAACATGGGTCGCTAACAATAAAAATATGATTGTCGTCATTCATGTCGAATGGGTTGCCGTTTTTATAAAGAATATTTTCTAATTTTTTATGATTTGCGTCAGAAGAAGGAAACTCATCAAGTACGCATGATGCGGCTTGTTGAAAATTGTCACCAGTTCCAACTTTTATAATCGCATTATCTCCTCCGAGAGCGTAGCTGCGTTTTATTGGTAAATGGCACTTTTCGCTAATAGCGTTAAGATCTGGTTTTATATTAAGTAAGTGGCGCAATCCGCTAAAAGAAGGATTGTGCTGAACGCAATAGCACAAACCAGCTAATATAGCGACAACAACGAATCCCCAAAAATAACTTTTAGCTTTACTCATAATAAACCTCCATCTCAAGCATGATACAAAATAAGCATCGCTGACTCAGTTTTCGAATCAATCAATCTCTCTTAAGCGAAATTCTTACATGCAATTCTATCTATATGCGCTGATAAGAAAACATGCAAAAATTATGCGTATTTTTGGCTTGATTACGTAATTTATATAGCTTCTCATAAGCAAAATGGACCTCTCAAATTAGAGAAGCCCATTCGTATACGATTTAAACGGCGTGTTAATCTAAATCATTATTCACGCACAAGCATAATGTGGTCAACGCTGTCTAATGGAGATACGCGGAACAAAACAAAACGATTGCCAATTACTTGCACGACTTCGGCGCCGAGCTTTTGAGCAAGTGCATCAGCAGCTTCTTTAGCGCTTAATCCGGAACCATCTTGCACAGAGCACTTCATGAGCTCGTGGTACTGCATGGTTTCGTCTGCTTGCTTCACAGCTGCATCAGTAATATCGTTCTTGCCAACGTATAAAAGTGGGCTAAGCGTATTAGCGAGCGCGCGGAGCTGCTTAATCTGCTTTTTTGTCAATGCCATAAGGCGTCCTTTCAAATGCAAGTTTTATAACGCAAATATTACATAAATTACATAGTGCTTAACGGATTATACAGTATATTGCGAATTGTTGTATGTGATAATGCAAATTTATTTATTCCGTATTTATTGCGCTTGCTGCAAAGGGTGAAATATTTTCAAAATTTTTTATTACAAAGGTAGCATTTTGCACACAATAATCGCGCTTACAACACCAAGAGTAACTACTGATAGCAGCACATCTTTTATACGCATTTTCCATGAGTGCAAGTGAGTTCTTTCAGCTCCAGGCGTGTAACAGCGTGCATCTAATGCGAGCGCAAGAGTGTCAGCATGGCGAATTACTCCTGCAAAACCTGGCACTATTAAAGCTGTTATAGCGTGTACTCGTTGCTTAAAAGAACCATCTCGAATGCTACTTCCTCGAGCGATTTGCGCTAGTGCCACAGAGTGCGCTTCTGCACTGAGTGTTGGTAAGAACCGTAGCGCTAGGCTCATAATAAGTGCTATTTCTTGCGTTGGTATTCCAATATGTCGAAGTGGTGATAGTAATCGTGTGCAAGATTCGTTAAGCGTTGTCTGACTCATTGTTAGCACTAGAACTGCTCCAATGATAATAACAAGCGAGAATCGTGTTGCAAAAAGTATTGCATAATTAATTCCATCAGTTGTAATAGGAATAGTTGCAATATTTGCTAGCACTGTACCAGTTCGCACTGCCAGAATGTTAAGTAATCCAGAGAAAACAAATATTGCAATAATCATGTGCAGTGAAGCAATAAGCTTAACAAATGGTATTTTTGCAGCAACAGTTAGAGTAAATGTTACAAAAGCAAGAATAGCTAACTGTATGTAGTTAGTAATACTAAAAGCACTTAGCATAAGAATAAAGCATGATAGCAGCGTCGCGCGTGGGTCAAAAGATTGAAGTAGCGAAGTTGTTTTTGCTTTTGCGGAACTTTCTTTGTTTTTGGTATTTTCAATATTTTTTGCTGTGCTGCATTCTTTATTGCTTGCTTTATTCCTTGTTTTCAATGTTACTAATCTTGCGCCTAAATCTTCTACTTCTTGAAGATTATGCGTAATAAGTATTATGGTTACGCCTTGATTGTGTAGCATTCCAAGAATTTCTCGAATACGTAACGCAGCTTCAAAATCTAATCCAGCTGTTGGCTCATCCAGTACGAGCACGCGTGGCTTGCAAGCTAAAACGCCAGCTATTGCAACAAGACGCTGCTGACCTCCAGAAAGCGCAAAAGGTGATTTTTCAGCCAAATTCTCAAGGCTCAATAAGCGTAGGGTTTCATCCACACGTTCTTTAAGAGCATTGCCTTTCAGCCCAAAATTTTTTGGCCCATACGAAACATCGTTCCGTACTGTATCAGCAAAAAGCTGTTGTTCTGGCAGTTGCATAACGTAGCCAATTGTTTGATGTAGCTTTTGTCGTATTATTTTAGATGTTTTACCTCTAACAGATATACCATGCACTGTTATGTTTCCTGAATTGGCTTTTAACAATCCACACATTGTTTTAACAAGAGTTGATTTACCGCAGCCGTTTTCGCCCATTATTGCAACTGTTTCGCCACTTTTAACAGTGAGTGAATAATCGTCAATAACAGCTGGAGAAGTTTTATCATATTTAACAGTTAGTCCGGAAATTTCTACAGCGATATCTGACTCATTTTCTTTGAATCTGCTATCTGTTAAGTTTTTGTTCTTGCTGATTTTAGTTAAATGATTATTAGCCAACTCAATATTAGAAAGGTAAGTTTTTAAACCATTAAAGCTTACTTCTTTCAGTATGCCATTTTTTAGTAGAAGTATGCGATTTGCTCGTTTGCATTCCTCAAAATTGTGTGTAATTTGAACAATAGTAGTGCCATTTTTATGCAAATTATCGAATAAAGCATCAACGTCTTTGCGAGCGAACGAGTCGAGCATAGAAGTAGGTTCGTCAAGAACAAGCAGTTTAGAATTCATAGCAATAGCGCTTGCTAAAGCTACTCGTTGCTGCTGTCCTCCGCTCATAGTGCTAGGGTCATCGTAACGCTTATCTTCCATGTGAACAGTTTTTAAAGCTTCACTGATACGCTTATACATTGTTTTTCGAGGGAATTGCAAATTTTCTAGTCCGAAAGCAATATCTTCTTCAGTAATTGTTGTAATAATCTGGTCTTCAGGACTTTGGAAAAGTGCGCCAATATATTTTCGTGCATTTTTATATGATTCAGCACAAGCAGTAGTATTTTCAAAAACTTTTTCACCGCATAATGTAACGTAACCGCTATCTGGTGCCGTTAAACCTGCAATAATTTTTGCCAAGGTTGACTTACCAGAACCGTTTAATCCCACAATTGCCACGCGCTCGCCAGCATTAATTGTAAGACTTAAATTATTAAGCGTCCAAGTTTTTCCATCATCGTAGCTAAAGCAAATATTTCGCAACACTACTTGCGCATTGTTTTCAATCATGTGCTTTTTAGCTTCGTTCATGCTACTACTTGTGCTGATATTATGCATAATTATGCCGCTTAGAATTATTATTTATTTTCGTGTAGCAGGTTGGAAATTGGTTTGTAAATAAGCATAGTTACTACAACGTGAAGTGCAAGTTTAATAATATTAAACGGTAGCAGTGCTGGAATAATAAGAGCTACAACCTGTGAAACAGTCATGTGAGCATAAAGTGGCGTAATAACAAGATTTCCAGCTATTGCAAGAGCAATAGCAATAATTGATCCTGCCAAAAGTCCGATTATTGCGCCTTTTCTGGTATGCATTTTTTTGTAAATTAATGCCGCTGTGACGCTAGCTCCTAAAGATACTAGCACTGCCATAACTGTGCCTAGTGGATTGGTAAATAAGTGCGGTGCGAAACCTAGTATGCTTACTATTGCTGCAGCTGCAGGACCATATGCGAATCCTGCAACTAGGCATACTATTCCTGAAGGATCATATTTTAAATACGACAAGTCTGGAATAAGTGGAAATTCTATGAAACTTACAGCCATTGAAAGTGCCACGAATAGAGCGTATTTTGCTATTTTTTCGCTAGACCAGTTAGAGTTCTTTGCATAAGTTTGGTGATTATTTGTATTAGAAATGCCCATGATGGGTCTCCGTTTCTTTCATCCGGACTGTAACCGTTGGCTTCGGAATTTAACCGAATCAGCAGCTTGTAAGCCGCTCGCGGGCTTCAAAAACGCATGAAATACGTATTTTGTTACCGCCAGTAAGGATTTTCACCTTCCCTGAAACTAACTATTCTTTTGTATCTCATGCTAAGAACATTGTTGTGATAATTGTGTGGCGAGGGTAGGTGCGAGAATACAAGTATGAGCAATACGAGTGCATCAAAAAAAATTACTACTAATAACGCAACTAGCATTGATAAATTAGCTATTGTTGTTGTCACTTATAAGCGTCAAGAGCTTTTGGAGAATTTATTCCATTCGTTTGAATGTTTAAAAGAATGCCCTTGGCGTATTGTCGTTGTTGACAATGAGTGCAGTGACAAAACCGGCGAAATGGTTGCTCGTCTTGAAGCTTCTTTAACTAATCGTTGGGGTAAAGCTCAAAAAGATTGTGAAGGCAATGAACTTCATGTTGTGTATGCTCCTCAAGATGAAAATCTTGGTGGTGCTGGCGGTTTTAGTGCTGGTGTTAAAAAAGCTTATGAACTTGGAGCTAAGTGGTTCTGGGTTATGGATGACGATGTTGAAACAGTGCCTGAATCTATTGAGCGTCTTGCTCCTTGGACTAAGCGTCATGCTGTTGTTCAAGGAAGTCGTTTAGATTATGACGGTGGTAAATTCTACTGGCAGTACGATTTTTTGGTTCCGCTTGGTATTCCAAATCCTATTGCGCCTGCTGCTTTCGGCAGAGCTGGATACAAAGTTATGAATACGATGTGTTTTGAGGGCGGTTTGATTCGTCGAGATATAGTTGAAAAAATCGGCTTCCCGGATTCGCGCTACTTTATTTACTGGGATGATACTACTTACGGGTATCTTGCGAGTAAGGTTACGAATCCTATTGTTGTTCCGGATATTATTCTTCGTCGCACTCGTGATATTCCTAATTGGGATATTGCAGGAGTGCGTCAGCTAAATTCAACATCGGACATGAATCGTTATCATATTATGCGAAATAGAGGCTTTATGGCTCGCTACTTTATGGTTCATGGCGATTTTCGTCCGTTTATGTTTGCGCTTGGAACTGCTTTAACAGCTGCTAAAGAGCTTATTCGTTTGATAGCTGTCGATCGTGAGCATATTATTTCGGGTATTGGTAAATTGTTTACCGGTTGGATTGATTCTCGAAAAATTTTGCACGATCAAGACTGGAAACCTATGCCTTCGTTGAAGTAGAAGTTAGTAAACAGTAAGCGTGTCGTATCAAATATACGATAGAATACTGGTAATTGTCCATACAGCACACATTCAGAGGGGAGTGTTAGTGAAATGATTGACACTGCACAAGCATTTGGCGTCGATATTGGTGGATCCGGTATTAAGGCTGCTCCAGTAAATTTGGAAAAGGGAGAGTTCGCAGAACCTCGATACAAAATTCTCACTCCTGCGGTTTCTACGCCTCAAGCAGTTGCAGATATTGTTCGTCAGCAGCTTGAACATTTTGAAGTACCTGCAGATGTTCCTGTTGGAATTGCATTCCCTGCTCCAATTAAGCCTGGTAAGAAGCTCGATTTTATGGCAAATCTTGACCAGTCTTGGATTGGTGTTGATGTTACTGAAGTCTTTAGCGAGGCTTGTGGTCGTCCTGTAACAGTAGTTAACGATGCCGATGCTGCTGGTTTAGCTGAGCAGCGTTTTGGTGCGGCGAAAGACAAGGATGGCTTGGTTATTGCTACTACTCTTGGCACTGGTATCGGCACGGCTTTGATTTACAACGGTGTGCTTATTCCAAACACTGAGCTTGGTCATATTCAGCTTGAAAAAGGTAAGGGCGATGCTGAAAAGTACGCTGCTTCTTCTGTTCGTGAAAAGTTGGATATGGGCTATAAGAAGTGGGCTAAGCGTTTGACTAAGTACTACGGCCTGATGGAAAAGTATTTCAACCCAGATTTGTTTGTTGTTGGTGGCGGTGTTAGCCGCGTAAGCGAAAAGTTCTTGCCGCATATCGATATTAAAACTCCTATTGTTGTTGCAACATTGCATAATGAGGCTGGAATTATTGGTGCAGCTTACTATGCAATGCAAAAGATGCAGCAAAACTAAAAAATAACTAAATATTATTTGTTATCTATTGAGCTGGGTGAGCAGTTTATGCTGCAGCCCAGCTTTTGTTATGCCAAGTGTTAGGGTAGTTTCGTGCGATTTTCTTCTAGAGTAGATGTGAGTGAGCCAAATCCTATTATTTTAGCTCAGAGAAAAGCTATTTTTAATGGTGTAAAGCTTACTAAATTAAACGATTCCAATCCAACGTCTCACGGCTTAGCGCCTAAATGTTTAAGTGGACGTTACACAGCAGACCCTAGGGGTCCTAAGGAAATTCGCGATATTCTTTCGAACTTTATCAATAAGCGAGATAACCGCACTGAAAAGTCTGTTCCATCAAAGCTTAATCCAGATCAGCTTTATGTGCTTTCTTCAACTTCTCAAGCTTACGCATGGCTTATGATGCTTTTATGTGATGCAGGGGATGCCGTTATGGGACCAACTCCTGGATATCCTCTTATAGAGTCTATTGCGCGCTTGCAATGTGTGAATGCAATACCGTATCCTTTGCACTATGATGGTTCTTGGACTATTGATATTGCGCGTGTTAGAGAACTTTTAGAAGATGCGTCTTTGCGTATTAAAGCTCTTGTGCTTATTAATCCAAATAATCCTACAGGCTCATATGTCAAGCCTGAAGAACGTGGAATACTATTGCAATTATGTCGTGATAATGGTGTTGCGATTATTGCAGACGAAGTATTTTATGAATATTCGCTTGAACCTTTTGCTGGAAATGCTCGTCTTGCTGGAGAATCTTCTACTTTAGTTTTTGCGCTTGATGGATTCTCCAAAATGCTTGCTGCTCCTCACGCAAAAGTTGGTTGGATTGAAGTTTCAGGTCCTAAAGATGATGTTTATGAAGCACAAAAAAGGCTTGACGTTATAGCGGATGATTTTTTGCCTATTGGTAATACTGTTTCTGAGCGAATACCAGAATTATTGCAATATGCATCTTCTCAAAGCGCTATTGTACGAAATCGTATTATTAATAATCTGCATACGCTTCGAGAAACGTTGGCATCCACGCCTAAATGCTGTGTTAGCGCGTTGCGTGCGGAGGGCGGATGGAATATTTTATTGCGTGTACCATCTTGCATTGACGATGATGTATTAGCTTTGAGATTGATGAAAGATTATAATTTAGTTTCTCAACCTGGATATTATTTCGATATGCCAGTTAATGGGTATTTAGCATTGTCATTATTGCCAGAGCCGCAACAGTTTATTAGCGGATTGCATGCGCTTCTTCGAACTGTAGATGCATTGTTAGAAGAATAGTAATTATATAAATAATTATTTAAAACAATGTCATCCAACTTCTAAACGCGAACCATAAGTTTGGGTTAAAACGAAGCGTGCTGTCTTCACGTCCTGTAACAAACCAACTGAGTACAGCGATAGCAATAGCAGCAAATAGCAATACTGCTACAAGTAAGCGTATTGTGTAAGCAATAGTTTTTTTATGTAAAGAATTTTCTGATTGCAAAGTGGATGCATATTCTAAAAGCAAGCTAATTCCAATTGCGGCAGCTATAGCAAAAGACCACGCAAAATCAGCAATATATCTCCATCCGATACCAGCTTTTAAGCTGTCAAAAACAATAAGAACAAGCCCAACTATTATAGCTATTACGCTTGTTTGCCAAGCAATATGCGTGCGGCAGCGTTTTTTCATAATAAATACGCATATTATGCCAACTAATGCCAATGGTGAAAGTGTAAACATTCCGCCAATCATAGGCTCTGCATATTGCCAACGGTCAAATGCAATAGGCTGAATACCAATCCAAGGAAAAGTTGGAATAAAACGCAAAGGTAGCGCAATATAGCTGAAAATAGACGGCAAAATATTTTGTGACGGCAAACGCATAGTCGTCATGTCAGTAATAGTTATTTGATACTCATTGCCAAAATTTAACGGTGAGCCAAAGCGCAAAAGATTATAAACGCCAAATGGAATTGCAGTAATTACGCATGGCAGTATCCAAGCTGCAAAATATTTAAAAGGCTTATGCCATGAAGAAACTTGTTTCCAGTTGCGCAAAATATTTGGTAAATCTTTTTCTATATGCGAATAAATTGCAGGAAGTGCAAAAAGAACGGCTATAGAAAAAGTAGGTCTACATCCTAAATTTAATGCAATAAAGAAAGAACCTAAAACAATATTTAGCAAAGAGTGTGTTTTATTAAAACCTAGGTAGCACCACAATCCAAGAGATGTGAAGAAAAGTGAGGCTGCCATAGGTACGGAATAAAATGACGTTCTAAACCACAAATACACTGTATTTGAAGTAATGAAGAATAAAGCAAGAACAATGGATGTCGTTCCTAAAGATACTTTTTTTGAAGTCTGCTCAATAATTCGAATAACCAATAGGGAGCCTGCGATAAGAAAACCAATTAAGAATATTATCGTAGCTACTGTTGTTGGAAGCATAGAGCCTTCAGGAGTCCATAGTCTTGAAATAATGCGATAAGGCAAAAATAGCAATATTGCTGGAAGAACTCCGAAGTAGGAATACCAGTGACCTTTGTAGTATGCGTAATCCCAATACATATGTTGTACTGAGTGGTTTAACAAATTATTTCTAGCCGTAGGGTCGTAAGGATTTTGCAAGTGTTCTAACTCATTAGGAACAGGAAGATTTAAATGCACCTGACCTTTTAACAATGCGTCTGCAGTGTGGGCATATTGATCAAAATCATATGCATAATTACCGTTTGTGTAAAAATGCATAGGAGTTGCGTTTCGTAAATTCCAAAAAATAGTTATTAACCCAACAGCAATAAATGGAAGAAGAGAAGCAGCAAAGCAGCAACGTTGAATAAGACTATGAGTGTTGAGTTTAATTTTCCAAAGCTTGGACCAAGGATTCCAAAGCGTAACAAGAAATGCAAAAATAGCAAGTATTAATACGCGACCCCATGACCACCTAAAAGGCACTCGAACGTTTGCTCTTGAGTCTTCAATATTCAATATTGATCCTATTGGATGTTGCAGCCACACTCTAACAATGCAAGATTTTCCTACTGCTTGTTTTGGAAGTTTAAGCAAAGATGGGTTTAGAGAAGCAGTGTTTGTGCTTTGAGGTTTGCTTAAGTATTTGTTTGCTTCAACTAAAACATTGATGTTTGAAATAAGATTATTATTTTTGCTTTTCTTTTTAATAATCGCAGGCTCTAAGCGAATATAAGGCGAACTTCCATCGGATGTTACTTCTAAATATGCTTCTGAAGGATCCGTTATAAGAATGCCGCCGGAAGCTAAGCGTCTAATTCCAGAACCTATATCGTTGTGTGCAGAAATGCTATCTGTGCTTCCTGTAACACTACTCCAAAATGGCAGATTTCCAATAGAACATTCAAATAAGGTTATAAGAATTATTACGATGAATGGTATTCGCAAAAAATGTAGCGTACGTTTTATGCAATGTTTGTCAATTTGATTGCTTATACGACTGTTGTCACTATTTGCCGTATTTGGCAAAGTCTTAGACGCGTACGTTGAAATCACTGCTTAACCATTCTATTGCACAATTCAAGTAATTCAGTTCAACATTTTACTCTTCGGCAACTAAATCGAGATATTCGTCATTCCACAAGTCTTCGTCGCCATCAGGCATGAGTAGCACTCGCTCAGGTTGTAAGGCTTGAACTGCACCCTCATCGTGTGTAACAAGAACAATTGCTCCCTCATACTTTGCAATAGCTTTAAGTATTTCATCTCGAGATGCTGGGTCTAAGTTGTTAGTAGGTTCGTCTAGTAGTAGCACATTGGCCTTGGAAGTGACTAGTGTTGCAAGTGCTAGACGCGTTTTTTCGCCACCTGAAAGCACTCTTGCAGGCTTCATTGCGTCGTCGCCGGAAAACAGGAAGCTGCCAAGCATAGAACGTGCTTGCGTGTCATCCAGGTTTGGTGCAACATGCTGAAGGTTTTCCAAAACTGTAGAATCCAAGTCTAATGTATCGTGTTCCTGTGCAAAATAACCGATTTTGCATCCGTGTCCGTATTGAACTTCACCAGTATCTGCTGTTTCTTCTCCTGCCAAAATGCGTAATGTTGTTGTTTTTCCAGCACCGTTATAGCCTAGAATGACAACGCGTGAACCTTTGTCTATAGCAAGATTAATTCCAGCGAAAACAATATTAGAACCATACGCTTTGGAAATATCTTTTGCCATAATTGGAGTTTTTCCGCATGCAGCTGGTTCTGGAAAACGAATATCTGCAACTTTTTCTTGTTTTTGAGCTTCACTTGTTTCGCTTAATAGGCGTTCAGCTCTTCGCATCATGTTTTGAGCAGCAACTGCTTTTGTAGCTTTAGCATGCAAGCGAATGCCTTGTTTCATAAGGCGTTCAGCTTTCTTTTCTGCAACTTCTCGTTCGCGACGACGTCTTTCTTCGTCTACTACGCGCTGATGCAAGTATGCTTTCCAACCCATTGAGTACATGTCTATTTTTGCAAGTTGCGCATCTAAATGCCATACTTTGTTGACTACTTCGTCTAGTAATTCTGTGGAGTGAGAAATTACTAGGAATCCGCCTTCAAATCGTTTAAGATAATTGCGCAACCATATTATTGAGTCTGCGTCTAAGTGGTTTGTAGGCTCATCGAGAATTAATGTATCTGCGTCAGAAAACAGAATTCTAGCAAGTTCTATGCGGCGACGTTGACCACCTGAAAGTGTTCCTAAAGCTTGTTGCATAACTTCTTGTGGAAGTCCCAAGCTTGTTGCCATCGATATTGCTTCAGATTGCACTGAATAACCGCCTGCTTTTTCAAAATCTTGCATTGCTTTGTCGTAGCGGTTCATAGCTTTAGTCATTATGTCTGGATCTGGATCTGTCATTTCTTTTTCCGCTTTGCGAATACGCGAAACGATAGAAGCAATATCTCGAGCACTCATAATGCGATCTATAACACTTTGCTCTGGGTCTGCTGCGTGCGTGTCTTGAGGTAAGTAGCCTAAACCTCCACTAACTCTAACCGAGCCTCCTGCTGGCAGCATGTCTCCTGTAATAACGCGAGTAAGCGTAGTTTTGCCTGCGCCGTTTCTGCCGACTAAACCGATCTTATCTCCCTTTGTGACGTGAAAATCGGTAGGATTTAACAGCGTTCGCGCACCAATCTGAATGGTTAAAGCTTGTGCGTCAATAGGCATAATGTCTGTTCCGTTCCCCAAAATTTAGGCTGTTAGTATTTATTACTTATAAAAGTCATAACCAAACTCACCATTATACTGCTTACTGGTAACGAATACAGCATGTGGTTGATAGTCAAATACTTTACTTTTTCGAACACTTGTTCTATAATTTTCTTGTTAGTAATAAAATTGGGTATTGGTTGGGAATATTCAAGTGATTATGGGGAAGTGTGGAGGTAATTGTGTCAAAACAGGCGAATGAACAAAATGACTCGTTGCAAGAATTGCTTGATAATGCTCCTATGAGCGCTAACAACGGTACTTTTATAGCTGATTTATCTAGTATTCCTTCTGAATGGAAAATAACTATCCAGGGTGCTAGAGAGCATAATCTAAAAAATGTAAGTTTATCGATTCCTAGGAATCGTATGGTTGTTTTTACTGGTCTTTCTGGATCTGGTAAGTCCTCGCTTGCGTTTGATACGCTTTTTGCAGAAGGTCAGCGACGCTATGTTGAGTCGCTTAGTGCTTATGCTCGCCAATTTTTAGGACGTATGGATAAGCCTGATGTTGATTTTATTGAGGGCCTAAGTCCTGCTGTTTCTATTGATCAAAAAACTACGAATCGTAATCCTCGTTCTACTGTTGGAACTATTACAGAAATATATGATTATTTGCGATTATTGTTTGCTAGGATTGGTGTGCCTCACTGTCCTGAATGTGGTCAAATAGTAAGCTCTCAAACTCCTCAGCAAATGACTGATTCGTTGCTTGCTATGCCAGAACGTACGAGGTTACAAATTCTTGCTCCAGTAGTTCGTGGTCGTAAAGGAGAATTTAAAGACACGCTTGAGCTTTTGCGCTCAGATGGTTATGCTCGTGCGATTATTGACGGACAAATGCATGAGCTTTCTGAAGATATTACTCTTACTAAACAGAAGAAACATACAATTGAAGTAGTAGTAGATCGTTTAGTTATTAAAGATGGCATTCGTGTTCGATTAACTGATTCGATTGAAACAGCATTAAAACTATCTAAGGGAGTAGTAATTGCTGATTTTGTTGACGAACCAGAAGACTCACAAACGCGTCGTAAATCATTTTCGGAGCATCGCGCATGCCCAAATAATCATCAATTAGAGCTTGATGAGATTGAGCCTAGAACATTTTCATTCAATGCTCCTTATGGTGCTTGCTCTGAATGTTCTGGCATTGGATACAATCTCGAAATTGATCCTGAACTTGTTATCCCAGACCCAGACAAATCTCTTGCGCAGGGAGCTATTGAGCCGTGGGCAATGAATAAGTCAGCTGGAATGTATTATCAGCACATACTTTCAGGACTTGCTAAAGATTTGCATTTTGATATGAATACTCCGTGGAAGGATCTAGCGGAAGACGTTAAACATGACATCATGTATGGTCATGATTTCACAGTTCAAGTTTCCTACACAAATAGGTGGGGGCGTCAGCGTGAATATTCTACTGGCTTTGAAGGTGTAGTTCGTACGCTTATGCGCAAACATGACGAAACTGATTCTGATCAAATGCGTCAATATTATGAGTCGTATATGCGTGAAGTTCCATGCCAAAAATGTAATGGAAAGCGTTTACGTCCAGAAGTTCTTGCAGTTACAGTATCTAATACTTCCATAGCTGAAGTTTGCGATATGCCAGTAGAGCGAAGTCTAGCATGGGTAAATGCTTTGCATTTGGATGGTTCTCAAGCAGTAATTGCAACAGAAATATTAAAAGAGATTCGTGCTCGACTTGGTTTTTTGAACGATGTGGGTTTAAGCTATCTCACTCTTTCAAGAGCTGCAAAAACTTTGTCTGGTGGAGAGGCTCAACGTATTCGTTTAGCTACTCAAATTGGATCAGGTTTAGTTGGTGTTATGTACGTGCTTGATGAGCCGTCTATTGGATTGCATCAAAGAGATAATGAGCGTTTGATTGCAACATTGCATCATCTGCGAAATCTTGGTAATACGCTTATTGTTGTCGAGCATGATGAAGATACTATTCGTCAGTCCGATTGGCTTGTTGATATTGGTCCAGAAGCTGGCGAGCATGGAGGAGAAGTAGTATATTCAGGTCCGTCTGATGGAATTATTAAAGCTCAGCGTTCAATTACTGGAGATTATATTGCTCACAGACGCTCAATAGATGTGCCAAAACAACGTCGTAGTGTAGACGAAAATCGTATGCTCCATATAATTAATGCCCATGAGCATAATTTAAAAAATATTGATGTAAGCATACCTTTGGGAGTATTCACATGCATAACGGGTGTATCTGGATCTGGTAAATCAACACTTATAAACTCAATTTTATATCCTGTTCTTGCAGACAAACTAAATGGTGCTCGAATTGTTCCAGGAAAGCACAAACGTATTGATGGTATTGAGCTTTGTGACAAAGTAGTGCATGTCGATCAGAATCCTATAGGAAGAACTCCTCGTTCTAATCCAGCAACTTACACTGGTGTTTGGGATAAAATACGTTCATTGTTTGCTCAGACTCCAGAAGCAAAAGTTCGTGGCTATGGTCCTGGTCGCTTCTCGTTTAATGTTAAAGGAGGCAGATGTGAAGCATGTCATGGCGACGGTACTTTAAAAATAGAAATGAACTTTTTGCCTGACGTATACGTAGAGTGTGAAGTTTGTCATGGTAAACGTTATAACCGTGAAACTTTGGAAGTTACATATAACGGAAAGTCTGTTGCAGATGTTCTTAATATGCCTATTTGTGAAGCTGCAATATTTTTCAAAGCATATCCTTCTATTTCTCGATATTTAGATACTTTAGTAAAAGTTGGCTTGGGCTATATTCGTCTTGGTCAAAGCGCAACAACGCTTTCTGGCGGTGAGTCTCAACGAGTAAAGCTTGCTACAGAGCTGCAGAGAAGATCTACTGGTAAAACAGTTTATATTCTTGATGAACCTACTACTGGACTGCATTTTGAAGATGTTAGGAAACTTCTAGCGGTTTTGCAATCTCTTGTAGATAAAGGCAACAGTGTTATTGTAATTGAACATAATCTTGATGTTGTGAAATCTGCAGATTGGATTATTGATTTAGGTCCAGAAGGAGGAGATAAAGGCGGAACCTTAGTTGCAGAAGGTAGTCCTGAGAGCGTAGCGCGTAATGGCGAGAGTTGGACAGGTAAATTCCTTAAGCAAATGTTACATTAAGCGTTCAAAAAAGTTACCGATCTGTAATTTGCTGAACTGAGAAATTTACTCGACAAATCTTATGAATAGTTGCATAAATCTTGTTTAGGAAAGGAGGTGAAAATGAAAGATAATGATCTTAATAAAAATTCTTATAAAGCATATGATTTGCAAGAAGAAAATAGGATGAGAGATAGTGAAAAATGGCGTAAAACGCAAGCAATAATAGATGAACAGTTTTCGAAAGATTCATCATTTGATGATGAAAGAGTAAATGCATTAGGAGCTCCATTGCTTGGTGATACCCGTGATTTATTCCGTCCAGCTTCTCGTGATATTCCAGCGCAACCTGGAGTATACAAGTGGCGTGATGGCGAGGGGCGAGTTATTTACGTTGGAAAAGCAAAAAATTTACGCAATCGTTTAGCGAATTATTTTCAACCTCTTTACCAACTTCATCCTAGAACTCAATCTATGGTTCTTACAGCTCGCAGTTTGGAATGGACTGTTGTAAGCACTGAATTTGAGGCTCTTACACTTGAATATACTTGGATTAAAGCTTTTAATCCTAGGTTTAATGTAGTTTTTCGTGACGATAAAACATATCCTTATGTTGCAGTTTCGCTAGAGGAAACTTTTCCAAGAGTATGGATTACTAGAAATCGTAGTGCGCGGCATGCTAGATATTTTGGTCCGTATGCAAAAGTGTGGCCTCTTCGTCATAGTTTAGATTCTTTACTTAAAACTTTTCCTATTCGCACATGCTCATCCTCTGTTTTTAGCAAAGCTCATAGGACTGGTAGACCTTGCTTATTTGCTTCGATTGGTAAATGTTCAGCTCCTTGTATAGGAAACATAGATCCTAGCGAACATCGCAAGATGGTAGAACATGTAGTTGGCATACTTACAGGCAGTGTTGGAGAGTCTTATATTTCACAAATTAAGAATGAGATGAAAGAAGCAAGTGAAGAGCTAGAATTTGAGCGTGCAGCTAAATTGCGTGACGAAATTGCTGTTTTGAACACTATTTTGCAACAAAATGCAGTTGTGTTTGACAATGATGTAGAAGCAGATGTTTTTGGATTCTGCGGAGATGAGCTTGAAGCGTCAATTCATGTATTTTTTGTCAGAGCTGGAATGATTCGTGGAGAGAAAAATTGGTCGGTAGAACGAAATGAGCATATCAGTGACAGTGATCTTATAGCTGATTTATTAACTCGCGTATACGCAGAATATGAGCAAAATTACACACAAAACCATGAAGATACTATTAGCATTAAGAAAGTTCGCGACGCTGTTAGCTCTACGCAGCAAGCTACTGCAACTGATGTAATATTGCGAGCGCAAGCTACTAAAACTCGTCGTGAACGTCAAGAGAGAACAGGTCGTGAGGATTTACTTGCTCCTATTTCGCCTGTTCCTCGTGAGATTATAGTTCCAATTAAAATTTCTGATGAACGTAAGCAAGAGCTTGAATTGTGGCTTAGCAATATTCGTGGTTCTCAAGTAAGTATTAGAGTTGCAGAGCGCGGAGAAAAACGTGCTCTTATGGATCGTGCAAACGATAATGCTAGTCAGGAATTGAAACGAATAAAATCTAGCCGTATTAACAGCATAGATATGAGAACAGAAGCTATGAACGAAATAGCAAAAGCGCTTGGAATGAGTAAATCTCCTTTGCGAATTGAATGTTATGATATTTCAAATACAGTTGATGGCAGTTATCAAGTTGCTTCTATGGTTGTTTTTGAAGATGGTGTTGCTCGTCCTAGTGAGTACCGTCATTTTGCGGTTCGAGGTGAACATGGTGATGGTAAAATAGATGATTTAAGTGCTGTTTATGAAACATTATTGCGAAGGTTTAAGCATAAAGATGTTTATGCAGAAAATAGGCTTGATGCATCAGATTCATCAGATACATCAGATACATCTGACTCATCTGATATTAATATTTGCGATGCTAACAGTATTTCTAATAAGCATTTTTCAGGTAATTCATTGACTAGTGCGCGGCATTTTGCTTATAAACCTCAATTAATTATTGTCGATGGAGGAAAAGAACAAGCAAAAGCTGCTAAAAGAGCTATGAGAGATGCTGGCGTAAGTGATATTACTGTTTGTGGTTTAGCTAAGAAGCTTGAAGAAGTGTGGCTTCCTGACGAAGATTATCCAATCATTTTTAAGAGAAGCTCAGAAGGATTGTATTTATTGCAGCGTGCTAGAGACGAGTCTCATCGTTTTGCTATTTCGTATCATCGTAAATTGCGAAGAAAAGGTTCATTGCATTCTACTTTTGATGCAATTCCTGGAATTGGAGCAGTGTATCGCAAGCGTTTGCTTGCATCTTTTGGTTCAATAAAATCTTTGAAAAATGCTTCATTAGAAGATTTGCAAAAAGTACCTGGAATTGGCGAGAATAAAGCAAAAGCTATATACAGTGCTTTGCGTAAAAATAATGATAAATAGCTTTTGAATTACTATGAGTCTTACTATGAGTCGTAACTCGTCAGCATAAGGCACTAGCCTAAGAAGTATGTCTCAGGAAATTGAAATTGGTTTGGGCAAAAAAGCCCGAGTTGCATATTCGCTTGACGATATTGCTATTGTTCCTTCGCGCCGCTCGCGTGATCCTCAAGCTGTATCTACTTCATGGCAAGTAGATGCTTACACGTTTGATATCCCAATTATTGCTGCTCCGATGGATTCTGTTACTAGCCCGGATACTGCGATTGCAATTGGTCAAATGGGTGGTCTTGGAGTTCTTGATCTAGAAGGTTTATGGACTCGATATGAGAATCCAGAACCTTTGTTAAAAGAAATAGCTGAGATGCCGTCAAATATTGCAACCCGCCGCATTCAGGAGATTTATACTGAGCCAATCAAACCAGAATTGATTGCAAAGCGTTTGCATACAATCAGAGATGCTGGAGTGACAGTAGCAGGAGCTCTTTCTCCACAACGCACGCAAGAATTATATAACACTGTGCTAGAAGCTGGTGTTGATTTATTTGTGATTCGCGGAACAGCAGTATCTGCGGAACATGTTTCTAAAGATCATGAACCTCTTGATTTAAAGAAGTTTATTTACGATCTCGATGTCCCTGTTATTGTTGGAGGTTGCGCGGATTATACTTCTGCTCTTCATTTGATGAGAACTGGAGCTGCAGGTATTTTAGTCGGATTTGGCGGCGGAGCAGTATCCGCAACAATGAATACTTTAGGTGTGCAAGCACCTATGGCTACTGCCATTGCGGATGTTGCTGAAGCTCGTAGGGATTATATGGATGAATCCGGCGGTCGTTACGTGCAAATTATTGCTGATGGAGGAATGGGTAATTCCGGCAGCTTTATTAAGGCTCTTGCAGTTGGAGCTGACGCAGTTATGCTTGGTACTCCATTAGCTCGCGCAACTGAGGCTCCTGGTCATGGCACTCATTGGGGTGCTGAGGCTCGCCATTCATCACTTCCTCGTGGCATGCGCTCAAATGTTGGCACTGTGGCTCCGTTAGAAAATATTCTTTTCGGTCCAAGTCATGAAGCAGATGGTACTACAAACTTTGTTGGTGCATTGCGCAGAACAATGGCTTCTACAGGTTATGTTGATGTTAAGAGCTTCCAGCGTTGCAACGTAGTATTTAACCCATTCCATCAGGATATTCGTTAGTGTTATAAGTATGATGCTTATTGCATAAAATATGGCGGTTCAGTAATTTGCTCTGAGCCGCCATTTTTGTTTTCAAAATTGTTATATCTATATGAACATTCTATTGATTTATGCATAAATATGATTTTTTAGCTATATTTGCTATTCTTTTAAACCGTAATGTGTATAATTCAACACGCATAAAATCGTTTATTTTCAATAAAAACGACGAATATTTTGTAATTTATCCACATTTTTATTAATTACGCAGTTAGAGAAAAATTACGTTGTAAGCTTTTATCTAAACTCGTTTAGTTTGTAGAAATATAAGCTTAACAAGTTTTAAATAACAACAGTTTTAAATAATTGTTAAAACAGGAGAGAAACATGAAGATAGATTTTGCTGATGCCTATGGCATGGAAGATAACGATTACAGTGATGATGAGCTGAAAGATAAGTCCTCAAAGACTAAGAAAAACAATGACGAGGATCCTCCACATGTTTTCTGTAGACCTCGTATTAGCTTGCCTGTATATGAGGGTGAAGTTAGTGTTGGTTTTTCGCGTGAATGCTTGAAATACCATGTTGGAATGTGTTATTTCGACAGTAGAGATGAGCAGGCTTTTGTTAATTTAGCTTTAAAAACTTGTCAAATTGCTTGCATAGCTGCAGATATTTCGAGAGGTAGGCCTATTTCTCCAGCAATGTCGCAGCTTTTAACAAAAAGTTGTATTACTAAATTAACTAACATGTGGAAACTGATGGATGAGTATTTCACTGATAATAACGATTCGGAAACTCGCTCTGCTGTGCGTAGTTTTCCTGCAGTTCCGAGTTTGTTTAATGGAATGTTAGTCAGCCCGAATCATTTTGAAGGTGTTGTGCGCATTTGTGCAGGACCTGTGAAATACTGGGCGTCGTTATCTTTGGAATTGAAAAATAATCGTTGGATTTGCACGTATGCAGATCTAGGATAAAATCGTCGCTTATAGTAGGTAGCTGAAATAAGACATCTATGATAATGCGTTTGAAGACTTATGTACATATATTCAAATAAATATGAGCCCCTTATTGCTTGATTTGCTGATTTTTCAACAATTTTAGCAATAAAGGGGTTCACTTTTGTAAGATTAAACATTCTACCTTGCACGACTTGTAGAATCTAAGTTTTTTCCCAGTGTTTGTTTGTAAATGACAATATTAAGTATTATTTTTTGTACTTCGTGCAGTCGTGTCGATTCTGTTATCAAGTACAATAAATAATATGCTCCGAGAATTTGCTGTAGAAGCCATTCACCCAACTCAAGACGGTGATACCATTTATTCCTTACTCGCCAATCGTGCTATGCGTAGCCCACAAGACTTGGTTGCTCAATGGCAAGACGATGAAACTCGTCGTTGGCATGATGTTACTTCATCTGAAATGCTCGCGAAAGTTCGTGCAGTAGCTCGAGGCTTAATAGCACTCGGAGTTCAGCATGGCTCCAAAGTTGTTATTTACTCTGCTACATGTTATGAGTGGGGTATTGTCGATTTTGCTTGTGCATGTATTGGTGCTGTAAGCGTTCCTATTTATGAAACAGATTCAGCATTGCAGGCAGCTGACATTATCGATGAAGTTAAGCCAGTTATTGCTTTTGCTGGAGACGATGCGCATGCTCAATGCTTAGAGCGTGTTCGTCAGGATCATAAACATATAACTTTGAAAACCGTATTTAATTTCAAAGCTGGTGGCTTGGAAGCAGTTGTTGATTTTGGTAGATCTATTACTGAGGATGAGCTTAATAAAGCTGTTGATGTTGTTAAGGCAGATGATTTAGCTACTATTGTTTACACCTCTGGCTCGACTGGTAGACCTAAAGGCGCAATGCTTTCAAATCGTAATTTTACGCATATTGTTTTTGCTGGTTACGATGTTCTTAACGATATGTTATGCAAACCAAATCGTTTGCTTTTATTCCTTCCATTGGCGCATTGTTTTGCTCGGTACATTCAATATGTTGCTATTGGTGCTCACGGTGTTATTGGATATGTGCCTAATGCTAAGCATCTTTTGGCTGATTTGCGTAGTTTTAAGCCTACGTATTTACTTGGCGTGCCTAGAGTTTTTGAAAAAGTTTATAATGCTGCGTCACAAAAAGCTGGTGCTGGCATAAAGGGTCGTATCTTTGCTAAAGCTGTAAAGCATTTCATTCAATGGTCTCGCGACAATGTTGAAGGTAAAACTCATTCTCTTGCTGCACGCATGAATCATGCGATGTACATGAAAACAGTTGGTTCTTCTATTCGTTCAGCTTTAGGTCCTAATCTTTCATGGTTAGCTTGCGGTGGAGCTCCAATGGATGCTGATTTGGCTCATTTCTTTAATGGTCTTGATGGTATTACTTTTATTCAAGGGTATGGAATGACTGAAACTGCCGCTCCTTGTGTAGTTAATTTTGAGCATGCAAATCAAGTTGGATCTGTAGGTCGACCTGGTCCTGGTATAGCTATCCGTCTTGCTGACGACGATGAAGTGCTTATTAAAGGTCCTAACGTATTTATGGGATATTTCAATAAGCCTGAGCTTACTGCAGAAGTTATTGACGAAGATGGATGGTTGCATTCAGGCGATCTTGGCTCAATAGATGATGAAGGATTCTTGTCTATTACTGGTCGCAAAAAAGATATTATTATTACTGCCGGTGGCAAGAATATAAGTCCTGCTCCTATGGAAGGTATTATTGCTCAATGCCCATTAGTTTCTCATGCTGTAGTAGTGGGCGATGGTAAGCCATTTGTTTCTGCTTTAATTGAGCTTGATCCAGATATGGTTCGTTCTTGGCTAAAGAATAAGGGTATGGATGTTAACCTTACTATGAGTGAGATTGCTACTAACGAAGCAGTGCGTTCAGTAATTCAGCAATTTATTGACCAAGCTAATAGTACTGTTTCTCGCGCTGAGTCTGTTCGTAAGTTTGTTATTTTGCAAGATGAATTTACTCAAGATGCTGGAACCTTGACTCCAAGTATGAAGATTGTTCGTCCGAAGATTCTTGCTCGCTATGCTGATATTATCGAAACGCAATTGTATGCTCCAAAGCCTAATACTCGTCCTTTGCCAGCAACTGTAAAGATTCTCGATAAAACTACTGAGACTGTTAAGCAAGCACAGGAGACTGTTAAGCAAGCTCAGGAAGCTGTAACTCCTCGAGTACGTCAAGCTATCGATCAAGCTGCGAATCATTTGAAGCGTTTTGGTGAAGAATCTTCATCAGATTCCTCTTCGACATCGCATAGTGATCATAATGAACATGTCGAGTAAAAAGCTTACATATTTGTAGTTGTTTTTTCGTTATTCCTACTTACATAAAAGAAAGAGTAATCGAGTGTCTATTAGAAAAATTCGTATTGTTCCGGATCCCGTATTGCGAACTCCTTGTGATGAGATTCGTGAAATTACGCCAGCTGTGAAACATTTAGTTGATGATTTATTGGAAACGGTAAATGATCCAGGTAGAGCTGGATTGTCTGCTAATCAGATTGGTGTAAGTTTTAGAGCTTTTTCTTACAATATAAATGGTCGAATTGGCTATATTCTAAATCCAGTAATTGAAGAGCTAAAAGGTGAACAGTACGACGACGAGGGTTGCCTTTCTGTTCCGGGATTATGGTACAAAACTAGGCGTGCAAATTATGCTAGAGCTCGTGGAATTGATTTAGATGGTAAGACTGTAGTGCTTGAAGGTGAAGGTCTTATGGCTAGAATGATTCAGCATGAGTGTGATCATTTAGATGGTCATATTTATTTAGATAGGCTTGAAAAGGATGTGCGCCGTCAAGCGTTGCGTGAGTTGCGCAATAATATGCGTAGCTAAGTTTTAGTTTTTATGCGTTATGTGTAAATAATTTTTTAAAAGTTATCGGCATTTTTGTTGCTTTTATTGCTACAAGGATGCCGATTTTTGGTATTGAGTATCTGATATAATCACTCTCTGCGTGTCCATTTTGAGCATGAGTATTGCCGCGTTATATGATTGCTCGCTTTTTATTGTCTACACGGATTCGCAAATACGCGCCATGTACGCGTCCGTTCGTGTCGGTCGGCTTGGATTTAGGCATGTGTCAGCCAAGTTGCATGCGAACAGACATGGCCAGGAAATAACCGACAAGAAAGGTATATAGATATGGCACAGATTACCATGAGCGAAATGCTGAAGGCTGGTTTGCACTTCGGTCATCAGACTCGTCGCTGGAACCCAAAGATGAAGCAGTTCATTCTTACCCAGCGCAATGGTATTCATATCATCAATTTGTTCAAGTCTCTCGACATGATCGACAAGGCTTATGACTTCATCAAGCAGACTGTTGCTCACAACGGCACTGTTCTCTTCGTGGGCACTAAGAAGCAGGCTCAGGAAGCTGTACAGAATCAGGCAACTCGCGTAAACATGCCTTATGTTTGCGAGCGTTGGCTTGGCGGTATGTTGACCAATTTCCAGACTGTTTCTACTCGCGTAAAGCGCTTGAAGGAACTTGAGGAAATGGACTTCAGCGATGTTCGTGGATCCGGCTTGACTAAGAAGGAACTTTTGCTTCTCGAGCGCGAGAAGGACAAGCTTTCCAAGCAGCTCGGTGGTATTCGCAACATGAACCGCACTCCATCCGCCATGTTCGTTGTTGATATTAACAAGGAAGCTTTGGCTGTTGAAGAAGCCCATAAGCTTGGTATTCCAGTTGTGGCAATTGTTGATACCAACACTGATCCTGAGGCTGTTGAGTATCCAATTCCTGCTAACGACGATGCTATTCGTGGCATTGAGTTATTGACCAGCTTGATGGCTGATGCTGTAGCTGAAGGCTTGCTTGAGCATGCCGGTAAGGGCGCTAAGTCTGAAGGTAATGATGCTCAGCCAATGGCAGCTTGGGAGAAGGAATTGCTCACCAAGGAAGGCGAAGCTGAAGCTAAGCCTGCCAAGGAAGAAAATACTGAGGCAAATGCCTGATAAGCTAATTTGCAACCAGATTCTTATCTAGAAGCTGCAAAATCCAATTGATTTTGCTTTTTGCAGCTTTTAAGAATCATATTGATACGAGGAGAACAAAATGGCAGCAATTACTGCAGCGTTGATTAAGCAGGTGCGTGAAGAAACCGGCGCCGGCATGATGGACGTTAAAAAGGCTCTTACTGAAGCTGAAGGCGACGTTGCCCGCGCTAAGGAAATCATCCGCGCTAAGGGTATTCAGGCAGCTGGTAAGCGTGAAGGTCGTAAGGCTCAGGAAGGTACCATCGCTTCTAAGGTTGTTAAGTCTGCTGAAGGCGAAACTGGTTACGCAGTTGAGTTGAATTCTGAAACTGACTTTGTGGCAAAGACACCAAAGTTTGTGGAATTCTCAAACACTGTTCTTGACCATGCTGTTGAAGCTAATGCTTCTACTGCTGAAGAAGTACTTGCAGCACCAGCTGATGGCGCAACTGTTAAGGAATCTGTTGAAGAAGCAGCAGCTTTGTTTGGCGAGCACGTCAAGGTTGGTCAGGTTGCTAAGGTAAGCGGTCCACACGTTGAGATTTATGCTCACAAGAAGTCTGTGGAATTGCCTCCAAGCATCGTTTCCATGATTGCTACTGACGAGGCTGGTGCAAAGGTTGCTCACGAAGCTGCTTTGCAGATTTCCGCTATGGGTGCGCAGTGGCTTCGCCGCGAAGATGTTCCAGAAGAAGTTTTGGAATCTGAGCGTCGCGTTGCAACCGAGAAGTCCTTGGCTGAAGGCAAGCCAGAGAAGATTGTTCCAAAGATTGTTGAAGGACGTATGAACGCTTTCTTCAAGGAAACTGTACTTCTCGAGCAGGCATATGTTAAGGATCCATCCAAGAGCGTTGGTGACTTGTTCAAGGAAGTTGGCGGCACCGCTCTTGCCTTTGCTCGCGTTGAGGTTGGCAAAGGTGCTGCTGAATAAGCACTAATTATATAAGAATTTATTTTTGTTCTTGTATATAGGGTTGCGTGCACAAGTTGTGCGCAACCCATTTTTTATATTCATTTTCCAGCTTAACGTGCGTTTTGAGTGTCGTTATTGATAGATAAACTGACAAAGATATACCTCATTCGCCGTTATGACTGGAGGAATCTGTATGGCTATTGCACAAACGGATGAAGGAAAGTCCCGTAGGGTTTTATTAAAGCTTTCTGGAGAAGCATTCGGTGGTGGCGCTGTTGGTATTGATACTAATGTTATTCGTAGGATTGCTGGCGAAATAGTAGCTGCAGTGAATCAAGGCGTTCAGGTTGCTATTGTTGTCGGCGGCGGTAACTTCTTTAGGGGAGCAGAACTGCAGCAAGCAGGTATTGATCGTAGCCGTGGCGATTATATGGGTATGTTGGGCACTGTAATGAACTGCTTGGCTCTTCAGGATTTTCTTGAGCAAGCAGGGCAAGCAACTCGCGTACAAACTGCTATTACAATGGGTCAGGTTGCAGAACCTTATATTCCGTTGAAAGCAATTCGTCACCTTGAAAAGGGTCGTGTGGTTATTTTTGGTGCTGGTGCCGGAATGCCATATTTTTCTACTGATACTGTTTCTATTCAACGTTCATTGGAAATTCATTGCGATGAAGTTCTTATGGGCAAGAATGGTGTGGATGGCGTATATAGTGCTGATCCTCGTAAAGATTCTACTGCTCGTAAGTTCCTAACATTAAACTACAATCGCGCTATCGTTGATGGTTTAGCTGTTATGGATGCGTCTGCGCTTTCTATGGCTCGCGATAATAATCAAAAAATTCGTGTGTTTGGTCTTGAGGGCGAAGGTAACGTAACTAGTGCTCTTGTTGGAGAATCTATTGGCACATTAGTGTCTAATGCAGAGCCAACATTTGCTTAAATATTATAAAGGAGAACACATGTCAGCAATAATTGATCAAGCCCGTGAACAGATGAATAAGTCTGTTGAAGCTACTAAAGAGAATTTTATGGGTATTCGCACCGGTCGTGCTAATCCTGCTTTGCTAAACGGAATTATGGTTGATTATTATGGTGCTCCAACTCCAATTAAAGCTGTTGCATCTATTGGTGTTCCAGAGCCTAGAACTCTTTCAGTTACGCCTTTTGACGCTTCTCAAGCGAATGCTGTTGAAAAGGCTATTCGCGATTCTGATTTAGGTGTAAGCCCTAATCGTGATGGCAATGTTATTCGTGTTACTATGCCAGAGCTCACGGAAGAGCGTCGCAAGGAATACGTCAAGCTTGCTAAGAATAAAGCAGAAGAAGGCAAAGTTGCAGTTCGCAATATTCGTCGCAAAGCTAAGGAATCTATTGACAAGTCTGTTAAAGATGGTGAACTTGGCGAAGATGAAGGCGATCGTTTACAAAAAGAGCTTGATAAAGTAACTAAGCAAGTTACTGATTCCTTAGACGTTTTGCTTGAAGGTAAGCAAAAAGAAATTATGGAAGTCTGAGATTTTTGTAGTTTCAAACTGAATGGGTGCCGTATGAGTCAAATAAAACAGCATAATTTTGCCAATGAAGTCAGTAAAGCAAATGCTGAAAAAACTGCATTAGAAGTAGGATTGTCTTCTGACAAAGCAGATACTGCTACACATGGCACCCATGAAACTTTAAGTGATATTAATCGTCGCACGGGCAGGAATATGCCTCAAGCAATTGCTACTGCCGCAATACTAGTTGTAGCAATTGTTTCTTGCTTAATTATTAGCATTGATGTCTTTATAGTGCTTATGGCCATTTTTATGGTTCTGGCATTGTGGGAATTACATGTTGATTTTGCAACTCTCGGTTTGCGTATTCCTTTCGTAACGTTATCAATATGTTCGCTTGTAACTATTTTTTCAACATACTATGCAAAATGGCATGCTGTTGCTATGGCTAGTGGAATTACTGCATCTTTGCTTCTTACAGTAATTTGTGCGACTCTTAGCAGTACTATTTCAGATAGAACGATGCAAGCTGTAGAAAAAAAGCTCGATGGTTCTAACCGCTCATCATACGAACATACTTTATTTACGAATACGTCTGTTTCGCTATTCGTGGTGTTGTACATTCCACTTTTAGCTTCTTGCATTGTATTAGCTCTTACAAATACAAAATACGCAGTTGCTCACGCTATGCTTTTGGTATTTTTACCTGCATTAAGTGACACTGGCGGATTATTTGCTGGTGCATGGTTGGGCAAACATAAGCTTTCTCCGCGAATCTCTCCTAAGAAGTCTGTAGAAGGCTTAATAGGCTCAATGCTTTTTGCAATTATAGGAGCATATGCAATTATTGCAGGTTTTTATGGTTCCTCTTGGTTCAATTTCTGGTGGATGCCATTAGTCATGGGTATTTCTTCTGGAATCATTGGCACATTCGGTGACTTGTGTGCTTCTATGCTTAAAAGAGATATTGGTATTAAAGACATGGGGCATTTGCTAAAAGGTCATGGTGGTGTTCTTGACCGAGTAGATTCTATTTTGCTGTGCGGTCCTGTGCTGCTTGTGCTTTTGCAACTTGCTCATTTCTGAATTTATCTGTCGCAATCGTGGGCTTAGACTAATATCGACGCCATGACAGTCTGTTTTATCCCGTCGCCAAGTATTTCGCAATTTTCTCTTGGCTTTGTAAACATAAAGTTTTACGCTCTTAGTATTCTTGCCGGTATTTTGGTTGCAATGTGGATTACTACGCGTCGATGGAAGCGTCTTGGAGGAGATTTTAACCAGATACTTGATCTTGTTTTAGTCAGTCTTCCTGCTGGAATAATTGGCGCGCGTTTGTATCACGTTATTACAACTCCAGAAAAGTTTTTTGGCTCTAATGGTGATTTTTTAGAAATATTTAGAATTTGGAATGGTGGTCTAGGAATTTGGGGCGGCATATTCTTAGGCGCATTGGCTGCTTGTGTGTTATGCAAGTATCGTAAATATCCTATTGGATTACTAGCTGATTGTGCAGCTCCTGCAGTGCTTATTGCTCAAGGTATAGGAAGATTGGGGAATTGGTTTAATCAAGAACTTTACGGAGCTCCTACTAACTTGCCATGGGGTTTGAAGTTAAATTATGATACCACACAAGCAATAGGTCATAGTGAAAGATGTTATGATGGGTTAACGTGCCCAGAAGGCACATTATTTCATCCAACATTTTTGTACGAGATGATTTGGAATTTCATCGGTGCTGCATTGCTTATTTATTTTGGCAAAGTTATAGCTAAGAAGTTAAAAGCCGGTTCCGTATTCGCACTTTATGTTATGTGGTACACAATCGGACGAGTATGGATTGAGGCATTGCGAATTGATTTTTCACATGTTTTCTTAGGTGTTCGCATTAATGTTTGGGTTTCTATTATCGTATTTATTTGTGCAACTATTGTTTTTGCTTTGCTGCAAAAGAGTGCTAGTACTCGTGATTCTCTTGTTGAACGACTTATAGATATAACTTCAGACGAAAGAGAACGTGAGTCTCAGAATACTTCTAGTAAATAAGATTCAAGTATTTGAAAAAGCAATTTTAAAAATTTTGTTTTTATAAAACTAGTCGCTTGCATTTTCTAGAATAGTACACATGAATATACAAATAGCACCTAGCATTCTTTCCGCAGATTTTTGCAATCTTGAGCGTGACCTTGATGCAATATCTAATGCGGATCTTGTTCATGTCGATGTAATGGATCATCACTTTGTACCTAACTTGACTTTAGGTGAACCAATTGTTAAGCGAATTTGTGAGGTTACTAAACTTCCAGTTGACGTACATTTGATGATTGAGGATCCAGATCGTTGGGCTCCAGAATACGCTAAGCTTGGAGCTGCTTCTGTGAGTTTTCATATGGGTGCTACTCATGCTCCAGTGAGATTAGCTCGTCAGCTTCGCGATATGGGTTGTAAAGCTTGCTTTGCTGTGCGTCCTGCAGAACCAGTTGAACCTATTTTCGATATTCTTGATGAATTCGATATGGTTCTTATTATGACTGTTGAGCCTGGTTTTGGTGGACAGAAGTTCTTAGCTAATCAAATGAATAAGGTTCGCCGTTTACGTGACGAAATTACTCGTCGCGGATTGCAGACTCATATTCAGGTCGATGGAGGAGTTAGCCCTTCAACTGCAGCAATAGTTGCTGAAGCTGGTGCTGATGTGCTTGTTGCAGGTTCTGCAGTTTATGGAGCAGAAAGTCCTAAAGAGGCGATTGAAGCTATTCGTAATACTGCAAAAGCTGCTTGGCACGAATAAATATTAGATGTATGTTGGGGACATGAAATATGTCCCCAACATATTAAGTATTGCACAACAAGCGAGTTTTTTTTTGATGCGAATATATGCTGATTAATTGAGTGATTTCGTATGAGGAAGATATTATGACTAAGTTCGTTATTAATCAGGAATATAGTCCTGAAGCAATGAATCGAGTTTTGACAATACCTAATCTAATCAGTTTTTTGCGCATATGTTCAATTCCTTATATTGCTTGGCTTATTACACAGCATCAGATGACTTTTGCTCTTATTGTTTTAGCAATATCTGCGTTTTCTGATTGTCTTGATGGTTATATTGCTCGTACTTTGAATCAAGTTAGTAAGTTGGGTCAAATCCTTGATCCTATAGCTGATCGTCTATTGATTTTTTGCAGTACGTTAGCTTTAGCTGTTGCAATGATTATCCCTTGGTGGGCACTTTTATTAGTAGTATTGCGTGATGTTATTATGGCTGTACTTGTAATAGTACTTGCGCAAAGAGATTATGGTCCTTTGCCTGTTAACTTTGTAGGTAAAGCTGGTACAGCGCTTCTTATGCTTTCGATCGTTTCTTTAATGATTGTTTATGCTGTAGCTACTGAGTCTATGTTCCTGCTTTATGCTGCTGCACTTGCATGTGGAGTGTGGGGTATTGCTCTATATTGGTATGCTGGCTTGCTTTACTATATGCAAGCTTATTTGTTACTTGCTAAGTCAAGAAAAAACTAAATAAGGCGTGTACGCACATATGACTAAGCAAGATGAATTTGTTAGTTTAAAAGATAGTATCAAAGATTTAGATGTAAAACATACGTCTCATAAAAGCACTATGCCAATGTCTTTTGCTGCTCCTGATGGAATGTTGTTAACTAGGCGTAGAGCATTATTCTCGCACTCATTTACTGGTATTTCAACGCATCATGTTGTAATGTCTCCCAGTGGTTTTGCTCACAATCATGATCGTAGACGTTATATTGACGATTATGCTTTGCGTCTTATTGATGATTTAACTAATCGTCCGGTTGATCCAATGTTTATGGATGCAAGATTAAGTAAACAACCTGTTAAACCGTTTAATCTGTGGTTCACTAGAGCTATAGTATTTTTATTGTGTGTTTCTATCGGTACTGTTGGGAGTCAGTTTGTTCGTAAGTTACACACTGATCCTAGAAAAGCAATACGTTCTTCATTAGCTAATGAGTTGTCAGGTTATACGTCTCGTTTCGATAAGCTTGTAGAAGAAGTAACGTTATTGAGAAATAACGTAGATCATGAGTCGCAAAAAATTACTACGCCTGAAGAGGATGAAGTTAGTAAATCAGATGATATGGTTAATGGCACTCATGCTGTAGAAGGTTCTGGGATTACTGTAACTATTGCTAATCCTATTTCTGCTTCGAGCGATGTGAATAGCGGTTCTTTGCCTCGCGAGAGTAATGGCGCAAGAATGCGATTAGTTACAGATCGCGATATTCAACAATTTGTATCATTATTGTGGAAAGCAGGCGCTGAAGCTATTTCTGTTAATGGGCATAGACTTGGAGCACAAACTTCTATTCGTGTTGCTGGTCAAACTATTCTTATTGGAGTTAATCAAACTCAAAGTCCATATGTTATTGAAGTTATTGGCGATTCTGATGATTTAATTAAACAGTGTAATGATATGAAACGCATGAAATGGTACGCATCTTTAGCTAATGCAGGCATTAATCCACAGGTTTCACCTTCGAGAGTTATACGACTCAGCGCAGCAAACACAGGCGATATCAGTTTTGCCAACGAGAGAATTAGGAGATAAGCATGGCAGCGATTTTTGGATTAATTTTGGGAGTATTAATTGGAGTTGTTGTTCATCCAGATATTCCTATTGTCATTCAGCCTTATTTACCTATTATGGTCGTTGCAGCACTAGATGCGTTGCTTGGTGCCGCACGTGCATATTTTGAGAGAAACTTTTCGGATAAAGTTTTTGTTATTTCATTCTTCTCAAACGTTATAGCAGCTACGTTGCTTGTTTTACTTGGAAATCAGCTTGGTGTAGGTGCACAATTACAAACTGCAGTTATCGTTGTTTTAGGAATTCGTATTTTCTCTAACGTTTCTGCAATTCGTCGTTTCATCTTCAGGAGTTAGCATATGGTTTCAATGTTTTCTCATTCTCCACAAGGTGATGATATTCTTCATAAAATGCGTCGTCAAAAAGCGCATGATCGTGAAAGTGATGAAACTCAAACTGGATCTTTCCCAGCAGTTCATCGTAAAGTAAAATCTTCACTAAGTGGTCATGTGACGCGGGCGCGTATATTTACGGGCTTTTTAATGATGTTGCTCTGCGCTTTATTAGGTTTTGCGTACATGATTCAAGTTAATCGTAGTAACTCACTTTTGTATGAAACAATGAGTGAAGAGGAGTTGACACGTCTTATTACAGAAACTCATTCTCAAATTCAGAGTTTGGAAAGCCGGAAAAGTGAATTAACAGGTCAGCTTAATTCGTTGCGCGAAGCAGTAGATAAACAAGATGAAGCTCGTCGTATTGCTCAGCAGAATGCTCAAGCAAATGGTCTTATTTCTGGACGTCTGCCGGCAGTAGGTAAAGGTATTGTAGTTCACATTACTGCAGGTGAAAAAGAGAATATTGATGCTGCTACGATGTTTCAGCTAATAGAGGAATTGCGAAATGCTGGCGTAGAAGTTATGTCTATTAACGGTGTGAGAATAGTTACTTCAAGCTATATTTCACAAACTAAGCATGGTCTTATATGTGACAATATTATGATTGATCCTCCTTATATTGTGAAAGCAATTGGCGACCCTCAGAATTTGCAAAATGCTGTTAATATTGCAGGCGGTGTTGGGTCGCGTTTAAAAATTAAATTTGGTTCTTCTGTAATGGTTTCAGTGCCTGATGAGGTAGAAATTACTTCGACACGCGAACCAAAACAGTACGAATATGCAAAACCAGTCGAGTAACAAGGTAGAATAGCAAGTATGACTGAACCGATTCCTACAGCTGGCGAAACCACTATTATTGGTATGCCAGCTATTCATATTCCAATGAATACAACTTCAGATCGTCCTATGCAGCAGGATGATTTTGATACTATAGCGAAACTACGTCCTGGTACTGCGTTGTTGATTTCAACTAGGGGAGCAGTGTCTGGTTCTCGCTATCTTCTCGATGAAGACTTAGTAACAGTTGGGCGCGATTCGCATGCTGATATTTTGTTAGATGATTCTACTGTTTCGCGTGCTCATGCAGTGTTTAAGCGCCATAATGGCGTGTTTAGCATTTCAGATTCTGGAAGTCTAAATGGTACGTATGTAAATCGTGAACGTGTTGATGAATCAGTGCTGCATAATGGCGATGAAATTATGATTGGCAAATTCAGACTGGTATTTTTCGCACATGACGCAGTCACAGTCCGATAATGTGATTAACGCAGTACAGGGGGAGCTTTTTAATTTTTCTCTGTCTGCTGATCACGCTTCAGGATACCGTGGTAGTGTCGCTATGAAGGTTGCCGGTATTACTTACCGGCAACTCGATTATTGGGCTCGTAAAAGCATTATAGAGCCTTCAATTCATGCATCTAGCGGTTCTGGTTCTCGTCGTTTGTATTCTTTTAAGGATATTGCGATTATGGCTGTAGCTAAAAGGCTGCTTGATGCTGGCGTTAATTTAGTTAATGTTACTACGGCTATTATTTTTCTTAATCGATACTCAGAAGAGCGTTTGAGAAATATGACTATTATTTGTGATGGTCAATCTGTTCAAGAGTGCGATGAGAATCAAGATAATATGCGTCGTATGCTTGCTTCTGGTTTAGCAGTATTTGCTATTGCTGTTGGCCGCATTGTTTCTAGAGTTGAAGAGGACTTATCTTCTGAAAATTCTGTTGATGCTACGCAAGTTGAAGAAAAAAGTAGTAAGTCTACTCGCAAATCTTATTCAAAACCTACTTCTCATACATCTTCAAACTCATGGAGTCTTGTTCAGGAAACGTGGGGATAATGGCATGTTTGTAGTTGTTATTATCGCTGTTATTTGCTGGTTTGCTTCAGTATCATTGTTTTTCTATAGTTTATTTGCTTGCGTGCGTTTTTTAGTAAAATTTCGAAAAAATGCTTATTTGAAGGCAAATAGTATTAGCAATAGTAATAAGAGAAATTCTATTGGTTTAATGCCTTGGAGTATTGTTATTACGCATTGTTGTGGGCTTCCTTGCGCAATGCTTGCGTACATGCTTTTGCATATTGTTCGCGATTTTGGATTTGTTCGCGATGATTATTGGTTATTAATGAGATCAACGCTGATTGCGTCATATGTGATTATTATCGCGCTTATTTTTGTCAATATTTTTGCAATGCTATTTTGTGCGTACCGACGTTGCAAGTCTTAGATTATTTAGTAAGAAGTATCGTAGGGATATTATTTGATAGTAGTTGAGATTTTGTTGGTTGTGTTTGATTATTTATCTCTAATTTGACATAACGTACATTATCGGATAAATATCAAGTAAATCTAGTCAAATAATAAGCTCAACCGACAGAAACTGTGCATGTATGTAAAGAAAAAGCCGTTTTCCCGCCAAAAAACGACCGAAACTTTACGAGGGTGTAAAGAAAAAGCCGTTACGACAAAAATTCTGATTAGATTAAGCGAAATATTCGCAAATTGCAGTGCTTAATTCGCTTACGCTACCAATAATTCTGTAAGATCCGTGTGCTTCAAGCTCGCCAGGCTCAGCATAGCCCCAAGCGCATCCCAAGCAATCCAAGCCGCAATCTTTTGCTCCGTCGGCATCAGTCCAGCGGTCTCCAACCATCAAAGCTCTGTCGCCTTTTTCTGGATTGTAATCAATCTCATCAAAAACATAACGAATAACTTGAGTTTTGCTAATGCGCGACATATCTTTGCTAGCGCCATAAATTCCGTCAAGATACTTCGTTAAACCAAAATAATCGCAAATAGGCTTTACTTGATATTCTGGCTTGCAAGATGCGGTTGCTAAATAATATCCAGCTTCACGAAGTTTTGTGAGTTGCTCAAGTATTCCATCGTATACTTTGTTAAGTAGGCATCCTGGAATCTTTTTACCAGGATTATTTGGATCATCAAAAGTTGCTACTTCAGAATAATACTTGCGATACGTAGCAAGTCCCTTTGCTAGCAGCGATTCAGGCACATTATTGCGTTGAAGAGATTCTAAAATTGAAGGACCTATAAAACGATGCATTTCAGCATCGTCCGGAATAGACTGTTTCAATTCTTTCAATGCAAGCTTTGCGCAAGTAATAATACCAGCATCTGACTTTGTTAATGTGCCATCAAGATCAAGCAGAATAATGCGACGACTAGTGCATCCTGAAGTCACCGAGAATTCACTCATAGTCAGGAATCCAGCCCTCATGATGCATTTTTAGACGTTTGTCTAGTAAAGTTTTTAATTCTTCTTCACTACGACGTTCAAGCAGCATATCCCAATGCGTTCTAGAAGGCTTGTTGAAATCATCATCTGGACGATCATCGTCGCCTTCGCGATGTGCAATCGTGCCGCAGCGGCATTCCCACTCTTCAGGAATTTCTGCGCCTTGAGCAAAAGGAAGAATCGTGCGATGTCCCTTTGGGCACACATACACAACATCATTTCGTGCCGCGAAATCTACATTATCGTCAGATTCTAATGATTTCGCACCAATGCTCATACCGCGTAAACTGCGTTCTGCCATAGTATCTCCTTGTGTAGTACTTTATAAAATTACCGAATTGCACGGACTATATATATAAAAACGATTTATATATACAAAATACATGCGTTTTATTTGTATATGCTCATACTTATACATCTGAGTATGCAACAACTCCACGGTTTAATAGTTTTGCAGCTTCATAAGCGCACGAAGAAAGATTTTTATCTACGCCATCTATAGATTGTAAATATTCTCCTGCTGCGAAAAGTTGAGTAAGTAAATCAATAAGACGTTTAGCTTGACGCACGAAATCTCCTCCAGTGCTGTCGGTATTGCGCAAAATTTCAGCTAGATCAGCACCATTAGCCCAATCATACATAATATCTACAGCACCAAATTCAAGCGGTCTTAACGCTGGCAAATGAGCGTCTGCGCATAATGCGCTAGTACGCATAAATAATTCTTTCATTCGCAATACTGTATTAAATATCGCGCCATCCTTGCCGCCTGGATATCGTCTAGGTTCTCCCCCTGCAGGTCCTCTAGATTCATAAACTAATGCAGACAAGCACGATAATAATTCAAGCGGTGAAAGATTATTAAAAATTCCTTCGCAAATAGCTTCAGCAAATACAATGTCTAGTTCGTTATACAACCTTCTTAACAATTGACCGCGCTCAGTAAGGTGCAAAATTTGGTTTTGTGAAGAATCTTCAGATTGTAAATAATCCAAACTGTACAATACGTCACAAATATGGTCAAAAGTTCTAGCAACAGAACCAGTACGAGATTCGTAGCGTTCACGTACTTGATCAAGTTCCTTATGTTCTCTAATCCAATGGTAGCCCCAACGCAAATGTTGTTGAATATCTGCACAACCTGCACACGGATGCGTTCGCTCAGCTTCTCTAAGATTTGCAATAACATCATCCAGCGCTTTAAACGCTGCTGTGCGTTCTGCATCTGTGTGGAATAAAGTATGTTTCAGTTTACGGCGTTGATCGTGTTGAGCTTCTTTAAGCTTCATACGTAATTGTAAGAATTCAGCAAAATCCCCATGTTCGCAGTGGAATGCTTCTTCATAGCCTTTAAGAGCTGTTTCAAGTTCGTTCATGCGATTATGTAAACGTTCAGCAGAAGCATTAGCTTCCCATTGAGCAAAAGAACGATCTAGTGTTGTTCGAGCAGTATCTGCATCGCTTGAGTTCAGCAAATTAACTGCCATATTAAACGTAGGAACGAAGCTGGAATGTAGTGGGTATACGCGTTTACTAGAAAGCGCTGCAGCCTGTTGAGGAACAAAATCAGCATGATCTACAAGAATTGCGTAACCAATATCGTCAATTCCACGTCTTCCAGCACGACCTGTAAGTTGCGTAAATTCTCCAGGTGTAAGAGGTACATGCCCAGTACCGTCAAATTTTACTAGCTTTTCTACAACAACGCTTCGAGCTGGCATATTTAAGCCTAAAGCAAGTGTTTCTGTTGCAAAAACAACTTTAATAAGTCCGCGTTCAAATAGCGTTTCAACAATGTGACGGAATAGCGCAATCATACCTGCATGATGTGCTGCAAATCCTTGTTCGAGAGCAAAACGAAAACGCTCAAAGCTTAAAGCGTGTAAATCTTCTTTAGAAAGTTGATTTGCAACCATACTGTCAACAATTTTACGGATTTCGTACATTTCTTCATCAGATGTAAGTATTAATCCTGCGTTTAAACATTGTTGAACAGCTTGATCGCAACCGGAACGAGAGAATATAAAATAAATTCCTGGCAGCATTCCTAGGTAATCTAATTCGTCAATAACAGCCCAGCGACGAGGAGTATGTCGTTTCGCGCATTTATCTAACTGTGCAACTCCCCCGTTAGCACTGTGCTTCTTACCTTTTCTGTAACGGTATTTGCTATCGCTGTAAGATTCTTTACGGCGACGAGCGCGGTACTCAAATTCATTAAGTTTCCTAGTCAATGCAGGGTTAACGCGCTTAGTTACGTTTCCATTATTGTCATGGTCGTACAAATCGAGTAACTCAGGCTCAGTTGCAGAATCCTCTTGAATAACAACATGTCTTTCTAAAGGCACGGGTCTGTGTTCGTCGACAACCAAATGAGTTTCTCCACGCACTGATTCTAGCCATGCAGAAAAATCTTCAACATTTGAAACAGTTGCAGACAACCCAATAATTTTCACCGATTTTGGAAGGTGAATAATAACTTCTTCCCACACAGCTCCGCGGAATTTATCTGCAAGATAATGAATTTCGTCAAGAACGACAAACCCTAAAGATTGCAACGTAATCGAATGCTCGTAAAGCATATTTCTTAAAACTTCAGTAGTCATTACAACAATGTCTGCTTCAGGATTTACAGAAGTATCGCCAGTTAATAACCCTACTCTGTCTGAGCCGTACTGTTCGCAGAAATCGTGATATTTTTGATTACTTAAAGCTTTAATAGGCGTTGTGTAAAAAGCTTTTACATTACGATTTTGCGCAAGAAATACAGCAAAATCCGCAACAACAGTTTTACCAGCTCCAGTAGGAGCAGCAACTAAAACATTATTGCCATTTTCTAGTGCATCAATAGCTTCAAGTTGAAAATCATCAAGTTCAAAAGACAAAGAACGCTCAAATTTAGATGCCATTGAACGCTCGTGCTTCATTGTATTTTTAAAAGCTGCGAAACGTTGTGAAGGAGATAATACTACATCATTCTCATTGCAGTCAGTTGGATTGCTTGATTTATTTTTGCAGTCTTTTTTATGTGATAAATGAGACATAAAAAGTATTAGTCGCTTTCTTATATGCTATAGCTGAATGTCTTCTTCGCGAAGAGATTTTTTATCCCAATGCTGCCATATTTTACGGTGATTTTCGCGAATTTTTTGATGACGCTCAATAACTTTTGCGTGCGTTCGCTCATATCGATTCGTTGCATCTTTAATAGGAAGTGTAAATAATGGATCTCGAGGATTTTCATTATCTTCTTTATTTGGTTCATGCAAACGTTCAAATCTAGAAGAAACGTCTTCGGAAATGCCAAAGCAGACCCTAGCTATTTTTATTGCGCTTAAAACGACAATAGCAACTCCTAGCGCTACCATGAGCAGCATAAAAACTGTTATGAGTAGCCAAATCCACCAAGGCATTGTTATTCCTCTGTATTCGCATTATCAGCGTGATTAACGCTTAATTCACGTTGAGCGCGAGCAATAATCATACTACGCAATGTTTCAGGAGCAACAGCTGTAATATGACGTGCGTGAGCAATGCAAAAAGCAACGAACCATGAATCAGAAGAAACAGTAAGATGGACTTTTACTCCGCTGCCACAAGTTTCCATAGTGGCTCCAGAAAGATTCTTCAAAAAGTTCAATTCTGTTTCGTCGGTAATGAAGCAAGTCTCAGTTCCGTTATCAAAGCTCCACTTGCGAAGTTCGCTAACTGGCACATCTGGAATTTCAACTTGAGACACAGGCTCTACAACTTCTGCACGTTCAATACGTGCTACGCGAAGAACTTGCCAAATGCGAGGCAATCCATTCGCTTTATTAATTGTCGTATCTTTAGCAACAAATTCACGTTTATCTTCTGGTGTTTGCTGCTCTACATCAGTCCACACTGCAACATAGTAAACGCCTTCATCAACGTAAATCTTCGACGGTGCAACAATCTTGCGACGAATACGTCCTGCCCCGTCAGTGTATTCCATATCTAGCAAAGATCCAGAGTTAATAGCACTGCGAACAATAGAACAATTTCGAGGCTCAATTTCGTAACCTGTTAAACTCAGCCATGGAGTTTGACCAGGAAGAACATGACGGCGAAGACGTTTATACAAGGATTCAGCTTGTGTGCGCTGCTCAATAGGCAAAAGCAAGGAATGTGCCAAATAATTAGCAGACGCAGTAAGCATGCTCAAATATTGCTGCGAAATTCCAGCAAGTCTTTCCAATCCTAGAGAATTAGTAGCAGAAACAATTCCCTCGTTCTCAAGAAGAGTCCAATCTATATCAAAGAATTGGCTTCCGGCCATTTCCCCATCGTCAGAAACAGTAGTAAGAGTATTTATATCCTTGTGAAGAATTGTAACAAATCGACGAAGTTCATCATCGCTTTTTGGTCTACCAATAAAACGCTCAGCAAGCTCGTCTAATGGGAATTCCTCTCCAAGATGAGCAGACAAGAAAAGCATCAATCGAAGCCTACGATCTACTTCACTTCCAGTTTGGAATGAAGAGCCTTTTTTGGTATGCGATTTATCAGTGTCGCTATTTTGTTCTTCAATATTTTGCGCTTCTTGTATAGCATCTTCTTCATCTTTTTGCTCATTTTCGTCACATTGAGCAAAATTAACTGCTGCGTGCAAACGGCGATGGAAAGCATCAACTGCTTCTTGAGGGCTTACTACGCTAGATCCAGGATGTTCTAGCACAAACATCGCTAAGTCGTCAGCATCAGTATAAGCAACGTTTAAATGTTCACCATCGACATCCACAGTTGCGGCAAATCTGCGAGAATCAATAACTTTTACCAATGAATCAGGTAGCATTTGTGTTCCAAGACCAGGTGCGATTGAATCCAAGCCTAAGCCAGGAATAGGAGTTTGTGGAACTCTAGGAGCAGTGCGAGAAGTGCGCTGTTGCTCGTGTTGACCTGAATCAAGAGAAGAAATAGACATTGAACGAGCAAGATAATTTGCTGCAGCTAAAACTGGTAATTCAGATTGGTCGAAACGTAAACGTACGCGAGGTTCATCGCCTAATTGCAAACGATAAGACGCAAAGTCTTGACCTTCGGACTTTGAAGAATATTCTGGCTGCCTAGATTCGATTGCAATACCCATAGCAGCAAGCTTTGCGCGATCTCGCTGGAATTGTTTTGCGAATGCTGCTTTAGCTGCTTGATCTGCAAGCTCACCGTACGAATCTGCATATGCCTTTACGCGCTGTGCAATTTGACGCGAAGTCAGCCATTGCGGGAATGCGGAAGACAATACAGCGAGTACATCTAACTCGTGTTTGCCCCATTTGTCGGAAAAACGTCGCCTTCCGTTGCTTCCTTCTACCATTAGTCCTCACGTATCATGTTTGTATCAATTTACTTATGCGCCTTGCATACAAGCGACTACGAAATGCAGCAAAACTTGTGTTGCAATACTGCGCACACCTTTTCTATTTTAATGGTGTTTTGCGGTACGTGTGGACATTTTTTAAAAAACTTCTAATAATTATGTATTTTTTATTCACACGAACATCAACAACGTTGAAAATACGCCATTTTTTCGCGACACGCCATATAACTTTTTTATAGATAATTTTATTTACTATCAATAAAAATCGCATATTTGCAAGAAATCTGCTTTAAACCCAAGAGTCTGGTTCAATTCCTTGCGGTCCCACGAATTCTCCGTTCGGCACATAACTTGGTTCTCCTGTATCTTCTAAAACAGCGTCAGCAAACATTGAAACTTGATTTCCAAATGTCCAATCCCCTCTAATAGTTACTGATTTTGCAGCAGCTAAAGCTGGAACAGAATATGGGAATCTTTCGTTGAAATCATTGATGTTTTTGTAATAACGTGGATCCAAATCAATATCAGGAAATATATAGTTACCATCTTCCATTTCATATGAATCAGTAAGATGGAATCTATCTGATCGCATAATAAATAAGTCATTGGTTGTTTTAACAGGCAAGAAACGCATGCGATCAACTTCTACGCAAATTGCGTCATCAAAAAGTGAAGCTATTGCGCCCATTGCTGTTTCTAATTGCACTACTGGTGTGCTGCTTTCGTCAGTTGGGTCAACAGTTTTGTGATTAAAAATAACAGGCAAAGGCAAAATTCCTTTGTGCTCTTTTAACTTTTTTTCTAGAGCATCTACACGAACCCAAATATTATTTGTGTTGAAGTATGGATGTTTTTTAATGCTTTGTGCGCTTCTACGATCCTCAGGATGAACCTGTGTCATTTCTCGTAGTATTAGTCTTCCTGTTTGCGCGTCCCTAACAATGTGACCGCCCTTACGATCTGCTTGCGTTCGCTTCGCAACCTCAATCATGATAGGTGCGCCAGTATTTTCAAAATGTTGAGCAAGAGTGCGCGACGGTCTAGCACCTAAATTGTCAGAATTTGAAATAAACAAATACTCAATTCCATTTTCTTTAAGAGTATGCAATAAATCAGATTCCCACAGAGTTGAAAAAATATCGCCGTGACCTGGAGGGCACCATTCAAGAGATCGATCTTCCTTGTGAGAAACCGGTTCTCCAGTTTCCTCTACTAATTTTGGTTCTTGATGTTGAATAATTTCTACAGGAATATTGTCTTGCACAAACTTGCGATTGCGTTTTAGTACTTGCAAAGTATCATGAGACGTGCGGAAAGAATTCATGAAAATAAGCGGAAGATTAACTCCTAATCGTTGACGAGCTGTAAGAACTTGTCCAATAATAATATCAATAAAGCGCATTTGGCGAGCTTTATGCCTACGAACTGGTAGTAAAGATTTTGCGCAAGACAAGCCCATAGATGTTCCCAAACCGCCATTTAATTTAATAAAAGCAGTTTTTGCGAATGCGTTAACAGCTTTGTCGTGATCAATAGTTTCGTAAATTTCGTGGAAAGTTGGAACGCTTTTAATAGGCTCAACCGTGCTCTCGCGAATAAACTCCGCAGGCTTATCCCCTGATTTATCTAAATTCCAAGCATTATATAAGTGTTTAAATTGTTCAATAGCAATTTCGCTCATGCCTTGTTCGCGCATCTTTGCAGCGGACAACTCAAACGCGTCATCCATGTAAAAGCCTCCTCGTATGCATGTGACCTTAATAGTTTAGCGATTTGTGCGTCGCTGCGCAAATATTGCTTTTAACGGTTATTTTGAAATACTATTATGATTCTACCAAAGTTAGAAATTGCAAGATAGAAAATAATAAGCGCAGCCAATAATAAATACTGACTGCGCTTATGAGAAATTTGCTACTAAACACCACTAAATATGAAATTTAGTTATTTTCTGCATTGTTGTCATCATTTTCTTCCGGTTCATCTCCAGTTTTTAGATGATGCTCGTCATAGCCTTGCAAGTAACGAGTGTGACGCCAATGGTGAATAGAAGCGTTTGTACCGCGATGATGTACGTGATACTTACGTGGAGTACCACCATAAGGAAGCTCTTTAACTTCGCTAGCAACTGCTATTTGGTTCACATTAGAAGGATCCATAATAGCAATTGGAGCAACAGGCTCTGGTTCTGTTGGAGCGGCAGTTCGATTCTTCAAGTGCGATGGCAACCATTGTGCAAACCAAGACAATGCCAAGCAAATAAGGAAATATATTACTGCTGCAACGCTTAATGTTTGCAAAATATTAAAGTACATTGATCCGAGTCGACGCGATTCCTGAAGCAAATCAGTGTACATAATAATTGAACCAAGTGCAGTATCCTTCAAAACAACTACAAGCTGAGTTACTGCTGCAGGCATCATAGCAATAATTGCTTGAGGCATTTCAATTTGTGTCAATGATTGGTATTCGCTCAATCCTAATGCAAGCGAAGCTTCTCTTTGACCGTTTGGCAAGTTGCCAACACCAGATCTAACAAGTTCTGCAACAACAGAACCGTTATACATAATCAGTGCCAAAACAACAGCCCAGTATGATGATTCTTTCATACCAGAAAGTGCGAATGCTCTCCACAAGAAAATCATAAGCATCAATACTGGTACTGCACGGCAAAATTCTACTACTATTGCGGAAATACTACGAATAATAAAATTAGGTAGTAAACGGCAAAGTCCGAAGAATAAGCCAAATACAATAGAACCAACTACTGCAAGTAACGATGCCTTTAGTGTCATCCATAATCCAGGAAGATAAAAATCAACCCAGGCTTCAGATTCGAGTGCAGGATTCCAAAGTGTCCAAGAAAGTTGGTTTTCTCCCTCTGGAGGATTGCTCAAACGAACGAGAATAGCAATAATGCAAATAACAAAAATGCAACCGGCAATAATATTAGCTATGCGAATTTTCTTAAGAGCTTTTGGACCTGGAGCATCAAATAATAATGATTGTTCACGTTGTTTAGCCATTGTTATCACCTTCTCACAGCAAGTTTATTTGACAAATAAGTAGTCAAAATGCCGATAGGAATGATGAGCATAATGTATCCGCAAGCGAAAATTAAGAAGATTGGAACAATCAAATCTGCATGTTTCTCAATCATTTCGCTCATCATTGTTGAAGTCTCTGTGGCAACTGATGCTGCAGCAGCAACTGTAGAATTCTTAAGCAAAGCAATAAAAGTATTACCTAATGGTGCTACTGAACCGCAGAAAGTTTGTGGAAGAATTACTTGTGTTGCAGATTGGAAGAAATTTAATCCAAGAGCGCGGCAAGCTTCTGCTTGGCCAACAGGCACTGTATTAAGACCAGATCTCAAAGATTCGCAAACAAATGCTGCAGTATAAAGCGACAATCCAGCAATTGCCAGCCAGAAGAAATTCACTTCAAAAATTGAGGAGAATCCTATCTTAAGCTGAGCGTAAACGCCTAAAACCATAAAAACCATAATGATGGTAAGTGGCATGTTTTTAAACAATTCAACATAAACTGTAGCAATCATGCGTAATGATGAAACAGGGCAAATGCGCATAGTAACAAGAATTACGCCAATAATTGATGAAAAAAGTACACTCCATAAAGTTATTTCAATATTAACCAAGAATGCTCCTGGAATATTGTAGGAGGTAAATAGCTGCATAAAATCTTGCATATTACTTCTCTCCTTCTTGAGGAATTGGCGGATTATACTTTGCGTTTGGCTTAAAGCCAGTGCCTCGTAAATTGTCGTCTAGAGCTCTTTTCCATGATCCGTTACGAATCATGTCTTTTAAGGCTGTGTTAATTTTCTTAGCTAAGCCTGTATTTCCTTTTTTAATACCAATTCCGTAATATTCTGCGGTAAATGGCTTGTTTACAAGCTTTAAACGACCTCGAGAAGCGGTTGCTAAACCAGCAAGAATAATGTCGTCGGTAGTTACAGCATCTACAATTCCTGAGAATAATGCAGTTGCACATTCTGCATAACCAGGCTGTTGCATAAGCTGTACCTTTGAAGAGTAACGCTCCTTAATAGCAATTGCAGATGTTGAGCCTGAAACTGAGCATAAACGCTTTCCGTCCAAATCATTTGGACCGCTTACTTTATGCTCATCTTTTCGAACTAGTAAATCCTGGCCAGCAATAAAATATGGTCCTGCAAATGTCACCATTTTTTTACGAGCATCCGTAATAGAGTATGAGGCTACAATCATATCAACATCGCCATTTTGGAGCATCGTTTCGCGTTGTTTAGATGGTGATTCTTTCCACACAATCTGATCTTCGGAATAGCCAAGCTTTTTAGCAACATACTTTGCAACATCAACGTCGAATCCAACGTAAGTTCCTGATTTTTTGAAGCCGATGCCTGGCTGATCGAATTTAATACCGATGCGTATGACTTTTTTACCATCGCTACGATCGCACGCTGTAAGTGGCATAACGCAACATATGGTACAAAGCATCGCTAGTATCGCACGAAAAATGCGATTTTGTAATATTTTCATATCTTTTCCCTTCATAAGAACTGTTTTAAAGTTTCAGAATTTTACTGAAAGATAAAACAAAAAGCAGATTAATGCGTAAGAATCTTGGAAAGGAAATCTTTTGCACGATCAGTTTTTGGATGTTCAAAGAATTCTTCAGGAGTGCCTTGTTCAAGAATTTGACCATCTGCCATAAATACAATTCTGTCAGCTGCCTTGCGTGCAAATCCCATTTCGTGGGTAACACAAATCATAGTCATGCCTTCTTTTGCAAGTTCAACCATGACATCAAGAACTTCATTAACCATTTCCGGATCTAGTGCAGATGTAGGTTCATCAAAAAGCATAACTTTTGGCTGCATAGCAAGAGCTCGAGCAATTGCAACACGCTGCTGCTGACCGCCGGAAAGTTGTGAAGGCATTTTATTTGCTTGATTATCAACTCCGACTCGAGTAAGCAATTCCATAGCAAGAGATTCAGCACTTTGCTGATCCATATGGCGCACTTTCATTGGAGCAAGAATAACATTTTCCAAAATAGTCTTGTTAGCGAAAAGATTAAAGGACTGGAATACCATACCAACTTCTGCTCGCAAAGCTGCAAGTTCTTTTCCTTCTTGAGGAAGTGGCTCACCGTCAATACGTATGTCACCTGAATCAATAGTTTCGAGACGGTTAATTGTGCGACACATTGTCGATTTACCAGAACCAGATGGACCGATAATAACTAGTACTTCGCCTTTATTAACAGTCAGATTGATGTCTTTAAGCACATGAAGTTTTCCATAATGCTTTTCGACATGACTTAGTTCTACGAGGGGATTTGCCGCTTTTTGCACTGAAATAGTGCGATTAGTCATATCCTCGGCGTTTGGATTTGACTTTGATACTTGCTTATCCATAACAAGAAGTTTAGCTAACCTGTGTTACGGCTATTTATCACTATCGTTACGTTTTGTAACTCTTACGTTACAAAAAAGCCGTTAATTGTAATCATAAAATCAACAATCAACGGCTTATCAATAACACTTTTTACAAGTATTTCTATTTACTCGTTTTCTTCTGGATCGTAATCAACGCCAGTTTCAGCACGCTGCTCGTCAGAAATCGGAGCAGGAGCGCCGGTTAGAGGATCCCTACCGCCGCCAGCCTTAGGGAATGCAATTACGTCGCGGATTGAGCTTGCGCCTGCCAAAATTGCAGCAGTACGATCCCAACCCAAAGCAATACCAGCGTGAGGTGGAGCACCATACTTGAAAGCTTCAAGCAAGAAGCCGAACTTTTCGTCAGCTTCAGCCTTATCGATTCCAAGAACGTTAAGCACACGATCTTGAATATCGTCGCGGTGAATACGAACGGATCCGCCGCCCATTTCGTTACCGTTGCACACGATATCGTAAGAATCGCTCATAGCGTGCTCTGGATCTTTATCAAACTTATCGATCCAATCAGCAGATGGCATTGTGAATGGATGGTGCATAGAAGTCCACTTTGAGTGACCAACAGCAACGTCGTCATCATCTGGATCATCAGTGCGCTTGAACAGTGGGAAGTCAACAACCCAAGTGAAAGCAAACTCATCTGGGTGAAGCAATCCTGCGCGGCTAGCAAGCTCTACACGAACAGCACCGAGCAAAAGCTGCGAAGACTCGCGGGAGCCTGCTGCGAAGAACACTGCATCGCCATCTTCTGCTCCAACAGCTTCCTTAAGACCTGCGCGCTCTTCTTCACTAAGATTCTTAGCAACAGGACCCTTTAACTCGCCATCTTCACCAAACACAACGTAAGCCAATCCCTTAGCTCCACGCTGCTTAGCCCAATCCTGCCAAGCGTCAAACTGACGGCGAGGAGTTGCAGCACCGCCCTTAAAGAGCACAGCGCCAACGTATGAAGCTTGGAACACGCGGAATGGAGTGTTCTTAAAGTAGTCAGTCAACTCAATAAGTGGGTTTCCAAAACGCAAATCAGGCTTATCGGAACCATACTTATCCATTGCTTCCTGCCAAGTAATACGAGGCAAAGGAAGAGCAATCTCGTGACCAGCTTCCTTCCAAATAGCAGCAATAACGCGCTCTGCCATAGCCATAACATCTTCCTGGCTTGCAAAGCTCATTTCCATATCAAGCTGAGTGAACTCAGGCTGACGATCCGCACGGAAGTCTTCGTCGCGATAGCAACGAGCAAGCTGATAGTAGCGCTCGACGCCAGAAACCATGAGCAACTGCTTTAGAAGCTGAGGAGACTGTGGAAGTGCGTACCAAGAGCCTGGAACCAATCGTGCTGGAACAACGAAGTCGCGAGCACCTTCAGGAGTTGACTTAATGAAAGTTGGTGTTTCAACTTCAGTAAAGTTCATGTCTTCCAAAGCATGGCGGGCAGCCTTAGCCATATCAGAGCGAAGCTTCAAATTGCGTTGCATAGATGGGCGACGCAAATCAAGGTAGCGATACTTCAAACGAACATCTTCGCTTGGAAGCTTGTTCTCGGACTCGTTTTCCAAAGCTGTTGAAACCTGGAATGGCAAAGCGTCTGACTTCGCGAGAATAGTAACAGTTTGAGCAACAATCTCAATTTTACCGGTTGCTAAATGATCGTTTTCGTTGCCATCTGGACGCAAGCGAACTTCGCCGGTCACTTGTACAACGAATTCACTACGCAATGGTCGTGCAGTTTCTTCATCGTAAATAACAACTTGCACTAAGCCTGTGTTATCACGGACATCAACAAAGGCGACTCCACCATGATCGCGGCGACGATCAACCCAACCAGCGATGGTTACTTTTTGCCCGACTAATTCTTCAGTCACTTCAACGGCATGATGTGTGCGATACGCCGTCTGGCTCATAAGTCCACTTCCTCTACAATCTAATTGATATATTCATTTGTTTCTATTGACATGATTTTGCGCACAATATTCAAGCAAATTTGCAAGAACATTATTTAGCGCAAGAAACTGTCTGCCGGGCATAAACAGTATCCGGTTGCCAAGACGTGGCATCCGCGGTTTCCTGTTCGCCAGTAATAATATTTTTTACTTCATCGTGAGATGACTCTGATTCAGTGCTATCAGCAGGGAACCACACATAAGGAATGCCGAGCTTGTCAGCATATTTTATTTGCTTACCAAGCTTTGCTGCGCTAGGAGCAACATCTGCTGCAATGCCTCGATCTCGTAAAGTTTTAGCAATAGCATTGCATGCAGGACGATCTTCTTCATTCCACACTGCAACAAGTACTGCAGCAGGAGAAACTCGAGAAACAGTAGCTCCTGCAGTGTGAAGCATATAAGAAAGCAGTCGAGACATGCCAATTGAAAGTCCTACGCCTGGATACTTCTTCTTGCCCTGTGAAACTAAATTATCGTAACGTCCACCAGAGCAAATTGAACCAAGAGATGCTGCATTATCAAGGAAAGTTTCGTAAACAGAACCAGTATAGTAGTCAAGTCCACGAGCAATCTTCAAATCAGCAACAACAGCGCCTGGGCGAATACGTGCTGCTTCGTCTACAATCATTGCAAGAGTTTCAACACCTTGAGAAGCTAAAACGTAAGACTCGTTATCATCACTTCGAGAAATATTATGCTTATCGCATAATTCGTCGAAACGAGACTTCAACTCATCTCCTGTTTCGGCAGTAAGTTCAGCTAATTCTAAGCATGCATCAGCTTGAGAAGCCGTAGCGCCGCATTCTTTTACCAAAAGCTTGGATACTTCTTCAGCGCCAATTTTGTCTAGCTTATCGATTTCTCGAAGAACTCCCTCGATATCGCTTAATCCAATACCGCGATAAAAACCTTCAGAAAGCTTTCGATTGTTAGCATGAACAGTTGCCTTAGGAAGACCGAACTTACGTAAACGCTCAAGAGCTTCAACCATGACAAGTGGAAGTTCAACTTCGTAGTGTGAAGGTAATTCGCCATTTCCTACGACATCGATATCTGCTTGAACAAACTCACGGAAACGACCTTCTTGTGGACGCTCCCCTCGCCAAACTTTTTGCATTTGCCAGCGCTTAAATGGGAACGTCAAATCACCAGTATGCTCAACGACGTAACGGCTGAGTGGAACTGTTAAATCGAAATGTAAACCAATGCGTTCTTCTACAGGAGTGTCGGATTCGTGACCAACTTCTTGTAAACGCGATAATAAATAAATTTCTTTACTGGTTTCGCCTTTTTTTAATAAGCTTGAACCCTGTTCTACTGCACGCGTTTCAATTCCAATAAAACCGTTGAGTTCAAACACTTCTCTTAGTGTGTCAATTACTTGCTGTTCAACAGCGCGTTCACTAGGAAGCCATTCAGGGAAACCCGATATTGATGAGCCTTGTACCATGTCCACTATAATAGGTGGTGTTGCGGAAAAATCATGGCTTACCGTCATACTTATTCGTAACAATGTTACCGTGCATCTGCTGTAAGGAGTCGTCCCGTGACCGAACAGACTAAACCTGAAGAAACTACTAAAACTACTACCGCGCCAAAGCCAGTTGCTCCATCTCCAGCAAGCTTCGCGCATAAGACTCGTGTTGTTGCTCAAGCACCAACCATTTCTTATAGTGAAGAGGATATTAAAGCCGCAAAAACTTTTGGCCGTGTTGATGAAAATGGCACTGTTTACGTTACTGAAAACGGTGCTGAGCGTGAGGTTGGTCAATACTCCACTGGCACTCCTGAAGAAGCGTTGACTTTCTATATTCACCGTTATCTTGATTTGAAGATTAAGCTTGATCTTTTTGCTAAGCGCTTAGAAGCTTCCAATGTAAAAGCAAAAGAAATTGACGAAACGCTTAATACTTTGAAAGCTGAATTGGAAAATCCTGCTGCCGTAGGCGATATTGCTGCTTTACGTGCGCGACACGCCGAATTGACTGCAAAAGGTAATGAAAAGAAGGAAGCAATCGCTAAAGCTCGAAAAGAAGCTCTGGAAAAAGCTTTGAAAGAGCGTACAAATATTGTAGAACGTGCAGAATTGTTAGTAGCGCAAATGAATGAATCTACTAATTGGCGTGAATTAAACGATAAGCTACGTGCTTTATTTGACGAATGGCAGGAGCATCAGCGTACTACTATTCACTTGAATAAGTCTGATGCCGATGCTTTGTGGCAGCGTTTTTCAAAGGCTCGTTCTGCATTCTCTCAGGCTCGCAATTCTTGGGTTAAAGAACGTGAGCACGTGCGTAATACTGCTAAGCAGCTTAAGGAAGCTATTATTGCAGAAGCTGAAAGCTTAAAAGATTCAAAAGATTGGCGTGAAACTTCTATGAAGTTCAATGCTTTGATGGATCGTTGGAAGAAAGCTGGCAATGCTGGCCGCCAGCACGATGATGCTTTGTGGGCTAAGTTCCGCGAAGCTGCTGATGCTTTCTATCATGCTCGTCAAAATGACCGTGAAAAGGTTAATGCTGGAGAACACGAAAATCTTGCTAAGAAGGAAGCTTTGCTCGTAAAAGCAGAGGCTTTGTTGCCAGTAGAAAATGAAGAAGCTGCTAAGAAAGCTCGTAAGGCTTTGTCTCAGATTCAGGAAGAATGGGATGCTATTGGTTTCGTTCCTCGTGAAGATATGCGTCGTATTGAGTCTCGCTTAAACGACGTTGATAAAAAGATTAAGGCTGTTGAAGAAGCTGCTTGGCGTGAGGCTGATCCTGAAGCTAACGCTCGTAAGTCCAGTTTTGCTTTACAGTTGGAAGCACAACTAGAAGAGCTTAACGCTGCTATTGCTAAGGAAACCGATAATAAGCGTAAAGCTAAGTTGGAAGCTGAAAAGGCTACTAAAGAGCAGTGGTTGAACGCTGTTAAATAATTAGTTTTATAACTAACTAAAAGTATGGGGTCGCTTGATTTTAAGCAACCCCATACTTATTTTTTCGGCTGTATTTTAAGCTTTATTTGCTTTAAGAGTTTTTTATTAAAGATTTAGCTAAATGAATAAAAGTATTAGCTAAATTAGAATCTGCCAATTTTCCATCTTCGGTTAGAACAGCAGGTCTCCCTGCTTCACCAGTTTCTCTAAGCGCAGGATCTAAAGGAAGTTGAGCTAAAAGAGGCACATTAGTGTCAAGAGCGTTACAAAGTTGTTCGCTTACTCTCCTTCCTCCTCCTGAACCAAATAATTCTAAGCGCTCGCCGTTATTTTCAAACCAGCTCATGTTCTCAACAACTCCGCGAACTTTTACAGGAATTTGCAAAGCCATAAGACCTGACCTAACTGCTACATCTGATGCGCTAGGCTGTGGAGTTGTTACTACAACAAGCTCTACGTTTGGTAAGGATTGCGCTACAGCTAATGCCATATCTCCTGTGCCTGGAGCTAAATCAAGAAGTAAAACATCAGGGTTGCCCCACCAAACATCTGAAAGAAACTGCTCTAAAGAACGTTGTAATCGTGGTCCTCTCCACAAAATAGCACGATCAGTTCCAGCAAACATTCCAATAGAAATAAGCTTTACTCCCCAAGCAACTACAGGCATAAGCATTCCGTTTAAATTTGTTGGTTGAGAATTAACTCCAAACATTCGCGGTAAAGAAAAGCCGTAAATATCGGCGTCAATAGCTGCAGTATCGTAACCTAATGCGGCAAAAGTTGCAGCTAAATTAGCAGTTATAGAAGATTTTCCCACTCCGCCTTTCCCAGAGGCTATAGCAAAAATTCTCGTGCGAGTGCCAGCTTTATTAAATGGATTTTCTTTGCGTTCAGCTTTTAAATCTGCAACCAACTTTTCTAATTTAGTTTTACTCATTGCAGTAGCGTTAACGTGCGGTATGAGTATTGCTTGAGGATATTTAGATATAGCTTCTTGAACTCGTCCTGTAATTACTTCTGCAAGAGGGCAATTTGGCACAGTAAGTTCAAGATTTATCTCTACATCATAAGCAAACTTTGTTGTATCAATGGTTTCAGCTTTCTTTATCACATGCACTCCGGTTACCATATTTAATTCGGTAACAGAGCGACCTAATTCTGGATCAATAACGCTACCCAGCAAATCGTAAACTTGTTTTTCGAGTTCACTTGTATTCATGCGTTATGATTCCTCAGCAATGAGATTTGGAACAGTATTATTTGCAATTTGTAGTATTTCTTCTAAGTTCCCAGTTTTTAAAAGAGTATTAAACTGTTGTTCGTTAAGCATAGGGATGCCAAGTTCTTGCGCTTTAGTTGCCTTGGATCCTGCATTTTCGCCTAGAATAACGCAATATGTGTTCTTGCTTACTGATCCTGATGCTTTGCCGCCTCTTGAGACTATAGCTTCTTTTGCGCTGTCTCTTGTAAATCCTTGCAAAGATCCTGTAACAACTATTGTTTTACCTACTAATGTTTGAGCGAAAGATGATGCTTCAACTTTCCCTACTACACCTGCTTCTTGCCACGATTTTAATACTTCAAATTGCCAATTAGCAGGGTCATTAGCTTGTTGGAACCAGTTGTATACTGCTTGCGCAATTTCAGGACCAACTCCATCAATTTGTGTAAGTTCTTCAATAGATGCTTTGGAAATATTGTCTAAAGATCCAAAATTTGCCGCTATAAGACGTGCAGTTGGTGGACCTAGTCTACGAATAGATAAAGCAACCAAAACTCGCCACAGTGCTGCATTCTTGCCTTTTTGAGCTATTTCTTCAAGCATACTACGAGTAGTTTCAGAAGGTCTTGTATACCATGGCACATTTATTGTTTCTTTAGCGTTGTCGCTAGTTTTAGCATTTCTAGTAATGCGCTTATTTTTCCAAAGTACCACTTTAGCGTCAATTGGAACTTGGAATTTAGGATATTGAGGATCCCATTGTTCGTTTGGTGAAGTAGTTTTTTCGGGAGTTCCTTCTGCTTCGTAATTTGTAGATAACTTTGCTTCGATTGTGCGAGTCCAAAATGCTCTAACTTGGTGCCAAAGACCAGATCCGCCTATTTTGCGTGTACGCTTTTTAAAGCTACCGTCTTTACTAACTTCTTTCCACTCTTCAACAAGAGGAATTTCTTTCCAAACCATTACATTTTGCAAATCGTCGGCAGTAATACTAAATAATCCAGCTTCATTTCTAAGTACTGGAGTTTGTGGTTCAGGTAGCGTTAAATCTGGTGCCGGTATATATGATTGTTGAGTTGCTCCTCGCTGAATTATAATTTTATCCATATCTGGGCAGTAAACTTCTGCAGTTGTAGGTCTGCAATCCTCAGGATTTGTAAGAGCTAGCGCAGCGTTATCGCCCAAATTTTCAATATCAAAAGCTTGTCTGGAAGCCAAGTGAATTATTCGTTCTGTAAGTTGAGCTGGGCAGTTTTCTACATTTGGGCAACGAATGTCTTTATCTCCCTCTTTTGCAGGAGCTAGCTTAGTTCCACAAGATGGGCAGTATTCTGGCATAACAAACTTTCTAAGTTCATTTTCTCGCCCTTCCCTAGCTTTAAGTACCGGTCCGACTAATTCTGGAATAACATCCCCAGCTTTACGAACTACGACAGTATCGCCAATTAGCACACCTTTATGTTCAACTTCGTAAGCATTATGAAGAGTTGTGCGAGAAATTGTCGATCCTGCTACAGTAACAGGTTCAAGAACAGCTACAGGAGTTACTCTTCCAGTTCTTCCAACCTGGACAATAATATCCTTCAAATAAGTATTAACTTCTTCAGGAGGATACTTGTATGCAATAGCCCATCGTGGAGCTCTAGAAGTAGCTCCTAGTTGATGCTGTAATGCTCTGTCATCAACTTTTACAACTATGCCGTCTAAAGCGTGCAAAATATTTGCTCTATGCTTTCCGTAATAGTCAATCATTTCTTCTATTTCAGAAAAATTTGTGACTTTTCTTGTGTACGGAGAAACAGGTATTCCCCACTGTTGATAGAGCTTATATGCGTCAGACTGATTAAATTTTGTTTCACTATTGTTATGGTTTGTATTTTCTTTCCAACGAAGCTCACCTAGTCCGTGTGCAAAAAAGCTTAATCGACGCGTGGCTGTAATTCGTGGGTCTTTTTGGCGCAAAGAGCCAGCTGCAGCGTTACGAGGGTTTGCAAAAGCAACTCGTCCAGCATTTTCTTGTTCATCATTTAATTTTCTAAAGTCTTCCCATTTCATAAAAACTTCGCCACGAATTTCCACGAACTCAGGAATATCGTCAGGATTATCAGAATGAAGCTGTGTTGGTATTGCTTCAATCGTTCTTACGTTTAATGTAATATCCTCGCCAGTTACGCCATCGCCTCTAGTAAGACCTTGTTCAAGAGTACCGTTGCGATAAATAAGATTTAAAGCAAGACCATCAATTTTTACTTCGCAAGTCATAGGAAGAGGTTGAGACTCATCCCATTGTAAATCGCGAATTACGCTGTTATACCAATCGTGTAATTCTTCAATTGAAAATACGTCATCCAAACTCATCATTCGAGACGGATGCTTTACAGAAGTAAAATCGTTAGAAAAAGTTCCACCTACGCGATGTGTTGGAGATTGAGGTGTGTCTAAAGTTGGGAAGGCAGCTTCTAAAGCGCTTAGCGCTCGCATTCTTGCATCATATGCTGCGTCTGAACTAGTCGGAGAATCTTCTACGTAATAAGCAATTTGATCAGATTGTGCCCAAGCTGCCAATTTTGCCCAAAGTTTCGCAGCTTGCTCTATAGTAAGCGTCGCTTGCTGCAAGTTTCCAAGAGCCAACGCATCAGTGTCTGTTGGCTGAAGTTGAGCAATCCACGTATCTGTTTTTTGCGTATTTTCATGAGTCTCATTTTGCTCGTCAAAATCGTCAAAAAGAGTCCATTGTGCGTTTTTTGACTCGATATCATCGTGAGCCATACTCATGAAACCCCCTTCAAATCAGCTGTTGCTTTATATAGATTATGTCACTTACCATTTACGCATTTAATGAACGTAAGAACTGTGATTGTACTGCACCTTCACAATCGTCATTCAGTGACATTCGAATATGTGCTACACACAAAGTTCTTGCAATTACAAACATTCCATCGTCAACAGTTAGCTTTGCAGCTTTTCCAATAATATGATTTGCTTCAATATTAGGCCAGACAGGAATATCGTCACTCATAAAGCAATGTCTAACATCATCCATACTAGTAGGAGCTTTATAACACTGCGAGCGCATTCGTGATAATAATTCTTCTAGTTCCATTTGTAGCGGTTCTATTCTTCCTGGAGCTAAATAGTCTGCCATTCGGTAAGCGCTTGCTGCCAGAGTGAACTTGTCTTGCATCCAAGCTGCATAAGCTAATCTATAGTATGCGAATGCTGCGTCGTCTTTGTCTAATGCTACTCGAAGTGCGTTTAGACATGCTGCTACTGTTGACGTCCAATCTTCTTGTTGCGATAATGCTGCTGCAAGTCGCAAATGCGATAATGCGTATGTTGGAGCGTATGAAACCATTGTGTTTAAATGTTTTAACGCCGCATCATATTGATGTAGTTGTGAGAGCAAATCTGCTAATTCCATGTGGGCGTAGAATAATCCGTCTGGAATAAGTAGTGTTTGCTCGTCTGGTGTTGCGAATAAGCGGTTGTACACTACTCGTTCTGCATATGAATTAAAGTAACGTGGCACAGCATTATCTATTGTGAACATGGTGTCAAATTTTGCAATATTGTCCTCATAAGATTCTAATGCTTGTTTAATGTCGCCCTCTATGAGTTGTTCTTGGGCGTGTATGCGCATATCTCTTATATTTTGAGATGCTTTGAAATGAAGTTCCGGTATTGTAGTTTCGTCAATAAGTGAACGAGTTACTATATCTGCTTGGTTGTTAAGCTCTGGGTCGCCAATTTGTTCGATGATATTCATTGCTTCACGAGCTTTTTCAGCTGTTGTTAGCAATGGTTGTGAAGCAATATGATGAAAATCGGCGACTGCTTGCTGTAGCAAGTCTTCTCGTTGTATAGAAAGACCTTTAGCATGTTCTGTTCCGAGTATTTCTTCTTGTTCTTCGTTAAATAGTGTGTCTGAAAACTCTGGCTCTTCCTGTGCGCCGTTAGGTGAGAAGCAAGTGTCATGCAAATCGAATGATGGTTCTACAGTGTTAAGCTTGCAATTTTCGTTTAAGCTTATACGCGCGTTAGATTTTTTGTAGAATTCTATAGGATTTCGTAATCCGTGCGAGCGAATATGTTTTACGAAATTGTCACGTTCGAAAGTGACGGTCATTAAAGTTCGCACTTCTGGCGGTTCGCTAAATGCTGCTAAAGGATTTGTGTTATTTGCGTTGTTTTCATTGTTTCCGGCTGCCATTGCGCTTGTTAAATCATCACTATGCTCATCTACTAATGATTGCGCAGCTTCTACAACATCAGCAAACGGTAGGTGTTGCAAATCTTGCAACTTAGAAGGGTCGCCATGAATGTCTCCATCTTTTGGCTCACCTTTTTCGTGCGTACTATTGTTATCAATTCTATTTAGTGCTCTTAGCGTACGATTTAGTAGATTGCTAATAGCGCTATCTTGTGCAGCAACCATTTCTTCTAAACCTACAGAGTCAAGTCTAATAGAAACTTGCTGTATTTTATCGCTAATACCAAAAGCGAGAGTTGCAAGCATAATTCCAATTCTCAAATTGTAATTTACTGAAATATTGGACTTTTCGCTATCGCTATACTCATGCCACTTATTTTTATGAGTATCGTAGATACTTCTTGGCATTAGTGATGATCCTGTTGCTGTAAAAGCTAATGCAACTTTCCCATCTCCTAAATTAGAGCGAAAATCTGCATCAAAACGGAACGGTAAATACAAGCTACGAATAAGTTCAGCTAAAGATTGGCGATACAACCACTCTCCTGCTTCAGTCTGTTTTAAATACGATGCAGACTGTTGGCACTTGCGAGCTTTGCGCCATAAATGCATTAATGGGCGAATACAGTCATCTTGCGTAGGATCTCCGAAACTTTGCATTCCTAAATCTTCGCTAGCAATAAAAGCTGGATCTTCAATAAATGAGTTATCGATAGCACAAATGCGCTCGCAAGTAATATTATCTTCTAAACTTTTACCACCTTGCGATGCGTTTGCTTGAATGCATTGATAAATTGCTTGTAGTCTGTTTAATGCACCTTCAATGCGCAACACTTTCAAAGCTGCAGAAGGCTCTAATGAATCATCCCAAATCAAGTAATGTGCTGAAGTTTTCTGTGCAGGTTGTAAGTGTAATCTTTCCGCTGCATGGACTGCTTCTAGACTGTGAGTTTGCTCTAATGCTCCAACGTCGCGCATGACGCGTTCGTAGTATTCTTCCAAACCGGAAACTCTAAAACCTTCTTTGCGCGCAGTTTTAATATCGGAAACGCTTCTTCTTATTGCGCCAAGAGGAGCTTCTGTATGCAAGCGGTGTAATACGTGAAAATATCCAAAACCAACTAATGATTGGTGCAAATCTGGCACAAAAAAAGTCGCAAAAAATACTGTAGCAATAGCGTCTTCATATGAAAGATTGCATCTAAAATCGTCACTCAACGATACGCGTGTGCCTTCAATAGTATATTTTTTATGCTTTCCATTGTTTAAGCAAATCCATGAAGCAACTTGATGCAAGCCATCATCTAAAGAAACTTGCATAACAACATCGCCATAGACAAAAGGCTTATCGTTAATGTTTTGTTTTGCGTATGAGCTTGAAGTATTCTTATTTACTTTCTTTTTTCGTAAATTTTTAAATACGCTTTGTAGTTGTTTTGTAAAGTTATGTGATGCTTGTATTTGCTTAGATCCATAGAATCTAGTTTTGTTATATAGATTAAAAGACCCTTGCTCAATAAATGACAATTGTGGTATGCGCTCAATTGCTTCTACAGGAGTTACTTTATCTCCTGTGTAAACTCTCCCATCTTTGTCTGCGATTGCAAGTTGACGAAAATGTTTTCCATCATCTTTGCATAAACCTAGTGCAATTCCAAATAGTTTCCCAGGGATTTTAAACCAAGCTAGTTGGGTATTTGCTGGAAGTCCTGGAAAATCACGAAAAATACGGTGTTTAGAAAAAGTAGGAATGGAAGTAATTTCGCCTTGTTGCCATAAGGAATCAATAGCGTCTGACATGATTGACATACGATCTTCTTTAGAGTGTGTCTGCTCGGTAGATTGCACGTCTTCAGCCATAATCCCCATTCTTTCAAGTCGTTGACATAATGCAAGTTGCGTTCGTAAGCATTCAGCATTTAATCTTATGCGCTGACTGCACTCGTCACATCATAGTTCAGTATATAAGTAGTATATAGGAAACGCATGTTCGATGTGTGAATGTTGCAGAATTGTGGATATTTTATTTTCAAATGGAGCGGACAACGGGACTCGAACCCGCGGTCTCAACCTTGGCAAGGTTGCGCTTTACCAACTAAGCTATGTCCGCAAACAAGTGAATACCTTATATCATTTTCATAAAAAGTGCAAATTAGGTATGTCGCAAGCCTTACAAGTACTGGCTGTACTTGTAAGGCTTACTTGTTTCAGATTTTCAGTGTTTTAAGTTGAAGACTTATTTTATTTGTTTGCTTACTTGCTTTCGTCATCGCGCTTTGGAGAAGATGGTGTTGCACCCTTTTCAAGCACTCGACCAGGGCCTGCAAGATAAGCTGCGCGGCCTGCCTCAATACCAAGCTTGAAAGCTTTAGCCATAAGCACAATATCGTTTGCAGTAGCAACTCCAGTATTTGCCATTACAGCTGCAGCACCCATTTCCATTGCTTCAGCAGCCTGGCTTGGAACGCCAATGCCGGCATCGACAATAACAGGAAGATCGATTTCGTCGATAATAAGCTGAATAAACTTCTTAGTTTCAAGACCCTTGTTAGAGCCAATCAAAGAGCCGAGAGGCATAATTGCGGCAGCTCCAGCGTCGCGCATTGCCTTAGCAAAGTACAAATCTGGATACATGTAAGGAAGAACAGTAAAGCCTTCGTCAGCCAAAATCTTTGTTGCTTGCAAAGTAGCTTCATTGTTTGGCAACAAATACTTGCGATCAGGAATAATCTCAAGCTTGATGAAGTTTCCGCAACCCATTTCGCGAGCAATATGTGCAGTGTTAACTGCTTCCTCTACAGTTACGCATCCGCTAGTATTAGGCAAAATGGTAACGCCTTCTGGAATATGCTTTAAAATTCCTGCAGCTTTCTCGCTATAGCGAATTGCTACAGTAATCATTTCAGCTTTAGCACTATTTACTGCGGCATCAATAAGCTCCTCAGAATACTTTCCAGAACCCAAAATGTATCGAGAAGTAAACTTCTTACCACCTAATTCTAAATAATCTTCATTCTCCATAATTTCCTCCATTTTTTATCCATTTCAACGCTTCTAACGCTTCTAAACTTGCGATAATCGAAACATAAGGCAAATACAAGCCTTCTTCAGGAGAAGACTTAAAATCACCTACTAAGCACACGTTTGAAAGATGCTTAATTTTTACGTTCTTAATATCTCCTAGTCCAGATAAGCCAGAAGCGGTAATAACATATTTGTTAGGATGATTCATGAAATAGTCAAGAACCATTGCTTTCGATTCGCGATTGTCGAATGCTTCAATAAACAAGTCGGAGCGCTCAGCAATCTCATCTAACGATTCCGGCGTAACTTTTTGTACGAAAGCTTCTACTTCAACGTACGGCAAAGTTTCATTAAGCCGTGCTTTAGTAGCAGATACTTTGTGTTGTCCAATTTCGTTAATCGTATAATTTTGACGGTTTAAATTCGAATACTCGATACTGTCAAAATCGTAAATGTACAACTTTTTTACGCCGGCTCGCGCAAGCATCAACGCGATATTTGATCCCAAACCGCCGCAGCCAAGTATTGAAACTGATTGTTGAGCAAACAAATCATTATCTTCCTTTAGCTGACGTTTAAGAACTTTTGCGCGAATATCGTCACTTTCCATTCATCCTCCTCCCATAATGCTAAATACTTCAATTTTTGCGTTATCTTTAATTATGAAAGTTTCAAAATCTTTGCGTTTTACTAATTCACCATCAACTTCTATTGCAACAAAAGTACTGTCGTAGCCTTCGCGCTTAAGTAGTTCAAGTAAATTCTCGTTCTCAACATAATCCACAGTATCGTGATTAAGTTTCAGCACACTTACCTCCTTTCTGTAGAATATGCTTTAAGTTTTAAATATTACGTTTAAAGATTCTACCTAATCCTTAGCTGGATGGAGAATAAACTTGCCCTTGAAGCCTTTGCAAACGCCATTTTCTTGGCTGTAAATTTCTTCGCCGCGAAGCAAAGTTCTTACCACCTGGCAGCCAATAGTGCGACCAACGTATGGGCTGAACTTGTTTCGATACTCAAGGTCTTCAGCTTTAAGAACATAAGGAGCGTTTGGCTTAATGAATGCAAGATCTGCGTCGTAACCCAAACGTATGCTGCCTTTTTCTTTCAAATCGAAGCGTTTTGCAGAATTGCTAGAATTCAATGCCACAAATTGAGTTAATGACATTCCGCGCTTTTGCACAGCTTCATCAAAGAACACATCAACATCGTTTTGAACGCTACCAATACCACCCCAAGCTGTGAAAGCATCATCAGTTTGCTTCAAACTCAAAGGAGCTGGCGAATGGTCGGAAACAATGAAGTTAATAGAACCGTCAAAAACCTTTTCCCACAAGCCATTCTGGTTTTCCTTGTCACGAATTGGCGGAGTGCACTTAGCGATATTTCCAATCTCGTCAAGCTCAGAAGTGTCGAAATACAGGTAATGGTTGCAAGTTTCGCAGCTTACGTCAACGCCATTCTTACGAGCGTCAGCAACAGCTTGAGCGCCTTCCGGTGAAGAAACATGAACAATATGAATTCTGCATCCAGTTTCTTTAGCAAAAAGACAAGCGCGTTCAATCGCTTCAACTTCAGTGAAAACAGGTCTGGTTGCTACGAACTCAGAAAGTTTTCTAGCTCCCATTTGATGAGCTTTCTTTCCAAGCTGGTCTGTAATAGGAGCGTTTTCGCAATGCATAATCAAAATTTTGCCGGTTTTTGCAATCTGCTGCATACCGGTGTAAAGGGAATAATCGTCGCAATTATACAAATCAACTTGCAAATCCTTGTCGCCAGTAGTGCCGAGGAATGCTTTGTAATTAACGACACCCTGCTTATCTTGCTCGCATATTCCGCCATTGAGGTTTTGTGGTTCCAAGCCACCAGTTTGACCAACATCAACCTTGAGCTTTCCGTCGGCTTCTTTAAGCACTGCCTCAAATGATTTTCCATCAGTAGTAGCAGGAATCTGATTGCAAGGCATTTGCAGCATTGTAGTAATACCGCCTTTTGCGCCGGCAGAAGTTGCTGTTACAAAACCTTCCCAATCGTCGCGAACGCCGCCGCCTGGAGCGTTAATATGAACATGAGAATCAACTTTTCCAGGAACAACTATTAAATCAGTTGCGTCAATAGTTTTATCGGCTGTAAAGTTGCTTCCAAAAGCGGCAAACTTGCCGTCTTTAATTGCTATATCGGCTTTAGTTGCTTCATTATCGAATACAACCAAACCGTTTGTGATTACTACATCGTAGTTCATATTATTTCCTTTCTTTAGCCATTGTTGGCTGAAAAACTTTTGATAGTAATATTTGACACACGAAACCTACAGCGCATCCCACGATCCATGAGATTTGAGTAAGTGGTGAAAGTAGAGGAATTATCTGCCCGGAAAGAGCAAATAAAAGCCCAAGTATCGTAGAAGTATAAGATATCCAGTTAGTTCCAGAATAGGCAGATTTTGACGAGCTATTTGTATCGTAATAAATTTGATCAAGATCAATATGCGTGCGCTTTACTACGTAATAGTCGGCAAGTAGAACACCTGCAATAGGGCCTAAAAGCATGCCAATAAGATTCAAGAAGCCTGTAATATTAGCCATAAACTTCCACGGCATTAGCACAGTGCTTACAAGAGCTGCAATAACCACTCCACGCTTATAATTTACAAATCGCGGAGCTAAAGCAGTTAGCTGGTATGCTGCAGGAACAATATTGCCAGTGGCATTTGTGCAAACTGTAGTAAGTAGAAGCAACCCAGTAGCTATTGCAATTGCAGGAAGATTATCCCACTTGTTTATGATGACAAGAACATCTGTAATGGTTTCATGGTAAAAAAGCGATCCGCCCACTAAAATAACTACGCTTGTAAAAGCAAAAAGCGCGTAACTTAGCAAGAAGCTAGCAATTTGACCTTTTAGTTGAGCCATAGTTGACTTTGCGTTTTGCGTAAAATCAGCAATAGAAACGGCAGGAGCAGCCCAAACGCCCAGCACAGAATTTACAACCATCATCATGAAAAGCCCAAGACCGTAATTAGTTGGCGCTTGAACAGTAGCATGATATTGCATGATTGCAGATAATCCACCAGCACAGCTAATAGCCCATACGCTCATGCAACCAAAAACAACGTAAATAAGTGGGCTTAATACTACAGTTAGCTTATTAAGAGTCTTTCCTCCGCCTAAACCAATCGCCAAATTAAGCAACCAAAATATTGCGAAGGAAATAATAATAGGTATGTGCGAACCTACAAATGGTATTTTGTTTCCAAACGTAAGAAGCTCAGGGCAAATTTTGCCAACTAGAATCTCTAAAGCTTTCGCACCTATATATGTTTGAATTCCATACCAGCATATTGCAGCAACTACTCCCCTGAGGAATCCTGGTAGTTGAGCGCCTGCTTTTCCGTATGTTGCGCGCAAATGCATAGAAAACGGTATGCCGTATTTGGAACCTACAACACCGTTAGCAACCATGACAATTGCTGTAAGAATTGCGCCAAGCATGATACCAATCATTACGTAAATTGGAGAGTATCCCATTAAAAGGAACGCGCCAACTGCAGCATAATTAGGAATATTGTGTACAGACTGCATCCACAAAGTGCAAAAATTAAGAGCACTCATTGTGCGTTTTTCTTGCGGCTTTGGCAGTAAATCTTCATTAGTGTAGCCGCGCTCGCGGTAACATTCCAAGTTTTTACTAGCTACTGGCTCATCTTGTAGCAGTTTACTAATTTGCATGCGCACCTCCTTACTTTTCTTGTTTGTAATTTGATTCTTTTTTGTGTTTTGAGTTTTTTGAAAGTAATAATCGCAACTTTGCTCAAAAATAAAAAAAGATACGAAAGGATTTCGTACCCGTGGTGGTGCGCCCCTTCGTATCAGCCTCTTATTCGTGAATAAGCGTTGTACTCTCATTCGATATTCACTTTTCTTCGCTGCGATTAATTAAGCAGTGAAGTTTGCATCGTATATGCCTTTTGCGTCCTTCCTAGATTTCTATTTATTTGGTTTTCGTTATCTTTTTAGTTGGTTTTTAGTTAGTCCTCATAAGCCAAACTATGCAGAGCATCTCGTAAAAGCTTTACTCCGTGAACAGCGTCTTGTGGATCTGTGTACTCTTCTGGAGCGTGACTAATACCATCTTTTGAAGGAACGAAAATCATTCCGGATTTTACAAACGGAGCAAAAATTTGCGTATCTTGACCAGCACCTGAATGCATGACTCTGTACGCATAACCTTGCTTATTAGCTTGATCTTTCAAAAGATTAATAATATCGTCGCTAAGTGGTGTAGGATCGTCAGACATCCACTTATCGATCTGCGCTGTAATGCCATAAGACTTGGCAGTTTCGTGAATATCCTCGTCGAGTTCCTGCAAGAATTTATCAAGAAAAGCTTTATCTGTATGACGGCAGTTCATTGAAAAAGTAACTTCTCCAGGAACAATATTTACTTGATTTGGAACTACGCTGATTCTACCGAAAGTAAGCACCAGTGGGTCGCCTGATTGCTTAGCTTTGTCAAGATTTTTGGCGATTATATGAGACATGCAATCTACTGCATCGTGCCTGTAGGACATCATTGTTGTGCCAGCGTGATTTTGTACGCCTTTAAGATGAATATCCCAACGATGCTGACCAGCAATGCTAGTGATAATACCTAAATCTTCGTGATTGCTGTAAAGCGTTGGTCCCTGCTCAATGTGTAGCTCAATCCAGGCTTCAAGATTTGCGAACTTAGGTTGAGTTGTTTGATAATTGAACCCAGCTTCACGCATTGCTGTTTCGAAAGGAACACCTTCGCTGTCGCAAATATTTTCTACGTCCTCTTTTTGGGCTAGTCCGAAGAAATTCTTTGAACCCCAGAATACGTATGGGAAACGTGAGCCTTCCTCTTCTGCTAAGCAGATAATGCGAAGACTTTTCTTTGGCTTTCCATATCTAGTAAGTAAATTCTTAATTGCTAAATAGGCTGCAACTATTCCAAGTTGGCCGTCAAAACGACCTCCTCTTGAAACTGTGTCAATATGCGATCCACAAGCTATTATGCTTTCTGGTTTTTCGCATCCTTCAACAGTTGCAATTAGGTTTCCAACTTGGTCGAATTCTACAGTCATACCGAGTTTTTCAAATTGTTGACGAAGAGCAAAAAGAGCCTGTTTCCAAGATTTTGTGTAAAGAGGTCGAGTAACTCCTTGTTCTCCTGGTTTTTCTGTGAATCCTGCAAGCCAGCTTATGGCCGATTCTATAGTTTCAGCACTTATGCTGCTATCAATCATGTGCAGTATTCCTCCTCACTTGTGCAAGTTTTCCCAAAAGTGACATTCAGGCGGATATTTTTTGGTTTTGGTGTTTGGTTTTTAGTTTTTAATTGTTTTTTAAATCTTTTTTTTTAATTGTTTAGTTGATACTCGTGTAATTGCTACTACTTTGTGGCAACGCAAGATGTCACGAAAATCGTGACAGAAAGAAATCACTTATTGTAATTGCTCCCTACGCATGTCTTAACAAAACAGGTTCAAAGGGTGTTTCTCAACTGTTTCCAGTACCCCTGCAATTTTCACTTGTACTCGGACGAGTATAGCACGATATTAAATGAACTCAAAATGAACATTAGTATGTGTGTTTCTGTGAAGAAATGATTGGTTGCTTGCTTGGCTGGTCGGTTGGTTGGTTGATTGATTGACTGACTGCTATGAGATATTGCTTCTATTTGTGGTTGCATGTGTGTTTGGCTGCGAAAAATTTTCATATGTAAGTTAGGAAATAAAAAATAGCCAGATAACAAAAAACGCAGTGCTTCTACACTGCGAACATATTGTGGGTGATATAGGAATCGAACCTATGACCCCTTCCGTGTGAAGGAAGTGCGCTAGCCGCTGCGCCAATCACCCAAAATTTTTTAATTATGCGTGAAAGGCAATCCTTTCGAGTGGGCGATACAAGGTTCGAACTTGTGACCCCTTCCGTGTCAGGGAAGTGCGCTACCACTGCGCCAACCGCCCGGTTGTGTATTAAGCTAACCCGCTTAATCGAGGTGGGTACGAGAGTCGAACTCATCTATACGGCTTTGCAGGCCGCTGCCTAACCGCTTGGCTAACCCACCGTAAGGTCGAATAACTCATCGGACCTAGAGCGGACAACGGGACTCGAACCCGCGGTCTCAACCTTGGCAAGGTTGCGCTTTACCAACTAAGCTATGTCCGCAATGCAACTTTACTGAACAATGTCAGCGCCGAAGCACGAGTAACTACTATACCCGAAATATTCTCAAATGCAAGCCCTCGCCTATTTTGGCGTGTCGTTTGGTGTGCTATTTGGCGTGTTTTTCAGCGTGTCTGTTGGTGTGTCATATATTCTATTCGGCGAAGGTGTATCAAAATTGTTGCGTTAAGGAAACAGTTTTGATACGCACTTAATCTTCATAAGCTTACAAATTTTTCTAATTTGAAGAATAGAAAATATTTAACATAAATTCTATTCACAAAATAAGCAAAATGCGGTTAAACTGTAACAGTACTCATAAAGACGGCAATAAGATATATCAAATATTTACAGCAGAGAAAGATATTCTATGAATAACAATGATGTTTCTGACAAAAATAGTGACGTACAAAAAACTCAAATTATAAATAACAGCGCTACACCATATGATAAGAGCCAGATCAACATGTCTCACAAGCCAAATAATGCAAAAAATCCAAAAAATACAAAATCTAAAAAACTTAAACATATACTCCTAACTGTATTAATAATCTTTTTAGCAGCTGGGGTCATAGGTTCGATTCAGCAAAATAAACCAAACAACACTAAAACCAAGTTAAGTGCATCAGAATGTAAAAATATAGCAAAAAACTATGTAGTTGACGACTTTTTGTCCTTGAACGCTATTAAGAAAAAGATGACAACTTCCGGATGCTCCGCGAAAGATTCTGAATCTGCTATAAATTATTTAGACGACACTTACGATTTCAACAATGTGGCAGTAAGAAAATTAAGGCTGCTTGTAGAAGATGATAATAATTTAACTGAAGAAGACGCAAAGTCAAAACTTGAAGACCTTAAGTTTGATGAAACAGAAATAGAATTTGCCATAAATCATTACTCTGACGAAATCTGCTCCGTAAAAAAGAATGACTTGTCTTGCGAAATTGAAAAGGATTCAATTTTTGCCAAAAAAGATAAAGATAGCAAATCCAAGGGTTCCAAAGATAATAATAAAAATAAACCAAAGTCGTCTTCAAATGGGGATTCTGACAATAAAAATCAAACTAACACTAACAAAACAGGCACAAAAAAGAATTCAACAAACAAATCATCTGTAGATAGTTCCAATTCAAATTCTACACAATCTGAAAATAGGAACGCAGAAGAACAGCAAGAGAATCAACAACCTGTCCAAGCACCAGTTCAGCAGCAGGCACAAGCACCTACCCAACAACCATCTCCTGTTCCTCAACAACAGCAACTTCCTCTAGTACACCCGGGAAGCTTCTGCTCTACTTCCGGACAACAAGGAGTGACTATACGAGGAACTCTTATGATGTGTAAACTAGGCGCGAACGACGATAGATTGCGTTGGCGCAAAGTACGGTAGTTTGTAGTTCTGTCTGAATTCCCATTACAGTATTGTAAGGAATTTCGGGCAGAACTGTGTACACTCTTAATTACTCTTACTTTCAGATTTCCACTTTTTTATGAGTTGCAACGCTTCTCGCTCAGACGCATGGTTAAAGTCGTCATTATTATTTTCATAATTCAATACAAACGACGCTAATTTTATTTGTTCTTCTTTAGTGAATTCGTCTAATCTGTTTTTATCAAAAGTTTTTATAGAATAATGAAATTCATATTCAGAAGTAAAATCAAGACAATTTTCTGAATAAAATTTCCAGCCCGTTAAACTATTATATGTTGTTAAGCATAAGAATTTAAGCTTATTCTTCTCATTATTGAATATATTCTTAACATATGAGATTGCATTTTCTTTATCAATACATTTCCATACGTAAAATGCTATACGGAATTGGTAAGAACTTAATATATCTTCGGATTTTGAAATGTATTAAATTTTTTCCGCATAAATTTTTTTTTCAATATCTTCTAAATGTTTAAGGCTAATGAATTGTGTTATAGACAAAAAATTGTGTTTATTAATCAAATGTCTTGTTGTAAAAGGCAAAAAGTATGGGTAAGCATAATGACCCATACTTAAACTTAAATCTTTAGTTCTTATTAGACTTATATAGAGAGCAGATGATTGCGCAGCAGACATATTTGAGAAGAAGGAAGCTTTGGTAAAAAATCATTTTATGCGAAGTCTCATGAAATTATCTGGTAAGTACTCTTTTTATGCTGATTCGCGTTTTGTTGCAGATTCTATTGATATATCAAGGTCTCATAGCTTTAAGAATTGCATTGTTACAACTGAGTGTAAAGATGAAGAAAAATATGTAATTGTAAAAAATAGTTATGGCAATATAATTTTTGAGACAAAAAATGTATTAACAGAAGCTAACAATGTATTAATGTCATTAGTAGGTAATAGACTAGAATATTTTTCTTACAAGCCCAAAGCGTCTTCTAATAGCAGTTCTAGTTTGATTCAATTTAGTTTAAAAGTTGAGATGAATACTGTGAGCATTCCATGTGAGGATATAATTCCAAGAATTGTTTTGGATACAGAAACTACAGGTTTGGATCCTGAATATGATGAAATATTGCAGTTGTCTATAATTGATGGGAATGGCAATGTCTTATGGAATAAGCTATATAAACCAGAATGTGTTACTCATTGGCCTCAAGCTGAAGCAATAAATCATATAAATCCTTTTGATGTTAGAAAATGTGAATGTATTACTAAAGATGTGGAGGCTATACAAAATATCATTAATAGAGCTAGAGAAATATGTGCATTCAATGCTAAGTTCGATTTGGCTTTTCTCGCTGAGATTGGTATACGCCTTAACAGGAACAAGGTTACTGATACTATGCATGAGTATGCTGAAACCTTCTATGGTTCAAAAACAATTGCGTTAAAATGGGCTGCCAAAGAGTGTAAATATTCTTATAATGCGCATGATGCGTTAGAGGATTGCAAAGCTACGTTACACGTTCAAAATAAAGTTGATAAAAAACGTAAGCGCAATGTATTGATAAGTGAAAAAATTGATTCGGAAAAATGTTTAACGGGATATCTGCCATTTAAGGTTCACAGGATGCCACCTAGTAGTAATAAGAAATCTGATGAATTGAATTCCAAATCTTATGTACACTTTATGTTGACTTTAATGTTTGTTGCGATATGTCTTGTTTTTCTATTCAATTCGTGCAATGGCTATCATAATAAAGATTATTATTCAGATGCCATACCAACTACTAGTAATGTTTATCCTGCGAGCTAATTAGAGTAGTTGTCTCATTTTATAGTTTTATCCATGTATTTATTGTCATAAGGTCGAAGTTTCTCTTACACATAATAATAAATTTTCTGCATGTATAATAGTTTTTTTCATTTCTCTTTTACTGTCTATCTTATTGGATGCATTAGAATACATAGTTTACGCTTCTCGTCTTTAGCTACACTTAATTTATTCTTCAATTCATAAAAGAACAAACTGATTAAATTGTTCTTGTCGGAATAATTCCATGGTGAGAATTTAATAACTATTGGATTGTGATTTTGATTTTCTTCTTCAGTTTTTTGTGAAGTATCGAATCTTCTTATTCTTTTGTATAATTTTGAATACCATTTTTCTTTCTCTACTTTTTTGGCTTCGTCTTCGTTTATTGGAATCTCGGATATAGCCATGTTAATAATAGATGTCTTGCCGCTACCCCACTTTCCATACAAACCGATTACAAGACCATCTTTGCTATCATATTCACAAATCGATTTTCCAAATTGTTCAGCAAAATCAGATCTTCCCAATAAATCTTCATCAGCTTTTTCAATAGGTTTATCTGCAACGTAGCTCATATGCCTTCTCCCTACTTTTGCAATTGCAGTATTTCGTATAATAATTTATATTCTAATTATTTATGCAAATTATTCTTTAGCTAATCCTTACATATTACGTATTTCAATAATTGAGATACAAGCCAAAGATTTTGAAAATGCTATCACATAAAACGTAAACGTGGCTTAGACCCAAAAATTATTAACCTTTTTTGATTAATATATTATAGACCATTATCACAAATGGATTGGGAGTACTCGGTCGGCGAAAGCTCCAGGTGTGATGCTTGGAGTTTTTGCCGATTACCCGAATCCTTTGGTACATTGGATATTATAAAAAATAAAGCTATAACGAAAATAACGCGAGGGTCTCGCAGCTGCCGTTTCGTCAGATTGTTGGTCAGGTGATTCCTCGCAATTTTCATTCTACGTATATTTTTCGGGTTATAGGGGTTATAGGCCAAAATTGTTGCGTTAAGGAAATAGTTTTGATACACAGGTGCGTAATGTTGTCAAGCGAAATTATTGATTGCTGCATTGGTTTATAGTGCTAAAATTGCAAACAATAAATTGCGGCTATTTATATTTGCATACTAAAATATTCTCATTAAAAGCAACAAGTTAGTTGGAGATTAAGAGATTATGGAAGATAAAAGCCTTGATTTAACTAAACCCGTTCTTGGTTTTTTGAAGACAGATAATAATGATTCTTCTGAAACTGTAGTTATGTTACATGATAACGGAATGAAATTTGAACTGTCTGTGTTATTCAAAGAGCTTAGTGGTCAGTTTTTAGATGGAAGAGTTACACATATAAAATCTGATGCAGGGAATGAAACAATAAGTAGATTGCCTGTACCTAATATTTTGCAAGTTTTATCACCAAGTAAAACATATACGTTAGTAGGATGTAGAGATACAGAATCAAGCAAGGATGTAATGTGCCCAATTAGAATTGCAACAATTACATGCGACTACATAATCGTTGGTTCAAATGAAAAACAATTCGAAAAAATAAGTAATTTGAGAACGAGTTGTTCAAATCTATATGATTGGTTCGTATCGGGAGGAATTAGCGTTAATAAGCTTTCTGATGATGGTGAAAGTATAAAAATTGATATTAAAAAATCTAGTAGCAAAGAGTTATGCAAAATAAATTCAATGCAAAATGAAAGCAATAAATCACCCATCAGTCTGTCGCTTGCTATCGATCAGCAGGTAAGAAAAATATCAAAAAATGGCAGTATTGTAAGCTTTACAGAAGAAGCATTTATTGAGACTCATAGTGAAGCTGAATTGAATTGGGAAAAGCATATTTCAATTCATAATTGGATTTTAAATCTTATCTCTATATCTAAATTAGAGCGATGCGAATTTTCAAAAATGGAAGTAGGTGTGGAAAACAATAATACTTGCAATGATTCAACAGTAAAATGGTTCCATGTTCTTCATCATTTAAATGCTTATGCGCAAAACATTGATAAAAAGCATAATAAACAATTCTTGTTTGATTTTGACGATATTAATATTTATGGAATAGAAAAATGGTTTGAATTATTGCAAAGATATGGAAGAGCAATGGGAATAATATCGCACATAGCAAAAGAGCAAAATAATCTTCCAGTTGAATCTGTGAATATAATCTTAGGTGTTGCACTAGAAGATATTGGGTGGGAAATAATAAAAAGTACAGGCCAGAAAAATAGAATGAACAAAAACGGTGGATTGGCATGTTTTATGTGCGCATTATGTGCGATAAAAGACGAATTTGGAGAATATTTTCCAGTAGATATCAAGGATTTTGATTGGTTAAAAGAAATGAATGATATTTATAAGAAAAATAAACATGATGATGCTAACGAAAATATGGAAAAAACTCCGAAAGACTATGAAAAAATGTACAGAATTAATGTTTGCTCTATGAATATTATTAGATTGTGGATTGGAAAACAGCTTGGAGCTGACCTACCGACAATGCTTAAAAGACTTAATTCGAACATATTTAAATACAATGAAGCATCTATATAAAAACACGCATACTGAATCATTTTAACTTGCATAAATATTAATTTTATGCAAGATAAAATGATGAATAGAGTAAAAATAATTAAGATAAGCCTAATTTACTTTTTAGGTACAATTTAGCCAAACTAGTGAGAATATCAAAAGGAATATTGATAATTTTATCCGAAAAATTATTTTTTACCTTTTCCCATATTTCGTTAGAACTTATAGAATCAAGAAACTCATTACCATACCAAGTTATGTACATAAGTAAGCATCTACAACGCCAGCTTCACGCTCATCGATATATACATTAATTAAATTACCTTCACCCATTATTCTTATGTTGTAAATAATTTCTTCAAGAGAGTATTTACTACTTTTCTCAGCAATATCGCTTGCTCTAACTTCTTTATCACTTTTAGAAGCTTCAATTAAAATCTCGCGAACTAAATCCATATTTCTTCTCATAAGTTTATTTATCCTTTATAGATTGTTATTTAAATTTTTTACACAAATATCATATGCAAAGTTATACAAGCGTATTAATCACATCTAGACTGTTTAATTTATGCCCGATATCTAAAAGGTCCCAATATATTGAATCTTTAGTAAGTTTGATTTTAGAAATATTAGGTTGCGTAATCCTAGTTTGTAGCAATTGGTACAGAGATTTTACCTATTGCTATTACCACGCCGTAGTGTATAGCGTAACATTCAACATAGTGTTCCCCTCGAAAAACCGTATGTTCTTCTCTGGTTTTAGAGGTTGTACCACCAATAATTTGACCTCTTATACAATTGCGTTTTTTAGCTTCTTCGCCGCAGTTGCATACTTTCCATTTTAGACTATATGGCGTTGGGAGATCCGCATTTGTTATATAAAATTCTAGTTTTTTGTTTGGTTTAAGCAAAATATGATTCCTTATCATATCTCTTAAATTAGCTGGTCTAAATCCATCTTGTGTTACTTTGCACTCAAGATTAAGCTCATATCGTAAATCAATAGGATAAAAATTTTCGATAAACTGTTCCGTGTCATTATACGACGTAAAAAGATCCTTGGCTACTTGTTTGTAGTCACTTAATGGAACAAATCTTCCAAAGACCTCCCGCCATTTCTTGTGTGACTTAACTTCATCGCTTTCATCAATAGCAGCACAACAGAGATCATAGGCTTCTAAAGCTTTTACTTGAAAATTTTTCTTGACCTTTACTCTTTGATTGCTGCCTAAAGCATTCCATGATTCTTGCTTTGGTAAATTGCTTATATATTTGAAGAAATCTCTAATCATATAGTCAGGATGATTTGTAGTGCTAAAATATTTATCGTTATCATTGAGAAATCTCCATGCCATAGTATCTATGAGAAGACCACCCATAAGAACGTTATGTTTATTTTTCCATGCGCGGGCTAACTTACAAATTTTTCTAGCATTCCCCATAGATATTTCATCGAGATCGGATATGGCTTTGATTTCATCTCGGGGTTTGGTTGTTTTCCAAGAATCGGAATACGTATCTGGATACGAAAATGAACCATCGTCTTGTTCAAAGACAGGTTGCACTTCAAATTTATAATTGCTGAATTTTACAACAACTACCAAACGATCTACTCGAATATGCGTTTGTGAATAATGTGTGGCTATACCTTGTTTTACCTTAGATAGAACTTTGCGTGTACCTCCTGACACATGAAATTCATCATATAAATGATAAGGAAGAATATAAAGAAAATCTAAATCAGAGACTCCATTAATGGCTGTACAACGTTCCCATGAACCTACCATTAACCGATTGTCTGATTCTGAATCTGAATCTCTAAATTCTCTATTAAGAGCTTTTGTAATTTCATCTCTACGGTTTCTAATTTCTTTCTTATTAGAAATCTTAAGATTATCGAAGATTTTATCAAAAATGTCTAATTCACTCATGTATCTAGTATTACCTCCTCATTACATTCTGCCCGGAGTTCTATTGTCAATTTCTTCTTGTGATGATTGAGGTTTTTCGTTACCGTTTATAGCAATGTTAGCCTTGTTATAATCTCTGGATGTAGTTCTAGGTGCTGTTGATAGTGCATCTCGCTCTTTAAGTTCTAGCTCATCTCGAATTTTACGTGCATACTCATCTGAAATGGCTGAAGCTTCAAGATCAGAAATTAATGATTCATATCTTTCGAATAAATAGCGAATTTCAACAGCTGACTTTTGATGTTCTGCTATTTTTGCCTTAAAATCAAAAAATTCACCCGAAAAAGAAGCACCTGTTGCTAAAGTCGCGATAAGTGCTACGGCGAAATTCCCCCAAATTTCGTTTAACATAATCCCAGCAACACTTGTAATCAGTGTGCCTGTAGTTACGACAGTTAAGCCAATTGAGAATCTTTTGCGCCATCTTTCCCAAAATTCATATCTATCAGCAGCTTTTTCTTGTGTACGATAAGTGTATAGAAGACGATCTGCGCGAGCATCAAGTAAATGGATTAGTTTGCTTTTATTTTCCATGACATGCCTCGCACTAATTCATATCTTTTATAGAGTTGAGGATATGCTGCTTTTCTTCCTCGTTTAGACCATAAAAGTTGAAAAGCTGCTCATCAATTTCATTTAAAGACAAGTTCCAATTAATTGGTGAATCTTTACTTAAATCAGGAACTGGCACAAAGCGATAAGTTTGTTTTGTGCCATGTTGGCTGACTTTTGCTTGAGCATGAAGGAATCTAGAGAATTTTGTCTTTAGATAGTTAGATAAATTATTTGCATCTTTTTCATCATTTACTAGATCAAAACCAATTACGATGAAAGTTTCTGAACAAACGGAATTCGGAATGGCAACAAAACAATTTTGGTTGTCGTCTTTTAGCTCAGTTCCTATATTATTAGCATAAGGGGTAAGTACTTTCCACTTGTCAATCCAACTATTATTTGATCTTATAATGTTTTGTGGAACATATCCTGTCAGCTTGGATTTGCAATAGCAGGTAACTGGGGATTCAAGTGTGCTCTTATCTAAACTAAAAGCAGTAGTCTTAAATATATCTCCATCTAGGCCGAAGGGCTTGCGTGATGAAACATGATCCGCCAAAGGTTTAAATGAACTTTTGCTTAACAATTTTTTAACAATGGAAACACCTATAGAATCACGCAAAAAGATATCTAAATGAAAACTGTTTAATGGTCTAGTCGCATTATATACATGTTTATTTTCATAATGAGTGAATATCTGTGTTCCACTACTATAATCTGCCTTATAAGTCTTATCAATCAAGAAATAGCAAACACCACCACGATTATTTGTATCAGGGAATACGGTTTCTGGGTTAATAAAATCATGAAGCTGACTTATGTGTGTATTTGCAAGCATATGCTCTCTAAATTGATCGAGTCCTTTTCCTCCTGCGTACCAACGTGTCGGGATAATAAGAGTAGCCTGATTTGTACTAAGCTGATTAGTGATTTCAACAAATTTATGGTAAATAGGGCGAGCGCTAGCTTGAGCTCCGCCATCACTTTCCTGATACGGAGGATTCCCCACAACTGCTCCAAATTCCACTTTTTCACCCCCTTGAATGTTATCTTGTAGTGTAATCTTTTCAAAATCTTTCTTCTGACTAAGAAGTTCAGTTATTCGATTATAGTCCACCTCCTCGTTATCTGTTTTAATATCGAGAAGGTCGTAGCTTGTAAAGTTCTTGGCAATGCAAGCAATATTTAGTCCAAGTATTTCGTAGAAACGTCTTGTGAACTCATAAGCAACGCTTGAAGTAGGAATAGCGTAGATGCTGTTTCTTATTTCGTCAAGCGTAAAGCCTAATGCCTGTAGACGTTTTACGAGTGCTACAGTATATTCGCCTGATTTTGATGCAATATCAAGTAATTTTTTATCTGATTTAATGATGTTGCGCAATTGGTCTTTGGAAAGCATCGCTACCATTTCATCAGCCACTTTTATTGGAGTTATGATTTCAGAAGCAGACATACGGCTAAATTTAGCAAGTGAAGTTACAGCACGATCAAGGGGTTGCAAGTTTTCGTCAGTGGCAAGTGTAGATATATTTTGGATTTTATAATCTAAAGCACTGAGCTTAAAAGCATTGAGTGAATTTCGCAAAACCTCGATATCATCCGTATTGATACCTAAGTTTTTAGCGAGTCGATTATTTTTACCGTTATGCAATGTTTCTAAAATGTCATCTAATGACTTTACTGATTCTGGGCAAAGGAACGAGAAGAAGAGGATGCGCTGATAATATGTGCGTATCTTGTTTTCTAAATCTTTGATTTCTTTATCATCTGTGATATCTGTGGAAGATGGTTGTTTATATGACTCTGTTTTCTCATTATGATCATCCAATATTTCATCTGTATCATCATTAACATCAAAATCCTGACCATCTGTTTCACTTGCATGGGCTTCCAGAGTTAAGCCTGCCTTAGATCCAAATGGATTTTGTGCTTCAATTACATCCCGCATATGCTCGTTATTTAGGATTGAGAGATCTATCGGTAAATCCATTACCTCGTCGGTAATTGAACGAGAATTGTTGTAGTGGCTAACCTCTTTTAGGATATCAGTAGCTTGCACCTGTTCTAAGCGATTATGATTCATTGTAATAACTGGCGATATACGAAGCTCGTCAGCAATACGCTTGTCAAGCAATGAATTACCATTCTTTTCAGTGTTGGCATTGTAAATTAAAGATTTTTGCTCCTGCATAGTAAAAAGACGATGTGGGTCAAAATCTACCAGCAGAGTTTGCGGTTTTAGGCACTCTTTTATAACTTTTGTGCCGTCACTTAGTTCACGAACATATTGGTTTTGTAAGCGAAATATCGCTTGATCGTATTCTTGCGGACTAGATGTGTCTTTTAGATAAATCATCGTGTCCCATTGCTCAACAGTTGAGCCTGTAAGCATTCTATTCACTGTTAAAGTGAGCGTCTTTTTACCTTCTGATTCAAGTTTTGCAATACGATTTTTAATATCGGTTGGCGTATGGAAATGGTGTTGTGCATCTACGCCTGAAATATTTAAAATCTCATACTCGCCGAGATTCTTAAATTCTAAAGCATGGTCATTAATAAGCTTTTCCATTGCATCGCAAGAAGCACAATATGGCAAAACCATTACCATATGCCTGCACATTTGACCTTGCTTAATTTTATCGTAGTCTAAAAATCCTAAAAGTTTTGAGTCGCTAGAAGTACCATCGATAATTTTTAGAAGGTCAAAAACTTCATCTTCATGTACAAATTTTTGATGCGCATTTGTTTTTGTGTCTTTCCTAATGGATTGCGGCTTGAAAAGAGCAGATAAAGCAAGACTTACACCATGCTTTTTCAGTTCATTCATTTTTTCTATAGCTCGCTTACTTGGGTGAAAAGCAAAACGAATCATTTGGGGAAAACCAAAATAAGGGTTGTCCCATTCCTCAACATCATCCTTATATAAGTTTTCAGCATCCCAAGCTTCCTGTTCGTGAGCGATATCTGTAAATTGAACAAAAGAAATAATATCTTCTGGCTCAAATTCTGAACCCATTAATATGCGATAAGGTGTTCCGGAGAGGTGCAACCGCACTTTAGCCTTTAATTCCTTGATTTGCTTATTGACATCTTCCAGATCTATTTGGTCATCTTCCTGCTTATCAAGAAACTTAATATTGTCTTTTAGGTCTTTTTTCTCGTCTGTTTGCACATTGCGCAAAATCTCGCCATAACTTTGAGCACGGGCACCAAAATGTGTTTCATCAACAATTAATAAGTCAATTTTATTTTCAAAGACTTGTGCATGTTTTGCCTTAATCTCAGTGCCTTGCAAGTCTTGTAATGTTAGGAAAATGACTGCCGTTTCATCTTTGGCATGAATATCTGAAATTGCGTTATCGTTCTCTAATAATTCTTTTGAACTTAAAAAGTTATAGCCTTCAAAATTGCCTGGTTGTTCTACGTTCTTCTTCCATTCTTCGCAAACGTCTGCTTTAGCAGAAACAATAAGCACAGTCTTTGCATTTATGGCTTTGGCGCATGCAAGTGATGTGAATGATTTGCCAAATCGCATAACAGCATACATTAAAAGATTTGTGCGCCCCAAGTTTACTGCTTTTATAAAATTATCAACTGTTTCTTGTTGATTTGGGCGTAGTGTCCACTTTGCTCCTCGCTCATAGTGTACTGTAACAGCCAATCGTTTATTGGAATCATAGTATGCATATGTAGAGTTTTTTAATTTATATTGCTCACATATATCGTTAATAGCTTCATCTAGTTCAGAAGTATTAACATCTTTAAAAAATTCCCTACTATAGTAAACATTATTTGTAGATAAATCTTCTGGTTCAAGGCGTTTTTTGCCAAGCGAATTTTCTAAATAATCATGCACAGCATAATCACGAAAATATACATTATCCGAAACTGTTGCTTTATGCTCATATTTTTTGATTAAATCAGGGAATTTGTGCTCCCATTCTTTTAAACGAATACTAACAGGTCGATAGGTATCTCCTACCTTTAAATAATTTGGTATTGTACCAGTTTGGAAAGCATAAATGTGAGGCGTTACTCTTCCAACAATAAGATTATCTAACAATTCAAGATTATCTACTTTCTTCATTCTTTTTCTCCTGTGAAAGTAAGTCATTAAATTTGTTGATTTTATTAGCGCGCCAATCTTTTATTTGACAAGATGATGAAGTTTGTGAATCTACATTCTCTTCAAATTCTTCAAAATCAAATAAAGTTGGCTGAGTATTTGCATGTATCTCACTACAATAAGGCGGATACCCTGTAAGTCCATCCATTTGCCAGATGTTCCAAGAAATAATAGTTGCTATGTTTAAAAGCTCTGATTCTGTAGGTTTTCTATTAAGTGAATCACGCATATAATCAACATATGTTGCAAGAAGGTTTTCTCTTGCTAGAAGCAGACTATCTCCTTGATATTCAAAACCATATATAGATTCAAATGCACGTTTAGACCACTTGAGCCAATCTATTTCATTACTAGTATTCTCTTTAACTACTCTAAGCTTGCGATCCAAAAGTCCGATACGTTGCTTAAGTGGAATTATTTCGCCAGTTGTTGCATCATATCTGCTAACTAAATAAGGAGCCTCTCCGCATGTTATTTCCATTCTACGTTCATCTACATATGCCATCCAATTTTTTGAGCGTTTCTCTGAAAACTCAATTTTTTCTGTTGTAGAAATCCAACTTTTATCTTTACTATGGTTAAAAACATCTTTTCTATCAAACCACGCTTCGTCAACTAAATTATTTTGTTCATTGCAAATCCAAGATGGAGTAAATACCTCAGCCTTATTTTTAGTTCGAGATATTTGCAATTCACGAGATTTTGATGTTCTAGGTGCAATCAACCCTGCATATTTACCAGTAATTGAAGCAACGGTTATTTCGGAATGTGCTTGATGAGTATCACCATAATTTTTATAGTCATTCGTTGCCCAGCAAATATTGCGTTTTGTTGTATGATCTAACAATAAAGCAGAGAAAACCTTAGGATATTTCTCATACAATGTTTGTTCATCAACATTTTGCTCAAAAGCATAATCAAGAATTGATTTACTCATTTACTCATTTCCTTAAAATCAACCACCGTTTCAATAAGTCTTCAATTTTTAGTCAAACGAGGCAAATAATTTTGTTGATATATTATATAATCAAACTCTTTTCCCCTTAAACTTAGTAATCAAATTACTGCCGCAATGACTCTCTTCTTAAATTATATTTTACATACAGTTATCTTGTATCGATATAATCTGCTTATAATTCTTATTCTTCCCCCTATAAATTACATATAAATATCACATATCCCTACTCGGTATGAGAAAAATAATCAGATAAATATATTTTTATTATATTTAAAAATTATGGCTGCAACAACATAGTCATAAAATTTGTAAAAACGTCAAAATTTGTATACGCTTATATGTACGACAAGCTCACTTCACTATAGGAAGTGTTATTGATGGATTAATTAGCTTTTTAAAGACTATAAGGTACAATGAAAATGTAATTGCGGTGTGCGTTTGCGGACACACACCTGTGGGAGCTGACATAGTTTCGGCTCCCTCTTTTATTTTGAGTAGTTGAATAGTAATAGCTAATATCTAGAAATAGTGATAAACTCCCTGATGACAGCAGCCCCCTAAGCCTACTAACAGTGCTCAAATCTGGGAGTTCTTTTTTGATAAGCGTCTCTGCAATTTAAGCATTGGGTTTATAGGCCAAAAAGTGTGTAAAGCCAATCTGGTGAATATTATTGGGGGCATAAGCCAAGATCTAAACACCGTTAAATTCTCAGTCAACTATCTGAGAAAGTAACAGTGTTTGACGATTGCTACGTACTACTTTCTGAATCAACCAGCTTAAAGCCGCAGCGCGCTAAACTTTTTAGGATAGCCTTCGCTAAGTACGCAAAACCGCCTAAAGTACGCAAAACACCTAAACCAACAACGGAAAGCTATAATCTGAATAGTGATTAAACTTTTGCTTTCAATTGCTTGCGTATGCTTGCAACTATTTTGTAAAATGAGTGAAGAAAGGACGCAAACACAATGACAAATACGAATGCTGTATATGCAAGAATCGATACAAATCTTAAAGAAAACGCTGAAAGCATATTGAACCAGCTTGGAATAACACCATCTTCAGCAATCCAAATGCTTTATAGTCAAATCGTTTTACAAAAAGGCATGCCATTTGAACTTCGTCTGCCGACTAATACGCAAGAAAAACCGCTTGCTTTAGGCAACTTAACAAGAGATGAGTTGGATAAGGAATTGCAAAAAGGCATCAACTCACTTTCGACTGGCAAATCTTATAGTGCAGATGAAGTAGACCAATTCTTCGCTAAGGAATACGGCGTATGAGCACAACCTATAGCGTCATTTATTCTCCACAAGCGTTCCTTGATCTCACTGGGCTATACGAATACATTCGCTTTAATTTACAAGTTCCTAAAACAGCTGAAAAACAAGTCAACCGCATTAAGCATGCTATACGTTCTCTTGAGACTATGCCTATGCGATATACGCTTGTAGAGTGGGAGCCGTGGCATTCTATGGGAATACGCAGGGTTCACATAGATAACTACACAGCTTTTTACCTCGTAGATGAAGATAAATGTAGCGTAATGGTTGTTCGTATCTTTTATGCAGGCAGAAACATTGAAAATATTATCAACAACAAATAATGGAAATTCGACAATATGTGACATATCTTTCTAAAAGTCCAATGTAACGTTTTATATGGTCAAAATCATGACTTGGTGCCAATGAACTTTTTTGATCCGACCTACATGCCTCAAGATTTGCGCAAAGCTCATGACGAGCTAGATAGAATAGTAGACGTTGCTTTTGGTGCTACAAAGCCTTGCTCCAATAATGACGAGCGTTTGGAAATTCTCTTCAAATCCTATATTCGCATGACTCAAGAATGAATTTAAGTTAAATAAGTAGAAAAGCCCGACGAGATTTACGCGCCGGGCTTTTAGTGTATTCAGTTAGTTATTGCGTAGATTACTTATTCTTTGCTGCTATCTTCTTTAGCAGTAATATCTTCTTTATCTGCGCTATATTCCTTTTCGCTATCTTCAGACTTATTTTCCTCAGATTTGTTCTCTTCAGTAGCAACAACAGCAGTTGTGTCTATTGTCTCAAACTTTTCGCCTTTAATTGTGAACTCCCCCAGCAATCCTTCGCCTTCAGCATCCACCTTAATGTGTTCGCCGTCAGAAAGTTCACCAAGCAAAATCTTTTCAGAAATAGTATCCTCAATATCTCGCTGAATTACGCGACGCAACGGACGCGCACCGAGCAAAGGATCGAAGCCTTTCTGTGCAAGCAAATTCTTAGCGGCATCCGTAATTTCTAGAGACATGTGACGGTCAAACAGCCTGTCGTTAAGCAACTTCACGTCCATGTCAACAATTTTACGAACTTCTGGCTCTGTAAGCTGACGGAACACAATAGTGTCGTCCAAACGGTTTAAGAACTCTGGACGGAAATGACGCTTAAGCTCAGAATTAACCTGATCTTTCATGCGCTGATACGTGGAATCAGCGTTATTTCCAAGTGTAAAGCCAGTGTTTGCAGCCTTCGCAATATCGCGAGTACCAAGATTGGTGGTAAGAATAATAATCGTATTCTTAAAGTCCACTTTTCTACCCTGACCGTCTGTTAAGTGACCGTCATCGAGTACTTGCAAAAGCGTGTTGAAAATATCTGGATGAGCTTTTTCAATCTCGTCGAAAAGCACCACGGAGAATGGCTTTCTGCGAACTTTTTCAGTAAGCTCGCCGCCTTCTTCATATCCAACATATCCAGGAGGAGCACCGAAAAGCCTAGACGCGGCGTACTTTTCTGCAAACTCTGACATGTCAACTCTAATTAAGGCATTATCGTCATCAAACAAGAAGTTTGCGAGTGCCTTGGCAAGCTCAGTTTTACCAACTCCAGTAGGACCGGCAAAAATAAACGAGCCAGAAGGACGTTTAGGATCCTTCAAACCAACTCGAGCACGACGAATCGAGCGAGCTAAAGCAGACACAGCTTCATCTTGACCAACAATACGCTTGTGAAGTTCAGATTCCATTTGAAGAAGCTTCTGCGATTCCGCTTGAGTAAGCTTTACTACAGGAATGCCTGTAGTGCTTGAAACAACGGAAGCGATCATGTCTTCGTCAACAACCATCTTGACGTTAGACTCGCCTTCGCGCCAAGCCTTTTCCTTCTCTGCAGCTTCATTCTCAAGCTTTTCTTGATCGTCGCGAAGATTGGCAGCTTCTTCAAAATCTTGCTGCTTGATTGCTTCATCTTTCTTTTCGGAAATCTTAGCAATCTTATGGTTTAATTCTTTGAGCTCAGGTGGCTGAGTCAAGCGCTTAATACGCAAGCGCGCACCAGCTTCATCAATAAGATCAATAGCCTTATCTGGAAGGTGACGATCTTGAATGTAACGATCAGAAAGCTCAGCAGAAGACTGTAAAGCTCCATCGGTAATAGTTACATGATGGTGATTTTCGTAGCGAGAACGCAATCCCTTAAGAATCTCAATAGTTTCAGCAATTGTAGGTTCTGGAACTTGAATCGGCTGGAAACGACGCTCCAAAGCAGCATCTTTTTCAATATACTTGCGATACTCGTCAGTAGTAGTAGCACCAATTGTCTGTAGCTCTCCACGCGCAAGCATTGGTTTAAGCATATCGGATGCGCCAAGAGCTCCATCAGCAGAACCTGCTCCAACAATAGTGTGAATTTCATCAATAAAAAGCACAATATCGCCGCGTGTTTTAATTTCTTTAAGCACTTTCTTCAAGCGCTCTTCGAAATCGCCACGATAGCGAGATCCTGCAATCATTGAACCTAAGTCTAGCGAATAAACTTGCTTATTTTTTAACGTTTCAGGCACATCGCCTTCAACGATTTTCTGTGCGAGACCTTCTACAACTGCAGTCTTACCAACTCCAGGCTCGCCAATAAGCACAGGATTATTCTTCGTGCGTCGGCTAAGTACAACCATAACGCGTTCAATTTCTTCAGAACGACCTATAACAGGATCGAGCTTTCCTTCTTGAGCTTCAAATGTTAAATTGCGTCCAAATTGATCAAGAAGAGCAGAGCCAGATTGATTTCGCTTATCTTGCACACTTCCAGCATTAGCTAACTCGCCCTTCTCGCTACCGTTAGGAGCATTATCTCCACGAATTAAATCAACAGTAGTGCTTCGCAAGTCTCCAAGATCAACTTCCATCTTTATAAGTACTTGCGTGCCAACTCCTTCGCCTTCGCGTATAAGCCCTAGCAAAATATGCTCAGTACCAATATAACTGTGACCAAGCTGAAGAGCTTCACGCAAACTCAGTTCAAGCACTTGCTTAGCGTGAGGCGTAAAAGGAATATGACCAGCAGGCGAAACAGTGCCTTTGCCGATCATCTCTTCAACCTGTTTGCGAGTGCCTTCTAGGTCTACGCCTTTTGAGCTTAACGCTTTCGCGGCAATGCCCTCACCTTCGCGAATAAGCCCGAGCAAAATATGCTCAGTACCAATATAATTGTGCTGAAGTGAGCGAGCCTCTTCCTGAGCTAGCACAATCACGCGTCGTGCGCGATCAGTGAACCGTTCAAACATAACTGCCTTCCGTTCTTTTCTTTCATTCCATGGTAACGAGTCGCCATGACGCGAAGCGTCGTATATACTTACTCATTCGTACAGCATTCCATAGCATCACAATAGTCATGCATGATGAACCTAAATATTCATGTTTTCGTTTCTGCATAATTACTTATGCTGTCTGCGAGATTTTCTTTTATATAATCGCATTGATGCGGATGCTGTAGTTTTTGAAGTGTCTTCAGATTCTTGTGGCTCTTCCACTTTTCCTGTTAACGGTATTTCTTCTGTAACAGAATTTTCGTCTACTAAGTTTACTTCTGAAGAATCAGGATAATCTGTATCTTTTTGGGATTTTTTAGATTTTTCAGATTCATTAGCTACAGTCTCTTCAATTTTTTCAGTTTGATTTTCAACTTCAATTTCGCGATTTTTATCATCATTATTTTCATATGATTTTTCGTCAATAGTTGAATTGTCAATTAAATCAGGTTCAGATAAATTATTTTGTTCATCTTTATCTGTTGATGCTTCTTTTTTGTTGCGCAATTTTGAATCTAATTTTCTGTGCTTACGACGATGCATCTTACTGTCTTCAATTGCTTCCTCAATAAGCTCAACGTCTGCTCGCTCATCTCGTGGAGCTTGTTGCAAAATATCAATATGATAATCGTCGTATGCAGGCTCAGATTGAATCCAAAGCTGCGATGGCTCAGGTGGTTCAATGTCAGAATGCTCACCACAAGCATGATCAAGCGAGACAACTCGCCCATCGTCTGGGCTCCACATGTTTGCGCATACGCCAAACATAGAGCCTAAACTTCCAGCTAGAGGAATGAGGAATCCGCATGATGAACATGCTTTGCCATCGGCAATTTTTGTAGATAACGACTTTGGACCATGTTGACCTGCGTACCAGCGTTTAGCTGTTTGCGAAATTGCTTCCGCAGTCATTACTCGTCTGCGAGACAGTCTTAGCGTTGAAACAGCTTCTTCAAGATCTTCATCAAAATCATTATTTGCATCGCAAGATTCTTGATTTTGATTAATATCTTTTTCTGCGTTTGCGTTTGTGTCTGCATCTTCTTCGCTAGTATTAGCTTCAGTATTATCTTCAGCCTCAGTATTAGCTTTAGCGTCATCTTCAGTTTTAGACTCAGAATTATCATCTGAATTTGCTGATTCTATATTCTTTTCAGAATTACTATCATCAATATTATTTACTTGACGGAAGCCATCTTCTAGTCGAGAATCGTCTTCAGATGTGCCAATAGAATCCATTACAGAAAGATCACTTGGTTTCAATCGGTCTTTCCATGGAATCCATGGTGGTGGAAGCAAAGAATCTTCAGTAGGAACAAGCGTTGATTCATTCACAGTCCAACGTTGCGTTTCCTCATCATGATACAACGTAACTGACCACTGCCAGCCTTCATATCCAACTAAATTGCTTACGAAACGAAAGTCTGTAACTCCGTCACCAAGCTCTGTAGAAGATACAAAATCACCTACTGCACCAGTACGTTCTGAAGTTTCCACAGCTATACTTCTAGCTAGTTCTTGTGGATCCATCACTTCATCAGTCATAAATAATATTCCAGACACTATTCCTGAACGTCAAAATTATCTGCCACTGCACGCAACAATGTAGCAAGTTTTTTGCTTTCAGCAGTTGATGGATAATGACGTCGACGCAAACCATTACCAGCAGAATCAAGAAGTTTAATAAGATCTTCTACAATAGCCGCCATATCTTCGGCTTTAGGACGAGTAGCCTTGACAAGCGACGGTGCTGTTGCAATAACATTCAAACCCATCGCCTGTGGTCCTTTGCGACCTTCAATTACAGAAAACTCAACTCGTGTACCCTTGTGTAAAGTTTTTACAGTAACTGGCAATGCTGCTGCTGGCAGGAAAACATCCTTACCATCATCTCCAACAATAAAGCCGTACCCCTTCTGCGTATCGTACCAACGCACGCGCCCATTGGGCATAACACACCTCGCTCCAAATAATTCTCATTTCGCACGCTGAAGTGCACAAGGCATAAAACATCAGCATATGCGATAGGTCTATAGATAGTGTACCAAATATTATTATTACTTGTTTCCTTATTACATTGTAGCGCATACACGCGGGCAATAAAATTTTTTTAACCTACGCAAGTGTTACTCATGCCAATATTTTAATCGCTAACAAGTTTAGAAGGATCTTCAATTTCATTAACTGGCAGCACTACAGTAAGAGTTAAGCCATGAGGTTTAACATCTATCGGCTCAGACCCATCCATAGTGTCATCAAGATTAGTTTTAGAATCGGTCGATGCTTCTGATGGAGAAGATATAGTTGCGCAAATAAAACCATGATGTGCTTTTACTACAGATTGCGCAATTGCCATACCCAAGCCAGTTCCACCTTTTTCTCTAGCTCTTGATGGGTCAGCAATATAGAAACGCTCGAAAATTCTAGATAAAGATTCTTCTGGAACTCCAGGACCATGGTCAACAACTCGAATTACAGCATACTTATGACCAGTATCAGTAGATTGGCTAACTTCCGCTGCCTCCAAAAACTCCTTCAGTGATTCTTTTACAGAAGGTAATTTAGATAATTCATTTGGAGTTATAGATGCCTTCATAACTCCTACTGCAATTTCTACAGGAGAATCAACAGGGGTGTATCTATGAATATTTCCTACGATATTTGTCATTACTTGGCGTAATCTAGCACCATCGCCAAGTAACATAACACTTGGAAGTTTTCCAGCATGGAATTGGAGCTTACGCTCAAAATTGCAATTTGTGCAATTCATAAGCTTCCACTCATCCGAAATAGTCAAATAGCCTTGCTGAACGGATCTAGCAGGATCAAGAGCATGTAAATCATTAGCTGCGTCAGAAAGTATTGGAGACAAGCTAACTTGCTGTGAAATATTAATTCCACGACCTTCATCAAAACGCGCCAAAGAAAGTAAATCTTCTACTAGCTCAGTCATTCTTTCGCTAGAAGCTTTAATGTGAGCAATAGAGTCATCTGCTCTCTCCTGCTCTCCTGGCATGTTGCGCCACATTGTATACAATTCAGCGTATCCATGAATTGCAGCCAATGGAGTACGTAATTCATGACTTGCATCTGAAACGAATCGCTTCATTTTTTCTGTCATATCTTCTTGCTCATTAAATCCTCTTTCAATACGAGCGAGCATAGAGTTAAGAGAAGCTGCTAAAGATCCAACCTCAGTATTTTCAGGAGCAGATGGAACTCGTTTGCTTAAATCTCCAGAAGCAATTTTTGAAGCTGTTTTTTCAATTCGTTTTAACGGTCTTAAAGCTGATTGAATAATAATTGCTGCAAATACTGCTCCAAACAAAATAACTGCAATACTTACCATTATGCAGTAACGAGTAAGTGTGCTAACGGTGTCAATTTGATCGCTAAGAGATAAAGCAATATAGACGTAACCGCTAACGCTTAACTCTGAGTTATAGTTATTCTTTTGACCCCACGTTAATACTAAAACTCTCCATGGTGATTTTGCAGCTTTTTTAGTGATTGCATCGACTTTATTGGTATTTCCCCTGACGATTGCAGGTGCTGTGTAAGGTTTGTGAGTAACAATTTTTTTACTATCAAAACCGTCTGCAGGAAGTTTAGGAACCGAAACAATCGATCCTTTAATTTTTGGTATTAACGGAGTAGAAATAATCTTATTATGCGTATCCCTAACTTGCATAAAGTAATTATTCGGACCTACTGAAGATTGATTTGAGTTTTTCATGCGCAATGAATCAACATTGTCATAAACAAATTGCGCTTGACCGGCTAATTGTGCATCAGTTTTTTCTAGCAAATAATTTCCTACGAGCTGCTGGATCGATAGTGATATGCAAAAAGCAGCTACAGTTAAAATAGCGAGAGTACATGCAACTAAGCGCGTACTCAGTGGTATTGTATTTATGCGACGACGTAGCCAACAGGTTTTACGAGGTTTTTTATCTCTTTTGTCATTTTCGCTTAGCACTATCGCAACACTTTTTCCAGCAGTGCTAACATCTGAATCATCTTTAGAGTTATTATTCGTACTGTTGCTAATAGTTGATTCAGCATTATCGTAGTTATTATTACTAGATTGCATGATCAGGCTTGACCTGCCTTAGGTTCTCGAATCATATAACCGATGCCACGTTTAGTTTCAATAAGAGGAACTACTTTTTGCGGCTTTCCTGAATCGTCAGTAATTTCAATGCCATCAATCTTCTTTCTTAAATAAGAAATATAAGATTCAACTATCGCTGCGTCTCCGCCCCAATCGTACTGCCATACGTGATTCAAAATCTGGCTTTTTGACAGAACTCGACCTTCATTGTCCATAAGATAATGAAGTAGTTTGTATTCAGTTGGGCTAAGTTCGATTGGCATACCGCATCGAGTTACATCATGAGAATCTTCATTAATCTCAAGATCCGCAACTTTTATAATATGAGTTTCTTCATCAGGTTCTTGTGTTCTGCGAAGAATTGCTCGTATTCTTGCCACTACTTCTTCCAAGCTGAATGGCTTTGTAACGTAGTCATCTCCACCAACAGTTAGACCCATAATTTTATCTTGTGTATCGTCTCTTGCAGTTAGGAACAATACGGGAACTTTAATTCCATTTTGACGAATACGCCTCGTAACAGTAAAACCATCAATATCTGGGAGCATAACATCCATAACGATAAGATTCGGATTTACTCGTTCAATTACTTCAACAGCTTCTGAGCCGGATGCGGCAGTTTCTACTTCAAACCCAGCAAAATGCAAAGATGCTACCAAAAGTTCACGGATTGATGGCTCGTCATCGACCACGACAATAGATGCTTCAACGTTCTTACTCATATTGATTAGCATCACTTATCAAGCTGAATGTTTCCTGAATAATTGCTGAAAATAAAACAAGTTATCGAATATTTTTTGTCTACCTGTGACGAGCGTGCCTTCTACGAGCTTTTCTAACACCAGCAAGTATTTGACGTTGTATGCGATTCTTTCTAAACAGAATAATCGCGACTATTGAGAATAATGCCAACAATATTAATAGCATAATAATTGTAGAAATAAGACTTGCAGAAGAAGTTGTTGACGTACGTTTTGCACGCATTATTTGTTTCATCATCATTATTGCAGATTGATCCCAATGCGTTCCAGTTGTGCTTACTAATGGCTTATAAGCTGCATCGGATAACGAGTCTACAGTATTTTTATTTTTGAGCCATTCATCGGAATTAGGCGAAACAGCTACAACTAATCTTCCATCATGAGTTGCTACTGCAAGCAGCACAGTATTTTTAGCTGGAAGCGTACTAATCAACAAATCACTAGCCCATTTTGATGGATTTTTTGTATTTCCAAAAGTAGACAAATATAAGAGCCTAACATTTACTCCTGTACGCTTTTTTGTTGTCTCAATCATGTCAGCAACTTTACTGACAGAATCCCCAAGCAAATTTTCTGTGTCTGTTATTGAGTCTGTTGCAACTATTCCAGAATTTTGCTCATTATTTTCAGCATATGCATTAATTGTATTTACTCCATTTAAAGGTGAAAATATGAGCGAATTTATTGGAAGAGTTGGAAGAATAAAAGAAAAACTAAATAAAAATGCCATTAATAAAAGCAATACGCGTTTAGCTAAAAATAGTTTTGAGTGAAGATGCTGGTAGTTAAAATTTGCAACGCGCGTGCAAGCTAAGCTTTTAACCACATTGGCGCATAAATCTTTTTCGTACTTTTTTGATGGCATATATTCATAATAGCGTGACATCACACAAGTAAAAGTAGCATTATAAAAATCTTTGCTTAATTTATGTGAAATGTTTCGCAAAAATAATTTATAAAGAAGCGTTTATTTAGACGCAAAACAAATGGAGGGGAAATATGGCACAATTTCGAGTTGATTCAGAGCAAATTCAGCAGGCTGCGGCAGCCGTTGGAACCTCGGTTAGTGCAATTAGAGATGCAGTCAACGGGATGTATGCCAATTTACAGCAATTACAAAGCGTGTGGACTGGATCGGCGGCTACACGATTTGCGTCGACCGCTCAGCAATGGCGAGTAGCGCAACAACAAATGGAACAATCGCTAGAAGCAATTCAGCAAGCTATGCAACATGCATCAGGAGTGTATCTTGATGCTGAAACGCAAGCTACTTCGTTATTTGGGATGAGCTGATTAATGTGATGAAAAAGTAAATGGCGACACGCTTACATTGAGCATGCCGCCATTTACTTAAACTATTAAGTTTTAGACTTTTGAGCCACTTTTATTTTTTTATTTAGTAGCCCATGTCGGCACCAGCTTGTGGTGCAGCAGCTGCCTTCTCAGGCTTGTTGGCAACAACAGCTTCAGTAGTTAAGAACAAACCAGCAATAGAAGCTGCATTCTGTAGAGCAGAACGAGTTACCTTAACTGGGTCAGTAACGCCGGCAGCCATCAAATCTTCGTAAGTGTTAGTTGCAGCATTGAAGCCTTCGCCTTCTGGAAGTTCGCGTACCTTGTTGAGAACGACGTCTCCAGAAACACCAGAGTTTTGAGCGATCTGCTTGATTGGAGCTTCTACAGCACGGAACACAATTGCAGCACCTGTAGCTTCTTCACCCTTAAGCTCTGTGATAGCTGGTGTCTTTTCAATCTTCGCAGCAGCCTGAACCAAAGCTACGCCACCGCCTGGAAGCAAACCTTCCTCAATGGCAGCCTTAGCATTACGAACTGCATCTTCAATGCGATGCTTGCGTTCCTTAGCTTCGACTTCAGTAGCAGCGCCAACCTTAATAACAGCAACGCCACCAGCGAGCTTAGCAAGACGCTCTTGCAACTTTTCGCGATCGTAATCAGAATCAGTGTTCTCAATTTCGGCGCGAATCTGAGCTACGCGAGCATCAACATCTTCCTTTGAGCCAGCACCGGAAACGATAGTTGTTTCATCCTTAGAAACAATCACCTTAGCTGCATGACCGAAAACAGAAGCATCGATTGAATCAAGCTTCAAACCAAGATCGTCGGACACAACCTGTGCACCGGTCAAAATAGCCATATCCTGGAGCATAGCCTTACGACGATCGCCGAATCCTGGAGCTTTAACAGCAACAGTATTGAAAGTTCCACGAATCTTGTTCAAAACAAGCGTTGGCAATGCTTCACCATCAACATCTTCAGCAATAATAAGCAATGGCTTACCAGACTTCATAACAAGCTCAGCGATGTGGACGATATCCTGCTGGCTTGAAACCTTGCCAGAAGTGAGCAAAATGTATGGATCTTCAAGAACAGCAGTTTGATCGTCAGCGTTAGTGACGAAGTAAGGGGAAATATAACCCTTATCAAAGCGCATACCTTCAGTGAAGTCCAAGTCAAGACCAAACTTGTTGTTGTCTTCAACTGTGACAACACCATCCTGACCGACTTTATCCAAAGCTTCAGCGATCTTTTCGCCAACTTCAGGATCAGCTGCAGAAATCGTAGCAGTAGCAGCAATCTGTTCCTTGGTCTCAACATCCTTTGCAGAAGCAAGCAATTCCTTAACGATTGCTTCAGCAGCCTTTTCAATGCCGCGACGAAGAGCAATTGGGTTGCTTCCTGCAACAACGTTCTTCAAACCTTCATGCACCAAAGACTGTGCCAAAACAGTAGCAGTTGTGGTTCCGTCGCCTGCAACGTCATCAGTCTTCTTAGCTACTTCTTTAACAAGTTCGGCGCCAATACGCTCGTATGGATCTTCAAGATCAATTTCCTTAGCAATAGAAACACCATCGTTAGTAATGGTTGGAGCGCCGTAGGCTTTGTCAAGCACAACGTTTCGACCCTTTGGACCAAGTGTAACCTTAACAGTGTCTGCAAGCTTATCAAGACCTGCGAGCATACCCTGACGGGCGTCCTCTTCATAGGCAATAATCTTTGCCATTATTCCTCCACATACGTTATTTATGGACTTTTCACTGCAATCTTGAGTAATAAGCCGTCAGCTGCTTATTATCACTCTCAAGGCTTGAGTGCTAATTTGAAGATTAGCACTCTATGTACCCGAGTGCCAACTTTTTTGGCGTTTATACACAAAAACCGGTTAGAAATAATTCTAACCGGTTATTTTTATGCGAAAAATATTACTTGCAAAGCACAACTACAATCGGAGAAACGATTTCTTTTTCGTTTTCGACAGCGCTAATACCTAAAGTCTTTGCAATATCTTCAGCTGCAGCTTTTTGGGAATCGTCTTTATACCAAACAACAGATTCGCTTGGGACTTTACCAGTTGGATTTCCAGCTGTCACATTTGCGTATCCTGCTTGCTTTAACTTATCTGCGCCAGCAGCAGCATGACCGCTTATCTTGGTTGCGTTAAGAACTTTCACAGCAACTGATTTGTCCAGTGAAGTTTGTGCTTTAGAATCATTTGCTGAATTATCTTTAGAGTCATCAGCATCTTTCTTATCTGATTTATTTTCTTCAGATTTATTATTATCGTCGTCATCATCTTCGTCTTCAGAAGATTTATCTTCGTCGCTTTTAGCAGACTTTTTGTTTTCAGAAGGCTTAGCAGGAGATGTTGATTGAGATGATTGTTGCTGATGGTTCCAAGGCAACGGAAGATGTGAGATTTCACCAGAAGCAATAGCCCAAACCAAAACGCCAACAACCGCCGCAATGATTAATGCAACAAAATAAGGAAGTATTACGGCATACCACGCAGGATTTCCACGATGAACTCCAACTGGTCCCTCTGGTGGCTCATCAAAAGCATCAGGCGTATACGACACGTTCTGATTATTTCGCGCCATAATTGCACTCCTTATAAAAGATCATTTAAACAACAATGAATCTATATTATCCAATGCTTAGCACAAAGCACAAATTTAGAAAATTTGATTAATTTCCTTTTATGGTATGCCTTGACATACAGTAGCAATATGAATCCTCAAAATATTAAACCTTTAAACGAGCTAATGGATCCTGATTGGGCTGAAGCATTAAAGCCAGTTGAGCCACAAATACGCGCAATGGGAGTATTTTTGCGAGAGCAGATAGAAAGCGGACATCATATTCTTCCTGCTAGCCACAATATTTTGCGTGCTTTTTCTATTCCACTAAAAAGCATTAAAGTTTTAATTGTTGGCCAGGATCCATATCCAACGCCGGGCCATCCAGTAGGCTTAAGTTTTTGCACAGCTGCAAAAGTGCGCCCACTGCCAAAAAGTCTCATAAACATTTATAAAGAATTAGTAAACGATTTAGGCGTAGAAACTCCAAAGAGTGGAGATCTAACACCGTGGACCAGGCAGGGTGTGATGCTTCTTAACAGATGTTTAACTGTTGAGGCTGGTAAGGCAAATAGCCACCAAGGAAAAGGTTGGGAGCCTGTAACCGATGCAGCTATTCGAGCATTAAACAATAGAACTGATTGCAATGGTAATCCATTGCCGCTTGTAGCTATTTTATGGGGTCGTAATGCGCAAAGTTTGGCTCCTTTGCTGACGAATGCAACTCTTATTACATCAGCGCACCCAAGCCCTCTTTCTGCAATGCGAGGATTCTTTGGATCGCATCCATTTTCAAGAGCTAATCAGGCTTTAATTAATATGGGAGTTTCGCCAATTAATTGGTCCCTAGATTCTCAAGAAATCTAATTGTCTTAAATATTGCAAATTATCTTATAAAGACAATAAAAATGCCATTTTTGAACATGTCAGTACTGCATATCGGTTAAAATGTCTCTTATGGCATTATTTCCACCGCAACCACAGAAGAAACCGTTAACCGATAAAACTTCAATTGCTTCTAAGCTTGGCATTGGATCAGCTGTACCTCAGCCGTCTGCTGTTTCTAATACAAGTGCGCAAGTTACTGCAACTATTTCGAGTGATGACATACGTCGTTGCCAACAAATTGCAAATATTTTGCGCGCACGTTTTGCACAAACCTTAGTCGGTCAAGACACTTTACGAGAGTCTCTTATCCTTACTCTTATTGCAGGCGGACACATTCTTATTGAATCAGTACCAGGTCTCGCAAAAACTACTGCTGCTCAAACTCTTGCAACAGCTATGTCAGGTAGTTTCCGTCGTGTGCAGTGTACTCCGGATTTAATGCCAGCAGATTTAGTTGGTACTCAAGTTTTTGATTTTGCTTCCCAACGTTTTACTACGCAAATTGGTCCTATCCATGCAAATGTTATTTTGTTGGATGAGATTAATCGTTCAAACGCAAAAACTCAATCTGCAATGCTTGAAGCTATGGCAGAAGGAGCAACAACTATTGGAGGCGAAAGAATTCCTCTGCCTCAACCATTTATGGTTATTGCTACGCAAAATCCAATTGAGGAAGAAGGAACATTTAATCTTCCAGAAGCCCAGATGGATCGTTTTATGGTAAAAGCAGTTATGACTTACCCTAATCCTGACGAGGAAGTTCGTATGCTGCAATTACTTACTCAACGAGGATCGGATGTCGTTGATCCTTCAAAGCTAAATACTCAACGCATAAGTTTGCAAGATGTTGTTTTTATGCGTACTGCAGCGCGTCACATACACGTTTCTGAAGCAGTTATGAAGTATGTAGTTGATCTTGTTGCCACTTCTCGCGGTGAAGGTACGCATCCACTTCCTACGATTAATTCATTGGTTCGTATGGGAGCTAGCCCTCGTGCATCAATTGCACTTATTCGTATTGCTCAAGCTCACGCTTTACTTTCTGGACGCGATTATGTGATACCTGAAGATATTAAATTGTTTGCGCATGAAGTGTTAAGGCATCGCATACTTTTAACTTTTGAAGCTTTAGCTGATTCTATTACTACAGATCAAGTAATTGATGCATTAGTTAAGACGGTTCCTGTGCCATGATGCGTACGAAGCGGTTAGTATTATCTGAACCTGCTAAAGCCGTGCGTCGCAAAATTGAGCTTTTGGATCAGCGAATTGATTTGCCTATTGCGCGTAAAGCTTTAGGCTTATTAGAGGGAGACCATCCTTCGCACAGGCGTTTTGGCACAGGTGATGTTATTGACATACACGCATGGCAGCCAGGAGATGAAGCTCGCATGATGAACTGGTCTGCGAGCGCTCGAACTGGACAGCCTATGGTGTCTTCTAGAGAGCGTACTTCGTCTTCTCATACTTGGATTGCTTTAGATACAAGCATAAATATGAATGGAGCTTGTGTTTCTGGAGAATCTCTGTATGAAGTTGCGTCTAATTCTGCATGCTTTTTTGCGTCTTTGAGTTTAAAACGTCATGATGCTGTTTCGTTGTTGTGTGCAGATGGAAAAAATGTTATCAATGTTCATGCTGCTAGCAACTTTTCTGATTTTGAGCGAAATCTAGATTATACGTTGCTTAATACTCGTAAAAATACCAGAGATATTGATGCGTTGCTTACTTCGCTACTAAAAAATATTGACAATAATGGTCTGGTAGTTTTAATAACTGATGAGTATGCATTACAAGCTCATAACGCTGAATCTTTGCGCAAAATTACGCAAAACCATAAGCTTGTCGTTATTGTTATTTCTCCTATTAATCCTTTTGATTCTGCAATTGATTTGCAAATATTTGATGGAATTACTTTACGTAAAGTACCGGCGTTTTTGAAAAAAGAATCAAATAAAAATGAAGTTGAAGCTCGTAGAAATATTAGAATAAACGCTTTATACGATATGCTGCTTGGTGTTCAATCTTCAATAATTCATGGTTCTTCAAGTGAAGAAGTTTTCCATATTTCTGCGCAAAAAGTGAGCCGTACAAATTATCTTGCTGACTCATTTAGCAAGGAGGTTGAATAGAATGAGCCTGGAAGATATTCAAAAGCCTTTACATGATGAAACGCTTTTTTTAATACTACTTTCTGCATCGCTTGTTGTTATCTTTATTGCTTTTGCGGTTTTATATTTTTCTTTTAAAAAGCCAAAGAAATTAGCTGAAAGTAGCAATTCTACAGAAGCAGTTCACATTCATAATGTAAACAAACAAGCTTGGCGTAAAGATATTGATGCGATTGTTGAGAAGTATCATAACAATGAACTTACTAAAGATCAGGCTTGTGCAAAATTGGCGTCTATTGCTAGATCTTATATTTCGAAGATGAGCGGTGAAGATATTCAAACTCACACTTTGGGAGAATTGGCTTCTTTGCGCTTGAAATGGCGCAATAAAAAAGGTGCTGATATGTTACGCCAAACAATATCTGCTTTGTATCCTCCAGAATTTGCTGATCGCAAAGCAAACGAGCAAGCGCGAAATACTACTGTTGAGCAGGCTGCTGAATGGGTTTTAGTATTGCTTGAAGGCTGGCAAACGAAGGACAAACGTTGATGAGTAATAATGTTTGGGAATACATATGGCCATGGAGATGGCAATGGCCATTGCTTTTTGTTGCAGGCGTTGTTGTTTCTGTAGCAATTTTTGCTGTCTTACTAATTTTAGATTCCATTCGTAGCAATATTTTAAAAAAGAAGTATAAGAGTCAAACTAGTAATATTACGCGAAAATTCTATACTTTTACTTTTGACAATGATCTACAAGGAACTACTACTAGTCATTCATGGTATATGTGGCGAATGTTTAGAAGGTTTGCTACGGCTGCATTGGTAGTATCTTTGTGCAGTGCGCTTGCTGTTGCTTCCAGACCAGCACGAGTGTTTAATGCGAACGAGCAAGTTAGTTCTAGAGACATTGTTTTATGCTTAGACGTTTCAGGTTCTGCTCTACCATATGATCGCGAAGTGATTCAAGCGTATCTTAATTTTATTGAGCATTTTCAGGGTGAACGCATTGGATTGAGCATTTTTAACTCCACATCTAGGACAGTTTTTCCACTGACTGACGACTATCGATTGGCTAAAAAACAATTGCAATATGCTGCAAATTTGCTTGGCGGAGTTCAATCGCAAAGTCGCATTAATCGTTTACAACAACGTCAATATCAAGAAATTTCTGACTGGCTTGAAGGAACTCAAAATCGCAAAAACGCAACATCGCTTATTGGAGACGGTTTAGTTAGTTGCGCAGCAATGCTTCCAGGTTTTATTTATGGTTCTGCTCATAATAACCATAAAATACAAAGCCGTTTTAATAGAAGTTCTTCTATTGTTCTTGCTACAGATAATGTTGTTTCTGGAAAACAAACTTACTCATTAAAGCAAGCTTTAGATTTAACAAAGCAGGCTAAAATTACGGTCGATGGGTTATATTCTGGCGCAAAACAGAATGAGAATGATGACACTACATTAGAAATGAAACAGCTTATTGAATCTCATGGTGGAATTTTCCTTTCTCAACGCAATTCTGATTCTGTTATTAATTTAGTAAAAGAAATTGAAAAAAGACATACTGCAATTCCTCAGGGCGCTGCTCAGTCTGCTTTTAGCGACGATCCTGGTCTTTGGGTTTTGTTTACTGTGTTTAGCGTTGTGATTTGGCTAGCTATTGCAAAGAGGATGAAGCGATGACAACAACACTATTTTCTGCTACTACCCTACTGTTTGCACACGCTAAAATTGAAGCTTCTGACACTTCTCAAGCAGGTCAGTTGGTTTTTTCTCCATCATATGGTTGGATTATTGCGATTATTGCAATATTGGTTTTGTTGGCAGCAATGTTTTTTGAAATTGTGCCTATACGCAGGAAACCTGAATCAAGTGATGAAACTTTTTGCATGAGATTAAGACGTATTGGCATATGTATAATGCTAATAATTTGCGTGCTATCTCCAAGTATTATGCGTTCAACTTTACAAAGAGCAGTAAATGCAACAAACGTGATTATTGCTCTAGATATAACAGGTTCAATGAGAGCAAAAGACGCTGATTATGCAAAAAATAGTAAGATTGAGCGTATTGAAGCAGCAAGGAATATTATTCATCAAATAACAAAATCCTATGCTAACTCAAGTTTTGCTGCTATTTCTTTTGGTGCTTCTACGTCTGTTGATGTCCCATTGACGCCTGATGCTAGAGCAGTTGACAATTGGATAAATACTCTACGAACTGAGCCAACTAGCGTAGCTACTGGAACTAGTCTTGACGCACCTATAGATCAAACTTTGCTTACTGCAAAAGCTATACATGATGCTCATCCAGATGACACAACAGTTTTGTATGTTATAAGCGACGGTGAGGAAACAACTCAACGGAAGCGCCGCACATTTTCATCGCTCAGAGCTTATATTACTAACGCATTTGTTATTGGAATAGGCTCATCTAAAGGAGCTAAAATACCTTTGGAAAAAACACAGCTGCAACTTGACGACTACAGCGAAAACAATACCTCTAATCAATGGGTTATTGATCCTGCTACGGGCAATCCTGGCATTTCAAAGCTTGATGAAAAGAACTTACGAAATATTGCCGATGAGCTTAGCGGCAAGTATATGCACTCATCTTTAAATGTAACATTTGGAGACGAAGCAAAACCAATTCTTTCACACCAATGGAGAATGAACGAGACAGCAAAGCCTCGTTTGAGACCTGAACCAATTATTTGGCCGTTTGCAATATTTGCGTCGATACTTTTAATTTGGGAATTAATGTCGTGGTTTATAACTTCAAGGAAATTAGTATGAAGCACATGTCTAGTCGCACAATTATTCGCATTGTTACATTCTTGTTCTTGATTATTGCGATATTAATAGCGTATTTTGCTATCGTAAATTGGAGAGCACAATACGCATATAATGCTGCTACTGATAGCCTTATTTCTAACATAAAATCTTCCAAGAGTATCGATAGCGACAAGAATGTGCTTTTAACTCAGCAACAGCAAACTGATGCTCAATTTGATGATGCTAAATCTCAAGAAATGATGCTGCTTCCTCAACTTCGAAGTAGTATTGACAAAAATGCTGAATTATCACGAAAGTTAACAGAAAAATTAAAGCAGAATCAAAACAATACTAATAAGCAACAGAAACCGAAAAAGCATAACAATCATTTTAAAAACGATAATTCTGACAATCCTTCTAAAGATAAAAAGCAGTCAGATTCGTCTAAGCCTCAGTTGGACAATACTCAGCGCAATAAAGTTGAAAACTTGCTAAAACAGAACGATCATGTGGATTCTAAATATTCACAGGATCAAGAAGACCAGCAAGGTTTAGAAAAGACAGAAAAACGTACTAAAACTGATGAAAGCAGCAATAAGCCTTGGTAATTAAATCTTCAAGATTGGTTATAAGCGAAGCAATAAGCATTGAATAACCTTTTAACCACATTGAATATTTTTTAGTGACTTTTTATTAATGAACGTGTGTAATAACGATTATGCACACATATTACGAATGGCAATGGCTTATACAACGCACTCAAGAGTGCGCTCGCTGCGTTATAGCAGAATCCGCAGCGACTGAATTAGAAGATTGGCAAGGGCTTGCAGCCGAACATTTTCGTCATAGTATGAAAAATATTTCCGCACAAGCGTATGCGTTATATAACATTCGCGGAGGAATATAGTATGTCTTGGAAAGTTAAGTCCTCTGTTGTAGGTGGAATGACGATTAGCGTTGCTGATAGAGAAGCGTATATTAGTTTTTCCAGAAAACTCAACAATATTGCTAAAGAATTGCTTACGCTAAAAAATTTATGGCTTAATGCAGCGATGGTTATTGCCGGTCAAAATTATGGTATACAAAAAGAATCAGGAGCATATATTCATGATTCTTCGCAATCATTTTTAACTGAAAGCATATGTCATGAGTATGCTCATAAATGTTATTTAATGTCTCAAAATTTAGAAAATCTTGCTTTTCTTATTGTAAGAGCAAATAATTTATATGAAGATGCAGAATTTCGTGCAAAAGACGAGTTAGACAATAAAATTTCTTTCTTGGCTCTTGCAAACCCTATTTTTGCTTTACACGTTTTATTGTCCGCAAGTCTTGCTGTCAAACAAGATGATAAAAATCATTCAGGTTTCCAATATCTTGCTAAATGGTCCTACGCAACTAAGAGTATGCAACAAGGAATTATTCGAGGTTTATCGCAGCACCTTATTTTAAATCCTATTACAAGTTTGCCAATATTTATTGCCGGAAATGCGAAAGGCCCCATAAATAAAAAAGAGCGTGAAACCTCACTAAACTTTTTATCCAATGCTCAAAAATATTTATCACAAGCTATTCCATTTATTTCTAGTGCTCTTAGCTTCGTAAGCGCGCCTATTAATGATCGAAAGCAAGGTAATAATTTACTTCTCACTAAAGTAAATGAGACGTGGAGAAAACCTGGATCTGTTCTTGCTAGACCTGGACGTAATCTGCTTGAAACTTTAGAAAATTTAACGGAACTTGGAAGCGGAAATTTGGGCGTTAGGCCACCACTTGTTAATCCAGATGCTGCTACTATTGCAATTCAACGTTTTAAGCGCAGCGATGGCAGTTCGTCATGGTTAGTAATAATTCCAGGAACTGACGGTAAAGAACACTCTCCTTTTGGTTGGGCACAAAACGCAGAAGTAATGAGTCATAGTTCTTTAATGAGAAAACAAGCTGATAGCACTCGAATGGTTGTAGAAGCTATGAAACGTTCTGGAATTAAACCTAACGAGCCTGTTGCTTTAGTAGGCCATTCTCAGGGAGGCATTGTTGCAGCAAGCATTGCAAGCGATTACTCTAAACAGTACAACATACAGCATGTTGTTACTGCTGGATCTCCTATTGCAAATCATCCAATTCCCAAGAAGACTTGGGTTACTAGTATTGAGATGGACGATGAGATTGTACCATCTTTAGATGGCAAGGAGAATCCTCGTAGAAATAATTGGGTGACTATTCATGGGCATGCAATTCATGTTAAAGAATCTAAGCGTTCTTTACCTCCTGGAGTCACGCGTTTTTCTGGCAAACAATATTCGATTAAAAAATTCGATAATGACGGAATATTCGTTAATGATGTTCCAGAAGAAGGAACTTTAACTCATGATTTGCATTACCATACTGCAGCTTATGAAGATGCTCTTCAACTCGGATCTAAAAGTGTGCGCGAGCAAGATCGACATTTTCAGAATACTATTAATGGCAAATTGCAAAGTACTACATTGTGGCAAGGAATAATGAAAAAATAAAATAATTAAATTCTTATTGAGTAAAATTAAGCTAATTCGCAGCATGATGTAACCTTAAACTATGAAGCTTACCGATATTTCTCCTGCAATAGCTCTGACTCCTCTCGATGGACGTTATCATAATCAAACATCCGCACTCGTTGAATATTTAAGCGAACCTGCGTTAAATCGCGAGCGCATGCGTGTAGAAGTTGAGTGGATGATTCTTCTCGCAAATGGTTATGAAGCTAATCGATTCCAGCCAATTGTTAAGGGTGTTAATCCTTTAACTGATGAAGAGTGCTCATATTTACGTTCTATTCCTGAAAATTTTGATGCTGAAGGAATCGCTCGACATGCTGCACATGAGGCTATTACTCATCACGATGTTAAAGCTGTTGAATACTACATTGACGATGCGTTAGACGAAGCAGAGAATAAGCTTGGTCATGCTACTGAGCTCTCAAATTTAAAAACTTTAGTGCATTTTTCATGCACAAGTGAAGATATTAATAATCTTTCTATTGCGCGTTGCGTAAAGCAAGCTGTTTTAAACGTTTATCGTCCGAATTTAGAAGCGATAGTTGATTATTTAGTTAAGAATGCTAACGAATATAGAGATTTATCTATGCTTTCGTTAACTCATGGCCAGCCTGCTACTCCAACTACTTTGGGTAAGGAATTGGCAGTGTTTGCATATCGTTTACGTCGTCAACTTCGTCATCTTGATAATCAAGAGTATTTAGGAAAGTTGAATGGTGCTACAGGAACTTTTGGAGCTCATTTAGCTGCTTTCCCAGAAGTTGATTGGATTAGCGTATCTCAAGAGTTTGTTGAAAATAGAATGGGTCTTCAATGGAATCCATTAACAACTCAAATTGAAAGCCACGATTGGCAGGCTGAACTTTATAGCACTGTAAGTCACATAAACCATATTTTGCATAATCTTGCAGTTGACGTATGGATGTATATTTCTAGGGGTATTTTTGTGCAAGTTCCTGTAAAGGGAGCTACAGGATCTTCTACTATGCCTCATAAGGTTAACCCTATTCGTTTTGAGAACGCTGAAGCTAATCTTGAGATTTCTTGCTCACTGTTTGACACATTATGTGCAACTCTTACTGAAAGCCGCTGGCAGCGTGATCTTACAGACTCTACTACTCAAAGGAATGTTGGCTCAGCTTTCGGTTATGCTCTTCTTGCTTTGAATAATCTTTTAGGCGGTTTGAAGTCTATTCATCCTAATAAAGAATTTATGGCAAAAGAATTAGACGGAAATTGGGAAGTTCTTGGAGAGCCAATTCAAACAGCAATGCGTGCTGAAGAAATTGCTGGCGTACCTGGTATGGAACGACCATATGAGCAAGTAAAAGAATTAATGCGCGGTCACCATATTTCACAAAGTGACGTAGAAGAATTCATTAAATCTCGTAGCTTTGATGCCAATACTGCAGCTCGTTTGCAAGCAATGACACCAGAATCTTACACTGGATTTGCTTCACGATTGGTGGACTTTATTGATTAAGTAGACGGTAAAGCCATGCAATCTAGCATAAATCCAAATCTTGTTATTGAAGATACTCAGCCTAGCTTAGTACGTAGTTGGGCTGATTTGTTGTATGCAATATCATCAGTTGTAATTGGCGTTTTTACTTTGTTGTCGTCAATGTGTTTATCAGCAACAGCTGATGCTATGAAGATTGATGCACGAAGTGCTACTCAAATTATAGGATTATCTTTTAATAATCTTTCATTTGTTCTGATACAGCAAGGTCTTACTCTCATTGTTGTTGCAGAAGTTATTGCACACATGGTTTCTGACAGGCGTTGGATTGATACCGCTATTTCTGTTATTACACTGTTTATAAGTTATGGTTCAGTATGGCTGTTATCTATTGCGATATTTTCTACACACAATATAGCTTTGATTGAATCTTTACAAATGCAGTCCAATAACACTTGGGCTGATTTGCTTCCAGACATGTATGCTGTTCTAGTTGCTTTTCTTACAGTTAGTGGTCCTAGACGCGAATATAAGCATGTAATGTGGGGCTGGAATGCTTTATTCATTGTTACAGCAATACTTCTATTTTCATCTTGGGACTCCTACTCTGCTGTTCTCGTATCATGCTGCTTAGGAAGAGCAATTGGTACGCTTATTCGTTTCGCAAAAGGCACACGCAGTAAGGGTGCTTGGGGTGACGATATTATTCTTGCTTTAAAAAATATTGGCATAGATAATCTTACTCAATTAACTCGTAGAACTCAGCAAGCTGATCATACTGGAGTACTTCGTTCAAGTCTTGATGACGATTTAATTGAAAATTCAAGATTGTATGATGCAACAGACATTCACGGCATACGTTATGTAATTTCAGTATTAGATAATCAAGTTCATTTACCAGGTTATTTAAATCAATTATGGCAGTGGGTGCGTTTAGTAGATATACCGACTCGTAGAGATCGTTCTGCTAGGCATTCTGTTCATCACCATCTTTCTATGCTTCTTGTTTTACGAAATATGCATTTGCCAACAGCGAATGTTTATGGAGTAAGCGACAGTGATAAATCTTCAATAATGGTTTTTCACGCTTCTAACGCTCTGCTGCCTTGTAATTTGAACACTTTAACTATTGATGATGCAGCAAAATTAATGCGTTATGTCGATGCGGCTAATACTCGCGGTATTACGCATAGACGCATCACTCCTGAAACTATTGCTAGGCTTGAAGATGGAACCCCAGTTATTGCAGGTTGGCAAAACGGCGATGTTGCCAGCGATGATACAAATATTGCACTTGATAAAGTTCAGCTTTTAACGCTTATTGCATCTTGCACAGATATTGACACTGCTCTTAAAGCTGCTATTAACACATGGGGTGTAGAAAAGTTATCTGCGCTATTGCCTTTTATGCAAAAAGCCGCTATTCCTGCTTCTACGAGATCTTTGCCATCTTGGAATAAAAAAGTTTTCCAAAATCTTTGCAATAAGTTAAGTGAAACAGTTGCTTTAAGCACAGATGAAGAAGATTATGATACTGTGCGTTTAGCTCGTTTCAATATACGTTTCTTTGTTAGCTTAGTTCTTTCAATTGTTGCTGTTGCTGTTATCGCTACACAGTGGCATCCTCAGGAAATATTTGCTGCCTTGCGTCACGCAGATAATGTAATGGTATTTATGTGCTTTGCTTGCAGCATGTTTGCTTGGATTGGATCTGCAATTACTCTCGGCTCATTCATGGATGATCAAAAACCTTCTGCACATGTTTTGTTTGCATCTCAAGCAGCTTCTGGTTTCACAGCAGTTTCTATGCCTGCTGGTGTTGGTCCTGCATTTGTAAATATGCAATTATTAAAGAAAAACGGGTACACTCCGGCTCAAGCTACAGCAATTACTAGTGCAGTATGGCTTATTCAAGCATTAATGACAACTTTAGTATTACTTTCTATAGGCGTTTTCACTGGTAAAAATGTGCTTTCTGGAATGATTCCTACTCATATGCTCATTACTTTCATTGGAATAATCACTCTTATAGTTTGTGTTTTAATGGTTATCCCGTCCGCTCGTAAAACAATTCGCAAACATTATTTGCCAATATTATCTGATTACGGTCGTCAAATTAAGGAACTTATTTCACATCCTATGCAACTTATTGCGGGCTCTTTCGGTGCTATTGTGCTTGTTTCATGCATTGGATTGGGTTATTGGATTTCTTTACTTGCATTTGGATATTACGCAAATCCTTGGGAAACAATCTTACTATTCTTACTTGCTAACGCTGCTGGATCGGCAGTGCCTACACCAGGCGGCTTGGGTGCTGTTGAAGCTTCTCTTACTTTCGCCTTTACATCTGTAGGTGTTCCTCCAACAGTTGCTTTGTCTGCCACCCTTCTGTATAGACTTATGTTCTACTGGTTAAGAATTCCGTTAGGCGCGTTTGCAATGAAGTGGCTTAGCAATAATGAGCTTATATAAGTGAAATTTACAAACATTTGTGTATTTTTATTAGCAAATATCGTATCTGATTTAATACGAGTATGTTTTAAATAAAAAATAATAAAAAATAAATAAAAATATTAAGAAAAAATGCAAAAATGGCTACATTTGTAGGGAAAATGTACTAGTATCTAGTATGAACGTGACCTTTGAAGAGAAGGTCCCCTGACACAAAGGATGCTGCATGGCATACAACAAGTCTGATCTCGTTTCTAAGATCGCACAGAAGTCCAACCTGACCAAGGCGCAGGCCGAAGCCGCCGTCAACGCATTCCAGGATGTGTTCGTTGAGGCTTTACAGTCCGGTGAAGGTTTGAAGCTTACTGGTCTGTTCTCCGCAGAACGCGTAAAGCGTGCTGAGCGCACTGGCCGCAACCCGCGTACCGGTGAAACAATCAAGATTCCAGCTTCTTACGGTGTACGTATTTCTGCTGGCTCCTTGTTGAAGAAGGCTGTCACTGCCTGAAATTAAGCGTTTTTCGTATTTATTACATTAGACAAATACTATTTGCGCAAAAACGAAGATGGGCACTCCAAAGCTGGGGTGCCCATCTTTTATAAATCTCCTCGTTCCATTTTTCGCAAACGCGGCTCTGCGCTATCTTTTGCTCCCGTAATGCGGTAAACGTCAAAAACGCCTTCAATTTTACGGATAGCAGCAAGTAGAGTTGCTAAGTGCTGAGGATCTGCCATTTCAAAGGTAAATTGACTTGTTGCAACACGGTCATCGCCTGTAGCAATAGTTCCGGAAAGAATATTTACTCCATGATCTGAAAGAACGCGAGTAACATCCGAAAGAAGATGTTGTCGATCCAATGCTTCAACTTGGACCTTAACCAAGAACAAGCCTTTATCGCTAGTCCATTGAACAGGAATAACGCGCTCTGATTGAGTTTTTTGCAAATCGAGCATGTTCTGGCAGTCAGTCCTATGCACAGACACACCTTGGTTTCGTGTTATAAAACCAATAATCATATCTCCTGGAACTGGCATGCAACATTTTGCAAGCTTTACCCAAACGTCTCCAACACCCTTAACTGATACTCCCAAAGCGCCGTTAGACTTATGGCTGCGCTCAACATGACGTAAAGGCAATGCTTCTTGTTCTACTTCTTCTGCAACTTCATCAGCGCCCGCATCTTTTACTAAACGCGAAATAACATTCTGTGTAGAAACTTGGCCTTCGCCAATAGCCGCATATAAAGACTCAACATTAGTAGGCAAATTCAATTCATCAGCAACGCCAATTAATGCCTGCTGCGTCATCAAAGTAGTTAAAGGCAAGTTACGTTTACGCATAGCGCGAGTTAGCTCATCCTTGCCCTCTTCAATCGCCTCAGAGCGGCGTTCCTTGCTAAACCATTGACGTATTTTATTTCGAGCACGAGGAGATTTTACAAAACTCAGCCAATCGCGTGATGGTCCAGCTGTATCCGACTTTGAAGTAAGTACCTCTACAGTGTCACCGTTTGAAAGCTTCGTATCAAGAGGAACTAAACGTCCATTTACACGAGCACCCATCATGCGATGACCAACTTCAGTATGCACAGAATATGCAAAATCAACAGGAGTTGCATCCTGCGGAAGCGCAACAATACTCCCCTTTGGAGTAAAAACATAAACTTCAGAAGCACCAAGATCTTGCTTTAATGAACCTAAGAATTCATCTGAATCTGGAGTCTCACTAGTCCAATCAGCAAGCTGTTGAATCCACTTAAGATTATCTGCTTCGCTAAGCTCTTTTTTGTCATCAATATTATTTTCGCGTTTTAAATCATCATTATCAGGCTTACTTAAAGCGCGACCAGCCTGACCATTAGCTTTGTACTTCCAATGCGCTGCGATACCAAATTCAGCACGCCTATGCATATCCCATGTGCGTATTTGAATCTCTACTGGCTTTCCACCAGGGCCTACAACTGTAGTATGCAAGCTTTGATACATATTCAACTTTGGAGTTGCAATGTAATCCTTAAAACGTCCTGGAACAGGGCTCCATCGAGCATGCACTGCACCTAATGCTGCATAACAGTCACGAATAGAATCGACTATTATTCTCACGCCAACTAAATCGTAAATATTAGCAAAATCATGACCTCGAACGATCATCTTTTGGTAAATAGAGAAATAATCTTTTGGTCGACCTTTTACTGATGCTTTAACGTGTTGTTCTGCAAGATCTGCATTAATTTCTTCAAGAATTTGTCGTAAATAAACTTCGCGCTGACCTGCTCTACGAGCAACTAAAACAACAATTTCATTATAAATTTTTGGATACAGTACTTTAAAACTCAGCTCTTCAAGTTCAGTTTTAATTGCATTCATACCTAAACGGTTAGCAAGAGGCGCATATACGTCAAGAGTTTCTCTTGCTTTTTTATGTGAACTTGATGGCTTAACATACCTCCAAGTGCGAGCATTGTGCAAACGATCCGCAAGCTTTACTACAAGCACTCGCACATCGCGGCTCATTGCAACAACCATCTTACGAATAGTTTCTGCTTGAGCACTTTCGCCATATTCCATGTTGGATATTTTTGTAACACCATCTACAAGACCTGCTACAGTATCGCCAAATTCAGCTCGACATTCTTCTAGCGTGTAATCTGTATCTTCTACAGTGTCGTGTAATAATCCTGAAGCAACAACAATTGGTCCCATTCCAAGATCTGCAAGAATTTGAGCTACAGCAAGAGGATGAATAATGTATGGCTCACCAGATTTGCGTCTTTGACCTGTATGCTGCTTTACAGCACGATCATAAGCTCTATGAAGAATGCTCATATCCTCATTAGGATGATGCCATTGGCACATGCTCAATATTGGCAATAATGGATTTCGAGAATCTTCGCTGATTTCACATCCGAGCCTATTGGATCCTTTTACATCCTCTTGAAGTTCACCCATTTGGCACCTCCTGGTACTTTTACTATCCTACCTGCAATTCGCTCAATACACTACAAAAACAAAAAATACATACAATAAATCCGACTCAGTTTTAAAAACCGGTCGGATATTTATAAAAAGATTATTGTACGCCAGTGGAGCCAAAACCTTTATCAGAGCGATCAGATTCAGGTAATTTAGATGCGGGAATAAATTGTGCTTCTACATAACGTTGTATAACCATTTGAGCGATACGATCACCTTTATGGAATTGCACTGTGTTCTCAGGATCTAAATTAATAAGAGGAACCTTAATTTCACCACGATACCCGGCATCAACTGTTCCAGGTGCATTTAGCACAGTCACACCCTGTTTTGCTGCTAAACCAGAACGAGGATGCACTAAAGCAACATAACCTGCAGGTAAAGCTATAGCAACTCCAGTAGGAACAAGCGCTCTCTGGAAAGGACGCAAGGTAAAATCTTGGGTAGTTCTTAAATCGGCACCTGCATCACCTGCATGCGCGTAGCAAAGCGGCTGTAATGTAGATGTTTCATCATCGAGATACTTAATTAATACCTCAACCTGTTCGGGGCCAGTATAGGTCTCGTCATATGCCATTTAAGCTGCGCACTCCTTGCAAATAGGCTGACCATCAGCATTAGTTTCAGCTAACTGGCTGCGATGCTTAACTAAGAAGCATTCAGAACAAATAAATTCATCGCCTTGCATAGGGATAACAGTTACGGATGCATCTTCGTTACTTAAATCAGCACCTGGCAACTCGTAGTCTTCAGCAATAGCATTTTCATCATCGTCAATATCGCTGTTTGAATTTTGAGAACCTTTACTCAAAGCTTCCAACGACTCTTCGTCCTCATCTTTGCTACGAGGAGAATCATAATCCTGTGCCATTATGGTCCTTTCGTTTTTAAAGCTACTTACGCGCATAGCATACACGAATGCTACCCCGTATATTACACATTTTTTATTTTAAATAAAATGGTAAAGAATGCAGTGTATGGACTAAAGTATATAAATAGTATTGTTAAAAGCGAAGAAAGTGGTGCATAATGCTTGAAAATCCGCCAAAAGAGGCGAGTTTTGACCATATTGACGCAGACGGTAATTTGATTTTCATTTGTGAAAACACGCCGTTACGTATTCAAGTGGACGACACGCTGGAACGCGCCATCGCTGGTTCACATAAAATTACGAGTAAAAACAGCGATGAACAGAACTCAGCAAACGCTGGCGCAAATTCTATGCAATCTAATGCAACATTGCCTATTTCGCAAATTCAGGCATTGATTCGCGCAGGAGTTGCACCTTCACATGTAGCACAAAGATACAACGTTAGTGAAGCACAAGTTAGGCGTTTTTCTGCAGGCGTTGAAACCGAAAAGCAGTATGCAATTGAGCAGTTCCTTCTAGTACCTGCTCCTAAACAAAGCAATATGCGCACTATTGCAGATTTAATTGAAAGAACGTTAGCTAAAGCACATATTGGCATGGAAACAGTGCAATGGAAAGCAACGCGCAGAGGATTAGAGCCATGGCGAATTACTGCTACTTTCAAAACTGCTAGTCGCACTATTAAAGCTGAGTGGACATGGAACATGCATGACAACTCTGTTACATGCGCGAACCCTTCGTCTAGATTATTGCTTGGTGAAGATGTTAATGCAGCGGATACTTCTAAACAGTCTCCATATGGTGGAGCTTATAGAGACACTGTAAGCATTAATTTCCCATTCAACACTGAAGAGCTTCCAGGAAATTCTATTCGTTCTGCCAGAATCGAACGAGCTGTTTCTCAATGGGAACTTAGAAACAGTGACAAACTTGCAGATGCACAAGCCCAATCTTCCTTCGAAAATCAGGACAATAATTCTGACATACAGCAAGTATTAGAAAAAGGCTATTCTAAGCGTTCTACTAAAACAAATACGCAATTTATTAAAGAAGATAATTCTCAGCAGCCTTCGCTAATACAACCGGATGCTGAATTTATTAATAGAAACGAAACGAATAGCAAAATCGTCAATGAGTCTAATGAAGCACAAAAATCATTGGCTGCAAAAGTTCAAAATGCTGAAAAAGCAGATATTGTTAGTACGAATTTGCAAAAAAATGCTGCTGAAAGTAATCAAAATTCTGCTAAAAATAATCAAGAAATTAATGCTAATGGTCAAGAAAAATCATCTCCTGAGCACAATAAACGTAAAGCTGGAAGAGCAGCAGTACCAAGCTGGGATGAAATATTATTTGGTGAAAGCTAAATAAGAAGTTTAAAAATAAATTTTTCGCTTATTGACAAAATGTGTGACACTCTTAGTAAAATTTGAGTGTCACACATTTTATTTGCTAAGTTGTGATTTATAAAAACATTTTCAATACTAGAAGCAAAAACTCACTAATTACACTAAATCTATGAGGCACGGAATATCCATTTCCATGTGAGTCATTGATCCATGAACGCTAGGTAAACTCATAGCTTTATCAGATTGAATGCGAGAATCAACAATTGTGTAAGCTCCACAAGCTTGCACAATAACATCGCCAATAACAGCCTCTGCCCTGTTGTTTACTAAACCAAAAAGACCATCGTCAATGGCTTGTTTTTTACTACGTACAATTGCATTAGTTCCAAAATATTCACGCCAACGGTAAATAATATCTTCAGGATTTGCGTCACTGTTAGCATACAACATTACAGAACGAGGTTCACCGCCAACCATCGATACGCCTTTTATCAACTCATCATGCTTAGCAATATCAACTCGCTTATTGGGATCAGATTTAATCATCCCATGATCTGCAGTAATAACAATTAATGTTCCAGGAGCACAATTTGCTCGCAAAAGACGCAACTGCTCGTCAATTTGCTCAAAAACAGAAACCCACTGCTGAGAATCCCAACCATAATTATGACCGGTTTTATCAGCGTCACGTAAATACATATAAGTTAAACCTGGAGTTTTACTGCTATTAGCAGCCTTAAGAATGCGAGCTCTAGGAGTTCCAGCAGTAATATAATTTGCTCCACGAAAAGCAGCTTTGGTAAGAGGAGTATTTTCAAACTTTGGTAATCCCACGCTATCTGCACGGACTCCATTAGAAACTAAACTTTCAAATATAGTTGGCTCTTGCTGCAAAACTAGCGGATCAGGCGCATCATTAAATTGAATAAGCTGCGCAAGTTTACCAGTTTGAGAATTCTTTTGCGTGTAACCGGTCATACAAGTAAGACCCGGACATGTGCCTGTTCCAAAAGTAGCCATTGCAGCAACAGTTGTGCTTGGGACGCACGTGCTAATTGGTCTTTGATTTATTGATTCGTTAAGTAAGGATCGTAAATAAGGAGCGTGACCTTTGCGCATAAGAATATTCCAGTATCCTAAACCATCTATTAGCACTACAATTGCAGAATTAGATTTAGGGAAACCAAGGCTTTCTCGTAAAGCGTGTGGATCGTTATGAATAGCTGTTTTGACAGGAGCATCTATTGCATCACTTAAAGCTGGAAGAACCGAAGATATATGTAACGCTCCACCAAGATTTTTTTCATTAAAATCATAAGAAAAATCTTCATTAACTACGAAATTAGAAAAATCACCGTACTTAACATTACCAACGAATTGTAAAAGATCATTTTCAGACGGTATTTCAGCACTCATACTTACTATTGAACCACTTATATTGCATTGGACAAAACGCGAATAATAAATATTTATATAAATAACTAATCAAATTGCTGAAAAATTCAGCAAAAACATGCTGTTTGTGCATATAAATTGGTAAGATTGATAGCCGTAATGTCATTCAAGGAGTTCTAAATATGCCCTCACGCCATCACTCAACACAGCAAGCTTTCGATCCAAGAAAAGTTAAAGAGCATATTGTTGAAACACCATTGAACGAAGAAATGAGCAAATCCTTCTTGGAATATGCTTATTCAGTTATTTATGCTCGAGCTTTACCGGACGCACGAGACGGAATGAAACCAGTGCAGCGACGCATTGTGTATCAAATGGGCAATATGAATTTGAGTCCTGATCATGCTTATATGAAATCAGCGCGCGTTGTTGGTGAAGTAATGGGTAAACTTCATCCTCACGGTGATTCTGCAATCTATGAGGCAATGGTTCGCTTAGCTCAACCATTTTCCCTACGCTTGCCACTTGTTGACGGACACGGTAATTTTGGTTCTCTTGACGACGGTCCAGCAGCTTCTCGATACACCGAAGCGCGTTTAGCTCCTGCATCACTAGGTATGAACGCGGATATCAACGAAGACACAGTTGATTTCGTACCAAATTACGACAATAAACTAAAAGAACCTACTGTGCTTCCTGCAGCTATTCCAAATCTTTTAGTAAATGGCGCTTCTGGAATTGCTGTAGGCATGGCAACTAATATGGCAACGCATAATCTAGGCGAAGTAGTTGCTGCAGCAAAATATGTTATGAAACATCCTGACGCAACCCTAGATGATCTTATGAAACTAGTTCCAGGACCTGACTGGCCTAGCGGAGGAATTATCATCGGTCGAAGTGGCATTCGCGAAGCTTACGCAACAGGTCGCGGAGCATTCACTACAAGATCTACAACACATATAGAAAATATTACTGCTCGCAAAAAAGCTATTATTGTTACAGAACTTCCGTTTATGGTTGGACCAGAACGCGTTTTGGAAAGAATTTCTCAAGGAGTTAAATCAAGAAAATTAGACGGTATTTCAGGTGCTATTGATTTAACAGATCGACATAACGGAACTCGTATTGTTATTGAGATTAAGACAGGCTTTGATCCTAACGCTGTGCTTGCTCAACTTTTTAAGCACACTCCTTTGCAAGAGAGCTTTACTATTAACAATGTTGCACTTGTTGACGGCAGACCTCACACAATGGGCTTGAGAGAGCTATTAGACGTTTGGATTTCTCACCGCAGAACAGTAGTACGCAGACGCAGCGAATTTAGGCGCAAAAAAGCTCAAGAACGCTTACACTTGGTTGATGGCTTGCTTCTTGCACTTCTTGATATTGATGAAGTAATTCAGGTTATTCGTTCATCTGAAGATGCAGATAGTGCAAAAACTAAGTTAATTAAAGTATTCGATCTTGATGAAATTCAAGCACAGTATATTCTTGACTTACGTCTTCGCAGACTTACTAAAATGAGCCGAATAGAGCTCGAAGCTGAACGCGACGATTTGCTCAAAAAAATTGAAGAGCTAAATCAAATATTAAGTTCTGAAGCGAAACTCGACAACGTCGTAATAGCAGATATGGATACTGCAGTTAAACAATGGGATACTCCACGCAGAACAATTTTGCTTGACGAAAATGAAGATGGTAGTTTTACTCCAGTAGCCTCCAGCATAAATAAAAACAGTGAGGATATTGCGATTAAAGCTGTGCAATCAGCAAATAAAATTACTTCAACTCAAGCAGATTTGGCTGCAGCAGCTAATGCAGCTCGTAAAACTGGAGAAGCTGACGCATCTTCTGTTGCAATGCAATTAAGTGACGAGCCTTGTGCAGTAGCATTAAGTACTTCAGGGTTAATTGCCAGAACAAGCATTGCAGTGTTAGAACATTGGAATTCGCACAATAACAACGTATTTAACACTCCTTGTAAAACAATGTTTGCGACAACAACGCGTTCAACTTGTGCTCTTGTTACTTCATCTGGTCGACTAGTTCTAGCTCATGTTGCAGATTTGCCACAACTTAACTATGAAGAAGGAAAACCTGCGCTGCTCAGCCATGGAGTAAAAGCACAAGAATTGCTAACTTCCACACAAAGCACGGATCCAGTAAGAGGAGAACATGTAGTTTCAGCAATAGCATTTGATGCCTCACAAAACGCTACTCCACTTGCAATCGGCACACGAAACGGTGTAGTTAAAAGATGGAATTTTGAAGCTCCAACTACCATGGATTCATGGAGCATAATTGACTTAAAAGACGACGACACCGTTATTGCTGCAGCCCCAGCGGAAGACAACGACAGACTTGTGTTCATTAGTAGTGATTCTTCATTACTTACTTTTGACGCTAAACAAGTTAGGCCACAAGGACGTACAGCAGGCGGAATGGCAGGTATTCGTTTAGCAGAAGGCGCTAAAGTTGCAACCTTCGCAGTAGTGCCAGAAAAATCAATAGAGTGGCATTACGAAGAAGGCGAAAATGGTTTATTCTCCGCTTCTGGAACAGTAGTGTTCACCGTTGCTGGAGACAGTGAAGCTCTTCCTGGAACCGAAAACGGTTCTGCAAAGATTACTCCATTTGACATGTACCCAACAAAAGGTCGCGCAACTGGTGGCGTGCGCTCGCAAAGATTCCTTAAAGGTCAAGATACGTTGATACACGCGTACGTTGGATACTATCCATTGCAAGCCGTTACAGAAGGCGGAAGCAATGTTGAGCTACCTAAACCAGATATGCGTAGGGATGCTTCTGGAACTGAGCTTGTTTCCCCAATTGCACATATTGGATAGCATTACGAACAATTTTTAGAAAATTATTAGTGATTAGTCACCAATAAGAAAATAGATAATATAAAACTAAAGCTATTAAAAATTAGGTAAATTTTTTAAAGAGAAAGGGAAAATATGTCATTTTGCACTCATTGCGGCAGTAGCATGGTAGACGATGCAAAGTTTTGCGAACAATGCGGTACGCCTAACGAAAATTACGAAGATAAAACTAAAGAACAAGAAATAAATCAAGTAGAGCAACAAACACATGCACAAGAGTTGCAAAAAGAACCTAATAAAGGTAATAAAAATCATAAGAAAAAAGGTGCATTCATATCAATTATTTGCGCAATAATCGTTCTAGCTATAGTTGCAGCCATTGGAACAATTTATTACATGACGAGAGTACAGACAAATTCAGGTATGGCTACAGTGCCAGTAATTAAAGATACAAATGCTCAAGCTGCTGCAACGAATTTACGCTCAAAAGGTTTTAAAGTACAAATTGTTAGGGAACTTAATAAACGCAAAAAAGGTTCCTTCATTTCATTAAAAGGCATTAAACCAGGTAGTAAAGTTAATCATTCCACAAAAATAACAGTTGTGGAATCTCTTGGTCCAGGTATGCCAAAAAACGTTATTGGGAAAACTGTAGACGAAATTACTGACGAAGTAAAAGCAATGAGCTTAAAAGTAGAAGTTCATAAAGTTCCTGCAACAGTAAAGCCTGGAACCATTATTTCAACTTATCCTATGCCCGGAGAAGCTTTTAATGCAGCTTACGAAGGTGACAATATGCATATTGCTATTGCTAGTAAATGCAACAAAAAAGTAGTACCTGCAGACTTGTTAGGAAAAGATATAGACAGCGCAAAACAAATACTGGAAAAAGTTGGAATAACGAAATACGAATTAAAACCACGATTTTCTTCTCGTAATCATATTGATAAAATTGTGGGCTCCTACCCTGCATTGGGTGAAGAAAATTTGAAAGAAGTAAAAAAAGTTACTCTATACTACGGTGTTGATGCAAGTGAAACAAAAGAAGTACTAACTAAAAAAGAGCATCTGGACGGAATAAATAATGCTGATGTCCGCGTAACAAAAGGCCTTTCTCCAATTGCAGGAGTTTGGTGTAATAAAGGCGGCGAATGCTTATACTTCAATGAAATGCCATCGTTTGTTGAAGGTGAATCTACAGTTGTGTTAGGGACACGCGTTGGCGATCTCATGAATGATGGAGCTAAGCCTATTATGATAAGTGATGAAAATTATCTTAGCATGAATAACTATTCGCAAGATATATCTGGATCTATTCTATACGATAAAAAATTACCTATGAATGATATGATGAAAAATCATTTACTTTCCGGCGATACTGGCGCAGTAGAATTCTACAAAGGATTAGATTTGCCATCTTGCGGAAACAATATATTTTCCCCATCACCAGGTGTAAGAGTTTGTGAACATGGTAAAGATATAAACGCAGAAAACAGCCCTGAAAAATTTGATGATCAAGGAATGTATAAAGGTTCTAACAAAGATGCTAATACAGGATTAACCTACAAAATGCATGATTTCTTTGTGCTTGTTCCTGTAAATACAAAATTTGATGAACTTGAAAAGAGCGGATACTTTAAAGGCAAAGGGAAAAATAAGCCTGATTTTAGCCGACCATTCATTATGCGAAGAGATCCAAAGCTGTACGATAAAACACAAGTAGCTATTCCTGATGGAGTTACTGGACCCGATTATCCAACTAGCCCGTTTGTGCCAACGAAAAAGAACAAGCCAGTGCCTTTCGCGCCAGCTCCAGACGACGACAATGTTTATTACAAGATTGAAGAACCTTTAAATTGGTTAAGGTTCGATATTATAAAAACCTTGTAGTTAAAATTTGACGTTGTAAAGCAAATAATATTAGCACTTAAAAAACGCTTAATCATTTGCTTATCAATAAAATTAAGCCCTTCTAGTTGTAGTATTTCAACTTTTTAAGGGCTTAATTTTATTATAAGAGATTATTATGCATAAACGCGCATCAGACGCACATGCATAAAAGTCATTACAGCGAGAAGAATAAGCAAATAAGCTGGAAGCAGCATCATGGAAACATTCTGTGCAACTATTCCAAAAATCGCAGGTATTACCATAGAGCCGATGTATGCGCTTGCCATTTGCATGCCAACAATTGCTTGAGACTTATCAGCACCAAAATAATGCGGAGTTGAATGAATGATGCATGGATAAACAGGAGCGCAACCAAGTCCAATAATAATGAATCCTGTAACAAGCTCAATATGATTCGGCAAAGGCAGCAGCAACACCAGAATGCCCATAAGCATTACGCACTGCCCAATACGAATCATGGTTGCATCGTTAAAACGCATAGTAAGAAATCCGCTTACAAAACGACCAACCGTAATACCAACATAGAACAGGCTTGCCCAACCAGCTGCAACAATGCGGCTAACTCCTCCATGCAAAACCATGTAACTACTAGCCCACAAGCCTGCAGTTTGTTCCAACGCACAATAGCAAAAGAACATAATAAGTATATTTTTAGCTCCTGGAATGCGCAAAATTCCCGCATAAGATACCTTTTCAAAAGATTTTGTTTTTGACTCAACGATCTTATTCAATTCATTCTTTTTATTGTTTTTCCACAACGGCAAACTCATGAGCAGCACAAGTGTTAAAGCAATCTGCATAACGGCAATATACTGGTATCCAGCAGTCCATCTTTGACCATGCGAAAGCGCAAAACCCATAACATAAGGACCTGCAGAAGCACCAATTCCCCACATGCAGTGAAGCCAGCTCATATGCCAACTCTCATAGTGCACTGCAACGTAGTTATTAAGAGCCGCATCCACTCCTCCAGCACCTAAACCGTAGGGTATAGCTAGAAAAATAAGCACAAGATAATTCGGAGCAAAAGAAAAACCTAGTAACGCTAAAGCTGTTAGAGCAACTGAAATAAGCGTAACTTTCCCAGGGCCAAATTTGCACGTAAGTTTGTTCGAAAGTAATGCAGAGATAATTGTTCCTGCAGAAATAACCATTGATATTCCGCCAGCCCAAGAAATTTGCGCACCAATATCGTGACTCATAGTAGGCCATGCAGCTCCAAGAAGAGCATCCGGCAAACCCAAACTGATGAAAGCAAGATAAATAACAGCAAGAAGAAGGTTAATCATAAAAATTCCCAAACATTAGTACTTCATATTTCTAACGCAAACACGCCTTCATAAAGCAATATAAAGGAATATAAATATACAAGGCGACATAAAGCAACGCAAACAACATGCCGACATCAGGTATCGATTTTGGAACGATCAAAGTCATCAGCGTTATCAACAATAAACTGCTTGCGCGGAGGAACATCATCACCCATCAGCAAATCGAATACTTCGCTCGCTTGCTGAGCATCTTCCATACGAATCCTTCGAAGCATACGGGTTCTAGGGTCCATAGTAGTGTCTGCAAGCTGATCCGCATCCATCTCGCCCAAGCCCTTATAGCGCTGAATATCGCTGTTAAAATCAATGCCCTTAGCTTGCAAATCATCAAGCTTTCCAGCCAATTCGTCGTCTGAATAAGTATAAATATACTCACCCTTTCGCTTTCCAGCGAGCGCAATTCTGTGAAGAGGCGGCACTGCAGCATAAACATGACCGTGCTCAATAAGCGGACGCATATAACGATAGAACAGCGTCAGCAGCAAAATACGAATGTGCGCGCCGTCAACATCAGCATCAGTCATCATAACAATCTTGTTATAACGCGCTTGCGAAATATCAAAACTTGCGCCCGATCCCGCTCCAACAACCTGAATAATTGCAGCACACTCTTTGTTTGAAAGCATTTGTGCAAGACTTGCCTTTTGCACGTTCAAAATCTTACCGCGAATTGGAAGAAGCGCTTGGAAAGCAGAGTTCCTAGCAGCTTTTGCAGTGCCAAGTGCAGAATCACCCTCGACGATGAAAAGTTCTGCAACATCGTCGTTTCCAGGCTGGCAATCAGAAAGTTTTGGTGGCATTGAAGCAGACTCAAGCGCATTCTTTCTGCGCGTAACTTCCTTAGTTTTACGCGCCTGAACACGAGCATGCATTTCGGAAACGATTTTTTCCAAAACCCTAGCAGACTGCTCTTTGAATCCTCGCTTAGATCCAGTAATCATCTCACCAAATTGAGCATCAGTCATTTTAGTAACAATTGGCTTAACTTGTGCGGTTCCAAGAACATCCTTAGTTTGACCTTGGAATTGAGGCTCAGCAATGCGAACAGTTACGACTGCTACCAATCCTGCTGTAATGTCGTCTCGCTCAATTTTCGTATTCGAATCTTTAAGATTTACTTTTAATTTGCGTGCGTTGTCTTCAACAGCTTTACGAATTTGCTTGGTCAATCCTTGCAAGAATCCGTCAACGTGCATACCTCCGCCAGGAGTTTCAACAACGTTTACGAAACTAATAATCGTTGAATCGTAGCCGTTTACCCAACGCATTGCAATGTCAACGCCGCACTTACGCGTTACTTGTTGAGCATGTAAATCTCCTGCAGAATCAACAGCTTGCGTTTCTTCTACATATGTATCTTCGCCAGAAATACGCCAAATATCCGATACTGCTTCACCTTTTGAAAGAAAATCAACGAAATCTTTGACGCCACCATTATGCAAAAATTCAACTACTCGAGGATGATGCTTATTTTGCATTGAGTTAGCAGACTCAGCATTTGCAACAGATTGTGCAACTGATTCTTCAGATTCAGCATCTTCATTCGCGATATTTTCAGTCTCATCTTCAGAATCATCTTCATCTTCTAATGTTGTTTCAGATTCTAATTCTTCAAATTCAGGCACAGAGTCATCGCTATTATCAGACTGGTTTTCAAGAAGATTATCTTCTGCAGCATTATCTTCTATAACATTGTCTTCTGGAGAATCAATTTCTTCAATATTTGCAGATTCACCTTCAGGCACATGCTCGTCAATAACAGTAATTTTTAAGCCTGGAACCAGGAAACTTGTTTGACGCACGCGAGCAATAAGCTGCTCATAGCTGAAATGCGCAGTTGAGTTAAAAATTTCTGGATCCGCCCAGTAGCGTACACGAGTGCCGGTAGTTTTTGGCGAAACAGTGCCAATAATTTCAAGCTCAGTAGGCTTATTTTTTCGCGTGCGCTTAAACGGAGAAGCAGGAGATGGATGCTCTGGATCTGCATCACTATAAACTCCAGGATGTCCCTGATGGAACGCCATATGATGCGTTTTACCGTCTCTATCAACTTCGACATCCAAACGCAAACTCAAAGCGTTTACAACAGAAGAGCCAACGCCATGTAAACCGCCTGCAGCATTATAAGAAGCGTTGCCAAACTTTGCTCCAGCATGAAGCTTAGTTAAAACAACTTCAACGCCTGTAAGTTTTGTTTTAGGCTCAACGTCTACTGGAATACCACGACCGTTATCTGCAACTTCAATAGATCCATCGTCGTGAAGAGTAACAATAATATGATCGCAAGCTCCAGCTAAAGCTTCGTCAACTGCGTTGTCAATAATCTCCCAAAGGCAATGCATTAAACCTTGACTGTCTGTAGTGCCAATATACATGCCTGGACGCTTACGAACTGCGTCTAAGCCTTCAAGCACAGTCAAGCTATCAGCATCATATTGCTCTTTATGAGAGACCACTTCTACCCCTTGCACTTATTAAACGTACAACCGATTATTTTAAGCAATAAGTGTCGTACTATCGCAAAAGCAACAATACGACACTTTGTAATATAACTTCACACAATCACTGATCTAAGAAGTCACGCAAAGTTTGCGATCTAGAAGGATGACGCAGCTTAGACATTGTTTTAGACTCAATTTGACGAATACGTTCACGAGTAACACCATAAACGCGACCAATATCGTCTAAAGTCTTTGGTTGACCATCTTCCAAGCCATAGCGCATCTTAATAACTCCAGCCTCTCTAGGGGCCAAAGTTTCCAAAACTTGCCTAAACTGTTCTTGAAGAAGCGAGAATGCAACAGCATCAGACGGTGCGATTGCGTCAGTATCTTCAATCAAATCGCCAAACTCAGAATCGCCATCCTCACCCAAAGGAGTGTGCAAAGAAATCGGTTCACGACCGTACTTTTGTACTTCCTGAACCTTTTCTACTGGCATATCTAGTTCGCGAGCAAGCTCATCTGGTGTAGGTTCACGACCTAAATCTTGAAGCATTTGACGCTGAACCCTAGAAAGCTTATTAATAACTTCAACCATATGCACTGGAACTCGAATAGTACGAGCCTGATCTGCCATAGCACGAGTAATAGCCTGGCGAATCCACCAAGTTGCGTAAGTTGAGAACTTAAAGCCCTTCTTCCAGTCAAACTTTTCAACTGCACGAATCAAACCAAGGTTACCTTCCTGAATCAAATCAAGGAAAAGCATGCCTCTACCCGTATAACGCTTAGCAAGAGAAACAACAAGACGCAAGTTTGCTTCAAGAAGATGATCTTTAGCTTTCTTACCATCTGCTGCAGCCCACTTAAGCTCACGCTTACGCTTAAACTCCATTTGATCAATTTGAGTATCAAGCAAATGCTGAGCATACAATCCAGCTTCAATACGCTCTGACAAATCAACTTCTTGCTCAGCGTTAAGCAAGCTCACGCGACCTATCTGCTTTAAATAATCCTTAACAGGATCTGCAGTAGCGCCTGTAGCAATTACACGACGCTTAGGATTACCAGACGGAGTTAGATTATCATCATCGTCATCGTCTCGTACAACAAATGCGCCTTTTGCTTGTGGCACTTGCGGAGCATCATGCTTAATTTCGTCGTGATCATCAATTTCATCAAGATCTTCAGACTCTTCATCATCAAGATCATCTGCAACGTCAATATCGCTTAAATCGTCAACATCAGATATATCTTCTGGCTGGATATCGTCTAAATCATCAAGATTCAAATGTTCATCATCAACATCAAGATGTGGATCGTCATCTAAAGGATCGTCAATAGATAATTGATCTTGAGATTCAATATCTACGCTATCCTCAGTTTCGTCATGTTTAGCATCAGACGATACTGATTCAGTATCAATCTTGTTGTCTTCAGTTTTCTTTGAGCGAGAACTGCGTGTCTTGCTATCAGCTGACGAAGTTCGAGTACTGGTTTTACGCGCAGCGCTAGCCTTGCGAGTTTTTACAGGCTTAGTATCATCTTGCATTTCGTCGCTGTCGACCGTTGATCCAACTTCACTCGTCAAACTGTTCCTCCTGTATTATCCCCTTGTAACGCATATAGGCATAGTTCATGCAAGGGCAAGTTTTACCTTAAGTAGTAAACCATTTAAGCAAGACGATTATTCCCCAACTAATTTTTTGCGGCGTGGCGAATTATTCAATCCATGCTGGCTCAAGACCATTTTCGAATGCTCCACACACTATTTTTGCCATAGAACAATCAGGATCAATGCGCAATGCACAATCACAATAATACTTTACTTCTCCTAGCCTAAACCACCAGCTGATATAAGCTAATAAAGCGTAAACTTGCACAGATAATTTTGGAATGCTTTTAGTAATAATAGCCATAGATTTTAAAATTTTGCACGCGAAAATAGCTCTCTTTATATCAGGCTTATTATTTGTTTGAGTGAATTTTGCTTCTAAACAATGCCGCAAATTACGAGATACTTCAGAAGTGTGAGGACACCAAGCAAATTCCGACAAAGTTTTTTCGTCATACCATTCTTGATTTTCATCCAGAATAGAAATAAGCATTGCGTCACGAACATTAATATTATGCAACATTGCTATTGGCAGGTTTACTAGATCATATCCAAACATTTTTTCATCGTAAGCAAACATATTGTACCATCGCATAAGCGCTCTGCTTGCAATATCTCTAATGGCGTATTGCTTGCCATTTCGATCAACATTTTCTATAAAAGCTTCCGAAACTGCCGGAACCCAATATTCTAATCCTTTAATCCATTGCACACTATCACTACAGTTGTTGTAAATATATTCCTTAGAAAAAGTCATAAAAAAGCTGCACTCTTTGGAAGGATATATATTCCCATTAATATCTGAAATTTCTCTTCCAGCAAAACTTTCAAAATCTTCTGAACCTGCAAAATCTAAACAACCATTAAAAGAATTAGCGCTTTCACCATAAATTTGCATAAGACTTTGCATATCAAAGTCATCCATACAATTATGCGATATCTTTGTTTTCAAATCATCCTCTACAATTTCCATGCATACTCCCCCTCATTTTTTACATGATTTTTTATTTTGATAATCAAACTATGTAATAGCATTTTTTGATATATTGAAGTTTCTCAAGACATAAGTCAGCATTCAATAAAAAACTATTTCCGCGGTGAAAAGCTTATTAAACCATAATAATAACTGCGTTTTGTAATGTTCAGCCCTGTGGATAACTTTCATAATATGAGCACATTTATAGGCAACAATTACAGTCTTAACGATATTGAATCTAGAATTACTTTTTTAATTTCTCAGCAATTTAATACGGGACTAGAAGATAATCTTTCATCCACATGTGCGCAAACACTACAGCAAGTAATAAAGCAAGCTATTGTTTCAAGCGAAGGCGGAAAACGTCTTAGAGCTCTTCTTACGATTTCAGCATTTTACGCTGCATCAAAAGAAACCAATATTCAAAAAATCCATGAACAGTCTGTATTTGACATAGCTTGTGCTCTAGAAGTATTTCAAACAGCTGCATTAATTCATGATGATATTATTGACGAATCTTATTTGAGACGTGGAAAGCCTAGTGCGTATTGTGCATTAAGTAAAGCTTGCAATAATAAGCATATTGGCACAGGCTTAGGTTTAATGCTAGGAGATCTACTTGCCACAGAAAGTTTCGATATTGCAAGAAATTGTGCGAAGAATTTTACTTATGGCGAGGAATTGTTAGCAGCATTTGCGTCTATGCAAAGAAATGTTGGTATTGGTCAAGTATTGGATTTGTCTATAGAAATGATGCAACTAGATAATCCAATACAACTTGCGGAATCATCTTTGAATGTTTTTAGATGGAAAACAGCCAGTTACACTACTGTTGCTCCATTAACTCTCGGCTTTCTTGCAGCAAATATGCAACCAACTGAAGCATACAATCTTGCTAATTCTATTGGCAATTCGTTAGGCGTTGCTTTCCAGATTGCTGATGATTTGCTTGATATTGTTTCAGATAGCAAGATTACAGGTAAGCCTATTGGCGGTGATATTAGAGAAGGTAAGCGTGCAGTTCTTCTTGCAGATGCTTTGCAATACGGAAACGATAACGAAAGAGAAATACTATTAAAAGCTTATACGAGTAGTACTAGGAGTGAAGATGATGTAAATAAAATAATACAGATTTACCATACTTCTGGTGCTATTGAAAAATCAAAAAAGCGAATTGAGAATCTATGGAATGATTCACAACAAGCAATCGAATCAAGTACATTGAGCGATAGTGGAAAAACTATTTTGCATGAAATTAGCAAACGATTTATACCAGAAGCATGGCGTAATGTACAATAATATTTAGTAAATAACGCTCGAAATTAGCCTTCTTTACTATCTTGCTTGTACACTCGTAAGTAGCAAAAATGGTTTTACGCGTATAAGGATTGTGACAATGGATGAAGCTACGCAGGCGCAGCCAGGTATGCGCATTGAAAATCGCTATCGCATTGTGCGCAAAATAGCTCAGGGTGGCATGGCTACTGTGTATCAAGCAGAAGATGAACGCCTTGATAGACCTGTAGCAATTAAAATCATGCACACTCAACTTGCTCAAGGAGTGCATCGCCAGCAATTTATTGCTAGATTCCGCAGAGAAGCAACCTCTGCTGCAGCAATTGCCAATCCACATATTGTGCAAGTTTATGATACGGGCGAATATGATGGGCTTGATTATCTTGTGATGGAATATGTTCATGGCGTTAATTTGCGTTATGAAATGAATATGCAAGGCACATTCAGTGTGCGAGATACGCTGCGTTTACTTGCAGAAACTTTGGATGGTCTCGCTTCTGCACATAATGCTGGAGTTGTGCATAGAGATATTAAGCCGGAAAATATTTTAATTAACGATCGAGGTCATGTTCAGATTACTGATTTCGGTTTAGCTAGAGCAATTTCGCAAGCAACATTATCTTCTACAGGATTGCTTCTTGGCACAGCAGCTTATCTTGCTCCTGAACTTATTGAGCATAATCTTGCAACTCCTCAAGGTGATTTGTATTCAGCGGGCATGATGGCTTGGGAAATGCTTGCAGGAAGAGTGCCTTTTACTGCAGATAATCCTGTTACGCTTGTTTTCAAGCATGTGCATGAAAACACTCCTTCAATTGCTACAGCTTGCCCTGGAATTAGCGAAAAAGTTGCACAATTCATAGCAAACCTCACTGCTCGCGACATGAACGAACGACCTAAAGATGCAAGTGAAGCATTAGCAAAATTACGTGCACTTTCTACACAATTAAACCCTGAAGATTGGCAATACAAAGCAGAAGAACCACAAGAGTTTTCAGAAGAAACAGACTTTTCTCCTATTAATAATTTGCGTGTTCCCCCTGAAGCAAATTATTCGGACAAATTGAATCCTAATAATGACTCAGATGCTACACGAGCGATAAATACTTCAGGCTCTAATTTTTCTGCTAATTCCAACTCTTTATTGCAAAATGCTACAGACGAAACTGTTGCAATACCTAGAGATAATTCTGTAGGTGAACTCGATTCATGCACAAATAATGATCTACATAATCCTGAAGTCAATAATGTAGCAATAGACAATTCACTAGCAAAGTCCGACAGTGCTTTCGATGCGAATAATCTTCAAAAAACACAAGCTATGCAATGGCATGCTACTAATGCAGAAGATGTGTCATACAATTCGCAAGATAATCCTTTAGAAGAATTTGACGATAGCAATATGCCAACAATTGCTATTAGCTCTCGCAATTTTAACAACAAATTAAATGCAACAAAACCATTGGGCCTGTCATATACAGAAAAGGACTTAGGAAACAAGTCTAACCGCTCTTCTAAAAAGCGTGTTTTCATTATTGCAGGTTTAAGTACAGCTGGAGTATTAGCAATTGCTGCTATTGGTGGTTTTTGGTATTTCTTAGGTCCTGGCAGTTATTGGACGCTACCTAAGCCTGACGACCTTCAATGCAACAATTATGCATCTTGCAAAATAACTGATGTCAATTGGCAACGATATGAGCACACGCTTAAAGTTGCTGGAATTCCTTACACAGTTTCAAAAGATTATAGTGACGATGTGCCAGAAGGAAAAGTAGTTTCAACAAATCCTGATGTTGTCGGAAGCCATATTCAAAAGCACAATAATAGTGCTCTTAATGTTGTAATTTCGCGTGGAATTCGTAAGGCTACAATCCCGGACGATATTACAGATCCAAAGACTTACAATGGCAAAAATCCTTTGAAAACATTGCGTAAAGCAGGCTTTACTAACATTATTCACGATAAGTCAGGAGATACGTATTCTATAGATATACCAGCTGGCAGCTTAATTGATATTAACCCTAAACCTGGCACGCGCATGAACCATAACGAAGAAGTAAGTATTTTACTTTCTAAGGGACCTAAGCCTGTACAAATGCCAGATATAGTTGGGAAAACAAAGAATGAAGCTGACTTAGCTTTGACTGACGCTAAGCTGGATGTAAAGTACGAAGAAGAAAATAGCGATACTGTAGCAAAGGGTAAGATTATCCGCGCTTCTGTTGAAGCTGGTTCTGACTTACATTGGGGCGATAGCGTTAAAGTTGTTGTTTCAAAAGGTCCAAAAACTGTTACATTGCCAAACGTTTGCGGAAAGAGCAGTGATGAAGCTAGAAGGATTATTGAAAGTCTAGGGCTTAAAGTTCGTGTTTCTGCTCCACTTGGTGATTTAATGCACGTAGTGCGCTTCCAATCCCCTGGAGCTGGAAGCGAAGTGCCATTGAAGGATTCTAATGGAAATCCTTCTATTATTACTCTTACAGTAATATAAGCGTGTCTTAAGTATTATAAAAGCGGCGGAAGCTCAATAACTTTCGCCGCTTACATATTTGAACATAAATAAAATTTAAATATATAATAATGTTAATCTAATAGCATGAGAATCAGCATTATATTTTACTTATTTTCGTTACTTTCTTCACGTTTTTGACGCATACGTTCTTTTACGGTTTGAGCATATTCATCAACGTATTCTTGACCACTCATTTGCTGAATAGACTTAGTTACTTTATCTGTAATTTCGCGTAAACGCTCGTGAGTGATCTCACTTTCGTCACGAACACGCTCTACTTGAATAGGCTCGCCATAAATCGCCTTAGTCTTGCCTTTTGCTGGAATAACTTGACCATGCACTTGTAATTCTCTAGTTCCAATAATTGCAACAGGTATAATCGGGCAACCTGTTTCAAGAGCAAGACGTGCAGCACCAGTATGACCACGATATAAACGACCGTCTGGGCTTCTTGTGCCTTCAATATGAATGCCAAAAAGCTGACCTTTTTCTAATATTTCACGAGCATGATTCAAAGCGCCAAGAGATTTTGCGCCTCCAGAACGATCTACAGGGAAAACGCCCACAGAAGTAAACCACCACTTCTTAAAACGACCCTTTAAACCTTTGCCTTCAAAATATTCTGCTTTACCCATAAAGTGGATCATACGAGGACAAGTCAATGGCAGAAGCGCGTCATCAATAACAGCAAGATGATTTGCAGCAATAATAGCTCCACCTTTTTTAGGTACATTTTTAATACCTTGCGCTGATGGATGAATCCTCATGCGGGCAATACCCCCAAGTCCCTTCACGAAGAACCAGTACAACATACCATATCCTTTCTTGCAAGTCCAATTTCGAACATTTTAAGCATAGAATCAGGAAGACTTGCTACAGTATAGTTCATGACTTCTTCTAAGAATACCAACGACCCTCGCCGGGATGACGAGTTAACGTCAGAATCGTTAAAGAATAATCAAAAACAAAACAACGGAGATTTTGATGACGAATGGTCATCTTTTGTTGCAGAACATTCTGATGACATGAACGATATTGCTAATTCACGTAGCGCAAAAAGTTTTGAAAAGCACGCTCAGAAAGAAGAAAAAAAGAAAGAGCGCAACACTATAGCAAGCGACAATAATTCTAAAAATCAAAAAAGTGTAATAAAAAATAAATTTAACTTAAAAAATCTAAGTAGCCATAAATCTTATATTATTCCTACTAGAATGCAAGATTCTCACACGATTATAACTGCTAAAGGTCCTCGTGATAATACCCGCACAAGTTGGCTCGATTTAGATAAGACTATGGAAGACTATGGCGATGATTTTGTGCCTCCAAATCCACAATTTTATAACGTATCTTTAGTTAATGTAGTTTTGTGGATTCTATTTGTTATAGGTATCTTCGGTGTTATTGTAAGTGCTTTTATTCCTACTATAGCGAACATTGTTGGTATTATATGCGGCTTATTAATGCTACTTAGTGGAGCAGGATTACTTATGAATCGCAAAAAACCTGATCCGTATAAAGAAGATTACAGCGATTATGGAGATGGTGCTCGAGTATAGCTAATAATCAATCGAATATAATAAAAGGCGGCATGATTTTGATCACACCGCCTTTTATTTATATTTTACTTTAGTAAGCTTTCAAGTCACTCAGCTTCATTTTCAGCTTCGTTTTGACCATGGCAAAGCTTGTACTTACGACCAGAACCACATGGGCATTCGTCATTCTTATTTGTTCCTGGGAATGTACGTCCATCAGACCATGGAGTCTTCCATTCTTCATTCTTTGGTCGCATGGTTAATGGAACATCGCCTTCAGCATGGCTCAAAGGTGCAGGACCAACAATACCAGCAGCTTGATCTTCAGCATCTACCTCAGACGAAGCTTGCGCAACATCTTCATCAAGCTCATCGTCAGAAGAAATATCTTCAGTAGAAGCAATCTGATTGACATCAATGTGGAATAGAAGCTGAATGCTTTCTTCCTTAATTGCCTCAATCATCGAATTGTACATCTGGTAGCCTTCACGCTGATATTCAACGAGCGGATCACGCTGACCCATACCACGCAGACCAATACCATCCTTCAAATAATCCATCTCATAAAGATGTTCACGCCACTTGCGATCGAGAACAGAAAGAACAACGCGACGTTCAATTTGACGAAGTGGATCAGCACCGAGACGATCTTCGACGAGAGAGTAAACCTTTACTACACTGTCGACGATCAAATCACGCAAAGCAGAAACAGCTTTTTCGCCCTTGAGATTGATAATCGTTTCACGTACCTGATCCCAATCAAGAAGTACAGGCATTACAGAGTTAAGAGCATCTTTTAAGCCGTCCAAATCCCAATTCTTTGGCTTATCAGAACCGTTCATTGCGCCACGCACATAGCTTTCTACGGTGTCACTGATGAACTTCAAGATGTCCTCGTGAATATCTTCACCCTTAAGAACCATCTGACGCTCTGCATAAATCACAGTACGCTGCTTATTCATAACATCGTCATACTTCAAAACGTTCTTACGCATTTCAAAGTTACGAGCTTCAACAGTCTTCTGTGCCGTACGCACACCGTTAGAAACGTACTTAGACTCAATTGGTTCGCCTTCTGGCAATCCCTTAGCCATAACACGAGCAACAAGCTGAGTGTTGAACAGGCGCATCAAATCATCTTCCAAGCTCAAGTAGAAGCGAGATTCGCCAGGATCGCCCTGACGACCAGATCGACCTCGAAGCTGGTTATCAATACGACGAGATTCGTGACGCTCAGTGCCAAGAACATACAAGCCACCAAGCTTCTTAACTTCTTCATGCTCGTCTTTAACTTGCTCTTTAACTTCAGCTAAAACGCCTGGCCAACGCTTCTCATATTCTTCAGGAGTATCGTCTGGAGAATAACCATCAGCCTTCAACTTTGCATCAGCCAAGAATTCAACATTGCCACCAAGCATAATATCAGTACCACGACCTGCCATGTTAGTAGCAACAGTTACAGCACCCTTACGACCAGCAACAGCAACAACAGCAGCTTCCTTAGCATTCTGCTTAGCATTCAAAACCTGGTGAGGAATGCGAGCAACGTCAAGGAGTGAAGAAAGAATCTCAGAAGATTCAACAGAAGCTGTACCAAGCAACACAGGCTGTCCTTTAGCATGGCGTTCAGCAACATCGCGCACGATAGCAGTAAGCTTTTCTTTCTTTGTGCGGAAGATCAAATCGTCCTTATCTTTACGAATTACTGGACGATTGGAAGGAATTGGAAGAACACCAAGCTTATAAGTTCCCATGAACTCTGCAGCTTCAGTCTCAGCAGTACCAGTCATACCAGCAAGCTTGTCGTACATGCGGAAATAGTTTTGCAAAGTAATAGTAGCAAAAGTCTGATTTTCTGCCTTAACTTCCACATTTTCTTTAGCTTCAATTGCTTGATGCAAGCCCTCGCTATAACGACGACCTGGAAGAACACGACCAGTATGCTCATCGACAATCAAAACTTCGCCGTTGGTGACAACATAGTCACGATCTAGAAGGAAAAGCTCCTTAGCTTTCAAAGCGTTATTCAAATAACCAATAAGAGCTGTATTGCTTGGCTCATAAAGGTTATCGATGCCCAAATAATCCTCAATTTTTGCAATGCCAGGATCAAGAATACCTGCGGTTTTTTTCTTTTCGTCAATCTCGTAATCAACATCGCGAGTAAGCTTCAAAACAAGTTTTGCAAATTCACGATACCAATGAGTTACATCACCTTCAGCAGGACCTGAAATAATAAGTGGCGTACGAGCTTCATCGATAAGAATGGAATCAACCTCATCGACAATTGCATAGTGATGACCGCGTTGCACAAGTTCGCTCTTTTCCCACGCCATATTATCGCGCAAGTAATCGAAGCCAAACTCATTATTTGTACCGTAAGTAATATCAGCATTGTATTGCTTACGACGCTCAGGTGGCTGCTGGTCGGTAATAATGCAGCCAACGCTCATGCCAAGGAATCTATAAATACGACCCATAAGTTCGCTTTGATAGCTAGCAAGGTAATCGTTGACTGTGACAACGTGCACGCCTTTGCCTTCCAAAGCATTCAGATAGCTTGGCAAAGTAGCAACCAACGTTTTACCTTCACCAGTTTTCATTTCTGCAATATTGCCCCAATGCAATGCAGCACCACCCATAAGCTGCACATCGAAATGACGCTGGCCAAGCGTACGCTTTGAAACCTCTCGCACAGTAGCGAAGGCTTCAGGCATCAAATCATCAAGCTTTGCACCATTGTCTAAACGCTGCTTGAATTTAGCAGTTTGACCCTTCAATTCTTCATCGGAAAGCGCGGAAATTTCATCTTCCAACGCATTCACAGCCTTGGCTACGTTCTCAAGGCGCTTCAATTGACGGCCTTCACCCATACGCAAGGCTTTATCGACGATATCTACCACGTTTTGCTCCCTTAGGTCATGTCTATGACGACGGCCTAGCCAACATAGACGTAAACTGTGCCTATATTACGCGACGGCTACGATTTTTGTAAGTTAGCGAGTCTGATTTCTACATAAAAATGCCCGCCCAACATTGTGCTAGACGGGCACGCGCACTTATTCGCGCACTTTAGACATGTTTTTAACCATTACTTTTGCTTAGCAACATTTTCAGGTGTATCAATTTCAAACACGCCATAGCTCCAACCATGTCTGCGATATACTACAGATGGTCTCATAGTTTCTTTGTTTACAAACAGGAAGAAATCATGTCCAATAAGCTCCATCTCATACAAAGCCTCATCTATGCTCATAGGCTCTGCAATATGTAGCTTACGACGAATCACAATAGGAGTGTCGCCAACACTTACTTCCACAGATTCACCAGGACCTAAATCGGAAGCAACAGCAGCATCTGCGCTATTAACCTCATTTTCTTCTGGCTCTTCAACGGTAGTTTCAATCTCAGGCTCTACAGCACTCATATCTACAGGAGTCATTTCCGTATATCCACGGCGATGATCCTTACGACGATCGCGAGTACGACGCAAACGAAGCGTCAACTTATCAAGCGCCATATCTAATGCGCTAAATTGATCAGTGCTAGAAGCTTCTGCGCGAATCACAGTGCTTCCTGCAACAACAGTGATTTCAACTCGCTTTGCTGTGTCAGCCTGCCTTGGATTGCCTTCATGAGTCAACACGATTTGCACGCGCTGCGCATCAGGCGCAATGGCGGTCACACGATTCATCTTACTTTCTACAACGTCACGGAACCTTTGATTAATCTGCGTATGACGACCAGTAATGACGATTTCCATGCGAAACCTCCCCATATAGACTCGAACCTTAAGCTCGATTTGTACAACCCGACTGCCACGATGCCGTCGGTTCTTCTATTATATCTGCTAAATCCATACAAACCTAGCAATTTATTAAATTAAAATAAAAAAATTAACGTTAGGGGCATTCACTTAGGGATTTAATTCCTAAAAAATTATCGGCGTAATCGGTATTACTACCGGCTACGCCGATTTTACTTATGGAGTGGAATATCAACTGCACCTATGTAATTCCACTGTATCCATATGGTTTGTTTCTTGGTTCTTGTACCTGCTACCTTTTCAGATTTTTCAACATAAATCTTATCTACAAAGGTTCGAATGATCTCTGCATTAAGTTCTTGTATATCTGTGTATTGTCGTACTAATTTCAAGAAAGAATCCACGTTGAGACATTCCTCTTGCGCTTTAGAAATAAAGGCTTCAAGGGATTCAATCTTGCTTTTCAGTTCAGCTTGTTCCTTGTCGTAGGACTCAGACATGCTCTTAAATCGTTCATCAGAAATTTTACCGTCTAAGTTGTCTTCATAGAGATGCTGAACAATTGTGTCAAGTTTGCTAATTCTTGCTTTTGCTTGCTCGAGTTCCCTATTAGAGGACTTTAACTTTTGGGTTAGTTCTTTCTCGCTTTTCTTCATCACAAGTCCCACGAACTCTTCTTCGTGCTGTTTGGCAAATGAAGTAATCATTCGTAGCTCGTGAAGCAGTATTGCTTCGATCTGAATATTTCTAATTTGATGTGATGAGCATTTGCCTTTTTGCTTACGATATGTAGCACAGACAAAGTATTCTTTATCATGGCTCCAACCTTTTCCTCGAACCTGATAAAGCTTGTTACCACAATCCGCACAAAATAGCATTCCCGATAACACCGGCATCTCTCCAAGATTGGTACGCACTCGTCTACCATCTCTTATACGTTGAACAATATCAAAAGTTTCCTGGTCAATAATTGCTTCGTGTGTGTTTTTGAAAATTAGCCAGTCTTCTTTGGGATTCAATAATGTTTTCTTGCACTTGTACGATTTCTTTCTTGTTTTGAAATTGACCGTATGCCCAAGATATTCTTGCTTTTCAAGCATATTAGAGATAGTTTTTTGATTCCAGACTCCCTTAATCTCCGATTTCGCGGAAGGAATTTTAATACCAAGAGAGAAAAAATGCTCAGAAGGTGTTGGAATATTCCTTTTGATTAGCTCATTGGCAATCTGGCTAGGCCCATACCCATTAACGCAGAGTCTAAAGATTTCACGCACTACACTGGCAGCTTCTTCATCTACAATCCAATGATTTTTATCTTCAGGATCCTTAAGATATCCGTAAGGAGGATTGATGCAGAGCGGCTTCCCACTTTGTCCTTTTGCTTTAAACACAGCTTTTATTTTTCTGCTTGTGTCTTTAGCATAAAACTCATTGAAGATGTTGATGAAAGGTGTCATGTCGTTGTCTGACTGATTATTGCTATCTACGCCGTTATTTATTGCAATAAAGCGAATATCAGCGTTAGGGAATACCATCTCTGTATACATACCAACTTGCAGATAATCTCTACCCAAGCGTGACATGTCCTTGACGATAATGGTTCCAATCTTTCCTTCGTCAATGAGAGCAGTTAATTTAAGCCAATCAGGTCGCTGGAAATTAGTACCCGAGTAGCCATCGTCTACAAAGAACATAAGATTGTTGAAATGATTATCCTCGGCATACTTTTTCAGCATGCTCTTTTGATTGATAATGGAATTGCTGTCACCTTGTAATTCATCGTCTTTGGATAAACGGCAGTAAAGTGCCGTTATCTTGCCTACATTATCTAGAGTATAAGAAGGCTGTCTATTTAGTTTATTCATCTGTTTTTCCTCCTTTCCGACAGCCTTCAAGCGGTCAGTATATATTCCCGTATAACTCAGAATTTATCAAGTTATTTAGCTTCTATTACATGGTTTAAATTGCTTAAAATAAGGTGTTTGATTAGGTCTTTGACACCTTTCTGAGCACTCTTGCTTTCAAGAGAGTTAACCGTAAATTCAGTATTTCCGATTCTTAACACTTCGGTTTTTACCGGTGTATCCTTAATTTGTTCATCCATGCATTTTGACCTCCTTGTTTAAGAAAGTTGCAATACTTTAATTGCTTCAGGATGTACCAGTTTCCCATCCAAATACTCAAAAGAGAGGTAACCTATCTGGTCTATAAGAGAAAATATTTCGTTTAGAACCTTGATGGTTGGGTTATGGCGTTCGATAATCCAATAGTTGGAAAAATCACCAAAGGCGATAACTTTTGCTCCCTTTTGCGAAGAAGGCATGGCATTGTCAATGACCACAGGTCTGCCCATTAAGTTGCCATCAAAATCAGGTAGGATGTATGCTCCGGTAGTGTCCTTTAAGGTTTGAAGATAAAGAGCAGTTTCATCATTCATAAGCCACGTGGCATTTTCTCGATACTTACTATCTAGCGAGAAGAATAAATGTTTGATGGTATCTGCGGAAATCTCTTTTGCTTGCACAGCAACCTCAGCACCTGATGTATCTGATAAAATTCCTGTCGGCTTAGTTATCCCATCGCCATTTATAAAAGCTTCCGACTCACTCAATGTAAATTGCTTTGTCAGTTCGCTTGTGATGAACTCTTCGATATCAAAGTCAAGATCAGCTGTAAAATCCGTACCCAAACGAATAAGGTTAACTAGGGTATAATCCGTTACATCAATACGCTTAAAGCCATCTTTAATAGGCATATGCGTAATGATATTCGCATCATAATCTTTCATCCATTTAGTGAACGGTGTACCTTCATAGATGAACAATTTGCTTGATTGCGAGTGTGCTTTTACCACTGTACACAGTTTTCTAAGATTACTTTTGTTTGCAAGTTTTGCTTCGAGTTTTGCTAGAGAAGAAGTCGGCAAATCATAGGCACCTGTATGAATGTGGCGCAGTTTTCCTGCAATATTGTTCGCATTACCATTTGCGTCGCGCAGTACGTTCCAAAACGTGTTGTGGTAGTCCTGACTTGCTAGTTTCATTTCTTTTTCAATATCTCTGTTAATCATAATTGTTAGTTCCTTTCATTACTGTTTTCTGCAATTACTGCAGTAATTTGCTTGATTTTGCCCATTTACCCTTTTGAATTCGCTGTTTTTGCACGCAAGACCCTGCGCCCGTTCCCGAAGGGGTACTCTTTAGAGATTTGACCCCCCCCCCTAGGGGGTTAGGTTCAGAAAGTAGTATGCGAATAAATTTCTAACAGCACAGTACCTAGGCAGGTTTTCTTTCTTCAATGTTGTCAAAAAGCTGAAATCATTTCAGTATTTTGATTTGTGCATGATAGTATTTCTTCTTCATGTTCAACACAGGTTTGCGATACGAATTACGCAATCATAGGCACCACCTCCTTAAACGTGGCATGATGTGGCAGTTAAATTTCGTTATTGCCTTATAGGGTTATATGGGGATATAGGTTATTAACTGCCACTAGTTGCCACTTAAAAAATCGCTAAACTCACTTTTAAGCCTGTAGCCTTTAAGAAGCGTGGTTTTTTCTCCGCCTGTCTTGGGACGCTTTCTTACAACCTCGGCAAATTTTCTTAATTCCTGATTGAAGTTTCTGCTGTTCTCAGAAAAACAGCCGTTATCAATGCACCACTTCTTGTAGTGGTCGTATACAACTGCCGTTCGAATCTCAGAGCTCTGGTCTTTAACGAGTACATCTTCAGCAAACTGTGCCATCTTGTCACTGTCGTGGGCATAACTAAAAATGGCATCAAGAACGCTATTAGGCGGCTTAAAGCCTTCATCTCGGAGGTGGGTAAAGCCTTCAAGAAGCCAGTTTAAAATGGCACTTTGCACCTCTTTTTTAGAAAACTCCGCCTTTAAGGTTTTATCCTGTTCCCACGCTTCAAAATGCCTGTTAAAGGGAATAATCTGCATGCGGTCGCTACTAAACACTGTCATATCGCTGATGACGGGCAGATAATTGGTGTTCACGTACAGTTTGAACTGTGGTTTAAAGTCAAAACTGTTCTCATGCAGGAATCGAGCGTTTAAGGTATCACTTCCCGTCATGTATTTAACTTGGGCTGAATTAAGGAATAGTCCTCGGCTCGGCTCAGATATATTGGCAAAGCGAACACCGGCAAGGCGTGCTACATCCTCGGTCGGCTGTGAGCTATTAGGGTTCTTCTTTAGAGCAATGGTTTCCGCGCGTACCGCTTTTCCGTAATCGCCCATCACAGACAGAACGCTTTCCATGAGTGTGCCTTTACCGTTTCTTGTGCTTTCTCCAAAAAGAAAGAACATGCACTCATAGCGTGTATCACCGCTTAACGCATAGCCTAATGACTTTTGAAGATACAAGGCTTTCTCACAATCTCCGCTCATAATTTCATCGACAAACTGGCGAAAACGTTCACTTCTTGCCTTCGGGTCATAAAACACAGGTGATACTTTGGTAATAAGATCTGTTGCTAAGTGCTTGCGAAATACACCGTGCTGAAGGTCTAAAGTTCCGTTTTGGCAGTTAAATAGATAAATGTTCTTATCGAACGCTTCCATCGAAATGGGGTAAACGCTTTGAGCTTCCTTGATATAAATCTCACGGTTACGACGGCTGCTCCATTTGTTCCAATACTCAACAAGCATGGAACGGGTTCTCTCGTCTTTAATGACACCAGCATAACGTATAAGAGAAAGAGCTAAATCCTTGCATAGTTCCATCGTTTTAAGCGTTCCAATATCGCAAGTCCAACGTACACCATCGAAGATGAACCACATTTTGCGCTCCGGTACATAGTGCAGAATGTTTTGGAAAATATCAGCAAACAATCTGCCATTACCTAAATCACCGTTGCGATATCGTATATTTTCATCAGGCTTTAGTTCCTGTAATTTAGATAAGAGATCATCAAAGTCTTCCTCAGCACTTGCATTATGGAAAGGCTCATAGAAGGTATGACATTTAGAAACAGCTTTCTGAATGGTTGTGTTGCCATAAGTATCCGCGCCACGGTGTTCATCCCACTTAGGACGGAATAAAGCAGACTTACGAAAAAGTCGGTCTATTTGCTCCTTGTTACCGCCACAGTAAAAGGCAAGAATAGACACAAGCGCGGCATCTGCTTCGCTATGAGAAGGGTAAGCCGAAATGTCACCATGCCAAAGTGCTGTAAATTTAGCTCCATTTATGGCGTTGCCAGCTTTTTCAATAACAGATGTATCGCTTAAATATGACCTTGTACACGCGTTATTTTCTTTTTCATGAGTGTTTATGTTTCGCTTCATGTACGTGTCTAAAAGCCACATGATGGCTTCATCGTCTTCTAAAAGCTCGCCTTCCTGATACACGTCGCCCGTAACTGTTAGATAGCGATTCGTAGCTAGAGCGCTGTAAACCTCAATATCCCCATGCTTGATGTAATAAGACTTTTTATCGTATGCGCCGTTAAACAGAAGCAAGATATGAAAGCCATGCTTACTTGGGCTGTATTCGATATAAGCGTGCTTGAAATGGGCAATAATCTCTTTTGCCCAGTCTTTAATGATGCCATTATCGATGCAGTGGTCTAAATCGATGCCTAAGAGGTTATCAACAAGCTTTATACCAATTCCGTCGTATTGGTCTTTTACTTTCATGGCATCATCAAGCGAGGTGAAATCGCTTAAGTTGTCTGTAGCTGCTTTCTTTCCCGTTATGGGGTTATAAGGCGGCTTAGTGAGCCTACCGTTTTCTTGCTGCTCGTACTTCCATGAACAAAAGATATTCTTGTTCTTTAGTGCTTTTGGCAGTTTCTCTAGATCCATATTTGATCCTCCTTTTCTAGAAGGCTTATCCCTTCTACATCACAGGCAAAAGAAAAAGCCGACTTTTTAACCTGTCTTAAAAAGTTTTTTTGGTCTTCTACTTGGTAGCCATGAAAGAGGGTGTAATCTGACGGTTTTAGAAAAAATTTTTGACAATAAAAATCTCCTAAGCATTCATTAGGCATTTGCCTTGAATGAATAGCAAAGGAGACTTTTTTAATCTGCTATATTCCGGAGTGGCTAGCTCTTTATATCGTTGATATACTCACAGAATCGTGATAATATTTAACTATTAAAATAAGGAGGGAATTATGGCTGTTAGTTATAAAAAACTATTACATCGCATGATTGAAGAAGATATTTCCAATCAGGACTTAATGAGAATGAGCAATATTTCCGCCAACATTATTACGAAACTACGCACTGGGCAATATATATCACTGGAAAAAGTGGAAGGTATCTGCACAGCTTTACACTGCACGCCCAACGATATTTTGGAATTTATAGCGGAGGATGAAAAGTAATGGCTAATAATCAAAAACTGGAACTTACGTGGCTTGGTAAGGATAAAGAAATCAAAATAGAGCCTAGGATTCTAGTTGAGGATAAAGAAAAATCAAACTGCAAAAATGATCCTAATACAGAAAACATGCTCATACATGGAGATAACCTACTCGCACTAAAAGCGTTAGAAAACAAATATGCAGGTAACCGCGATCACTTCTTCATATTTGAAGTAAGTACCGTAGATGAGAATCCGCTAATCTATCATTATACATATAAGAAAACTACAATATATTTAGCAGAAAAATAGGAGCAGTTCAATTGACTGTTCCTATTTTTAATATTCATAAAATCTAAAGTCTTTATACTCTTTAACAATGGAGTCGCCAACCAGAACAGACTATACTGACCAGCGACTACCTTAAATTTAATGTTTCAGATTTATTTTCTTATCTCTAATTTCATAAACTACATCTGCTACATTTTCGAGTAATCGTTTATCGTGGGTGATAAACACGATAGTTCCGGTGTACTCCTTCATTAGTATTTCCAAAGCCTCTAAACTTGGTATGTCAAGGAAGTTACTGGGTTCATCCATTATTAGGATGTTATATCTACCCATGAGCATTTTAGCAAGCAACAATTTTATAATTTCTCCACCGCTTAAAACAGATAAACTTTTTCCAATATCGTTCTGTTTGAACCCCATAGATGCTAGCACTGAACGAATTTCTGATATATTGTAGTCACAATCCTTCTGCATAAACTCCATAACATTCTGATTACTGTTGTACTTGTAACCATTCTGTGCAAAGTAACCTATTTTTGCCTTAGGCGAAATAGAAATTCCTTCTTCATGGTTTAAGATCATTTGGATTAAAGTTGTTTTTCCGATTCCATTACCACCAGTTAACGCCACTTTTGCTCCTAACGGAATTTGAAAAGATGCATTTTCAAACAGAGCCTTATCCCCAAATACTTTATTAATTTCTGCACCGACTATAGGGTATGGATTATGGAGCTCCAATGCTTTACTTTGCCTGAAACGAATTCTGCGAATGCCTTCCGGAGCTTCTACTTTTCCTAAGGCCGCAATCCTGTGCTCTAGGGTTTTAGCAGCATTATACATCTTTTTTTCCTTACTTCCTATTGATTTTTGATGAGCTAAACGCCCTCCGTCTTCAGTACTTTTTTTCTTTGAAGAACCTTTTGCCTTCTGTTCTATTTTACGAGCCTGTTTTCGCTTTTCCTCCGCAGCCCTTTCCAATCGGGCACGTTCCGCAATAAATTGTTCGTATTCTGCAGCTTGGCTCTTACGTTCTTCCTCTTTCTGACGAAGATAATCAGAATAGTTTCCCCAATACTCAGTGATTTTGCCATCTTTCAGTTCCCATATTTTATCTACTATTTCATCAAGAAAATAGCGGTCATGGCTAATAACTAACAGTGCACCTGTAAAATATTTTAGCTGTCCTATTAGAAAATCAATTCCTTCACGGTCTAAATGGCTCGTAGGTTCATCCGCTAAAATACCATGAACCTGTGCCGATAAGGCCTGTGCTATTTTAAGCCTTGTTTCTTCACCACCGCTCATAGTCTGTATATTTAATTGCTCAACACCTAGCTTGCCTACAAGTGCAAAATCTTTTTCCTCCTGCAGAGTTACTTCGTCCAACTGGGGAATATAGGCAAGTTCACCCAGACGATTCATTTTACATCCTGGGGGAGTTAATTCTCCTAAAAGTACCCTGAGTAAAGTGCTTTTTCCAGCACCATTTGCTCCTACTAAACCAATACGGTCATAATCATATACTTCTAATTCATTTATATCTAAAACATCGCGTCCTTTGAATTCCACACGAATGTCTTTTGCTTTTAATATTAATTCCATAACATTTCCTCCTGTCTATAATCGCATGCTTTCATTTGCTTGTATGCAGGGAAAACCCTGCGATTTTAGCAGGAAGAGTTACATGAAAATAAGATACATAAATATTCCTCCAATATTGTTTATTTTAAATCTAATTTTCTAACCTCAGTTATCATTTGGCAAACTATAGCAATGCCAATAATTAAAATACCTGATAGTAAAAACCAATGATTTACACCGATTTTATCAGCAAAGAATCCAGAAAGAATTAACCCAATTGGCATAGCAAGTGACATGATACTTCCGATCAAAGAAAATACACGTCCTAAATATTCAGGCTTAATTTTCTCCTGAAAAAGAGCTGTTTGCACACCGCTATAAAATGGCACCGAAAGCCCCATTATTGCACAGCAAACTACGAATATTACAAATCCATTTGGAGGAAGTATTCCCGAAACGGCTAAACTGGTCCCCATTATAAAAAATGAACTTGTTATTAGTAATACATGCTTTTCGAAGCCCCCTAATCTTCCTAATAATAAGCCTCCTGCTAGCATCCCAAATGCAAAGGAAATTTCCGTAATAGAAATATGCACAGGCGTTCCATTAAAGTGTTCCATGCTTATTAAAGGAAATAGTGCATTGATTGGCATATAAACAAAAGTATATAGTGTTCCTAAGAGTAATAAGGCAAACAATCCTTTGTTTTGTCTCAGAACCACAACTCCTTCTTTCATCTCCCTTATGAAATTTGGTTCTAAACTTTGCACTTGATTACCCAGCTTAGGTATACGTACAATTGCTACCGTAATAGATGCAATCACAGCACCCAATACGTCGATGGCAATAATAGCATTTAAATCCCAAACGGAGTATAAGAGTGCTGCAACTGCCGGACTAACAATATAGCTTATAGACTGCAAAGACTGACTATAGCCTGCGCATTTCGTTAGCTGTTCTTCTGGTACTAAAAGTGGTGTAACCGCATTGAGTGCTGGGGTATGAAAAGCTGTTCCAATGCTACGGATAAACAATACTATCATAATCATCCAGACAGGTAGCTCCATACAGAATGCAACAATAGCAAGCACTGCACCAGCTGCTGCGATAATTAAATCGGCACCAATCATTATCTTCTTCCTATCATGACGATCCACTAGCACACCAATGGCAGGTCCCAAAATCGCATAGGGTAAAAAACCTACTAATGAAGCCATAGACAAGACCATCGCAGATCCTGTTTTTTCTGTAAGGTAAAAAATAATCGCCATTTGCAGGATGGCACTAGTGATTAATGATACTGCTTGCCCTGCCCATATTGCATAAAATTTTCGTTTCCAATTGTTGTATTTTTCCATTTATATTATCTCCTGCATATTATTTTGCTTGAATTTCTATTTTGAATAGCATTCTAGGCAATAAAAAATGCAGGCCAAACCCCACAATGTGGCTTTTGGTCTGCATACATACAATTTGGAAACATTCATATTAAAGACATAGTTAAATAAAGGTATAGTTAAATAACCAATATCCTCACCGTAACTAATGAATGCTCAATATCGTATAAATAAGCACAACAAAAAAGCCTATCATCGGGTATAGATTCTGCTTTTTTTATTGCCAGCTTATCTTAAACGCATTGAGGCTGTCATAGTTTCGGTTCCTCCTACATCTTTGTCTATATCAATTTATAGTATAACACAACAAGATGATATGTTCAATATAAAAGTTATGGAATGAGACTCATACTTCCAATTCGATGCCAGATTTAAAGGATATGACGAAGTTTTCTTCATAGACTGTAACGCTCTGGATTATCTTCCTTAGTAGCAAGCGATTAGCTTTCACAAAATCTTCTGTTTGTAGTTTTAAAAATTCATCAGGATTTTCTAACTCAACCTCAAAATATTTCATTTTACATTCCCTCATTTCATTTATTGATAAATTGAGTTTGCAAAAAAGAGTGGACAATTTTTGTCTACTCTTAACCTTTAAAATAGTTTTTTTTTAATCGATTTGAAGTTGCCTAAATTATTACTTATTCGGTAAAATGAAGTATTGCTTTCAACAGATTTCCTTCAACTACACTTCACTTGATTCAAACAAGGTGGGTACATTTCTATTCCCACAAACTCCTTGTCAATGGAAACAAACACGTACCCACAGGGTAAATGGAAATAGAAACTGATAATTTCTAGCTATCACTTCTACTCATTCCAAAAATTTTCTCACTCTGATACTTACCCACCATAAAGCAAAAAGCCTTGCAATCAAGGCTTTCATTATCCCTTTCGTTCAAAGGTTTCTAAGCTTTTACGAGCAGAGCGACACACTCAGCGGTTCGCTATCTCCGTTCTGTCTGCGTGCTAGCACTTGTCAATCACGGACAGCTATCGCATGGGCGGAAGTAAATGCTAATCTTCGTCGTTTTACTCCTTGACTAGCAAACTTACCGCCTCAACATGCTACGTTTGTAGGTTTCACAGGAACTCCTATTGCCGAAACATATCAGACCTTTGGTCAGGAAATTGATAGATACACTATGGATCAGGCGGTCGCAGATGGACTAACTGTTTCTATTAAGTATCATCCTCGTATTGCCAAGGTGTTACTTGATAAGACCAAAGCTAAAGAAATTGAAAATTACTATAAAAAGTGTGCCGATGATGGTGCAACGTATGATGATATTGAAGCCAGTAAACGTGCAATGAGTTCTATGGAAGTTATCCTTGGCGAGCCTTCTCGCTTGGAGAGGCTTGCTATAGATATTCATGACCATTATATTTCATCTTGTGATAGTGACCCAGATAGAATTCAGAAAGCAATGATTGTCTGCTCTAGCAGAAAAATTGCATATTCACTTCTTTTGAAATTCAAGGATAAATATCCGGAATGGTTTGAAGAAAAGAAAACTCCTGACGGAGTTACTGCAACAGATGAAGAACTTAAAGAATTAAAGCCTATGCCATTTATGGCTATGGTATCGAGTGTTGGAAGTAATGATGAAGCTGAGATGTATAACTATCTTGGTGGAGTTAAAAATGATAAACGTTGCGAAGAACTGGATGCAGCCTTTAAACAGGAAAAGTCTAATTTCCATATTGTTATCGTAGTTGATATGTGGATTACGGGATTTGATGTTCCGTCACTTACATATTTATATAACGATAAGCCTTTGAAGAAGCACTTGCTGATTCAAACTATCAGTCGTGTAAACAGAAAATATCCCGGCAAAGAATATGGTATGGTTATCGACTATATTGGCATTCGCGATAATATGCGTGAGGCCATGAAGGTTTACGGTGGTGATACATCAGTTGCTCCCACATCGGATGACGTTGAGCAGGCTACCTCTGCATTCAGGGAGGAGATTGAAATACTTAAAGCACTGTTTACAGATTATGACTTAGCTCCATTCCTTAATACGAAATGTGACCCTGTTGAAAGATATAAATTACTTTCCAAAGCGGCTGAGTATGTCTTTACATCAGCACAGGTCTTGCAGACAGAAGGAAACGGAAAAACTAATCAGGTCTCATTTAAGACATATTTCTTAAAGTCTGTTAAGAGAATGAGAAGTGCTTTTGATATTTGCCAACCTTCTGGAAATCTGGGCGAAGAAGAATCTGCGCTTGCACAGTGCTTTATGGCTATAGCAGGCTTCGTTCGTAAAATGAGTGGAACCAGCGATGTTGATGCTGAAACTATGAATCTTGTGGTATCAAAGATGGTTGAAGAGGCATTAAAATACAATAAGGTAGAAAGTGTTCTTGAAAGTGGCGAGGAAGAAGATATCTTCTCTCCTGAATACTTTGAAAAATTATCAGATGTAGAAATGCCTGCTACAAAGTTAGAATTACTTATCAAAATGCTCCGTAAGCAAATAAAGGAATATGGCAGGGTTAACCAATTAGCAGCGAAATCTTTCCAAGAAATGATTGAAAAGACTATTGATGAGTACCATGAAAGACGTAAGCACCTTACTGCTGAAGAAGCCGGGGCAACACAGGAAGCTGCCTCAGAAGATATTATTAAGGCTGCAACTGAACAAGCTTTAGTGATACTTCGTCAGATGAACGAAAATCGTGAGAGTTTCCGTAAAATAGGATTAACCTTTGAAGAAAAGGCATTCTATGATATTTTGATTGCTCTTCGTGACCAGTATAAGTTTGAATATGGCATTGACAAAGAAGTTAACGGTGTTGTGATAAACGATAAATGCAAGACACTTGCTAAAAAAGTTAAGGAAATAATAGATACCGAGTCTTCATTTGTGGACTGGCTCAACAATCAGAATGTGCGTAATCAGTTAAAATTGAAGATAAAGATTTGTTTGGTTAAGAACGGCTATCCGCCACAGTATAGTCCTGAAGTGTTCACAAAGGTTATGGAGCAGGTAGAAAATTTTGAGGAGCATTCTGAAACAACTTCAGAAAGTTAGATTATTCCTTTTCCTTATTGCTTCTATGTGAAGAACTATGATGTTTGCTGAGAATAGTGCCCTATATGGTAGAAAGAAGGATGGTGAATAACATGGGAAGTATTGTTTTAGAATTACAGAATGAAATTGTGTCATCAAATTGCGATGTTGTTAATATATTACGCAAAGCACATTTGATTGCATCAAAATTAAAGCTTAATGATTTTGATCAATGGATTAAACACGAATTAAATGGTTATCCTGACCCAGAATCTTGCCCTGAGTACAGAAAGGTTCGTGGAAGTTTAAAAACTTTCAATCCTTATCGCGGTTGGATTCCAACCTCAATACAGGATAATGAATACGAAAAAAAGATTTGTGAAAGAAAGTTAGTAAATTCAATTTCTGAAATCATTTCTTTATGTCAGTCCTCAGGAAATGTATTAACTTTAGATTTTTCAGGCGAACAACTTGCATTGTTTGATAAAATGGCTGATTCGCTACCTCCAATGGATTATGCATTACATGTACCTACAACTGCAGTTAAAGACATTGAAGAAAAAGTCAAAAATACTATTTTAGAATGGACATTGAAATTAGAATCGGAAGGTATTGTAGGGGAAAATATGGTTTTCTCTGAGAATGAAAAAGAATCCGCAGTGAACATGCCGCAAACCGTGAATAATTATTACGGGAATACAAGTGTGATCAATTCGCCATCCGATAATGTACAGATAGTGTCTGGAAGTGAGAATACAGTTACATTTTCCTATGATAAAGTTAAGGATGTAGTTGATGCCGTTGAAAAAAGTATTAGTGAATCTGATTTATCAAAAGAGGATATAGAAACCGCAACAGAATTATTAGCTGACATCAAATTAAAAATTGAAGAAGAGAAGAAACCGCATATTTTAAAATCAGCATTGGTTGGACTAAAAGACTTTTTAATTAATACAGGTGCCAGCGTTACTGCAGTGTTAATACAAGCTCAAATACAAGGTTTGTTCTAAAAATCTCAAATACTATTTCGGTATCTGAGTATAAGAAAACGGCCACACAGAGTATCTCTACTCTTGTATGGTCGTTTTATTTCTTATGTTCCCGCTTAAAGGCTTTCAGTTGGTTTTCTTTTAATCCCTTACTGAACACTCCTTTTATTACGGAATTTCTTATAAAATAACGAATTTTTTACGATATTAATATTATCTGCTATAATTAGGAAGGTTGAGGTTTCACGATGGCCGCGGTCACAATGTTCATTCGGAGTGACTGAGGAACTTCCGGGCTCCACAGAGCACAATGGCGGATAACGTCCGCCCAGGGCGACCTGAGAGATAGCGCAACAGAGAATAGACCGCCTGAGCGTTTCGTTCGGGTAAGGGTGAAACGGCGGCGTAAGAGACCACCGGGCTTCTGGCAACAGTAAGCCGCATGGCAAGCCTCATTGGGAGCAAGGTCAAGCAGAAGACGCTTTAGAGCTGCTCGCTCAAGTCTTCGGGTAGACTGCTAGAGTTTGGCGGTAACGTCAAATCGAGATGGATGGCCATCCGCATGCACTTGTGTATGCGACAAAACCCGGGGTATGTGAAACCTCATCAACTCAACCAAATAGCATATTTTCAACTTATATCGCTGATTTTTGGAGCGAAAGAAAAATCAGAGAATACTGCTAAACACTTATTAAACGACGAATCTAAATCAATTTTTACGTTTGAATTATCAACTACTCCGCATGTTTGCATACCAGCTTGCTGAGCTGAACATAAAGCTGTAGCAGAATCTTCAAAAACTACACATTTAGCTGGATCTGCTTTAAGTTGATTAGCTATATCGATATAAGTTTTAGGACTATGCTTACCTTTTTCAGATAAATCTTCTCCAAAATGAAGAAAATCAAAACAATCAAAAATACCAACTCTTTTTAAAGCTGGAATACACAAGCGTTTAGAAAGGGTTGTGGCAAGAAAAAGCTTTACACCATTAGAATGCAAATAATGCACATATTCATACGCGCCTTTTCTTAGCGGAAGATGATTAGCATAAGCGTCAAAAGCCATATCTGACCACTCCTTCATCAAAGCTTCAGGAGCATCAGTGAACCCGTAATTTTTAATAACATATTCTGCAATTTGTCTAGGATTCATTGTTGCAGTTGTACTAGCAAAGATTGAGGGAACGCTCATACCACGTTTCGCAAAACTTACTCGATCAATATCATCCCAAACGCTTAAAGAATCAAGTAATGTGCCGTCAAAATCAAAAATCGCTGCAACAATAGACGAATTATTTTGTAAATCCATCAATGATCTTCCTACTTGCATTCAATAGTTCACGAGCATGTTCTAGTGAAGTTTTTGATTCACTTCCATCAAGCATCCTAGCAATCTCTTGTTCACGCATCAAATCATTAAGCTCAATAACAGAAGTATTTGCAACTTTAGCAAAAGAGCTATTCTCGCTATTATCGCCATTTTCAACAAGATTTTTTTGTACTGCAAATTGTACATCTGCAAAAGAAGCAACCTGAGCTAAATGAGTAACAACAATAACTTGAGCATGTTTAGAAAGTTGAGCCAAACGTTTACCTAGCTCTACTGCCGCAACACCACCAACACCAGAATCTACTTCGTCGAAAATAAATGTCATATTTTCTTCGTCGCAATCTGTCAACTTCGCAATAACAAGCTCAATTGCAAGCATAAGCCTACTTAATTCACCACCAGAAGCACTTTTGCTCATCGGCAAATCTGAAGAAGCAGGAAATGGTCGGAACAAAAACTCTACATCATCACATCCGTTAGCATCAAGCGGAATAGAACCAGATAAATCTTCGCAACGCTTATTTACAGTGATAATTAATTGAGCACCTGGCATAGCCAAAGAGTTTAATTCTTCACTAACTAAAGTGCCAAAATCATGAGCTGCATTTAAACGAGTTTTATATAATTCTTCAGCAAGTTTAAGAGCATCATCATATCGTTGAGCACATTTAGCACGCGCTTTGGCAATAGCTTCAGGAGAATCATCTAAATCTTCAAGTTCAAACTGAGCTTTTTCGGACCAATCAAGTACATCATCTAATGTTGGCCCCCACCTACGAGTTAAATCAGTAAGATCATGAATACGAGAATTTAAATCATCTAAATCTTTTTCACTTACATCAATATCCAACTGTTGAGCAAGCTGCATTACAATATCGTCAAGTTGAGCATGAATATCGTCAAGTTGATTTGCAATAGAATTGAAAGAATCATCTACACGAATATTTCGTAATGCTTGAGAAGCTTTATCTACAAGAAAACAAGCATCTTCAGATGATTCTGAAGCACCATAATCTATTTGACTGGAATCAAGGGATGCGAGCGCAATGCTCACTGCTTTGACAATTTGAGCAGAATTCTCAATTCTTTCTCTTTTTGCGCGCAATTCCTTATCTTCATTAGGGAGAGGATTCACATCTCGTATTCGCGCTAATGATTCTCTAAGGTAATCTGCACGTTGCCGTGAAGAAGACGCTTGATTTTCTAGTCGGTTACATGTTTCTTTAGCATCTTTCCACGCTTGATACGCACATGCGTATTGCTTAAGTAATTCACTATTTTTAGATACAGTATCAAGCAATTCGCGTTGTTTTGAATTTGTTGCTATGCGTAATTGGTCACTTTGTCCATGAATCACTATCAATCGAGAACATACTTGTTCAAGAACTGTTTTTGGTACTGCGAAACCAGAAATTGTTGCTCTTGAACGACCTTCTTGTGGTACTGTTCTAGAAACATACATATCTGATTTATTTTCGTCATTTTCTGAAGGCTCTAATTCAATACCGGATTTGCCAACAGCATCTACTAATTCACTTGTTTTAGGAATACTAAATATGCCTTGGACCCACGCTTCTTTAGCATTTGGAGAAATCCTTGCAACTTCTGCTTTCGATCCAGAAATAAGCTTGATAGCACTTAAAAGCATTGACTTTCCGGCACCTGTTTCGCCCGTAATAGCTGTCATGTGAGACGAAGGAGTAATAAGCGCATGTGAAATTGGCCCAAGATTACGTATTTCTAACTCTTCAAGCACGCTGTACCTCGTTTTATAAATGCTATATTTAATATTATTTTCTACTTAAATAATTCATTTTAAAGAATTATTATTGTGCTCACGCCATCCAACTATTGGCAAATCAAATTTTGTAACTAAACGCTTCGTAAAAGGAGCGCCAGAAAGTCTAGCTAATAATAGCTCATCTTTTGATTGACGAACTTGAATCCTTGATCCCTGAGGGAGCGCACGCTGTCTTCTACCGTCGCAACAAATCCAACCTCCAGAAGACGATTCATTAAGAATGTCAATAGTAAAAGTAGAACCGGCACCAATAATTAGAGGACGCGCAAAAAGAGCATGAGCAGCTAATGGCACTAATTGCAATGCTTCTACATTTGGCCACATAATTGATCCACCTGCTGAAAATGCGTAAGCTGTAGAACCAGTAGGAGTTGAAACTATTACACCATCGCAACCAAAAGATGACATTTCAACATCGTCTACTCGTATTGAAAGTTCTACCATTCGACCTCTGTCTTCGCGATCAAGAGTTATATCGTTCAACGCCCAATCACTTAAAGGCTCGCTTTCGCCAGGAAGCCACACATCTACATGAGCTTCCATTCTCCTGTCAATAGTGTAATCCTTGTTTGCAATCCTACGAATAGCATCATTAATTTGAAAACTTTCAAATTCTGCCAAAAAACCAACATGGCCAAGATTTATGCCGATAATTGGAACAGTAGTACAATGCACTAACTCAGCAGCCTGAAGCATGGTGCCATCTCCCCCTAGCACCACAACTATTTCTGTATTTTCGTCAACTATACGAGTAGTTTTTTTAGCAAAATCAGACACAGAAGCACTGTTGAATACGTCAACAACGAATCCAGCTTTAATAAGTTGAGTCTTGACTTGATTTACCACATTACTGTGAACATCAATCCTAGCGTGAGTAACTACAAGAGCACGACGAGCCGCCGAAGCGGAATTAGTATCGAAATGTTCCTGCATATACAGCCCCTTCGTACTGTTTAAACACAACTACTACTATTGTAATTGTTAGGATACATATTGAAAAATGTTAAACATTCAATGATTAACTTATTTCTTATTTCTCGTAACGCGCATAAAGAAGATACTCCGTATTGCCATGTGTTCCTTCAATAGGAGATTCACAAGAGGAGATAACCTTTAGACCGTTTTGATTTGCACAACTTTTTATTGTTTCTAAAGCTTTAATTTTTAAAGTTTCGTCAGTTACTATTCCACCTTTTCCAAGGTTTCCTTTTCCTACTTCAAATTGCGGCTTAACTAAAAGCACAATATCTGCATGCAATTGAGCTATTCTAGAAATTACTGGAATAACAAGCGTTAGAGAAATAAAAGAAACGTCAGAAACTATAAGATTTGGCTTATATGGCAAGTTTTCTTCGTACACATTTCGAATATTTACACCGCTCATTTCAATTACATGTGAATTGTTAGCTATTTTTGGATGCAATTGACCATGACCAACATCTAAAGCTATTACAGAATGAACGCCTCTTTGCAAAAGAACGTCGCAAAAACCGCCCGTTGATGCACCTATATCTAGAGCTTTAGTTGATTTGGAAGTAGTTAAACCATTTTTAGAAAACGCTTCGAAAGCACCTTCTAACTTAAGCGCTCCGCGAGAAACGTATCTAATACAAGATTGCGTATTTTTTGATTCATCGATTGTTATTGCATGTGAATTGTTTACTAAAAATGAGGATTTTGTAATATTTCGATTGTCAACACTCACTACGCCAGCATGAATTAAACGCTGAGCAGTTGTCCTACTTTCTGCTAAACCACGACTAACCAAAGCACAATCTAAACGTTGTGAAATATTGTTATTTGAAAGTTTACTTAAATCCTCATTCACAGTCATAAGGAAAACTCCGGAAGAGTATAATTTTCCATATTTTCACCGCAATCTTGCAAACTCCATGCCAGCGCACAAGCAGCTCTCAAAGCATTGCAATCGTTGGTGTTATTAACTTCAATAATATTATTATTCACAACTCTTGCTATAGCATCTTCACAAGTAAAAGTAGTACCGTTAACGCGTTCAGGAGCATTATGAGATTCGTTTAATCCTCGCAAGTCTTTAGAAACAAAACTTGGACGCAAATGTTTTGGTGCAAGCATAAGCATGCAAGGATCTGTAACTCCAGTAAGAACAAGCAGAGAAGCATAGCCTCCTCTTGTCCCAGCCTCAATATCAGTATCTAAACGATCTCCAACTGCTAATGAATGCTCAATACTAATTACAGGATTCCCATACTCGTCTTTTTCAGTGTATTCTTCACATTCAGAATCATCATGCTTAGCATTAGCAGCAACCAAAAACCTTGCTTCATCATACATTGCAGATTCTGGTTTTCCAGCAGACGAAATAGGCTCCACACCCGTAGCATTAATAACAGCTTGAATCATGGAACCGCATCCAGGAGCAATACCATGCTCTCTTGGAATAGTTAAGTCGCGGTTAGTAACGAAATATTTTGCACCATGCTCAACAGCGAAAGAAACTTCCGCCATTTCTTGCCAAGTCATTTGAGGATACCAGCCTTGAATAACAGCTTTAGGGTTATCTTCGCACGAATCTACTAGTTGTAATCCTACGCGTTGCACTTCTTGACGCAAATGTTCAGCGCCGAGAACAAGAACTTTAGATCCTTTCTCAACATTGCGAGCTACCATTCTTGCTGCAACAACAGAAGACGTTATAATCTGCCATGGTTCTACTTTTAAGCCAAAACTTTCCAGTTGTTTTGCAACAACAGATTGGAAACGCGAAGAATTATTAGTTGTGTATTCAATTGCCATTCCATTTTTTTGCGCAAACAAAATGGAATCAGACGCATATTCAACAGCATTTCCACCACGATATACAACACCATCTAAATCAAGCAGTGCTAGACGAAATGCATCGCTTAACGGACGATTACATGAAGAAAAATTCTTTTTCGTTTCAACTTGCATACTATACCTCATTTAAGTTTGCTAAACACTGCACTTAATTTAGATTCAAATTTTATTAAGCCTATTTTATAAATATCAACTCTTAAAGCAGCAAGTGCCTGGCTTACTTAAAAGCAGCCGGGCGCAAATATTCAAATGTTACGAACTACTCTTCGTCAGCGTGAACAGCACTCATCTCGATAGTATCCGTATTATCCGCATTCTCAGAGTTACTTGTCTCTTCTGAGTCTTCTAAATCTTCAGAATCTTCAGTTACTTCAGATTCTTCATCAGATTCTTCATCAGGAGCAAATTGAGCATCATCTTCACTCATGCCAATTTCATCCATCATGTCATCATTCAAATGCTCTAAATCATAGTCGATAACAATATCATCAGGATTTATATCTTCGTCATCAACATCTGCATACTGTTGCTCAAGCTTATCAAGCAAAGACTCTAATTCAATTGCTTCGTCACTACGACCGGCTTCTTCCAAGAAGTATTGTTCTGCTTGAACTGCACGCATACGATACTCCCCAGGAAGACCCTTTGAACGACCCATTGCATGAACCAATTCAATAGCCTTATCAGCATGACCAGTATCAGCCAAAACGCCTGCATAAACGAGGAACATTTCGGCTTTTACTTCTCCTCTTAAGGTTTTTGCTTCATCTGACATGCAAATTTCTAAAGCCTTATCTAGATTTCCCATACCGCGCTCGCAATCGGCAATAAATGGCAAATAATCAAGGTAGCCATTCATTCGCATTGCAGTGCGGAATTCCTTAGAAGCAAGCTTGTAATCGCCCTGACGATAGGCCACAAAAGCTAAAGTTTCGCGAGCAAAATCAATACGAGAAGCTTGCTTAGCAGCCCACTTTGCATGTTCTAATGCAAGTTCAGGATTTTCTTCTTGCAAAGTATAGGCTGCAAGAATATGAAGACCAATATTTTCAGCATGCTCTTTTGAAAGACCGCGCAAACGCTCGCGATCTTCTTTAGAAAGCATTGCCCATTCCAAACCTTTTGGCATCTTAGGCTCACCAGGGCGGCGTGCTGTATAAGGATTTTGAGATGGATAAGAAACAGTTCCGTCAGAATTGCGGCGTGGACCATCTTCAAAGCGGAAGTTACTACGCGAATTTGTGCGACGGTCATCTATACGATTGTCACGACGATCAAAACGACGCTCATTATCTCTGCGCTCATCGCGACGATCGTCTCTGCGATCATCACGGAAGCCACCCTTAGAGCCTTTATGGAAATCTTTATGGAAATCGCCATTGCGATGGTTCTCACGACGATTATCCCTGCGATCGTCACGATGGTTAAAACGATGCTCACCATCAAACTTCTTGTAGCGTGGGTTGCCACCTTCTTCACCAGAATGTTCAAAATCTCTAGAGCGACGATCATCTATACGATCAAAATGACGGTTACGATCAAAGCGACGATCATTATCGCGATTCTCTGAGCGGAATCCGTCCTTCTTAAAACCATTCTTCTTAAAACCACCGCGACGGTCATCTTTACGATCGTCATGACGGTTAAAACGATGATCACCATCACGCTTTACGCCAGAGCGGAAGCTCTCTTCACGGTCATCATCATTACGGCGGAAACCACCCTTCTTAAAACCGCCTTTATGGAAACCATCTTTATGGAAACCGCCGCGACGCTCGCTACTTTTACTACCATTGCGATGACCAAATCCGCCACGTTCACCAAAAGATTTCTTACCACTCCGCGAGTGTTCGCGTTCTTCGCCCATTCTGGCATACCTCTCATCTATGTGCAATTTTATTACAAAATCACATTTTAATTATATTCATAAAACAACTAAACATCTGCTGTAAGCAAGCTATAGCATACATCAAGCAGCAAGCTTACAACAGATGTATTTTTTAATAAATCACAAACATTTATTAAGCGCGCTCTACGGCACCGATAGCTTTCTTGCCGCGGCGAAGCAAAGCGAAACGACCGTGCAAGAAAGAGCCCTCACTTAACACATCGTCGACACCACTTACACGTTCATTATTTAGATACAAACCGCCTGCTTCAATAGCGCGACGAGCTTCGGAAACAGTGCGGAATAGACCTGCGGCAACTGCAGCCTCAACAACACGATCTGCAACTTTAGCCTTAGCGAAATCTAAACTACCGTCTTCAGCCTTAACCTTAACGCCATCTAGAGCAGCTTCAAGAGTCTGCTCATCAATATTGCAAAGATCACCACGTCCAAACAAAGCGGAAGAAGCTTCAATAGCCTGGTTCGTTAAATCTTCACCGTGAACGAAACTTGTAACTTCCCACGCAAGCACGCGCTGAGCTTCACGACTTCCAGGATCATCCTGAATTTGCTGAGCCAAACGCTCAATTTCATCTTTTGGCAAGAAAGTGAACACTTTAAGCAACTTAACAACTTCATCATCAGGCTGATTGAACCAGAACTGGTAGAAGCGATAAGGACTAAGCATAGAAGGATCAAGCCACATGGCGTTACCTTCTGACTTACCAAACTTACGACCTTGATTATCTGTAATAATTGGGCTAGTAAACACATTTACGGATGCGCCACGAACCTTACGAATCAAATCCATGCCGGAAGTGAGATTACCCCACTGATCCGAACCACCAAGTTGCAAAGTTACGTTGTAATTATCAAACAAGTACAAGAAGTCGTTGCCTTGCAAAACTTGATAGCTAAACTCAGCAAAAGAAATACCTTCATCGGAATTTAAGCGACGAGCAACAATATCCTTAGAAAGCATTGTGCCAACACGGAAATTCTTACCAACATCACGCAAGAAGTCGATAGCAGACATCTTAGAAACCCAGTCGTAATTGCTGACAAAACGAACAGGATTTTCACCATCAAGAGGCAAAATTCTGCCAATCTGCTTACGCAAACGTTCAGCCCAGCCAGCCACAATATCTTTAGAATTAAGAGTGCGTTCTCCGCTTTGACGAGGGTCACCAATCAAACCAGTGGCACCACCAACTAAAGCAATAGGATGGTGACCTGCAGCCTGCAAGTGGCGCATATTAATGAGCTGCACAAGATTACCAATATGCAATGAAGCAGCAGTAGGATCGTAACCGCAATAATACGTTAATGGTTCTCCGTCAAGCGCTTGAGCAAGTTGCTGCTCATCAGTAGATTGTGAAATTAATCCACGCCACTTAAGCTCTTCAAACAAAGAAGCAAAACCTGCTTCCTTGTAGTTCCTGACCTGAGCCATTCGTATCTCCTTAATACAGAATACCGATAAATATCGGGCGCTTTGCGCGTCCACAAGCCTTTCAATTTTTGCAGCACATGACGACACGCATAATAAAAAGTGCCAAATATCATAACGTACGATACTTGGCACTATAACGTTACAGCTAATAATCTAATTTTAAAATTATTTTATAGACGAAATATAAGCAGAACCATCGCTTTTCGAATTTGCAAATTTATAATAATTATCCATTGCGTTTTCAGCCTCTACAATTTGCTCTTTAACTCGCACGAAGGCTGTACCGCCACGACCGCATCTGGCAGACACAGATCCAGCACTAGTCAATATTGTTCTAATATTCGCAATTTCTTCGCTATCAACAAAACCGCTTAGAATATTTGAAAAATCATCATCGCTTAAATCAGCAAGATCTCCCCCAATTTCCTCAGCTCGCTTTACACACAAACCAGACAAAGTATGAGCATTACGGAATGGAACACCCATTTTTACAAGCCATTCTGCAATATCTGTAGCAAGAGCGAAACCAGTAGAAGACTGTTCATAAAGTCTATTTAGATCAAATTTCATAGTTTCTACCATTCCAGCAAAAGCTGGAAGCATCACTTCTAAAGTGTCAATTTGATCAAAAACAGCTTCTTTATCTTCCTGCAAATCGCGAGCATAAGCAGTAGGAAGACCTTTAAGAGTTGCCATTAAACCAGTTAAATCGCCTATTAATCTACCAGCTTTACCGCGAGCAAGTTCTGCAATATCTGGATTCTTTTTTTGAGGCATAATCGATGAGCCAGTTGAATAAGCATCATCTAAACGAACAAATGCAAATTCTTGAGTATTCCAAATAATAATTTCTTCACTTAATCGTGATATATCAACGCCAACCATTGCTGCAATGAATGAAAATTCTGCAACTAAGTCTCTACTTGCAGTTGCGTCTATAGAATTAGCGCAAACTTTTGAAAAACCAAGCTCTTTAGCTACTTCTTCTGGATTAAGACCAAGAGTATTGCCTGCCAAAGCGCCTGCTCCATAAGGGCTTTCATCTGCACGCAAATCCCAATCTATGAAGCGATTTACATCTCGTAAAAGCGGCCAAACATGTGCCATTAACTGATGCGCAAGCAAAATTGGTTGAGCATGTTGCATATGAGTGCGACCCGGCATCACCGCGTCTTTTGCATTTTTTGATTGATTCAGCAACGCTTGGCAAACTGACAACAATAATGATGCAATAATGCGCGCATGCCTACGCAAAAACATACGTATTAAAGCTGCAATTTGATCATTTCTAGAGCGACCTGCACGAAGCTTTCCGCCAAGCTCATTTCCAGCAATTTCAAGTAAACCGCGCTCTAACGCTGTAGCTTCATCTTCATCTTCCTCAATGGGTGCGAAAGTTCCGTCATCTACATGCTTTTGCAATTCATCTAATGCACAAGATAAATCAGCATACTCTTTTTCGTTAAGAAGACCTGCACGATGCAACGCATGCGCATGAGCTCTAGAACCAGCAATATCATCATCCGCTAATCGCCAATCAAATTGTGTGGACTTGCTTAGTTTCGCTAGCTCTGCTGAAGGACCTGAACTAAATCGTCCACCCCACAATGCAATAGGGTGATTAGTATTATTAGTTTCATTATTTTCTAGTTCTGCGGCTGCTGCTTTTGTTGCATCGTGCATAGTTTATTACCTTTATATCTTTTTATATATCGTATTAGTTGTTGTTTGCAACGCGCATATCTCTTGCTGCTGCAACCTTGCTAGACAATCCGTAGATTTCAATGAATCCATTGGAAGCACGCTGATCAAATGTATCTGAAGAATCATATGTTGCTAAATTAAAGTCATACAATGATTCATCAGAACGGCGTCCAGTAACTACAGCTTTGCCAGCATACATAGTCATTCGAATTTCTCCAGAAACATGCTCTTGAGTTTCATTAATAAATGCGTTAAGAGAACGCACAACTGGAGAGAACCACTGACCATCATAGACAAATTCAGCCCACTTTTTATCAAGAGCACGCTTTAACCTGTGCTGCTCACGCTCCAGGCAGCAATTTTCAAGCTCTTGGTGTGCAACAATTAAAGCTTGAGCACCTGGAACTTCGTACAATTCGCGAGATTTAATTCCTACAAGACGATCTTCAATAATATCGATTCGTCCAATTCCTTGCGCTCCAGCTCTTGCATTCATTTCTTCAATTGCTTGCAAAGGCGTTACGCTATGACCGTCAATTGCGACTGGAATACCTTCTTCAAAAGTAATTGTAACTTCATCCGGTTCTTGAGATTCAAGAGGATTTTGCGTATAAGAGTAGCACTCTTCAGTCGGAGCATTCCATGGATCTTCTAGGAAACCGGTTTCAATTGCACGACCCCACACGTTTTGGTCGATCGAATATGGGCTTTTCTTGCTCTGTTCAATTGGAAGCTTATGCTTGTTAGCGAACTCTATTTCAACATCACGAGTAAGTGACAAGTCTCGAATTGGGCTAATAGCTTTTAATTCTGGATCCAAAGATTGGATTGCAACTTCAAAACGAACCTGATCGTTTCCTTTACCTGTGCAACCGTGCGCAATTGTGTCTGCATCAAATTGATGAGCTGCATTCACTAAGTGTCGAGTAATCAAAGGCCTAGAAAGAGCAGAAACCAATGGATACACGTCTTCATACATTGCGTTAGCTTTTAATGCAAGCATGCAATAGTTATCTGCGAATTCTTCGCGAGCATCGACAACATATGCTTCAACTGCACCACAAGCCAAAGCACGATTTTTAATTACTTCAAGCGCTTCACCGCCCTGACCAACGTTTAGTGACACAGCTACAACGTCTTGACCTGTTTGCTCTTTAAGGTATGGAATTGCTACAGAAGTATCGAGGCCACCTGAATACGCCAAGACAATACGTTTTTTATTAGTCATAGTGACCTCCCAGGTCATGTATTGAATAAATAAACAATAAAGAGCATATTATACATATAAAATAAAATCAACAGATGCGCTAAAAAATTATTATATTTTTATCATCTTTGAAGAGTTATTATAAAATATAAAAAATATATCAATTATAGTTATACATATAAAAACGCGCGCAGCTCAGCAATGCACTGCACGCGTATAAATTCTTTTCGTTACTGCAAATTTTTCTAATATAATATTTATTTAAATAGCCACAATATTTCTTAATAAATTGTTTAACGAGAAGCTACTGAAAGCATCCAATTTGCTCGATTTTCAGCTTCTTCATTTGAAACACAAACCATAATAACAGTATCATCTCCAGCAACTGATCCTAAAATACCTTTCAAAGGCTGACGATCTATAACACTTGCAACGTATTGTGCAGCGCCGGATGGAGTGTGAATAACAACAATATTATTTGCATGCCCAACTTCAGTGACAAGACCTGCTAAAGTGCGAGCAACTTGCTGATCAATTCGCACAGTATCCATAGCATGACGATTGCCAGTACCATCGCCAAGCACATACGCAATCCTGCCATCCGTCAATCGAATTTTAACGGCATTTAACTCATCTAAATCTCGGCTCAAAGTAGCTTGAGTAACATTAAAACCATGACGCGCCAACACTTTAGCGAGTTGAGATTGAGAAGTAATCACTTCTGCCAGTAACGCTTGTTCAATAGCGTTTAAACGCGCTGCTTTTGTTGCAGGACGTTGCTGTTTTATTGACACTTCGTTATTTGATTCTGCATCCGTTTCTGGATTCATCATAGTTTTATCAAAACCTTTCATAAACATATTTTCAATTAAATATATACGAATATGTGTATACATATCTACATGCATAAAAAATTATTTATGTGTTCTTCGTCACACATATCTATTATGCATGAAAACGCTAGATTCTCATTAAAAAATGAATGTTACTTTACATAAAAAGAAAAAAGAGTCAATAATGCAATAAATGCGATTATGCATACTATTATTAGAACGTATGCACAATCGCATTAATTAAAATATATTATATTTTACACTCGCAAAGTTGCGTGCAAGACTTCAGCAGCATCCGTAATCTTCTTACGAACTTCTTCCATCTCTTCGCCAGAAAGCGTTCTATCATTTGCTCGGAACGTTACAGAATAAGCAAGAGAACGCAAGCCTTCTCCAAGCTGTTCACCCTCATACACATCGAACAACTCAACAGATTCAAGCAAATCTCCAGCAGACTTTTCAATAGCAGACTGCAATTCATTCGCCTTCAACTCAATTGGTGCAGTGAAAGCAAAATCTTGCTTTACAGGAGGGAAAGTTGAAATTGGTTTAGCTTGAACAGGCTTCATAAGCATATTCTTAAACAATTCAGTTAGATCAAGCTCGAATGCTGCAGAATGCTTAGGCAAATCTAATGCTTCACAAACATGCGGATGCAATTCGCCAACAACACCGAGATTGACGCTTGAACCATCTTCAGCAAGAACACAAACTTGAGCACTACGACCAGGATGCCAAGAAGATGGAGCATCTTGAGCTTTAAACTGTTCGAGAATGAACTTAACACCAATTCTCTTACCAACTCGCTGGAGTGCTTCAACAGCATCACTCCAATCGACATCTCTATGAGTACCAAGCCAACCAGTTTCTTCAGCATGACCAGTTAGCAAAGCAGCAACATGCAAAGGTTGTTCCGGTAATCCAGCATCCAGCGCAGCAAGTTCAGCATTAGAAGGTCTAACAGAACCAGGTAATGCAGGAATTGCAGGAGCATTTGGATCGCTAAAGTACACATGACCAAGCTCATACATGGAAATATCTGTTAAACCACGATGAAGATTGCGTCGAACAGTGCCAGCCAAAGTCATCAAAACAGAACGACGAAGCCAAGGTCTGTCTCCAGCCAAAGGATTAGCAATACGAACACTTACTTCAGCAACTTCGTCCACATTTTGGCGGAAAGCCTTAATGTCTTCTTCACCAACAAATGGATAACTTAAAGATTCAACAAAACCAGTTTCTGCTAACTCATAAGCAATAGCTCGCCTAGTTTGCTGTTGCGTGGTTAAACCGGTTCGACCAGTAACAGGAACTGCAGGAACCTTAACAGGAATCTCATCATATCCAATAAGTCGAGCGATTTCTTCTACTAGATCGCAAGGCTCATTCAAATCAGGACGCCAAGTTGGAGGAAGAACGGAGAAGGATCCATTGCCACCACCAGCAACAGAGCAACCAATATCGGTAAGAATATCGCTAATGCGATTCAAATCAACTTCCAAACCAGCAACTCGCTGCACTTCATTAGCTTTAAACACAATCACATTTCGCGACTGAGTATTATTAACATCACACGGCGATGTAGATGGCTTAGCTCCACCAAACTGTTCCAAAAGATTCGCAGCCATTTGCGCAGCTGCTGGCTGCAATTGAGTATCAACGCCACGTTCAAAACGACGAGAAGCCTCAGAAGGAATCTTATGTCGTCTAGCAGTGCGAGCAATTGAAACAGGATCAAAGTGAGCTGCCTCAATCAAAATATTTTTCGTTTCACTCGTAACTTCGCCGTACATGCCTCCCATAACACCTGCTAAGCCAAGCACGCGTGAACCGTGGTTTCCATGAGGAGAATCGCAAATAACTAAATCCTCAACATGCAATTCATGATCTTTGCCATCCAAAGTCGTAAGATGTTCGCCCTCATGTGCACGGCGAACTACAATTGGACCTTCAATTTTGTCCAAATCATAAGCATGAAGAGGTTGACCCAAATCAAGCATGACATAATTAGTGATATCAACAGCAAGAGAGATGCTGCGCATACCTGCACGCGTTAAACGACGCTGCATCCAACGTGGGCTTGCACAAGTGGAGTCAAAACCATGTACAGCACGCGCATAATATCGATCACAACCAGGTACACCATGAATTGGATTAGTATCTTCAATGCTCACGTCAATATCTGAAGTCTTGTGACCTTCATCATTAATTTGCGATACCTGCTCATTCAACTTTGAAACAGGATCCGTATAAACAGCACCAGTTGAATGATGATATTCGCGAGCAACACCACGATAAGAGAAAGCATAACCACGATCAGGCGTTATATTAATCTCCAAAATCGGCTTATTAAGATGCAACAACTCCATTACATCATCGCCAGGCTTCAACTCATCATATTCAGCCTTAGAAAAGCCATATTCACGCAACAAAATAATGCCATTGTGGCTATCTCCCAAACCAAGCTCACGCTCTGAAGCACACATACCGTCAGAAATATGACCGTAAGTCTTGCGCGGCTCAATCTTAAAATCTCCAGGCAGAACAGCACCAGGAAGAGTTACAACAACCTTTTCACCAGCAGCCATATTAGGAGCACCGCAAATAATGCCACGAGGAACTTTTTTACCGTTTTCGTCAACATCGTTGTATTTATCTCCGACATCAACATGGCACCAATTAATAGTTTTGCCATTTTTCTGCGGTTCAGGAGTTGCGTCAACTACGTAACCGACAACAATTGGACCGGTAACTTGAGAAGTGTGAATCTCTTCTTCCTCTAAACCAACACGAACTAAATCTTTAGCAAGCTGTTCGTATGTTAAACCTTCTGGCACTTCAACATGATCTTTAAGCCAGTCAATATCTACCATTGGCATGAGTTTTACTCCCCCATCACAAACTGTTCACTGAAGCGCTTATCGCCTTCAACCAAATCATGCATATCGTTAATGTCATGTCGAAGTAGCAAAGTTCGCTCCAAACCTACTCCGAAAGCAAAACCAGTATAAACTTCTGGATCTAAACCAGCAGATTTAAGGACATTAGGATTCACCATTCCGCATCCGCCCCATTCAATCCAGCCTGGACCGCCCTTTTTATCCGGGAACCAAAGATCCAGCTCAGCACTAGGCTCAGTAAATGGGAAGTAGCTTGGTCGCAAACGGCTCTTTGCATCTGGACCAAACATAGCAACAGCCAAACGATCGAGAACACCCTTTAAATCAGCCATTGTTAAATGCTTATCCACAGCCAAAGCTTCACATTGATGGAAAACTGGAGTATGCGTTGCATCCAGTTCATCAGTGCGGAACACTCTACCAGGAGAAGCAATATACAGAGGAACTCCACGCTCAATTAACGCACGTACTTGATCAGAAGAAGTTTGCGTGCGCAAAACCATATTTGAACCAACAAAGCCTGCGGCATCCTTAGCTTGATTTCCTTGAACGTAGAAAGTATCTTGCATTTGACGCGCAGGATGATCCGGTCCAAAGTTCAATGCATCGAAATCAAACCATTCAGTTTCAACTTCTGGACCCGCAGAAATCTGCCAACCCATAGACACAAAGAAGTCTTCAAAATCTTCAATAATACGAGCAATAGGATGACGAGCACCTAAAGGCTTACGATTAATTGGAAGAGTCATATCTACAGTCTCTGCAGAAAGCATGTTAGCTTCTTCAACGGCTTTAATTCGCTCTGTAGCTTCTGCAAAAGCTCGACCAAAATCAGCTCGCAAAGTTGACATTACCTTGCCAACTTCCTTCTTTTGATCTGCAGGCAAAGAACCAATTGCTTTGCTTGCAACAGTCATCACTGACTGTGCGCCAGCATACTTAGTTTTAACAGCCTTCAGTTCTTCCATAGTTTGAGCAGCTGTAACGCTAGCAATACCTTCTTTTACTGCTTTAGTTACAGCTTTAATATCGAATGGCTTATTATCGGTCACAGCACCCTTCCTATCTGTGTTATACGTATTCATTGTTTATATACGATATTGCAAAATATTGCCCAAAGCTATATTTTTCGCTCATGACTCGACATAGCCAAGCCCATAAGCATTACTGCTGCACTTGTTGCAAGGTTCATTGATTCTGCTTTTCCATATATTGGAATTATTGAAATATCATCAACCTGTTGCAATACTTCTTTAGGTAAGCCTCTAGCTTCATTGCCAAATAAAATAGCCAAAGAACTGCTAATAACCTCGGAATTGACTAAAATTTTTGGAAATGGCACAGGTTTAATCTTGTCAGTTCCGTAAATATCAGCTGCAATAATTCGAATATTTGATTTTGCAGCGCATTCGAACCAGTCTTGAACGCTTAATTGCACTACAGGAAGATGAAATAGTGAACCTGCAGTCGAACGCACAAGCTTAGAATTCCAACGACTTACGCAATCATCAACAAAAACAACAGCATCGCATCCAGCAACATCTGCAACGCGAATAATAGCACCAGCATTGCCAGGATCTCTTACCTGCCAGCAAGCTGCAATACGAAGAGGCTTAAAATCGTTTTTTGATTTTACTTGTGCTGATTGTTGCAAATTTTTAAACTCACTAAAATAGATATCATCTAAAGATTTCGAATTAGCAACCGCAACAATTCCCTGTGAATCAGCACTAATTTTTTGCATAATACTCGGTTCAACAGGATGAACATAACAAGATCGAGATAAAGCTTCTTTAACTATTTCCCGCAAAGAAGAAAATTGTGAACTTTCCTTTTCATTACCTTCACAAGCATCTTTAGTAACATAAATATCACATAACGAATCTGTGGCATAACGTACAGCTTCGCGCACACTTTGCGGACCTTCAACTAAAAAACGCTGCAAATCATGCGACTTTGCGCGACCTAAAGAAACGAGTCTGCGCACGCGCTCACTGTGAGTATTATCAATTAGTTCTTTTAACGGCATAAATATAACTTTACTTCAAAAACGATTACGACACAGGAAATACACATTCACATATTTATGCAAACCTGCCACATTCATTGCAACAAAACTTGTAAATAAGCAAAACCTTATAAACTCTATTCATGATGCTCTGAAGCACTGGAAGTTGTATAGCCTTTAGGCTCAAGTTGAAAAGTAGTGTGAGACACAGAAACAGGAAAATGTTCGCGTAAGCAGTCCTGAAGCTGAGAAAGCACATGAGAGCATTGAGACATTGTCATATTAGGATCCACAACGACATGTGCCATAAAAATCGGCATACCAGTAGAGACAGTACTAGCGTGCAAATCATGAACTGCAAGAACATGAGGAACATGCTCTAGATGTTCACGAACTTTGTTTAAATCAAGACCTTCAGGAGTCTGCTCAAGAAGAACCTTAACAGCATTCTTAAGAAGCTTTAGCGCACGTGGAATCATAAGAAGCGCAATAATACCGCCAGCTAAAGCATCAAAACCTGCCCAACCTGTGCTCATCATTACAATAGCTGAAACTACGACTGCAACAGATCCAAGAGCATCGTTCATAACCTCAAGAAAAGCAGCACGCATATTCATATTGTCTTGCGATTGAGACATAAGAATTACAAGAGAGCCTAAATTCGCAGCTAAGCCAAGAATACCAAAGAATAGAAGCTGATTTACATCATGAATGCCTTGATGACCACTACCAAAAAGACGCATTCCAGCTTCAACAAGAGCATACACTCCTACAAGCAGTAAAATAAGAGCTCCCGCAGCAGCTGTAATAACCTCAAGACGCGCCCAGCCCCACGTACGCTTACTATTTGGACGACGACGCATAAGAATTGCAGTAACTGTTGAAGCTGCAAGAACTGAAATGTCTGTAAGCATATGACCTGCGTCTATAAGCAGCGACAAAGAATTAGTTAGAAAAGAACCAATTACCTCAGCAAAAAACACAGTTGCAGTAAGAGAAAGCGTAAGAAGCAAACGATGCTGATGTGCATGACTTGCGTGAATTGCGGCTGCTTGGGAAGCTGCGTTGGCGTTATTGTAATGAGTATCGAAAGAGTTGACATTTGCATTCACACTGCTTGAGCGTGAACCAGTGCCGTTAGTTTGAATTACATCGTTATGATTATGCACTTTCCAGCCTCCTAAAATATTAAAATATTTGGGCGATATCGTTTCTCAATATCATTCGCATTTTGCCGTATACGCAATGAACCCCAGCCTAAGCCGGGGTTCACTATTATCAATTACTTTGTCTATGACTATGTAATCACAAGCTGTCAACATGCATAAACATTGTACAAAACATGTTACAAAGTAATGCTATTTCTCTGCTTTTAGCACTCTTTCACACAGGTAGTACAATACAGAGGATCCAAGCAAAGCAAGTGCAGAGAGAATGAATAAGTAGAAACCAATGCCATAACTTACAGATCCAAGCATCGAGAATCCGCCAAACTGCGATTTGAGGGAAGATATCTTGCCATTAATATGGAAAAACTCAAAAATCATAAATACGGCAGCAACACCGCCAACAATCATCATTATTTTTGACTTATTCATAAAAGCAAAAACTAAAGCAACAATAGCAATAATTATATAGAAAATTCCATCGCCAGGAGTGTTATTATTGTTTACAAAATTAAACGACTTGGAGAGACCAAAGCAATTTACAGTGATAAGTGGCAAGAATGGAGCAATAATTGCAACAACAGAAGCTGCCATATAAGCAATCAAGGAGTACTTATGTAAAAGCTCAGGATCTGAATCTTCAATTACTGAATCTATTGTCTCATTAAAATTCTTAAAGCCATCTTTAACAGAATTTAAAGTATCGTTTGCTGGCTGCTGAGTATTTTGAACAGTCTGCTGCACATTTGGGTTTCCTAAGCGATTTCCGCAATTAGCACATACTTGACTATTTGCGTCGTTCTCTTTACCGCAAAAATTACAAAGCATAATTCACCTTCTACTTCAGTTGTTAAGCAATACAACTATTGCATTGCAAATTCGCAACAATTATAACAATCGAACTGACTATAAGACAAATACGGGATTGTCAATCGCAAATATGCTAAGTAAAGTGCAAATGTGGGTTATAGGTCAAAAAGAATCGCCACCCCCAATTGTTATCTCAGGGTGGCGATTGCAAATAGATTGGGCAGCGCTCACGCGTCAACACTCTATCCGTTATCATAATGACTTGGCTAAATTGTAAACGCGATAAAATTTATAAAACAACGGATTCTGGAAACTAGTAGTACCCAAAATCTATCATCGATTCTTTCATAATATTACGAATAAATCAAGAGAATTAATCATTATTAAACATTGTATTCCGCTACAATATGACAAAACATGACTAACAAGCACATGTAGGAAAACACTCTTGTTTTATTACTTATAATCGTACAGGAAGAAATTCACTCACGCTTATTAGAGGATTTACTGCTGCATAGTCCAGCTGATAAGCCAGCTATGCCAGCAGCTAAAGTAAATCCAATGCCAGCAAACGGCACTTGTAAAATAACATTTGTTGCCGCAGTGATGGCGCATATTGCCGAAATAATACCTAATACTCTTGCTCTACTCATAATAGTGGGGAAAATTGAGGAACTAGGGGTTTCAACCAGTACCTTTGGCTGGAATCCACATGATTGTACATTCATCAAAAACGCCACACAGCAAACAGCTGTGCAGCGTTTCGTTTGTGCCTCCGGTGGGACTCGGACCCACAAGCCCGTAAGGGCGTCAGATTTTAAGTCTGATGCGTATGCCAATTCCGCCACAGAGGCAGCAATCAATTATTATGCCATACATCTAAGCAAAGAACAAGCTCAGCGTGTGGCGAGTAACTTTCTTCCCAAATCAATCGTGATTCCGTCAAGCAAACCATGCTCACTTGCAACAAACGTATCTAAAACCCCACCGTGATCCTCATACGCAGCTTTTGCTAATCTCTCCAACACTCGGCTCCAAATCACTGCTCCACCGCCAACAACATCCACACGCCCTGGGTGAATCGTCGCATACGTGCGCCTGCAGTCCTTAGGCATACGCAAAAATCGATTATTAACAGCATAAGCCTGCTCTAATCCAATACGCACACCATCGACAGCAGTATGATCATAATGCTGCAATCCCATAGTCAAAGCAGCCATAGTTGTCACAGTTCCAGAAACGCCAATAATACTGCGAGCTCGTCCTGCAGGAACAACTTTGAAAGCATCATCAATATGCTTGTCAATATCTTCAATCGCAGCTTGAATTTCCTCTTCAGTCGGAGGATCAGTATGCAAATGCCTTTCCGTCATTCTAACGGAACCAACATTCATGGAGTATGCTGCAGAAACCTTGTGCGCTGGCAAGCAGTCACCATCCCCTCCAAGCACTAACTCAGTAGAGCCTCCACCTAAATCAACTACGAGATACGGTGGCTGCAACTCATCGCGAGACACAACGCTTGTTGCTCCAAGGAAGCTAAGAGCCGCTTCTTCGTTACCACTAATAACTTCAGGGCGAACACCAAGCTCATCAATCATCATTTGTTCAAAAATCTCACGATTTTCAGCATCTCGTGTAGCTGAGGTTGCCACAAAACGAATCGCATCAACTGGATGTTCTTTCAAAACTTGCGCAAATTCGTGCGCAGCCTCCCTCACTCGCTTCAAAGCGTCATCTGCGAAACGATGAGTTTCGTCAATTCCCTGACCGAGTCTAACGACGCGAAGCATACGAGGCACAATATCTTTCATTCCATGCTCAGAAACTTGCGCAATTTTTAGTCGAATAGAATTTGTACCGCAGTCAATTGCAGCAACCTGTACTGTTTTTTCTGCGCAAGTAGTCGTTTCACTTTTTACAGCTTCACCCTCTGCAGTTTTAGCCGTTTCGTCTTCCACAACAACTTCCGTTTCAGTAGCATATGCATCATCGCTCCACGGAGTAGTACAGCGGCACACGTTAGGATCAAACTCATCTTTAATGCGCTCTAATACCATGTCACCAATCGGATTTACACCTTTGCCCATTACCAATGTTTGCGCAAGCAAAGCGTGCAAGCATTTAACACGAACTGGCATTCCACCAGCGCTCATCTGACTAATATGCTCCTCACTATCCCCCAAAGACACAGCTAATTCATGACGGAATTCCAAATAATACTTATGTGCACGCTCATATTGTTTCTTTAGATCTTCGTCCGATTGTAATAGCTCGTTATATTCTCGCATAATACCGTCTGCTTCTACGCGAGACACCGCTTTTACAGCTTCAGGACTGGTAAGGTAGCATGTAGTTGGGAATGGAGTGCCATCTTCTAAGCACGGTCTAGTAATAACAGCAAGAGGCCTACCACAAACGCAACGCGCACCAACGGCTACCATTCCTCTAGGGAATCTTCCAAGTTGCTTTTCAACAATTGCACGCTCAGCATCACTCGCAGGTGTAGTAAATAAAGGTTTTACAGCTTCTTTTGGAATATAATTCTTATTACTGTTCTGCATTTTATCTGAACTTTCTTGGCTGTTAGCCATGCGTTTCTACTCCTGTTAAAGCTGTTTTACAAATAAATAATTCTTTACTTTATCAGTTTATATGTTATAAGGATGGCACGGTATCTGGTTTGTCTGCTTTATGTATTGCATACATTAAGTCACTATACCAAGGCAAGACTGAATGAGTCTTAGTTTCGCTATTTTCTTGAGCAAATTCATTCGGAACTTTTCCAGTTACTGCCTCAGGATGCTCTACACGAACAGCCTGCTCACCAGGAAAAATAAAGCCGAGGCGATCTCTAGCTTGAGCGGTAACGTATGCTTTGTCTTTCCATCGGTCAATATTATTATCCAACGTACGCTTTTGTTCACGTAAATCACTTTCTTCACGCTGAAGTGCATGAAGCTCCGACAAGCTTAACGCATAATTTCTAACTGTTGAAATGCATTCAATTGAACCAACGGTAACTACAAAAACCATAAATAAAAACACGAGCGGTCCTGAAAGTAGTCGACGCTGTTGCAATGGTGATACTACATCCTCACCTAATGCCGTTTTACGACGCTTTTTCATAACCATACTCTCTAAATTACTTGATGTATTCGACGTGAAAACATCATGTATTCCGCTAATATCTTACGTGCTTTAGATGCAAAATGCTGTTGTACCACATTTACAGTCACGCTACATTTACAGTCACTCTACATTTATTCGTTATTAAAATTAAAAAACTGACGAACAAAACTGCAAAAAAATATTCAAATTTTTCTACTTAAACCAGTAATTTCTATTAATAACATCGATCATTTCAACTAATTGCTTTGTTTCTGCAATATCATGAGCACGTATTACACGTCCACCAGCCATAAACATCGCTGTTTCTGCAACTAAAGTAACTGGCAAACGATCTTCTTTATCTAAATTAAAAAGCTTCTTACCAAAGCCTTTTCTAGAAATCGCAACCAATATTGGTCTACCAAAACGATGCAATTGATTAATATTGCGCATCATTGCATAATCTTGTTCACCATCAGCAACCTTTGCATAGCCAATTCCTTGATCAAGAATGATCCTATTTAAGTCAACTCCTCCATCAACAAGCATTTTTAAATTATCACTAAAGAATTGACACATAACCTTTGTTAAATTGTCATATTCTGTATCTCTATTGCTATGCATTGTTACTAATCCAACGTTAGAATCTGCCATAAGCTTTACTTTTTCTGGAGAATCAAACGCACGAACATCATTTATAATATCTACGCCAGCTTCAATTGCAGCTTCCATTACAGGTAACTTGTAAGTGTCTACTGCTACAGCAATTTGAGGATAATTTTTGTGAATATACTTAATAGCAGGTATAACGCGACTTATTTCCTCTTCTGGAGTAATTTCTAAATAACCGCCAGGTTTTGTAGTTTGACCGCCTACTTCTATAACATCAGCACCGGCTTCAACTATTTCTTTAATATGGCTATTTACTTCGTCCTCACTTTGGTACTTGCCGCCGTCATAGAATGAGTCAGGAGTAATATTCAAAATCGCGTAAACTATCGGCTTGTCAAGTGTATCAAAGCAGAATCGCCCTGCATTCCACACAATTGCTTTTTGCTTTAATAGCGAGCGCAAACTTGCAAGTAATTCTCGATCTTCGTACCATGCTTTTTCGCATTCTTGCATAAAAGGTTTAAGAGCAATAAGCGGCAAAATGAAGTCAATAGAAGACTCGGAAACTTTGATAGCTGTATCAAAATGATCGAGAAAATCAGCTACTTTGCTTAAATCGTTTTCGCTAATATTTTCCCACGTGCATAAAATTTTTTGATTTACACAAAGATCCTGCAGTAACGCTATATCTGCAATATTTTTAGAAGATGCATTCTCCAAATTGCTTTCAATAATTCGCATTTGTATTCTTTCTTTCTAAAACCTCATATTTAAAAAACTAAATTTATATTCCAAACTAATTAAAAACTTCGCTACTTTCAATAATATTAATCCAATTAGTGTCGCTAGTTTTATTAAGCTTATCTTGGATGAGCTCATGATAATTTGCATCGTCTGCGCTTATTTCGAGCAAAGGAACTAATACAAATCTGCGATTATCTCTTTCTTTGTGCGGAATCGTAAGATTTTCACTTTTTATAGTTTGACCACCAAAATCAATAATATCTAAATCGATTGTTCGAGGACCCCAACGAACTATGCGCTTTCTATGAAGACGCTGTTCAATATCATGAATAAAATCAAGCAATTCAAAAGCTGTTAAATCAGTGTCCAAACGTAAAGCAATGTTATAAAAACTGTCTTGCACTACGTCACCAACTGGTTCAGTTTCATACACTGAAGAAACGATAATATTGCTTATATGCGAATTTTGCTTCAATAGCGAAACAGCTTGGCGCAAATTAAGTAATCTATCACCTATATTGCTTCCAACACTTATGTATGCACTAGAAATCATATTTCCACCCCCCAAAAAAAATAATTCAATTTATAGTTAAAAGTATATATCATAAACAATTAGGACTAGCCAACTTTATAAATTCAAATAATAAATAAGCTAATATCAAAAATTTTTATAACAAAAATGTCGCTGTAAATTCAACACTCTTTAGGAGCAATTAAATCTACAACGACATTTTTCAATACGCTTTTGTCTAAAGTCTGTAAAAATATTTTAGATTCAAAAGTAGTATTTTTTAGTTATTTTATTTTTGACTCATCTACTTTGCTTGAGCTTTACTCAAAATTGTATCTGCAGAATGCTGCAACTTTTGCAACTCTTCTTCAGTCAAGTCAAGTTGGCACTGCTTCACAATACCTTCGCGACCAACGATTGCTGGGTAAGAAAGATAAGAATGGTATTCCTCTCGATAGTTCGAAACAGGCATTTGCTCCTTCGAATCCGAAAGAACAGCATGGACCAGACGAACTGCAGCAGCAGCAATACCGTAATTTGTATACTTCTTTCCGTAGAACACAGTGAAGCCGCCTTGACGAGTTTCTTCATCGACAGCATCTAAATCAATGTTCTTTTCTTTTGCAAACTCAACAATCGGCTGCTCAAGAACCTTAACTGTGGACCATGCAACGAACTGTGAATCACCATGTTCACCCAAGCTATAGCCCTTCACGGCTTTTGGATGCACTCCGAAGAATTTACCAACAGCGCGATGAAGACGTGCAGAATCAAGCAATGTTCCAGTGCCAATAACTTTTTCATAAGGGAGACCGGTTGTTTCTTTATAAAGCTGGCAAATAGCGTCGCAAGGATTCGTAATATCAATTAGAACACCATGGAAGCCAGAAGCTTTAATCTTTGCGCCAACTTCTTCAACTTGAACACGATTATGTTTAAGTTCTGCGAAACGATCAGGATTTGGGACGTCTAAAAGCTTAATATTGCCCATAGCGCTTACGATAACTTCAACATCTTTCAAAGCATCGTAATCATTGACAGTAATGTTTACATTAAAAGGCAAATTGTCCATTGAATCCTCAAAATCCAATGCATCAGCCTTAACCTTAGCTTCATTCTTGTCATATAAGTACAGCTCGTCGGCGTAACCACCAACAACAAGCTGATGAGCAACAGCTGCGCCAACATTTCCCATACCAATAACTGCTACTTTTCGCATAATGAAACATCTCCTTCTGTTTCGATTTTCTCACAAAAATATCACCATTATGCGGAGAATGAAAGTAAATTTAAGAAAAATTTTTTGCGTGTTGTGATTTTTTCAAAAATATTTAATAAAAAACGGTCAGCCGTAAACACGACTGACCGTTAAAACTCAAAGACTCAAGAAGCCACTAAGTTACTTAAAACTAAAAGTTACTTCATATACTTCTTGCAAGCCTTGAATGCGCTGTAACCAGCATACTGAGCGGTAGAACCAAGCTCTTCCTCAATCTCAAGCAAGCGGTTGTACTTAGCAATACGCTCGCCACGAGCAGGAGCACCAGTCTTGATTTGGCCGGTGTTCTTAGCAACAGCAAGATCAGAAATGGTGGTATCTGGGGTTTCACCAGAACGATGGGAAACCATAGAAGTGAAGCCGTTCTTAGTTGCAAGCTCAATAGCGTCGAGGGTCTCGGTAACGGAACCAATCTGGTTCAACTTCACGAGCAAGGAGTTAGCTGCACCAAGCTCAATACCCTTAGCCAAACGCTTTGGATTGGTGACGAGCAAGTCATCGCCAACGAACTGCAAACGATCACCAAGACGCTTGGTGATTTCTGCCCAATCATCCCAGCCTTCTTCCTGGAATGGATCTTCGATGGAAACGATTGGATACTCGTTAATGAGCTTCTCGTAGTAATCGAGCATGTAAGCAGATTCGCGCTCTTCGCCATCGAAACGATACTTACCAGTTTCCTTGTTGTAGAACTCAGAAGAAGCAACGTCAAGAGAAATACCAATCTGCTTGCCTGGCTCATAGCCAGCGGCTTCGATTGCATCCATGATGTACTTCAAGGAATCCTCGTTGGACTTCATCTTTGGAGCGAAGCCACCTTCGTCACCAAGACCAGTAGCCAAGCCTTCCTTCTTCAAAACATTCTTCAAGGTGTGATAAACCTCAACACCAGCGCGCAAAGCATCGCTGTAGGTCGCGAAACCGTAAGGAGAAATCATGTACTCCTGAATATCGGTTGCGAAATCAGCGTGAGCACCACCGTTCATGATGTTCATGTTTGGAACTGGAAGAATGTGACCATTGGTGCCGCCAATGTAGCGGTACAACGGAAGCTGAGCAGACTCGGCAGCAGCGTAGAGAGCAGCGAGGGAAACGCCGAGAATTGCGTTAGCACCAAGCTTGCCCTTGTTTGGCGTGCCATCAAGCTCAATCATCGTCTCATCAAGAGCGCGCTGATCGGTGGCATCCATGCCAATAACCTTAGGTGCGATTACCTCGTTGACAGCCTTAACAGCTTCCAACGTGCCCTTGCCTTGATAACGGGACTTGTCGCCATCGCGACGTTCCCAAGCTTCAGCCTCACCAGTAGAAGCACCAGAAGGCACTAAACCAATACCCTGAGCGCCATCTTCGGTCTCCAAATAAACCTGAACAGTAGGATTTCCACGAGAATCCAAAATTTCGCGTGCATATACGCTTTCAATAGCTGCCACAACTACTCCTTTATACCTATGGGTTGTGATGACTCTTCCAAGATTAGTGCGTTTTATGGACGTTATATTGAGTACCAGCGTATTTATGCCGTGAACGTTCACAATATTTTGATTTAACTCGAGTCATATGAGCCAATTGTATATTTTTAAGCAATATCGTTTATAAATATCGATTTCAAATATACATGTCCATACCCTTGGGAGATAATGACCACAGACACGGGGTGCGCAACTACATCGTGCCAAACAACAATCCATACAGTGTTGCGCTGAGAATACACTCGTTGAACCTGATATAGCTAAAACTATCGAAGGGATTGTCGCATGACTTACAGTTCGCCTAATAAAGCGAAGAACATATTGAAGATTGCATTTAAAGCGGTATCTTCTTTCAAAGTGTGGATTTCAACTATCCTCATTTTGGTTTTGTGGTTTTTTACAACTCTTTCTCCAATCGAAGACCGTTCTTTGCCGTCCCCATATGAAGTAATACAAGCTTTTATTGATTTAAACAACGAAGGCATATTGTTAAAATCCTTAGGAATAAGTATTTTACGAGTTCTTTTAGGACTTTTGTTAGGAATTATTTTTGCTGTTCCTGCAGGCATACTTGCGGGAGGCAGTAAGCTTGGCAATATTGTAGTTGATAAACCAAGCCACATGTTGAGGTCAATTCCATTCCCGGCTTTAGCTCCAATATTAATAATTTTCCTCGGAATAGATGAAACGATGAAAATAGCGCTTATAGCTGTTGGCGTTTTTGGACCTATGTACGTTAATATTCGCGACGGAGTGCGTAATATTGATCCGAAACTTCTCGAATTAGCGCAGGTTTATCACGTTAAAAAATCTACTATTTTTATATCTATTTTGCTTCGCGGTACACTTCCAAGTTTTATGACAGGTTTGCGATTTGCAATATCTGTAGCATGGGTTGCATTAGTGACTTGCGAAACAGTTAATTCTTCTATTGGAATTGGATACATTCTTTCAAGAGCGCAAGAATTCTTTAGGCCAGATCAAATGATGGCATGCGTTATTATGTACGCAATTGCAGGTCTTGGATCTGAGCTTACTGCAAACATATTAGAGTATCTTCTTATACCTGAGCGCAGATTAGATAGAAAATCACGCCAATAATCTAGTAATATCAACATTTTTCTAAAGTTAACTACTTTTTAAAATGCATTAAATTGCTTTTTAAGAATTAGTCAATATTTAGAATCAACAACCAAATAATAACAACCAAACAAACAACAGATAAATAAAACAACAAACAAAAGGAACTATATATCATGACTAATTTAAAAATGCAATTTTCTAAAAAGAGCATTATTGCATTAATCTGCGCTGTTTGCGCAACAGTATCTCTCGCAGCTTGCGGAAGCTCACAAAAATCATCAAGCGCTTCTTCAAAAGAAGACGCTGGAACTATGAGAGTTGCTTATCTTTCAACAGCAAATTATTTAACTACTTTGAAAAATGAGAAATTCCTTCAAGACGAATTTGGCAAATCTAAAGTAGTTTACACTGGTCCTTACACTCCAGTTGATGGTCTTACTGCTGTTATGAGCGGAAATGCAGATGCTACAACTACTGGAACCGGACGCTTCATTGATTTGATTGCTGAAGGACAACCATGGGTAGCTTTTGCGCTCGAATATTACAATGGTGATTCTCAAGGAATCGTTGCATCCGCAAAAAGCGGCGTGAAAACACTAAAAGACTTATACGGAAAGAAAGTTGCTATTATTCACAACGGTGATACTGGCGATTACATGCTTCACCGCGCATTCGATAAAAGTGGTTTAGACGTTTCTAAAGTTAACAAAGTTGAGATGAGCCCTAAGAACTTCCAGGCAGCATTTACTTCTGGACAGATTGATGCAATTTCCTCATTCGATCAGAATCTTGCTGCAGCAATGACAACTCCAGGCGCAAAATTGCTTGTAAATGCTAAAAAGTACGGCAATATGAACGTTACTATTCACATTGTTTCTAAGAGCTTTGCCCAAAAGCATCCAGATCTTGTTAAGAAGATGTACAAGGCTCTTGTTCGCGAAGCAGAAAAGTCTCATAAAGAAAACAATGTTATTGGAAACGCTTACAAGCAGCTCGGAGCAAGCGAAACCATTATTAAGCAAATTGAAAAGTTTGACAATCCAACTATTCGCCCAATCGATGAAAAAGGTTTGAAAATGATGGAAACTCAGGCTAAAGAATACGTGAAATATGGTTTAATTAAGCAAGCTCCAAAGAATTTGAAAGATTCTGTAATGGATTGCACGAAGTAAATTAATCCATATATCTATAAAACACATATCAGTAAAAACAAAAAATTAAATATCAAAATAAAATAATATATAACTGATTAATCAAAATTAAAACAAAGTTATATAACATGCTTGTATAACAAAGTTATATAAATATTATATAAACATGATTTAGAGCAACGCAGTAGGAGTAAATATGAACACTCAAATAGAAGACTATGAGACTAAAGATAACTCTTACTGCGTTACTCTAGAACATATTGGTGTGACTTTTAAAAATAACGCTAAAATATTACGAGATATAAATCTAAATATTAAAAAAGGCGAATTCGTATCTCTAATAGGACGCTCAGGATGCGGAAAAACCACTCTTCTTAAAGTTATTTCAGGATTAATCAAACCTGATTCTGGAACAATAAACGTCACACAACATCAAGCAATAGGTTTCCAAGATGCAAGATTAATACCATGGATAACAGTAAGTAAGAACGTAGTTTTCGGCATGCAAGGAAACAAATCAGAACTAAAATCTATTGCAGAAAAAGCTCTTAACGATATGCAACTTAATAATTGCGGTTCGAAATGGCCATCAGAACTTTCAGGTGGTCAAGCACAACGAGTCTCATTAGCTAGAGCTTTAGTTCATAATCCTGAATTACTACTTTTAGACGAGCCTTTCGGAGCATTAGACGCTTTAACTCGTTTAGACATGCAAGATTTGCTTGATAATCTAAGACAGAAACATGGCTGGACCACGATAATGGTCACGCACGATATTTCTGAAGCAGTAAGACTTTCTGACAGAATTCTTATGATTAAAGACGGAATCATTGAGAAAAACTGGAATATTGATCGAAACCAACTTGATGCACAAAAGCGTCCAAATAATCACGTTGAAATAGAAGACGAGCTTAGAGAAGCGTTACAGTAAAAACGCGAAAAAATAATTGATAAAGGCGACTGCAAAATAGTGGCCGCCTTTATTTATAAAATAAACACAAGAAAATTTACCAAGCAACGTCATCAAGAAGCTGACGCACCCATGAAAGTATTTCATGCTCATGCATTGAACCAGACCCGAGTGAAGATTCAAAAGGAGCTGGAACAATAAGCATATGAGTAAGAGGACGATACTGTAAACCTCTATAAATACGCTTCAAACGCATCATCACAGACTCTTTTGGATCGACGCCAACAACTCGTACTGATTTTCCTTGAGAGCTGATTTGCGTAATACCAATTTCGCGTGCTTTAAAACGCAAACGAGCAACATCACACAAAGACTCAAACTCTTCAGGCGGATTACCAAAGCGATCAAGAAGCTCATCGTGAAGTTCTCGCAAATCACTATTATCCTTAGCAGCAGCAAGCTTCCGGTACGCTTCCAAACGAAGCTTGTCAGAAGCAATATAATCAACTGGAAGAGAAGCCTCAACAGGAAGATCAATAGTTACACAAACAGGCTCAACTCTTTCAGGTTCCTTATATTTTTCAACAGCTTCAGAAACCATACGAACATACAAATCAAATCCGACACCCTCAATGTGTCCACTTTGCTCATCTCCAAGCAAATTTCCAGTTCCGCGCAATTCCAAATCTTTCATCGCAACATCAAAACCAGAACCAAGTGCAGTATGCTGAGCAATTGTTGAGAGTCTATCGTGAGATTGTTGCGTCATAGGCTTTGAAGGATCATACAAGAAGTAAGCGTAAGCACGCTCATGACCTCTACCTACTCGACCGCGCAACTGATGCAACTGGCTTAAACCGAATCTATCTGCGTGGTCGACAATAAGTGTATTCGCATTAGAAATATCAAGACCTGTTTCAATAATCGTTGTACAAACAAGCGCATCAATATCTCTATGCCAAAAATCACGAATAACAGCATCGAGCTGCTTCTCGCCCATTTTTCCATGAGCAATAGCAACACGGACATCTGGCACAAGCTCCTGAATCTTACTTGCAACAGAACTAATATCTTCAACACGATTATGGACGTAAAAAACTTGACCCCCACGCAACAATTCGCGCTTAATACACGCAGCAACTTGAGAATTATCATACGCACCAACGTATGTAAGCACTGGAAGCCTATCTTCTGGAGGAGTTGCGAGAGTAGACATTTCACGAATACCAGTTACAGCCATTTCAAGAGTTCTAGGAATTGGCGTTGCTGAAAGACTTAATACGTCAACGTTTGTGCGCAAAGCTTTGAGCGTTTCCTTATGTTCCACACCAAAACGCTGCTCTTCGTCAATAATAACCAAACCTAAATCTTTGAACTTTATACTAGGATTCAAAAGCTTATGCGTTCCAATAACAACGTCAATGCTTCCATCTTGCAATCCAGCTAAAGTTTCTTCAATTTCTTTAGATGTTTGGAATCTACTCATTGCAGCAACTTTTACTGGGAATCCTTCAAATCGATTTGTAAAAGTCTCGTAATGCTGTTGAACAAGCAAGGTTGTTGGAACTAAAACAACAACTTGCTTAGAATCTTGCACTGCTTTGAAAGCTGCACGTAACGCAATTTCAGTTTTACCAAAACCAACATCTCCACAAATTAAGCGATCCATTGGGATTGGCTTTTCCATATCTGCTTTTACTTCGTCAATAGTTGTAAGCTGATCAGCAGTTTCTTGATAAGGAAATGCGTCTTCCAACTCTTTTTGCCAAGGAGTATCTTTACTAAATGCAAATCCGCGAGATTGCTGCCTTGCTGAATAAAGTTTAATAAGATTTTCAGCAATTTCATGAACATGCTTTTTAGCTTTTGCTTTAGTTTGAGCCCAGTCAGAACCTCCGAGCTTGTTAAGCTTTGGTATTTCGGCACCAATATATTTACTCACTAAATCAAGCTGATCGGTTGGAATAAAAAGTTTATCGTTAGGAGCATTACGTTTGCTAGGAGCATATTCAATTACTAAATATTCGCGAGTTGCACTACCACCCGAAACAGCAATATTACGTTGTTTCATACCAACAAAACGTCCAATACCATGCTGCTCGTGCACAACGAAATCACCAGGCTTTAGTTCCATTAGGTCGATTGCTTTGCGCCTGCGTTTTGGAGTTTTTAGTTGAGCTGATGCAGAAGATTTACCTGTCAGATCACGCTCTGTAAGAATCGCGATACGCGAAGCATTATCAATGAAGCCATCCGAAATACTTGAGCGCACTGTAGTAAATTCATGTACACCAGTTGCATATATAGCGCGCCTCAAGCGTGCAAGAGTACCAGAAGCCGCTGAAGTAATAGTTACAGCAAAACCATTGTCAACAAGAGAAGTGATACCTCCAGAAACTTTCGATTCATCTCCTCGAAACTCTTGTGGCGCAGATGCTGGCAAAGCAATATTTCCATAAATTTGATTGTCAACACCAAAAGAAGTTAATTTCCATACGTCATGATTAGACAATTCTAACGATGAAATCGTTTCATCAAAATCCAAGAAATTAGCTTGATCGAACGTTATTGGAGCTCCAGAACCGTGACCAGAAGCAGCAACATGCCAACTAGCTGCTAAGAATTCATTAGCTGTAGCAGTTACGTCATCTGCAGCTCTACGGCATTTTTCAGGATCAGATAGAATAATAACAGATTCCTTTGGAAGCATATTTTGCACTGATTCCATGCGATCAACTAGTGCAGGCAACAAAGACTCCATACCTTCTACAGGTATAGAATTTGCGATTGATTCAAGCATATCGTCAGCATTTGGAATTGCGCCAATAAGAGAACGCGCACGCTTGCAAATTTTTTCCGTAATCTGAAGCTCACGACAAGGCGTAGCCCAAATACTTGCAATATTATTGCCATAAGTGCGCTGATCAGAAGCATGAAATTGCTTTATAGTATCAATTTCATCACCAAAAAATTCAATTCTCACAGGATGTGTCATCGTTGGCGCAAAAACGTCAATAATTCCACCGCGAACAGCAAACTCTCCGCGTTCCATCACCAAATCAACACGAGTATATGCGTTTTCTACCAAACGTTTCACAGCATATTCAAGAGTTAATTCTTTTCCGCACTCAAATAACAAAGGATCTATATCACCAATGCCTTCAACTACAGGCTGAATAAGCGATCGCACAGGCATAACCAACACGCGAATCGGACCAAAAAGTGATGTGTTATTTTCAGGATGGCAAAGCCTACGAAACACTGCAATCCTGCTAGCAACAGTATCTGCTCTAGGCGAAAGCCTTTCATGAGGTAACGTTTCCCACGCTTCTAATTTAGCAACGTCTTGAGCATCACCATCGTACCAATCACGTACAGATGCAATAAAATCTTCAGCATCTCTACTCGATGGAACAATAACAACAACCGGCTTTTTCTTAGCTAATGCAGCAACAATAGCAGAACGAATGCCAATAGGAGAAGAAATTGTTAAATCTCCACTTATTGAATCTAAATCTTTACGATTTTTATTTGCACTTTCGCAACAATAATCAGATATCGCATCAAGATTATATTCAGATAAAGCTTTAAAAAGTGAATCCTTAGTTGATAAATCATTAAGAATATCTCTCAAGCTTATTACTGAAATATCATCAGTCTTATCATTCTTGTTGTTTTTGATATTAGACCTGCTATCAGCGGCCATTAAACTTCTCCTGCGTTGCTGCTAATCCATGGAAAATAATACTTTCTGCAGCATCAGCACCATCTGCTAAAAAGTTTGGAAGATCAGATTTTTGAGCTGCAGCAAAACCTCCAAGAACCCAATTGACAGTATTATCGTGCGCGTGAGCACCACGCTGTGCATGACCAACACCCATTCTCACTCGAGAATATTGAGGAGTACCAAGAGAGCGGTCTATAGAACGAATACCGTTATGTCCTCCAGCAGAACCTCCTGCTTTTACTTTAATGCGCCCAAAATCTAAATCCATATCATCGTGAATTATCACAATATGATCCGGTTCTATTTGATAATAGGAGCTTATAGAAGATACTGCAGCACCAGAATCGTTCATAAAAGTCAACGGTTTAGCAAGGAAAAACTTTGCTACGCGACCATCAAGATTCATAACACCTTTGCCAAGTTTAGCTAAACCTTTGTGATCCGAAAGAGATACTGACCAACGTTGTGCCAAAACGTCTGCAACCATAAAACCCATGTTGTGTCGAGTACCCTCATATTTTGTACCAGGATTTCCTAAGCCAGCAATAAGCCAAAAATCCGATGCCATGGCAGACCACTCCCCATTCAAATATTTAGCAAAACAACAAAACGGGCGCATCGATTATAGCTGAACGTAAAATTACAACTATTCGATACGCCCTTATATACTTCAGCCTATTCTATCAAGACTCAAGTCATTATGTTATTTATTTCAAAAATTCGTCAGTAGACAATTCTTTTGCTTGCGGAGTTTTATGAGTTACTTTGCCTTTAGAATCAGTGTAAGCACCTTCCTTACTTAAGAAGTTAAAGTAAGCTTGAGCGCCTTTAACATCAGTGGTTCCGAACACAAATTTTCCGCTCTTAATATCCGCGCGATTGCCCCAATATTGACCGTCAACAATCATCTTCATGCTACGTTTAACAAACTTTATGTCAAGATTAGCATCTTTTGCTTCTTTCACAAGAATTTCAGAAGCCTCATCAGGATGTTCATAAGCATATTCATATCCGCGCTTTGCAGCTTTAACAAACGCTCGAACAAGCTTAGGATCTTTAGCTACAGTACGCTTATTTGCAATTATTCCAATAGTATCTGGCTGACCTGGCACACCGTAGTCGCCCTCCATGAAGCAGCGAAGCTTTGGTCCAAACATTTCAGACTGCACGCCTTCCCAAGTGCCGTAGAAGCCACCAAAATCAGCTTTGCCAGATTCAAGAGTTCTAAAAGTTGAAGTTCCAACAGTAACTTTGTCGAACTTACCTTGACCGCCATCGTGTTGAATCATCCTACGAATTACAGCATCACCTTCAGCTGAACCAAAAGTTGCAAAAGTACGACCATCAAAATCTTTTGGAGAATGAATCTTATTGTTCGAAGCAAGTGAACACCAAATAGCACTTGGCTTTTGCTGAACTTGCATAACTTGCTCAAGATTTGCTCCCTTTGTTGAAAAATCAGCAGCATTTGTCAAAGTACTAAGAGCAAAATCAGCAACACCACTATCAACTGCATGTTCCGAACCAGTCTGAGCAACAGCAAGTATATTGACATCTAATCCGGCATCTTTAAACCATCCTTTATGCTTAGCAACATAAATACCAATATGATTAGTATCCGGTGCCCAAAATAGCATAAACGACACTTTACGAAGATTTGCATTCTTACTACTACTTGCAGATCCACATGCCGAGAAAGAAAATACGCAGCACGCAGAAAGAATAAACGCAAGAGTACGCTTTACAATACGCATATTCATGAGTTCCCTACTTTGTTTCTTGTACCGTTCTTCTGGGAAAGTGACACGAACTCGGCAGAAAACGGTAACAAAGGGCCTAGCCCGCGCCGTTCAATGCCCCTGAGCAGATTCAATCTGCTACAGTTTGCCACACATTGACTCACGAAACATTTAGATTATGCACGATTAAATAGACAAATAAAAATAATGTACACTATTAAATTCACAGAAGTTGTGCGCTTCTAATAGAATGTACATGCTGTTTGTAGTTTTAAATAATTCGATTGGGGCAGCAATCGAAGTCCTTTAAAGAAAGGAATCGAGTTTTCATGACGCAATCGCGTTTTAAACGTATGCTAATTAAATATCTGCCAACTGTATTTTCTGTAATAGTTTTACTTGTTTTTTGGCAGTATTCATGCGAATATTATAAAATTTCGGAAAATTTGATTCCAACACCATCTTCAATTGTTCAATCAACAGCTGACGCTTTGCCAACTCTATTACCTGCAGCATTAATTACAACACAAGAAACAGTTATCGGTTTTTCTATTGCAATAGTAGTTGGAATTCTTTTAGGTGTTATTTTCCATGTTTGTAAGCTTGTTAAATCTGCTTTATTCCCTCTTTTATGCGCAGCGCAAACTATGCCATTAATTTCTATTGCGCCAATTTTTTTGATTTGGTTTGGTTTTGAAATATCGGGGAAAATTGTAATAGTAATGGTTTTCAGCATGTTCCCTATTGCTGTGCAAACTATACGAGGTCTTGACGCCGTTCCAAGTTTTTATACAGATGTTGCTTTAACTTGTGGAGCAGGTAGAACTTGGACTTTGTGGCATGTTAAATTAAGGGTTGCAGCTCGCCAAATTTTTGGTGGCATACGTATTAGTGCAGCTTATGTTTTTGGAACTGCTTCAACTGCGGAATATCTGGGAGCCAAAGATGGGCTAGGAATTTGGCTTCAATTCGCTTATAACTCATTTAGAACACCACTTATTTTTTCTGCAACAATAGTAATAATAATTCTTACTGCGCTTCTTATGTGCATTGTTAACGTTTGTGAAAGAATTATGATTGGTTCAGCAGACGAAGATGATGACCCAGATAGCCAATTGTGAAATTGCATTAAAACAGCACATGTGAGTTACAAAAGTGACGAAAATAACGCAACATTCGCTACTTTTGTAACTCACAAACTGAGATATTAATGAAAACTTACTACTTACCTGATTCTTCTTTCATTGCTTCATTAATAGCATCGCTCAGCTCTTTTTGCGCCTTTCCGTAAGCTTCCCAGTTTCCGGATCGCATAGCAGAATCAGAATCTTTTAACGCTTGAGCTGCACGTTTAAGTGCTTCTTTAGCTTTTTGGCTCATAGAATGAGATTTTTCTGAATTCTTAGACTCACTTTCCTTAGAGCTACCTTCTTTAGAATCAGCATCCTTAGATTCATTACTTTCAGCAGCATTGTTTGAAGAAGAATTATTAGAAGCATCACCAGCCAAAGCACCCGAGTTTCCGCCAAATACTTGATTAAGTGCTTCATCTAACGTATCTGCAAATCCAACTTGATCTCCAAACGCAACTAACACCTTCTTAAGCAAAGGATAGCTAGTAGAACCGCTAGATTGCACATAAACAGGCTCTACATAAACCAGTCCTCCACCAAGAGGTAATGTAATCAAATTGCCACGTTTAACTTTAGTAGAACCGGATTCAAGCAAATTCAATTCTTTAGAAACATTTGCATTAGCGTTGAAATTATTCTGAGCTTGGCCAGGTCCTGGAACATTAGATATCTTGGGTAATTCTTGCAAACGAATCTTACCGTAATTTGAACCAATCTTTCCAGGAGTATCCCCCGCATCTGAATCAACAGACAAGAAACCAGTCAATATTTCACGCGTACTTTTACCAGCTGGAATATAAGTAGAGACAAGCGAAAATACTGGTTTCTTTGCGTCTCCAGTTTGCAAAGTCAAATAGTATGGAGGTTGCAAAATATCTTCTTTTTGTGCTTTTTGAGATTCAGTTGGATCAACAGGAATCTGCCAGAAGTCTTCTCCAGAGAAGAATTGACTTGCGGTATCGACGTGATACTTTGCTAATAAGTGACGTTGAACTTTAAACAAGCTTTCTGGGTAACGCAAATGCTTCATCAAATCACCAGAAATCTTAGAAATGTCATGATAGTGACCTGGGAAAATTGATCTCCAAGCCTTGATTACAGGGTCTTTCGTATCCCACACATACAAATCAACAGAACCATCATAAGCATCAACTGTAGCTTTCACAGAATTACGGATGTAGTTTGCGCGTTGATTAGTCAATCCTTTAATAGAATGAGAAGTTGTTGTTGTGGAATCTTGAGTTACCTTACCAAAATCAGTCATCTGAGAATAAGGGTAAGAATCAGAAGTAGTATAGCCATCAACAATCCACTTAACGCGACCATCTACTACTGCAGGATAAACTCGACCATCCAAAGTTAAGTAAGGAGCAACCTTAGACACGCGTGTCTTAGGATCACGATCATACAAAATTTGAGATTCAGAAGTCACACGATCAGAGAAAAGAATCTGATCAGACCCAAACCTAATTGCATGCAAAAGTTTAGAGAAGAAATTGCCTAAACTTGGACCACCATTGCCATTAAAAGTAGTTAATGCACCTTGAGAACCAGTCGGATAATCAAACTCCCATGGAGCTGTCCCTTTTGGAGATCCAACGATAGAATACTCAGGAGCATTCGGAGAGAAGTAAATACGTGGTTCATACTTTTGCGACTTAGTAAGTTTGCCTTGAGCAGGAATACCGTACTCCATGAATTGCGGCTGACCATCTGTAGTTACTTTATTTCCGTAGGCTGCAACAATTCCGTAGCCATGCGTATAAACTGTATGATCATTAACCCAGTTTCGATTATCGTTTCCAGCTAAATCGAGTTCACGTGCAGCGATAACTGTATCTTGACTTACACCGTCAATATCGTATTTATCAACTGAAAGCGTATCTGCGAAAGTGTAGTATTGCTTCGATTGCTGCAATTGGCGGAAAGTTGGAGACGTAACTTGTGGATCTAACAAACGAATTTGCGCAGTTGACTCTGCTTCTTTTGATAATGCACCTGATTTACCTTTAGAAGTAGCGTTATACGATTCTTTCTTTACATTATTTAGACCGTAAGCAAACTTTGTAGCATCGATATTACGCTGAATATAAGTAGCTTCCAATTCCTGAGCATTAGGAGCAACTTTAAATCGCTGCACAAGTGCCGGCCAGGCAAAAGATATAACAATTGAGCAAACAATCATAAAAGCTAAAGCAATAGTCGGAGTTTTCCAAGCTTTTACAGCAGTTTTAAAACGCACTGAAATTGGTGCTTCTACAGATAAAGCGTGAGATTTCATAAACCAAAATGCAATAACAGAACCAACTAACACTGTAATTACTGCCATAACTATGCTTCCAGGAACTCCAGCATTCATATCCGTGTATGAACCGCCAGTAATACGAGGACCGTCAAGAGTTACAACAGCAAACATGTCTAAAATTTGCTGAGCTGCCCACGTCAAAATCACAAGCATAAACCATACAGAAATTTGTCTACGTGCTCGTTTTGTAATACTTAATATGCCTTTACCGTCGATAGGCATACTAAAACGAATTGCTCCCATAAGAACATGCGTAATAATAGAGAAAACAAGGGATATTACCAATAAGAGCACAAATGCGCTTATAAATAACCTTAATCCTGGTAGTACGAATACATAAAACCCATTGTCAATTCCAAATTGCGGATCCTTAATGCCAAAAGGTTGGGCGTTAAACATTAACAAAATTTGCGCCCAATGATTGTAGAATTTAAATCCAAATACCGCGCCTACAATCAATGAAAAAATTCCTGCAACATGCAAAGCAAGCTTTGAACTAATTCCCTGCTTTAAATCAATAACATTGCCTTTAATTCGAATATAAGTTCCATCTGCATTGCTTGGACGCGCTTTTATTGCCAAAGCTGCAGACAAGTAGCCAAAAGCAGACATTAATATTGCATAAAGCACCCAAACGCCTACTTTTGCTGCAAGTTGAATCCAAATAACGCTTTCAAAGCCTAGCTGTGAATACCACATGCAATCAGTTATGAACCTTGCGAGAGCAAATATTGCAGCTATAGCAAGCACAACGATTAACAATACTATCGCAAGAATCCACCGCCATCTTCTTGAGCCGCCAATAAATTTACCTACATTAAACTCTAATCTCATAGAACGCTTATGCTCCTTATTTTCAGTGCTCTTATAATCGCTTTTATTGATATTATTACTTTCGCTATTTTTTGGAAAATCGCCTTTGTTCTCTAGTTTTTTCTTAGCTTCTAATAAATCACTAAAGAGGTCACCAAAGTCACCATCATCACTATAATAGTCTGCCCAATCTTCTATTTTTTTTGTAAACTTTGAAAAAGTCTTACCTTTGTTTTCACTATTAGAATCGTCTTTAGCATCCTCTTTAGAATCGTCTTTAGCAACAACATCATCACTTTTATTATCTTCATCAATGCTTTCTACAATTACATCTTGCTCAATAGAATCAGTAGAATCGTTATCTTGTTGGCGCTTTTTCTTTCCGTCGCTTGTATAATCGGCACGCTTATGCGTCTTAGTATTTTTAGGTTTTTTAGCCATATACACGCCAAAAGCAGCCCATGCAACGCCAATAATTATTTCTATGATGAGTTTCAACATAAAGTTAATAGTACTATATTAATTATTCCCACTCTACATATTATGTAATCAAAACTAATTACAAAAAGCGCGCCCGCAAATTAATGCAAGCGCGCTTAAAGCGATTAAATTAAATCAAATTGGAGCATTTAAGCTAGGCAACATCAGGATCATCTTTAGCGATCGTACCAGTAAGCTTTCCAATAGCCTTCAATAAGTGATATACAACCAACACCACAACGGTTCCGATTGCAATACCGTTGAACTGAATGCCAGAAATAGCAAACTGGAAGTTAGCAATACCAATAATCATAACGATTGCAGCAATCATAATATTCACTGGCTTATCGAAGTTCACTTTGTTTTCTACCCAGATTCTTACGCCAATCATGCCAATCATGCCGTAAAGCAAAGTGGTCACGCCACCGAGAACACCAGCTGGAATTGAGTTTACAACAGCACCAAACTTTGGGCAAAGGCTCAGGATGAATGCAAAAGCTGCAGCACACCAATAAGCTGCAGTAGAATAGACCTTTGTTGCGGCCATAACACCGATATTTTCGCCGTACGTAGTAGTACCACAGCCACCGAATAAACCAGCAATAGCTGTACCAAAACCATCTGCAAATAATGCAGTTCCAATCTTAGAGTCATAGTCGCGACCAGTCATTTGAGCTACAGACTTTACGTGACCAACATTTTCTGCGATAAGAACAAGTACTACCGGCAAGAACATAAGTAGAACAGAGAAATCAACTTGTGGAGTGTGGAATTTAGGAAAACCAATCCAAGAAGCTTCTTCAATCTTTTTAAAATCGACTTGACCTTGGAAGCATGCATAAGCGTAACCAACGAGAACACCTAAAAGAATATTTAAACGACCAAGAAGACCGCGAAATACTACAGCAATAAGCATTACAGCAACTAATGTCACAAGAGCCGTATCTGGAGCTTTCTGGAAATTAGTCCAAACTGCAGGTCCTAAATTAAAACCAATAATTGCAACGATTGCACCGTTTACAACAGGCGGCATAATAATGTCAATCCACTTAGCTCCTGCAAAATGTACAAGCACACCTATAAGAGCAAGAAGTAAACCTGTGCACATAATGCCAAAGCTTGCAACTGCAATACCTTTATGAGCTGTTGTTACAGCCATAACAGGTGCTATAAGACCAAAAGAGCTTCCCAGATAACTAGGAAGCTTATTTGCGTTAATAAGTAAGAACAGTGCTGTAGAAATAGCAGTGAACATCAATGTTGTTGATGGATCAAAGCCTGTAAGAATAGGCACCAAGAACGTAGCACCAAACATTGCAATAACATGCTGAGCACCAATTCCAGCAGTACGAGTCCAAGTCAAACGCTCGTCTGGCTCTACAACTTCACCAGGCTTTAACGTTTTGCCATTACCGTGAAGCTGCCACGTGAATAATGAATTCATTTCTTCTCCTTGCAAAAACAAGCTATGCAAAATGTTGTGTAAACAAGTGTCGCTAAAAAACAAGCACTCATTGAGCGCTGGGATGGCAGCTTCTGGGAGGTCCATTGCACCACCGACCCATATGCCAAAGGGACATTCTAATGTTGCAAAACGAAAGTGTCGAGCATAAGAAAAAAATTACAGTTTTGTTTTTTATTTTTGTTGGAATATCAAGCAAAGTCGGCGTGTTGAAAAGAATGCAATGAACACCAACTAAAGTTGATACTTACTAACTTATGTTTATAAAATAATTAAAGTTAGGCAAAGTTAAACAATCGCAAAATTAGTGAACACATATTCAAGCAAGTAATTTTTGTAAATATTCTTGCAAAACTAATGCGTGATTTACTTTTGGATTTTTTGCAGCATACAACAAAGTTATAGTTTGATACTTATTAAACAAATCCATAATCACACCAACAGCTTCATGATTTGAATCAAGTTCTTCAACATAACGATGCGAAAATTCTTCAAAATGCTCCGGGTCATGATTAAACCACTTGCGTAACTGCGAAGTAGGAGCAATATCTTTAAGCCATTTATCAATATGAGCATATTCTTTGCTTATACCACGCGGCCAAAGTCTATCAACCAAGACTCTCACACCATCATCTTCACTAACCGTTTCATACACACGCTTAATCTTCACAGTGCACTTGTTCATAAAATCTCCTTTATACGTTTACTATAATCGCAGCTTTATTTATTTTTTCAAGGAATTATTTACTAGCAAAAGATATATGCGATATAAATTGAGTTATTATGTTCGATTATGTGATTTTATGTCGGCGTGTCGCGTTTATTTGCAGCAAAATTATATAAAATTTGCTTAATTTTTTAATTTATGTTCGTTTTTGTCCGATTATGGGAGAATACTTGGCTAAATGGTTAATTTCTTTGATACATGGAAAAAGAAAATCTGCACCATCGATATGGCTCTTATTGCTGTATTGACACTTCTAGCTTCCTTCATTGGTAGCTGGCTTAAGCAGTACCCAGGTTTCCAATTACTTGGTGCTCTTATTATTGCGTTGCTTGTTGGCATGGCTCTGCAGCTGCCATTGCACGTGTACAAAATGAATAATGATTCAAGGCGAGCAGGCGTTAAAAGCGCTGCTGGTTTGATTGCAAACAAACTTCTTCGCCTAGGTATTATTCTCCTCGGATTTAAGCTGAATTTGCATGATTTGTTTACCAAGGGCATTAAATGCTTGCCTATTGCAGCTGTGTTAGTTGCAATAATGGTTTGCGTAACTTATAACATTGCTAAACTCTTGAAGGTAAATCCTCAGCTTGCAATGCTTACAGCAGGAGGCACAAGTATTTGTGGAGCTGCTGCAGTTATGGGTCTTTCTGGCTCAATGCCAGTTCTTCCAGAAGAGGAAGATGAGAAAGAACAGAACGAAGTTATGGCTGTTGCAACAGTTGCAATTATGGGCACTATTTACGCTCTTGCTGAAATCTTCATCCTGCCTAACTTTGGCATGACTAAGCAGCAGCTTGGCATTACAGCAGGTGCATCACTTCACGAAATCGCACATGCCGTTGCAGCTGGCGGAGCATTCGATAGTATCGATGTTGCAACAATCATGAAGCTTTCACGAGTTCTTATGCTCGTTCCAGCCTCCATCTTTATTGCAATTTGGTGGAATGCTCGTCATAGCAAAGTTGAAAATGGCGGAAAGCATAAGATTAGCTTCCCATGGTTTATGCTTGGCTTTATTGCAGCATCCGTTATTGGAACTTATGTTCCTTTCATAACAGCTCACGCATCAACTCTTGTAGAAGCAGGATACGTTTTCCTTGGCATGGCTATGGCTGCACTTGGAATTAACGTAAACTTCCGAGCTATTTTTAAGCAAGGTCGCGCAGCATTTGCAGCAAGCTTCCTAGCTTCTATTGTTTTAGTTGCTTTGGCTTATGCAGCTGCAGTACTGTTCTTCTAAATACAACATTACAAAATAGTTTTGCTTAACAAATGAGGGTCTTCGTTTGAAGATCCTCATTTTATATTCTCGATAATTTATTTTCGTGTATTCTTGAAAAATCTATCCAATATGCACAGCCGTTCCATCAGGAATATTTTTATAAAACCATTTGGCATCCGCAACGCTTAAACGCACACAACCATGCGATGCAGGCTTTCCAAGCTTCATGCCTTCTGACGGAATATATTCTCCAAAATTATAATTCGTCGGCACAGAATGGAATAAATATTGCGATCCAATAAAAGCAACCCAGTAATCCGCTCCAACTTTTTCATCTTGATTAAAGAAATGATCACCACGACCATTAATTTGATAATTACCATGAGGAGTCGAGTCTTTTATTCCAGAACTCATAACCATTGAATACACAGTTTTCCCATGAGCAATAATATAAACACGCTGTTTTTTCAAATTTACATTCACATGCAAATCCGAAACCTTTATTCCTGTAAGATTAGGATAGGCTCCACCAGTAGGATATTTCCAAAAATTAGGTTTAAGTAAAGACTTATTTTCTAGATAATTTTTGCAATATTTTTTAATAAAAGATTTATCATTACCGTTCAGTTTGCTTATTTTGCAATCAATTTTTTCACGCTCACTCAAATTAATTTTTTTTAACTGAGCACTATGCCTTAAAGAAGCAGAAACAACATTAGAAGTTTCAAAACTAACAAAGCAGAAGAACGGAATCAATAATGTAGCCAATAAAGCTGATGCAACACAACGAGCAAAATTAGAACTACGCTTCCACCATTTGCAAAATCTTGCAACAATGCGAACACACTTGCGTATATCGCTCACAAAGTTACGAATAAATTGCATAACATCTCCATTGTAAAAGCAAAAACGTCGCTCCCCCTAGTTTAACAGCAAACCGAGGAGAGCAACGCTTAAAAAAAAAATAAATCTTTTATTTATTATGATATTAAAATCACTCGTAACATAAAAATCATAAATTTTTTTGAACGAACATGAAAATAATCATACATTAAATTTGAATTCGACAATATCACCGTCTTGCATCACATAGTCGCGACCTTCAAGACGAAGCTTTCCTTCTTCCTTAATTTTTGCCATAGAACCGTCAGCAGCAACGAAATCATCATAAGATACGATTTCTGCCTTAATAAATCCACGCTCAAAATCAGTGTGAATCACACCAGCAGCTTGTGGAGCAGTCCAACCTTTATGAATCTGCCAAGCGTGAACTTCCTTAACACCAGCAGTCAAATAGGTTTGAAGACCTAAAATATCGAATCCCACACGCGCAAGTTGATCCAAACCAGATTCCTTCAAACCAGCATCTTCAAGCATTTCACGAGCATCAGCTTCGTCAAGTTCAGTAAGCTCGGACTCAAACTGAGCATTAAGGAATATTGCTTTTGCAGGAGCGACAGATGCAGAAAGTTTAGACTTCAAATCTTCATCAGCCAACTCCGAATCATCCACGTTAAACACGTAAATAAATGGCTTAGCAGTGAGCAAGTGTAAATCATACACATCGTTTTTATCAATAAGCTTTTCGTTATGAGCCTGGTCAATAGTCTTTCCAGATTCAAGAATTTCCTTAGCTTTATTTACAGCGTCTACGTATTCCTGCGTAACTTTCTTACCGCGCAAATCCTTTTCCAACTTTGGAAGAGCATTGTCAATAGTTTGCATATCGGCGAGAATTAGCTCAGTATTAATCGTGTCAATATCGTCAGCAGGATCTACTCTGCCGTTAACATGCACAATATCATCATCATTAAATGCGCGCACAACTTCGCAAATAGCGTCTGCTTCGCGAATATTAGCAAGGAACTTATTGCCCAAACCTTCACCCTCGGAAGCACCCTTAACAATGCCTGCAATATCAACGAAAGTAACTGTTGCTGGAACAATCTTTTCAGTATTAACTAATTTAGCTAAAACTGGAAGACGATGATCCGGAAGCGGAACAATACCAGTATTAGGCTCAATAGTTGCAAACGGATAATTCTCCGCCAAAACGTTGTTGCGGGTTAAAGCATTAAACATAGTGGACTTACCAACGTTTGGCAATCCAACGATTCCAATAGTTAAAGACATATTTACCTAGTTTAGACCAGCGCCGGGAAAGCCGACACAACTTGATTTTATTTACTATTTATTTTCAATAGCATCAACTGCAGCAATCACATCTCCCCTAAATCCGCGAGATTCTAGCTCAGCAACGCCACGAATAGTGGTTCCTCCAGGAGAGCACACTGCATCTTTCATAGCACCAGGATGCGTGCGCGAATCCATGTATAACGCACCTACTCCTTCAATCATTTTTGCAGCCAAACGGTAAGCACAATCACGTTGCAAACCATACTTCACACCAGCATCACTCAATGCTTCCATGTACATTGCTGTAAAAGCTGGAGCGCAGCTAGAAATACACATTGCAATATTCATATGATCACTAGTCACTCGCTCTACCAAAGAAATTGGCTCAAATAAAGCATTAAACATTGAAAGTTGACTATCAGTAAGCGTATGAGTAGTTTCAGCTAAAGTCACACCTTGGCCTACAGAAATAGGAGTATTAGGAATAATGCACTGAACATGAGCTTCCTTGCCAAGTAGTTCCATGTAACGCTCAAGCGTCCAACCGGCTGCAACGGAAATAACAGCAATACCTCGTTCATTAATAATTTCACAAATTGGCTTAAGTACTTCAGCAACCTGATATGGCTTTACAGCAATAATAATCGCATCACTTGCTTCACATACTTCTTGAGCAGTGTGCATAGCGCGAGCGCCAATCAGCGAAGTATTACGCTCGAGTTTTTCAAAATTATGCGCGCAAGCAACAATATTTTCACCTTGTAATACGCCAGCATTCAGTGCACCTTTAGCGATTGCTTGTGCCATGTTGCCATAACCTATAAAACCAACAGTTTCAGATACACAAGTACTCATACACGACCCCCTTTAGCGCATTGATAAAACAATAGCGCACTCATTACTAAGCAAACAGATGTATAGCATAGCAAAGAGTGCACTATAATCATTGCGCATATTAAAATTATTACCTTTATATATGGCTTATCTCTTATAAATTCCCTCTAAATCACCACGATTCAGTGCCTCATCAAACAAATGACGGAAAACAATGTCTCCATGCAAACCATCATGCTCAAACTCGTTCGTTGTCCAATAGTGGGAGTTGGCAATACGAGAAAGAGTGTCAAGCTGAAGACCAGAATCGACATACATGTCATCAAAATACACTGCTGATTGCAATGGAACTTCGTTATTAGCAAGTTGATCTTGATCGTAAATTTTGCCAAACTGCTTATCTTTCATCAAGCAGTCAACAGCTGGAAGGAATGGTTGCAAAGCTTTCTCTTGATCGTACATCCAAGGAAACATTGCTTCACCTGTAAACATAATAGGGCGAGCAGAACCAGAAAACTCTGGCATAGTTTCTCGAACCTGCTGAGCAGCCCACAAAATTGGGTGTTCCAATTCACCATCAGCATAAATAAATTCTTGTAATGGCCAATAAAGTGGACTAGAAGCTGTAGAATCCATGACACCATACACAAAATCGTCACTTAAACTACCTGCAGAAGCTCCTCCGCCGTGCTTAAATGCTTTCAAGGAACCATCACCATCTGCAAACGCAGAGTCAATTAACCAATGCACTCGTTCAAAACTTGGTTTCATTCCAAATGAAGAACCCAACATTTGGAATCGCTCAACCGTAAGTTTTTCACCGTTCGGAAGCACAACATCACCCTGTGCAATACGATCTGCAATAGCTGCAGCACGAGCAACATCTTGCGGATAGCGCTCATAGAATTGCTCAGTTTTACGCGCCATACGAGGAAAAGTATGCTCATAGACTTCACGCGCATTTGCTGGAACGTGAGGAATACCTCCTGTTGTAAAGCTTGCAATTAATCCTTGAGGGAATAGTGATAGATATGTAAGAGTCAAGAAGCCACCATAGCTTTGACCAAGTGAAACCCATGGCTTAGCATCGAATTCAGTAAGTCGCAGATGTTCAAAATCGCGAATAATAGAGTCAGCCAAGAAACGCTTTAAATACCAGGCTTGTCGCTCAACGCTTACACCGTCATCTGCCATGCGCTTCATAGTTGAAGCGTCTACTCTTGAAGAACGCCCAACACCACGCTGATCCGGCAAGACTACGCGAAAATGTTTAATAGCTTCTTGAATCCAGCCATCACTAGAAGGCGAAAGTGGTCGCGGACACTGCCCACCAGGACCTCCTTGCAAAAATACTAACAAAGGCAAATTATCATGTACATGCTCAGGAGCACAAACTACTCTACAGAACAATCGGATTGTTTCGCCTTTAATAGCTCCACCAGGAGTGTTTCCTTCCCAATCAAGCGGCACGTCAATTGCACGTTCTTCGATATGCAATCCCGGAACATAATAGCTTGTAAGTAACGCCATTTCGCACTCCCTTTCTGTACTCTTGCATGCTACATGCAATGTCAATTACACATTCTTATATAAATCATACTCAAGTTCGATTGTTCTATAAAGTGCTATGCACTAGCCTAGTAATTATGAAAGTACCTAATATGTTTCAAAGTGTTATACAGTCCTTACGAAAAGAGCTCACATTAAACGACATATTATGGGGTATTATTCCACTTATTCTTTTTATACTTTCAAACAATAGATATAGTATAAGCTATGTTGACGGTTTACTGACTCAGGGTTCGCTGGTTACAGTAGCGCTTACAAATATCGTTGTTGCACTACTACTTTCAGTAAGAAAGATATGGCCTGAACAGGCGGCTATTATTTTTATTGTTATTTGCATTGTGCAAGTAATATTTGGTCCAGCTCAACTTTTCGCTGATTTCTTTGGTTTCGTGCTGCTTGTTAACGCTATTGCGCGCGGAAACCCAACGCATACGAAAGTTTTTGTTATTACAGCTTACATAACAACCATATTATCTTGCGCATTAATATCGTGGAATGTTGTAATGGGACCAATATATGGCAATAATCATTCGAAATCTAGTTATACCTGCAGTGTACGAAATATAAATAGCAGTAATATAAAAAATTGCGTTTCAAATATACTTAATTTTGCGATTCCTTCCATAATTTTTGCGATTATTATTACCACTATTACGGTTATTATTGGCTACTGGCAGCGCACTCATGTGCATACTATTCAACTTTTGCAAGAACACAATAACGCTATTCGCGCGTACCGCCGAAAAGCTCAACACATTGCTGTTACTGCAGAGCGAGCAAGAATTGCTAGAGATATGCACGATATTGTTGCTCATACGCTTTCTATTATTATTGTGCAAGCAGATGGCGGCCGTTATGCCGCAACACAAAATATTTCGCTCGCTAAAAAAACAATGCATATTATTAAAAATGAAGCTGAGCGCGCCGTTCACGACATGCGTAGGCTGCTAGAAGCTTTAACTGATGCACCTTCTAACGACACAAATTTGAATCACGTGCCATCACTTATTGAGCAAGCGCGAATTGCTTCACCAAATAATATTTTTTGGCATACTGTTGATGGCATAAATTCTTCTCATAAACTCAACAAAGCTGCACAAACTGTATCATATAGAATTATTCAAGAAGCACTTACTAATATTCGCAAGCATGCAGGCGAATGCGTTAAAGTAAACATTCATGAAGAATGGAACAACCAAGGTTTAAAACTAAAAATTACAAATGAAATACACAAAATCGAAGTTAACCAAACGCAAAATAGCAATGCGCAGCATAAAAACGGTTATGGCTTAATTGGCATGAAAGAACGCATTGAAAATCTTCACGGAACGCTTAATTACGGGAAACTAAACGATGGAACGTTTAGTATTGTTGCTTTTATTCCATATTCTTACAGCACAGACCCGTCAAATACTACTGCTTCTGTATTAAATAGTATTCCTAACGTTACTTATAAGAATGCAAAAATTAATAATCAATCAGTAGCGCAAACAAAACCGGCAAATGCAAATGTTCCAACCTCATCAAAAGTTTTTCCAGAAGTAAATGCTTCACAAAATAAGATTGAGAAAGTATCACAATGGTTTGAACAACATTGGCTTATTGGAGACATTATTTATGCAGCGCCTTGGATTGTTCTGATGCTTTTTGTACCAACTTATGATTTTATTCTTGGAGATGGAATGTCTTCACAATATTTCGACTCACTTTCGTTAGAAATATTTTATAGAGTATTTACTCTTGCAACCATGGTGCCGTTTATGTTCCGTAGAAAATCTCCAACAACATGCGCAATTGTTGCCGCAATATTTTCTGCAATACAGCTAATATTCTTACCTAATATTTTGTTTGCTAACTTATTCATTCCAAGCATTATTTATGCTGCGGTTCTATACGGCAAAAAGCGCGCATGGCAATGGATTAGCGCAATAGTACTTTTAGAATCTGCTATTTTTGCACTAAAAATTGGCATCGCATCAAGAAATATTCCAAAAAATGCAACTCCAATACAATTCTTTACATCGAATATAGACACGACTAATTTTTATATCATTATGCAAATGGCATCCGTAGGATTAGTTTTTGGTTTCGCAGTTGCGTTAATTTGTTTTACAGTTATTGCGTTTGCTTATTACCGAAGAAACGATGACAATAATTTATTGCTTCTAAAAACACGCAGAACAGAACTCGAGCAAGAACAAAAACAGCTAGAAGTACTTGCAGCAAACGCAGAAAGGCAGCGACTTAGCTCAAATATTCAGCAAAAAGTTGCTGTTACACTGCATAAAGTAATCGATGCCGCAAATAACGGAATTGATATGCTAAATAAATACGAAAAAGCAAATAACAATACAGAAAATCGAAAGTCATCAGACCCAGAGCAATCACAGGGACAAAGTGAAGAAATTAGTAAAGCTTTCAAAAATATTGGAGATGAAGGTCGCTCAGCACTAAAATATATGCGAAAATTGCTTGGAATTTTGCGAGAAACAGGATCAAGCGTTAATTCAGCAAATAATGGTGCGAATGTAACTGAAATTGCAGTTCGCCCTGCTCCCTCGCTCGATGAGCAAATTCAACACAGTGCATTAAATAAGCAAGAATAAGTTGATACTATAGAAAATATGGAAAACAATGGAGTAATTCGCGTTACAATAGCAGACGATCAGGAGCTTGTTCGTGCAGGATTTGCTATGGTAATTAACTCGCAGCAAGATATGCAAGTTGTTGCTCAAGCAGCGAATGGAAAACAAATAGTAGAGATTACAGAAAGAGATCATCCAGACATTATTCTTATGGACGTTCGCATGCCTGTAATGGACGGATTGGAAGCAACTCGCAAGATTCTGCAGCAAAAAACTAACGAAAATACTAAAATTATTATTCTGACAACTTTTGATTTAGACGAATATGTTATGGCTGCAATTCATGCTGGCGCTTCCGGGTTCCTTTTGAAAGATACTGAACCTGAAACTTTGCTTAATTCAATACGAACAGTGTATCAAGGAAACGCAATTATTGCTCCGACTGCTACGAAGCGTTTGATTGAAACTATGATTCAGCAAAGCAAAGTAGCAACAAATACTACAGAAAACAGTGCTGCGAATTATACCGCACAAGCAAGTTACGATGTACAAGCAAGTTCGACTGCGCAAACAAATCCGGATGTACAAGAAACACAAAGCTGCACATACGAAAATTCTGCTATTCCAGAACTTACTGATAGAGAACGCGAAGTTCTTGTTGAAATTGCTCACGGACTTTCAAATCAGGAAATTGCTGACAAACTATTTATTAGCTTGCCCACAGTAAAAACGCATGTTGCGCATATTTTAGGAAAAATCGATGCTAGAGACCGCGTTCAAGCTGTAGTTTTCGCTTACGAAAATGGCTTAGTTAAGCCGTAAAAAATATAAAATTGCGGCTGTTTATGCATAGACACAAATAGCCGCAATTTAGATTATCAACGTACCTAGTAGCCTTTTAATTTATGCTCTTGGAAGGCGACGGTGACGCATAACAGTCACGCCGGCAGCAGCAGCTCCAGAAATAGTTAATGCACCCAAAACGCCTAGCATTATAGTGCTAAGCATATTACCAGAAGACTTGTTTTCGCCTGCAACTTTAGCTTGAGCTTGTGGCTTATTGCTTTCAACAGGAGTCTTTTCTTCAACTTCCTCAACATCACCCTTGTTATTTTCAGGCTTCGTAGAGTTTTCTTCTGAAACCTGTGATTCGGTTGACTGGTTTGTTTTTGAAGTATTGTCTGTCGGAGTCACAGGCGAAGAAGAAGTATTAGCAGCAGCTGGAGCATGAGATTCGGCTGCAGAAGAAACCTTTTTAACTATTTCAACAACCGGAACTACTACTTTCTGAGTATTTGCATCAGAAGGCTTGGAGCTTGGCACTGCTGGAACCGCAGAAGCTGCAGGAACAACATGAGTTGAATTATTTTCAACTTGAACTGCTGGAACCGCAGGGGTTGCAGGAGCAGCAGGTGCCGACGGAACAGTAGGAACAGTAGGAACTGGTACTGTTGGAGCCGCAGAAGCTGGCGGCACAACCGGAGAATTAACAGATGGCACTGGAACCTTAGCTTTAGGAACCTCAGAAGCAGCATTTGATTGTGTATCGGATTCGGCAGGAGCAGCTACTTTCGGAGCAGATGCTACTGGAGGTGCAGGGACTGGAGCAGCATGCTCTTGAGATTCATTATCTTTTTTAGAATCAGAAGGTGCTGGAGCAGTAGGACCAGTCTGTTTTCCTGATTCTTTTGCCTCATTATTACCAGCAGAACTGTTACCACTTTGCTGATCTTTTTGATCTTTTTCCTTCTTCAATTGAGCTTTAAGAATAGTAACTTTAGCTTTAGCTTCCTCAAGATTCTTTTCTGCGTCCTTTAAAGAATCCTCAGCTTGCTTCTTTAAATCACTTTTCGCAGTTCTCTCCTGAATCTGATTGTTCTTAAATGTTTTAGCGCCTTCAAAGCCATTTCTTAATGACTTAATTTTTTCATCTAGTTTCTTTTTGTCGTCAACTAACTTATAGTTCTCAATAATATTATTAAGAAGCTTTGTTTCAGACTCTGCTTTCTTTACTTCAGAATCTTTACTGTTGGAAGCTTCAAGCTTACTAGCTACATCTTTTTTAGACTCATCAATTTGATCTTTAATTTTTTGAAGATCTTCACTTACTTTTTCAAATTCTTGCTTTGCATTCTGGAAAAGAACTTCTAATTCTTTCACAGTTTTTTCTTTAGCAGCAACAAGTTTCTTATTTTCTTCAACTTTTTTGCTAAGTGAAGTTTGATCATTAGAGACTTTTCTAAACTGCTCCGCTATAGAATAAATATTATCACCATCGTTTGGATCAACTTTTTCTAATGCGGATTCCAATTCACCGATTTTTGTATCATACTCTTTAATTTGAGCAGAATCACTTGCAATAGATTCATTAAGATTATCTACTTCTTTGTGAAGATCTGAAATCTGTGATTCATATTGTTTTATATTAGCTGCAGCTCTTTCTTTTGTTTGACTTTTTTCTTCTTCGTCACTTTGCAAAGCATCAAGAGCTAATTTTGCATGATCATATTGCTCTTTTAAAAGTTCATATGCGGCTTTTAATCCAATAAGCTCGTTATCCTTTTCTTCTTTGGATTTTTCAAATTCTGCAATTTTTACTTTTGCGGCTTCGGAATCCATTTTCAATGCATTTTCAGCTTCTAAAAGTTCCTTTTCCTTATCTTTCTCAACGTTTTCAAATCCTTTTTCAGTTTCAGAGATTTTACTTAAAAGATCGTCAAATTCTGCAACTTTTTTCTTATACTCTTCAATTTGAGCTTCTAATTGCTGAACCTGCTCTTCAGCTTTTTCAATTGCTTCTTCAGTAGATGCTTTTGCAGTCACCTCTGTTTGAGCTTGCGTATTTTGTACATCCTCAACAGCTTCTTGCGCCCATGCTGGCATTGGGCCTTGCAGGAACAAAACAAATCCTGCGATTGCTGCGGCAGATTTTTTCTTGACCGTTACCATATTTGTTACTCCTTGCTCGTAGCGGCCTTCATGTCTAACTTATGTCAGCAGTCATCCTTGAGCATAACAAAGGAATAAATACATTTTCAACGCTATTTATTCGGAATATTTCCGATAAAACTTGTCATAATGAATAATAATCGTATTATTTTTGAAGACCATTAATAAAAAATGCCAATTATGCACATAATATTATATAATTCGAATAGTTATACACAATAATTTTTAAAAAATAATAACAATATTACAAATTTTTTCAGAGTGTCGAAAAAGCCTAAGAAAAAGATAATGCCGATAAGTAAAATTTACATACCGGCATTATCTCTATTTTTTCTGCAACTTAACTTCTACAGACTATCTTTTCACATATGTTCTTACGAAATTTAGTCCTCCGCGAGCGCAACTACTGGCGAAGACTTTACTGCTCTACGAGCTGGAAGAACGCTGGAAAGAAGCGCTGCAAGCAAAGCGATTAGAGCAAGAACCGCGTAAATAGTCCAATCAATTACAAACGGAACTTTGCCAATTGCGCTAAACACCATGTAGGATCCAATCCACCCAAACGCTGTTCCAACAATCAAGCCAGAAACGGTGCTTGTTAAGGAAATCAACGTTGCTTCCAACGCAAGAGATCTTCTAACCTGTCCTCTTGTCATGCCGATTGCTCGCAAAGTTGCAGATTCTTTGGTTCGCTCAATAACAGACAAGCTTAATGTGTTTGCAACACCTATTAAAGCAATCACAACAGCTACTGCTATTAAGCCAACAAGCAACATCATCATTACGTCGATAGCACTTTCCCACTGCGCTCGCTGGAACACGCTTCCACCAGCCATAACCTCCGCATAGCTAGATGTAATATTTCTAATATTCTTAACAATATCTACAAGATTAGCTTTGCTAGAGTCTACCGAAATAAGCAGAATATGCGTTGTAGGCTTAAGGTAGTTATTGAAGTAAGATTTGCTCACAAAAGCAGTATTCCTTGAATATATATTGACATTCCTATACTTCTTAAACTGAACTTGCTTTACAGTAATGCTCTTATCGTTATTACTCGGGTCTGTATTCATTCCGGTAAATGGCGTAATATCATCACTGTCTGTTTCACCAGAACTGTACTTTTCTACATAAGCTTGTAGATTAAGGTTTCCTTTTTTAAGTTCAAAGGGTTCTCCCCCTTCTTCGTTAAACTTAGGCAAAAGCACAGAATCTTTGTTTATATTAACGCCATCAAGATCAGTGTGCATTACATTTTTAAGTTGATTTACATTATCAACTCCAGCTGCCATAGCATACTCAGTTTTGCCCTTAGCGTTCTTAAAAGTCATAGGAACTGCAGGAAGCAACTCAGTATGCTTTATTCCACTAATCTTTGAAATGTCGGCAGCTAAAGATTCATCAACATTCTTGCCTTGAATAATAATGTCAACACTGTAATGGTCATCAACAACACCTTTAAGAGTTGCTTTACCACAAATTGCGCCCGTTACTACTGTAGAAACAAGCGTTACTCCAATAAGCAAAGCTGTTCCAGTTGCTGCAACTCTTCTAGGATTTCTTTGCACGTTTGCATTAGCAACTTTAGACGCGGGCCCACAAAGCGCCATAATTGCTCCAGTTGCCTTCATAGCAAACGGCATCCAGAATGTTGCTGTAATAATAATGCCAATAAAAACAAGCGCACAACCAAACATTGCTCCAAGCAAAGTCATCCAAGAGTCAGAACCAGCAGTAGGCGACTTACCCGCAATCATGCTTGCCAAAGAAGTAGCACTTAAAGCCGTAGCTAAAATACCTACAACAATAAACAGAACGCCAAAAACAGCGCGAATAATGCTTGCACGCTTATCTTTAATCAAATCCATTGGTCGCAGCGCTTCCATAGGCGTTACTTTTGTAGCAGATCGAGCAGCACTCATAGATGCAAGAACTGTTACAATCGTGCCAATTGCTATTGGCCACACAATTGCCGGAAGTGAAACAATCAAAGGAATCTTAGATAACGGTCCAGAATTAATATTCACATTACTAATTGCGCCCATAAATCCGATTGCGCAAAGCACACCAACACCTGCAGAAATAACTCCAAGTATTGCAGCTTCAAGCAAAACTGCCGCATAAAGCTGGTGTGACTGTGCGCCGATTACGCGCAAAAGCGCAAGAGTTCGTCTACGCTGTGCAACTAATACTTGGAATGTGTTTGCTATAACAAGCGAAGAAATAAGCAACGCTAGGATACCAAAAGATAGCAAGAACATGGTTACAAAATTAGTGCCGTTAGACACATTTCGAACAGCTCTTACGCCAACTTCATGCCTAGACATAAGAGAGAATCTCGAAGGAAGCAAAGAGTTAATCTTAGGAGATAAATCGTTTATTTTAGATTCATCAATACTCATGTACACTTTGCTTTGCACAACTTCATTGTCAAAATTCTTAAGATTGTTGAGTTTTGCACAAAAATCATTCGTTACTCCACCAAGATACGTGCCGCGATTTGAAACTGGTATTTGAGAATGTTCTCCATCGTCTACAAGACCAACCACACGAACATCGTACGATTTTTCTTTATCTCCGCCAGTGTCATCTACTTTAACCAAAGTTATAGTATCGCCAATGTTTGCATGTATTGATTTTGCAATACTTTTAATAAGCGTAATTTCGCCTATTTTTTGCGGATCTCTACCTTCTGTTGATTTATACACAGGAAGATTTCCGTACAAACCATTAGACCAAGCGATACTCGTAACTGATTTATCACCTTTTTCTACTCTTACAAGCGCAGTCGCATCGTCACTACGAATGCCATTAACGCCAGGCATCTTCGATATTTTGTCTAAATGAAGGTCTTTGTAATGAATTTCACTACTCGGAGAGCTGTTAGGATTCCTAAATGAGATTGCATAATTTGCGCTACCGAATTCATCTGTTGCATTGCGAACCATCAAGTCATCAACGCTGTTTGCAAAAAGCAAAGTAGCGCTCATAAACATGCTGCCTATAAGAATTGCAATTCCAGAGGCGATTAGCATGCGCACGCTTTTACGCATAAGTTTTAGTGCGATTTTCCACATTCTAACTTCACCACCTTTTATTGCAATTGAGCAGGCTGATTATTAACGCCAGCCTCGCTGCGTTCCATAAGCATCTTGCTCATTCCTTCTGCAGTAGGATTTTGCACGTCTTCAACGATTTGACCATCTGCAAACACGATTGCTCGATCCGCATAAGACGCTGCAACAGCGTCGTGAGTAACCATAATCACAGTTTGACCAAGTTCCGTTACAGACTTCTTCAAAAAATGCAAAACTTCTGAGCTGGAAGCAGAGTCAAGATTACCAGTAGGCTCATCCGCAAAAACTACGGAAGGCTTAGAGATTAAAGCTCGAGCAATTGCAACGCGTTGTCGCTGACCGCCAGAAAGCTCAGCAGGCCTATGCTTTAAGCGATCTTGCAAGCCAAGAGTTAAAACCAAAGTATTAAACCATTGCTTATCTGGCTTTTTGCCTGCCAAAGTAAGAGGCATAAGAATATTTTGCTCAGCACTAAACATTGGAAGAAGATTAAAACTTTGGAAAATGAACCCAACCATTTCGCGTCGCATAAGCGTAAGCTGTTTATCGCTCATTCCTGTAATATCTAGGCCATCTACCAAAACTTTTCCAGAATTAACGCTGTCAAGACCAGCCAAAGAATGCATTAAAGTTGACTTTCCAGAGCCAGACGGGCCCATAATCGCAGTGAACTTGCCGCGCTCAAAGCTAACACTAACGTCTCGCAAAGCGTGAACAATGCCTGCACCCTTGCCAAAATCTTTAACAACATGCAAAGCTGCAACTGCCGTCTCACCAATCAAGTTTTGGTTAAAATCTGCTCTAAAATCTAAAGCATTTTCTTGCTCGTATGAGCTTGTTTCGTACGGACTGTTCATAACTGCTCCTTTTCTTAAAAAGTAGTAATCGCATAGTTATCTACTGCTAATACTTAAATTTACGTGAAAAGACTGCTGGTTACTATCGTGCGTAAGGCGGAAATTATTTAGAAAAAATTAGCATCTCATCCTAAAGTATGATGCGTAAATTTACATAATGTATAAAAAATCGGAGCACATACAAATACGAATGCGCTCCGAATAAAATGGTAATGGATCTTCAGGAATATTTTTAATTAATAATTTTTTACTTTGCTTTCTCTTTTCTATTTAAGCAAGTCCTGCTTTACGAACAGCGTCAAATCCGCGCTGCAAATCGGCAAGAATATCGTCAATATGTTCAGTTCCAATAGACAAACGAATAGTACCTTCATGAATGCCCTGATCTTCCAACTCTTCAGAAGTTTCCTGAGAGTGCGTAGTAGATGCAGGATGGATAACCAATGACTTTACGTCAGCAACATTTGCAAGCAATGAGAAAAACTGTAAATTGTCAATAAATATGCGAGCTGCATCCCTTCCACCTTTAATATCAAACGTGAAAATAGAGCCTCCACCATTCGGGAAGTAGCGCTTATAAAGCTCGTGATCAGAACGACCTTCAATAGAAGGATGACTTACAGATTCAACCTCTGGCACAGTTTGCAAATATTGAACAACCTTCAACGCATTCTCAACGTGACGCTCAACACGCAAACTCAAAGTTTCCGTGCCTTGCAAAAGCAAGAATGCAGCAAACGGGCTAATGCAAGCGCCAGTATCGCGCAAAATAATCGCACGAATACGAGTCACAAAAGCCACAGATCCTAAAGCATCATAGAAGTTCAAACCATGATAGCTAGGGTCAGCTTCAGTAAGAGTTGGGAATTTTCCAGGGACTTTAGCCCAATCAAAATTGCCGCCTTCAACAATAATGCCACCAAGAGTTGTGCCATGGCCGCCAATAAACTTCGTAGCAGACTCAACTACAATATCTGCACCATGCTCAAGCGGACGGAACAAGTATGCAGTTGCAAAAGTGTTGTCAACAAAAACAGGAAGATTGTGGCGATGCGCAATCTCGGAAATAGCCTCAAAATCAGGCAAATCAGCATTAGGATTACCAAAAGTTTCAAAGTACACGAGCTTCGTATTCGGCTGAATTGCATCCTCGAAGTTCTGAGGATTCTTAGGATCCACAAAAGTAGTTGTTACACCATCTCGAGGAAGAGTATGACGAAGAAGGTTATAAGTTCCACCATACACATTCTTTGAAGACACAATGTGATCGCCCTGCTGAGTGATGTTACGAATAGCATAGTCTACAGCTGCCGCACCAGAAGCAACAGCCAAAGCTGCAGTTCCACCTTCAAGAGCTGCAATTCTACGCTCAAAAACATCTTGAGTAGAATTCGTCAAACGGCCATAAATATTTCCAGCGTCACGCAAATCAAAACGAGCAGCGGCATGATCAAAATCGTGGAACACGTAGCTTGTTGTTTGATAAATAGGAACTGCACGAGAATCAGTTGCCGGATCCGCCTGCTCTTGACCAACATGCAACTGCAAGGTTTCAAAATGATACTTTCCTTGCGTTTCTTCAATATCGCTCATAATACCCCTCCAGTTTTGCGACTTTTTCAAACAGTAGATTAGTTTGCTTCAGCTCACTTTGCGCATCCACTTACTTTTCCGTTTTCTGTTTACATATTTATTTAAGTGATAACGACAATATGCCACTATGGTTCATTCGTACATACCTGCGGTTATCAAAATTAGCTATAACGAATTAACAGTTTGCAAAAAATAGCGAAATCTGTTTTAGAAAAATACAGAAAATATACTGAATTTCTAATACAACACGCCGTATGCAGCTTTTATCCACAATGCTTAAAAAATCTGGATTACTGCTCAATAAGCACAGAAAATAGCAGCATGATTACACAAAAACACATTATTAACGATGAAATTATCTCGCTTGACGAGATTGGCGACGCTGAGACTGCTCAAGTATTTTTGCAAGAAAAACTTGAACAAGTGTCCAACGAGCTTCAAGATGATTCTCTTGAAAGTAAAGAGTTGGGAAAACTGGGAGAAACATACGCAGCTTTGCGACTCATACAAAAAGGGTGGCACATTATTGACCGAAACTGGCATTACCGTAATGGAGAGCTAGATTTGGTGATGATTACTCCAGAACAAAAATTGGTATTCGTGGAAGTAAAAACTCGAAGAAGCGTACGTTGTGGCACTCCACTTGAAGCAATTACTCAAGAAAAATGTAGCAAATTACGTACAACTGGTATGAAATGGCTGGAAGAATTCGGAAGCGACATACCTCATTACCGTATTCGATTTGACGCTGTATCTATTCTTATTATTAACAAATACACTTATCCAGATTCTGCATATGAATTGCAATCTTTGGAAGAAATTGAAGATAATTCATCAATCCAATTCAAGCATGTTCAAGGAGCATTCTAATGCATATTGGAAACGCAACATCAATAGGACTTATTGGTCTTAAAGCTTTTACTATTCAGCTGCAAGCTTTTATATCTGGAAATATGCCAAACTTTTCTATTATCGGCTTACCTGACACTTCATTAAGCGAAGCAAGAGAGCGCGTTAAATCAGCTCATTTTGCGTTGCATTGCAAATGGCCTGAAGGAAGGGTAACAGTAAACTTATCTCCTGCTTCAATGCCAAAAAGCGGAGCATCATACGATTTAGCTATCGCGGCAAGCATACTAAGCGCAGAAAAGTATATTCCACTTACAGAATTAGAAAATACAGTTATTTTAGGAGAACTAAATCTTGACGGGACAGTATTACCTATTCAAGGCATTCTTCCTATTGCACTTTACGCAAAAAAGATGCATTTTAAACGAATGCTTATTCCGCAAGAAAATCTTGCCGAAGCACAACTTGTAGATGGAATTGAATCTATTGGAATACACCATATTTTAGATTTAGTGACGCAATTGCATGGCAGTTTGAGCGAAGAATCACTCAAGCTTATTGAAGAAGACCCTGCGTATAAACATATGCAAGTCCTTGAACGAAATGGAAATTATAACAATGGAGAAGAAGATTATAATTCGTCAATTCACGAAGAAAGCACTTCTCCACTACAAATTGAACCAAAATATGAAATTGGAGATATGTCTGAAGTAATAGGGCAAGAACATACAAAATGGGCTCTACAAGTTGCTGCAGCTGGAGGGCATCACGTAATGATGATTGGGCCTCCAGGATCTGGGAAAACCATGCTAGCTTCACGAATACCAAGCATTATGTGTCCACTTAACGAACAAGAACAGCTTGAGGTTGCTTCAATTCGTTCACTTTGTGGAACACTACCCTATTACGGAATTAGCAATATTCCACCATTTGAAGCACCTCACCATACTGCTTCAGCAACTTCTCTTATTGGAGGAGGAACAGGAGTTGCAAAACCTGGGATTATTACTAGAGCACATTGCGGAGTGCTGTTTATGGATGAGGCTCCAGAGTTTTCTCCTAGAGTATTGCAAACCCTAAGAGAACCATTGGAATCAGGGCATATTGCTATTTCTCGTTCAAAAGGGACAACTCTTTATCCAGCTAAATTCCAGCTTGTTGTTGCTGCAAATCCTTGTCCTTGCGGATACGCATACGGAAATGGAGAACGATGTACTTGCAAAGAGCGCGAAAGAGCACGATATTTTTCACGCCTTTCAGGTCCAATTCTTGACCGTATTGATATTCAAATGGATGTACCTCCAGTAGAACGAATTATTATTTCAAACCATCATCAAGACAATGCACAAAACTCAGTTAAAAACACGTATCTGAATAGCAAAACAATGCGAGATAACGTAATAGAAGCTCGTAAAATTGCTCGCGACCGTTTTATAAAACAAGGCTGGGATTGCAACGCACAAGCATCTGGAACATGGCTTAGAAAATACACTTCACAGCAAGCTGTAGGACTTATCAACCGTGCATTAGAAAAGCATCAATTGAGTTTGCGAGGAGCAGATAGAGCATTGCGACTCGCGTGGACGCTTGCTGATCTTTCTGGACACACTTCACCAGACATGACAGACATTGCACAAGCAATCAGTTTAAGGACACGAATATGAATACTAAGAACATAAACAACACGGATAACAATGAAGAAACCATTAGTTCACCTAGCGATTTTTCTTCACCAGACGAAGAAACAATATCTCGTGCAATACTTACATTCTGCCTTGAAGGAGCGGATGCAATTATGTACACGCTACTATTGGGATCTAAAAGCGCTAAAGAAATTGTTTCAATATTAAAAACAATTGTGAAAAATTTTACGAAACAACAATCAACAGGCTCAGCTCAACAAATGCAACTTCCAATTATTAGTGAAGTAGCAGATCAAGAAAACGATGCCAATTCTAAAACTTTTAGCTCAAGAAAACGTAACAAAAATCAAGAATTAGTATCTACAATGATAAGTTTCATAAAAAACCATAAAGAACTTACACTCTTAGAAAATTATTTCAAGAAGGGCTTAACAGCGTGGGGTTATCACAACAATAATGCGCCTAAGTCTTTAGAAGTGTTACACAATTCTATTTCAAAATGGTGCGTTCGATTATTGCATTTACCAACATGGAATAATGAATCACTATGTCAATGGTTCACTTCTGGCGGAAAGCAATGGATTATTGCACCACACAGCAAATATTGGCCGAAACAATTACAAGATTTGGCTTTTCAGAGTCATTTCTCACCACCTTTATGCTTGTGGGGTGTAGGGAATCCACAAGCATTAACACAATGTCATAATCCACTTGCTATTGTTGGCTCACGCTCTTGCACAGACTACGGAAGAGAACTTGCATATCAATTTGCTTATGATTGCGCTTCGAAAGGCCATACTGTTATTTCTGGTGGAGCGTACGGAATTGATGCAGCAGCACATTGGGGCGCATTAGATGCACAAGATGTAGATGAAAATAAGCCTACAGGAAAAACCATTGCTGTATTTGCTGGAGGATTAAATCATATGGGACCCAGATGCAATTATCAGCTTTTTGAACAAATTATTGCAAAAGGCGGAGCGTGTATTAGCGAACTATGCCCAGATACAATACCTGTAGGCCACAGATTTTTATTACGAAATAGAATTATTGCAGCTCTAGCATCAAAAATTATAGTTGCTCAAGCAAGATTACAATCCGGAGCGCTAAATACTGCAACATGGGCAACTGATTTAAATCGCGAACTATACGCCATACCAGGAGATATCAATCAGCCTAATAATGCAGGATGCAACAAGCTAATACACGATTCACAAGCTATAATATTGTGTTCAAATCAAGATATAGATATTCTGTTTCCTCAATCTCATCATTACTTTGCTTATTCTCAACCTAAACCAGAAAAATTAAGTATAGACTATAAAAATTATGACAATACGCAAAAACTAATTATCGACGCAATTACAACATGCAAACGCAAACGTGAACTTGCAAATGTTGACAGAATATACGAAATAATAAAAGCTTCTTACGAAGAAAAACAATTAGATTACATACCATCTATTGCTGAAATTTCTGGGAAAATTGCATTGCTAGAATTGGAAGGAATTATTGTACAAAATAAAGAAAATTTAACATTATCACAGCAAAAAGTAGCGTAAAATAACGCGCCCAATACAAGATATGTGAGAAAATAAAAGTATGCAATCAAGCGAATACTACGATGTTATTATTGTTGGCGCTGGAGCTGCAGGATTATCTGCAGCACTAGGATTAATTAAATCCGAAGAATACGAATGCATGAAAAAAGAAGGAAAAACACCATCAATTTTAGTGATTTCTAAAGTGCCAGCATTGCGTTCACACACGGGTTCTGCTGAAGGAGGTATAGCAGCAAGCCTTGGAAATGTTGAACAAGACAAATGGCAATGGCATTATTATGACACAGTTCATGGCGGAGATTGGCTAAGCGATCAAGATGCAGCAAAGCTGCTTGCAAAAGAAGCGCCGAAAACAGTTATTCAGCTTGAACATGATGGCGTAGCATTTTCTCGAACGCAAAATGGATATATTAATCAACGCCGTTTTGGTGGACATACTGCTAATTTTGGAAAGAATCCAATTGAACGTGCAGCTTTTGCTGCAGATCGTATTGGCCACCAAATTTTGCATAGCTTATGGCAACAATGTGTTTCCGAGAATATTGTATTTGCTGAAGATTGTTACGTAACAGATGTTGCTATAAACGATCAAACTATGAGCGTTGAGGGAATTGTTGCATTTGATTTATCTGCAGGAAACTTGCGAGCAATAAGGTCTAGATTCTTACTTTTAGCTACAGGCGGATCGGGAAGATTATTTGCAACAACATCTAATTCGTGGGATTTAACAGGCGACGGCATGGCCTTAGCTTTAAAAGCAGGATTACAACTTGAAGACTGCGAGTTCATCCAATTCCACCCTACTGGACTAGCTCATACTGGTATTCTGCTTTCAGAAGCAGCAAGAGCTGAAGGCGGCGTGCTTAGGAACTCAAATGGCGAAGCTTTTATGAAAAAGTACGATGAAGTACATGCAGATTTAGCTCCAAGAGATGTTGTTTCTCGTGCAATTGCCAAAGAAATTCGCGAAGGAAGAGGTGTAAACGATTCAACAACTACGCAACAAAGCAATTCGCATAACGATTGTGTTTGGCTAGATATGACACATATCAGCCGAGAAAATATGTTGGAATACTTGCCACAAGTTACAGAAACTATTGAAAAATATGCTCATCTTGACCCAACTTGCGATTTAGTCCCAATTCGCCCTACAGCTCACTACACAATGGGCGGAATACCGATAACTTTGAATGGAAAAGTATATAGATGGCAAAATAACAACCAAAATATTGTTTATGGTTTATATGCTGCCGGAGAATGCTCATGCGTAGGAGTGCACGGAGCTAATCGATTAGGAGGAAACTCCTTGCTTGACGCATGCCTTTTTGGAAATCGTGCGGGAGCAACAATAGCAAAAGAATTGAAAAACTTAAACAAGGATGATGAAACTAACAGTAACGAAATCAATGAAACGAACGAAACGAACGAAACCAATAAAACTATCTCAAGTAATGTTGCACTACAAGTCTTATATAAACAAAGAAATAATGAACTTAATCAGCTTATGGAAACGAGTGCGAAGCAAGTTACAGATTTTACAGACAACAGTTATAACGACGAATCTTCACAAATAGAAGAAGATAATCCTTATAAATTATTTGCAGATTTAGGAAAAATCATGGAAAACGCTGTTGCAATATCATGCGACGAACAATCAATTAAGAAAGCACTCAATGACATACAAGAATTTATAGATCCTAAAATTCAGTCATTACACATTCATAGCGATAATTTAGTTTTTAACCAAGAAATTACTGCAATATGGGAAATAAAGAACATGTCACTACTTGCAAAAGCAGTATTACAATCTTCACTTGCTAGACATGAATCTAGAGGTGCTTTCTTTAGAAGAGACTATCCAAAACATGATATTTCTTCATTGCCACAACACTCGTTCATTGACTTTGATGGAAACTTGGCAAAAAAGCCAGTGAATGTTATTGATTTTAAACAAGATAGTAAAGGAGATTTTTATACTGAAAATAGCATAATTTAAAACTATTATTACTATTTTCATATATAAATATTTTGAAAATTCGTAATTTTTTCAACACGCCGAAGCGAAGAAGAAAAAAAGATGTTATAGTCTTATCTGTTGTCTAAAACACCTGTCCGGGTGGCGGAATGGTAGACGCGCTAGCTTGAGGTGCTAGTGCCTATTTGTTACAGGCGTGCGGGTTCAACTCCCGCTCCGGACACGAAAAAACCTTGCTGGAAAGCCAGCAAGGTTTTATTGTTTTCTAACGCAAAAAAGGTGTTAGCTAAGAAGATCATCTTAGCTAGCCCTAAAAAATTTAATTAAGCAGCATTTGAATGCAAATGGAAACGAATCTCGCCAGAATTTGGCGTATAAACAGCTGCACCAAAAGCAATAATCGTGCCAAACTTATCTTTTACAGTAGAATAAGCTGCAATTACAGAAGTTCCAACTTCACAACATTCAGTACTGCCGCAAGCCGGTCACACAGCTCTTCTACATGCACAGACACCTCATTTTCTACAAGCTGAACAGCGTACGCTTTGAACAAAAAATCAGCTAACGAATCATCTGAAAAATCATGCGTCAAAATTTTAGGAAAACGCGAAGCAGACAAATAAATCACACTATAACGCGATAAAACATCGTCAACATAGCGCAAGCGTTTCAAACATATCAACTCATCTTCTGGATCAAGACCTAAACGAGCAGCAGCATCTTCATCGTGAATAACATCTTTTTCAATAACTTTTATTCTAACTTTTGCATCATTAGAATAAGCCTGCTCATAAAATCCTTGCGCGCGATCAGAAATCACTTCCTGATTATAAGTATGAATAATTGAAGAAGCTCGAAATGTTCCCCTACCCTGCTCACGAACAAGTAATCCTTCAGTAATAAGATTATCAACTGCATGCCTCAAAGTGATACGACTCACATTGTACTGTTTGCACAATTCAATTTCAGGAGGTAATTGTTCGTTAGCTTCCATAGAATCAATACGAGCGCGTAGATTATCTCGCACAGCAATATATTTAGGCACACCGTCGACCATTATCACTCTCCCCTAACTAAGCGCTAGCATGAAAAAGCCGCTGATACTAGTTTGTGTAAAACACAGCATAGTAACAACGGCTCATGCAAAACTAATAACTCTGTTATCCTATCAGCCCTAACATAAAATGTACAAACAAATAGGAAAATGAGTAAAAAGAATTTAATCTATGTCTACACAATTATTTAATTGTATTTTTATTTTCTTTACTTATTTTATTTCTTCAACTTTTTCAAAATTATTAGAATCGCGTTTATTCATCAATATCGAAACAGAATAGAACAATATTAGTGCAATAAGTATTACAGAAATTAGAACAGTACGACCACCGACAATATTTACGTGACCAAGTATTACACCAAATACGCCATAATCTGCATCAGAATATGTAGAATTTGCACTTCCTAAATTGCCAAGCACTGGCAAAAGGAACAACGGAAGGAAAGTAATGAAAAGGCCATTAATAAATGATGCAGTCAAGCAACCACGTATTCCACCTTGACCATTACCAAATACTCCTGCAGCACCACCAGCCATAAAATGCGCAACAATTCCAGGAATAATAATTGTCGTTCCCAAAATCGCCATAAACGTCATTCCAAGCAAGCCGCCAAAGAAACTAGCCAAGAAGCCAATAAGAACAGCATTAGGAGCAAAGCCAAAAGTCATTGGTGCATCTAAAGCAGGACGAGCATTTTTAACAAGCTTTTCCGATATTCCCTTAAAAGCTGGAACAATTTCGTCAAGAACAATCTGCACGCCTGCAAGAATAATATAAACACCTGCAGCAAAAGTTGCAGCCTTCAACATAACGAAAACAATGGAGTTTTGACCATTAGATAAATGTGTTTCGACATACGAAGATCCAGCAAAAAGAGCCACTACGATATAAATAACAGCCATAGAAAGCGTGATAAGAACTGTTGTATCACGCAAGAATCCCAATGCTGCTGGGAATTTAATATCCTCAGTTGACTTAGAAGGACGCTTTTTTGAAGCAGTAATCTTTGCAATTAACGCACCTAAAGCAACACCAGTACCAGCAGGATGTCCTAAAGCAACATCATCTTTGCCTGAAGCTTTTTTCATAAACGGCTGCACCAGTGCTGGAGAAATTGTCGTAAACAATCCTTGAGCAATTGAACCCCATAAAAGGACTTCCCACATGCTAAAACCAGCAACATTAAATATAACAGCAAGCATACTTGCCATATAGAAAGCTACGTGACCCGTTAAATAGATAAATTTAAAACGAGAAGTAATAGAAAGAATAATATTAACAATCATTCCAAAGAAGAAAATAAGCGCAGATTCAGAGCCATACTTCAATAAAACAGTTCCAATAATTGCTTCATTATTCGGCACTACGCCTTGCACATGAAATGCGTATTGAAACATTTTGCCAAATGGATTCAACGCTTCAGTAATAACTCCAGAACCAGCTGCTAAAACAAGAAAACCAACAAGGGTACGGATTGATCCTTGCAAAATATCCGAGAATTTCTTTCTTTGCACTGCAAGCCCAATAAAAGAAATAAGCGCAACTATAACAGATGGCTGTCTGAAAATATCGAGCAGTACTGACAGAATGCCGTCCACGTAACTCTCCTTACCATATTAATCGATATAGTTTGAGCGGCTTACGCAATTATTGGCGGCAAAAATATCTTACAAACTTCGCAAACGATACCGTAGGCGAAACTATTCGAAATACACGATTAGTTTCGTAGCACAGTAAAACTACACATACAAAATTCACGGTTCCGCAATGAAGCAAAGTAGTAAGAGCTACTACGAGCAGCAGTTTTTACACCCAGCCAACAACTACTGTTACAGCTCATACTGTTGTTTCATGTAAAATTCATTATATCGTTTAAACATTATAAACAATTAAAAACAACAGTATTTACTACTAAAATATTCATTAAATATCGATAAAATTCGAAAATTTACCTGTTTTTAGAAAATTCGACACACCAATATACAGAAAAAAGCACTCCATTTTCACGAAGTGCTTTATAAAAATCAGTAATTATTACAGTTTTTAATGAAAATAAACATATGTTTTACTGTATAAACATATGTTTATATTTCAGTCAATAATTCTCATCAAAAACTGTCACTCCCACTCAATCGTGGCAGGCGGCTTAGACGTTACATCAAGCACTACACGATTAATTTGACGGCATTCATTCGTGATTCGAGTAGAAATATTTGCCAACACATCGTAAGGCACATGAGACCAATCAGCTGTCATAGCATCTTCAGAGCTCACAGGACGCAAAACAATTGGAGAACCATATGTACGCTCATCACCCTGAACACCAACAGAATGAACATCAGCAAGCAAAACGACTGGGCATTGCCAAATGTCGCGATCCAATCCAGCTTTAGAGAGCTCTTCGCGTGCAATAGCATCTGCTTCACGAAGAACAGCTAAGCGTTCGCGTGTAATCTCGCCCACGATACGAATACCTAAACCAGGTCCTGGGAATGGCTGACGCCAAACAATTTCATCTGGAAGTCCAAGCTCAGTTCCAATAGCACGAACTTCATCCTTAAACAAAGTACGCAAAGGTTCAATAAGCTTAAACTTCAAATCTTTTGGCAAACCTCCAACATTGTGATGAGATTTGATGTTTGCAGCACCATCACCGCCACCGGATTCAACTACATCCGGGTAAAGCGTGCCTTGCACAAGGAACTTAACTTCTGCTCCAGATTTTCCAGCTTCTTCGATAACTTGACGCTGAGCTTTTTCAAAAGTGCGTATAAACTTTTCGCCAATAATCTTGCGCTTGCGCTCCGGCTCACTCACGCCTTTAAGTGCGTTCAAAAAGTCATCTTCTGCATCAACTGCAATAAGTTTAATGCCTGTTGCTTCAACAAAATCATGCTTAACCTGCTCAACTTCGCCTTTACGAAGCAAACCGTGGTCAACAAAAACGCAAGTAAGCTGATTGCCAATTGCTTTATGTACCAATGCTGCAGCAACAGCAGAATCTACGCCGCCAGAAAGACCACAAATAACTTGCGCGTCGCCAACTTCTTCACGAATCTTAGCAACTTGATCCTCAATAATATTAGAAGGATTCCAATTATTATCCAGCCCTGCACACTTATGTAAGAATGTAGATATAAGTTCCTGACCCAATGGAGTGTGTTTAACTTCTGGATGCCATTGCACACCGTAGAGTTTGCGACTTTCGTCTTGCATTGCTGCAACTGGAGCACCTTCTGTGTGAGCCAAAACCGTAAAACCTTCTGGAGCACGCTTAACAGCAACACCGTGACTCATCCAAGTATTCTGCGCAGATGGGGATCCGGAAAGTAAATCTTCAGAATCATCAATAGTTGCAGCAGTCTTGCCATACTCACCAAGTGCAGCTTTATCGACATCGCCACCAAGCTCATGAGCCATTACCTGGAAGCCATAGCAAATACCAAGAACCGGTACACCTGCTTCAAAAATCTTTGGATCAATGTCAGGAGCACCTGGTTCATAAACAGAAGCAGGACCACCTGAAAGAATAATAGCTTGAGGATCCTTAGCAAGCATTTCGTCAACTGGCATAGAGTGAGGAACAAGTTCTGAATACACATTTGCTTCGCGCACTCGACGAGCAATAAGCTGAGCATATTGAGCGCCAAAATCAACGACAAGCACTGGTCCTTTTGCCATGATTCTCCTTATATATATGTTCTAACACGATTCAACTTATAATAGTGAAACTTTGCGACGTTATATAATTACAAAACGCCGAAAATTAAACACAAAAGTTACACGTACAGTCTAACACTGCAAATAACGTTGGTAGATTTTTGTGCGAAACGCTTAACTATAAAGTATAAAATGAACATTAAATATAACATAATCTATACAAATGGCTCATTTTTTACGCACATAATCACACATTTTTTCAACACAAATGCACGAAGAAGTAACCAAACGAACAAAAGTCAGACGCTGGCACTATACTGAAACGGATGGAAAAAGAGCTGTAATACATTTGTTTTCCAGTCTCTATAACCAAATGGTAATGATCAAATTGCACTGAAAAGTGCTTGAGTACAGGAGTACACATGACGAGTCCTGTTATTGGCACACCTTGGAAGAAGCTAAACGCTCCAGTTTCCGAGGCAGCTATCGAAGGCGTAGACAAGTACTGGCGCGTTGCCAACTATCTTGCAATCGGCCAAATTTATCTTCGCAGCAACCCTCTAATGAAGGAGCCGTTCACTCGCGAAGACGTTAAGCATCGTCTGGTGGGCCACTGGGGCACCACTCCAGGTCTTAACTTCCTTATCGGCCACATTAATCGTTTTATCGCTGATCACCAGCAGAACACCGTGATTATCATGGGTCCAGGCCACGGCGGCCCAGCTGGTACTGCTCAGTCTTACCTCGACGGTACTTACACTGAGTACTATCCAAAGATTACTAAGGACGAAGCTGGTTTGCAGAAGTTCTTCCGTCAGTTCTCTTACCCAGGCGGTATTCCTTCTCACTTCGCTCCTGAAACCCCAGGTTCCATCCATGAAGGTGGCGAGCTCGGTTACGCACTTTCTCACGCTTACGGCGCTGTTATGAACAACCCAAGCTTGTTCGTTCCAGCAATCGTTGGCGATGGTGAAGCTGAGACCGGTCCTTTGGCTACCGGTTGGCAGTCCAACAAGCTTGTGAACCCACGTACCGATGGTATCGTGCTTCCAATCTTGCACTTGAACGGCTATAAGATTGCTAACCCAACAATTCTTTCCCGTATTTCCGATGAAGAGCTTCATGAGTTCTTCCACGGCATGGGTTATGAACCATACGAGTTCGTTGCTGGCTTCGACGATGAGGATCATATGTCCATCCACCGTCGCTTTGCTGACATGTTCGAAACTATCTTCGATGAAATTTGCGATATTAAGGCTGAGGCTCAGACTAACGATGTAACTCGTCCTTACTACCCAATGATTATCTTCCGCACTCCAAAGGGTTGGACCTGCCCGAAGTTCATCGATGGCAAGAAGACCGAAGGTTCTTGGCGTGCACACCAGGTGCCACTGGCATCTGCTCGCGATACCGAAGCTCACTTCGAGGTTTTGAAGAACTGGATGAAGTCCTACAAGCCTGAAGAGCTCTTCGATGAAAAGGGCGCTGTGAAGGAAGACGTTCTTTCCTTCATGCCAAAGGGCGAACTCCGCATTGGTGAAAATCCAAACGCCAACGGTGGTCGTATTCGTGAAGATTTGAAGCTTCCAAAGCTTGAGGATTACGAAGTCAAGGAAGTTAAGGAATTCGGTCACGGCTGGGGTCAGCTCGAAGCTACCCGTCGTCTTGGCGTTTACACTCGTGACATCATCAAGAACAACCCAGATTCCTTCCGTATCTTCGGACCAGATGAGACTGCTTCCAACCGTTTGCAGGCTGCTTACGAAGTAACCAACAAGCAGTGGGATGCTGGCTATCTCTCCGGCTTAGTCGATGAGCACATGGCTGTTACCGGTCAGGTCACCGAGCAGCTTTCCGAGCATCAGATGGAAGGCTTCCTCGAAGGTTACTTGCTCACCGGTCGTCACGGCATCTGGAGCTCCTACGAGTCCTTCGTACACGTTATCGACTCCATGTTGAACCAGCACGCAAAGTGGCTTGAGGCTACCGTTCGTGAGATCCCATGGCGTAAGCCAATCTCCTCTGTGAACTTGTTGGTATCCTCCCACGTATGGCGTCAGGATCACAACGGCTTCTCGCACCAGGATCCAGGCGTAACCTCCGTGCTCTTGAACAAGACCTTCAACAACGATCACGTAATCGGCATTTACTTCCCAGTAGATTCCAACATGTTGCTTGCTGTTGCTGAAAAGGCTTACAAGTCCACCAACATGATTAATGCTATCTTCGCTGGTAAGCAGCCAGCTGCTACTTGGTTGACTCTCGACGAAGCTCGCGAAGAGCTCGAGAAGGGTGCTGCTGAGTGGAAGTGGGCTTCCAACGCTAAGAACAATGACGAAGTTCAGGTTGTTCTCGCTGGTGTTGGCGATGTTCCACAGCAGGAATTGATGGCAGCTGCCGACAAGTTGAACAAGCTTGGCGTTAAGTTCAAGGTTGTTAACGTTGTTGACTTGCTCAAGTTGCAGTCCGCTAAGGAAAACAACGAAGCTTTGACTGACGAAGAGTTCACTGAGCTCTTCACTGCTGACAAGCCAGTCCTCTTCGCTTATCACTCCTATGCACATGACGTTCGCGGCTTGATTTATGATCGTCCAAACCACGATAACTTCAACGTTCATGGCTACAAGGAGCAGGGCTCCACCACAACGCCATACGATATGGTTCGTGTGAACGACATGGATCGTTACGAGCTTACCGCTGAAGCATTGCGCATGGTTGACGCCGCTAAGTATGCCGACGAAATCAAGAAGCTCGAGGACTTCCGCCTCGAAGCCTTCCAGTATGCAGTCGACAAGGGTCTTGATCACCCAGACTACACCGATTGGGTATGGCCAGGCGTTAAGACCGATAAGCCAGGCGCTGTCACCGCTACCGCTGCAACCGCAGGCGATAACGAGTAGTTTTAAGCTGATAAAGCTAAAATTGGTTAGCTAAAAACATTTCGGGAGTCAATCGAAAGATTGGCTCCCGTTTTGTGTATTAAAACAAAAAAGCTTCATGTATTAAAACAAACAATGCAATAAAACTAGTTATATGCAAAATAAATTACATTTATAATTACTATTTTGTGCGTGTACAACATAGATAAGCCGTACAATAGAAAAAGTTTGTTTATATTGCAAAATGCAAAACTTACATTAACAATATAAACCTAGCAGTAACACGAAGTATCAAAGGAGAACGCATCGTGTCGCATATTAATGTAACAATTATCGGCAACGAAGATATGTACGGCAGAAATGCTGTTGCATTCGGAATAACACATATTCTGTCTAATAACTACAGCACTACTGTTTTTCGTCCATGCGCTCAACCAAATGACACTTTTACTAAACAACTTTTGGGTATCACAAATACTTCAGCGAAATTAGAGCAAGTTATTGCAACAACTCCAGAAATAGTTAGAACAAATAAAGACACAGTGCGAGGAGATATCGTTGCGCGCTATAACGAATTGTTGCAATCCACCTCTGCTCAAGCTTCTATTATTGTTTCTAGTGACGCAAACCCAGCATATGATCCAGAACTGTTTTCTTTCGACGCAACTGTTGCAGCTGACTTGGCATCACCTGTTTTTCTCACAGTTTCAGCTCAAGGCAGAAACTCACAACAAATTTTACAAACTATAGATTCTGCAAATGCTTGCGTTCTTAAATCATGCACACAAGTTTTAGGAGTATTTGTTACAAACTGCGATCCAGAACTTGGAGCTGAGTTAATGCGTGACTATAGCTCTAGGAATTATGCAAACTCAAACGACGAAGCATCCCGAGTAAGCCAAACTCCATTATGGGTTTTGCCACCAATAGATGAAGAAACTAAAAATTCTTCATTAGAAACATTCGTAAATTGCGTTCGAGAAAATGATGTTCTTAATGCTCTCCACCAACCATTTAAAGTTCCAACTACACCTTATGCTTTCCAATACAGTTTATTAGGGAAAGCAAAAGAAAATAAGAAAACTATAGTTCTTCCGGAAGGAGAAGAAGATCGTATTCTTAAAGCAGCAAACTATTTGCTAGAACGTGATATTGTAAATCTAATTATCATTGGAGAACGCGAATCTATTCTTGCTCGAGCAGAAGAACTAAATCTCAATTCTCTTTGCAAAGCTAGTTTCCAATCTATGCACGATGAAGCAATGCTAAGCCATATGATTACAAAACTTTGCGAATTAAGAGCAAAGAAAGGAATGACAGAAAAGCAAGCGCGTGAACAATTAACAGATGCAAGCTACTTCGGCACCATGCTAGTAGTACTAGGTCAAGCAGACGGTCTTGTTTCTGGTTCAGTTAATTCAACCGCTAACACTGTACGTCCTGCTCTTCAAGTTATCAAAACTAAGCCTGGTTCTAAGCTGGTTTCTGGAGCATTCCTTATGTGCTTCAAAGATCACGTATCTGTATTTGCAGATTGTGCAATCAACCCAAATCCTAGTGCAGAACAGCTTGCTGATATTGCTATTCAGTCTGCACACACTGCTGAGACTTTCGGACTCAACCCTAAAGTTGGAATGCTATCCTATTCAACGCTTGGTTCAGGAAAAGGGCCAGATGTTGATACTGTAGAGGAAGCAACACGCATTGCGAAAGAAAAAGCACCTGATTTAGCAATTGTTGGATCTATACAGTTTGATGCAGCATGGTCTCCTACAGTTGCTGCAGCAAAAGCAAAAAATAATAGTATTGCTGGTCATGTGAATGTATTTGTATTCCCTGATTTATGCGCAGGAAATATCGCTTATAAAGCCGTGCAACGCTCTAGCGGAGCACTGGCTGTTGGTCCAATTTTGCAAGGATTAAATAAGCCTGTAAATGATTTGTCTAGAGGAGCTTTAGTACAAGATATTATTAATACCGTTGCTTTAACCGCGTTAGAAGCACAATCAGAATAAACATAATAAAGCTCCTAAAACAGCATCACAGTGCGTACGTAACCTTGAGGTATTGCATTGCACTCAATATCTTTAAGTTTGTAGGAACTTAACGCTAAACTAGAGCGTGGCAATTTATAAGCCTTATCAATACTTATGGAGGATGCCCACATGGCAAAAACCGTTCTTGTTATCAATTCTGGTTCCAGTTCGATTAAGTATCAACTCGTTGACTTGGAAAGCGGTGAAGGTATCGCTTCCGGCATCGTTGAGAAGATTGGCGAGCCAGTTGACGGCCACTACAAGCACGTATTCAATGGCGAAAAGCATGAGTTCAATGAGCCAGTTCACGACCACGAGCAGGGCTTGAAGCGCGTACTTGGATTCTTCGAAGAATATGGTCCAAAGCTTTCAGAGTCTGGCATTGTTGCTGTCGGTCACCGCGTTGTTCAGGGTGGCTTAACATTCCCTAAGCCTGCATTAGTCAATGAAAAGACAATCAATAAGGTTAAGGATTTGGCAGTTTTGGCTCCACTTCACAACGGTCCAGAAGCTGTTGGCGCTGAAGTCATGACTGAACTTTTGCCAGATGTTCCACAAATTATGGTATTCGATTCTTCATTCTTCCATGATTTGCCACAGGTTGCAGCAACTTATGCTTTGAACAAGGAAATCGCAGATCGCTATCATATTCGTCGTTATGGTGCTCACGGCACTTCTCACGAATACATTGGCTCTGTTGTTCCAAGCGTTGTCGGTAAGCCTGCAGAAGGTTTGAAGCAGATTGTTTTGCACATTGGTAACGGTGCTTCTGCTTCTGCTCAGATTTCTGGAAAACCAGTCGAAACTTCTATGGGCTTAACCCCACTCGAAGGCTTGATGATGGGCGGTCGCACTGGCGATATTGACCCAGCTGTAGTATTCCACCTTATTCGCAACGCTCACATGAACGTGGACGAACTTGACACTCTCTTCAACAAGCGTTCAGGCATGATGGGTATGACTGGTCATGGCGATTTGCGTGATATTCACAAGCTCATCGCAGAAGGCGATGAAAACGCTAAGCTCGCTCTCGGCGTATACGTGCACCGCATTGTTGGTTATATTGGCAACTATACTGCTCAAATGGGCGGCGTTGATGTCATTACCTTCACAGCTGGTGTCGGCGAAAACGACGAAATTGTGCGCGCTCGCGTATGCGAAAAGCTTGAGCCATTCGGCGTTAAGCTCGATAAGGAAAAGAATTTGGTTCGTTCTAAGGAGCCACGCGTTATTTCCACTCCAGACAGCTCTGTGATTATTGCTGTGATTCCAACGAACGAAGAGTTGGCTATTGCGCGCAAGGCTGCAACCATTGCTGAAGCTGGTGAAGATAGCTACGGCAACAAGTTTGAGCACTAAATTGTTTGCGCTTAACGGCGTAGAACAAAATAAATAAATATGAATAATCCCGGGTCAAAAAGGCTCGGGATTATTTATTATTCAAGCATTCTATGCCACATTCCTGGAAAATCAGGAATCGTTTTGCGAGTAGTAGAAATATTTTTGATTCTTATATTTTCTATGCGTAATCCAAGCATTGCAGCAAAAGTTGCCATTCTGTGATCCGCATAAGTTTCCATTACTTCCCCATGCATATGATTACTTGGCTCAATACGAATGCCATCTTCGAGCTCTTTAGCACCAATCCCAACTCGATTCAATTCATTAACTAAAGCTTGCAAACGATTCGTTTCATGCCCTCTCAAATGCGCGATACCATGAAGTTCACTTGGACCGTCCGCAAAAGCAAGAATAGCTGCAATACTAGGAGCAATCTCCCCTGCTGCACTCAAATCAAGATACGGAATTGCTTTAATCGAACCATCGCTTTCCACATGCATTATTCCAGCGTCATCGCTTGTTTTTTCAAAACTAACTTTTGCGCACATTTTCTCTAATATTCCAGGAAGCAATCCTCCAGGTTGAGTTGAAGAAAACGGCCAATTAGGTATACTGACACTTCCTCCAGCAATCAATGATGCTCCTAAAAATGGCGCAGCATTAGAAAGATCAGGCTCTATAGTAACAGTATCAGATAAAGCTATTTTGCTCTCTTTAACATGCCACATTGCGTTGCTAGTCATATTTACAACCCCACCCGCTTTGCAAATATCGTCCATAGTCATGCGAATATGCGGCATACTTGGCAATGTGTCACCAATATGTTTAAGACTTAAGCCTCCAGGTATACGTGAACCAATTAGAAGCATCGCAGAAATAAATTGTGATGATGAAGAAGAATCAATTTGCACGATTTTTTCAGAAAAATTATTTATTTTAAATTCGACTGAAGGTGGCGTAATAGTAAAAGGTAAGAAACCCTCTTCTCCTTGATACTCTACGCGAGCACCAAGCTGCTCTAAACCGTCAAGAACTGGCTTCATAGGACGCGCATAAGCTTGCTTATCGCCATCAAATCGCACAGCTTTATTTGCAAATAAAGCTAAAGCTGCAACGAAACGCATTACAGTTCCAGCTAAACCACAATACACTTCAGCATTATCTGGAATCCTAAAAACTCCGTCTTCTGGAGGAATTACACGAAGCTTAGTTCCATCTTCATTTAATGACTCACATCTAACGCCAAATGTAGATAAAGCGCTAATCATAAGCTCCGTGTCGCGCGAGCGCAATAATCCTTGTAAAACTACTGGTTTTGTGCCCAAAGCTGCCAAAATTAAATAACGATTCGACAAAGATTTACTTCCAGGAACCTCAATATAAGCTTTTAATTGATGATTAGCATACGGCGCTTTCCAAAAAGTAGTGCAATCTGCAATATCGTTAATACCACTCATACTATGAATACTATCGATTGACATGTACTGTTAAATAAGAATAAAAAGCAAAAATACGCATATTTCATTAGATATAAAAAGTCGGGGTGACAGGATTCGAACCTGCGACATCCTGCTCCCAAAGCAGGCGCGCTACCAAACTGCGCTACACCCCGAGGCTTTTGAACTGATCACCAGTTCCAAGCACAATCAATTACAATAGCGCACTTTGCAGACAAATGCAAATTACGACACACGTATTATGAAAATTTTTTCTTCATTACAAAATTCGACTAACAAAACTCATTACTAGCCACCAAACGATACAATAGAATTAGTTTAAAGAAAAAGGGGCTAAGTATGGGACGCTTCCAGCGAACAGAGGCAATGGGGTTAATATCATTCATAGTTTGCGCAGCTTGTGGAATGATTATTATGAGAATGTATATGGCAACAATGCCAGCGTTTTGGCAAATTAGCCAGCGACTATTCCTTACAGCTTCAACTATTGTGTCTTTGTGCAGCGTAGGCGCTTTTATTGTTGGATACTTGCGTACAAATAAAAAAGTTATCAGCCATCACTTAATTCGAGTAGCTAAGCACGCGTTTGAAATAACAGCGCTTTCTACGATTTACGGCGCAACGATGTTTCTTATGTCTTTTGCTTTGCTATCTATTATTAATAGCATTATTGGCAGAGCGGCAATGAACAGCTATTTACCAGTATTATGCTCAGCTTTATCTGGAATAGTTGGATACGCAACTCTTATTCAAGCTGAACTTCTTGAAGCTAAAACTGTGGCTTCCCTCCTGCCATTATTCGTTATTTCTGGAGCTGCAACTGCAGGTCTTACGACAGATGATCCGTACTGGTATAACAATAATTTCTCTCAACTTGGAGACCGCACAACATTTGCAGCTAGTATGTTTAATGCAACACTTGTTTTGTCAGGAATTTGCATTATCATAACGAGCTACTTTGCTATTACTGAATTCGTTGCAACACAGCACGAAATGCTACAACACAATAACCAAAAACTGATTAAACACTTCAAGATGCGCACAACTGTTATGGCAGCTTTGCTGATTCTTGGAGGAATATCGTTTATTGGAATAGGAACTTTTAGATACACGCCACATCCTTTCTTACATGATTTATGTGCTCGAGGAGTGACAGGATTAATTTGCACAATGCTTGTTTGCCTTCCATGGCTTGCTCCTAGGCTTTCTCGCACATTCTATATTGCTTCCGATTTAGCGGTTATTCTTACTGCGTGGGCAGGAAATCAGTGGGTACATGGAAATAATACTCTTACAAATGTTGAAGCATTATCATGTCTGCTATTTCTTGGATGGATTATTGTATTTTCACGACAAGTTGCGGCTATGCAAAGCGATCGTCTTCAATCAAAAATAAATCAAGCTTTAATATTAAATAGAAGCTCAAAAGCACAAATAGAATAAGAACAAAAGATAAATTAAACTAACAAAAGCAGCGTAGAAACTTAAATTTCTGCGCTGCTTTTAGTTTTTACAAGTCACGAACTTCTTTACGAATAAAGTATAATACTCAACATTCTGGCTTATGCTCGCTCATAAGAAGCAAGAAACTACGAGATTGTGCGACAATATTAAATCCTGCTTCATATAACAATTCCGGACCCTTTGGATTATATGTGTCCACAATCAACTTCCACTTCTCACCATAACGTTTATCTGGCAAAGTAAAAGTAATAGGTTCATAATGCGCATTAAAAATAAGCATAAAGTCATTATCAACCATTCTCGTTCCATACCAGTCAGTTTCTGGAATATCCGAACCATTCAAATAAATCATCACAGATAAAGCATGAGTATTTGACCAGTCCTCCATATCCATAACAGTACCGTTATGGTCAAGCCATTCAACTTGTGGAATATCGCTTACATCATCTCCAGCAGAACGACCTGTAAAGAAACGACGACGATGCAACACAGGGTGCTTCAAACGCAGGTGAATAAGCTTAGAAACGAAATCGAACATATCTCGCTGAGTTTCGTTATAATCCCAGCTTATCCACGAAATAGCATTATCTTGGCAATAAGCATTGTTATTACCATTCTGCGTGCGCATGACTTCATCACCAGCGCATATCATAGGAATGCCCTGGCTCATCAAAAGAGTTGAGAACAAATTGCGTATTTGACGTTCACGCAATTCGTTAACATCGTGAATATTAGTAGGTCCTTCAACACCGCAATTCCACGAACGATTGTCGTTTGCACCATCACAATTGCCTTCTTTATTAGCTTCATTATGCTTTTCGTTATAGCTAACTAAATCGTTCATAGTGAAGCCATCGTGAGCTGTAATAAAGTTCACGGAAGCTACAGGCTTTCGTCCATTTTGCTCATACAAATCTGAGCTACCCATAAGCCTGCTAGCAAATTCAGGTAATGTAGATGGTTGTGAGCGCCAAAAGTCGCGAACACAATCGCGATATCTTCCATTCCACTCAGACCAACTTGGAGGGAATCCACCAACTTGATATCCACCAACACCAATATCCCAAGGCTCAGCAATAAGCTTCACACTTGAAATAATGGGATCCTGCTCAATAATGTCAAAGAATGCAGAAAGTTTATCTACTTCTTGGAACTGACGAGCAAGAGTTGCTGCTAAATCGAAACGGAAGCCATCGACATGCATTTCAGTTACCCAATAACGCAAACTATCTGTGATTAACCGCAACGCTTTTGGAGAACGCATAAGTAAGGAATTACCAGTACCAGTAGTGTCAAAATAATGACGCTGATCATTATCTACAAGACGATAATATGCGCGATTATCAATACCACGGAAACTCAAAGTAGGACCACGGTCATTGCCCTCAGCAGTGTGATTGTAGACAACGTCTAGAATCACTTCCATGCCTGCGGCATGGTATGCCTTAACCATTGACTTAAATTCGTTAACTTGCTCTCCGCGCTGACCAGAGCTGGAATAAGAATTCTGAGGAGCGAAGAAACCAATAGTGTTGTATCCCCAGTAGTTACTTAATCCTTTATTTTGCAAGAAAGAATCGTTTACAAACTGATGAATAGGCATCAATTCTATTGCAGTAACACCAAGCTTCCTTAAATAAGAGATAACGCTTGGATGTGCAAGTCCAGCATAAGTGCCTCTAATATCTGGAGGAACACGTTTATCAAGATTAGTCATTCCACGAACATGAGCTTCGTAAATAACAGAATCATGATACGGAATCATAGGGTGCTGATCATTACCCCAATCAAAATACGGGTTAATAACTGCAGCCTTCATCGTATGATCCGCAGAATCCAAAGTATTCATTGCTGAAATATCATCTGGATTATCAAACCAATACGAGAAAAGACTCTCATCACCGTCTATATTTCCTTCAATCGCCTTGGCATATGGGTCAAGCAACAACTTATGAGGATTGCACCATAAACCATGAGAAGGATCATAGGGTCCGTGAACACGATAACCATAACGCTGACCAGGCTGTATGCCTGAAACATAGTTATGCCACACGTATGAGTTCTGCTCAGTCATATCAATACGTGTTTCATTATCATGCTCATCAAATAAACATAATTCAACGCGCTTTGCAACTTCGGAAAACAGCGCAAAATTCACGCCAGCGCCATCATAGTTTGCGCCAAGCGGATACATGGAACCTGGTCGTATATGCATAATATAAGTATCTCATATATTCGAGTAGTTTTCACGTCATGTTGACGTTATTTAAAAAAGCTTGAATTTTAAATGAAAGCCTCAATTAATAACGTAATTCCATGGATCGCAAGCTTCACCTAACCAAGCAACTTCTGGACGCTCTCCATACATTTCTTCTATGCAGTCAGCAATATCATTAATCGCATAAGTAAACCACAATGATTCAATAGCACTATGAGAAGTGTTAATAATCATAGGATATGTGTGTTGAATGTAATCTTCACCAGAAGAAAGACGCAGTTTCGATTCATATTTAGCTCGCTCAATTGCGTCAAGTGCAGGATGATGACGCAAATCGCTTGTAACATATACGTCAACTTTTTCCTTGCGAACTTCATCTAACAAGCTTTCCCCAGAACCAGGCAAAACAGCTACTGTACTAACTTTCGCATCAAGATTTCCAGCAACTTGAACACCAACTTTTGTATGAGGAAGAACGTTAAAAACATTTTGCGCAAAATCACGCAATGATATTGGCACATCCAAAACACCAATTCTGCCTAAGCCAATGTTACGTCCAGCAGAATCGATCTGTTTAGAAACAACAATTGGACGCAAATTATGAAGACCAAAATACTCTGCCGCAGCATGAGCAACTCCACGCCACGCGACATCCGCATTAGTGTGACCAACCCATAGCGCACAATTATTACTAATTAAACGCTGTACAATTTCACCACGAACAGTTTCGTTTGAAACTCCATGCACAGCTTTGAAAAATAGCGGATGATGAGTCACTAATAGGTTGGCACCCATTGATAACGCTCGATCAACTGCGCTAATCGTAGGATCACTGACACATACGATTCGTTGAATTTGGGAATTCAAGTCTCCAACAATAAGACCAGGCTCATCCCACTCTTCAGCAAAGCTTAATGGGTACAATGTTTCTATAGCTTCAATTACTTTGCTTAATCTAATCATTTCTTCTACCTTTAAGTAGTGTTAATGCGCTGCTAGTTGCCAATCTACACCAACTCCAGTAGAAACATTAAGAGGAACATCTAAATGCACAGCATTTTCCATAGCTTTACGCACAATATTTTCTACCTGCTCTTGCTCACCATGTGAAATTTCTAAAATCAATTCATCATGTATTTGCAATATTACTCGGCTACGAACTTTTGCTTCACGCAATCCCAAATCAACACGAAGCATAGCAAGTTTCATAATATCTGCGGCAGTACCTTGTATTGGAGCGTTAAGAGCTCCGCGCTCAGCAGCTTCACGAGATGCACGATTATTGGAAGAAAGCTGCGGGAAGTACCTACGTCGACCAAACATAGTTTCTGTATATCCAAGTTCTTTTGCCTTTGACACAAGAGATTCCAGATAGTCATGAACATTGCCAAAAGTATCAAAATACTTATTCTTCAACATTTCAGCTTCAGCCGGACTAATAGAAAGCTGTTTGGCTAGTCCATAAGTACTCAATCCATATGCTAATCCATAGCTCATAGCTTTTACATGAGAACGTTGATCCGGCGTTACTTGTTCAACAGGAATCTTATAAACTAAGCTCGCAACATATTTATGAAAATCTGCGCCGGAACGGAATGCTTCAATAAGAGTTTTATCATGAGATGCATGAGCCATAATACGAAGCTCAACTTGTGAATAATCACAACTCATTAAATATTCAAATTCTTCTCCTGGAATAAAAGCAGCACGAATCTCACGACCAGCAGCATTCCTATTAGGAATATTCTGGAGATTAGGATCAGCAGAACTTAAACGACCAGTTGCCGCAATAGTCTGCTCAAAAGTTGTATGGATGCGCCTATCATCATAATGAGCCGCATCAATTAAACTTTGCACAATCTGCTTCAATTTATTAGTTTCGCGATGTTTAAGTAAGGCGCCCAAGAATTGACTTGCAGGCTCTTCGGGATCGAGTTTAACGTACATAGCTTGCAAAGCTTCGGCATTAGTCGTGTACGAGCCATTCTTTGTGCGACGAGTAGGTTTAAGACCAAAATGCTCAAAAAGTATTTGCTGCAACTGCTTAGGACTTTGTAAATTAACAGAACTATCTGCAACTTTCCAAGCCATATTTTGCGCGAACTCAGCATCTGCAGAAAATTGCTTAAGCATACCACTTAAACGTTGCATATCAACTGCAGCACCGACGTCTTCCATGCCACGCAAAACTCGCGAAATAGGCATTTCCAAATCAGTCATCAAACCAGTTTGTTTTCTATCATCAAGTGTTGAAGCAAAATGAAGAGCCAAAAGACGAATAAGAAGCGCAGTTCTTAAGAATTTAGCTTCACGCGCTTGAGTTTGCTTTTCATTATTTTCTTCTTCACTGGCTGGCGTTTCATCGTCAATAAGAAGATCGAGCTCACCCTGCTTAGCTTCATTTTCACCCAAATTATCTTCATCTGACTGAATATCTAAATAATGTTCAGCCATATTTTCTAAAGTTTCAGCTCGAAAATCAGGCTCCAATAAATATGATGCCAATCGAGTATCAAGAAGTGGAGTGCCAAATGAATTATTCGAATCGAATAATTCTAACGATTTTAGCAATCCCAAATGCTTTTTATAATCATGCAATACTGTTATTGAAGAATTTTTTTGCAAGAACTTTCGCAACATCTCGAGCAAAGCTCGATCTGCCGATTGCAAATCAGACGCGTACAATAACACAGCTTTATGAGCAACAAGAATTATTAAAGAATCTGCAGTCAACTCAAAATGATGTTTTGAATTCTTCTTGCACTCATGAGCGTATATTACAACTTCTTGATTTTTCAGTATAGGTTCGGCACATTTACGAGAATTATTTATAATTTTTTCGGAACTTAATTCTTCAAAATTCTCTTCTTCGGAACTTAGTTGGTCGAAAGTATCTTCAGTATTTTTTGAATCTTTCTTTATTTCTGTATAAAGTAAAGAAGAAACGGAATTCTCCCAATTAATAAAGTCTTCTACAGTTTTAACATGATGCAAGTCAATGCTTGCTAGCATTTCTTGAAAATTTTCTGCGTCAATATTTGATTGATCACCTTGAACTAGCTCATCGTTATTAGCATTACCTTCATACGTAGACGAAAACATTATACGCATATTATTTTCAATAGATTGTTGCGTACCGTTGCTAAAAGTTTTGAGAATCTTTCTCTTTTTTAATTCGCCAAATTCAAGTTGAGACAGCAAGATTCCTAATTTTGCAGCATCAACATCACCAAAGCACAAATCATCTACAGTTACGCCTAAATCCAAATCGCAAACTAAAGCATTAACTTTACGGTTTAAACGAACTTGATCAATATTTTCTCTTAAAGCTTCTCCCTTTTTACCGCTAATCTCATTCGAATGTTCAATAATATTTTCTAGGCTGCCGAATTGATTAATCCATTTAGCAGCGTACCCATCTCCAACACCTGGAACTCCTGGGATATTATCTGCAGTTTCTCCTCTTAACGCTGCTAGATCAGGATATTGCTTAGGCGTAACATGATATTTTTCAAAAACAGCATCCTTATCCATTTCTTTTAAATCTTTAAAATGCTGTCCTGGATACAAAACAGTAATATTGTCATCTATAAGTTGGAATGCATCACGATCGCCAGAAAGTACCAAAGTTCTATAACCGGCATTCGCTCCCATTGTTGCAAGGGTGCCGATAACATCATCACCTTCATAACCTGGTTTCTCAATATAAGTGATACCAAGAGCTTTAAGCATCTGTTGAATAATAGGAAGCTGCGAAAGAAGCTCCTGCGGAGCAGCATCACGAGTACCTTTATATTGAGGAAGCATAGTATTTCTAAAAGTTCCACCTTTAACGTCAAAAGCAATAGCTAAGCGGTCAGGCTTCTCTTTTTTTACAACCTGCGAAAGCATAGTAATAAATCCCCAAATGGAATTTGTTGCTTGCCCAGAGCGAGTAGAAAAATTATCTGCAGATATTGCAAAAAAAGCACGGAACGCAAGAGAATGGCCATCGACAACCAACAACGTTCCTTTCTCATTCTTAAGTTCCGAAGAATGTTCTTCAACGATGTCGGTATTCACTGTTGACTACTCACCCACGTTCCGTAATTACTAATAAATAACTATGCAGTTATATAAAAATGAATAAATATAACCCTACTAATTTTCAGATGAAGATTCTGCTTTATCATCGCTATACTTTGCAATAATAGCCATTGCAAGACGCTTCTTAGGGATACGCTGATCCATAGAAGTTTTTTGAATCCAGCGGAAAGCACCCTGTTCAGAGAATCCAGCCTTATCCATAAGAAGACCTTTAGCACGATCTACAAGCTTACGTTCTTCTAAAGTATCTTCAGCTTTCTTCAACTTTTCTTCTGTTTTCTTCAACTGATCTTCAGCATCGTGTAACTTGTTTTCTGCACGTTCAACACTATCTAATAAATCGTTGATTTCACTAAAGCGACCCATAGCAACTTCCAAAGCAGGAAGAAGTTTAGATTCTTCATACGGTTTAGTAACGTACGCCATCGCTCCAGCACCAGTTGCTTGTTTTACTAAATCTGACTGTGAAAAAGCAGTGAGCATTACTACAGGAGCAATATTCTCATCACAGATTGTTGCAGCGGCGGTAATGCCATCCATAACAGGCATCTTAACATCCATGCATACAACATCTGGATGATTTTCACGCGTCAACTCAATAGCTTCTTGACCGTTAGCAGCCTGACCTACAACTTGATATCCGTTATCTTCAAGCATTGCCACTAAATCCATACGATTAACTGATTCATCTTCTGCAACTACCACAGTACGAATATGATTGTTTTTCTTTTCTTTAGATTCTCGCTGAGCAGCTTCATCATCTGCAGCTTTGCGCAGCTCATCATCAGTAAGTACCTCAGGCATCGCTGGCTCTGTCCCTTCATTTTCATCCATACCTGGCATATTCAAAACCTCACTTCATTGCCACACATTCACAGGGCAACATCGCCATGCATCTTTAACATGGCGCTCACGCAACGGCACACTCACAAACACTAGTGAAAATTGCGCATCATAACACAATTTGCAAGTCATTAAAATACCGCACGCGCACCATGTTCGTGTCAATTAATAATATCATAAGAATTGCAAGACGCGCGAACAAGCACATACAATTAGCACTATTTTGCTTATTTTATATAATCGCAGATAATAATACAGCCAGCGCACCAAGTATTGCCTGAGCAACGCACATAGGAAAAGCGTTCTTGTAATCACCTATAAGCACACATTTAGTAAACTTATAAGCTTTAATTGCAATGACTAACAATAAGAGCCACTGAAAAGCAGCAAAAAATAAATGCCATGAAGTATTGCATACAATCGCACTAAAACTGAGGAAAACTTCAACACTATAAAAGCGCCATATTGATGGCACTGCAGAAGGTAACACAATAATCAAAATAGAATATGCGATCAATAGAACAGCAGAAACAATGCTCATAGCAGCGCATAAACGCCTACCATTGCGCTCACCAATTCTAACCATAGCAGTTATTTTTCCATGCTCTTTATCGCTTTTAATATCTCGAAGATTGTTTACCATCATTAAGCAAGCCGAATAAGCACCAGGAATGCAAGATATTAGCAAACAAGCCAAAATCCTTTGCCCGCCATTAATAAATATACTAGTTTCTGGAATACCAATTCCATATGTAATTGCGCATAACGAACCAATAAAAGGAACAGGACCGAAAAATACAAACGCACTTACTTCTCCCCAACCTTTATAACCGTAAGGATGTTTACCCCCGGCATAAAACCAGGCTGCAGCAAAGCACGCAATTCCAAGTAAAATAAACCAATATATTCCAGTTCGCAAAACAATAATCAAACCAAAAATACAAGAAATAAAAGCAGAAATTATTACAGCTTTAAGCACAGATTTCGGGGAAATTCCAGCATTTGCAAGGCGCCAAGATACATCGCATAAAGGCTTTGAATTATTGCTACTTAAAGCACGCAAACTACGATTCTCATCCAAGCCATTCAATCCGTCACAATAATCATTGGCATAATTGACGGCGATTTGCATAAACGCAGCAACCATGCAGCACAAGAAAAATTGTATAAAACATTGCTCTAGATGCATAATTGGTTCTTCAAAATACGAAAATCGCATCATTCTAAATGAAACCGCAAACGCCATAACAACAGGAACTAAGCCTATTGGAAGCGTGTAAATTCTTGCACCCTTAAGCCAAATTTTTACACTTTTCATCAAAAGCCTCATAAATTATTTATGATTTATTTATTTATGATTTACACAAATATTTTACACTAAATTTGGCAAAAAGATTGAAGTGCATATTGGTAAAGCAATAATAAGTGCAGAAATAACTAAAGACAAGAATCCACGCCATCCGAATGGGTATTTGTAATACGAAGACTTGCGTGTACGCAAATAAAAGCCGCGCTCTTCCGCTGCTAGCGCAGAACTATCTGCTTTACGCACTGAAGAAACCAAAAGAGGCACAATAAGAGGCATCATAAGTTTTAATTTTTTAAATGGATTTTTACTATCGTATTCAACTCCGCGAGCCATTTGAGCTTCTGTGATTTGAGACATTTCTTGCGCAAAAATAGGCACAAAACGAACCGCAGTAGTTATAGTAAAAGCATAACAATATGGAATATGCAAATATTGGACTACAGCATTTGCAAGATCGTTTAATTTAGTTACTGTTAGCACTGTAACAAGAGGAAAAGCAAAACAGAACAAACGCAAAGAAGCTTTCGCTCCAATATCAATACCTCTTAACGTAAACCATAGAAAAATATAGTTCCCACTTTGAGCAATAACAGTTTGTAGCAAAAACATTACGCAAGAAATTATTAGCATAGCTTTAATAAGGCCAAATAATGTTTTAACAACATGAGTAAAAGCCATGCCAACAAAAATAATAACAGCTAGCGCAATAAGTACAGAATACTGTTTAGCAATAAATACGCTTATTACAATACTCGCAGCAAGAATTAGCTTCGCAATAGGGTTTGTGCGGTGAAGGAATGTGTTGCCTGATTGATATGTTAATAGTCTCGTTTTCATAAATATCAGATGCCTTTATTTTACTTCTAACTATTCTGCTGATTATGCTGCTTATTCTGACTAAGTTTTGCGATTTTACCAAAACGCAACGCTTCAACTAATTCTTTTCGCGTATACAATCCATAGCATTGCTTAAAACCGTTAGAAACCAAACCTTGGCAAACAGCACACAATAATGGTGGATATAAAGAAGCAGCTGAACAGACGTCTGGTTTTTCAAAAACATCATGCGCTGAACCATCAATAATAAGCTTTCCATCATTAATCGTTATAAGTCTAGTTGCATAATCAAGCACAACTTCCATATCATGACAAACCATAATCACGCAACAACCGTGAGCTCGCAACTCCTCAACCACTTGCATAATTCTCACGCATTCATAGTAATCAAGCCCACAAGTTGGTTCATCGAGAACAAGTATTTTAGGACGCGTTACGACAGTTGCAGCCAATGCCACCATTTGTCTCTGCCCTCTAGAAAGCATGAATGGGCTGTCAGTAGGATTTAAGTCAAGTTTCTCAATAATTTCCATTGCATGCGTTTTCGCCTGACTAGAATCTTCACCAATTAAAATACAGCTCAACTCTACTTCTTCAAGAACAGTCTCTTTACATAATTGATGATCAGGATTTTGGAATAATGTCGCAACATATTTTGCTATTTGACTAATTCGCAATGGCTTGGTGTCGATACCATCAATTGTTACACTACCTTCAGTAGGTCTTAGTAAACCGTTAATAATTTTTGTAATAGTAGTTTTTCCGGCACCGTTTTTACCAATTAGTGCGATCAATTCACCAGCATAAGCATCAAATGAAATATCTTTTAGAGCCTTGACATCATTTGCATAAGCAAAACTCACATGATCTATTGAAAGGCATGGCTTATCAGTATTATTAACTGCATTGTTAGCTCTTTTAGAATCTTCTTTATTAAGTTCTAAATCAGCTTCTGCATCATGCGCGTAATCGCTATTAGAAAGTTTAGAATAATCAGAATGCAAAGTTTTAACAATAGTATTTACAGTTTCTTCAACGCCAACACTAAGAGGTGCTGGATCGCAAATTTGTTCATCTTGTAATTGTTTAAGCAATCGCGTAGTACGTGGATAATTAATACCTACTTTACGAAGTAACTCTATATCTTTAAGAGCTTCGCAAACAGGAGCATCGAGAACAAGCTCACCTTTAGAAAGCACTATAAGACGCTTGCAATATTCACTTAATAAAGCTACTTTTTGCTCAATCACTACAATAGTAATACCAAAGTTTTTATTCAAATCACTTAAAACGTCGAAAATCATACGTGAAGAAACTGGATCCAGCGCACAAGTAGGCTCATCTAAAACCATCACTTTAGGCCTTAAAGCCAAAATAGCAGCTATTGCGACCTTCTGCTTTTGACCTCCAGATAGCGTGTCTAAATCACGATTCCGCAAATTGCTAATACCAACAGTTTCTAGTGCATTTGCTATACGCTCAGGAATTTCATCGTGCGAAACTCCGAAGTTTTCTAAACCAAAAAGCAACTCATCTTCAACGTTTGCAGCAACCATTTGCGCATCAATATCTTGAATAACAGAGCCAATTAAACAAGCAATATTAGTGAGCTCAAGAGTAGTAGTGTCATGACCAGCAATTCTGACAGTTCCGAAAAACTTTCCCGAATAATGGTGAGGAATTGCTCCAGAAAAAAGTGAAGCAAGAGTTGTTTTACCAGACCCAGAAGGTCCAATAATTCCAACGAATTCACCTTGATGAATACTAAGGTTTACTTTATGAAGAGCATAGTTGCAATTATCTTCATTGTCTTTTTTATCTTTATTTGCAACACTTTCATCACTATGAGTATCGTAACGAAAAGATACATTGCTTAATTCAAGCAATGGCACTTCTTTTACTGATTCATCACTTTTTTTCATAGGCTCTTTACACGGTTCGGCAGAATCAACTAAATGATTATCTGCAACATATTTTTCTTGCTGAGACATAACATTCCTAACTCTAACACACCGAGCAAACGCTAAAAAATTAATAACACAAAAACACAAGTTGACATCAATCATATTAGACTGATGCCAACTTGCTTTTATACCTTTATATTTATACTTCTATGACTTTATACATTTATACGCATTAAACACATTCGTTAATAATGATGTATAACGTGCAATTAAACATGCAATCATAAGAATTTCTTAGTTACATTATTTATTATTTGTGCAATACAAGTCGCAATGGAGTATAAAGAATTTCAACAATAATCGCATTAAATGCAGCAGTACCAAAAATAATTGGCATCATTACGATTACCATGTTTGGAGAATGAAGAATAAAGTAAGCAGCAATAGAAGCGAAAATGCAACCAGAAATTACTGTTGTAACAAAAGTTGCAATAAATGGGAAAACACTTACTTTACGAGCAGCATCCTTTGGGAAGAGATGGACATATCCAATTAAAATAGCTGTCATAATAATTGCAGCAGGAATGTCACACGCATATTCAAGGAATGGAATCGAAGTATTAAGTTGGATTAATGTTGCAGCAAGAGCTCCAATAATAGCTCCTTGATAAATCTTTGGACGAACCAACAAAATCGCCAAGCAGAATGAAGCAATAACAAACTCAGGCTGGATATTTCCAATAGAAAGAGGCTTGGCAACAGTAAAATCAAGAATGCATCCTGCTGCAAATAGAACTGCAACCAGCACTAACGAAGTAATATTTAGTGCATGATTCTTAACTTTCGCATTTTTCATCATTACCGACGCAACATCAGCAGTTGCATTTGCGACGCCGCTAGTAGCTTCCATAACTTTTTCATTAGTTTCATTAGCCATGATTTCTCTCCTTGTTTAAGCTTCATATTATTTGAATACAAAGCTATCGAATATTTTGTTGTGATTTGTGATTTGTGATTTGGTTATTTTTGAAATTTAAGGCTTGTATACAAAAAGACCCCCGGGGCTTACCCGGAGGTCTTTTACAAGCTTTTATACGCAGCTTCTAAAACTTCAGAGTAAACTCACGCCAAAGAGAAGACTGCCACCACCACATACGTGCAGCATTAAGAGTATCGAAAGATTCAGCATTCATGTTCATGTTAAGCATGATGTCTGCCTCCTTAACTCATTAATACTAACTGTGGTTCACGCACAAACCCCAACCGAAGTATTCGATATTTGTTTGTGTTGGAAATGATGCTAACACCATAAAAGTACAAATGCAAACATTTTTTCAAAAATATTCTCCTAATGAAATAATTATTACAAAAATATTTATAAATTTATTATTCGTAAATCCTTATTTTGCAAAGAAAATCTCGTTTTAAATAAAGAAACTCCCGAAATAATGTAAAAGAAAAAATTTACTTAAATAAATGCAACACGCTGATTCATTTAGTTATTTTAGAATTTTTTACATTTTGACTCTTTAATTGCTGAGCAATTTGCAATTTTACTGCAATAATTCGCTTTACAGACTCATCAATTCGAGACTCAGGTATATCACCTTGACGAACTGCATTAACAACAGAATAATACGCTTGACGCAAATTTGCAGGAGAAAGTAATATATCGATGCCTGCTTTAATTCCTGTAATTGCAGCAACTCCAGGAGAATAGCGCAACGATATTGCGCCCATTCCTAAAGAGTCAGAAATAAGAATACCTTTATAACCAAGCTTTTTACGAGCTAAACCAGTAACAATTTTCTCAGACATGCTAGCAGGAATATCATCACCTGTAATCTTCGGATACGACACGTGACTGACCATAATAAACTTAACACCAGTGTCTACAGCATCTTTGAATGGTACTAAATCTATTTTTCTTAACGCAAGTGGAGTTTGGTTCGAAACAGTAACGCCTTTGTGAGAATCCTCAAAAGTTGAGCCATGACCAGGAAAATGCTTATACGTGGCAAAAACGTGATGCTCTTGCAAACCGTCAGTAAACGCATCTGTCATATTTGCAACTAGCGAAGCATTAGAGCCGAATGAACGCTTGATCATCAGGTTATTATCCGGATTAGTAATCACATCAGCAACTGGAGCAAAATCAACATTAAAACCTAAATTCGAAAGATAATTACCAATGTAAGCACCAGTTTTATAAGCTTTGCGAGTTTTCTTAGTCGCTCCAATATCCCTCATATTAGGCGAGGAATTAACACCCATTTGAGGATTTGAGCTAACTCGCGCAACAGTGCCACCTTCTTCATCAACAGCTACTAAAGCAGGCAGTGACACTCTAGATTCGCTTATTGATTGCAACCCAGAAATCATTTGCTGAGTTTGATTAGGATTCTGAATATTCTCCCTGCTATACATTATTCCGCCAACAGGTATGGAATTAAACGACTGCTGCATTTGCGAGCCAGAAGATACCACAGTCCCGTATGTTCCAGCTAATTCTTCAGGCTTAACTATGAACATTTGAGCAACTTTATCTTCAAGAGACATCTTTGATAGCACATTTTTAACAACACTGCTATTAGGGTCAATCCCCCGTCTTGCTTGCCTTTTACGTGCTTGCTTTAGTGCTTCAAGTTTTTTAGCCACATCCGCAGGGTTAACTGTTTTCTTACTAACATAAGTTTTAGAAGAAACATTAAAAAAATGCGAGCGCATAACAGATACTGCAGCAAACATAGATATTGTAAGTAAAACAATAGCTATAATAGCCACTAAAATAGCAGCAAAACGCTTTCTTGGAACAACACTTGCAATTTGATTATGATGCTGAGCACTACGATATTGCATAGTGCGACCATCTACATAATGCGGACTGCTTTGTAGTTTACGTGTCCTTTGCTTTCGCATAACGAGTTTCCTCTAATTCGCTAAAAATGAACCAAAAAGTAGTAGCGTAATACTAATGCCTATTTATCTCACAAACATAGCCAGTTTTACCGCTAAAGGTTTTACGCAATGTAGGAGTCGTAAATAAATCATCGCGCTGATCATTCCAAGACCACTCATCATTTAAACGCCAAAGCATAAGATAGAACTCAGGCTCTCCATCTTTATCGTTTCGACTTGGTTCTCCTGGCAACCAGTTTTCATACTTTACTTTTTCACCAGTAACCCAGTGCGCAAATACGTCACCATTCTCACGTTGCGAAGTATAACCGCCAATCCACACATACTTAACGCCTTCCTTTTTCGCCATATTGATTACCTTTTTCTCTTTACTCTTACTGGTAAGAGTTACTAAGTAACCACCATCTTGCATGCATGCACTATTAGCTTCAGTCCACTTCACATCGCCCTTATGTAGCACGAAGCGAGTTGCACCCTTCTTATAATTCTTCTTCTTAATTGGCTTAAACGACAAATCATCACCAATACCACCAGACTGATGATTCTTGGAATCTGCAACCAATGCAGAAACCACTCGATCAGCATACGCATTCGAAGAAGAATCAGAATCATATTCTAAACAATAAACATTATCTTGATTGACTCGAATTCTATTCATTACCTCTTGCATATCTGAAATTGAATTCATATCCCAGAAGTAACCATTCGTTTCATTCGCAATATTTTGCAGAGTACTTGAATCAGCTTCACTAGTACCAATCAAATATACAGGAATACCTTTTTCTTTAGCTAAAGAAATAACCTCATCAGCAGTATGAGTACTCTCATTATCTTGACCATCAGTAAACGCAATTACGCAATTAAAGCCAGGATGATTAGAAGCATTAGTAATTCCGGTATAAAGTGCGTCATACAAAGCTGTCATGCCGTAAGGAGTCATATTATCAATGCCTGTAAGCAATCGATCTTTATCGTTAGTATACGTTGCCATATACATTAAGTAACTATCGAAAGATATAAGCTCTCCTGTATCGCCAACCTTATAATTAAGATTGCGCACAAAATCACTCATAGTACGTTTCATCGTATCTATAGAATCTTCCATAGATCCAGATTTATCAAGCAGAATTTCGTAATTAACACCTTGTTTATCTTTAATGCGCTCAACTTTATGGATAAGTCTTTCAGCTTCTCTGCCACCACCAATCTTCTCACGAATTGCAGCAGTAGGAGAATCAATTTCCAAAGCTTTTCCACTACTATCAGTAAGCGAAAAGTACAGTTTTACATGAGGATATTTAGATACGTCAGAGTCAACAATTTTCAACTTATAATCCGCGTATTTATTGGATTTCATAATTTCTTTTCGCAAAGTTTCGTAAGGAATTTGTTTTGGTCTCATATAATCCCAAATGCAATACCCAAAAATACTTGAAAGAATAACAGCAATCATAACAATAATAGCTATAATAATATTCCTTCGCTTCGCATCATTTTCAGCAGCAACTTGCGCATACCCGTATTGTTGTTGATACGGGTATTGTGTATTTGTTTCAGGGCGATAATACTGATTAGGAATGTTGCTGGTATAAAATACTTGCGTTTGCGCTTCAGGATGAGGCTGCTCTGCTTGCTGAGACTGAGTATTATTTGCTGGAGAAGTAATTTCTGTACCACACTGCGTGCAGAACCTTGTATTATCTTTTAAAATAGCTCCACAATTAACGCAGTACATGATTTTCTTCTTTCTCTTCCTTATTAGTAAAACATTCGCATACAGTTACAAAAAACAAACTATTTATTGATTCTATACCCTGCTTCAAACACAAAGCCGAGGATATCGCAACAAATGCAATTATCCTCGGCTTTTATAATGAGCGAACTTATTAGTTTATTTATTTACTAATAAAACCTCACGAATTCCTATAGCGCTTGTGACTCTTAATACGAAGTAGCAATACGCTCGCAGCAGCAATAAGTATTGAGCATACAGCAGTAACTACGAATATATTACTGCCTGTCGCACTTAAACTATGAAGCTGTTGCGAAACTGCATTGTTTGTTACTGTGATATCTGTCCAAGCAACTTGATTACCTTTCTCGTCAACCAAAACAACCGTATGCTTTCCGGTGTATCCAGCTGGGAATTGAGCATCAAACTGAGGCTTGCCATTAACCATGCGAACAGTCACAAACTTTGAACCATCAGCACCCTTAAGCAAACGAGGAGACGAGTAAATGTACGCGTATGCATAAACTACTCCATCGCGCTGCAAACGCTCGATGAACTCGCTGTTTACAAGATTAATTCTTACACTGTTAACAACACCTGCAGTTGCAACGTTATTGTTACCAACGCTAAGAGTTCCCTTTAATTCTGGATTAAGCTGCTGAACAGTTTTCGGAGCAACAGGTACAGGAGTGGATTCTGCTGGTTTAGTTGGCGCAGAATGCTCAGACTTTGCCGGTGCAGACTGTTCAGACTTAGCACGCGCGGACTGTTCAGACTTAGCAGGTGCGGACTGTTCAGATTGCTCAGCTGGAGTTTCAGTCTTAGACTGATCCGGCTTAGTCTGATCTGGCTTAGTCTGATCCGGCTTAGCTGGAGTTTCATGCTCAGATGGCTGAGGCTGAGGAGCCGGTGCCGGAGACGGTGTTGGTGCAGGCTGAGGCGTTGGCACCGGAGCCGGAGCAGGTGATGGCGAAGGCTGTGGACCAGGCTGAGGAGCCGGAGCAGGATTCACAGGACCAGGAGTTGGAGCTGGAACTGGCGCTGGTTGCGGACCAGGCTGCGGCTGAGGTCCAGGAGCTGGTGTTGGAACTACAGGAGCAGGAGCAGGTGGCTGAGGCGTTGGCGTCACAGGACCAGGACCAGGCTGAGGCTGAGGTTGAGGACCAGGCTGAGGATTTACAGGACCAGGTGCCGGCGATGGCTCAGGCGCAGGATTCACAGTACCATTAACTAGTTCGCTTACGTCAGCAGGATGCAATTTATATTCAGCGACCTTTTCAAGATCAATAGAATTCTTATTATTCTTCTTTTCAGCAACCTTCACAAGCACTGCAGTAGAAAGAGCAGAAACCTTGTAATTTCCACTATCGTCTACAGATGCTTCAGGGAACTTTGATGCATCATCACCATTAGCTTTTCCATCAGCAATGTGCACGTGATACTTTCCTTTGCCAATATTCACAGTAGATTCACTACTATTAGCGTTGAAAATAAACACATACGTTTTATCTTTGGCATCAACACTAAACGCATTAATACCATCGCTGCTCTTAATCCAATGCATATTCTTATTAACATCAGAATATGTAGAATCGCGTAAAGCTGGAATTTCGTTTCTTAACTTTATCAATGCCTTGAAGTATTCAACAGCATCAGAATTCTTATTAACCAAATCCCACTTAACAGAATTGTCACTATCACCAGCATTGTAGCTATTCTTATTGCCGTTCTTGCTTCGTAAGAACTCTTGACCAAGCTCAAAGAATGGCATGCCATGAGCAAACATTACAAGCGAATTAGCAAGCATTACTCGCTTCTTAAGATTCTCTTCTGACTCATGAGGCAAAGATTTCTTCAACTTATCGTAAAGATTAAGATTGTCGTGAGCTTCAACATATTGCACAGTCTGACCTGCATTCGCATAATGTCTATCAGTGCAACTTGAGTTTCCAGGCTGGCAACCGTAAAGATTTTGCATTACCAGATTGTCACTGCCTCTATTTCCAGACACGAATCCAGCAACATCATCATCTCCTTTGCCTTTTACAGCATCACGGAAGGAATCGTTAAAGAATGCAACGCCATTATTGTCTGCAAGCTTATACGCATTAGGCTGAATAGTGCGGTTTCCATAAGGCAATTGGCTCATATCCCAGCCTTCGCCAAGAATAATAGAGTTTTTATCAATGTCATAAACAGCCTTACGCACTTCCTTCATGGTTTCAAGATCAATCAATCCCATCAAATCAAATCGGAAGCCGTCAATACCGTACTCTTTAGCCCAATACTTTACAGAGTCAACAATATACTTTCGCATCATTTTGCGCTCAGAAGCAGTATCGTTTCCGCAACCAGATCCATTAGTAAAGCTGCCGTCATCGTTGTAACGGAAGTAGTAACCTGGCACAGTTTGGCCAAAAGCGTTCTTTTGAGCGTTATAAACGTGGTTATAAACAACATCCATAATCACGCGCAAGCCAGCCTTATGCAAACCGTCAACCATTTGCTTTAGTTCCGCAATACGCGTAGCAGGGTTTGCTGAATCAGACGCATACGAACCTTCTGGAACGTTGTAATTGATTGGATCGTAGCCCCAGTTTTGAGCACCTGACTTGCCGTAACTCAAATCTCCTGCTTCATTCACAGAACCAAAATCATACATTGGCATGATTTGCACGTGAGTGATGCCGAGGGACTTCAAATAATCCAAACCAGTTGGCTTGCTTCCATTCTTAGTGTCAGATTCAATTACACCGAGATATTTGCCGCGCTTTGCAACATCTACGCCAGAACTTTCATGAATCGAAAAGTCGCGAATATTCATTTCTGCAATAGTCGCATCAGTTGGGCGCTTACCAAACGATGCCATGCGAGTTACAGGTGTTGCCATACTGCCACCGAATACAACAGATCTCATTCCATTTCGCACAGCAGCTTTTGCATAAGGGTCTGGAGAATTATTAACAGCACCATCTGCAAAATGAACCTTGTACGTGTAAGCAGTGCCAACTTTTGCATCGCTTGTAGTAATACTCCACACACTATTATTGCTTTCAAGCTTCATCTCTTGCGTTTTAGCTTCTGGAGCATTCTCAGCATCAGACTGATAAGTTACCAGCTCAACTTTCGTAGCAGTTGGTGCCCAAAGCTTGAAAGTCGTAGAATTACCATTTACAACAGCACCCAAGTCGTCGCCAGCATAAGCGTATTTCTTATCGAACTCATCAGTGCGAACAATCTTAGAGCCTTTAACAGTTGACACAGACACTGTTTTAGGCATTCCACCAACACCCTTAATGCTGATTTCATACATTTTCTTAAGATCTAATTCGTTCTTTGCGGTGATTACGATCTTATTATCTACAACAGCAACTTGCGAAATATCTACTGCCGTATGATTCTCTTTCTTTGAATCTGTAACATCAGTTATAGTTACGTCATTCTTCTTAATCTCTGAAGGGTCACCGCTCGCATTTACAGTAAATTCCTTCAAAGACGTAATATCAGCATTAATAGCATTAGCCTTCGTGTTGATTACGTTTGGACTTAAGTAAACTCTACTATCGCCCTGCATAAGCCAGATTTCAGCATTACCAGTTTTACCATCTTGGCTTAAAGTGATTGCCTTTGCAGGAATTGCACGATCGCCTTCACCAGGATCTTTAGCAACCCAATCGTTGCCTTGCATAGAATATCGCACAATAAACTTCGGATCTTTTACGCCATTACTATCCGTAAACGTATATTCTGCAATCTTGCCGAAATCATCATGAGCCGTGAAATCTTGCTTTACGCCTTCTTGCTTACCATACCACGTCCAGAGATTCCAACCAGCGTAATCCTTGTTTGTTCTACGGTAGTGAACAGTAACGTTTAACGTTTGAATCTTATTAAGTTTGTCCGCAACTTCAACTGGTGGTTCAGCAAAAGTATCTTCATTCCCGCTTATAACCCAAGCTTGACCTACTCCATCTTCGATATTATAAATAAAACGGTTTTTTGTTCCGTCCTTATGCCAATTTTTATTATCAGTTCCTGGATCAGTAGTAATAATAAATCCGACTTTTCCACTCTCGTAAGTGCCATCAGCTTCAATTGTGTAAGTCTTACCAAAAGCGTCTTGACCATTAAATGCATGCCAGGTACCTTTTATCTCTTTACCATCTGCATCTTTAAGACCCCAGATATAAACACCTTTATTCGTGTTTTTTGATTGTAGTGAATAACAATCTTCGTCTTTAATGCAGAAGGTTTTGAAGATTCAACCTTGCAAGGAACATCAGAAACATCAGCATTCCCGACAAGATTTTTGTTTACTACATAATTCTTTGCACCAGCAGGAATAGTGAAATCGCCACTCTTCTGACCATTTACGTGATACCAATTACTTCCACCGTCGTTAAATACAGCTTTAAACTCACCACGATTAGTAATAGTCTTTGCAAACCAATCATTGCAAACTTTGCGCATTGGCAATCCAGGAACTGCAGTCCAATTATCACCACTTATTTGATAATGAATATTTACAGAACTTGGATTACCTGCTTTACCTTTAGCATTGAAATATACAGTTGTTGACTGGTCTTGAACATCGTCGACATTGTATTTTGGATCAGATTCATTGCGCGCTGCAATCTTTTTAACGTTATCCTTAGTTGCATCCACATGCAAAGCAATTGCAGAATAAGGAGCGATAGTCGCAGCAACCTTGCTATCTTCAACTTTAACAGTCTTAGAGCAGTCACCTGCAGCATAAACGTTGCAGTACTCACCATTTGGCAAATCAGTTTTATACAAAACTCTCTTTGCGTTTGGCGTATTGTTGATTGCTAAGAAACCCTTCTTCTCGCGGCTAAATGCAATGTTATTATTGTCACTCTCCTGCCAATTAGTGACTTGAGCACCATTCACAGCATTAAAGAAGCCAATCATTCCACGAATAGAAGTCCAACGCTGAGTGCACTGCCAGCCAGTTTTTGGAGAACAATTTACATCTGGAACAGACGTATCGGTCGCATTAGGCGCACCATCATCCTTATGTCCATCCGCAAACCTGTACCCTGAATAAATGTTTGGGTTTCCATACGGGTAGCCAAGCATAAACGCGTTTGCAAGCTCGTAGCGAGGACCATCCTTATAAGTAAGAGTGCGCACATAATTTTCGCGAGGAGTATCCCAATTTGTTACAAAAATCGAAGCTTTATCGCTTTGAACAAGCCCATTAGTAATACTCTTTAGATTCGAAATTGATCCATAAAAATCGTTCTTTAAACGGTAGGAATACTGGAATTCGTTGACTTCGCCTTCGTTTAAATGCTTAGCTGGCTGGATTTCTGGAGCTTCAGAAGGATCGCCAATCGTCTCCTGCATCCACCAAATCTTGTCAGGAGTAGTATTTGCCTGCTTTGCAGCTTCAGCTTTAATGGCTTTCATATCCGCTGGCGAAATATGCTTAACGGCATCCACACGGAAACCAACAACACCCATCTTAAGCAAATCTGCAAAATACTTGCCTAAAACTTGCTGAACATGCGGCTTTGAAGTATCCAAATCAAGCAAACCTACAAGCCTGTGAGTCCAAACTTCTTCAGCATTCTTGTAATTTTTAATATTTTCAGCACTCTGATGGAAATCATCCTTAGTATATCCAGCTGTTTTGAAAGTTTGCGTAGCAGCATCGTATTCACTTCCACCAACGCCAACTTTATCTTTATTACCAGCACCAGTCATGTGATTAATAACAGCATCAGCAATGATTCCAACACCAGCAGCCTTGCAAGTCTGAATCATCTGCTTAAACTCAACTTCAGTACCGAGCTTAGAATCAAGCTTATAGCTCACAGGCTGGTAAGAAGTCCACCACTGAGAACCCTTTACATGATCATTCGGAGGAGACACTTGCACATACTTCACACCCTCAGGTTCGTAAGTTTTAGTGCACTCTTGAGCAATACTCTTCCAATTCTGCTGGAATGCAGTAACAATAACGCCCTTACGGTTAAGAGTTAGATTTTCTTTATTTGAACTATCGCTAACAGCGTTTGCACTACCCGTAACAGCAAAACCAGTTACAAGCATTGCAACAGACGTAGCAACAGCAACCATCTTCGATGCAAAGTGTCGACGATGACTCATCAGTATCCTTTCCTCCATTGGTATCAACACGCTTCTTCCTTGGGCGCATTAATAGCCTCAATGCACAAACGATGGCTAGCACTACTATGTTGCCAGCCATCGTTATAAACGTGCATTATCAGCGGAGAAAATTATAACATCTACATATTGACAATATTGCAATAACTATACAAAAACTGTAATAATGTCAATACAAATTTACTTCCAGATCGTCCTTTACTTCGCAATTTACTTATTAGAACCTGCCTTATTTTTTGCACAGAATCAGAGCTAACTCAATCAATAGCACAGCGAAAACAATTACAATCATCGCCACAGTACTAAACGTGGAAGTACTTCCAAAATGCTCTACAGCCTTAACATGCAAAGCAATAGCAGAATTAGCTGGAATAGTTATCTCTACTTTCCCACCATTTACAGTAACTGTGCTAGAGCATTTACGTGAAGCATATACGTTACAATACTCACCATCAGGCAAATCAGTTTTATAACTCACATTTTTAGGCTTATCAGTATTGTTAATCGCCAAGAATCCCTTGTTTCCGCGACTAAAAGCAATGTTATTATCGTTGTCATCCTGCCATTGAGTCACCTTCGTGCCCTTAACAGCATTGTAGAATCCAATCATTCCACGAATCGAAGTCCAACGCTGAGTGCACTGCCACTGAGAATTCTTTCCGCACTTTACATCTGGAATGTTCGTATCAGTTGCACCAGGAGCACCGTCATCGCGCTGAGTGAACTTATATCCAGAATAAATATTTGGTGTTCCATACGGATAAGCAAGCATAAAAGCATTAGCTAACTCGTACTTTGCCCCATCCTTATAAGTGAGAACTCGAGTCGAATTGTCACGCTCAGTATCCCAGTTAGTCACAAAAATAGCTGCTTTCTTATTAGGAATAAGCTGATCTGTAATATGAGACAAATTCTCAATTGAGCCATAGAAATAATTACGCAAGCGATACGAGTATTCAAACTCATCTACTTCACCTGTACCAACATATTGATCTGGCTGAATTTTAGGATCTTGTTCAGGAAAACCAATTGTTTCTTGCATCCACCAAATATTTTCAGGCTTCATTCCAGCAGCTTTAGCAGCAGCTTCTTTTATGCCTTTCACATCTTCAGGACACATATGTTTTGTGGCATCAACTCTAAAGCCCGCAACACCCATTTTCAGCAATTTTGCAAAATAGTTACCAAGAATTTTTTGTACATGAGGCTTAGAAGTATCCAAATCAAGCAAACCAACTAAACGATAATTCCAAACGACTTGCGCATCTTTATATGTGTAAATATCTTTATCTATTTGGTGAAAATCATCTTTTGTGTAACCAGCATCCGGATAGCTTTGATTTGCCGCATCATACTTACTACCGCCAACACCTACAGTATCTTTATTACTATCACCGGTTGTGTGATTAATTACAGCATCAACAACAATTCCAACACCAGCTGCCCTGCAAGTAGTAATCATATTTTTAAACTCGTCTTCAGTGCCAAGCTTTGAATTTAGATTGTAACTAACTGGCTGATAAGAAGTCCACCACGCTTTACCTTTAATATGATCCTGCGGCGGCGAAACCTGTACATAACTCACACCCTCAGGACCATAAGTTCGCTTACACTCTTTTGCAATACTTTTCCAATTTTGCTGAAAAGCAGTAACAATCACACCTTTTGACGGAAGACCGTCTGTTGATTTAGTTGAAGCAAATGCCGAAGAGTTTGGAACAATAGCAAAAATACACATTAATACTGTTGCTACAGCAGCAATTGCAGCAATTGCAGTAAAAGAGCACATTACATTGCGCTTGTAATTATTGATTAATTCGCAAGCATAATTACTTCTTTTACGCTCACTTACTTGCAATCGTGCACTGTGGATCATCGTTGTTCCTTTCACATCACGTACAGCACTTTCATTGTGCGAGAATACTTTTATTATTATACGCTTATTGTTTATGTACGAGACATTAAAATATAAAATAAAAACGTCGCCTAGCAAGCTAAGCGACGTCGTGCACGTGCCCCCGGTGAGACTCGAACTCACACTGCACAGATTTTGAGGCTGTTTCCTCTACCAATTGGGATACAGGGGCATTTTTAATTTTCCGCATTTTTTTGCGACTTGTTGACTATAGCACACTTTAAGCCACATGCAAATAGTTAAAGCGTTTTGCGCGTGTCGCAAATCAACAATATTGATCATACATAACATAATGCGCGCAAACTGCAAAACAGCTAGCGCGCATTATGCAAACTATACTACTGCGCAAATGCACTTAAACTAGAAGAACTAGCGTATTAGTACAAGAACGCAGAATCAAGCAATTAGTCGCAAGCACCGACGGTGTGAACGTAGATGGAGTCAGTGCGACCAGCCTGGCGTTCACCCTGAGCAGTGCTCAAGATAACAATCTGATCACCATCGGAAACCTTACCGGCTTCGCGAAGAACCTTGTCAGTGAAGATCATCAAATCGTGACGATTCATGTCATGGTAATCTTCATCAATCAAGAAGCCTTCAGTACCCCAGCTCAAAGCCAACCAACGATAAGTGTGCTCATTGTTAGTCAAGCCGTAGATTGGAGCGGTTGGGCGTTCACGAGAAATGCGATGAACTGTGCGACCAGTCTGAGTGTAGGCAACAATAGCCTTAGCATTAAGCTTATCTGCCAAATCAACAGCTGCAGAAGAAACTGCACCGGTGCTAGACATGTCAAGCTCAACAGCAGGAATGCGATCATAGCCGTGCTCAGTAGCATACTGAGAAATACGAGACATAGTCTTAACGGTAACATCTGGATACTTGCCAACAGCAGTTTCGTTAGAAGTCATTGTTGCGTCAGCACCGTCGAGAACAGCGTTAGCACAGTCAGAAGCTTCTGCACGGGTTGGAACTGGAGAGTTAACCATTGTGCCAAGAACTTCAGTAGCAACGATAACTGGCTTTGCATAGCGACGAGAAAGCTCAATGCAGCGCTTGGTGACAAGTGGAACCTCTTCGAGAGGCATTTCCACAGCCATATCACCACGTGCAACCATAATGCCATCGAAGGTCTTAACAATCTCTTCCAAGTTTTCAACAGCCTGTGGCTTTTCAATCTTGGCGACGATTGGAATGCGACGACCTTCTTCGTCCATGATTTCGTGAGCGCGATCAATATCGGTAGCGAAACGCACGAAGGACATAGCAATAATGTCAGCACCAGTGCGAATAGCCCAACGAAGATCAGCCTCATCCTTTTCAGTCAAAGCTGGGAGGGAAACTGCAACGCCTGGGAGGTTAATGCCCTTGTGGCTGGAAACTGGACCAGCAACAATAACCTTAGTGTGAACGTCGTTGCCTTCTACCTTAGTTACCTCAAGGCGAACCTTACCATCATCGATAAGAATTGGGTCGCCTGCGTGGCAATCTCCTGGCAAGCCCTTAAAGGTTGTAGAAGTGCGGTGCTCGTCACCTTCAACATCATCAGTAGTGATGATGAACTCCTGACCTTCTTCCAAATAAACCTTATCTTCGCCTTCAGCGTTCTTCTTGAACCATCCACAGCGAATCTTTGGACCTTGCAAATCAACAAGAGCAGCAACATTGCGGCCAGTGGACTTGGAAGCTGCACGAACGTTGTTGTAAACGCGCAAATGATCTTCAGGAGTGCCGTGAGAACGGTTCAAACGAGCAACATCCATACCAGCTTCAACAAGCTTGGTAATACCTTCCAAGGATTCGGTAGCTGGACCAATAGTATCAACGATTTTGGCTTTACGCATAATGCCTACCTATTTTCTATTTCTGTTTATTTTTTTATGAGCGATTTAATGATAAAACCATAAAACGCCCAATTCCGCTTTCTAGTGTATCAACGTATTGTGACCGCTTATTGTATTTATTCGGCGTTTTGTGAACGCTCACAAAAAATACTCAAGGAATACCTATTTACTACGATTAAACACGACTAGATACGCTCTCTTATTAATCGCGTTTAGCTTGCGATTAGCCTCGATTAGCGCACTATATAGCTAACACTAGCTAGCGCAAATGCCTAGCATGCTTACGATTTACACCAGCCAGACTACTTTGCAACCTGCTTATTCTGCACAAGCTCAGCCTAAAGCAGCCACACACTAAACCTTTTATCAACAAAAGCTGTAGATTTAAAATGTGTTATTTTATTCCTTAAATAATTCTGAATGCGTACCAAGCCTGTATAACATCAAAACAAGAATTTCATTTTTAATTTCATAAACTAAAAGCCAATCGGGTTCAATATGACATTCTCTTGTTCCGCTATATTTTCCAGTCAGACCGTGATCACAATATTTAGCTTCTAGTACACCACCGTTAGCTAAAACATCAATTACTTTTAAAAGATTATCCGTATTTTTATTTTGCTTCTTAGCTAATTTAAGGTTTTTTTGAATTGATTCGTGAATTTTACTTCATATTTCATAAATCAAGAGCCACCTTAAGATCTCCCATATTCCGATAACCCTTTACACTAGGATCAGACACAATCCGTCTACCTTCCTCAATAGCAGCAATCGTTGTATCATTTGGAACCTCTAATTTAAGAGAAAATGGAATCCCGTTCTCACGAATAGTTGTTCGCAAAAATATGTTAATCGCTGTTGTCATATTGAGCCCGAGTTCTGAAAAAATCTTATCAGCTTGTTCTTTAATTCCCTTATCTGTTCTAATATTTAAATTCGTAGTAGTCATATACGACACCTCCATCTTCTTTTACTATACGCAAACATTCGTTTACATTCAACATATTGTCATTGCATTGTATATAACTTAAACTGACTAAAGTAATCCAATAATCTTTAATTCACATGATTGAATAAATTAAACTCTCTTACTAATTAAGTAGTTTTAAGCCCAAAATTACATCATGTTAGAAAAATCAATAAATATTTTGACATACGCGTCAAATATTTTCAGTAGATAAAAGTAATCAATTGCACGAACATTTTTGATTTGCAACGCTCATCAATTTGCAATGCTCATTTATTAGCATCACCTATCAGCCGCATCCAATTGACGCAATTCTTTCTTTAGATCGCGTATTTCGTCGCGCAAACGAGCAGCCAACTCAAACTGCAACTGCTCTGCAGCAACATGCATTTGCTCGCTCAAATTTTTAATCAGCGACATAATATCGTCTTGCGGAAGCTCAGAAATATTCGCCATACGCTTTTCCTTGCTTTGCTGCCCAAGATTTGGCTCTTTTGGCACGCCATAATGCGAGTTCCCAGCCTTGTTAGCATTTCTGTAACCGCCTGCTAGCAAAGTTTGCGTATCAACATCCTCTTTAGCGAGCATGTCGTTAACATCGCTAATCTTCTTTCGCAAAGGCTTAGGATCAATTCCATGAGCCTTGTTATATGCGATTTGCTTTTCACGGCGGCGCTCTGTCTCGCTAATCGCCTTACTCATAGCATCCGTAACAGTATCCGCATACATAAGAACAGTCCCAGAAACGTTACGAGCAGCACGACCAATCGTCTGAATAAGCGAACGGTAGGATCTTAAGAAGCCTTCCTTATCTGCATCCAAAATCGCGACAAGCGAGACTTCCGGCAAATCCAAACCCTCACGAAGCAAATTAATGCCAACAATCACATCAATTTTGCCTTCGCGAAGCTCGCGCAAAAGCTCAACTCTGCGCAAAGTATCGACATCCGAATGCAAGTACTCAACTTTAACACCAAGCTCAAGGAAGTAATCAGTTAAGTCTTCCGCCATTTTCTTTGTAAGCGTAGTAACAAGCACGCGCTCATCTTTTGCTACTCGCTCCTTGATTTCCGCAAGCAAATCGTCAACCTGACCTTCTACAGGGCGAACCTCAATCTTAGGATCAAGCAACCCAGTTGGGCGAATAATTTGCTCAACTACGCCATCTGAAAGCCCCAGCTCATAATCTCCAGGCGTTGCAGAAAGATACACAGTTTGACCAATGTGCTCCAAAAATTCTTTCCACTTTAACGGGCGGTTATCCATTGCAGAAGGAAGCCTAAAACCATGCTCCACAAGCGTTCTTTTGCGCGAAGCATCACCTTCATACATAGCTCCAATTTGCGGCACTGTTACATGCGACTCGTCTAAAACTAGCAAAAAGTCATCTGGGAAAAAGTCAAGCAAAGTATGCGGAGGTGTGCCTGCATCGCGTCCGTCAAAATGCCTAGAATAATTTTCCACTCCTGGGCACACACCAACCTGACGCAGCATCTCCAAATCGTACGTAGTTCGCATTTCCAAACGCTGAGCTTCCAGCAATTTATTCTGCTTTTTAAGCTGCGCTACTCTATCGTCACGCTCTTTTTCAATCGCCTCTAACGCGCGTTCCATGCGCTCCGGTCCTGCAATGTAGTGAGATGCTGGGAAAATATGAACACTACTCTCCTGGCGAATTACTTCTCCTGTAAGAGGATGTAACATGGTAATTCTGTCGATTTCGTCACCAAAGAACTCAATTCGCACAGCTAATTCTTCGTACACTGGAATAATCTCAACCGTGTCACCGCGCACTCTAAAAGTTCCGCGCGTAAAGGCAATGTCATTGCGTTTGTATTGCATACTCACAAATTGACGCAATAAATCATCTCTCTCAAGTTGCTCGCCAACGCTTAGCATAAGCATTCGCTCGGCATACTCCTCTGGAGTACCGAGTCCATAAATGCAAGAAACAGTAGCCACAACAACGCAATCGCGTCTAGTAAGCAAATTCGCTGTAGCAGCATGACGAAGCCGCTCAACATCGTCGTTAATATTCGAATCTTTTTCAATATACGTGTCTGTTTGCGGAATATATGCTTCCGGCTGATAGTAATCGTAATAAGACACAAAATAGCTCACGGCATTATCTGGCATAAGCTCGCGAAATTCCGCGCAAAGCTGAGCTGCCAAAGTTTTATTCGGCTCAATAATAAGTGTCGGTCGTTGCAAACGCTCAATAAGCCAAGCGGTTGTAGCAGTTTTACCAGTTCCAGTAGCACCCATTAAAACAACGTCGTTTTCTCCGTTTTCAATGCGATTCGCTAACTCTTCGATTGCTTGCGGCTGGTCACCCGAAGGCGCATACGGCGCTTTTACTACAAAAGGCTTGTTTGTGCGCTGAATTTTATTCGACATAATCTTTTACTTCCCCAGTTTCGCAATTTCAGCACTTTTATTGTTTATTTCGCGCAACCATGATTTCAACGTATCGTCAACACTGTTAAGCATAGATTCCATTGGTTTAGTGGAATCAACTACAAAATCCGCCATATCTTTTCGAACTTTACTTGGAAGTTGACTATTTATGCGCGCTAAAGCCTGACTCTCAGTCATGTTCCGCTCGCTTATCATTCGCTTAACGCGAATTTCTTGAGGCGCTTCAACAGTAATAATATGATCAAAACTAAATGGAATGCTGTCGATTACTTGCGCAAGAAGTGGAATGTCGTGCACAATAACCGAGCTTACGCTGCTTACCTCATTGCGATTTTCTTTAGCATTGCAATTTTCCTTAGAAATTTTACTAATATACTCGCTTTCTAAAAGCTTTGCGCAATCATAAATAGCAGGATGAATTATAGACTCAATCTTACTTAATGCTTGCTTACGTTCATAGCCATCTCCAAAAATATGCTCTGCAATAAACGCACGATTTAAAGAACCATCATTCTTAACAGCATTTTCCCCAAAAATACCTACTATTTGTTGCAATACTGCGCTTCCCGGTTCCACTACTTTACGCGCTAAAACATCGTAATCAATAACAAACGCACCAAGCAAGCGCAAATGGTTTACTACAGTAGATTTTCCGGCTGCAATTCCGCCTGTTACCGCAATCCGCATTATTGTCATATATAAATTATAAGTAATGCTCCAGTAAATAATTACCAGGGCATTGTTATTAAAAGAAAACAAATGGTTAATCTTGTAATTCTGCACCATCAGCATCTTTATGCCACTTAGTCCCAGGCTTTGAGCAAAGAATGCAAATTCCTTCAACACATGACCATATAATCGAAATACCTGCAAGCAAACCAATAGAAAGAACAGAAATCAACAATTGGGCAATAGCCTTGCCTTTAAAACCAAGGTAGAAATTGTGAATCCCTAAACCACCTACAAAAATCGCTAAAAGACCGGCAGCAAGCTTATGTCGAGAACTTACTAAAGTAGCATTATTCGCTGAATTATTCCCATCGTATGAAGGGAACTGAGCATTCTTCTGATTGTTATCAAATGTACTCATAATTTTCACCAATCCTTTTAATAACTTAATTAATGCTTTAACAAAATCATATAATCGTGCTTCTTAAAAGAAAATTTGTTGTACTCACATTTAATTACAGAATATAAATTATAAAATCAGAGTATTTAGAGCACATTGTGATAATCGCAATGAACAAAATGCCCTGATGATTACTCACCAGGGCATTTCGTTCATACGCTTTTAGTAGAAAACTACTTCTTTTCGCTCAAAAGCTGTTCACGCAAAGCTGCGAGCTGATCAGAATCAGCTAAAGCACCTTCACTAGTTGTTTCAGAAGAATAGTTGGAAGCAACTTCTTCCTTCTTTTCTTCCTTAGCTGGCTTCTTTTCAGCTTCTTCTTGCTGACCGTCAGCAGCAGCAGATTCTGCTGCAGCTGCAAGTTCCTTAGCAGCGAAAGCCTTGTGCTCTTCCCAAAGCTCGTGAGCTGCAGCATACTGAGCTTCCCACTCTTCGCGCTGCTGCTCATAACCAGCCATCCACTCGTTAGTGTTTGGATCGAAGCCTTCTGGGTACTTGTAATTGCCTTCAGCATCGTACTCAGCTGGCATACCGTAAAGAGCTGGATCGAAATCTTCAGAATTTGGATCAACAGCCTCATTAGCCTGCTTCAAGGAGAGGGAAATACGACGACGATCAAGATCAACATCAATAACCTTGACGAATACGTCTTCGTTTGCCTTAACAACAGTTTCTGGATTCTCTACGTGACGATTAGCAAGCTCAGAAATGTGAACCAAGCCCTCAATGCCATCTTCAACGGAGATGAACACGCCGAACTGAACGATCTTGGTGACCTTACCCTTAACAACCTGTCCAGGAACATGGGTGCGAGCGAAGCGCTGCCATGGATCTTCCTGAGTTGCCTTAAGGGAAAGGGAGATACGTTCGCGATCGAGATCAACGTCGAGAACCTCAACGGTAACCTTATCGCCAACCTTAACAACTTCAGATGGGTGATCGATATGCTTCCAAGAAAGCTCAGAAACGTGAATGAGACCGTCAACGCCGCCGAGATCAACGAATGCGCCGAAGTTTACGATAGAAGACACAACGCCTTCACGAATCTGACCCTTCTTAAGCTGAGAGAGGAAGGTTTCACGAACTTCAGACTGGGTTTCCTCAAGGAACTGACGACGAGAAAGCACAACGTTGTTGCGGTTCTTATCGAGCTCGAGAATCTTAGCCTTAATCTTCTGACCAATGTATGGAGAAAGATCGCGAACGCGACGCATTTCAACCAAGGAAGCTGGTAAGAAGCCACGCAAACCGATGTCTACGATCAAGCCGCCCTTAACAGCCTCAATAACGGTACCTTCAACGATGCCGTCTGCATCCTTAATCTTCTCGATGTCACCCCAAGCACGCTCATACTGTGCACGCTTCTTGGAGAGAATAAGACGTCCTTCCTTGTCTTCCTTAGTGACAACAAGGGCTTCAATGGTGTCGCCAACCTCGACAACATCATCTGGATCAACGTCTTTTTTGATGGAAAGTTCACGGGAAGGAATTACACCTTCAGTCTTGTAGCCGATGTCCAGCAATACTTCGTCGTGATCAATCTTTACGACGGTACCTTCAACTAAATCACCATCATCAAAATTCTTGATGGTTGAATCGACTGCCTTGATGAAGTCTTCTTCGGTGCCAATATCATTAATCGCAACCTTGGCGACTTCGTTATTATTCTCTGCCATTAGTTATTAGTGGTTTCTTCTTGGGGTGGATATTACTCGATATTTAATTATGTATTTACGTTACGCATGTATGCCATGCACACGCTTTGTCGATTTTATATACAGGCATAGCCAAAATTTACGTTTTACTTCGGGCGTGTCGCATTTTATTTGCAATTAAGTGCTCGCTCAGCCATATCTACAACATTCGCCAGCAACATAGCTCGAGTCATCGGACCTACTCCACCAGGATTCGGAGAATACGCTCCAGCAATTTCGCGACAAGCTGAATCAACATCACCTTTTACGCGGTATCTACCAGCTTCTTCATCAAAAACACGAGATACGCCTACATCAACAAGAACAGCACCAGGTTTAATATCTTCTGGCTTAACAAAACCAGCACAACCCATTGCGGCAATTATTACATCAGAACGACGCATAATCTCCTGCACATTCCGAGTATGCGTATGACACAACGTAACAGTTGCATCTACTCCCCTGCGGGTTAAAAGAAGGCCAATAGTACGTCCAACCGTAATGCCACGACCAAGCACACAAACTTCCTTACCAGAAAGTTCAATACCGTATTCATCAAGCAAAGCTAAAATTCCACGCGGCGTGCACGGCAAAGGTGTTGTAATATCACCGGAAATATGCGTAACAAGTTCACCCAAATTATACGGATGCATTCCATCACAATCTTTTGCAGGATTAATAGAAGAAATAACTTTTTGAACATCAATTCCTTTTGGCAATGGCAGTTGCACAATAAATCCAGTACAAAGAGGGTCATTATTTAATTTCTGTAAAGCAGCAAGAATCTCATCTTCACTAGCATCTTCTGGCAGATCGCAACGAATAGAATTAATCCCCACTTCTTCGCAATCACGATGCTTACCAGCAACATATTTCAACGAACCAGGATCACTACCTACAAGTAACGTGCCCAAACCTGGATTAATGCCTTTTTTATGTAAAATAGCAACGCGCGCTGCCAAATCTTTTTTAATTTTACTAGCTAAAGCTTTACCATCTAACACAATAGCCATAAAAAATTTCCTCCCAACTCGCACAATTCGTAAGGATAGGCTATCGTGAAGTATAGAAGATATGGGTCGACTAACAATTTTGCGTGCGCCGACGCACCATTATCACGGGAGGAGTCACAGTGATGCGTACCGTTCTTTGTGCAGTAAAGAAGTTTGGAAAAACTGCCATAACATGCCTTATTGCTTCTGCAGTAATACTTGGATTTGCAGCTTGTGGAAAAACTGAGGAAAAACCAAAAGAAAAACCAAAAGCTGCAACAAATATTTCTGTTGTATCCACTGTTGACACCTGGGGTAGCTTAGCTCAAGAGATCGGTGGCTCTGACGTCAAAGTTGAATCAGTTATGACTGGCTCAGATACAGACATATCGTCGTTTAAACCTAGCTCAAAAGATTTAAAAAATATGCAGAATGCACAAGTATTAGTTACAAATGGTGCAGGCTACGATGATTGGGCAAACAAAGTACACCCAGCTAAAGCTGAAGTGCTTAGTGCAGCAGGTACTGTAGGAGCACTTAACGGAGACAATCCATATCTTTGGTTTTCTCACGATGCTAGGGATGCAATGGCATCTGCCATGGCTGACACCTTCTCCAAAGTTTTGCCATCAAAAAAACAAGCTTTTTCTAAGCGACTAGCACAATGGCAGGAAAAGGAAAAGAAATTAACCACCTACTTAAGTGATTTCTCTAAAGAAAATGGTAACGCAAAGTATGCTTCTACATCTCCTATTCTTTTCTGGCTAATGTCTGATGCCAATTTGAAAGATAGCTCACCTAAAGAATATGCTGACGCACTAAATAACAATAATGAACCAGAACATTCAAGCGTTGAGGAGTTTCAGAAGCTTATTGAAGGTCGCAAAATCGATGTGTTGATTAGCGATAGCCAACAAGGAAACGATGTTCTAAACTTGCTAAACGGAATCGCAGGACGCAGCTATACGTCCACAGTGCGAGTAAGCGAACTTATGCCAAAATACGCAGATCAGCTTGATAAATGGATTATGAAGATTTGTGACGACCTACATAATGCTGTAAAAGCAACAAAGGATATGCGTAAAGACATTGATGACAAAGAGCCTCAGAAAAAGCCAATCACTGAGAAGCCACACGTAGCAAAGAATACCGATCCTAAAAATTCTAACCAAGGTCAACAAGATCCAGGTAAGTAAATTTAGGTGAATCTGTTAAAATAAAAAATCCTTGCATTTTGTAAATGCAAGGATTTTTTATTATCTGTTTTAAGCAAGAACAAAAGCAAAACATACAATAAATACGTAAGCAAATATATAAGCAAAAGCCCTTCTAACTCGCCAATATACCAACGTTTAGAAGGGCTTAAAATAATATGAACAATTAATATCTATTTATTTTGCATAACGCAAATCACTTTTTCTTAGATTTCTTATTACGCTCTTCTAACAGCGCTAAAGTTCGCGATGCAGGCTCTTCTGGAGCTACAGTATGGTGATTTTCATCGCCTTTTTGAGGCTCCTTGTATCCAAGATTCACATCTAAAAGTCGCTCCGCCTCAATCTCATCAATCTTTTCAGACAAAGCAATTTCGGAAATTAAAATACTGCGAGCGCGAGCAAGCATTCGCTTTTCTCCTGCAGACAAACCATGCTCATCAACATCTCGCTGAGATAAATCACGAACTACTTCAGCAATATTGTTAACATCGCCAGTAGCAATCTTCTCTACATTAAGCTTGTAGCGTCTAGACCAATTCATTTCTTTTTCAACTATTGGAGTACGCAAAATCTCAAAAACTTTTGCAACTTCTTGCGCTCCAACAATGTCTCGCACGCCAACTTTTTTAACATTATCGACAGGTACGTTAATTTCTAAACCATCAGATGATAACACTACCAATCGTAAATATTGACGAGTTACACCTTTTACGGTGCGCTCACTAATTTCTTCAACACGAGCCGCACCATGACGAGGATAGACGACCATATCGCCGACTTGATATTCCACAGAACCCTCCGTATGCACAGAAAAACTCATAACAGTTTCCCATAAGGTCACGACTTGAAAAAATTTTCATATTTTTTTCACAATAGCGCGAAACACACGCGACTTACAGCAATAAAGCATGTATGATAGTCAGCATGAGTACAGTTACTAACATCAATGAAGATGCAGTCGCAGTCCCAGTCCGACAGGACGTATTAGCTGCGGTGAGCAATGCAGAATATTACAATCCACATGAGGTTCTCGGAGGTCACCTTGGAACTGGCAAAGGTGCCGACACTGTAACCGTCCGCGTATTGCGCCCTATGGCAAAGAAAGTTGTTATTCTTACTAAGAACGGTGAATACGAAGCTAAACACGAATATAACGGCATCTTTACAGCTGTTATTCCTGCAGTAAAGCACACAAAAACAAAGTCTTGGTCTGTTCCTAGTTATCGCGTTTACACTGTGGAAATAGACGGTTCTGAATCCACAGATGACGATCCTTATCGTTATCTGCCTCAAGTTGGCGAACTTGACATGTACTTATTTGGAGAAGGTCGCCATGAACGTCTTTGGGAAGCATTAGGCGCACATGTCAAAACAATAACAGATTCATGGGGGCTTATATCTCCTGAAACTGGAAAGATGGTAAAGAAAGTTACTGGTACTGCTTTCTCAGTGTGGGCACCAAATGCTCGTGCAGTACGCGTAGTTGGTAACTTTAATTACTGGAATGGTCGTCGCCACGCTATGCGCTCGCTCGGCTCTTCTGGCATTTGGGAACTTTTTATTCCAGGAGTTACAGCGGGCGAAGTATATAAATACGAAATTCTTACGCAATCTGGTAATTGGATTATGAAAGCCGATCCGATGGAGCGCTCTCATGAAGTTCCACCAAACACAGGATCTGTTGTTGTTGATTCTGAGTTTAAGTGGCACGATACCGATTGGATGAATAAGCGCGCAAAAACAGACGCTCACAACGGTCCAATAAGCATTTACGAAGTGCAAGCTAACAGCTGGAATCGCGATCTGGGTAATTATCGCGAACTTGCTGATCATTTAGTTGATTATGTGCAAAGAGAAGGCTTTACTCACGTCGAGTTCATGCCGCTGACGCAATATCCATTCTCTGGGTCTTGGGGATATCAGGTAACAGGTTATTATGCAGTCGATTCTCGCCTTGGCTCCCCTGATGACTTTAAGTACTTGATAGATAAACTCCATAAAGCAGGTATTGGCGTCGTTATGGATTGGGTTCCAGCTCACTTCCCTAAGGATGACTTTGCACTCGGTCGTTTTGATGGCACAGCATTGTATGAGGATCCTGATCCTATGCGAGGCGAGCATCCTGATTGGGGTACTTACATCTTCAACTTTGGTCGTCATGAAGTTCGTAACTTCTTGGTTGCTAATGCTTGCTTCTGGCTTGACGAATACCATGTTGACGCGTTGCGCGTTGACGCAGTTTCTTCAATGCTTTACTTGGATTACAGCCGTGAAGCAGGACAGTGGAGACCAAACATCTACGGCGGACGCGAAAATCTTGAAGCAATTGACTTCATTAAGGAAGCAAACGCAACTGCATACAAGAATAATCCTGGCATCATGATGATTGCTGAGGAATCCACTGCTTACCAAGGCGTAACTGCACCAACCGATATGGGCGGCTTAGGATTCGGTTTGAAGTGGAATATGGGCTGGATGCACGACACTTTGCAATACCTTAAAGAAGAACCAATTAACCGTCGTTGGCATCATAACGAAATTACATTCTCAATGGTTTATGCATACTCTGAGCATTATGTGTTGCCATTAAGCCACGATGAAGTTGTGTACGGTAAGGGTTCGTTACTTGGAAAGATGCCAGGAGACGAATGGCAACAGTTCGCAGGATTGCGAGCATTGCTTGCATACCAGTGGTCTCATCCAGGCAAGAACCTTCTGTTCATGGGTGGAGAAATCGGACAGTCCAGCGAATGGAATTTCAATACTTCGCTTAACTGGAATGAGCTGCAATGGCCGTTCCATCAAGGTGTGCAAAAGCTTGTTGCAGATTTGAATACTCTGTATAAGAGCTCTCGTGCATTCTGGAGTCAAGACTTTACTCCTGATGGTTTCCAGTGGCTTACAAGCGACGATTCCGATCACAATACTTTAAGCTACATGCGTATTGGCGACGACGGAGAAGAAATCGTTGTAGTAGTAAACTTCTCAGGTCAAGCTTGGCAAGACTATCAGGTTGCGTTACCAAAAGGCGGACAGTGGGAAGAGATACTCACAACTGATGATGCAAAGTATTGCGGATCTAATATTCACAACGGCACATTCACTGCTACTGCTGAAGAGTATCATTCTCGACCATACTCTGCAAGAATCACTGTTCCAGCGTTAGGTGCGGTATTCTTGAAGCCAGTACAACACTGAAAGGTCTTTTTAAAATATGCTAAACGCTCCATCAGCTAGCGTAAATGCTCGTACAATTCTCGTTGTTGAGGATGAGCCAGATCTTGCTACAGCAATTGCACAACGCATTACTGCACAAGGCTGGAGAGCAAGAGTCGCTGCAGATGGAGCGTCTGCTGTTAGAGCTGCCGAACAACTAAAACCTGATCTCATAATTATGGATATTATGCTTCCTATTATGGATGGGATTGAAGCAACTCGACGAATTATCTCCAAAATGCCTGTCCCTATCCTCATGTTAACAGCACGCGACGCAGAAGCCGATAAAATTGTTGGCTTAAGCGCAGGCGCAGATGATTACATGACTAAACCATTTTCGCCACGTGAGTTAATTGCTCGTTGCGCAGCATTGCTGAGACGCGTAGAACGCGCATCGCAAATAGCAAAGACAATGGAACATGAACGCACAATTAATTTTGGGTCACTTATTATTAGACCCCGTCAAAGACTTGTAACTTTAAACGACAAAGAGGTACATTTTACACCAACTGAGTTTGACTTGCTCGCTACTCTAGCTCGTCATCCTCATACCGTATTTAAGCGTGAAGAGTTACTTGAAGAGGTGTGGGATTGGCCAGATGCCTCTGGAACTCGCACAGTGGACTCGCACATTAAGTCTTTGAGGCATAAAATTGGATCGGAATGGATTCGTACTGTACACGGAATAGGATACGCATTCGAGCCACCTATTAGTGATTACGACAAAGTTCTGCAATCACAAGTTTCATAAATAGTTATAACTTTCATAAGTAGTAAATAGTTACAACACTTTAGCTTCGGAAAATTCGTAAATGGTATTAGAAAATAAAATAAATACTGCTAATTCTGAACAATATAAAAATACTAAGCAACGTAATTTATTAAATAAAAACTCAAATCCTCAACTTAGAAATAAGTCAAAAACTCGATTTACGAATTCTTCTGTAAAGCATAATTATCCAAATCGACCTGTCGGATTTTTTTCATCTCTAAAAATTGAACTTTCGGCAATTATTGTTTTTGCAACAGCAATTGCTTTTGTAATGGCATGGTTTTTACTTAAAACTGGTCTAAATGGCTGGATTGCAATGCCATTAACGCTTATTGTTGCTCTAGGAATTACATACATTTTTTCTAGAGGACTTACAGCACCACTTCGTCAAATGAAAAATGCTGCAGAAGCCATGGCTGATGGCGACTACTCTGTACGAGTTGCTGTAGAAAATCGTCGTGACGAAGTAGGTAAATTAACTCTTGCATTTAATGAAATGGCAGAAGAACTTGAACATGCAGATCAGATGCGTAGAGAGCTTATAGCAAACGTAAGCCACGAATTACGCACTCCTGTTTCTGCTTTACAAGCAATGCTTGAAAATCTTGCAGATGGAGTTGTTGATCCTACTCCATCTAATATGGAAGCTATATTAAACCAAACTCATAGACTTGCTGATCTTATTACTTTCCTTCTTGATTTATCTAGAGTTGAAGCAGGTGCGGAAAGCCTTAATATAACTTCATTTAATTTCACAGACTTTATTGACGAAATTATTGAGCCACTAGAAATAGCTGATTCAGGTCATAATCATAATATTGAAGTTCAAATTAATGATGAGATTGAATTAACAGGAGATCAAGCTCGCCTTTCGCAACTTTTTACTAATATTATTTCCAACGCTCTAAAACATTCAGATGATGGAACTCGTGTTCTTATAAGTGCTCATATTAATCACAACCAAAACTCTGTAATATGTAATGTTGTGAATTTTGGAGAACAAATTCCTCAAGAAGATCGCGCCGATATTTTCAGAAGATTTGTTAAAGGAAATCAGCGAATTGGCACAGAATCAGGAGGAACAGGATTAGGATTGTCAATTGCTCGTTGGGCTGCACAATTGCACCATGGAACTGTAAAAGTAGTAGACGATAAGCGTGGTCCAGACTTTGAGATTACGCTTCCGCTAAACTATAGCAATACAATAGTAAACTAACATTCGTAATCTGCTGTACGATCATCCTTATTGCATACACACGCTAAAGAAAAGCATGCCAAAACAGTAATTCCACTACTCTGTAGAGTTGAAACGCAGCTATTCATAGTTGAGCCAGTAGTTACAATATCATCCAATACAATAGCTTTGTACTCGCGTTGATTTTCAGACTTTTGCTTTCTCAATTCTTTGAAATCGATGCTAAACGCTTTAGAAATTCTGTTAGACCTTCCACGAAAACCGGAAGTTTGCACTGATTTCGCAGTAATTCTAGCATTCATACTTACAATATCTAAAACGTATGCCCTAATGCCACTATTACACAATCGTTTAGCAACACAATTTGCAACAGGCAACATATGTTTACGCCCACGATGTCTTGATGAATACTTAGATGACGGAACTGGTATAACAAATATAGGATTTTCACTTATATAACAAGAATGCGAGCGCAAAAATTTAGATATAACTTCTACTACTAAATCGCCAATAAGTTCACCAAATATTTTGTCACATGCAATATCGAAATGATCCTTCCACAATAATATTGAGCGGCGAACAACCGTAGAATACGAACCACACGCGTAGCGATATCCACATACTGTTCTGGCAAATGGTGCGCGTTTCCAGCATTGCAACGCTTTCTTGCAGTTTTCACACAATATATAATCTGGAGTATCACAGCCTGCACATGCGCGAGGCAAAAATAAATTAAATAAAGCAATCGCTACATTCTTCCAACTAGCAAAACGCCAATTTATAAAATCAACATCCTTGTTTTCACATACACCACAAGGTACAGATGCGTGACATGCTAATCCCCCATGAGATGTCACGCTTCTATACTTCTTTTTGTTTTGGTGGTTTATAACCTTGCGTCTCCCAACCATAATGACAGCATATGCGATCGCTTATTAACTATGCAAATAAAAAATGTTATTGTGGATAAAAGGTATTTTAAAATGAAAAATTAATAAAATTCTATATTTCTAAAATATTAAGTACCTTATTACAAAGCTCTAAGGTATCCGAAGGATTACTTACTTTAACAACTAACGCTCCTGTAAAGGCAGTAGGATAATCGTTTCCTCCAGGATACATACGATCGCCAATAAAAGTAATTTTTTCAATATTAAAATCACAATATTGAGATAGCATTCGCAAAGCTTGAGCTTTATCGTCACCGCGCCTGTATATATCGATGCTAGTATCTCCTCCAGCGCGTACAGCAAAATTAGGTAAAGCTTGAGAAATGCTTTGTGCAAGTTGAGCTTTCAAACAACCGCTAGGATCCCAAGTTTTTTTATATTCAATAGGAGCTAGTTGTCCTAGTGCCGAAAAAGTAATTTGACTACCGCGGTTCTCTATCTGTTCTCCCCACAGCATTGGATCGCCGGGTTCTTTCCAAACGCCCATATTTTTTGCACACTTGTGTATTGCATCAATAACGCATTGCGCTTGCTTAAAATCGATACTATGCTCATAAACACATTGCAATGACATGTCATTATTCACACGATAATAACTAGTTCCATTAGTGGGCATTATGTGAATATTTTTAAGATTAGTGCCAGTAGTTAGCATATCTAAAATTTGCTTCTTAACTAACTCTAAGCAGCCACCTGTTATTACAGCAACAGGAATTATATCAATCAGTTTACTTAATGATTCAGCCATCGATTTAAGCATAGGTTTTTTAGAACATGCCAGTGTGTTATCTAAATCAAAAGCAATAAGAGACGATTCAGCAATGCCCAAGTCAAGATTAAACTCATTCCAATCATGCACTATTGGTTTGAGCATTACAAATCCTCCTGACTTTTAAAACCATATATACAGTATTCTATAGTGTGAGCGTATTTCACACACCGCATATTAATTATTTACATATTATTGCCCTAGCCTTCTCGTAAAGTGGAAGCATGACAGGTCTAATTTGGGAAGAACGTCACTATAGAAATAGGCATGGTAGAGGTCTTAGGGCACCAATATTTGGTACTCGCCTGCCACAATATAGAACCGCTAGCGGAATGTTCGATGCTATGGTAGCGGCTCAAATTAGACGTCTTAACAGTGCTTGGAGAGCATTAACTAAAGACGTTCAATTTGCAGTAGAAGATGTGCCACCTTCACAACCACTGTTATGGGAACAAAACCGCAGAATACTTTCACAAGCGTTTCCAGCTAGCCGTGGTATGCAATCTAGAATTGTGTTGTATAGGCTTCCGCTATGCACTCATGTAAGCAGCAGAAGTGAACTTCAATATGCTATCAGAGATGAGCTTGTGCAACGCTTAGCAGAACTATACGGTCGCAGACCAGAAGAAATTGATCCAGATTGGGGTTTGTAAACAATTTTTAAATTAATTAAAATTATTAAGTATTTTAATTAATTTATAGTCGCTTATAGCAACATTTTTATTCGTATTATTGCACAATATGATTGTCAGTTTTAACGTATACCTTCATTTCTTGCGGCTCCAAAGATTGCGCAGAAAGCCAAGAAATACCTGCTATACCAGCCTTATCGATTTCATCTTTATGAATACGGGCAGACAAAGAAACTTTGCTATGCGATTTCGCAATAAACATAACTACATCGTGCGAAATGTCTGAAACAGGAATTCTTAAAGATGCATTCGCAGGAATCGTTACGTTTTTTGTAGCAGCTAATACACCATTTAAATCAAATCCTTGCAAACGCACAGAAGTATCTTTATCGCTTGAAGAAGAAAGGTATAGAGCTGTTTCATTAGCAGAAACAGGTGAAACAATTGCGCCACTACCTTGCACGTTAGATGGTGTAATAAAAGCTACATCTGACTGATTATCTTTGCCATCTTTAGTAATAGACATCATTACTTGAGTAGGAACATCTCCACTTACGCTCAAAGCATTAACATGCTCTGGAACTTTTCCAAGATCGACAACTTGCAAATGGTGTGCTTTTAACGTTAAATTCTTTACTTCTTTAGAACCTGTATCATTCATCCATGAAAGTGTTACATTACCATCTTTATTTGGCCATACATATAACTTAGATTGATCGCCTTCACTAATACCTGAAAGAATATTTGTGTTAGATTGAGTGCTTAATTCATGAACAATATCTACACCTTTTACAGATAAGCCACTCATATGAACGACTTTTACAAATGATGCTATAGGTGTCTGCTCGCTTTCAACTTGCACATATAATCCAGAAGTCTTAGGAGAAGCAGCAGCAAGATCAAAATATGCGTGAGAACGAGCAGGAACAGTAAAAGCACTTCCTGTAGAAAGATTTAACTGATTGTTGCCATGTTCTGCAGACCAAGCTTTAACACGAACAACAGTAGATTTTGAAGCAGCATTAAATGCTTCTAAACGAATAGAAATTCCATCAGCAGATTCTGGAACTAGGAATGTCTGTTTCATAGACGGCATGGAACAGGTAGTTGCAGATAAACCTTTTACGTCACCTTTAGTAGCCCATGAAACCATGGAAGCAGATATTCCAGTGCCAGATCCAACTCGTGATAAATGTCCTTCTAGAACTTGAGCGTCATGATTTACATTATTGTTAGCAATAAAAGCTGACGTATCATCATCAGTTGATTTTGAATTCAACGTAATAGATTGATCATTGTTATCTCGTATGTTACGCAAGCTAGAACTATACACATCTCCAAAAGCACCATAACGAGCAGAAGATTGTAAATCGCCTTCTGATTCGTTATATTCGCTATCACCATATTGAGTCAAATCTGGAAGAGACAATCGAATAGGACAAATAGTTTGCAAACGAGTAGAACCAACACTACTTATAACGCCACTAGATGGAGTATTAGGATTATCTACAAAGTGAGGCATTGGTAAGCATAATGCAACAACACATGCAGAAGCAATAAGTATTATTGCACTAAAAATAGCAAGTGAGACAATACTGACTATTTTGTTCTTGCGATTAATATCTACATCTGCATTTACTTCACCATGCTTAGAGCCCTCATGAGGATTTTTATGCCAGTTCATCTAATTCCTCCTCATGCCTGTCATCTGAACGTTCTATCATTGCATGTCTGCCAAATCGAGGCACGGCAACAATACAGTACAGCAGTAATACCATAGAAGAAACAATAATCCAAGGAACTCTCCACGCAAGAGGCCTAGATCGATAATACGGAGATGTAGAAGACAACGACTTAGAATCAGGCACACCATCAAATCTGCAATAAGTTCCTTGCGGTGATGAAACAACTAATTGTGTACCGTCAGAAGCGTTAACGTGTGCAATTAATTGTTCAGTAGCTTCTTTGTTAACATTACTTACAGTTTGCACAGAAGGATGTAACAATTGTTGTATTGACACAGAAGTTTTATGGGAAACCTGCTTATTTTCTGAACTATTAACAATATAAATACCGCCAATTCCAAGTTGCTTTAACGTTGAAATTGCGCCATTATCTGCATGAGATAACAATTGTGCTGAGGCGCGATATATTGCTTTATTGCTTGATGAATCACCAAACATTACTTGTCTAACACGAAGTGCTGGAGATTCGTCTATTGCATCTCCCTTAGATGTTCGCATAATAGAGATTGACAAATCATGGCTACTTTGAGCTCTTAAAGCAAGTATTCGCCGAGTATCGTCTTTTCGCAAATAATCAGAAACAACCATAGGGAGCTCATTGTTATTTGCGCAAATAGATGTAGCAGGTCCGCTCAATACAGCAAAAAGACCCAAAAGAACCGCCATAGTCAACATGCCACTTGCAAGAACAGCGCGTGCTACGCGAATTATGTGCTGCAACAATTGTGCCGCAGAACGACGCATTGCAGCACGTCTACTTGCACGAGTTTTATAGTTATCAAAAATTTGGGACTCAGATTCCTTCGAAGTACGTAGTGGCTCAAAGCGTCGAACAGCTTGACCGGCAACCATGCACATACAAGATAAAATGCCGACAGTAGATAATGCGACTCCAGGCAAAACGCTTGCAGCAACAGGTCCCGAAATATCGGATGCAACTACAACACGAGCAGCAATAAGAGATAACAGCATTCCGGAAATAATCACAACCCACATCATTCGAGAAACTCGCAAAGCAAAAGGCAAAGTTAATGACGTAACAACCATAACAACAGCTAGAATTGCAAAAATTACCATTATTATTGTTCTTAAGCTCATCAATGGCATATTAATTTCAACATTAGGAGAAGCCATATTAAAAGCGTGCAACAAAACATCAGCGTAATCGCTTACGCGTGGAGCACCTTGCACACTTCTCAATGGCAAAGCCATACTAGAGAACAATTGACGCCACATTCCAGATCCGCCATATCTAATAGCACTTCCTATTGTAGGAAGCAGAACAATTATCGATGGTATAGGCATAAGCGCAAACATAATGCGATGAGAGCGCACCATAATAAACGCTGCAATAAAAATAACAATAAGAGGCAAAACAAGCTGCGGTTCTGCAGCTACTGGAACCATAAAGCATAATGCTGCGCATGCTGCACATTGAGTGGATTTAACAGGACGCACAGGATCTTCTGTTACGTACATTCCAACAGCATGGAACGCAAAAGCAAATGCTGCAGGCAAAAATGCCATAGTCATTAACATTGGCAAATCACCGCGTGCAAACAAACCAAAAGCAATAGCAATCATAGTCCAGCAAATACCAGCGCATACACGTACAGTATCCGAGCGCGTAAATACGCCAGCAAGAGCCCAAAAACTTAAACACATAGCTGGAGCAGCTAAGAAGAACATTAATGTGACAGCCAATAACGGGTTAGCACCAACCACAGTTGATGCGATTGCCCAAATACTTAGCCATGGTGCTGGAGGAATTGCAGGTCCAAAACCATCATCAGGAACCCATGCACCAATAGCAGAATTCCATAGTTGATTGAAATCTGCACCCGTTGGTAACCATTGCTGCGCATTCCAAGAAGCGCCACTTAAAATTTCACGCCATGGAGAGCCATATAAATTCAATATGACTGCAAAAAGAAGAAGAGACGCAAGAATAACAGCACTCCACCTACGCAACACTCGAATATGCAAATGCCGCTTCGCTAGAGGACTTAACAGCACGAAATGCTGTTGAGCTTGGAAAGCAGAACTACGATCACGCCAACGTGCAACTTGATGACGATCTGCGATAAGAGGAACAAGTCGCTTTAATGGAACACGAGTATTCCTTGCAATCCTTCTGCGAGCAAAAACTGCTCTAGGTAATTGCATGATAGCAAGCCATGGCAAAAGCAGACGGATCCACGCTATATAAGGATGTTTAGCAAACAGCGAATGCAAAGCGCCAACGAAACAAGCAGGCAAACTAAGAATCCATATAAGAGGCCACAAAAAAATACTAATATCAGTGTATTTGTAACGCTGCTTAGCTACGAGAGAAGCTGCTACACCATATTTAGATCCTGAATTATTATGATTTCTAGCATCACCGTTACGAGTACGGATACCTTCTAACCTTGCACGCCTGTGTGCAATACGAGCTGAAGGAACTACAACAACACGACCTCCAGATAGACATACTCTACGACAAAAATCTCTTGATTCGCCAAAAGTTGTCATCCATGGTTGCGTACCGCGTAAAGTCTGCCATGCAGTTAATGTGACTAAAGCACCTGCTAGCGATACTGCATACACATCTCCACGCCCATCATACTGTTCTTGATCTGGCTCGCCGTCAACAGTAAGAGTATGAACATCGTGACGCCAAGCATACATTCCAACGTTGTGCAAGATATTTCCTTGCCAATCAACTTGTTTAGCTCCCAATACTGATGCAGTCGGAGTATTGCGCCAAGTTTCACGCAAATATTCTAAGCAATGGAAGTCTGCAGGACGAGAATCATCATGCAAAAGCCATAATGCAGAAACTCCTGCACAAGGCAAAATCTTGCGCAAAGATTTTTCTATTGCATCTCCAAAAGAATGAGCATAAGAAATGGGAATAATAATTATGCGTACAGATTTATTTTCACTATTGTTTACGCGAGCATTATTTACGCGATTAGTATTTGGTCTATATTTTGAATCGCTATCAATTGTATTATTGGAATCGATATTATTAGCATTCTGCAATAATGATTTTCTAGTATTAATTGCTCCCGCAAGCATAGATGAATTAATTTTTATTTGTAAATTCGTTTGCATAGTCTGCTTTACTCGACTAGCACAATCGACTATTACCAAAGTTCCAGGAAGAATTGATTGACTTAGTACTGCATGTAACGTATCAGCATAAAAACGAGTATCTCGCTCCACACACATCATTGCCATAATGGACGAATCCACATCATGAGGATGCGCATCTTTCGCAGATGACAGCACCTGTAAAACTTCGTCTTCAAATGTAAGATTATGAGCGGTTATCGAATCCATACTTACCAGTTTACGCAGGGGGTATGTATCCACCAAAACACAAGTCGTAATTCTAAATAAATTTATACATATTTTATTAATATTTTTGTTCATATTAACCAGTGCATTCCATATAAATTTAATTAGAATATTTGCTTAAACTTATTAAAATTTTCATTAAAAGATCAAATAATATTCAACACAACCAGGTGTCATAAATCTCATTGCCATGTACTATAATGGCGCGTTATATGTGTCCATTGAATATTGATTTATTCGATGGCAAAAGAAATGATATTGCCACAACCTAAAAGGTTCCTCATTATTGAGAAAGAAGGTACGATGACAACTTCACGGTATCATGAAGGCATGCGGTACCAACCAGGCGAAGATTGGAATTCAACTCCTCATCATAGTCTTGGTTATAGAATGATTAACCGCACGCGCAAGATACTGTGTATGCTTGTTATTTCAGTACTTACATTCTTTTCAACAATCATAGCTGCAGTGTGGTTAGATTTTTCTTCTGCTGTAAGTAACAGAGTTGTAAACGTCATATCTAAAGATCCAGAAGCTAATCAGACACTTGATATTAACGCAGGCAAACCAGTAACTTTTCTTGTTTTAGGTCAAGATTCTCGAGATGGGAACAATCAAAGCTTCACACACGACGGTGAAACTGGTGATCATCAGTCAGATACTACTATGGTAGTTCAAATTAGCGCAGATAGATCATACATGAATATCGTTTCTATTCCACGAGATTCTATGGTAAACGCACCAGCATGCGACACTACAAAAGGACATATTCCTGCAAGAAAACATGTGATGTTTAATTCAATTTTCGCCTTAGGATATGCACAAGGCGGAGATTTAGCCTCAGCAGCATCATGCTCGTTAAAAGCTGTTAATTCACTTACTGGTTTAAATATCCATCATTTTATAGTCGCTGATTTCAGTGGATTAAGCAATATGATTGATGCAGTTGGTGGAGTATCCGTATGCATCCCAACAGCAACTCGCGATGCCTATACGGGTGTAAATTTCAAACAAGGAATGCAGCATCTTAATGGTCGACTTGCTACTCAATACGCTAGAATGCGCCACGATACAGCAAGCGATGGCTCTGACATAATGCGAACAACAAGACAGCAATACTTGATTAAACAGCTTTTACATCAAGCACTGTCTAAAAACTTATTTACTCAGACAAGTGAGCTTTACCAGCTTGCAAAAGCATCGTTGGGAGCATTAAATATAAGTGAAGGCTTGGCCAATCCTACCACTTTGGTCGGTTTGGCATTAAGCATGCGTAAATTAGATTCTTCACATATTTATGCTCGTACTACTCCTGTTATTCCAGATCCTTATGATCCAAATCGTGTTGTATGGTCTGACGAAGCAGACAATATTTGGGATTTAATGCGTGAAAATAAACCGCTATCGCTAAATCATAAAACTAACGGCACTAACAAAAAGAATGCCAATAATTCGCCTAAGGATACGAACGATCAAGACAATGAAGATACGGATGACAATAGCAATATAAGCGAAAACGACAAACTTAATAAAACTACAAATCCAAAGAAGATGGGACATGTTGATCCAAAAACAGGATTAATAAAAAATTCTCAAGGACAACTTATTGATCCAAATACTGGAGGAATTGTAAATCCTGAAAATGGAACTATTCACGATCCACAAACAGGACAATACGTTGGCTTTGCAGACAAGTATGCAAACAATGTACTTTGCGCTGTGCCTAGAAAAAAGTAAACAATTAAGCAAGATGTAATCTATGAATATTAATGTACGAGCATAAAATTTATATATTATATATTCATAGTCATTGAAGATACATGCTTATTTTGGAGGATGAATGAATTCGAGATTGTATGAGGACCCTTCTGAAGATAATATAAACCCACCTATCTTCACTCCTTCTCATAATAACGATTCATCTAACTCAAACGTGCCTCCTAGTTTCACTCCAAAACGCGTAAAAAGAGGCAAAATAGAGTCTAATGCGCTTCCATCACAAGCGCCGTCTTTTGCGCCTACAACTCAAAGAACAAGAATCTTAAAAAGTCCAGAACAATGTTCTTCTAGACCTGTTTCTTACACATCGCAATTGCAACCAAGACCAGCACCGCGCACAAGTTCTATTTCACAAATGCGTATTCCAACAACTATAAATAAAGCAGTTGGAAGTGCAGCAAAAATACTACCGCACAAACCGCACAGAATTTTACATGCATTTATTGCATTTTTTGTTGTTCTGGCAGTAGGTGTAACTGGTTTTGGGGTATATTCGTGGAACTGGGTTGACTCAAGAATTAACCGCACTACTTGGCTTACTAATACTCCTAGCACTCAAGGCAAAGCATGGCTTATTCTTGGTTCTGATCAAAGAGAAGGCGAAGAAGCTAAAGAGATAACAGGATTTAGAACAGATACTATTCTTGTATTGACAAAGCCGAGCAATGGTCACAGCTCTCTAATTTCTATTCCTCGAGATTCTCTTGTTTCTTTAAATGGCGAACAAGTAAAAATTAATAGCGTTGCGCAAGCAGCTGGAAATAAAGCATTAACAGCAGCAATAGAAAAAATTACAGGTCATCGCATTGACCATGTTGCAGAAATACGTTTTGGCGGTCTTACTAATGTTGTTAACGCTATAGACGGCATTGATTTATGCTACAACCGTACCGTAAGCGATAAGTTTAGTGGGTTAAATTGGACTTCTGGATGCCATCACGTTGATGGGAATACAGCGTTAGCATTTTCGCGAATGCGATACGCAGATCCAGAATCTGATTTTGGACGAGCTGCACGTCAACGAATGGTTATTGCAGCTATTATGAAAAAAGCTTTAGATCACAATACATTATTGAATTTTGGAAAAGTAAAAAAGCTTGCTGAAACGGGACTTGCTTCAGTTATTTTTGACGAGAAAACCAATCCAGGAACATTATGGGAAATGGCTCAAGCATTCAAAGAAGCAACTGGACCGTCAGGCATATCTGGAACAGTATATTGGACGAATCCTGACTATCAAGTTCCAGGAGTTGGTTCATCTGTGCTTCTCGATGATGCTAAAAACTTAGATTTATTCAACCAACTTGCATCAGGCACTCATAAACCTGGATCAGTTGGAACTCTTGCTGAGCAACAATAATTTCGAAGTATTGTTGTATAAACAACACTTCAATTAGATACCATAACTTAGAAAGCACTAAACTCGTATCTTTTAACCACAATCTTGCATAAGTATTGCACAAAAATCAAAAATATTGTCTCATACATTTATGAGTAACAAATCTAATACAGGAATGTCTACAACTAAAGTACTTATGCATGTACAGATGGCAGCGAGTATAGTTCCCATATTCGCTCACATAGCATTGGCTATAATGGCATGGATGCAAAATAATTGGATGATGCTAACCATGATTATTCCAAGCATTATGATGTACATAGCAAGTCTTATTCCACAAATTTTTCAATACATATCTGAGAAAAATTCTGTTCAAAGTGTTCAACAAAATCAGCAAATTCAATTATTAAACACTACGCAATCGTCAAATAACTTAACTTATAATCAACAAACTGTAGAAAGTTTGCCAGATACTATTACACCAGTAAGTTTAGAAACATTACTTATGAGAAGAAATGCAATTTCTAATACGCAACATCACTGGAAAGAAGTATTGCAAATATGGTTAAAAAATGCAGGAACATACGACACAAAAAACCAATCTAATAGTATGAAGGAAAATCTAAATACAAATATTTATAACTACTTACCTAATTCAAAAACTAAACACCTTATAGCTCCACTTGGAATAAGCAATAATGGATACTGCTATTTAGATTTAATTAACAATGGACCACATGCTTTAGTTGCTGGAACAACTGGTTCTGGTAAATCAGTACTTCTTACGACTTGGTGTTTAGCTTTGGCTTTTCAATACGGCCCACAGCAGCTACGGTTTGTTTTTATGGATTTTAAAGGAGGAGCAACTTTTGACATACTATCTAAACTCCCACATGCTATGGGAAACGTAGGAGATTTAAATCTTAAACACGCAATACGCGCTCTAAAAGGTCTCGAACTAGAACTAGATAGACGAGAAAGACTAGTAGCTCATCATGGGTGTAATAATATTGCACAAGTAACTCCAGCTGAGCCTTCATTGCTTATTGTTATTGACGAATTTCATGCTTTAAAAGATCAACTTCCCGACTACATGCCTCGTCTTATACGAATTGCATCAGTAGGCAGATCTTTGGGAATGCATATTATTGCTGGAACTCAAAATCCACTCGTACAAGTAAGCGCAGATATGAAAGCTAATATTTCTATTAATATTTGCTTGAGAGTTAGAGACGGAATGCAATCGCAAGAATTATTAGGAACAGCGCATGCAGCTAGAATAAGCCCAAATACACCAGGAGCCGCATATTACAATATTGGAGAAGGAGTAGCTGCTTTGCGATGTGCTCAAAGCAGCAATCCTGCACATTTAGTACGAGCAATACAGTTAGCTGGTAGATTCTGCCATCATGATCATTCTCCAGAATTATTTAGCAAACCATTGCCGTCGATCCTTTCAGCAAAACAACTTGCAGAGTATTCAAATAATTACAAATACAAAAATTCGGAGCAAAAAATATCTCAAAGTTTACGTACTCAAGAATTTCATACGAAGCATATTATTATTGGTTTGCAAGACGATACCATACACTTATATCCTGCTCTATTACCAATTCACCTTGGAAATATCGCTGTTATTGGAAGTAGAAAACAAGGCAAAACAACAATATTAAAAATAATTTCTAAAACTTTAAACCTGCCAATATATTCAGGAAAATCACTATACGAACAAAACATTAATAACATTTACAACGAAAATACGCCAATCATTATTGACGATGCGGATGAATTGCTTGATCCGCTAAATACGAGACAAACTGCTATTGCTTTTCAAAAAAGATTAAATAGTAAACAATACCCAGTTATTATGAGCACTAGCACTTCTCGCTACTTACGTTTACCTGAGCAAGCACCAGTGAGGATAATATTTCCAACAGGAGATATTGGCACAGATACAATGCTTGGAATACCTTCTGCTTTATCTAAAAGTTTTGATATTGAAGACTATCAACTTCCAGGACGATGTGTTTTAATCACTCCAGGATCAGCAAGTTTAACTCAAATAGTGCACCTAGAATAAAATTTATTCATAGTGACGCATCTTGACTTTTACGTGCGCGCATTGCTCTACGCTTTAGAGTTCTACGCTCATCCTCGCTTAATCCTCCCCACACACCGTAATCTTGGTTAGTTTCTAATGCGCATTTTAAGCACTCTGTTGCAACATCACATGAGCGACATACTGCTTTTGCTTCTTCAAGCTGTTGAACTGCTGTACCAGCACTGCCAAGAGGAAAGAACAGTTCAGGATCTTTGTCACTACATGCTGCTGTTGTGCGCCAATCAAACGAGTTGCTCATGAATTATTATCCTCATTTCTTACCTACAACGGTGAGCTTTAGAAGTTCCCCTGAATGTAAGGAAATCATGAAAAGAAAGTTTTTTCAAGGTATTTTGCATCTTTATTAGCAATTTTAATTGTTCCTATACTTTTTACACTAAATGTATAACATTTAATGCACGTTGGAAAACAATTTTTACTAAAGCTACTCAATACCAGATACGCGCAATTTAATGTCTAACACTACCCTAGTTCCGCCTTCTCTTCGAGGAGACCAACGAACTGTACCACCAAAATCGTTAGTGACAAATGTGTTTATGATCTGCGTTCCAAGGCCAGAGCCAGATGGTTTAGCCATTCCATGAGAAGACTCGCTATCTATACCATCTCCATCATCTTCAACGACAATATTAAGATTGTCTCCGCCCCTACCAACTGCAATACGAATATGACCTTTTTCACGACCTTCAAAACCATGTTCAACTGCATTCGTCACTAACTCAGTTAAAACAAGAGATAATGGTGTAGCATCCTGAGCTGCTAATCTGCCAAATTTTCCAACAAAATCAATATCAATATTTTGATTCTGAGACGCCAACTCAATTGACATCTTCAACAAACTCGAAATAACTTTGTCAAAATCAACAATTTCGTCAGCAGTTTGACTCAAGCCTTCATGAACTAGTGCTATAGTTTGCACACGACGTTGAGCTTCCTCAAGTTCTTTTCTAACTTCAATAGATTTTGTTTTACGGGCTTGCAAACGCAAAAGAGCAGAAACAGCCTGTAAATTGTTTTTTACGCGATGATGTATTTCAGAAATAGTGGCATTCTTAGTGCGCAATTCTTGCTCACGTCGCAAAACTTCAGTAACATCACGACATAACACTACAGCTCCAACACGATTATTTGGACCCCACAGAGGCAAGGAGCGCATGGAAACTATAGAATGGTTCGCTTCAAGTTCACAATCTACATCAGCTTTTCCAGTTAATACAAGAGGTAAACTTTCGGGAACATTATCGTTTGTATGCAACAACCTAGTGCCAAATTCGCTTAAATATTCACCTTGCATAGTATTTAATCCACCGAGTCTGCGGAAACAACTAATGGCATTAGGGGAAGCATAACGAACTATTCCATCGTCTTCTAGCACAATAAAACCATCGGATACTCGAGCATTATGTCGCTGATTTAATACAGATTCATGATATGGGAATTGTTCACGAGGAATCATGTCAAATAAAGTTTTACCAGCATTGATACTTTCGGTTTCATAACGACCGTTAGATTCACGCGTTGCCAAATTAGTTTCGCGCATAACTAATCCGATGGTTTTACCCCTATGACGAACTGGAGCGTAAACGTAGCATACAGTAGCTCTACCAATAGAACGTAAGGTTGAAGAGTGGAAACTTGTCTCAGATTTCATCGCCTCATTAAGCTCAGGTACTAAAGAATCATCTAATTTTTTACCTAACAAATCATCAGTACGCAAAGTAATAGCTGTTGAAGGACGACATTGTTCAGCAACAACATAATCACCGTCACCATTTTGAATAATCAGCAGCAAATCTGCAAAACTCAAATCTGCAATAACCTGCCAATCGGCCACCAAATGATGAAGCCACTCACGATCACTGTCATTAAAATCAGGACGAGTAGCAAGAATGTTAGAAAAATCAGCCATAATGTAATAATATATCGAACTCACAGAAAATTCTGTGAGGCATGTTGTTGTTTTGAACAAAAAAACCGCTTCTCCTCAATTAAGAGAAGAAGCGGTTTAATAATTTATAAATTATTCTTTAAAACTAGAAGCCAAACTTAGCAGCAGTTTCGCGCAAAGTTTCAGCAGAACGCTTCAAAGCAGCCAACTCACGATCAGAAACTGGAGTGTTTAGACGAGAGTTTACACCATTGCGATTAAGCAATGTTGGCACAGACATGCACACATCAGAAATACCGTGGAAGTCATCGAGCAAAGAAGACACTGGAAGAATGCGGTTAGTGTCGCGAAGAACAGCCTCAACAATATCTACACCAGACATAGCAATAGCGTAGTTTGTTGCACCCTTACCGTTGATAATCTTGTAAGCAGCGTTAACAACTTCCTGATGGATTTCTTCGCGCTTAGCAGCATCAAGTGGCTCATGACCTGGAAGAGCGTTCCAATCGCACATTGGAACACCACCAATGGTTGCAGAAGCCCACAGAGGAACTTCAGAATCACCGTGTTCGCCAGCAATGTATGCGTGAACGTTCTTAACATTAACGCCAGTGTGCTGAGCGATCAAGAAACGAAGACGAGCGGAATCAAGGTTGGTACCAGAACCAAACATTTGGTTTGCTGGAAGACCAGAAAGCTTCATAGAAACGTGCGTAACAACATCAACAGGATTAGTAATCAACATGTAAATTGCGTTAGGAGCAACCTTCACAACGTTCGGAATGATTGACTTCATGATGTTGATAGTGGCTCCTGCAAGCTCCAAACGAGTCTGACCTGGCTTCTGGCGAGCACCAGCAGTAATCACGACCATGTCAGCATCACGGCAAATTTCCACATCGTCAGAACCGGCAATAGAAACTGCAGGATAGAAGCTAGAACCATGCTGCATATCCAAAACTTCAGCTTCAACACGTTCCTTAGCAATATCTTCAAGCACAATCTCACGCGCAACACCACGCTGAGCAGCAGCGAAAGCGAGAGTAGATCCGACTGCGCCGGCACCAATAATTGCAAGCTTAGTTGGCTTAACCTGCGAACTCACCATGAGCAAAAACCTCTTTTCAACAACCTATCACACCCTTATAAGCACACAAAATACCACGATTTATGCATTACTAAGGGCTGCTCTCACATTAAGAGCTTTTGGTATGAACACCTTTACTCTAATCGCACCACCGGAATTTATTATTACAATGCTACTTTCATAAGTTTTGCAGCTAACGATGGTCCGACCCAAGCAATAAGTTCAACCCCAGAATCTACATATTCTGCCTTTTCAACTACACCATTTTCACGAACTTTTGATAATAATCCACCAAACTCGTACGGCAAAGTTACATCTACACGAACACGAGGAGACGGTAACAATTCTTCTAAACGATTGCGCAATATTTGTAAATTTTCGCCACTGAATGCAGAAACAATAACAGCATCAGGATAAAGAGAAGAAAAACGTTCTCGCGCAGCATCACTCATCATGTCTGATTTATTCAATGCCATAATTTGAGGTATATCTTCTACACCAGAAATATTAGCGAGAACTTCGTTTACTGCATTAATTTGCGAAATAGGATCTGGATGCGAACCGTCAACTACGTGCAAAATAACGTCTGCTTGTCCAACTTCTTCCAAAGTGGATTTAAATGCTTCAACTAATTGAGTTGGAAGTCTGCGAACAAAACCAACAGTATCTACCAAAGTATAGCTTCTACCATCTTGAGTTTGAGAACGACGTACTGCAGTATCAAGAGTTGCAAACAGTGCATTTTCTACTAATTCTTGTGAACCAGTAAGACGATTTATAATAGACGACTTGCCAGCATTCGTATACCCAACAACAGCTACAGTTGGAATATCTTGTCGTCTACGAGAACCGCGTTTTACATCGCGCGCAGGTGCCATATTTGCAATATCGTGGCGAAGTTTAGAAATACGATTTCGAATAGCTCGACGATCCATTTCGATTTTAGTTTCGCCAGGACCTCTAGAACCAATACCAGCATCTCCTGCAGCTCTACCACCAGCCTGCCTGGAAAGAGCAGCACCCCAGCCTCTTAACCTAGGTAGCATATATTGCAATTGAGCAAGCTCAACTTGAGCTTTACCTTCACGGCTTGTAGCATGCTGAGCAAAAATATCCAAAATAACAGCAGTGCGATCTACAACCTTAACTTTGGTTGCATCTTCTAAAGCTCTACGCTGGCTAGGTGGTAAATCATCATCAACAATAATCGTATCTGCATCATGTTGAGCAACTATTGCTGCAAGCTCACGCGCTTTACCTGAACCAACATAAGTTGCAGCATCTGGCCTATATCTTTGTTGCAACATGCCATCGCAAACAACAGCACCAGCAGTCTGTGCCAACGCTGCAAGCTCACGCAACGATTCTTCAGCTTGAGCAAGAGTTCCTTTTGCGCTAGACCACACTCCTACTAGCACAACTCGCTCAAGACGAAGCTTTCTATACTCAACTTCGGTAACATCTTGTAATTCGCCAAGACCAGCTACACGCTTTAAAGCATTACGAGATTCACGCTCCTGCCAAGCTTCATCATGCTTTTCACTGTCAGAAGTAGTGTCTAAAAGCACATCCGAATGAGCATAAAGCACTGCATTATTGGTGAGATGATGCTCATTCATATTATTAGAATCATTTTCGAGGGAGGAAAGATCGTTTGAATTAAGCACATCATCTCGCCCGGATGCCACATTACTATCCGCCAACTGTCCCTCCTCTATTTCATTGTAAATAGCGTTTTACAACGTTTGTCTTATTATGGTGACTTGAGACGACAATATATGAACACAACCTATATGTATGATATGTAAATAAAGATACAATAGTAAAAAGTATATTAATAAATTTAAATTTATAGGCGAAATACGGTATTTTTGAGCGAGATCATGGAAAGTCATCAACAATTTAAACAATACGATAAAACCAAATCACCAAAATCAGAAAAAACGCAAAAAATCAGTGGCGAACAATACTTTTCTGCAACACCATCATCTTGCGATGAGCGAAGAACGTTACATGTAACTTTGAGAAATCATGAAACTGTTATACAAGTCTCAAACGGAGTATTCAGTGCTTCTAAGCTTGATCTAGGCACGTCTGTGCTACTAAAACATGCTCCAAAACCACCAGAAAATGGCAAATTCCTTGATATTGGATGCGGATGGGGTCCTATAAGCATTGCAATGGGCTTAGAATCTCCAGAAGCTGAAATTGTAGCTGTAGATGTAAATGAGCGAGCGCTAGAGCTTACTGAACTAAACGCAAAAAACGCTGGCTTAAAGCATATTCGCACTTCTTTAGTAGATGACGCTTTAAAAGAAAATAATACTTTGGAATTTAATAATTTTGATCTCATATGGTCCAATCCACCAATTCGCGTTGGAAAAGAAATGTTGCACGACATTTTGATGACTTGGATTCCGCGTTTAAAAGTGGGAGGAGCAGCTTACTTAGTTGTGCAAAAAAATCTTGGCTCAGACTCACTTATTCCTTGGCTTGCTGAAAATCTTGGCGAAAACTACAACGTTGAAAAATATGCAAGCTCTAAAGGATACCGAATTATAGAAGTACTAAAAAGTAAGCACTAAAGAAGTACCAAAAAAGTAAAAAATTTACGAAAAGAAATATACACTATGAAATTCGACTACCCTGTTGAGCTTCCTATTTGCGCAGCACACGACGGAATAATAGAAGCAATTAAGTCTTCACAAGTCGTGATTGTTTCCGGACAGACTGGCTCCGGTAAAACTACGCAAATCCCAAAAATGGCGCTTGAGCTTGGAAGAGGCGGAAGAGGTAAGCAAATCGTACACACTCAGCCTCGCCGTTTAGCTGCACGCACTGTTGCTGAGCGAATCGCAAGCGAAATGGAAGTAAAACTGGGTGAAGAAATCGGCTACCAAGTGCGATTTACCGACAAAAGTTCACCTAAAACGAAGCTTCGAATTGTTACTGACGGTATTTTACTTGCGCAAATTCAGCGAGATCCTCTTCTTACTAAATACGACACGATTATTATTGACGAAGCTCACGAACGCAGTCTTAACATTGACTTTTTGCTAGGGTATTTAACAACTTTACTTCCGCAAAGACGCGATTTGAAGCTGATTATTACTTCGGCAACAATAGATTCTGCAAAATTCCGTGAACATTTCGAACAAGCTTTACACATAAAAGTTCCTGTTATTGAAGTTTCTGGACGCACGTACCCTGTGAGAGTGCTTTATGAGCCGCTTGGCTCCGCGCCTTCACTTATGCGACATGTCCCCGGCTTTGCAGACATAACAATGGATGAGGAAACTGTCGCAGAAAGCCAATCTAACGAAAGCAATCGAGACGATATTACAGATGAAGATATGACATCTGCAGTAACTCGCGCATGCGCTCAATTAGTTATTCATTCAAGCCACGAGCAAGGCGCGCGCGACATTATGGTTTTCGCTTCCGGCGAGCGCGATATTAGAGAGTTTGAAGCAGGATTACGCTCATATTTTGGCACTCGAGCAAGTGATATGAAACGAGCGGATGCTATTGAAATAGTGCCGCTTTTTGCGCGTCTTTCTGCAAAAGATCAGCATCGCGTATTTGAACATCACTCTCATCAACGCATTGTTATTGCTACGAACGTTGCTGAAACTTCGCTTACTGTTCCTGGGATTCGATACGTTGTCGATCCTGGTTTTGCGAGAATTAGCAGATATTCTAAGTCTGCAAAAGTGCAAAGGCTTCCTATAGAGCCGATTTCTCAAGCGAGCGCAGATCAGCGTTCTGGACGATGCGGACGAATCGCGGACGGAATTGCTATTAGACTTTACTCGCGCGAAGATTACGAAACTCGACCTCGTTTTACCGATCCTGAGATTCTGCGCACTTCGCTTGGAGCAGTAGTATTACACATGCTTTCAGTAGGCGTTGCTAAAACTGGCGAAGATATTACGAATTTCGGTTTTATTGACCCTCCTGATATGAAAGCAGTAAGCGACGGCTTTAATGAGCTTAACGAGCTTGGCGCAATAAGCAGAAAATCAGGTTTCATTACTTTAACTCATATTGGACGCGAGCTTTCGAAATTGCCTATTGACATTCGTTTAGGACGCATGATTGTTGAAGCAGCTCGTAAAACCACTCCGAATACTCTTGCTGCTGTGCTGGTAATTGTTGCGTTTTTGAGTTTGCAAGATCCTCGCGAGCGCCCTGAAGAACAGCGTGAAGAAGCAGATAAACTTCATAATCGTTATGCCGATGAAACAAGCGATTTCTTAACTGCTTTAAATATTTGGGATTATATTTTCCAAGCAGACGGAAATATGAGCAATAATGCTCTTCGCAAACTTTGCAAAGCGGAATTCTTCCACTTTTTGCGTTTAAAACAGTGGAAAGATTTAGTTAATCAACTTCAAGATTTGTGTAAAGAATTACATTATAAAGTTGGCGAGCCTATTCCATCTAAAAGAGTATCTTTGGAAATTCGTCAACTTCCTAATAATCAGCAGGCTGCTCACAGCTTGTGCTGCTCTTGGGATTCGCAAGGAATACACTCGTCGATGCTTGCAGGATTGCTTTCTATGTTGGGAATGCAAGTAGTGCGTGAACCGAAAGCTTCAGATTTTGCCAATTTGCATGGATCAGCAAAAATTCGCGCTATGAAACGCGCTCAAAAAATGGCTAAAAACGACTATCAAGGCGCGCGCGGAGGAAGATTCGCAATATTCCCAGCTTCATCTGTTTCTAAAACAACTCCTTCATGGGTTATGTGTACGCAATTAGTTGAAACATCTAGACTTTGGGCAAGATATTGCGCGCAAATCGATCCTGCTTGGGCTGAGCCTCTTGCTAAAAATCTTACTAGAATCACGTATTCAGACGCTCATTGGAGCGCTTCTAAAGGTGCTGCTGTAGCAAAATCTAAGGTATTACTATACGGATTGCCTATTGTTCAAGATCGCACAGTTCAATGGGCTAGAGTTAATCCTTACGAAGCTCGAATGATTATGATTCGTCAAGGCTTAGTTGAGGCAGATGTGCAACAGCGTTTTGCACACGATGAGTTTATTTTAAATAATCACAATGTGCTTGAAGATGCAGATAATCAAGCAAATCGCACTCGCCAAATAAGCGAAACTGTAAACGACGAAGATTTATTTACTTTTTACGACACTCACATTCCTCAAGAAGCAACTACTATTGCAGCTCTTGCAAAATGGTGGAAAGATAACCGCGAAGAAGATCCGCACAAGTTAGACTTTAATCCCGATGAAGTTGAACGTTTACAAACTACGCAAAGCACTGATTTAGCTGATTATCCTGACCATTGGAATACAGTTGGTACAGACGGTCAGATTATAAGGTTGCGTTTAAGTTATGTGTATGATCCGGCTAATCCTTTGGACGGCGTAACAGTGCATGTGCCGCTTTACGTACTTTCGCGTTTAACTCCTGAAGAATTTACTTGGAATGTTCCAGGTTTGCTTGATGAGCTTATTATTGGCATGATTAAATCTTTGCCTAAAGCTCTACGAGTACAGTTTGTTCCAGCTCCTGACACTGCTCAAAAAATTCGCGCTTGGATTGACGAACATTACGACGAGCTTCCTGGGACTGGAGAAACAGAAAGCAATATAAAAAGCGAATGGCAAGATTTTAGAGAAGTTTTCACTAAAGCTGCAATTTGTGTAGTTGGCGCGCAAATACATCCTGAAGTTTTCGATGACGAGCAAATAAGCAGACTTTCGCCATACTTGCGCATGACGTTTAGTGTTGAAGAGAGAAAAGCTAACGAAAGTCGCAATAAACTTGCAGGTCGCAACAAGTACTCTAATCACGTAAAACCTACTCTTCTTGGAACAGACAAATCATTAATTGCATTGCAACAGCGTTTTGCGAAAGAAGCACAAGAATCTGCACGAGAAGTTGTAAATATCAAAGCAAATAAAGCAGCACAAGCTGGTCATGTAATTGAACGAGCAGATTTATTACACAAATCTGGTGCTACGAACCTTTCACGCGCACAAATGGTTTGGCAAAGCGCATTGAATATGCTGCATTTAGACAATAAGCGTATTACTTCTCGCTGGCTTGGTTCTGAAGCTTTAATGCTCGCAGCTGCACCTTATTCAACTTCTAATGCTTTAGCAGAAGACTTGCAAATGGCTGCAGTAAAACGACTAATTGCGAACACGGATAATATTACTGACGACAATTTATTACGCGAAACTGTTGCAAACGTATCTGAAGTATATGAAGACACTGTTTATGCTGTTGCACACGATGTGATCGCAATATTGAAGCGTCAAGCAGAATCAAGTAAAGCTGTTTCCGGCAAGGCTGATTTACCGTTGCTTTCAGTGTTGCAATCAATCCGAGAACACACTGCAAGTCTTGTATACGAAGGATTTATTGCCAAAACTCCATCTGATTCTCTACCTCGTATTGAACGCTACTTGCATGCAGACGTGATTCGTCTTACTAAAGCTAAAGCAGATAAAAACCGTGACGTACGTTGGGCTTGGCAAGCAGATGAAGCACATAAGCTTGTAATAAAAACTCAAGAAGACACTCAGAAAATCCCAGCGGGACCCGCTCATGACGAGTCGCAAATGATCGCTGAGAAATTACGTTGGATGTGCGAAGAATTCTATGTGTCTCTTTGGGCGCAAGAATTGGGAACTGCATATCCGATTAGCATACAACGCATGCGAAAGATGATTGACGGAAGGTGAAAACTGTTTCGCATATATGCATATATTTTTCTTAGCGCTTGCAATGTTGTAAACAATATTGCTCATAACGTTGCAAACAAACTTTATTTGCACAGTTGCTAAGTTATTGCCAATTATAATTCTATTGCTTTTGCTTTCACTATTATTTTTGGTCTTGTTCTTGATCTTCGTCTACTTCGATTGCATTGCTTTCTTTAGTGATAAAGTTTCTGAATGTAAATACGATAATTCCTAATAATGCAACAGCAGCACACATAAGAGATATGTTTGCAAATCCAGACGAAATACCAGAAGCACCGGTTATAGAATCCCCACTCAACATGTTTTTATCTAATATTCCGTCAAAAATTACTACACCAACAGACGCAGAAACACTAATAGCTAAATCATTCATTCCGCACCCTCTGCCAGATTCTTCAACTGGAAGAGATGAAAGAATTGTTGAGGCCAGTGGAGAATACACCATTCCACAACCTGCATAATAAATGCATGCACACAAAGCTATAGCCAAGAATCCAGAATTTATTAATACTGCAATACCAATCCATCCGCAAAGTATAAACAATATTGCTAATAATAAACCTGTTTTTCTTCCTATACGACTAATTATTAAGCCTGAGCATGAACCGAATATTGCAGCAACAATAAAAGCCCAAACTAAATAAGAAGCTACTTGTGAAGTAGTCATATTATACAAAGTTTTTCCAACTCTATTGAACAGTGGACTTATGCAATAATTCGTGAAGTATATTATGCCCATCAAAATTATGCCAGAAAGCCAACGAATATTCTTGAAGAAAGCTGGCGTAACGAATGGCTCTTTAGCTTTACTAATGTAAATACCAAAAATTATAAACAATATAATTGCTGAAATAAGCATCAACAAGTTTCTGTATGAAATGAACAATGTAAGAGATGCAACAGCAAATCCAAAGACTGTAAAACCAACAACATCAATTTTTTTACCATTGCCGTTTTTTGTTGGTAAATAATGCAATAATGCCGGCAATATTAGAATAGTTAATGCTGGAATTAAGAATAAATATTGCCAAGCAATAGAGCTTAACAATCCTGCTGAAAACACTCCAATACATGCAGAAAGCTGGTACGATGCTGTAAATAATCCGAAGAAGATAACTTTCAAATCATTTCGCAAATATTTTGTTGCAATTACTAAGAATGATGAACCTGCTACTTGTTCACCAGTTGTTTGCATAATACGAGCAGCAATAACTGTCCACAAATTTGGCTCAAAACAAGAATTAGCTACAAATCCAAAAACTGAGCCTATAAACAAAGATGTTAATCCAATGGTTACTAGCTTTTTTAATGACACAAAGTCGCCTAAAGAACCGTAAATAAAGCATACGATTCCTAAAATAATGCCAGGTAAACCTGTTATAAGAGGCGCTTGATCAACAGCTTTCACATCTATACCAACTTGTTTATAAACAAGGTTGAAACCTTGCAAGCACAACGTGCTAATAATAAATGTAATAAGCAGTAGTATTAACGCACGAACAGCAACCTTATTGCGCATTTCTGGGTCATCATAAGGATCCATAGAAGAACAATCAATTCGTTTAGTTCCAATCATCATTATCTTACTCTCCTGCCACATCCTAATAATTCCAACATTTGTGCAGAAAACTACTGCAAATAAATCAATCTGCCCTAACAATCTAAAGTTAATCGCAACAAATTCTTCGCGCGTAGCTACTCAATCGGATAATTCTACAGTTTGATAGTTACAATCAACAATAAAAATTGGGAACAATTTTAAAAAATAATCACAATAATAAAATGATTCGCATATCACTTATAATGTAACAAGCTAAGTAGGAGGAAACATGGTGCAGAGAAGAAAGAAACATGATTCTATTCATGTCAACCTAAATAGTGAACATAATAGTGGTGCTCATCACAATAAAAACAACAGTTCTTTAAAGCATAAGTTTTACTCCAATAAAATTTTACGAAACATTATTATTGCTGTCATAGGCATTGCTATTATCATTCCTGTTGTTCAGTGGATACGTTGGGAACAGACTGTTTCTGATCTTCGCAACAAACAAGAACAACTTGTGTCACGCTTTGATTTTAATCCAGGCAATATTATTTCTGATTCTCAATTTTTTGACGATAACGCAATGAGTAAAGATGAAGTACGCAATTTTATACGCAAAAAAGGAGCAAAATGCACTGGTAAAAATTGCTTAAAAAATGCGTACTTTAATACTCACACTATTCCTGCCGATTCACTATGTTCAAAGTATCAAGGTGTAAGCAAAGAATCTTCTGCAGACATAATATACAAATCAGCAAAAGCATGTCATATCAGTCAACAAGTATTACTTACAATGCTGCAAAAAGAACAACATCTTGTAACAGACACTGATCCTAGCGATTTCCAATACAAATCAGCTATGGGATTAGATTGTCCAGATGATTCTCATTGCAACCCACGTTTTGCAGGATTCTTTAAACAAGTAATTGGTTCCGCAAGAAGATATAGATATTATCTTCTTCATAACGATCAATATAACTACCACCCTAACACGATTAACACAATTCAATATTCGCCAAATAAATCATGCGGATCTAGCAATGTTTATATCGAAAATAAGGCTACTGCATTGCTTTATATCTATACTCCTTATCAGCCAAATATAGAATCGTTAAAAGCTGGATACGGCGAAGGAAATTCGTGCTCAGCATATGGAAATCGCAATTTTTCATTGATTTACTCTGCATGGTTCGGAGATCCTCGCAAATAATATTCGTTAGATCAACATAGAAATACAATTTTGGTGTATAAGCGTCGAGATATACTTAGATGCCTAATTTTTGGCACAATTGGTTGCGGTATTTTACGAAGAATGGATGCGTATGTCTACCTATTCCTCACAACTTGGTGAAGAACAACAAGCTGTTGACCGAGCTTATAGCCGTCTAGACGATTTGCGTAATACTATTCGCGCACGCTTAGACGCTGTGCGCGCGTCAGGTTCGCACGGTTCACCAACACAGCGCACAGAGCGCGACTCATTCGCAACCATGTACGAAGATCGTCTTACACAATTACGAGCTGTTGAGGATCGTCTTGTTTTTGGAAGGCTTGATAACACAGAAGGCATTAGGCGATACATTGGTCGCATTGGTTTGCTTAGCGAAAACCATGATCCTATTCTTACAGATTGGCGCGCTGAAGCTGCACGACCTTTTTATGAGGCAACCCCTTCGCATCATGGCGATATTGTTATGCGTCGTCACATTACACTCCGTTTCAGAGACGTTATTGGTGTTGAAGATGAAGTACTTGACATACATTCTGATGAAATAGGAAAAGCTTCACAACAAGGTACTCTTACTGGCGAAGGAGCACTGCTCGCATCTTTAGGTTCTCGCAGAACCGGCAAAATGACTGATATTGTTGCCACTATTCAAGCAGAACAAGATCGAATTATTCGCGCTCCTCTTGATCACACTATTGTTGTACAGGGAGGTCCTGGCACAGGAAAAACAGCTGTTGCTTTGCACAGAGCAGCCTATTTGTTATACACTCACAGGCGCAAACTTGAGCGTTCAGGAGTTCTTATTGTTGGTCCAAGTTCGGCATTCTTGCGTTATATTGATCAAGTACTCCCTTCTCTTGGTGAAACAGGTGTAGTAAGTAGAACTATTTCCGACTTAATTCCTGGAATTTGTGCTACAGCTGGAGATTCTCCATATGCAGCAAAATTAAAGGGAATGTATCGTATGCGAACAGTTATTGCGAATGCAATTGCCGCTCGTATTCGCGTTCCTAAAAATCTTCCAACAATTCATGTTGGAGGATTTAGTATTCCTCTTCTAAAAGAAGATATTGAGATAGCTCAATCAGATGCTCAACGGACTCACCAGCCGCATAACCAGGCGCGAAATACTTTTATAAAAACTGTGCTCAGCATATTGAAAAATCGTTATTTGGAAAAGCTTGATTATGTTCCAGATCAAGTTGAATTAAACGATATAACTTCTCAACTTCGTCTTGACGATAAACTGCGCATTACTTTAAATCTTGCATGGTTACCTATGACTGGAGAATGGCTTATTGACCAACTTTTTGCTAAACCTGACAAATTACGCACATACGCACCTTGGTTAAGCAACGAAGATATCAACTCACTTACTAGACCAAAAGGCAGCCCGCTTACTCGTTCTGATATTCCATTACTTGATGAAGCTATGGAATTGCTTGGTCCTGATCCAAAACTTGACGCTCAAAGATCTGCAGCACAAGCAAAAAAACTTGAAGAACAGCAATTTGCAGCTGACACTCTAGCACAAGCTGGTATTGGAAATGGCATAGTAACCGCCGATATGCTTCTTGATAATCTGCAAGGCGACGATGCAGGAATGCTTGCCCGTAAAGCAGCTTCTGACCGCGAGTGGACATATGGTCACGTAGTTGTCGATGAAGCTCAAGAGCTCACAGCAATGGATTGGAGAATGCTTATTCGTCGTTGTCCTTCACGCTCCTTTACTATTGTTGGCGATGTTGCACAGACTTCTGCGCTCGGAGGAACTCACAGATGGCAGAAGAATATGAATTCTCTATTTGGAGAACCAAATTGGGATCTTTACGAGTTAACAATTAATTATCGAAATCCTAGTGAAGTTTCTGAAGCAGCAAGCAAGGTTGCAACAGATTCAGGATTATACATTTCTACTGTTCATGCAGTTCGCTCAGTACCTGATTCACTTGTATCACAAACGGTTGAATCACAAGATGAACTCGATACTGCACTTGCAGAATCTTGTACAAAACTATTCGAAAAATTTGTCTCTGATGATGGTAGTGGTCGTATTGCAATCATTACTCCTAACAGCATGGTTAGCCATGCTAAAAAGGTTGTAAACCAAGCATTAGAACATGCATTACCTGAAAAATTATGGAATCAGTTAAACAAACAAAATGCCGATGATTGCCAATGCAGCGTTTGCACAGCTGAGGAAGTAAAAGGTCTTGAATATGACGCTGTCATAGTGTTGCAACCTTCTCAAATTGAACAGGAAGCAGCATCTAGACTAGCTGCTGCAGCCAATCTATATGTTGCAATGACTAGACCAACTCAAAAATTGCATATAATACGCACTAAAGATGACGCAAATTTTGAGAAATAGAACTCAAAATAATGCAAAAGCGCAGGGAATAGATATTCTGTAACAATAATCGATAAAATTATTATTCTTCTGTTTTACTGCGCTTCAAATCTTCAATGGCATGTTCAAAATCTTCAAGACCCGTGAAGTTTTGGTACACACTTGCAAAACGAAGATATGCAACTTCATCTAATTCACGCAATGGCTTAAGAATAGCTTTGCCAACTTCTTCAGATGTAACTTGCGCTAAACCTCGTGCTCGCAAATCAGCTTCTACTCGCATACCAATCGTCTTTAATGCCTCAGCATTAATAGGGCGTCCTTGACATGCTTTGCTAACACCGGCAACAACTTTTGCTCGATCAAAAGGTTCAATAGAGCCTGAACGCTTCATTACAAGCAACTGAGTTGTTTCTACTGTAGTAAATCGATTACCACAAACTTGGCATTCACGTCTACGGCGAATAGAGTAACCATCTTCGCTGATACGAGTATCTATAACTTTCGTATCAGAATTTTTACAAAAAGGACAATGCATACATTCAGCATACTAAAAAATAGCGAAAAACTACATAATATTATTCACTTTATTCAAATATTTCCGAATATTATACGATTTTATTGTCCATAATCCGAAATACTCCATAAAACACACTGAATATTACATCATCATTTTCAGTAAAACTTATCTCATCAGTTTCAATTTCAAATATAGTAATATTTTCCCTTCTCATATTCCCCCAATTTCATACTATTTGCACTCAATCAACTATTGAGCATCATTTAATGGAACATTAATAGACTGTCCGATTACCAAATCTTCAGAAGAAAGATGATTTAAAGCCATTAAACGCTCTACATTATCTGATATATCACCGTTTTTAGGAGTAATAGTGGCAGCATAATTCCATAACGTATCTCCAGGACGAACTGTATATGTAACAACTCTTTCAGGTATCGCAGAAACAGCAGTCTTTGGCATAAACAATGTACAGAATGTTATTGCTGTCATCAAAAGTACAGCTACACGAAAAACTCTAGTTTTGCGCGCATGCTTATTAGAAACGCAGCGTTTACGAATCAAATAAGTATTTTCTTGCATACCTACTCTAGCTTCCCTGCCACTTCTAATTAATGACGTACTCATAACTGTCCTTTCTCCTTCCTTAATCGACTGAACATTTGTTCTATCGAACAGGTGTATTAATAATGACACATTTGTTCGATAGTTGCAACGGCGTGTCGAACAGATGTTTGATTTTTCTAAGAAAGTGCGTTAAAATAGTAAAAGCGAAAGGAGCACCATGAATAACGATGGCACAAATAATGATAACAACGGCATTAATGCTAGCGATATTAACGCAATGTCACTTACTGACCGCCAACGCAATATTATCAATGCCATCCAAAACAATATAAAAATTCATGGATTCCCTCCTTCTTTCCGCGAAATCGGAGAAGCAGTTGGACTTAGAAGTCCATCTTCTGTGAAACATCAATTGCGAACACTTGAAGATAAAGGGATTTTGCGAATTAATGCAAATAAAGGTCGCGCTATTGAAATTCTTGATAATTCAATTGTTGAAAACAATTCAAACAACAAAATTAATAAAAATTCTTCAAGAGTTGCCAATATTAGCGCATACGAATCTGATTCTGTTATAAATTCTAGAGATGTCCCTCTAGTGGGAAGAATCGCAGCAGGAGCTCCAATAACAGCAGAACAGCATATTGAAGATGTAATGCGATTGCCAGAACGTCTTACAGGTACAGGAAATCTTTTTATGCTTGAAGTACACGGCGATTCGATGATTGACGCCGCTATTTGCGATGGCGATTATGTAGTAGTTAGAGAGCAGCATGAGGCTGTAAATGGAGACATCGTTGCAGCACTGCTAGATAACGAAGCAACTGTTAAAACTTTCAGAAATGACCATGGTCACGTATGGCTTATTCCACATAATCCGGCGTACTCTCCTATTGACGGATCACACGCAACTATTATGGGAAAAGTTGTTACAGTATTGCGAAAAATCTAACAAATATAACTGCTGAACAAACAATAGAATTTAACACAATAAGTTGTAAGTTGTCATTAGCTCATAGAGCTAAAGCAGCAGAGAACATAAATTGCAAACCATAAAAAAAAACAAGTTATAAAATGCAAAACGCAAAACTTGAAACTTAAAACCCTAAAACTTAAAACCCAAACCCTAAAAAAATCTCCCCACCTATTCACAAACGAACTAGGTGGGGAGATTAATACTTACTTACGCAAGTGGATGTGAATCCTTAATTGTCACTGAAATTTCACGTCCATTTGGAGCCGCATAGCTAACAGTATCACCAGTATGAGCACCCATAATAGCCGCTCCAATTGGAGATTCCGGGCTAATAACGTCATAATCTGTAGCTACAGCAATATCGCGAGAACCAAGAACATAAGTCATTTCTCGACCTGCTAGCTCAAGAGTAACCAAAGAACCATTGCCAACAGTGCCATCCTTCGGAGCTTCAAGAATCTTCGCATTACGAAGCTTCACAATAAGCTCATTAATGCGACCTTCATTCTTTCCTTGCTCCTCGCGAGCAGCCTGATAACCACCATTTTCAGACAAATCGCCTTCAGCACGAGCTGCAGCAATACGCTCAGTGATTTCTTCTCGATACTCACCTTCACGATGCGCTAACTCTTCTTTTAGTTTGTCATACGCTTCCTGCGTAAGTAAAATAGTTTTTTCTTCAGCCATTGCTACCTCCTTATACAACAATCTCTAAAAATAAAAACTATGCGCGCGTAAATAAAATTCACGCTCTTCTATCAACGAGTTGAAATAATATCAACAACAAATACCAAAGTGTCTCCGCCGCCAATACCGGCTTGAGGTATGCCACGAGAGCCATAACCATACTCTGGAGGAATAGAAATCAACAAACGAGATCCAACATTATGACCTGGAACAGTGCGATCCCAGCCCTGAATCACTTGACCGACACCAATACCGAAACTAGCTGGAGTATGACGAGCAAAGCTTGAATCAAATGGCTTTTCGCTACCCCAAACCACACCATGATAATTCACAGTTACAGTGTCACCGGCACGAACTACAGGACCATTACCTTCAACTAATTCAACAACTTTAAGACCTGCTGGCGGTTCAGATTCAGGGAACGTCACCGTTGGCGTAGTGCCAAATTCTGCAATCACTTCTGGCATATCTTGTGCCATATTTCCTCCTTTACAAACTCCAAACAGTATAATCTGAACAGTATAACATCTACACAGACAGCTTTTAACCATCCTGCATTACTAAAGCAGCGCATTTTAAATAGTACATTTAAGTAAATGCACATTCGAATAAATGCAGTTTAGACTAACACTTCCTAGATTAACCTGTCCTAGATTAGCACTGAAACGTTACGTATGTACATGAAATATACGCATTGTGTATAACTTAGCAAAAATTAATCTCAAAATATCAGCGAATTAATGCAAAATATTAGCAAATTAGCACTCAACAACGTTTACAGCTAGCCCGCCTTTTGAGGTTTCGCGATATTTAGACATCATGTCATGACCAGTTTCTTTCATAGTCTTAATCGCTTTGTCAAGGCTTACCATGTGCGAGCCATCTCCAAGCATTGCCATTCGAACGGCATTAATTGCAGTATTTGCAGCCATAGCATTGCGTTCAATACAAGGAATTTGTACCAAACCGCCTACAGGATCGCAAGTTAATCCCAAATGGTGTTCTATACCGATTTCTGCAGCATTTTCAACCTGTTCCGGGGTTCCTCCCAACACTTCGCACAATCCTGCAGCAGCCATTGAACAGGCAGAACCAACCTCTCCTTGGCAACCAACTTCAGCTCCAGAAATTGAAGCATTTCGCTTAAATAAGTAACCAACAGCACCTGCAGCAAGCAAGAATCGCACAACTCCGTCTTCATCAGCAGAATCAACAAATCGCCAATAATACTGCAATACTGCAGGAATAATTCCTGCAGAACCATTCGTTGGAGCAGTAACAATACGCCCACCACCAGCATTCTCTTCACTAACAGCGAGCGCAAAAAGATTAACCCACGCAGAGTCTGAACTTTCTAAAGCAGCATCCGAACGACGACGATTGTTGCGAAGCATGTCTGAATTTGCAGCTAAGCGCTCATACATGTGAGGAGCTCTACGAGGCACATCAAGGCCTCCTGGCAAAATCGGTTGCTTTGAGTTGCATCCGTTTTCTACACATTTACTCATAACTTTCCAAACATGCAGCAAATAGTTGCGCACATAGTCGGCATTTCCTTCATGCAATGCAAGCTCGTTTTGCCACACAACATCGCTTATTGACATATGCTTTTCTCGGCAAATATTTATAAGCTCGTCGCATGAAGTAAAAGGATAAGGTACAGTGGAATCTTTTGTTTGATTTGAGGAGTTTGCAGCATTATCGCTACTATTTCCGTTATTACTTTCGTTATTATTCTCGTTATTACTTTCGCTATTATTCTCGCTTACACCATTCTTATTGGCATTATTTTCATCCTGCTCAGTAACACGCTCATGCAGGCCAACCATTGCATCATCTGCACACCCTTGACGAATAAATCCGCCGCCAATTGAATACCAAACTTGCTCATCGATTTTATTTCCGTCAGAATCAGTTGCAAGAAAACGCATTCCATTAGGATGAACAACCATTCGCATCCATTTTTCAAAAATTACGTCCTTATCGTAATCAAAAGCAATAGTATGCTCACCTGCGAGCGTTAAAGTGCCAGTTTTTTTGCATTCCTGACGAATAGTAAGCATATGATCAGTGTCTACATTATCTGGAAGATTTCCTTCAAGACCTGCAACGCAAGCACGATCAGTACCATGACCAAGACCTGTCAAAGACAACGATCCGTAAAGAGTCACACTTACATGTGCAACGTTTGCAAGACTACCACTTTTTTTAAGCGATGAAACAAACGAGCATGCAGCTCGCATAGGACCTACTGTATGTGAAGAACTAGGACCAACTCCAACTGAAAACATCTCTAAAATACTAAACACGTATCTATTGTAAGCATTATTAAGCTCACGTCGACACACTAATTACATGAGAAATATGTTAGATTGTTCACTTCTTACTTTGTTTAGATAACAAGTTTGCTAAACTCACACACGCAAACCATAAGATTACAGCTAACACAACAGCTATAAGCATTACCGTAAACGCACTTCCTGCAGTCGGCACGTGAATTTCGAAGAACTTTGCAGTAAACGGTATAAAAGCTCCAGCAACTCCAGCTGCAGCAAATAGCGCAACCATAATTCCTCTCCACGAGCACAAAGGCTTGGCGACGCTTGCAAGCACGAGTATGCCGAGAACAAATACGATTACGGAACAAATACTGCGAGTGGTTGCCAAAGCTTGCACGTTCGAAACAATAAAACGAGATGCTATCAAATTATTTGCAACAACATCGTCAAGATTTAATCCCAAAACTCGTGGAGCTATAACAGCAGTAGCGAGCACAGAAGCAGCTATAGCAAATCCGCTAGGAACAGCAAAACGAACAACTCGCTTCAAGAATCCTGGAATATATCGACGAGTATTAGGCGCCAGAGCGAGCAAAAATGCTGGAATACCAATAGTTAAAGAACCAATATAAGTAATGTGACGAGGCAAATACGGGAAGTGCAACGCTAGAAGCACAACTCCTGCAGAAATAAGCGCAGAATAAACAGTTTTTACAAGGAACAAGCCAGCCACACGTTCCATATTTGCCATCACTTGCCTACCGCGAGCCACAACATCTGGCAAATGCGAGAAGCGCGAATCAACAAGAACCACTTGAGCTACAGCTTTTGCAGCAGGAGCAGCATTGCCCATAGCAACGCCCAAATCAGCTTCTTTAAGAGCCAAAGTATCGTTCACGCCGTCACCAGTCATAGCGACCACATGACCTTGAGTGTGAAGCGCCTGAACAATCGCTTTCTTTTGATGAGGAAGCACACGTCCAAGCACATCCACATTTTCAAGCACTTTAGCCAATTCGTTAATATTTTCTGGCAGTTTTCTAGCGTCCATTGCAACAGGCTTGCGATCTCCTGTTAAGCCAACTTTTGCAGCAACAGCCGCAACAGTTCTAGGATTATCTCCTGAAATTACTCGGCAGCGCACACCCTGCTCACGGAACCACGAAAGAGTTTTACGAGCGTCTTCACGAATACGCTCAGAGCAGCGAACTAAAGCAACAGGCTGAGCATTTGCACAAATAGTAGGAGAATTGCCAAAAGTTTTATCTGTTTCTGTTACGCTATTTACCTCATTACTTTCAACGCTACTTACTTTTGCAAGAAGCAGCACGCGCTCGCCTTGCTCAGCATAAGAATTAACTTTCTCTAAAAGTTCATTAGTATTTGCATGATTAATCGCACTTAGCAACACTTCCGGAGCACCCATATACCAAGTTGCACGCTCTCCACTACTTTGCACATATTGCACAGCGCTCCATTTTCTAGCAGACGAGAATGGAAGACGATTAGATACATGCGCGCTAGCTGCAACTCCTTGAGCATCAAGCCCTTGCATAATTGCAACGCCTGTTGCGTTAGGATTTTCTTCATTAGATAAATCAAATAAAGCTTGATTAGTTTGCAAGCTGGTCTGTAAAGATATTTCTACACTACTATTATCTAGATTTTCTACACCAACGAATGCAATACCACCATCGGTTATAGTGCCAGTTTTGTCTAGGTTCAAGCAGTCTACGCGCGCTAAAGTTTCTACAGATTCCAACTCCTGAACTAACGTTTGCTTACGCGCAAGTCGCATAGCAGCCACCGCAAAATTAAGCGAAGTAAGAAGAACCAATCCTTCTGGAATCATGCCAACAACGCCTGCAACAGCAGAGACAACAGCTCCCCTCCAAGCACCAGTCTGCCAAGCTTCAACAAATCCGCCAACCTTGTGCATTTGCGACCACACAAGCAGCACACACAAAGGCACCACAACCATCGTCATATACTTCAAAATCGTATTAATTCCACGACTTAAGTCGGAAATTGTTTTGGTATAAACCTTCGCTTGCGCAGCCAATTTTGCAGCATAACTGTGCTCACCTACGGCAGTAACACGCGTTAAAGCCATTCCAGAAACTGCAGTAGATCCGGAATAAACGTCGTCACCTTGGGCTTTTCGAACTGTAGCAGATTCGCCTGTGAGCATGGACTCGTCCATTTCCAATCCCCACGATTCCAGCACTTCTACGTCTGCTGGAACCTGCTCGCCGGCTCTGAGCCACAAAACATCCCCAAGCACAATATCTTTGTGCGCAATCTCAATATTTTCTCCGCCTCTACGCACCATTGCGCGAGCGGCAATCAATATAGAAAGCCTATCCAAAGTGCGCTTTGCTTTTAATTCAGTCACAATGCCAATTCCAGTGTTTACCAGAATTACTACACCAAAAACAGCATCCTTCCACGAACCAGTTGCAAGCACGACAACCATTGCTGTGAAAATAATCGCGTTAAACAATGTAAACACGTTCGCGCGCACAATATCCATTAAAGAACGAGAAGTCTGCTTAGAAGTAATATTCACGTCTCCGCGAGAAACAGCCTCTGCAACCTCTTCGTCACTCAATCCATCAACTTCTACTTTAGGAAGCGCCGCAATAGCTTTATTATTAGCGTTTTCTGTAGACGCTATTGCATTTTGTTTATTACTTGTCATTTATAATCACTTCCCTGCTGTGTGGCGTATTGTCAATTATTGCTCGAACAATGCTTAGCAAAGACGAACGCTCAAATTTTGATTTCTTGCTTTTATTGTTTAAAGATTCGCTATTTTTTGATAAATAAGATTCATGAATATTTTTTCCAATTCCACTTCCATCGCTATCAAAATACAAAGTAGCTGCGTATAAAGTTGCGTCTTTTGGTGCTTTTACAGGATTTATTAACGCAACTGGCACTCCAGCGTAACGCGCGTATTGCAGCGCAGAAATCCATGCTTTGCTTTCGTTTTGTTTATTGCGAGTGCTGTTATTAAGCTTGTTATTCTCTTTTATATTAGGTTGATTATTAGCATTATGCAGGTCGTCAACGCCTGTTACGTCGAGCGCGTCTATAAGTATTAATGAAACAGGCTGCTCGCTTGCAGCGCGAATAGCTTGCTGAGCAGCTTCGTTAGGATTAGCAACATTGGATAGCGGCACATAAGAGGCACTCAATTTTGACGTTTTACAATGCTTCATAACTTCGTCATCAAGCGCAGCTAATTTTGAACCAATTACAAGTAGATGAATATCGTCAATATCCACACCGTCGTGAATTATGTCTCCAACGCGACCAGTATTCCCCACAGCTTTACCCTGCGGCTCGCAAGCACTCAACGCACCCAGCGCTAAAGCAGTTACGACAGTAGTCGCAAAAATGGTAATAGCGCGTTTAGAAAACATAAGACTTTTATACCACACCTTCAACATAAGTGGTGGTTTTGGGATATTTCATGCAATTCTACAAATTGTAATACATTAACACATTGACACCACATATAACACCACTTATACTTTTATAAAACTTTTAAAAATCAGCATAATATGAAATCAAATATGACTAAAACAAATAAAGCTAGCAAAAATATCACTCATAAAAACAACGCCAAAACACTAACAAATAAAACACTCAGCTACTACATGTCACTACCGTATAAGCTGGAAATTGTGAAAGATCCGGATGAAGGTGGATTTGTGTCCTACTACCCTGATTTGCCCGGATGCATAAGTTCAGGAGACTCCGAACAAGAAGCAGCAGCAAATGCGCAAGACGCTAAGCACGCTTGGATTGAAGCAGCACTTGAAAGCAAAATCAACATAAAAGAGCCGTCTCGCACTGAATTAAATGACTATTCTGGTCAATTCAAACTGCGTCTCCCTAAAGAATTACACAGGCAATTGGCTGAGCAATCTCAAGCCGAAGGCATAAGCATGAACCAGTATTGCGTGTATCTTCTTTCGCAAAATAACGCTATTGAACGCGTGCTTGAGCGAGCGTAGAAAATAAATACTTATACTAATTCATTCTTAGTATTATTTTCGACCTTACTTTCGATTTCTTCGGAAACATTTTTTACATTATCTTTGCTCTTACTAATACGATTAACTTCATCATCAACGAGTTTTCCTAATGTTTTCTCATCAATTTCAACTTTTTGAGCCGCAACAGATTCATCAGCAAATCTATTAAAGATTTCCTGTTTATTTTCAAGGACTTTTGTAATTCCTTCATCAATAGTTTTTTCAGCTAAAAGATGATAGACAATCACATCCCTAGATTGACCCATACGATATGCTCTGGAAATTGCTTGATTCTCAGTAGAGGGCTTAAGCTGTGGCTCACATATAACTACCACACTGGCGGATTGAATATTAAGACCGGTACCACCAGACATGATTTGAGACACCAACACACTTCCAGCTGGTGCATTATCAAATTCTTCAATAATCTTTATTCTTTTTTCTGGTGAAACTGAACCATTTATCAAACCAATGCACTTGTTTGAGAACGCATCAACTACTTTATGCAAAGTATCCAAATAGAAAGAAAAAATAAGTACTTTTCTCTCCTCTAGTTCTGCTTCTTCAACTATTTCTTTTAATAGTTTTGCCTTACTTGAGTTACGCATATCATCAACATTCCACGAAACTCGCCTAATAGCATGGAAATTACCACTCATCAAAGCTTTTTCGTATTCAGATTCTTCTTCTGCATTAAGCTGACACCAAGATTTATTCTCAATTAACTCAGGAAGTTCAAATAAAACATCTTCTCGTTTTCTACGGTAATAAACAGGAGCTATTTTCTCTTTAAAAAGATCTGAAAGAACGAAACTTCTGGTACCAACAATTTCGGCAGCAATATCCGGTTGCAATAATTTTATAAGTTTCACCATTTCACTAACTTTATTTTCAAGAGCAGTGCCTGTCATAAAAAGAATATTGTTAGCATGATTAAGAATTAATTTTGTATTCTGATAGCGTTTTGTTTCTGGATTTTTTATATAGTGAGCTTCATCTACAGTAATCATTGAGAATTCAAAATTATCTGGTAGGTTAAAATATGATGTCATTTCATAAGTTGTAACAGCAACACCACCATTACTCATCCAATCTTGTAACGCAAATTCTCTATCTCTTTGAGAACCATGCACCTTAACTACTCTTAAATTACTAAATCTTTTAATTTCCTTGCACCAATTCACAATAATGCTTGCAGGACATATAACAATGAAGTGAGTACCACCTTCATTTCTTAAAGAAACCATTGAAGCAATAGCTTGAACAGTTTTACCAAGTCCCATTTCATCACCAAGCAACACTCTTTTTTGGTGAAGGATATATTTCACACCCAATTGTTGGTATCGTCTAAGCTGACATGATAAACCATCTGACAATATAGGCTGTTTCTTAACTTCGCCAGCAAGCCCTTCAGGTAAACCATAAAAATCGTCAACACTTCCCAATAGCCCCGGAACAAGATCTTCAATAACATTCGCACATTGAATCGGATTCTTCCGTAATTCATCCCACGGATCACAGCTAAAATTGCGTATCTTATCTAAATTTTCTACAGACTGATGAGCTTGTTGACCATACTCACCAGTTAATATATCACTAAGCAACCTACAAGCTTCAATTGCGCGCTGTCTATTTTCATCTGACGCAAAAGCCCATCTCAAAAACCCTTTTGCTGGTTTAGCTTGTTCGACAGCTGACTCTATAACTGGAAAATACTTATCAGCTAAATTATTACTAACCTTCGTAAACTGATTAGTATACCTATAAAGAAAAGCAAAGCGAATGATATCTTCTACATCCTTGCTTTTATTGCTTAAACTAAGCTTCAGTTTAACTCTCTTTTTTAATTCTTCTACAGTTTCATCGACAACTCTTTTTATTTCAATTGCACCATTCTCGCTAATACCTCTAATAGCCGATAATTCATACACTGATGCTTTAAATACATCAGCAAAATTATTAAAACCAGCATTCTTAAGAATTGATACTCTTATACCTTTTTTCTCACGATTAACTTCTACAATCGAAACATTTTTTGCCATTCTGATAGCTTGATTAGATATATATTTTTGTGCAACATGCTCAAGAAGCACCCTAGCCTCATCTTGTTTATTATTTAAAGAAACAAGATTGTATTGCAAATTTTTATGCAGCCTTATCAGATTCCTAGCATCTGAAAACGAAAATTCTCTTCTCATGTTTCTCCTTAAATCTGCAGAATTTTAACTTATTCTACTAGCAATCATCCGCAATTACTTGCAGCACAACTTCAATACCCCTTCATATAACTCTCACTTTATCAAAACATTAAAACGCATCACAAAAAACTGTACATATGTGAATGTCACTGTATATAAACTGTATACAAACTTCAGGATTCTACTATGTAATTCATGTTCGCGAAAAGATTAGTGATAGTCAGATTGTGAAATAACCACACAACTCCCCCCACAACACGCACAAAATCAAAATTGGTAAGACTCGCATTCGTGTAATAGTATTATGCATTGGATGTGCATTCGCGCCGCAGCGTGAATTAAACAAAGCAGTTGAAGCACATACAATAATTTCAACAGAATTTAGCGAAATTAAATTAACTAAATTAAATTAATTTCAGCAGAATTCAACAGAAATAAATAAAATTAAACTAGATTCAACGACGAAAAGAGATTACCGATGACGAAGATCATTCAGATTGGCGCAAATCACGCCGGCACTGCCTGCGCTAACACCATTTTGAGCTACCCAGGAAACGAGCTTACCATCTACGATCAGAATAGTAATATTTCCTTCCTTGGTTGCGGCATGGCTTTGTGGATTGGCAAGCAAATTCAAAGCAGCGACGGACTGTTCTATCAGAAGCCAGAAGATTTCGTTAAAAAAGGCGCTAAGGTAAATCTTGAAAGTAAAGTTCTCGACATTGATTACGCAAAGAAAGAAGTAACAGTCGAACTTAAAGACGGCACTGTTATTCACGATTCTTACGACAAGCTGGTTCTTGCTACCGGCAGCCTTCCAAACAGGCCTCGCATTAAGGGCATTGACTTGGAAAACGTGCAAATGGTAAAGCTTTTCCAGAACGCTCAAACTGTTATCGCTAAGCTTCAAGAGCGCGATTTTAATAACGTCGTGGTTCTTGGCGGAGGCTACATTGGCGTGGAACTTGCGGAAGCTTTTAAGCGACTTGGCAAGAACGTAACTCTTATTGACATGGAAGACCATATTCTTAACGGCTACTTTGACCCAGAGTTTTCCGATAATTTGAAGCAAATTATGGAAGATAAAGGCATTAAGTTTGAACTTGGTCAAACTGTTGAAGAAATTGTTGGAGACACTGAAGTCAAGGCTGTTAAAACAAGCAAAGGCACTTACGATGCAGACATGGTGATTTGCGCTATTGGCTTCCACCCAAACGTTGCGCTCGGCAAAGATCACTTAAAGCAGTATGCTAATGGCGCTTTCCTCGTTGACAAGAAGCAGCAAACTTCCGATCCGGACGTGTACGCAATTGGCGACTGCGCTACAATCTACGACAACGCTCGAGACCGCGTAAACTACATTGCGCTCGCTACTAACGCAGTTCGAAGCGGCTTGATTGCAGGTCACAACGTTTGCGGAACTCCTGTAGAAACCGAGGGCGTGCAAGGTTCTAGCGCAATGATGATCTACGACTACAAGCTTGTTTGCACCGGCTTGAGCTTAACTGCCGCTCAAAAAGAGGGCATGGATGTTGATTACGTTGATTTCGAAGATACTCAAAAGCCTGCGTTTATGGAAGTTGAGAATCCAGAGGTGAAGATTCGCATCGTTTACAAGAAGGATACGAAGGTTATTGTTGGTTGCCAATTGGCTTCTAACTACGATATGTCTGCCGCAATTCACCTGTTCTCGCTGGCTATTCAGAAGAAAGTCACGATTAAGGAACTTGCTTTGTGCGACATCTTCTTCATGCCTCACTTCAACCAGCCATACAACTACATTACGATGGCTGCTTACACTGCTTTGTTGAAGGGATGATTAATATCTGTAATCTTTGATGATTAATCTCTGCGATTAGCTTCTGCTATTAGCTTAAATCGCATTTATTAAACCAAGCAATCTGTTCTATAATGGAGCAGTTGCTTGGTTTTTTAATCATCCGCGCACAAAAGCGCGCACACGACGCGCATATTAGCGTAAGACATGCAGATTAAAACAAAGGAGTCTAGGATGAAGCAGCTTTCTATTAAACCAACTATTCATAAGTTCGAGCAGGCACGCGACTTTGCGCAAGAATTCAAGCTCGGCAAGGGTGATTTGGTTATTACAAACCAATACATTTGGGAGCCTTATTTTGGTGATTTGAATCTTGATTGCGACGTTATTTTCCAAGAGAAATACGGCAAGGGTGAGCCGAGCGATGCAATGGTTGATGCAATCGTTAGCGACATTCACACAACTCCAAAGCGCGTGATTGGCATTGGTGGCGGCACTGTTTTGGATATTTCGAAGGTTTGTGCGTTGAAACAAACTAGCCCGCTTGAAGACTTGGTCGACGGCAAGATTCCTGCACAAAAAGGCGCTGATCTTATTCTTGTGCCAACTACTTGCGGAACCGGTTCTGAAGTTACGAACGTTGCCGTGTTCTCGCTTACTAAGCGCAATACCAAGAAAGGTTTGGCAAACGATGCTTGCTACGCTACGGACGCGGTTCTTATTCCGGAATTGTTAAAGAGCCTACCGGATTACGTTTTTGCAACCAGCTCTATTGACGCTCTTACACATTCGATTGAGTCCGCACTTTCTCCTATTGCAACAGAGCTTACAAAAATGTTTAGTTACAAGGCTTGCGGACTTATTTTGCAAAGTTATATGCGAGTTGTAAAGGAAGGCAGCAGCGCAAAAAGCCAAGTTGTAAGCGATTTGGTTTCAGCAAGTCTTTACGCTGGCATTGCGTTTGGTAACGCTGGCTGCGGTTGCGTGCACGCTATGGCTTATCCGCTTGGCGGCACTTTCCACGTGGCTCACGGCGAGACGAATGCTGCGCTTCTTACAAGCGTTTTGCGATACTATGCTAAGCACGACGCTAACGAGAATAACGCAGAAAACACTGAGCTTTCTAAGCTTTTCGACTTCATGGCAAATATTCTAGAATGCAAGAAGGCAGACGTACTAGACAAGCTTGACGAAGTGCTTAACACGATTCTTCCTAAGCATAGGCTTCACGAGTATGGCATGAGCGAGGATATGATTCAAAGCTGGGCTTCAAGCGTTGTTAAAGAACAGCAGCGACTTTTGAAGAACTCCTATATGCATATGGACGAAGCTGCAATTGCCGAAGTCTACGCGTCTACTTTCTAAAATCAGATTTTTAGCAAACTTATTTTCTAGAATTTGTTGATTTTAATTACGTTCTAATAGTTTTTCATAAAATAACAAAAGCAAAATAACAAAAGACCCCACAAATAAATGTGGGGTCTTTATTTTATTTGTAGCAACTATTGCAACCAGTGCAACTACCACAGCTACTTCAACTATTTCTAATTGAACAATAGCTATTCAATAACTTTTAGATTGCACAAATGAGGCTCACCTAAAGGCAATCCAGTGTCCGAAGGGAAGAATCCATCATTTACAATAAAACTTACATAAACTTTCTTATTCACATACTTTTCCATGATTTGTTTAGCTTGACTACCATCATCAAACGCCATCATGGTCGCATCGCTAGGATGAGGTGGATTGCCCATATCGCCGCTGTGAGGCAAAGTAACGCTGGTTTTATTATCCAGAATAAGAATCATGAAAGTTTGATTAGGATCTGAAGATCCCGGATTAGGATCTTGAATATTTTGCGCTTCAAGAACCTGGTTGTACGACAAAACCTTCACAGTTCCGGAAACTACTTGCCTTCCGCTTGCTTTTTCAGCTTTAATCTTGCTGTCTAAAGATTCGCCACTAGCGGATTTCTTAGAATCAGCTTTCTTACTTGCATTCTCGCCAGACTTCTTAGAATCCTTATCTTCTGAATTAGAGTCGCCGCCTTTATTGCTTACGGTTTTCTCATAAGTATTATCTTCAGTTTTTGCCAAATTATCGAGAAGCGTAGTGTCATCTGTACTGACAAAATTAATATTTTTTGTATTCTGTTTAGGAAGATCAGTGATTATTCCAGACCAGTATTTTTCTTTTTTAAGAGGATTACTATCAGCAATATTCATAGTAACCTTGTAAGCCTCAGTATCCCCTGTTCCAGAAGACCACTCAACATAGCTTAATGAATTGCTGTCTGCGTATTGCGATAACGAAGCCCTAAAACCGCCAATGTCTCCAACGCCATCGCAAATTAAATCATTTGAAGAAACAACGTCACTGTAATCTTTATTTGCAGCAAAAACCTTCGAACATGACACATATTTATAATTTTTCCGAAGAATAAGCTCCGGAATATCCCTATCGCTCATATTGACTAACGCGTAAGAATACTTACTTTTGCTAGTATCAATTTCTGAATCAGCTTCATTAAGGTTATATTTATCAGCGTTTGCTAAAACTTTTTTATATAAAGCTGCTACTTTTGCATTAATAACATTAACTTTTTTTGCACTATTAACAGCTTCTGTATTTGCGCCATTTTGATTTGAGCATCCTGAACATAATGGCATAAAAAGAAACAGCGAAAGTGCTAATGCAATAAATTTTTTTAGCTTCACCGCAATTCCATTAGGCATAACTACCCCTTCTCAAACTTTAACTAATTGTAAGCAAGCAAGTTAAATATTCTAATACTACGTTGTAATGTTTGGAAACTGCATAAATTTAGGTTACTTAAATATAAAAAGCCTGCGCAAAAGCTATTCACTCTTACGCAGGTTAGTATTAGATAAGCGACGCTTACGCCTCAAGCGTTATCACAGGATGCAAATCAAACATCGTTACAGTACGCTTCATGCGCGCAACGATGCTTGTTATAGCAATCGCAATCACGCCGAAAAGCACAAGCATTTCAATGCCGAAAACTATTTCGCCACTGTTCTTTCCAGCCATTGCTTGACGCAACCCCATAATCGAGTACGTCATTGGCAAGTATGGGTGAACAGCTCTAAAGAATGCCGGCGTCATTTGAACTGGGAATGTTCCTGCAGAGCTTGTGATTTGCAACATAAGCAGCACAATTGCAACTATTCGCCCTGGTATGTGGAAAATCACCATAATCATTTGCATTATTGCCATAAACATTATGGATGCAATAATTCCAAGACCATAGAACGCAAGAACGTTATCAATTTGCAACTTTAACACAACGTGCACTACGCCCATAAGAATTACAGCTTGCACAATGCCCATAAGCACAAACGGCGTTAAGCTAATAAGCACACTCTTAAGCGGATTCATGCCATTTAGTATCGCTCGCCTATCCATAACTCTCAAAACAAAGGTTGCCATAAGAGCACCGACCCAAAGTCCGATGGAAATAAAGTAAGGAGCGAAACCTGTTCCGTAATTTTCAACGTGAGAATACTCGTGTTCTTCCAAAGAAACTGGCGCGCTCATCATCTTACTTTTTTGCACGATATTGTTGATTTTTCCAGACTTTTGAGAATTCTTAAGCCCGTCATGCAACTTTTTTGCGCCTTCAACCAGCTTTGGAGTATTATCCGATAGCTTCTTAGCTCCGTAATTAAGCTGATCAGAACCATTAACTATTTTCGCAGAACCTTGAGCTGCTGCATTCGCACCATTATTTAGTTTCTCACTACCGTTACTTACTTGAGCCAAACCTTCAGCAAGACTATTCGCTCCAGCAGCAAGCTTATTTGAGCCAGTATTAACAGCTTCAACACCTTGAGATATTGCGTCAGCTCCGCCCTTTATTTGCAAACTTCCAGCAGAAAGCTTGTCTGCTCCAGCGCTTAAAGCAGAAAGATTTGTTTCTAGAAGATCAGAATTCTCACTTAATCCTCCAGCTAAACCTTGCAAACTAGTGAGCACGTCTTCCTTAGTGACCCTAGGATCTTGCGCTTTCATAAGAAGACCCATAATTTGTGCTTTTGTTTCAGCATTTCCAGCCTTAACGCGTTCCTCTAATTCACTACTAGAAGCAGAAAGCTTTTGCGCACCATCGTAAAATTCGCTTGTTGCTGCCGATAGTTTTTGAGTTCCTTTGCTTAATTGTTGAGCTCCGTTTGCTAAATCTTGCGTTTTTTGAGCAAGATATTGCGCGCCTGCTTTACTTCTAGCGTTTGCTTTAGAAAGAGTATTCGCTCCTTTTTGAAGCTCACTTAATCCGCCTTGAAGTTTTCGCAAAGATTGTGAAAGTTGATTAGATCCATCTGCAAGCTTATTTACTCCATTTTGCAAAGATTTTGAGCCTTCATGCAAAGCACCAGCACCATTTACTGCGTCACCAAGAGAATCAGAAGCAGAATTAACTTTCGCAAACATGTTCTCCCAATACTCTTGAGCAATCGCCTCGCTGATTTCGCTACGCATAGTATGGAAAGCAGTTTTGCCAATCTGAGATGCCAGCATATTACTTGCCTGATCGTACTTTACATGAAGTTTTGCTTTAGTAGGAGTTTCATATTGCGCAGAAGCAATGCACTTACTGAAGGAAGCTGGAATGGTTGCTACCATAAAATAGTTGCCATTTTTAAGACCTTTGTTTGCTTCATCACTATTAACAAAATTCCATTGGAAGCCCTCACTACCATCTTTTTGATTCTTTAAACGAGTTTTGATTTCGTTTCCAATGTTACGCATTTTGCCGTTAATCACAGCACCATTGTCTTCAACAACAACAGCTACAGGAACAGTATTCAAAGTCTTATAAGGATTAGTAAATGCCCACAAATAAAGCGATCCGTATAAAAGTGGAATCAAAGCTACGGTTCCAATAACAAGCTTTCGAGCTTTTCCTTTCAACGTATTGTTAAGCTCTCGAAATGCAAGAGCAAGAGTATTAACGCGCATTGTTTTCACCACCATTTGCTTCACTTGTACCAAGCTGTGGATCAATATGAGAATTTTCTGATTCCCCATGATTTGGGCTTAGTCTTAAGACTTGATCAGCTTGCTTTTCTAACTCACTTTGCAAAACTCCAACAAGGCAAGAGCAGTAATTTTTACTAACATACGCGCGAATATCGGAAAATAGGCATTCGCTTTGCTCGCTAGTAAGCTCCGTTTCAATTCCATCAACAAATAGCAGCCACGGCTTTTTTAACAAAGCAAGCGCAATTGCCAAACGCATGCGCTCGCACGGAGTCAACTCTCCTATTGCTGTTTCGTGAGGAGAAAATACTTTCCATTGAGCTAACACGTTGTAAGCGTACTGCTGTAAAGCTTCACGGTTTTTAACATCATTTTTGTATTGCTTCAAAAATAGAGGCGAGCGCGCTGCTAGTTTCAACTCGCTCATAAGAACTTCTTCTATTGTTTGCGTTTTATAAAATTCGTTAATTCCGCTAAATAATCCCAAACCAACGTATTGTCGAGATTCTTGGAAATCATTAGGAAGAGTTACGTCCGCAATAGTAAGAATTCCATTAGTGAATTTCATATAACCAGATAATGCAAGCAGCAAAGCTGATTTTCCAGAACCATGTTCGCCTGAAATTGCAACGATTTGATGAGGTGCAACTTTTAGCGACACATCCCAAAATGGCGATCTTCTAAATCTTTTTAACCCTAATTCTTTAGCTTCTAAAAACGTTTGTTCCTCTTGCATAATTTGTATGTTTGACGCTTATTGCTTAGACACAACGCAGTATCTAAATTTCGCTTAGAGCGCCAGGCATTCCTCCTTACTCTAAATAACTAATTTTCAATTTTTAATTTTGTTGTTTGTGTTTGTTGTTTATTTTTAGATCTTCGCAATTAGCAAAACAATTTTTACTTTTCACATTGCTTTATCGCTATTTTTAGCGATAAACTCACGTTGCAATGCTGCATAAAACGGTGCAAAACCGGACATTTGGTGATTATTCTTAATTCTTCACCACTGATACCTTAGGGTACTCTTTTGGGTAAACAATTGTTAAGCTACTTCAATCTTTCTGTTGAATTGTTTATATTTCATCTTTAATTAAGAAACATGTTGTAAACACTTCCATGCTATATTGTCCTTAATTACTAAATGTAAGAAATACATATGTGAGAATACATATGCAAAAATACAAGCGTAAGCAATACGAAATAAAACGTATTGCTTCAAACAATATATTAAAATTCAAGCATTTAAAGGGGTGAACGGCATGCTAGGTTTGCAAATTTTAAATATTATATTTAATCCGGTTATTGTGTCGGTTATAGTGCTATGCGCGCTTAGTCTTGCAAAACTTAATGTTTTGCTATCAATGATAGTAGCTTGCATTGCAGGTGGCATTGCTGGTCATCTTCCTCTTTTCGGTGACGGAAATCACACAATTATGGCTTTGCTTTGCGACGGTTTCTCCACCAACGCACAAACCGCTCTCGCTTACATTTTGCTTGGAACTTTTGCGGAAGCAATTACTGCAACAGGCTTAGCTCAAATTATTTCTAAAAAAATTAGCTCAATTATTGGCATGAAAAAGTACGCTCTACTTGCGGTACTAACTATTATTGCATGCATGTCTCAAAATATTGTGCCGGTTCATATTGCTTATATTCCTATTCTTATTCCGCCTATTTTGAGAGTTATGAATAAGATGAAGCTTGACCGTCGAGCTGCAGCATGCTGCACTGCTTTTGGTCTTGAAGTTCCGTATATTGCTATTCCATTTGGCTTTGGTCTTATTTTCCAAACTGTTATTGCTACAAATCTTTCTAAAAATGGCATGAAGGTTAGTGTTGCAGACGTTAGTGCTGTGAACTGGTATTTAGGTCTTGCGATGTTTGCATCACTACTTTTTGCAGTGTTTGTGCTCTACAGGAAACCTCGCGAATACAAAACTACAGAAACTGACACTCGTGCCGCCGACGCCGTTGTCGGACCTCTTAATTTACGCCATTATGTGACTATTCTCGCAATTATTGTTGTTGTAGTAGTGCAAGTTATTAGTAAGGATCTTTCGCTTTCGTCTATTGCAGGTCTTGCAACTATGATTATTTTTGGAGCAATAAAGTGGAATGACATTGACAATCAGCTTACTGGCGGCGTAAAACTCATGGGTCTTATTGCGTTTGTGATGCTCATTGCGGGCGGATATGCTAACGTGATCCAAGCGACAGGCGGAGTTGAGGAGCTTGTAAACTTTGGTGTAGCTTCTATGGGACAAAACAAACTTGTTGCTGCATTTGTTATTACGCTTATTGGTTTGCTTGTGACTATGGGCATTGGTACTTCGTTTGGCACGGTTCCTATTCTTGCGGTTTTGTTCGTGCCACTGTGCCAGAGCATTGGTTTCAGCACTCCTGCAACGATTCTTCTTATGTCTTCTGCTGCAGCTCTTGGAGACGCAGGCTCCCCTGCTTCCGATACCACACTTGGACCTACTTCCGGCTTAAACGCAGACGGTCAGCACAGTCATATTTGGGATACTTGCGTTCCAACATTCCTTATTTTCAATATTCCGCTTATGGCTGCCGGCATTGTAATATCACAGTTTATTTAGCAGATTATTTTGGCAAACACAGCAAGTAAAAACGCAACTAGCGAATAACACAAATGACTAATAAACGCCAGTCGAGTTGAATAAACTCCCTGGCGTTTATTTTTAACCACCAATCAACCAATCGCAAAGTAGCTAATCGCTGCAAATTCGCAACGATTGGCCACTATCGCACGTCTCCCGATGATTTAATAAAAGCCATTCAAATAATAAAATAACTTAAGCTACAACCTCATTATGAAAGAACATCAAAAAGAAATTCATATCTTGCATTATTTCTTCCCAAGAAAGACTTTAGCCCAAGGTGCTTTCCTTTGGTAATCCTTCCACTTTATTCTCATCACTTCACTATCTTTAATCCTATCGAAAATTTCATTCACGTTACTCAGTAAATAAAGGGTGTTTCTCGTTTGAGAAGTAGCGTAAAAAGCTTTAGCAATCTCTTCTTTCTTAAAGACATTATCTCCTTGAGACACTCTAAGAGCATGCAAATCATAAAAATCTCGCATTCTCGTGTTAAATTCTTCCCTCACAAGAATTGTTTGCAACTTTTCTGCTAAAATCGTTGCAATTGGATAAGTCAATAAAGAGATAGATTCTGAGAACATTAAAGGCAATTCTGCTTCCATAGCAGATGGAGTAATAGCATGTCCAGTTGAAATATCGATTTTAACAGGAGTTTTTGTACCATCAAAATCTGCAATTAGGCTAGCTCGAACCCCTGGATAGTCAGATTCTTGCATAATAGAATCAAGCGTTTGTAGCGTAAATTTAACACCATCATCGATATTGATAGATATTACATCTGATATAAAAATACGCACATCATCTTCACTAAGAGAAATATTTTGCATAGTTGTATCAATATCCATTGTTGTACGAAGATTTACGCCAACAAGATAAGAAATCAGCATTCCACCTTTTAGAACAAAATTGTCTTTATACCGCGAGCGAGAAACACGATCTAAAAAACGCTCCATCATATATACGCGCATTAGCACGCGAGGATCTACACCCTTTTGGAGTGCAACATTCTTTATTTTTGCTTTAAGCTGATTAGCATCCTTCATTCTCATAACAACACCCCCAAATATTGTGAAATCAACTTTGAAATCCTAAATTTTTTAGCGTAATCGCTTAGTATATCAAGTCGCTTATCCTTTCTTTTAACATAAGCTTTTAACGCACCAAATACCACCTGTGCATCTATTTGAGAACGAGAACGCAAAATATCGCAAATTGTGCGCTCTAAATCATAAGAAGGCACAAGATTACCTTCAAGCGACATAAGATTCGTCTTACCAATTCCTAAAAAATCTGGTTTTATATAAAACACCCTAACACCAGTCTTAATTAGACTACTTGCATTATAAGTTGACGGAACAGTCACTGTTAAAGAAGAAGGTTCTCTATCAGTCAAATTATGTAGAAGAAGGGCAGATTCATGTGAAAAAACAGCAACAGATGTGCGCTTTGACAATAAATTCATTTCATCATTCCACAAATTGCTCTTAACGTAAACACCTTTTGATACGCGTTCTAAGCTCTCATCTTTAATAAATCGATAAACACTAGACGGGCTAATTCCAAGTTCTTTGATGACACTATCAATGCTTAAAACTTGCTTTTTCTCTATGTAATTGCACAATTGATCCTTTAACATTTGCCCACCTACTTAATGATACGTTTACGCTGATTTCATATATTATATCAGCATAAACGTATCAAATGCGCAAGCAAATCGTAAAGTGCAAATAGCCAAACCACATTTAACCAAATCACAAAGTAGCCAAACAACGCAATTTTGCACCTAATGGCCACTAGCGCAAAACAGAGACATCGCGCAGTACGCAATCTGCACCAGTGTCTCTACTGAGCTTAAAATTGCTCAGCGCAAACCAAGCGAAAGCCAAGCCCAAGCCAGATCAACATCCTCACATAGACACAGTGTAAAGCGAGTAGAAGTAAGCCTTTTGATTCATAAGCTCCTCAAAGCTTCCGCGCTCAATAAGCTCGCCGCTTTTCATCACAAGAATCTCATCATATTGCTTAAGCGAATTGGCATCCAAGCGGTGAGTTACCACGAGTCGAAGAATTCCTTGCAAATTTAAAATAGACTGCGTTACGTTCGCACTTGTCTCGTTATCTAACGCGCTTGTAGCTTCATCGACCAGCAGAATCTCGGACTTTTTAAGCAGGCTTCGCGCAATAGCAATACGCTGCTTTTCGCCGCCAGAAAGATGACTACCGTTCTCGCCACACTGATAATCCTTGCCTTTAGCAGCAATCAAATCATCCAAACCAGCCAAGTGAATCACACGATCCACTTCCACATCTGGGAATGGCTTAAAAAGCGTAATATTATCTAAAATCGAAGCATCAAACATAAACACAGACTGCTGCATAAGAGTCGTCTTATCGTAAAGCGAACTCTTGCTCACATCACTAAGCTCGTGATTATCCAGCTTCACACTACCTTCATAATCCTTGTAGTAGCCCATAAGCAGATTAATCAAACTACTCTTACCAGCACCAGAAGGTCCTACTATCGCGTAAGATTTTCCAGTTTGCAAAGTTAGATTTACATTTTTCAAGACTTTATGATCCGCATCATAAGCGTACGAAACATTGCGCAAAACAACGTTTTTAACAGAATCGTCAATGATCTCGCCAGAATCTTCCTTAACGTTACTCATATAATCGGCCATCTTGCTAATCAGCTTCTTAGCGCCCTTCATCTCGCCGAGCATTTGCGGAAGACTTGCAATAGGCTGAAGTACACCATTCATCAAATTGGTGAAAGCTAACACCATTCCAGCAGTAATAACACCAACATGAGCATTAACCATCCAAGCGCCAACAAGCATCACGCCAAGCTGAGTTGCAAGGCTCGAAATCGTTCCAAGAGCAGAAACAGTAGTCATCGTTTTTTCGCGAAGATTCTTCGTATGCTCAAGCTCCATCGACTGATTCTGATAACGGTTAATCACCTCCTGCTCCGCCTTAAAACTCTTAATAACCGAAACTCCATTCAAAACATCCTTCGTCAAAGCTGTGTAAGACTCATTCGACTTAGAAACCTGCTCCTCTCGAGTGGCAATTCCGCTAGCTGTAAGGATCGAGCACGCCATAGGAAGCACGGAAATAATAAGAGCAATAACAGTGAGCAGTGGACTATAGTAAATCATAAGAGCTAGCGAACTTACCAGCATAAGAACGTCTTGAACAAAGTCAAAAATCTTCTTCAAATACTTTTCTTGAATACGCTCGCAATCATTAGTAAGTACAGAAAGATACGTGCCGGAATTCGCGAGCGAAAAATCACTATAACTCTTCTGTAAAAGCTTCTTGATAACAGACTCTTTATACTGATTCATTGCTTTTTCAAGAAAGCGAGGGTACGAACTGCGCTTCAACGCGAAAATCAGGGAGATTGCCAGCATAAAGGAAACGACAAGCAGCAAAATAGTAGTTAAAGAGTAGGATCCTTTACCTGCCATATAGTCGAAAATAATTTGCAAAATCCAAGAAATAGCAGTGTAAATCATAGACAAGGAAATAAAAACTATCATCGAAAGAAAAGCTACAAGCTTGTTTTCTTTGAAAAATAGTTTTACGTAATTTTTTACGTCGGGATGCAGTTTGGATGATTGCTGATTCGCGGACGATTGCTGATTTGCTGTATTGTCAGTTTTGTTCATTCTCGCTACCTCTCACTTCCTTTATAGCTATTTTCGATATTTCTACTATTTCCTATCTAATAGCATTTTCGTAGCTAGCATTTTCGCTTCTGTTTTGCCGATTCGCCCGCTACAAAACGTTGAAAGCTACACTATCATACTTATCCTGATTGTTCATGCTTATCTACTTGACAACACCTATAAATGGTTAAACACACTTACATGTAATGCTTGTTAGAAATAATAAGCATAGAGTTAAAAAAAAAATCAAATTAGAACGATGGTTTTATACGTGATATCAGCGTAAACGTGTCAAATGCGCAATACTGCTTCAATACAAAGCTCAAGAGCATACGCTTTAGAATCCCCACCCCAATTGCGCTCATCATAATTTTCAACATCATGCAAAGTATCTGCAGTATAAAGAATCTCACCCCAAACAATCTCGCGCATTTGCGCACAAGCTGCTAAAGCAGAACACTCCATTTCAACAACCGCGCATCCCTCCTGCTTACGGTTAGCAACTTTTGTCTTAGTTTCACGGAAAAATCCATCCGTAGTCCACGTCTTAACTTCATGATAAGGCAAATTATGCGCCTGCAAAGTTTGCAAAATAGCACGCCTCGAGCGCTCTGAAACATCAACATAACGACTTGGAGGCAAATAATGATAAGAAGTCCCCTCATCCCTTAAAGCTTTATACGGAACCAAAAAAACGTTTTCCGCATAATCAACTAGCGATCCGCAAGAACCAGCACTAACAACTTCACTAACACCGTAAGAAATCAACCAATCTAAGATCTGAACAGCGGCAGGAGCGCCAACCGGGGCCTGTACTAAGCAGATTTTTTGTGTTTCTTCTTCTACTTCGCTGTTTGTATTTTCTTTTACTGTATCTCCTACTTTTTCTTCCAAAACATATATCGGATATTTTTTGGTTGCAGATTCAAAATTTGCTACAATCGTAGCTTTCCTACTTAAAGCATACTGATCAATTTCATCGCCTAAGAAAGCAAAAACCGCTTTAGATGGAAGCTGAACAGAAATATTATCGTGTTTTGGCATTAAAACTGCACTTTTATCGGAATCATACTCTAAAATTGGTAAATTATATTCTGTCATATAATCAACTCCATCCTACAAGCCATTCAATCCTATATACAAATACACACATTAATACGCAAAGATCACAAAATGGTCAATTGCTGCAAATTCGCACTTAATGGCCACTAGAGAATCATATTTTCTGCATCATGTCCTGTCTTTTATAAAACCGCAGCAATCGATTTCTGCTAACTCAATAAAACCAGCTGACTTATAAAAAGCAATAGTTTTTTCAGTACAATCCGTAGTCAATTGAATTTGACGAACATTAGGATAACAATCCACAATCGCCTTTAACAAAGCAGACCCTATCCCCTGCCTTTGATGCTTAGGCAAAACAAGGATATCCTGGATAAGAACAACCGTATATCCGTCGCCAACAGCTCTAACAATGCCAACTAGCTCATCACTTTTATATGCAGCTAAAACCTTGAGCGAATTGTTAAAACCATTTTCCAAAGCAACTAAATCATCTGTGTACGCAGACCAACCAACGGAATCATACAACCTTAAAATATCTTTGCTATTATACTTTTCATACTCTTTTATTTGAACATCTGCTAAATTCATTGACAATAACACCCCCGAATACTGTGCAATCAACGTTGAAACCCTAAATTTTCTAGCGTAATCGCTCAGTATATCAAGTCGCCTATCTCTTCTTTTAACATAGGACTTTAATGCACCAAAGACAACCCGTGCATTCGTGTACTACTATAGCGCTTTGACCGAGATTGAAACCATTGGGATTTCAATTTCCTTCAATGCAAAAAACTCACTTGGATTGGAAGTACTGTGAACCTCCAACGTGAGTTTCGTAAGAGATCTAACTAGCGAGCTTCTCACCGAATTTGTTTATTTAGAGGGTACACAAGTAAATAAAAACAAGAGCACTTCCCCGAATTTGTTTACTTATCAGCTATATAAGTAAACAAAAACAAGCGTCAGTAAACAAAACGGCCTTAACTATCAACTAGTCAAGGCCGCCTCATTTACTTTATAAGACTTTACGAAGCCTTATAAAAGCGCGTAAAACTTCAACTTACGCAAGTAAACACTAGTTATCTTACGGATTTTGCTTCAAACACTCTCCTCAATCGCACAACAGCGAAACCAGCAATAGCAAAACCTAAAGCAGAAATCAACGCAACAACTGAAGCTGACTCACCAGTCTTAGGCATATCTGGAACATGCTTTTCAGTCTTATGCTCAACAACAGGAGATTTCACATATTCATGCGCTGTATTATGTTCATGCTCCGACTTAGGCGCATGAGATAGCTCTTGTTTAGTCTCCGGAGTTTGAGATTCAGGAACTGACAATGGATTCTCCATCCCTGATTCAGGCTCAAAAGGTGCAGGCAAAATTGGATCTGGAGTAGGTGCTGGTTTCAGATTCTTCGTAAAGATGGCATATACAGTCGTATCACTATTTACTATGGTTTTACCAGTAAACGCAGTACCTTTACCATCCGCCTTAGTATTCCACTCTTTAAACGTGTAGCCATCTTTAGTTGGATTCTTAGGCATTGACTGATCTTTTAACACATCCATATCAATAGCCTTACCAGTTTCCACCTTTACCGTTTGAGTCTTATCGCCATCCTTAAATGTAACCGTGCTTCGAATCTGCTTCCACTGAGCAGTAAACGCAGTATTAGCATTCAACGTATACATATCACCAGGCTTGTAGGCTTTACCAGCAGCATCCACCCAGTTTAAGAACTGATAATCTTCGCGCGTAGGAGCTTGGGCAATTGTAATTTTTTTACCAACTATAGTTGTTACTTCGTCCTTCGTGTTCTCATTTTTATCATTGAACACTCCTCCATTTGCGTTAAAAGTCGCACGAGCATTCCACTGTGCGCGAAGTAAAAATACGCCGTCATACAATGGGTCTAATTTCTCATCATTCCACGACATCCAATCGCGACTATAATCAGAAAATGGCGATTTGCTATTCCAGTAGTAGCGTTTGCCTACAACATTTTTTTGTCTATACGACTCAGTATCAGGTAGCTCGGTGTACCATCCGCCAAACACTAAATTATCTTTTGTTGGGTCAGCTGGAAAATCAACCGTATTATCTTTTTTTACTATATTTGTTATTGAGTCCGACTTACCGTCAACTTTTCCTCCCTGCAAGTCGAATTTAACCTTCATTTGAGCTAGCGAAATACGCACAGGCATACTACTATCAACAACTACTTGGAACTGAGAATAATTTTTAATTGGTTTAGAATACGTGTAATCAGACTCCCAGGAAAGATGATAGTTATCAGGAAGCTTTGAAGTATCAACTTTGATAGTTACTTTTTCACCATTTGCAAAACTTCCAACAGTACGTTCACAGTGACCATTTAATTCTTTCTTAACTTCAAATTCATGCCCTTGTCCATCAATAACCGTTATGGGAAGATTTTTCCACATTTCTTCCATGCCAGTACTAAGCTGTCCAAGCGCCCCAGGCGTTGTATGACCTTTTCCTAATTTTTCTGCATAATTCATAGATATGTGAAGCGGCTGCTTATTCGCATTATTCACTCCAGCAGCCTGAGCTGTCACTGTTCCAGCAAAAAGTCCAATCGTAGCTACAAAAGCAACTGCTAGACTAATAACTTTTTTTATTATTTTATTATTCATTTTTTATTTCCAGCCAAACTAACTATTATCGTAACAATAATTTTTATTAAATTTCGAAAATTTATATAGTGCAAACGCAAAACCAAAAATGCGTGTAAATATGCAGAACCACTAACCTATTTCAATACAAAATAAACAATGTATAGAGTGGTGAGACGATAAAAATTATGTTACGAAAAAGACAGCATCACGCTGTCTGTCTGTCTGTCTGTCTGTCTGTCTGTCTGTCTGTCTGTCTGTCTGTCTGTCTGTCTGTCTGTCTGTCTGTCTGTCTGTCTGTCTGTCTGTCTGTCTGTCTGTCTGTCTGTCTGTCTGTCTGTCGAGGATTATATTTTTCATGATCTCAGTTTGTCAACTTCCGTACCGAATTAACATGCCAATTATAACAAACAAACTTAGCAAATTCCAGTATAAGATAACTCACAAATAAATTATCAAATCTGCTAAACAACCAACTCTCAAAAGCAGCAATAACGAAAATGCATGAAAGTAACATATAATTTCTTAAAATTAAGTTTGGCAAACACAAAATAGGATCATAGAGCACAAATTAAGATTAGCGAACTTAAATTAAGTTTGACAAACGCAAATCCATTCGCTATAGTTTCCACTTATCACCATTTCGACGAGTAAAGGAGTGCACATGTATCATACAAATATGATGACAAATTGTTGTTGTAACGTATGCTGTTGCGCATTTCTTAATCGAAATGATGTTTTCAAGCACTGACTGTGCATAACATCTAGCCTGTGTTAAAAGCATTTACGTTAGAACACAGCAAATGACGATTTAAGAAACAGCGCGCTGTTTCTTTTTTTATGCCAAAATTCGAATATAAAACGTTGAAAAGATAACAATTTAATACGGATTAGATATTAAACAGATAAATGGCATTTTTTAGAAACAACTAATAAACAACAATCTCTTTATTAATAAAAAATTATTTTTTAAAAATTAAAAATAAACAAAATTAAACAAATTAAATTAAACAAAACAAACAAGTAAGGGGAAATATTATGTCTAACATCTACAAGTCCGTGCAAGAACTCGTAGGTCACACTCCACTTCTGGAGCTTACTCACATTGAAAAAGAGTACAATCTAGCAGCAAAAATCCTCGTAAAACTCGAATACTTCAACCCAGCAGGTTCCGTAAAAGACCGCATCGCAAAGCAGATGATTGAAGAAGCAGAAACCACAGGCACAATTAAGCCAGGCTCAGTAATTGTTGAGCCAACTTCTGGAAACACTGGCATTGGTCTTGCAATGATTGCACAAACAAAAGGATACAAAAGCATTATTGTAATGCCAGAAAGCATGTCTATTGAACGCCGAAAACTTATGAAAGCATACGGGGCAGAACTCGTGCTCACACCTGCTGCAGAAGGAATGAAAGGCGCTATTGCAAAAGCGAAAGAAATCGTTGAAAACACTCCAAACGCGTGGACTCCAGGACAGTTTACCAATCAAGCAAATGTGCACGCGCACTACAACACAACCGGCCCAGAAATTTGGCAAGACACTAATGGAAACGTAGATATGCTCATTGCTGGTGTTGGAACAGGCGGCACAATCACTGGTACAGGAACATATTTAAAAGAGCAAAATCCGCAGCTTGAAGTAATTGCAGTAGAACCAGCCGACTCCCCTGTGCTCGCAGGCGGCAAGCCAGGAGCGCACAAGATTCAAGGAATCGGTGCAGGATTCGTGCCAGATGTGCTCAACCAAAACATTTACGATCGTATTGTTCATGTAACAAATGAAAACGCAATTGAAAGCGGCAAGCTTATAAGCAAAAAAGAAGGCGTTCTCGTAGGCATTTCTTCCGGAGCTGCGGTTTGGACAGCAATCCAAGAAGCAAAAAGAGAAGAAAATGCAGGCAAAACCATCGTTGCAATACTTCCAGATTCAGGCGATAGATACTTGTCTACTGCATTATTTGAAAACTAACTGTATTTAGTAGCACTACTATAAACACGCAAGTTTTGATTAAATAATATGTGCAAATATTAATTAGTAATTAAAACGAGAAAATAAAGAAAACAAAGAAAATACTGGAGATTAATGTATGAATGAGCATCTTGACCTTATAAACAAACTCAATTCAATTCATGATTCTGACATAAGGCAAGCTACATTCATACCTAACTATCACAATATTATTGCGCTCATACATGCAACTCAGGTGTTACTTTTGCCTGAGTTGCATGCACGCAATGTAAGTAACGATACTGCGCAACTCAATGCTACTTTGAATACCGTTACTTCAAACGCGTTAGACACTATAGAACGCATTATATTCCACGAACTTCAATCCTATACAAGCAACTCAATTAAAATTCAAGAAACTTGCAATCAATTCATACATAAACTTCCTGCAATTAAAAAGTTACTTTTAACAGATATTCAAGCAATATACGAAGGCGATCCTGCTTGCACAAGCAAAGTAGAAGTCACGCTCGCATACCCTGGTTTTTACGCAATGCTTATTCACCGCACAGCTCACGCACTCTACGAGCTTAACGTGCCACTAATTCCTAGACTTATGAGCGAATATGCTCATAGAAAAACCGGAATTGACATTCATCCAGGAGCAAAAATTGGTGCATATTTTTGCATTGATCACGGAACTGGCATTGTAATTGGCGAAACAACTGTAATCGGCGAGCATGTTAAGCTTTACCAAGGAGTAACGCTTGGTGCGAAAAGCTTTGCACTAGACGAGAACGGAAATCCTATAAAAGGTGGAAAGCGACATCCAAATATTGGGAATAATGTTGTAATTTACGCAAACGCAACAATCTTAGGCGGAGAAACCACAATAGGAAGCGGAAGTATAATCGCAGCAAACGCGTGGATCAACCGCAGCATTCCTGCAAACACAACCTACCACTTCCCTAAAGTCTAATGCGCGCTAAAATACTGATTCCACTTCTACTATTTTATTTGAACATCTGTTAGATTCATTTACAATAAACATCCAAATATAATAAAAGTGCGCGCTCATAAAAACGTAAAAACGTAAGAACGCACACTAGCAAGAATACTTAGCAAAAACTAGCAACAGCTAGAACAGCTACTTTTTAAGTTGCACAGTCTCGTGATCCCTGCCCATCTTAAACTTAATACCTGCACGCTGCCACATGCGATATTCGCCAACCGCAGTAAAGAGAACATCCGTGGAAGAGTTAAGTGCAGTTTCGCAAGAATCCTGAATAACGCCAATAATAAGACCAATAGCAACTACTTGCATAGCGATATCGTTTGAAATGCCAAATGACGAGCATGCAAGAGGTATAAGCAAAAGCGAACCACCAGCTACACCAGATGCACCTGCAGCAGAAACTGCAGAAAGCACAGAAAGAATCACAGCCGTTGGAATATCAACGCGAATACCAAGCGTGTGAGCAGCGCACAAAGACATGATAGAAATAGTTATAGCAGCTCCGCTCATATTAATAGTTGAACCAAGCGGTATTGAAACAGAGTAATTATCTTTGTTAAATCCAAGCTTTTCGCACAAATTCATATTTACAGGAATGTTCGCAGCAGAAGAACGCATGAAGAACGCTGTAACACCCGAATCGCGCAAAGTTCTAAAAACAAGAGGATACGGATTCTTACGCGTAAGCACGAAAACCAAAATAGGATTAAGAATCAAAGCAACAACAGCCATTGTGCCTACTAACAAAGCAATAACGAAACCATACTCGCTAAAAATACGAAGACCGTTACTTGCAACTGTTGTATAAACAAGACCCATAATGCCAAAAGGTGCTGCGTTAATAATCCAGTGGACAATTTTTCCAATAGCAGATGAAACGTTATCGAAAAATGCTTTTGTAGAAGGCTCGGCTAATCGCAGGGCAACACCGAAAGCAATTGCCCAGAAGAGGATACCAATAAAGTTACCTTTAACGAGAGCGTCTACAGGATTAACAACAATATTTAGCACAAGTGAATTAAGCACCTCACCAATTCCTTGAGGAGAAGGCGAAGACGCTGCTGCAACATGAGCAAAAGTAAAATCAACAGGGAAAATCATAGCAGCACATACAGCTACAAGGCTTGCAGTAAACGTAGATAGCGCGTACAGCCCTATTACCAATTTCATATTGCCAACACTTTTTGCTTGCGCAAGCGCACCAATAACTAGGCAAAATACTAAAATTGGCGCAACAGATTTAAGCGCACTGACGAAAAGTTTTCCCATAAGATCTAGCACATAGACGTGAGCTGGCACAAAAATACCAAGCGCAGCACCGAGAAAAAGACCAATTACAATGCGTAAAATAAGGTCAATGTTATTCCATTTTTGAACAATCTTGTGCATGAGAGTCTCCTGTATAGTAATTTGTGCAGAATGTTTTATACTCTTTTACGTGTATTAGCACTTGCAAGATTTTATTTTTTAAAGATTATACATAAGGATGCATATATATGCAAATCGTTAAGGTTTAATGTTTCAATGTTTCAATAACTTAGCAACTCAGTGACTAAACACTTCAATAAGTGCTTTGTAAGCAAGATAACTCTTAAAATATAGTAAGCAACAATAACTTCCCGTGTAATCGCAAACTAAAATAGCAAAATGCCTCACTTTGCGTAGTAAAGAAAGACGCAAAGTGAGGCACATTTTACATTAACTTCATTATGCTAATTAACCCAATACTCAGCAAACTTACTGAATACAATTAAACAAGCATTAAGCAGCTCTAAAACTAGCTGATCTGCAATAACCAGACCAGCTAGCAAATATTCTACTTATTACTATGATGAGAAGTACCACGACGCTTAGCCGAGAAAAGCGCAGCACCAGCAGCACTAAGAGTTGCAGCAAACAAGCCAAACACAGACACGTCACTACCAGTCTTACTAAGCTGAGCAACACTACCACTCTTCAACACCTGAGCGCGCACAGAAGCACGAACATCAGCCGCATGAGCCTTAGCAGCAGCCAAAGCCTTACGAGCAGCAGAAAGATTCTGAACCGCAGCATCAACCTGAGCCTGAGTAGCGTTAGGATCAGCAGCAACCTTCTTAGCCTCAGCCAAAGCAGCATCAAGAGCAACCTGAGCCTTAGCAACTTGAGCATCCGCCTGCTTCACAGCCGGATTATTCTCAACAGCTGCATTCACAACAGCAGAATTTACGCCATTAGCATTATTAGCGTTAGCGTTGGCAGCGTTGGTGTTAGCAGCGTTACCTGCATTACCAGAGTTTACGCCAGCACCAGCTTTACCAGCTACGTTGGCAGAATTACCAGTATTAGCACCAGTATTACCGTTACCAGCATTTCCAGGCTGCGAATCAGACTCAGCACCCTGAATCTGAACATTCAACTCACCCTTATCCACAGTAATAGGCGCATTATCATTCACACCATAACCAGCTTCAGAACCAGCAGTTCCAGTTCCAGCACCAGCACCAGTTCCAGCATTACCTGTTCCGACATTGCCTGTTCCAGAACCAGAACCAATATTGCCGATTCCAGTATTGCCGATTCCAGTATTGCCGATTCCAGCACCGTTATACTTATTCGCAATACTGTTCTTTGCAGCCTGAAGATCCTTCAACGCAGCATCAACTTGAGCCTGGGTAGCATTCGGATCAGCAAGCACACGTTTAGCCTCAGCCAACGCCTTCTTATATACATCCAAATCAGGAGCTTCACCAAGCAAGTAGGCAAATGACTTGCTAAAGTGAGAATCATCATCAACTTCAGCTTGCAATACCGTCTTATTAACACCATTCAAAGCATCTTTAGCATTCTTAAGATTCTTTAACGCAGTATTAACAAGAGCTTGACGATCTGCTTGAGACTTAGCAGCAACTTCCACGCCCTTACCAGCAGGATCAGCTAGCTTAGATATAAGCTCCTTCGCATCTTGCAAAGCCTTATTATATGTTTGCTGCTTTTCAGCAGTATCATACGCGTATTTTACAGATTCTTTCACACTATTCTCAAGAGCAATCTCAGCTTGCAAATCAGCAATATCAACACCATTTAGTGCAGCAGCTGCGGTTTGAAGTCGAAGCAGCGCAACATTAACAGCAGTCTGCTTCTGATCAGAAGTATTCGCTGATTGAGCATTCTCCGCATCAGCAAGAGCAGACTCAGCATTCTTAAGAGCAGTATCATACGCAGATTTCTTATCCTGAACAGCATTCGTATACTGTACGGACTTCTTCAAAGAATCAGCTTTGTCAACTTCAGCCTGCAACTTAGACGTATCTACAGTTCCATTAAGAGCATTAGAAGCATTCTTAAGAGCAGTAGTAGCATCAGAAATTTCTTTCTCTGTTGCACCCTTCTTAGCAAGAATAGTCTGAGCAGTTTGCAAAGCCTGATCAAACGCAGTCTTCTTAGTATCAGAAGCATTCGTGTAAGCAACAGTCTTCTTCTTCGACTCAGCATCAGTCACAGCCGCCTGCAAACCAGAAGCATCATGACCATCTAAACCAGTAACAGCATTCTTAAGAGCAGTAGTAGCATCAGAAATTTCTTTCTCTGTTGCACCCTTCTTAGCAAGAATAGTCTGAGCAGTTTGCAAAGCCTGATCAAACGCAGTCTTCTTAGTATCAGAAGCATTCGTGTAAGCAACAGTCTTCTTCTTCGACTCAGCATCAGTCACAGCCGCCTGCAAACCAGAAGCATCATGACCATCTAAACCAGTAACAGCATTCTTAAGAGCAGTAGTAGCATCAGAAATTTCTTTCTCTGTTGCACCCTTCTTAGCAAGAATAGTCTGAGCAGTTTGCAAAGCCTGATCAAACGCAGTCTTCTTAGTATCAGAAGCATTCGTGTAAGCAACAGTCTTCTTCTTCGACTCAGCATCAGTCACAGCCGCCTGCAAACCAGAAGCATCATGACCATCTAAACCAGTAACAGCATTCTTAAGAGCAGTAGTAGCATCAGAAATTTCTTTCTCTGTTGCACCCTTCTTAGCAAGAATAGTCTGAGCAGTTTGCAAAGCCTGATCAAACGCAGTCTTCTTAGTATCAGAAGCATTCGTGTAAGCAACAGTCTTCTTCTTCGACTCAGCATCAGTCACAGCCGCCTGCAAACCAGAAGCATCATGACCATCTAAACCAGTAACAGCATTCTTAAGAGCAGTAGTAGCATCAGAAATTTCTTTCTCTGTTGCACCCTTCTTAGCAAGAATAGTCTGAGCAGTTTGCAAAGCCTGATCAAACGCAGTCTTCTTAGTATCAGAAGCATTCGTGTAAGCAACAGTCTTCTTCTTCGACTCAGCATCAGTCACAGCCGCCTGCAAACCAGAAGCATCATGACCATCTAAACCAGTAACAGCATTCTTAAGAGCAGTAGTAGCATCAGAAATTTCTTTCTCTGTTGCACCCTTCTTAGCAAGAATAGTCTGAGCAGTTTGCAAAGCCTGATCAAACGCAGTCTTCTTAGTATCAGAAGCATTCGTGTAAGCAACAGTCTTCTTCTTCGACTCAGCATCAGTCACAGCCGCCTGCAAACCAGAAGCATCATGACCATCTAAACCAGTAACAGCATTCTTAAGAGCAGTGATAGCGCGAGTAATCTCATCTGCTGTTGCACCAGCTTTCTTTACAATACCTTCTGCAGAAGCTATAGCATTGTCGAGAGCAGCTTGCTTCCCAGCAGAAGCATTCTTATAAGAAACATCATTCTTCTTATCTTTTACTTCTGTGAGCTTTGTTACCAATTGAGTCTTGTCGTTACCGTCAAGAGCGTTAATGGCATTAGTAAGTTGAGTTAATGCATCATTAACAGCTTTCTGCTTATCCTCAGGAGACTTAGCAGCCTCACCAGGTTTTTGAGTTGCTGTAGATTTAGCATCAGCAAGAGCAGACTCAGCCTGTTGCAAAGCCGAATCAACAGCTTGCTTCTTTGCTTCAGAAGCATTCTCATACTTAGCATCGCCAGCAGATTGAGGGTTAGTCGACTTCTTCAGCTTCTTAGCCTCAGCAACTTTCTGCTCAAGTCCAGTTATATTGACTTTGCCATCAAGAGCAGCTTTAGCAGAATTGATAGCATCAACAGCTTGAGCTACTTTCTCAGCAGTTGCATTAGCATCAGTAAGCACTGCATTACCATCAGCAATAGCTTCATTGTAAGTAATTTTCTTAGTCTGATCTGCATTAATATAAGCAATCGTCTTCTTGAAATCAGCATCATTGTTAATAAGTGTTTGCAGCGCAGACTTATCAACAGTTTTGCCACCGAGATCCTGAACAGCCTTTTCTAATGCCTTCTTAATCTCATCAACCTTGGCACCATCAGCATTCATACCCTTAGTTGCATCAACAAGAGTAGATGCATTTGTGAACGCACTATCAAAAGCAGTCTTCTTATTATCTTTATAATCAGGCTTTGCTGTAAGAGTAGACTTCTGGCCATTAACAAGAGTCACAAGATCCTTGAGCGACTTCATCTTGCCGTCAAGCTCTTTAGCCTTAGTAACAACAGCAGTGATAGCGGTCTTGACCTTCTCAATAGTCTTCATATTCTCATTGGTCGGGTCAGTTTCAATATCATCAATCTCTGCTTTAAGCGCATCCTTCTGAGCTTTGTTAAGATTGGTGAGCTTATCTACTTCAGATTTAGCATCCTTTTTAGCTTTCTTTAGCTCAGCTTCCTCAAGAATACCCTCAACTTCTCGCAAATCCTTAACACTGTCAATGCGACCGGTTAAATCATTGGCTTCTTGTTCAGTAAGACTGTTATTCTTCTTCAGCTCAGCAATCTTCTTCTTAGCTGCAGCTTTAGCATCCTCAAACTCAGCATTGTTGAGAATCTCTGCAACTTTATCAAGATCTTTAGCGCTATCAATTTCACCCTGATACTTCTGCTTTTGCTCTGAAGTAAGGTTCGTAAGCTTACCGATAGTATCCTTAGCAGTTTGCTTAGCAGCATCAAGACCATTGTTATTACTGCTATCAGCAGCAGTCTGATTCTGAGTAGCCTTTTCTTTAGCCTGTTGCTTTATAGTATTTATAGCATTCTCATCAGTTGCCTGCAGAATCTTCTTAATAAACTGCTTCTTATCTTCAGGCGTAAGATTCTTATAATCTTTACCATTGCTAATTTCATCAATAGCAGCCTGCTTTTGCTTATCAAGCTCAGCTTTCTTCTTAGCTTCTTCAGCCTTGCCTGTGTCTTGATGTTCTTGCTGATTCTGAGTTTGTATATCAGTATCAACCTTCGTATCATCTTTCTGCTGCTGCTGTTTCTGTTGTTGCTCAGCCTGCTGATCAGCTTGTTGCTGCTGCTTATTATGCTCTTCCTGTTTCTTTTGATCCTGTTCCTTTTGGAACTCGTTTATCTTCTCACGAATCTTTTCAGGATCAGTCTCGCCACCAATCTTCTTATCAAGTTCAGTCTTTTGCGCAGGAGTCAAACCAAGATCATTCTTAGCATCATTAATCTGCTTCTGAGCATCTTTCTTTTTCTTCTCATCTTTACCATGCTTATCAGCAGACTTAATAATCTTGTCTACATCTTCTGGCTTAGTGATCTTATCAATATCACTCTGATGATCTTTCTTGAACTTATCAATCTCATCCTTACCCAAGCCATGCTTCTGAAGAATCTTGTCAATAAGATTCCCAGCTTCCTTCTTAAGTGCTTCAGGATTAGGAGCGGCAGCATTAGATACGAAGCAGTCGTCCTTAGTAAGAGTAAATACTGTTCCTGGATTCCAGCCACTAAGTTTCTTCACTTCAATTCCATTGTCACCATGATAAATAGAGAGTATTCCATCACCACTACGACCGTTAGACAGAGTAAGACCTGAACCATTTTTAACATCCCACTTATCTTTGTAAGCATAGAGTTTCATACCACCTGTAGATGTAGGATCAGGAGAGCTAAACATAGGCAAGAGATCACTTTGACTGTTAATAAAGGTATCTGTTATTGCAGTTTGTCCTGATTTTGCTTGCCAGTTATCTTGAATAAACCTACGGGCAAAATTATTCCAATCAGCATCCTGCGGTTTATCCTTATCATTAATAGCAATTTTTGTGATGTTATATTTATATCCACTCTTACTCACACCAGTTTTAAGCGTTGGCTTTTCTGGATTACCTTTGGTATATACCAACTCAGAATAGTCGAAGATAGAAGTTGAATCATCATTAAACTTAACAGTCATAGTATGCTTATCATTATCAAATGTGATAGCACTATTTTCATTCTTACCTTTTAGCTTGCTTTGAAGCTCATTATTGGCTGTTAAGATAGCTTGCCTAATAGTTGACTGTTCTTTTTCTTGAATCTTCTTAGCATCTTGTACAGGTGTACGAGCTGGAAGCGTAATGTAAGTAGTCTCATTAAGCTTCTTCGCTTGATACACCAGCTTGCTGCCATCGAGCTTATCAGTAGACTTATCAGTATAAGTGATAGTCACGTTGCCTTTATTATCTACTGTAATAGATTTCTTAGCTTCTTCTAGATTGTTAGGCTTACCAATTGCATCTATGAAGTCAGCTTTAGTTTTATTGGCTTCATAAACTTTCTTCACAAGTTCTGTTTGCTCACCTTGAGTCAACCCTTGTGGGTTTCCAACAGCCATTGGAACTGGATAGTACGGCGTAAACTTATCCGCAAGTGAACGCTGCTTCTTTACAAGATACTTGCCTTCAATTGTCTTAGTGGAAGGAGTGCCAATTTTATCATCAAACGTGATAGTCGCTTTGCCGTTAGCATCAACAGTTACACTCTTGATATTCTTATCTTTATTAGCATTCTTAATAGCATCTTCAACTTGCTTCTTCTCTGACTGATCAAGAGCAGTTGGATTCTTCACAGAAGTCAAAGCTGGATACGTAATTTTTGTGCGCTCTGACAATGGCACGTAGCGTTTAGTCAGATTCTCCTTAAAAATAGTATCCGTAGAGTTATCTTTGTACGTTACCGTTGCGCTACCATCGTTATTGACTTTTACAGCCTTCTTGAAAGCCTCTTCAGTAGGAACTTCCGGCATATCTTTAAGCTTTTTCAGTACATCAGCATTATTCTTATTAGCTTCCCACAACTTTGTAAGAACATTATTCTTTTCGTCTTGTGCAAGGTTCTTGCCATATTTCGCAGAATCAACCTCTACTTTATCAGTAGGATAATTGAGTTCCAACTCTTGTGAGTATTTTGGCAACGTCGGCGCAAGCTCAACCTTACCAGCAGTGTAATGCCAGTTGCCCATCACTTGGTACACACCTGCAGCAAACTTCAAAGGCTTCGTTTTATCATTCAGTTTAATAACGAAGCTAATCTTAGATCTTCTATTGCCTCTACTCTCCCAGTTAATAATCAAAGCGCTAGTAGCATTCTTATACTCCCTAGAAGTATCGAGAGTATCACCAGATTTATCATAACCGCCGGCTTCACCGGTCATTCTTTCCCAGTTACTCTTAAATTCAGCACCTTGCGCTTTATTATTATCAAACCAGAAACGGCTTACAGACTGATCCCAAGCAGCCTTTGTATATTGTGTACCTGTTTTTTGAGAAGCCGAACCACCAGTCAACTCTTCGTCCTTATACAAAGTAATGCTATCGTCTACAATCGTGACGTCCTTAGGCACGCTCGCCCACCAGAATGGTCGACCGCCCCACCATTCACCATGAGAATTAAACTGGTACTCAACCTTATAGTACTGACCGAATGTTGCCCTATCAGCCTTGTCTTTATCAGTTTCCTTATTCTTATCACAAGGAACTGCGTTAATATCCACGTATTTCTGTACTTGCGTAGAAGAATCGCGATTTGCATACCTATAGCTACCATCAGGAAGATTAAAACCATTAGCCCAAGCTTGATGAGTTGGCAAACCAGCACCACAAGCAAGCAAGCTTGCCAATGTTGCAGTCACAGCAATTTTCGGTAAACGTGAAACCGCATACGACTTACATGCTTCTAAACGAGTTCCACTTATCTCTTTCGCCATTGAACGAAGTGTACTCGGCTTCAAATACGCGTAATTCTTAGACACATGTAAAGCATTTTTAGCAGCTTGTGTTTTCTTAACCATTAGCAGTCCTCACTTGTATATTTTCTCTTCAACTCGCTCTGCAGACATAAACTCACATCTTGTAAAAGAGCTTGTTAACAGAGCAAAGGATACCCCCCCCCCCGCGTAATAATTCAAGTAATATAGACAAAAACTACCATGTGATTAAGGTCACAACTATATTCAATATTAATTATTCCAAATAATCATGCGAGCGCCGCATAGCTAGTATTTGGCAACTGTGGTAAAACAGCCAGCAAACCGGCAGTAAAAGTCAGCGCAAGTATAGGCAACAGATGCCATTGGAACGTAGACGAGAATGCAAATCCAATCCAAGATCCAGTAGTAGCACCAATCGCAAACGCAAGGCGCGCCCAACCAGAAAACTTAGCGAGCGCACTTCCTTTGAACAGAATCTGACGCGCAACAATAATCGGCTCCACCAACAACATTCCACCAATCGATTCAAGGAAGAATGCAACCCACATTATTGGCAAAAGACTACTAAACATAAAGCAATAAGCAAGCAAGCTCACAACAATTCCTAAAACCGCTATTTTTCTTAAACCGAGTTTTTGAGACGAATGCGCATATAAAACGGACGCAAGCACGCTTCCTACGCCACTGAAAATATACAGTATTGTTAAGGATTTAGAGCCATATTGCTTACCAAGACCAAGAAGAATATAAGAAACAGAGCATGCAGGAATAAAAGCAACCAAAAGAGATCCGGCAAGAAGCATGATTTTACTCTTGAGCGATGGATTCGCAGATTTCTTAATAGTAGATTGATTATCTGCAGATTTGGAATCTGCTTTATTTTCCAGTTCCGTTTGCTTTTCTTGATTTTCTTGCGATTCATTCTCTACATCTTGCGATGCTTCCTCTTCTACGCAAGACGCTTGCGAAATATCTTGTTTCATAATAAATCGCGTAGCACAAGCCGCAAAAGAAGTCACGGACGAGAAAATCAAAACCGCAGGAATTGACCAGCTTGCAATCCAAGATCCAAGCGGAGAGCCGAGCAAGGTTCCTGTAACACTCGCCAAAATACTCACAATGCCGCTGTAGTTGACAATCATGCCGTCATCGCCGCCGGCAGCATCAACCTCGAAAACTTCGCTAGCGATATCAATCACTTGCCCGGTAATCAACAATGCGCAAGAAAGAGCTACAAGCGACCACTTCCAAGCTAGAGAGCCAAGCATAAGAAGCGGCAGCAAACTGAGCACGCCTTCTACGCCTTCAGTCATAGCAAGAGCGCGAAAACCGCCAAGCTTATCAACAATCCAACCAGAGCATGGCGAAAGAAAATCGGCAACCGTCATAAAAGTCTTACGAAAACCAATCACCCAAGCCGGCAAGCCAACAATAATAATCGAAGGCAAAACCGAGCCTTCATACGCCTGATTGCCGAGCATAGAAAAACAAAAGCCAACAAGCGCCCATCGCAATGCCGGACTAATAGATCTCATACGAATAAAAATATTATCTTTGCTAAAAATCGTCTTCACAGCAACTAACTCTCCCCTAAAAACTTTTTCAAAATAATGCAAACTTACATAACTACTCGCATGATTACTTGCAAATTGCTATCCAACTTAAATAATTCACTACAAACTACACAAATCCAATAGCTTATTTGACAAATTTGATAACACTATACTCTCGTTTAAAAAAAAAGCAAAATTTGCATCTAAAGCCCTGAGAAACCATCCTAAAACTACTACGAGTTTCTCCACTAGCAATCACAAATAAGAGACTTGATAATACTCAGTCTCACCTTGCGTAGTAGGCGTCCAAGACAATTGTAAACAGAGAGTTGTTAATTTTTTTGTTTGCTAATTTTTTGTTCAATAATTTTATCGGTAAATGCCTTTAAAAATTCTCTAGAATTACTCCAGCCTACGCCATTGTTTAATCCCGAGAAATCAAAACCAGATATTTCATCTAGAGCTTTACTACAAACCCATTCATACATTCCAGCCTCTTTGCTTTTATATATTATTAGGAATAATGGTTTCATTGCTTTTTTACCCAACGACACAACACTCTTGTATTGTTTAGAATATATTACATCGTTATACCATTGTCCTGTCAGCCAATGGTATTTATCTTTGATCCCCTTTTCACCAATCTCATCGCATAGATTTTGTAATTGTTTAGCCACATATGTGAGAACCTTTTCATCTATGTTTTTTATGAGCAAAGTTTCATCAACACCATTTTTACTTACCTCTTTCCAGTCAACATCTTCATTATTTTCTGAGTGTTTTTCATTCCTTGCAGACTTTTTATTTTCTGTTTTTACTTCTCTATTATTATCGCTAAAACTATTTTGATTCTTACAACCTGAAATAAGTGACATAATGCAAACTACCACAGTCAAAAAAGCATAATGCTTGATATGCTTCATTTATGCCTCCTCTACAACTTAATCTTTACCTAATTGCAGCTACGATTCTCATGTTCAATCTTCACTTTGTTCTTCACCATCATCTGCCAAATATTTATTCATCTCGGAGTACAAATCATCTTTGAGTTTAATAAAACTGACGGGATGTAAATTATGGACAAAGAATGCATATATGCAATCTACAAAATAATTGTAGCTAAAAATCATCCGACAATCCACAGGATTTTATTCCATACATAAACAGATGTATAGGCAAAATAAGTGCACTTTTTAACGATAGGAAAGACTATCGTTAAAAGGTTTAAGATTGGCTTGATAACTTGATTTTTGAGCATAAAAACATCCTAGAAGCACCCCTAGGCTGGATTTTCAACATTCCAAATGCTCACATTCTTTCGACTTTTACGGAGCCGAAGCTTAGAGCAAAAGGACTTGAATACTATCTTATTAAGAATGAGAGAATCCCCGAGCTTGCCATTTATTCGTTTGATTCAGGTGAACGTTTTGAGCCTGATTTCTTGCTTTTTATTCGTGAGAAAGAGTATGAGGATGTTAAAACATATCAAGCATATGTCGAACCTAAAGGTAGTCAACTTTTATTTGAAGATGGGTGGAAAGAAAAATTCTTAGGACAGATTAAAAACAACTACAAGATTAACGATATTCTAGGAAGAGGATACAAGATTATAGGCCTTCCATTCTTTAATCAAGAAAACAGAATGTCTGAATTCGACATTCAGTATCAAAATTATAGTGAGGTAATAAACTACAACATTTGTTCAGCGATTACCCAATCACAAATCTGCGACACACCATAAGCCGTATAACAAATTACGAAAATAATAAGAAATTTTCGAAAAATATATGATGTTATAACATTTAGCAAAAAATTTTCATTTAGAGCACCCCCCCCCCCCGTAGGAAATTTTACAGTCTAAACTAATTTAAAACTGAAAAATATCATGAAAAATAACAAAAAATGATAGAATTTTAAATAAACCCGTTGAGATGGAGAGTTTTGTGACTAGTGTTGGCAAAATTTGTCATAGAATTCGTTCTATTTATTTAAAAATTCATTAAAGATTAGGAAAAATTAAGGAGATTGTTATGACAACGGTTAACCCTTCAAAACATACATCATCAAAATCTTCTAGAAAGCGTTCCGCACACAATGTACACACGCTTCCGTTAGCAACAATGGCTGCTTTACTGACAGCAGCAACCTGCTTAGGCAGCCAACCTGCCATGGCTGTTCCAACAACCACAATTCCTACACCAACGTACACTTCAACAGCTAAAAAGCTTACGAATAGCACAGGTTCTGTGTATCAAGATCGTGAAGCTGATGTGGTTGTTAACAATCCAGAATGGCTTAAAACTCCTAGTATTCTTGAGTTCCAGCGTTATCGTTCTACTAACGATGAAAATAAAGATAAAAAGACAATGAATTCCGACGAGTATGGTAGCGATGATCACAATACTCTGATTAAAAAAACGGACATGTATGCACATATCGAAACAATAGATGGTGCTAAATATCTCGTGTTCGACGTGTTCTTCAACAATGATGCTCAGCCGATGGTAAAGTTCTCAAAAAGGCAGTGGTATATATGGCAAGTACCATACCAAATTGCTAAGTTAAAGTCCGATGGTTTGTTCGAAAACGACACGATTCGCGACTTACGTTTTGACGCTTACAAACTTAAAGATGCATCACAAAATGACAAATTAAAACGCAAGATGAACTTTACTCTTTCGCGCGATTTTGCCAAGTTTGAAAAAGTAGACAATCAGTCAACAACTATAAACTTCCCAAATGATAGCGAGAAGAACTTCGGCGTAAGAAATCCTTCAAGATTCCAGTATAGTTTAGGACCGAATCTAACAAGCGATTCACAATATGAAGCAAATATGAAGAGTCTATTCCATGAAAATTATCAGGATTACGCTATTGGTAAAGCAACTTACCCAGATTACCCATATAGTAGTAAGAATTATGGAATAGGTATTCAAACTACAGAAGTAAATCTTGCATTCCATATGCATGCCGCAGTAAAGCTTAACGATACAGCAATTAACGAAAAAGCTACGACGTATGATGAAAAGTACGCTAATATACATAATGCTTGGACTTGGGCAGATTCTGCAACATATGGAAGAACAACAAGCTCATCCTACGCGTGGGTTTCTGGACGAGATCCACAATCTGACGAAGATAAAAAATTACAACGCCACAAGGATGACAGTGAAGCGCCAAAAATTTATTACAAAGACACTGAAGTAACTGACAATCAGACCATTCAACTTAATATAGGCGATAAACTAAGCTTCACTACCACCGATAACAAGGGTTATATTGAGAAGTTTAGTATTTCTGGTTTAACAAAAAATCCTACAGTCACGCAAGGCGATGGAAGCGAAAAGAAACCGCTTCCATCAGTCGACATCAAAGTTACTAAAAAAATGAACGGCAAGGAAGTAACTATTACTTCCGAGGATGGCTCTGGCAACGTTACCACACGCAAAGTTAAAGTCGAAGTTACTACACTTGCTGACGAACATCCTATTACCGGTAAAACCATTGATGTTACCGTTGGTGATAAATTACCGGAATTGACAAAACTTGTTGAGATTAAAGACGGCAACAAGCTTGAAAAGCAGCCAGACTTAAGGTGGAACGGCACTGCTCCAAAAACTGATACAGTTGGCGTATTCACCTATGAAAGAAAGATTAAGGGAGAATACTCCGATAAGTCCAAGAATTTTGCAGATGTAACCATCAATGTTAAACCACAGAAGCCAGTTATCGACACTGATCTGACTAATCTTGCTGGAAAGAAAGGGCAGAAAGTAACAGTATCTGTTGGAAGCGGCATTCCTACTGACGCTAAAGTTACTACAACAGTTAAACTGTTTGATAAAAATGGCAAGGAAATCGGCTCTACTACAACGATTAACGGTGGTAAAGCGGAGATTACTGTTGATGGTGAAATTCCTGCAGGCGACGTATATGCAACAACGACTGTAAAGAAGCCTGATGAAAAGACTCCTAAAGTAACAACTCAAGGATTTGAACTAACTTCAGAAAACAGTGACAAAAAACAAGCTACTGCGCCTAAGGATACTCAAAACCCAACAATTACTGCTACTGCCGATTCATTGTCTGTAGCAGTTGGGCAAGATCTGAAGATTCACATTGTTGCTAAAGATGATGTGAAGGTTGAAGAAGTACCTAATGCAAATGCTTTGATGCAAGGTTTAGGTCTTGAACTTAACGAACTCTCATCTCGAATAAAATCAAGTCAAACAACTAATACTGATAAAGAAAAGGATTTTGATCTTACAGTTAAGAATATGCAGCCGAAGGAAGTTGGCACACATACTATAACCTTCACGGTAAAAGACTCGGCAGGAAAAACCGGCACCGCAAAGCTAACCATAACCGTGAAGCCAGCTGCTCCAACCGTCACGCCTCAAAATGATGGTTCTGTTGACGTAACACCAGCAGCCGGTACTGATAGTCTGGAAATCACTTATACGCCAGAAGGTGAAACCAACCCGAAGACCATCACTGTCAAGAAAGGCAATGACGGCAAGTGGAAGGGTGATAACACTCCAGAAGGCGTAACCGTTGATGAAGGAACTGGTAAAGTCACTATTCCAGCAAACAAAGTCAAAGACGGCAGTGAGGTAACCGCTAAGGATAAGAAGGGTAACACCGCTTCCGATAGCGCCACTGGTAAAGCCGGAAACAACCCAACTACTCCAGAAGCTAAGCCAGCTGCTCCAACCGTCACGCCTCAAAATGATGGTTCTGTTGACGTAACACCAGCAGCCGGTACTGATAGTCTGGAAATCACTTATACGCCAGAAGGTGAAACCAACCCGAAGACCATCACTGTCAAGAAAGGCAATGACGGCAAGTGGAAGGGTGATAACACTCCAGAAGGCGTAACCGTTGATGAAGGAACTGGTAAAGTCACTATTCCAGCAAACAAAGTCAAAGACGGCAGTGAGGTAACCGCTAAGGATAAGAAGGGTAACACCGCTTCCGATAGCGCCACTGGTAAAGCCGGAAACAACCCAACTACTCCAGAAGCTAAGCCAGCTGCTCCAACCGTCACGCCTCAAAATGATGGTTCTGTTGACGTAACACCAGCAGCCGGTACTGATAGTCTGGAAATCACTTATACGCCAGAAGGTGAAACCAACCCGAAGACCATCACTGTCAAGAAAGGCAATGACGGCAAGTGGAAGGGTGATAACACTCCAGAAGGCGTAACCGTTGATGAAGGAACTGGTAAAGTCACTATTCCAGCAAACAAAGTCAAAGACGGCAGTGAGGTAACCGCTAAGGATAAGAAGGGTAACACCGCTTCCGATAGCGCCACTGGTAAAGCCGGAAACAACCCAACTACTCCAGAAGCTAAGCCAGCTGCTCCAACCGTCACGCCTCAAAATGATGGTTCTGTTGACGTAACACCAGCAGCCGGTACTGATAGTCTGGAAATCACTTATACGCCAGAAGGTGAAACCAACCCGAAGACCATCACTGTCAAGAAAGGCAATGACGGCAAGTGGAAGGGTGATAACACTCCAGAAGGCGTAACCGTTGATGAAGGAACTGGTAAAGTCACTATTCCAGCAAACAAAGTCAAAGACGGCAGTGAGGTAACCGCTAAGGATAAGAAGGGTAACACCGCTTCCGATAGCGCCACTGGTAAAGCCGGAAACAACCCAACTACTCCAGAAGCTAAGCCAGCTGCTCCAACCGTCACGCCTCAAAATGATGGTTCTGTTGACGTAACACCAGCAGCCGGTACTGATAGTCTGGAAATCACTTATACGCCAGAAGGTGAAACCAACCCGAAGACCATCACTGTCAAGAAAGGCAATGACGGCAAGTGGAAGGGTGATAACACTCCAGAAGGCGTAACCGTTGATGAAGGAACTGGTAAAGTCACTATTCCAGCAAACAAAGTCAAAGACGGCAGTGAGGTAACCGCTAAGGATAAGAAGGGTAACACCGCTTCCGATAGCGCCACTGGTAAAGCCGGAAACAACCCAACTACTCCAGAAGCTAAGCCAGCTGCTCCAACCGTCACGCCTCAAAATGATGGTTCTGTTGACGTAACACCAGCAGCCGGTACTGATAGTCTGGAAATCACTTATACGCCAGAAGGTGAAACCAACCCGAAGACCATCACTGTCAAGAAAGGCAATGACGGCAAGTGGAAGGGTGATAACACTCCAGAAGGCGTAACCGTTGATGAAGGAACTGGTAAAGTCACTATTCCAGCAAACAAAGTCAAAGACGGCAGTGAGGTAACCGCTAAGGATAAGAAGGGTAACACCGCTTCCGATAGCGCCACTGGTAAAGCCGGAAACAACCCAACTACTCCAGAAGCTAAGCCAGCTGCTCCAACCGTCACGCCTCAAAATGATGGTTCTGTTGACGTAACACCAGCAGCCGGTACTGATAGTCTGGAAATCACTTATACGCCAGAAGGTGAAACCAACCCGAAGACCATCACTGTCAAGAAAGGCAATGACGGCAAGTGGAAGGGTGATAACACTCCAGAAGGCGTAACCGTTGATGAAGGAACTGGTAAAGTCACTATTCCAGCAAACAAAGTCAAAGACGGCAGTGAGGTAACCGCTAAGGATAAGAAGGGTAACACCGCTTCCGATAGCGCCACTGGTAAAGCCGGAAACAACCCAACTACTCCAGAAGCTAAGCCAGCTGCTCCAACCGTCACGCCTCAAAATGATGGTTCTGTTGACGTAACACCAGCAGCCGGTACTGATAGTCTGGAAATCACTTATACGCCAGAAGGTGAAACCAACCCGAAGACCATCACTGTCAAGAAAGGCAATGACGGCAAGTGGAAGGGTGATAACACTCCAGAAGGCGTAACCGTTGATGAAGGAACTGGTAAAGTCACTATTCCAGCAAACAAAGTCAAAGACGGCAGTGAGGTAACCGCTAAGGATAAGAAGGGTAACACCGCTTCCGATAGCGCCACTGGTAAAGCCGGAAACAACCCAACTACTCCAGAAGCTAAGCCAGCTGCTCCAACCGTCACGCCTCAAAATGATGGTTCTGTTGACGTAACACCAGCAGCCGGTACTGATAGTCTGGAAATCACTTATACGCCAGAAGGTGAAACCAACCCGAAGACCATCACTGTCAAGAAAGGCAATGACGGCAAGTGGAAGGGTGATAACACTCCAGAAGGCGTAACCGTTGATGAAGGAACTGGTAAAGTCACTATTCCAGCAAACAAAGTCAAAGACGGCAGTGAGGTAACCGCTAAGGATAAGAAGGGTAACACCGCTTCCGATAGCGCCACTGGTAAAGCCGGAAACAACCCAACTACTCCAGAAGCTAAGCCAGCTGCTCCAACCGTCACGCCTCAAAATGATGGTTCTGTTGACGTAACACCAGCAGCCGGTACTGATAGTCTGGAAATCACTTATACGCCAGAAGGTGAAACCAACCCGAAGACCATCACTGTCAAGAAAGGCAATGACGGCAAGTGGAAGGGTGATAACACTCCAGAAGGCGTAACCGTTGATGAAGGAACTGGTAAAGTCACTATTCCAGCAAACAAAGTCAAAGACGGCAGTGAGGTAACCGCTAAGGATAAGAAGGGTAACACCGCTTCCGATAGCGCCACTGGTAAAGCCGGAAACAACCCAACTACTCCAGAAGCTAAGCCAGCTGCTCCAACCGTCACGCCTCAAAATGATGGTTCTGTTGACGTAACACCAGCAGCCGGTACTGATAGTCTGGAAATCACTTATACGCCAGAAGGTGAAACCAACCCGAAGACCATCACTGTCAAGAAAGGCAATGACGGCAAGTGGAAGGGTGATAACACTCCAGAAGGCGTAACCGTTGATGAAGGAACTGGTAAAGTCACTATTCCAGCAAACAAAGTCAAAGACGGCAGTGAGGTAACCGCTAAGGATAAGAAGGGTAACACCGCTTCCGATAGCGCCACTGGTAAAGCCGGAAACAACCCAACTACTCCAGAAGCTAAGCCAGCTGCTCCAACCGTCACGCCTCAAAATGATGGTTCTGTTGACGTAACACCAGCAGCCGGTACTGATAGTCTGGAAATCACTTATACGCCAGAAGGTGAAACCAACCCGAAGACCATCACTGTCAAGAAAGGCAATGACGGCAAGTGGAAGGGTGATAACACTCCAGAAGGCGTAACCGTTGATGAAGGAACTGGTAAAGTCACTATTCCAGCAAACAAAGTCAAAGACGGCAGTGAGGTAACCGCTAAGGATAAGAAGGGTAACACCGCTTCCGATAGCGCCACTGGTAAAGCCGGAAACAACCCAACTACTCCAGAAGCTAAGCCAGCTGCTCCAACCGTCACGCCTCAAAATGATGGTTCTGTTGACGTAACACCAGCAGCCGGTACTGATAGTCTGGAAATCACTTATACGCCAGAAGGTGAAACCAACCCGAAGACCATCACTGTCAAGAAAGGCAATGACGGCAAGTGGAAGGGTGATAACACTCCAGAAGGCGTAACCGTTGATGAAGGAACTGGTAAAGTCACTATTCCAGCAAACAAAGTCAAAGACGGCAGTGAGGTAACCGCTAAGGATAAGAAGGGTAACACCGCTTCCGATAGCGCCACTGGTAAAGCCGGAAACAACCCAACTACTCCAGAAGCTAAGCCAGCTGCTCCAACCGTCACGCCTCAAAATGATGGTTCTGTTGACGTAACACCAGCAGCCGGTACTGATAGTCTGGAAATCACTTATACGCCAGAAGGTGAAACCAACCCGAAGACCATCACTGTCAAGAAAGGCAATGACGGCAAGTGGAAGGGTGATAACACTCCAGAAGGCGTAACCGTTGATGAAGGAACTGGTAAAGTCACTATTCCAGCAAACAAAGTCAAAGACGGCAGTGAGGTAACCGCTAAGGATAAGAAGGGTAACACCGCTTCCGATAGCGCCACTGGTAAAGCCGGAAACAACCCAACTACTCCAGAAGCTAAGCCAGCTGCTCCAACCGTCACGCCTCAAAATGATGGTTCTGTTGACGTAACACCAGCAGCCGGTACTGATAGTCTGGAAATCACTTATACGCCAGAAGGTGAAACCAACCCGAAGACCATCACTGTCAAGAAAGGCAATGACGGCAAGTGGAAGGGTGATAACACTCCAGAAGGCGTAACCGTTGATGAAGGAACTGGTAAAGTCACTATTCCAGCAAACAAAGTCAAAGACGGCAGTGAGGTAACCGCTAAGGATAAGAAGGGTAACACCGCTTCCGATAGCGCCACTGGTAAAGCCGGAAACAACGGCGGAAATTCTGGTTCTGGAACAGGTTCTGATTCCGGTTCTGATTCCGGTTCTGGTTCTGAGACTGGAAACAGCAATGGTTCTGAATCTGATTCGGGTAACGATTCCACGTCTAACAACGCTGGTAACGCTGAAACCGGTAATGCTGGCAACGGCAAAGCTGGTAATGCATCCACTGGTGCTTCAGGTTCCAACGTATCTACTAAGTCTGGCAACAAGGTTCCTGCAAAGCATTCGTCCCAATTAGTAAAGACTGGTGCTGAAGTGGAACGAGTAGGATTGATCAGCGCAATGATTGGTGTACTGGGAGCTGCAGCAGCATTCTTCTCTCGCAAGAAGAATCGCGAGTAAAAAAGTTCACCTACAAAATTAAACAAAAGTAAACTAATAATTGAAAATAATTAAGAAAAAGGAGCTGAGCCACAAACCCAGCTCCTTTTTCTATATCGCTGCTCACTTACACATATAAACTCTTGTATTGTGATTCAAAACATATCTTATTTAAGAAGAACCATCTTTGAATATATTCAAATAAGCGATAATAAAATCAATAAAAAACAATTTTTGACAGAATTGCAATATAAAAATTGTTCTTAAACAACATTTCCGCACATAAACAGATGGGTGCAAAGTGTGTGCACTTTTTAACGATAGAAAGGCTATCGTTAAAAGGTTTAAGATTGGCTTGATAACCTCACTCAATAATCAATATGCCTCTAGTATTACCCACCCCTATACCCGCTAATAAAATCCTTATTTAATTAACTAAATCCCATATTTATCAGCTAAAACCCTATATTTGTTAAAGTACCTTTACGCTGTTGAACCGCAACACCAATATTCCATATGATCACACCAACAATTGCCCATAACATGCCAACAATAAGAATCACAAGTAGCGATACGCCAACATTTACAGAACCATCAATTATACTACGAGATGCTTGAGTAACATGAGTTACTGGAATCACGTATAACACGTATTGCATCATCTTAGGAAATACGCTAATTGGAGCAATCACACCACAAACAATAGGAAGTATTGCACTAAGCGCGTTAGAAATAGTATAAACATCATTCATCATCATGCTTATAGCAGCTATAGCGATACCAAATCCCGTAGAAGCAACAGGAACAATAAGGAACAACAGCATCAACACACTCATATTAATCACAAAGAAAGCACTTGGGCTTACTACAAGCATTGTTATAAACAAAGTCACAGCATCACTCACTAAAAAAATAGTCACGAGCGCAATAATACGACCGAACCATAATGGTAATGCAACTTTCGCGCTTGTAAGCACGAATGGTGTTGTGCCTTCAAAACGATCCCATGCTAGTGCTTCTGACACAGTCATACTTGTGGAAATAGAACACGCACCCATCACAGCAGCAAGAGTTGAAGCAATCAAACTATGATTAAAACCAGCGCTAGTCGCTACACTAGCTGCTCCATTGAATCCTCCGCTTACAGCTCCAGCTAGAAAAACGTATAAGAACGTGGATAAAAGAGGCTCAATAATCATACGAATAACAGCAGTATTCCAACTATTTAAGCTAGGTATACTCTGTATACTCACTCTTGCACCAGTTCGTATACTAGATAACACGCTCACGTGACCATACTGTGAATATTGATTATATTGATGCAATCTAGCGCACTTACTATTTTGAATAATTTTATTTCGCATAGTTTCAACCTGATTATTATTTCGTATCATATTATGTTCAAACTTCCATTAAGCGTTGCAAGTCGAATAGCATGACGTAACATAAAACCTGCAATAACAAGCAAAACGCTAGATAATACAACACATAACACAATCGCTAACACAGTAGTAGCATTAAACGATTGCGCATGAGCCACCCACACTGCAGACGTAAGCGGATGAATAAACGCAATAACGCGAACTGGCAATGACATTGATTCTACAGGGATTACTATTCCGCAAAGCATCCATACAGGAATTAAAATCAAACCTTCATAAACTGTAGCTTTACGGCATAATACAAAAATTCCAGATAATAATGCAGCAGAAGCTACGCAAGCAAGCATAGAAAGTAAGTATCCAACTAACTGCGTGAATGTTATCATAAAGAACCCATGGCAGAAAACAGCAACGGTAATAATCGCAAGCGGCATACCAATGCACCCAAGTAAAGCTGCGGATCCTACAATAGGAAGAAACACTGCAGCAGGTGAGATGACACTTAAAGTTAAATATTGTAATGTTCCTAAATAACGCTGGTATCCAATAATTCCAACAGCAGTAGTTGTAGCAGACCATAATCCAGCTATAGAAGAATCAACCCAAATATTATTAAGGCAGTTAGTACAATCATGAGAAAAACCATAGTAGGCAACAATTTTCATCAACGCAAAACATACTGGAGCAAGTATCGCATTTTGCAAGAAAAACGTTGTTTTTGCTAAGCTTTTAAGCTGAAACCACATGCCACGAATCACAGAAGCGTATGAACGAGTAGAAGTATTCATATTAAGCCTCCTACTTACTTAATGGGAGCAAGGACGGCGAGGAAGACAGCGTAGCAGCAGAAGTAGAAGTAGAAGTATTTGATGCAGAAATATTATCATTTTGCACAATAGCAAAATACGTTTCTTCCAAACTTGCAACGCGATCACCTAAACGCGTAATCCCATCAACAGGAATTTTAATATTTCGTTCTTGAGATACTGTTTTGCTCCACGCGATAGTAATATTTAACACTCCATGCGATTCAAAAACATCACACCACAACACTCCATCAAGTTTTTGCAATTCTTCCTTAACACTAGGAGTTCCGCTTGATAGTTCACCGTCATACGCGTACATTGTTACATGATCAATATGCTGTAAAGAAGCCAACTGCTGAACACTTCCCTGAGCGATAATATTACCGTGATTTATTACAGCAACAGTATCAGCTAATTTTTCAGCCTCACTCATCTCATGCGTAGTTAGCAAAATCGCTATTCCTTGATCTCGTAAAGCATGAATAATTTCACGTACTTTCCTAGCATTTTCAGGATCCAAACCAGTGGTAGGCTCATCTAAAAGCATAAGATCCGTTCTAGCAACCAGCGATCGAGCAATATGCAATCGCTGCCACATTCCCCTTGAAAAAGTTTGAACAGCATCATGAGCTTTATCAAGTAAATCAACTTGCTCAAGAGCATCGTGAATACACTTACCTTGCTCCCTATATGGAACAGCGGAAAGATCCGCAAAATAACGAAGATTATCTAATGCACTTAACCTTTGATAAAATCCTCGCTCACCTCCAAGAAGTAACGACACGTGCTTACGTGCTTCTCGAGGATTACTCACAGCATCAATACTGGCAATACGAACACTACCACTATCAGGAGCTAACAACGTACCAACAATTTTCACAGTAGTTGTTTTACCTGCACCATTCGGACCAAGCAAGCAAAATATTTCACCAGAATGAATATCAAAAGATACGTTATGTAAAACTTGGCGAGTTGTTTTCTTATGACCGAATCCACGAGAATAAGATCTTGTTACATTATCAATACGCAATATTAAGTTGCTAGTTGACTGCTTATTATTGTTATCGCGACTATCAGTTGCGTTTTCTATATTATTATTCATTATTATTGCTTCGTTCTTACTTGTTATTAAAGCTTAATTCTTACTGTTATTGGATAAATTTCAACAATGAAAATCAGTTAGATAAAAAGATAACGCTTGCTTACAAGAACGATAAGAACGCGCAAAAACATGCAAAAAACGTGTAAAAACCAACGCGCACGTGCAAACATAATGACAAACATCATGTGCAATGCGTGTTTAATACTGCTAAAGAATATGTATCTTAAGCTGTTTTATGTGCTTTTATATGCCTTTCAAACCGTTCTTAAGACTAGCGATCATTTGGGCAGTCATAGCGCAACACCTCATAAACTTAAATGTGCTTTACGTGGAAAATTATATGAGCATTACGTCAAAAACTCAAATATAAGCAACCACAAAACATTTGTTTAACATTTGCAATACATTATAAGTAGTTGGAAGTAATAATATGTCTAAAACTGCAAACATCAACATACGTATTGAACCAAGTGTAAAACAAAGTGCTGAAGACTTATTTGGCAGCTTCGGAATTTCCGTCACTGATGCTATCAATATTTTCTTACGAACTTCCATAATGGAAGGCGGTTTCCCATTCATAATTAAGCAGCCACAATATAACACTGAATCACTGGCTGCTATGGAAGAAGCTAGAAGAATTTCCAGAGACCCTAACGTACCATCGTATTCCTCTATGGAAGACCTTAAGAAAGCGTTGTTGCAAGACTGATGTACAACGTTAAGTTCACGAATGCCACATCAAGGCAGACTGGTTACTTGTTTATTTACTAGAGGATGATATTCTCACATTCACATTCGCACTTTTAGTAACTGCCATATCAACCAACCTCCATACACACACCATAAAATACTGTATCGCATATTGCAACACATTTGCACGAATGGGATTTTTTGACTGTCATACACGATTTTTATGTTCGCATTACTACATCAGATAGCACGATCAAGCACCGTGATGGTAGGAAGCCCCGCTTATTTTCTCGTTTGAGTTTGAACATAAAAATAGCAGATAAAGGGAAGGAAATGAATTTACACCAAAGTGAGGGCTTAATCGCTAACAGCATGCTCGCAATATAAAAATTGCAAATAACGTTCTCATTGCATAACTTTTTCGCAATTTGTTATCTAAGTCGCAGTAGCTGGGATAGTACAGAAGAATTACGTCAAGCTATTCATACTTATATTGATTTTTACAACAATCACAGAATTAAAATGGGGCTTAAAAGACAATTATGGAACATCGTGCTATGGTTGCACAAAATGTCTAAAAATTGTCCTAAGCCCCTTTTGTTTTCAATGTCAAGTAATGCTGAATGTTAAGCTTTTTTAGCTTAATAACAGCGAGTTTTCCGTGGTATTTCAACGATAACTCGGGTTTTTAGACACACTTTTTTGCCGCTTATCCTCAAAAATGGTTCCTTCATTAGGCAACGACATCGTTGTCATCAAAGCAAGCATGAACATAAGCGGACCGAGCGCATTCCCATACGTTTTGAACATCACACCAAAATCATGGCCGAATACCACCATCGACAAGTAAAGGAACATAAAATTCACAGCTGTAAACAGAACCAACTTCAGCACGAACATAAGAACCTTGTACATAAGAATATTCTCCTCACTTACTCCACGGAGTCGCACACCAAATAGGTTTAATACTCATTCTATCCAATAATTTTTTGCCATACAATTGTTGTTGTTATTTTTGATAACACATAAAATGTATAAGGTGTTCTAAGTTTTACTTATAACAAATAGAAATAGGGTTATTCCCCCAAATACTAAATTATGCAAATAGACTACAATTAGAATACTCTAATGAAACTAACCTAATCTACTGTTGTAATTAAATGATGAACTCTTGCAATAATCCCATTGGTAGTGTATGTAGCAACAAGATGGTTAAGAATGGTAAAACCAGTGCAAATAAAACACGATGGAGATATGCGAAACATGCGGCTCTTTTTTAATACAACATTGCCAAGATATAACACGTAAAAAACTGTTACATTTGTTTATGAAATGGCTGTTAAGTTTTTTAAACAAAAACTATAAATACTAATAGCAAGGAAAAAGGAAAGATATAACGGGTTACGTAGAGCCTTTTGCTTAAAGAAGAAGAAAACAGTCTTACAGAATCTTACGCAGCTACTGCGGTTCTTCTCCGTGGGTGCCACTTGATAACGAGAACAATATTGGTAAGCACAATGCCAACAACTACGCTCACCCATGCCAAACTCGGTGTAAGAAGCCAAGCGAGAACACCAAAGATCAGCAGTCGAAGCAGTACAACAATAACTAAGAAAGGCCAACTTTTTGTTAGGCATTTCTGTTGATCAGCCTTCAATGCGCCCATCAGAACCATAATCGCAGCCGCCGCGCAAGAAAATAGCATATTGCCAAAGAATATGACGAGTAGCGTGCTCCAGCCAGCGATAGTACAAAGCATCCACCATTGCAGCATCAATGCAAGCAAAAATGTAACAACAGCATATACTGCTTCCATCAGCATATTCGCAACGATTAACGATGAGAATGTTAGAGACGTACCTCTAGGAGTGTCTGTTTTACCTGCACTCGCATGCTGTAATGCAATCGTGTTTCTCACCTCGGCGCGCTTTACGCGTTCTTCTTCAAGCATTTGAACGCCAAGCTCAACCGATTTCTTTGAAGCTTCCTGTAATTGCGCATCCGTCATACCTGGCTGCCAAGGCTTTTCAAAAACAAACATCAACACACTAGTAATCGCTGCGCCAATAATAATGCTTAGCAGCGTGATATTGGAAACAAGCAATAAAGCAATACCAGAGGTCACCAGCAGCCTGAGCACGAAATCGATGATTCCAATGAGCAAATCGCCAGACCCGTCATCTGGCCTTCGATGCCTATCCCACTGCAGATACGCTGTGCTTAGCAGGGAAAACACCACAACACTCAACGCGAGTATGACCACAGTTTCCCAACCTAGTACGCGGTGCCCTACGAACTGCTGTACAAGCAGCGCAATAATAAGCGTGCAAACGCTAGCAACAGTTTCTGTAATCACATGACCCCAAAAAGCATGCTTGAAAAGCACTGGCCTTACATTCGTCTCACTCATCATCTTTCTCCAGAAAATGCAATCACGGAATATAGTGCTTTGATTATACAAAATGTCTAAAAATTGTCCTAAGCCACGATTGAGTGGTCAGTATAGATAAAATTTAATCTTTTTCCTATATATTAATCCAATACCTTCTTGTCGTAACATTTCCTCTTGATAAGCTATTTTTCACTTTGTTCTCCAAAATTCCACCATTATTTTCTATAACTTTTATCGATCCAATATTGTCATCATCACATGTAATCAAAACTTTATGTAGATTCAGAGTCTCTTTACAATATGTAAGTGCCATAGAAAGCATTTTTGTTCCATAACCCTTCATACATTCAGATTGCCTAATTTCGTACCCTATGTGACCACCATAGTTAATTAAAAAAGAATTTAATTCATGCCTAATATTAATTTCACCAATAAATTTTTCATTATCTATCAGCCAAAATGTAGTAGCTCTAACATAATTTTCAGGCAGATTTATACCATGTTCATAGTTATAAGAACTCTCTATAATTGTGTCATAATTTCTAAAACGTCTTTCTGCATTCGGCCTAAAAATTTCATCTTCTTCATTTGCTTCTATATAACCTTGAATATATTTACTATCTGGTCTAATTAATTTCATAAGTTCTCCTTATTCTTAATATGCAATTCTAATAAGAATACGATTCTATTAAAATTAGAATCCATACCAGGCTGTTTAGCCTTAATAGTATTACTATTTAAAAAAACCACACATACAAACCTTATTAAAGAAAAATTTTTTTATTTTTCCAATAAGTGCAGGCTTTTCGAATCCATAAAATTTTTCTTTCCACCTATTTACTACTTATTACGAAGAAAACCAACTTTCATAAATTCCTTATCTCCAATACGGAACTTTTTACTATTAAACGCCACTCCCATAATTCTGCTAATAATATACTCATCAGTTATAAGCACGAAATACTGCTTATCTTTTTTATCCACCAAATAATACTGATCAGCCCCAAGAGTGGAGACAGCTTTACTGAAATCATATATGCCAAACAATGGCAATCCTCCAAGGAGAGTAGAAAACCATCCAACAAAATTATCCACTATCTTCTCAGATGAACTGTTATAAGTTTTAACAACAGTTAGCATATTGATTTCTGAGTCAGGATATTCATCTAAGACAATCTGCTCTTTAATTTTCGACTTCTTAAAACTGCTCACCCTACCGTCGAAACAATATTTATTGAGATTAATAGGCTTCTTAGTAATAGAAAAATCAACGCTATTGTTCTCATCCAAAAGATAATCAACGCTCACGCTTAGAGCAGATGCAATAAATTTCAGATTCTCGATATCCGGCAAACCCCGATTCGTTTCCCATTTTGCTACAGCAGCACGAGATACCATCAATAATTCCGAAAGCTCCTCCTGCGTCAACCCAGCTTCCAGACGAGCCTTTCTAATTTTTTCTCCCAAAGATATAACGCTACTCATAACACAACTCCTTTCAAATCACTTATTACACATCATGAAATTACTTGACGGAAACCAAATTAGTATTGAAACATTTGATTTAGATACCGCCTAATTACAAACTAACAAATAATTTACAACGGAAAAAGAAACAAGATGAAACACTATAGTTACCAACTGTAACAGCATAAGAAATCAAATAATGTAGGGAACTTTTTTACGACTATTGCGACGGTTTGTTCCCCAAAACACAAGCAACTAGAGCACACATAGGCTATATGGCATTTATAAAATAACTCTCAAAATACTTAGGATTTATTTATCCTAAAATATATGCTATAATTCTTCTAAAAATGGAGGTTATTGATATGAATGTAAATACAGACACGCTCGTTTCTATTTCTGAAGCCAATCAAAACTTTTCCAGGGTTGCGCGTCTTGTTGACACATACGGATCAGCTGTTATTTTGAAAAACAACGCTCCTCGCTACGTAATTTTAGAATTCCCAAAAGCCAAAACTGAAAAAGTTACTGTTCCATCAGACGATGAAGTTATGGCTTTATCCAACATGTTCATCAAAAAGAACAAAAAAGTTTATGAGGAACTTGCCAAATGAAGTATTTAACACGAGAACAGGTGATTAAACTTCACCAGGCTCTGATTGAAACAAGTGGTGGTTCTTCAGGTATCCGAGATGTAGGAATGCTTGATTCTGCATTAAAGACTCCACTGCAAACATTTGACGAGAATGAACTTTTCCCATCTGTCTTAGATAAGGCAGCCCGTCTAGCTTTTGGTCTTATAAAGAACCACCCTTTTATTGATGGCAACAAGCGTATTGGCACACATGTCATGCTAATCTTTCTGGCACTCAACAACATTATGTTGTCTTATAAAGATGAAGAACTGATTGATATTATTCTCAAAGTTGCATCAGGCAAGGCAAATGAAAATGACTTTTACACTTGGATTAAAAATCACCAAGCCTAATACTCCGACATTTAAAAACATTTTTAGAATATGCCAAACTCTATTTCGTGTGACTAGTCAAAGTAGCGGACATAAAACACCACAACAGTATTACTTCACTACAGCTTTTCCATTCAAGCAGTGCACAGCATAGTGAGCACATCCATTTGTTTTGCGCCCAAGATCTGCTTTATGCTTATCACAAACTTCAGCCATACCATTCTCACAAACTACTTCAAGACATGCACCCTTGGTAATTTCTCCTTCTAAAACACTCGTACCATTTAACGTATCCACCATGCAAGAAACAACAACCTTAACATTATGCGCCACAGCAGAACCATTAAGACACTTTAGAAAAACACCATTCGCCTGAGCATTCCTTGCTTCCACCCTGCCATTATGAACTTCTGCATAAATCTTGTCAGCTTTAATATCTGCTACTAATACTTGATTCGACTCAGCTTCAATCTCACAAAAATCAACATTCTCCGGCAACGTAACAATGACCTCAGGACTGCCTTTAGCAAGCCACTTAAGCCAGTAAAAAGCCGACACTTTTTCTGTTTGAACGAACTTTATACCGTCTTGATTTTCTTCAACACAAAATATATCTTTTTCACAATTAACATAACTAATACTAAAAGAATCAGCTCTTCTGACCGTTAAGCTAACATCTTTCGTTTTTGCTACAAACTTCCTACTATTCGTCACTTGAACAACTTCCTTGTTAAATATCGGGTTATAGACCAAAAATCAAAAGACCCGACTTGGTCCGCATTGTTAAGAGGCGCGTCGGGTACTGTTAATTATTGTAATATATTATTGGTGGTTATTTGTCAATTTCAATGAAATAATGTTTATGTAACGATCTCTTACCATAATAGCGGGATTCATTAATATCTTTCATCTGAAATTATATGCTCTATTCCACTGTGCTCCGATTTAAGATATTCTTTCATAAATGTCGGGTAAGCCTTGCACTTATCAAGCTCATCTATAGGTAACCAATGCATTGTCTCTTTAGCACCTGACTCTGTAGTGCTTTGGCTCGTAAAATCTCTTTTGCCCATGGGCTTCATCATGTAGTAGAATGTCAGCTCATGGAAGTCTACCCCTTTTAAGCCAGAGCTGCCGATGAAGAAGTTCTCATGTATGACAGCAAGATGATCGACCTCGTAATTAAGACCTGTCTCTTCAAATACTTCTCTCTTGACGGCTTCTTCTGATGTCTCGCCCATGTGAACCGCTCCGCCAACTGAGTAGAAATAGTCGTCCTCATCATTTCTTGCAAATAGCACACAACCTTCTTCGACTATGATGGCTGCTGCTCTATATCTAAATGCTTTTTTATCATTAATAAATCCGCAATTATGTTCCATAGTTTACTCCTTCATTTTTTATCTAATGACTGTGACTTATGGTTCAAATGCAAACAAGTTCCCAATCTGAATTGAAAACCCAAGTGATTGATACATTTGTATATCACATTGTGCACAAGCAACAGTAATTGAACTTATTGCACTCGACCCTAGAGCGTTGATATCTTCCCTCAAACAGCCAAACTTGAATTTATATATCTACTGTTTTAATAAGTTTGATTGCCCTTGATGATACTAACTCGTCTTGGCTCATTTCCAAAAGGCTCTTTTTATCTACCCACTTATAATTAACCGTTTCTCCTTTTTGAAGAGCAATTGCATTTTTCTTACAATCGGTTACGCATAGATATTCAACATAAAGAGAGTGGTAAACATCCTGCACAAATCTTCCGATCTCCATAATATTTGAAGCTTCAATACCTGTTTCTTCTTTTAATTCTCTTACTGCACATTCTAATGGTGTTTCATATTGCAATGCAGAACCACCTGCTGTCAACTCCCACATTCCACCGAATTTCTTTTCAAAATCTCTTTGCATAATAAGGTAAGTCCCATCTATATGTTTAACAATTACTTCGCCCACCAAATGATACATGCCGTCAGGAATTGGTTCTCCTCTCACTAATGTAATATTCTTTAATTTATTAAATTCTTTATCATACGCATCCCAAATCTCAGCCATAAAACCCTCCATAAGGCCTGATTGTCAATTTCATTAAATATGAATTTTATCTTTCTCCAGTGGATACAAAGCCATTGTTCACTTCTACATAAAGCTTACCAATCTCAATATCCGTGATGAGCACTTGATTAGAATCAGATTCAACCTCGCAAACTTCCACATCATGTGGCAAACTCACAACAATTTCAGGCATACCCTGAGTAAACCACCTCAGCCAATTCGAAGCTGAAACTTTTTTAGTTTGAATAAGCCTTATAACATTTTGCGCTTCCTCAACCCTCAATATATCTTGTTCACAGTTAACAAAGCTCACACCAAAAGTATCAGCACGTTTCACCGTTAAACGAACATCTTTCGTCTCTGCGATAAACTTCTTATTATCCATTACTTACGTTAATTAGATAAATAAATACATAAATTACAATTGAACTAGTATAGAAATATTCTATTTTTCACATAATATAGTAAAAGTAGTGAATAAAGTACGAGGAGGTAATTTGTGAAGAAAAGATATATGTTGAGAAATATTTTTAAAATCAAATATAATTTCCAGAATATTGTTTTAATCGTTTTCATTGGACTATTAGCAGGTTTCTTATCAGGATTGTTCGGTGTAGGTGGAGGAATGGTGATAGTTCCTGCATTAACTGTTTTTATGAAATTTGATCAGCGTCATGCTAGTGCTACTTCTCTTGTTGCCATAATTATAACGTCGCTTTGTGGAAGCATTGTTTACGGTTTAAACGGCAAAGTGTCATTTTTATCAGCATTTTTTCTAATAATAGGTTCAGTTTTCGGATCACAAATTGGGGTATATTTTTCACATATTTTGCCTAAAAAAATATTTCCTTGGTGTTTTATACTTTTTGTATTACTAGTTATATGTTCTAGTCAAATTTGGATTCCGTTAAGAAATGTAGATTTTAATGTTAGTTTTTTAAAAGCTATATGTCTTATATTTATAGGCGTTGTTTCTGGTATTTTTTCAGGTATTTTAGGCGTTGGTGGCGGAGGAATTATAGTGCCATGCGTGCAACTTTTGCTCGGCATGGGAGACCTTATGGCAAGAGGAACTGCTTTGCTTGTCATGCTTCCTACAGCTATAAGTGGTAGTATTGCTAATGCTCGTTACCATTATACTCATTTTACTGAAGGAATTATTATCGGTATTTTTGCGACATTTACTGTAAACTTAGGCGCAATAATTGCGCGCAGTATTTCACCTTTTATATGCAATATATTGTTTTGTATTTTTTTGTTCAGCGTATGCTTACAAATGATATTAAAAACAGGTATTTTAGCTAAGAATAAGCGTTAAATATGTAAAGTCTTTGACTTTTATTTATTTGAAAAAATAGTTTTGAATATAAAAAGTGGGGCTTAGATTTAAGCCCCACGATATAGGAGAATGTTATAAAGTAACTTTTTACAATTATGCCATTTGAGTAACATCTCTTTTTGCTTGTATAAATTTTATTATCATGTTTTTTGCGTAATAAATAATTATGCAAACTATACTGTATATCTCCACTTCACCACCCTGGGTGCAAAGTGGGTGCACTTTTTAACGTTAACATCCTGTGCACTCGACCCTAGAGCGTTGATATCTTCCCCCAAACAGCCAAAACACGCTCAAAAACCACAAGAACTCAGCCTAAAGCCGCCACTCACTAAACCTTTTAACGATAGCCCTCGCTAAGCCCTGCTACACAAGGACTAAAATGCACCCACCTAATCAGCCTCCTACATCAGATAGTACGATCAAGCGCCGTGACGGTGGGAAGCACCACTTATTTTTCTCGTTTGAGTTTGAACATAAAAATAGCAGATAAAGGGAAGGAAATGAATTTACACCACTTTTAGGACTTGACCTATGAAATAATTAATAGTTCCATTTTCAATCAATATATAGAGACCGAGTCCAATAAACACGACAGGTACAATTACTTTTTCGTACTTTTCCACAGTCTCTCCGATAGCAGAAATTGAGGCGAGATTTTGAGATAATTTGCATAGAATCAAAATACCTAAGGCAAATATTACTAAACTTATACCAATCTCAATCAAACTCTTTCCTGTAAAATAAGGGATATAAATTCCTAAATTATCTCCACCCATTGCCACTGTTAAACTTGTAAATGCTAAGATTTTTGATCCATTTCCGGTAATTTTCCCCTCGATATCTTCTTCATCAATATCTTCATCCACAAAAATTGCTCTTATACCAAGACCTAGCGGAATTAGACCAAGGAGTCCGATAATCCAATCTTGTGGAATAAAATTTAAAAAGTAAGCGGCAATAAGACTAGCCAGTACAAGCAGTCCTGTACCTAAATACTGCCCTACATAAATTGATTTCAAACCTTTCTTTCCTTGACTAGCGAATAAAATAGTCAAAACAACTAAGTAGTCAATGGATGTAGAAACAAAAACTAATAAAGCGGATACTATTGTTTCCATTATTTCTCCTTTCAAAATGTTTAATGTTTATAGCCAATCAAAATTGACTGCACACACATTGTGCCTCGGCAGTTGCCAATGGAGACATTTTAAGAAATAACTTCACAATTTTCCCACCTTTCCTTGAAATATTACTTGTGAAATTTACTTAAACTATATGATTTTGTCAAATATGCTGATAGATATCCACGCAAACTGTGAAGATTGAAAATATATAAAATTAGATAGACCAAACATTATTCATCTAAATAAAGCCATTGTTTTCAAAAGTCTTATAGTCTATTATTTTATTTTCTTGACAACAAACAAATTGATTCTAAATGGATTGAGAGAACGGGTAGTATAGCTACACTTTTTTGAGTGCACACTATGAACATTGTGTGCACTTTTTAACGTTAACATCCTGTGCACTCGACCCCAGAGCGTTGATATCTTTCTCAATACAGCCAAAACACGTTCAAAGACCGCGAGAACCCGCTTAAAGGCACCACAGGCTAAACCTTTTAACATTCAACCGCGCTAACCCTTGTTTCACAAAGAAAAAAAAACGAATCAACTAGGCTGCAAGCACAGTAAAAATCATCAAAACGATATCTTGATTCAGTGCGATTTGCAAAGGAGCGCCACTGATTCTGTATGGCTCGACTGCTTCATCTTAATGTCGAGTGTATAGCCAAATTCGTGCTCGTTCGCAGGAATTACTCAAAGCGTGTTTTTGCCCGGAAACACACCGATTTTTGCCCTCATACATTCTCGGAAACAGTTCAAAGGCCATGTTCCTACCTATGATATGCAAATCCGTAGATTTAACGTTCGTTTCAAGACTTCGCTCTGAGGAAATAAGTCCGAAATCCCATCGTCTCAACATACCTATTTGTGAAACCAAAACTGTACATTGAATGTCCGTTTTCCTCTATTCGATATATGGTTTCTGTCTCCAATGGTCGCTTTTTAATCTTCAATGTTCACTTTTTTATATTTCTGGTTCCTACTGTTTGGCTTATCCGGTATCGTCATTTCTATTTTTCCTGCACTAAGCAAAGGAACAAGATACCTTTCTCTGAAATTCTTGCTATCCGTAAGGCCAAGGTAATCCATCATCTCACGCTTACTTCGCGGTGTACTGCAAAAATCAATTAATCTCAATAACCTTTGTTCCAGATCTTGGGGGGTGACTTGATGGGTATCTTGAGGGGCGACTTGTGGGGTACCTTGGGTAATCGGCCCGACCGTGGCAGTTGCAGCCTCAGAAAGAGGAATCACTGTCGTAAAAACATCTGCCTCTGTAAAGACAGGCTCTCCACCAGAATACATCTTCGTGTATTTATAGCTGTTGCGCATACCGCTTCCCAGTTCGTCAGCAAGACCAATCTCACGGAACACTTTTGCTATCGGCGGATTCTTTGCGAATGGCTTGAATGTTTTCAGATTCAAGTTTCCGTGCCCATGCGCAAGGTTCGCATTCTCTGTTGTAATCTTATCCCGTTCAATGACAAGCTTCGGTACATATCCACTGGAAAAATCACGGTGCATGAGCAGGTTGGAAATAATCTCACGCAGGATTTTATCTCTGGCACTTATCCGCTGGACACCATCCAATGTAAAAACATCATTCAGATGCTTCTTTCCAAATTCCATCAGACGATCATAACTTTCAATCAGGTTTGTGATCACCACGTCCCTGTCATCATAACGATCAACATTGAACACTCTGAAAATAGCGTCTGTCTTATGCTGAGGTAACACGGACATGATACGGTTATCCGTACCAAAGAGCAAGATTGCCGCAAGTGTGATACCTTCTTTGTTTGTTTCCGGATCCTCAAGTATAAGCCCACAGCTTCTGAGCATCTCCTCATCCGTCATGTCAACCCACGGATGGTGCTCAGTATTCACTCTCGTCATTCTCCTTGCTCGATCCATAAGATCATGGCGAAGGCTTGAAACCGGGATGGCAGGGTAAACCTTATTCACAAAATAGGTACTTTGCTTACGAGCATAAAGGTTGAAAACCATATCCGCATTATCTGTAATATCGATGTCAGACTCATTATTGCGATCAAATATTCTGCCCGCATTACGATAAACGGTTTTTCCAACCGGGACATAGACATAAAGAACAATACGCCCATCAATCTCATATTCCTCTGTAGTCAAATAGAGTGGCGGATACATTTTTCTCTCATTGTTGATCGTAGTAACAAAATTTTTCTTCATCTGCTCAACGCAGTCTTTATCAACACCGAGAATCGTCCCGTTATCCTTCACACCAAAGAAAATATGACCGCCATCCCGATTAGAAAAAGAACAAACAGTATCGTAGACATCCTTCGTAATATCTGTTGTTGATTTTTTGAATTCGACTGTCAGCCCCTCGCCCTGACGAATCAAGTTCATCAAATTTTCAGGGAGTATCATATAACTCACCCCTTTCGATTATTCACTTATCAATTCCATTAGGCAAAATGGAATCAACCTCGTTCTCCTTAAAAGTCTGTTCTTCTTCCTTTTGCAAAGCCTTCTGCGCAGCCCTGTAGCTTCTCTCATCAGTTGCAGGATAATTATTATTGACTTCTGAAACTTTATTACAAAGAACATCTCTCTTTTTTTGTATCTCACTATCGTCAAGCACTTCAAAATCAACTAATAAGGAAACATACTCTTCTCGAATACCCCACAACACATTTGCTGCATTTCGATGCTGGCTTACTTCATTTTGAATCTTACATTCCTTGGCATATAGATTTAGGCACAAAGACAATACAGCAGTAATTCCACCTATCCATGTCGATATGACCTTGTTTGTTATAATGCTGTAAAAAAAATCCGCAAGAAGAAAGTGCGGTCAATATAATCTGTGCATTCTTCACATACTTATTTTCTTTCTCAAGTCGATCAGCTAATTTGTGATGCGCAGTATATGTGTATATAACTTTTCCACAAGCATCCTTTATTTGATTTTTTAATCGTGCCCTATAGCTTTTATCACTTTCCATTTTACTCCGATACCATTTTATTTAGGATCTTGCCGAGGACATACCATCCCTTTGTAGTATCAATCGACATTCCGCTTCCGGGAGCAGATAGACTTGGCGCAGATATTCCGTTGCATGGAATATGATTATAATAATTAAGTAATGCCTGTTCATACGATATTTGTTGGCTTGAGGAATTGCTATCTCCATCCGTAAAATGCCATTCTCCCATCGCAACATATACAAAGGAATCAATTAAAATTCCTGACAGATGATAGCTCGAATAAGAATCATCTCTGATCATTCTTATGTGCTTACAAGTAGCACACAATAACCCATTAGATGAGCTGTTCTTTTCCTTCATTGCTTTTTGCTCAGACTTAGGATCTGTTGTTCTCCAGTTTCCTCCCATATTCGTATCTGGATATTTGTATGAAACACTACCACCCCAACTTGTCTGCGGAAACGCTGGTAACACTTCAAATTTCATACCATCAGAAAAGGCAATTTTAACAACCTGACCATCTGCCCTAATATCGCTTCTTGAATAGGGAATTTCAATCGCATTCTTCACAGTCTGTAAAAGTCGAGATTGCCCATTCCCTTTAGAATATGAGTACCGATTATATTCATCTTCCGGAATTTCAACAAGTATATCTATGTCACTTGTATTTATTGCTGTGTTTCTTCCATAAGAACCAACATAGAGACTATGTGTGGTTTCACTCGTTGAATTCCAAAACTCTTGATTTATAGCTTTCGTAACCGTATGATATCTGCTTGCTATGCTTTGACGCGTTACTAAAGGGATAATGTTATCATGTCTTATTACGTTTGAACTCATAATTATTTCTCCATTTCATTTTTGCCTTTTGATTATCAGGAAACTCTATTCGAAAGCCGCCAGAAACCACAACATCTTCTTTTCGTTATATCAACTGTATCAGCACTTATTATTGTCATAAGCTCCTCTGTCTTCGGCAACCATAATCAATTCCTGATTATTACTCTCTTTCAGTACCTCACTATAGTTAACTACCCGATGCTCCATATCATTGTTCCGTCCAGAGGTCACACTGAAGCATTACAGTAGCAACAGCGTCATCCATGCCCTCCGGCGGGTATTTATGTTTCTTAAACAGTACCGTTATCCTCCTGAAGGTATGGAAGATGCTGTTCAAACAGTAATGACTCAGTGTGAGCTGTGGACTGATATAACAGATCTATAGTTTTGCATAATTATCGTAATTGAACCACTTCGATAATTAGCCTAAACCTTATTTTCCCACTTCACAGGGTGGGTGCAAAGTGGGTGCACCTTTTAACGTTAACATCCTGTGCACTCGACCCTAGAGCGTTGATATCTTCCCTCATACAGCAAAATCGCACTCAAAAACCGCGAGAACCCAGCCTAAAGCCGCCACACGCTAAACCTTTTAACGATAGCCCTCGCTAAACCCTGCTACACAAGGGCAAACTTGCACCCACCTATTAAGCCCTTGACATCAATACAACGCTCTCGACGTGGATTGAGAGAACGGGTAGTATAGCTACACTTTTTTGAGTGCACACTATGGATATTGGGTGCACTTTTTAACGATAGAAAAAGCTATCGTTAAAAAGTTTAAGATTGGCTTAATAGCTTGATTCTTGAGTGCAAAATATTACTATTTCTTCTTATAACCTACAGCAACATTACCTGTTTTATTAATCCCTGGTACTTTAAGAATATCAGAACTTGACTTGTCTTTTAAATCAAATTTCCCAACTAAAAATAAAGCTTTAAGTCCTGAACTAGACAAATTAAACTGTGAGTCAACTAACTTGATACGCTTATCTCCAAGAGTGACTTTAGACAAATCATAATGAGAATCCAGAATATCGCGCGACACAAAGAGATACAATTCATCCTTATTCATATAGTTTTCTGGTATACGAAACTCTTCCCGAGACATCGCTACTGTTTCCCAATGATACGACGCAGCTTATTGCAATTTTTTAATTGATTCACTTTCAGATAGTATCCTCATTTGTTCAATAGCTATTGCATTTAATTTCTCCAATCTTTCAGATTGACTCATACCTTCATTTATAAATACAGCATTAAGATTCTCAAGATTAGAAAGGCAAACAAGCTGAGATATATCCGCATAATCTCTAATATTGCCTTTTAAATCCGGATTTTCATCACGCCACTCTTTAGCTGTTATTCCAAATAAAGAAACGTTAAGAATATCCGCTTCATTTGCATAAATAAAATTGATTTTTTCTTTTGAAAGTTTATCTGGTACAAGTTTGTTCTTAATGGCATTTGTGTGAATTCTATAATTTATTTTTGCCAAATTTCTTTTAATATCCCATCCTAACTTCTTCTGTTCTTCTTCCTTTAAACGTTCAAATTCTTTGATTAAATATAATTTAAAGTATGGCGATACCCAAGAAGCAAACTCAAACGCTATATCTTTATGAGCATAAGTTCCACCATATCTTCCCGCTCTAGCAACGATACCGATAGAATTGGTTTTCTCCACCCATTGCTTAACAGATAATATAAAACGGTTAAGTCCTGCTTCATTTTTAATTCCCTCGAATTCGGTGGAATTAAAATTCGTGTTATACATTTCTTCCCAAATACCTAAAAACTCTATCGTATTCTTATTCCTAAGCCACTTTTCAATCAAAGCAGAACCGTTATCAATATTTCTAACCATATCCGTTAAAGAAATATAATCTCTATTGTCAATGGCAATAATGCTAATTTCTGAACCTTCAACATTTATTTTAGACACGTAATCACCTCTCAATCATCCAATTTCACTCATTTAACAAATCATAGAAAGTACGCTCATCAATAATTTCTATATCTTGCCCCTCAAGCTTGAGCTTTTCTGCTTTCTTATGCTTTGAAGACTTCTCACCTTTAAGAATTGCATTGTAATCATTGTCACCAAGTATCAGATAGTTAGTCTGCTTAGTCACACTATTATCTAAAACACCGCCGAGATTCACTACAATCTGCTGAGCATCCTTGCGAAGCATTTTCTCAAGCTTACCAGTGAAAACAACATGCCGATTATAGAAAAACCCATCTTTATCAACAACCACTTCATCAGGCTTAATTGCTTTGATATCTATCCCTTTACCACTGTGACTTCCACTGGCAGGCCATAAATCTTCAATTACTAGATTCTTCTCAGCCATGCGTGTTTTAACAGCATCATATAATTCTTTCGTTGATGTGCAGTCTGATAAAGCACGGTGTTCATTATTGTGTAATCCTAAGTAGTCAGTTAAATCGGAGAGTCTGTGATGTTTCAGCTCAGGATACAGTTTTCTTGCAAATTGCATCGTATCCATATACCGGTTAGTCAGTTGTTCCTTAAAGCCTTCATTCAAAAAGCGCATATCAAAAGAAGTCCTATGACCAAGGATAATGTCATCACCTATGAACGAAAGCACAGACGTTTTCACACTGTCTATAGATGGCATACCTTCCAGCATGTCATTAGTTATTCCTGTTAATGCTGTAATAAAACCGTCTACTTCTATACTCGGTTTAATCAGCTGATCATAACGGTCTACTATCTCATTATTTCTAACTTTTAAGATACCAATCTCAATAATCTCATTATAATACGCAGAAAAGCCGGTCGTTTCGGTATCTAGCACACAGTAATCATCAATGAGTTGCTTAGTGTAATTTGAGTTTGAATTGGACATGAAAGCACCTCCTTCATCTATTGAAATGAGCTTTTACAAATTTATCTTCTAATACTCATTATATCTTGAAAGCTAAGTGCCTTAAACATAAAAACAGGTCGATTTTAATCCTCGACCTGCTGTTTTAACTATTATCCCACCCTCATATAAAAGTAACTCTCATTTAAATCTCATCATATTTCTTTTTTAATTTATCCATATTATCAAGGTCAATCCACTCCTCGCTAAAACCACAGGCAGTGCAAATATACCTATCAATAGGTACTGCCGACATAATTGTATGGCCAGTCATAATATTATTTCCAGTCCCATAAACCCCAGCAGATCCAGGCACAAATATAATTTCACTTCCCCCACACTTTGGGCATTTTTTCGTATTTTTCATAAATCCTCCTTTTTAATCTAATAATGTTCTTTTATTGTTTTGAAAAATTTCATAAAGATAGGAAGGAACGCATACCTATACATCAGGTATATATTTCTGCCAATTAAAAATTCTACGTGAAAAGAGACAGAACTACGCTGTCTGTCTGTCTGTCTGTCAAGGATTTTGTCAGTTTTTTCATGGCTTGCCAACCTTTTATGCTAACTTTTCTTGAGTTAATCATACAAGAAAAAATCTATATTGACTTGCCTTCATATATTGTATATTTGTTATTTACTCGTCTACTTTCATTACACTCCCATCAAGGAAGATAATATCAACCTTTCCATCTTGATGCACGATTAGATAGTAAACCATGCTAAGCCAGACGTTTTCATCGAACACTGTTAACAAGTCCTGTTTTTTCAAGTCCTCGATAAAATATTCAACTTCATCATGCCTCATTTGCTTGTCAACAATGCGAGCTTTTACTTCCTTAAGCCTTGATTCTACAGTATTAAACCTGTTCACTAGACTCGTATATTTTTTCTCATACTCATCCTGGTTCTGCAATTTCCGTGCATTTTCATTGATACAGTTGTTAATCTTTTAACGATTACCCTAACTAATCACCGGCTAAACAGGACGGACATTGAGCCTGACTTTAAGATTCATAAAAAGAAGTGACTATTACTGACAGAGATCAGTAATAGTCACCCAACGTGAGATATTCAACTATTGACTTGAACCAAACAAAATTCAATCAGTCTTTCGAAGGACAGTCTTAAGCGAGATCACTGTGACACCAATAGCAAAAGAGGTAAAACCAATTCTAATAGCAAGTGTGCCATCCCATATTAAGGCAACCAGCATCGCGATTAAGGCAACCGTCAAGCCGAATGTCGCTACTTCACGGCAAAAACGAACGAGCTTGTCCATTCCTTAAATACCTCCTCGTTCACATACTAATAATCAGGTTTCATTTTAACTTTTGAGCTATATTTTACCACTCAACAAAGTGGGTGCAGGGTGGGTGCAAAGTGTGTGCACTTTTTAACGTTAACATCCTGTGCACTCGACCCTAGAGCGTCGATATCTTACCTCATACAGAAAAATAGCACTCAAAAATCACGCCAAGCCAGCTTAAAGCCGCCGCACATTAAACCTTTTAACGATAGCCCTCGCTAAGCCTTGCTGCACAAGGGCAAAAATGCACCCACCTATTAAGCCCTTGACATCAATACGACAGTCTCACATGTTTCAAGACTACCCTGATGATAACCATGCATCAAGAAAAGAGCATTAACGTTCGTTGCAGGAAAGAAGCTGGCAAGGGGAATGTCGTATGATGATAAAAGTCTAAGGCACTACAAACTGGGATTTGGATTTTACTTAAAATTGTATTATTTTATTAGCGATATCTTCTACAAATCGCTTATCGTGTTCCACAAATATGAGTGTAGGCTTTGCTTCTTTTATAATTTCCTCAATCTGTATTCTTGATATTACATCTATATAATTCAGTGGTTCGTCCCAAACAAATATATGAGCTGGCTTTGAGAAACTTACAGCAATTAAAACTTTCTTTTTTTGTCCATCACTATAATTCTTCATATCCATTTCAAATAATTCTCTTGAAAAATCTAATTTTCTTAGAATTGTTTTACACAATGTTTCATCAACATCTTGCTTGTGAATATATTCATTTAGGCTACCTGTTAAATTAGATGTGTCTTGAGGAATATACGAGATTTTTAAATTACCTGCTAATTTTATCTCACCTGTATACTCGTGATTTATACCTAATAAAATTTTAATCAAGGTTGATTTTCCGCTACCATTACCCCCATATATAGCCACTATGTCGCCTTGCTTTATCTCGAAACTTACATTATTTAGGATCTGTCTTTCTCCATAGTATGCTGATAACTCGCTAACCGATATTAGGGGATTTTTGTGATGATGTAGCGGATGCAGTAATAGACTTTCCTTTGTTTCGATATCTTTTAGTAAACTCTGTTTTTCTTCTATTGCCTTGTTTTGTCTATTCTCCAAATTCTTAGATTTTTTCATCATCTTGGCTGATTGATGACCTATATGTCCTTTGTCTGGTTTTACACCTGATACTTTTACACCATTTTTAGTATTTTCAATTTTATCAGACCAAATTTGACTTTGTCTTGCAGACTCTTTTAATCGTTTAATATCTTTTCTTAATCTCTCATTTTGACTAATTTCAAATTGGTCTTTCATCACTTTGTTTTCATACCATGATGTAAAATTTCCCGATTGGACATCAATAGAATTCCTGTTAATAGAAATAACATGATTGATACAACCATCTAAAAAATCTCTATCATGAGATATAAGCAAAAATCCTTTTTTACTTTTCAGATATTCACTTACAATTTTTCTTCCGTCCATATCTAAATGGTTTGTTGGTTCATCAATAAGTAAAAAGCCATCTTCTCTTGTAAACAAAATAGCTAAAAGGATTTTTGTTTGTTCCCCTTTAGAAAGCGTTTCAAACTCTCTGTAAACAAGGTTCTCATCTACATTTAGCAAATTAAGTTCTCTAAATAATTTCCATTCTTCATCATCTGATATTAGTTCTTTATATAACTCAATTCCTAATTTTGAAGTATCGCTTATATTTGGTGGAAATTTAATAAATTCAACATCCTTGCTTATTTTACCTTGATAAGTTTCTTGATTTAAAAGTAACTTAAATAGAGTTGATTTACCGATTCCATTTCTTCCTATCAATCCCGTTTTCCAGTTTGTATCAAAGGAAAACGATACATTTTTAAATATGGGTTTTACATATCCATAATATGAGAAAGTGAGGTTTTCAATTTTAATTACTGACATAAAACGCCTCCCTAAATTATCATTTACCGCCCGGGTGCAAAGTGTGTGCACCTTTTAACGTTTAGTTTTTCATGTATTACTACGGTTATCACTGCTTTGCTTTTTCAGTTATTTCAATTCTCGATTAGGTAATTTTCCAGTTCTCAAAGCGACAGTAACAAACTCAACCTCTTGCAAGCACTTCTCGCAAAGTTCATAACCTTCATTGAAGTTCACTCTTGACCTAAATGTGCTAGCAATGAATTCGCATGGTGAGGTGATCCTTTCAACTACACCGCACCGTTCGCACTCAGCATACACATTCCCATCCTTAATCGGAATAAACATTCCATGATCTTTCTCATTTCCCATGACGCTAACATCTTCGAAATCATCAAATTTTACATAGAGCATATACGGCTTCCTCCTTTATCGGTATGTCTATATACGCTCTAATTCCAACTTATATCAAGTTTTATTGCTTCTTTTTTGATCTATATGTCTGCTACTTCGCAATAGCTTTCCCATTAAGACAGTGCACCATGTAATGCGCAAATCCATCGTTTTTACAATTTACCTTCTTCTTATCTGAAACCTCGGTGACACCATTCTCACAATCTACTTCAAGGCTTGCATCCTTGGTGATTGTTCCTTCTAAAATACTCATGCCATTTAACGTATCAAGCGTACAAACATGAGTTACTTCTACGTTTGTTGCTGAAGCCAACCCATTATAACATTTAAGAAAGACATCATCCGCCTTCAAATTAACAACTTCTACCTTGCCATTGTTCACTTCTACATAAAGCTTACCAATCTCAATATCCGTGATGAGCACTTGATTAGAATCAGATTCAACCTCACAAACTTCCACATCATGTGGCAAACTCACAACAATTTCAGGCATACCCTGAGTAAGCCACCTCACCCAATTCGAAGCTGAGACTTTTTTAGTTTGAATAAGCCTTATAACATTTTGCGCTTCCTCAACCCTCAATATATCTTGTTCACAGTTAACAAAGCTCACGCCAAAGGTATCAGCACGTTTCACCGTTAAACGAACATCTTTCGTCTCTGCGATAAACTTCTTATTATCCATTCCTTAAGCACCTCCTCGTGCACATACTAATAATCAGGTTTCATTTTACCTTTTGAGCTATATTTTCCCACTTCACAGGGTGGGTGCAAAGTGTGTGCACCTTTTAACGTTAACATCCTGTGCACTCAACCCTAGAGCGTCGACATCTTCCCTCAAACAGCCAAACTGCACTCAAAAATCACGAGAACCCAGCTTAAAGCCTCCGCACATTAAACCTTTTAACGATAGCCCTCGCTAAGCCTTGCTACACAAGGGCAAATTTGCACCCACCTATTAAGCCTTTGACATCAATACGACACTCTCGACGTGGTGAGTGTTGGGATATATGTCGAACGCGCGCAAAGACTGAACGCTGTAGCCAAGCTCCCTAAACGTGCCAACATCGCGAGCAAGACTAGTCGGATCGCAAGCAACATACACAACAGCTCTTGCTCCAGACTTCGCAATCTGCTTACAAACTTGAGCTTTAGCACCAGCGCGCGGAGGATCTAACACAACAACATCTGGATGAGCAAAGCGTCGCACAATCTTAGATGACTTACTCGCCTTAAACACCTGCGATTCAAGCGTTTGCGCAACATCGCCTTGCAAAGCTTCAACAATATCTCTGCTAAGACCTGCGCGCCCAATGTTTCGCCTTGCGTTCTTTACAGCAATCGGCGCACCCTCAATGCTAAGCACACGGGCTGGCTCTGCAGAACCAAAAGCGCCAGCAGCGCAAGAAGAATCTCCGCCAATATTAGCCAAAGTCGCAAGCGGAATCGTAAACAAACCAGATCCAGAATACAAATCCCACAAAACCGTATTCTTAGTACGCCCACCAAGCGCAGAACGGACTAATCCCAAAACGTAGTTCACCAAATGCTCTGGAGCTGCGCGATGAATCTGCCAAAAACCACGCGCATCAACATCGTAATCAAAAGTACGCGCACGCGATGAATCATCATCAACCGCAACGCGCACGCGCTCTCGCAACAAAGCAGATCCTGCAACCAACTCATCATTTACTATAAGCGCATAATTTTCGCCAATCGCACTAAGGAGCGCAGACTTATCACCAGAAACACCAAAGTCCAAGCCCTCAACTCGAGGCTCTGGAACAGCAAGGCGAATTTGCGAATTTGGCTCAAATTCTCGATTCCACAAATCCAAAGAATCCGCAACAGCTAAAACAGCGCGCGATGCAAGCGGCATAGTATCAATCGCAATGCGATCATGCGACTCACGCTTTCGCATAGACAATCGCCCTTCATCATCAGCAACCAACTCCATGCGCGTACGCCAATTAAATCCGTTAAGCTCCTCATCACCTGGCATTCGCTCAACTCTAACATCGTTATCCGCAACATCCATATGCGCTAAACGCTGGAATTGATTGGCAATTACGGAAGCCTTCCAACGAATCTGCCCAGGCAAAGAAACGTGAATTAAATCTGCGCCACCAACTCCGCCGCCTTGAGCCAAAGGACCAGCGAGCTTCCATTGCGGCTCCACACGATTCGCACTAGGCTCCAAAACTTCCACAACTTCACCGGTAAAAAAGTGCGCTTTTGCACGCATCGGCTCATCCATACGCACAATAACCAGCTCACCAGGCAGCGCAAATCGCACGAATACAACGCGTCCGTCAAGATGACCTACACATCTGCCTTGATCCGCATATCGCTCGATTCGCATCGTCACTTGCATAAGCTACCCCCTAGTTTTGCGTTTTGTTAGGCTGATTTTAGTTAAGCTGATTTTCTTCGCTCTGCTTCTCTTCATGATTTTTATGATGAAGTCGCATAAACGGCGTTGCAATAATCAAGTAAGAAACCCAAATTGCGAGCGCCCAGAACGGCAATCCCATAATCAAGCGAACGGTACCAAGCCACACAACGTGATTCGTCAAATATAATGGCACTTGCAAAACGAGCCTCAGCACAAAAACAGCAATCCACAATCCTGTCACATACATATACGCTCGCTTAAGCGGCTTATAATCGAGCCATTCGTGAAGCCACGCACCAAAGTTTTCTGTAGGCATTTTGCGAATTGACTCAATCACAATCCCTAAAGCAGGCACGCGCACAATCAGCGAAATAGCAAGAAGAGCACCATAAACAGCATTCGTAATAAAGCCCATCATATAGTAGTCGCGCGCTTGGTGACTCGTCCACACCCAAACAAGGCAGATTCCAATGGAAATAAGTCCACTAATTGCCCCCATAAGTGATTGCCGCTGAATAAGACGAATCACAACTTGCAAAACAGCAATCACAGCTGACACAATAACCGTTGTTTGCACATTTCGTGTTACAACAAAGCAAATAACAAACAGCAAGCCGGGCAGCATGGATTCGATTACGCCTCGAACGCCACCCATTGAATCAATTACAGAAAATGTAGACCCTTCGGCTCCGATTGAAGCCAATGTCGCTAGTCCTGAGCGTTTTTTGGTTCGCGCAGAATCGTTGGTTTGCGCAGAATCGTTGAGTTTTACTTCATTTGAAAACTCTTGCGAAGAAAACTCTTCTTCGGATTTCTGTAAAGATTCTTGTGAATCCATTCAATTAACTTTCTACTACTTGCATTATCTAATTTCAGCAAACATTGGACCGCGTGTAAGCGTAGTTTTTACTTCTACTTGTTGGTCGTAACCTAATGGTTTATCGTCTTTTTTTAGTGCATTATTAGCATCTTCATCAGACGTATTATTTTCCCCATCTTTACCGCTATTTTCTGCATTTAAAGCAGCTTCTTTTTCTTCTCTAGTTATTGGATCATGCATAGGAATAAAATCGCGAGGCGCAAGCGGCTCTTCACCACGATTTACAACAATCCCCTTAAACCATTCGTCTAATTGTTTTGTTTCGTTATTATTATCTGCAAGCTCTGTTGCTGCAGGCCCAGAGAATACTCCGCGAAGCATCCACCTAGGACCATCAACGCCAACAATACGCGTTGTAATAGTTTTTTCTCCAACTTTTACAGGTAACAGCAGCTCAGTACCAAATTCGCCTTGTACTGTACACGCTTGACTATTACCATCAAGCAAATCTTTGCACACTTCTAGCCAAATACCAGATGTTTTAGGCGCAGCAAAAGCTTCAACTTCTACGCTTGAAGAACCATAAGTTACTGTCATACCAAGAACTTGCGATGTTTCATGCTGCTTTTTTACTCGCAACTCAATGCCTTGAAAGTATGGAATATAGATTGAACCAAAATCTAGATAATCGCTAAAATCAGGAGCATCTTCATCATTGAAATCCCATGGACCAGTTTTTACCTCTACGATTTTGTCTTCAACTTTTGAAGATTTTTCTTCTTCATGTCGGCCAAATAACCAACCCATTATTCCTCATTTCTTAAAACAACAAATCTACAAAAATATATTTATTACTTATTATTGTAAATTGCCTAACTTCACCAGAATAGCACAAGCAAAGCACTGAAAAATTTGCGTATATAGTACATTCATATACACATGTGATTACTTAGTTATTTCACATTATGCAAATTAATACTTACGCATCACACGTCATACTTTATACTTAACGGCGCGTGATCAGACCATCGCGCATCATAGCTTTCAGCACGATCGATCACAAATCCGCGAGCGCTTTCCGCAATTTCAGGAGTTGCGAACTGGTAGTCTAATCTCCAACCAACGTTATTGTCGAAAGCTTTACCGCGCTGGCTCCACCAAGTGTATGGTCCTTGAATATCTCCTGCAAGCATACGCATAACGTCCACAAATTCATATTCGTTAATCCAGCGATCAATATACGCACGTTCCTCTGGCAAGAATCCTGCACTTTTTTCATTAGCTTTAGCGTTTTTAATATCAAGTGAAGTATGCGCAATATTAAAGTCACCGCACAAAATCGCTTGATTTCCGCCACTTGCTGCTGCATCTCGAAGCTCCCCTAAACGAGTAAGCATTGTGTCTAAAAAGCGGAATTTTTGTTTCATTTTTTGCGGATCGTCCACATTTCCAGCGTGAACATACACAGAAGCAATAGTGATTTCATACCCTTCAGGGGTACGCACGTCAGTTTCAACCCATCTACCAGAATCAACATCCTCGCTTAAGCCAGGCAAACCGTAGCGTTTGTTTACTACAGGAAGAGACGTAACTAGAGCTACTCCAGCTCGACCTTTTACACGGCAAACTTCATTCGTATAAGTAAAATTATCGTTTTCTATAGGATTTGCGATATTTTCAGACGCACGATATCCCATTTCAATTTTTGTCATAATTGGGTCGATTGCATCCTGCGGAGCGCGCACTTCTTGCATACACCACACGTCTGGAGTATGTGCGTCAGACCAGTTAAGCATACCTTTGCGCTCAGCTGCACGAATACCGTTTAAATTCGAAGTCGTAATTGTAATCATGTAATCAACTCTAATATGCGCACAACACAAACAGCTCCATCACTAAACAACGGACATAAATCACACAACCAACACAGATTACAAGTTATGGATTACTCAACCAATAAACACGGAATTAATAGAAAAATAAAAAGGTGCAGATTCTATAAAACCTGCACCTTTTCATCAGCTTGTACTATTTAGTCTAAACCAAGCTCCAAATTTCCTCCTGGAATTGCATCGAGCAAATCGCGAGTGTATTCCATCTGTGGATGATCGAATACCTCATCTGTAGTTGCATGCTCAACAAGCTTTCCATGCTGCATAACAACAACTTCGTCTGCAATCTGACGAACGACAGCCAAATCGTGTGTGATGAACAAATAGCTCAAACCACGCTCTGCCTGCAAATCGTTAAGCAAGTGCAAAACCTGATCTTGCACAAGCACATCCAAAGCAGATACAGCTTCATCGCAAACTATAACATCTGGATCCAAAGCCATAGCACGAGCAATTGCAATTCGTTGACGCTGTCCTCCAGAAAGTTCGTTCGGGAATCGAGTCATAACTGAAGCAGGCATACGAACCATGTCTAGAAGCTCTACCACACGGTTTTTACGACTCTTTTTATCACCAATCTTATGAATACGTAGAGGTTCTTCAATTGAACGATAAATTGAGTACATAGGATCCAAAGAACCATACGGATTCTGGAAAACTGGCTGCACATGGCGACGGAAGTCAAGCAAATCCGCACCCTTTAAATCGGAAATATTCTTACCTTCGTAAGTAACAGTTCCACTTGTTGGCTTAAGAAGTCGCAAAACCATATTCGCAACGGTAGATTTACCTGAACCAGATTCACCAACGATAGCTAACGTCGTACCACGCTTAATAGAGAATGAAACGTCGTCAACAGCCTTAAAAAGCTCTTTCTTGTGAGGAAGCTTAAACTCACGAGTTAAGTGATCCACAGTAATAATATGCTCACTTTTTTCGAGAGTTTGCTCACCTACTACGTGATGCTCAAGCAAGTTATCAGCGTTACCACCGTGTTCTTTAACAGAAATAATGCGCTGAGAAGCTAAGCTTGGAGCGGCAGCAACAAGTCTCTTTGTATACGGATGCTGAGGATGCTGCAAAACTTCCAACGATGGGCCAGATTCAACAACACGACCCTTATACATAACAACAACATGCTGCGCGCGAGAGGCAGCCAAGCCTAAATCGTGTGTAATGAAGAGAACAGAAGTTCCGAGCGAATCAGTTAGTGTATGCAAATGGTCAAGAATACGCTTTTGCACAGTAACATCCAAAGCGGAAGTTGGCTCATCTGCAATAAGCAAGTCCGGTCGGCAAGCCAAACCAATAGCAATCAAAGCGCGCTGACGCATACCGCCGGAAAACTCATGTGGGAACTGACGTGCACGAGTTGCAGCATCTGGCAAACCAGCTTCGTCAAGCAAACCAGCAATACGATCTTCAACGCTTGCACCTACAACATACTTTTTGGCGATTTCCCAAGCTTTGTCGTCATTCACACCATATTTGATTAAATCGTCTGCTACGCGCCAACGAGTTTCAGAGCCTGGAACCCACTCTTTCTTGTAGTAATCAATAGCTTCATTGAACTTTTCAGCATCGTTATGCTCATCAAGTCCAACTTCTTTCAAAGCTTTCTTAGCGACTTCAATCAAATCTGGTAATTCTTTAGAGCCAAGGAATGTTTCATCCTCATTGCTTTTGACTTGAACAGAATCGCCTGCAAGAGCCTCAGCTAATGAAGAGCGCTTCTCGTGATCAACGTCAACACCATTTGCGATTAATGCTTCTTTAACTTGTTCGCCAATACGCCACACGGGGTTCAAGTTGCTCATAGGATCCTGCGGAACTAGACCCATTGCAGTACCACGCAAAGCAGCAATCTCTTTTGGCTTCAAACTGCTAATTTCTTTACCCTTGAGCTTAATAGATCCACCTGTAACATGACCGGTTCCAGGAAGAAGACCAAGAACAGCCATTGCAGAAGTGGACTTTCCTGAACCAGATTCACCTACAATTGCAACCCACTGACCAGGATAAACACAGAAGCTAGCATCTCTAACAGCATGAACAGCTTTTTTTGAGTCTGTTGTGAAATCAACCTGGAGATTTTTTACTTCCAACAATGGCCCTTGCTCTAGCTGCATGGCGCGAATGTCTATATCTTTACGTGTTGTATTCATAAGTTTTATTCCTCCACGCTAAATTCACGCCTTACGGCTCTTCGGATCTAATGCATCCTTTACAGCATCACCCATCATAATAAAGGCGAGCACAGTAATTGCGAGTGCAATAGACGGATAGAACAAGACTTCTGGGTTCGTAGTAAGAACATTTCTAGCGGTAGAAATATCTCCACCCCAGCTGACAGTAGTACTTGGTAAACCAATTCCAAGGAAGCTTAATGTTGCTTCCAACACAATATAAGTTCCAAGCGAAGTTGTTCCAACAACAATGATTGGAGCCAAAGAGTTCGGGATAATGTGTTTGAAAAGATTACGTATTGGAGTAGATCCTAAAGCAGTAGATGCGGTATTGAATTCAAGATTTTTTGATTCCATAACAGCGCTTCGTGCAATACGAGCAACGCTAACCCATCCAAAAAGCACCATAACAAGCACAATTTTCCAAATTGATTTAGATGTACGGAACATTTGTAAAACTACGATTGCACCAAGAAGCATTGGTAAAGCCAAGAAGATATCAGTTATTCGGCTGAGAATAGTATCAACCCAGCCTCCGAAGAATCCTGCTAACGCACCAATCAAAGAACCAACAAGTACAACCAAAATAGTTGCAAGCAAACCAACACTTAGCGATGTACGAGTACCATAAACAACTCGAGCATAAATATCGCAACCTTGCATATCAAAACCAAATGGATGCGCGGCTGAAGCTGGCTCAAGAGAGTGTTCCAAAACGCAATAATTAGGATTGTGCTTTGTAAGAATGCTTGGGAAGAATGCAACAAAAATAATTGCAATAATCAAAACTGCAGAAACAATAAACAATGGATTCCTGCGCAAAGTTCTCCAGGTATCTGCCCACATACTCGTTGCAGCAGCGGATTCGTCTACGGAATCCACTTCTTGAATAGGCGTATCGTCTAATGGTGCAACGTAGCGTTCTTGCCCCGGTAATATATTGCAATTTGAAGCATTATTTGCAATCAAATCATTTTTCATCAAATTATCTTCCATAGTGTACTCCCCTCACGCGTAACGAATGCGCGGATCAAGAGCCGCGTACAACATATCAACAAGAAAATTGCTAAATACAAATATCAATGTCAAAAGCGTGACAATGGAAACAACAAGGTTTCCTTCTCCTTTTAGAATCCCTTGATATGTGAGGAATCCAACGCCATGAATGTTGAAGATTGTTTCCGAAATCATTGCACCGCCCATAAGAGCACCCAAATCCTGGCCTAAGAAGGTGACGACAGGTATAAGCGAGTTGCGCAAAACGTGGCGAACAATAACAGAGCCTTCTTTTAAGCCCTTTGCACGAGCTGTACGCACATAATCAAGCGAAATATTTGAAGAGATTTCAGATCTTGTAAGTCGAATGATATACGCCATAGACACAGAACCAAGAACCATTGCAGGAAGAAGCAAATCGAAGAATCCAGGATCGTTACTAGCTGTAACTGGTAATATACGCCATTTAACACCAAATAAGTATTGTCCTACGAAACCTGTCACAAATGTTGGAACAGAAATAAGAAGAAGTGATACAACCAGGATCACACTGTCATACCACTTGCCTTTCTTCAAACCTGAAATTATGCCAAATATGACACCAAATATTGCTTCGAAAGCGAATGCCATAATTGCTAGTTGAACAGTAACTGGGAATGCACGACCAATTTCATCGATAACTGGTTGACCTGCAAAAGTATGACCAAAATCGAGGGTAAGAGCATTCTTTAAGAATAGTAAATATTGAATAATAAATGGTTTATCTAAGTTATACTCGGCTCGTATTTGTGCAGCCACTGCAGGATTAACAGGTTTTTCTCCAAACATTGCTTTTACTGGATCTCCAGGCAAAGCAAATACTAAAGCATAAACTAATAATGTTGTGCCGAGAACAACAGGAATCATCTGCAAAATACGACGCAGAATGTACTTACCCATCGAATTCTCCTTGAATTGTTAAAACTTACTCAAAAAACAACAAAGTGCCGCTCCAGCTCAATAGTTTTATTTAACTAGTTTAGCTGGAGCAGCAATTTCGCAATAAGCGATATCAAATTATTGAGAGGAACCAACTAGTGTTACTTACTAACTTTCTAAAAAGTATGTAACACTATGCTGTTTTCTTAATTAGCTACCAGCTTATTTGTGAAGCTGATAGTACAGCGGCATATTCTGCCAATCCATTGTGAAGCCCTTCAAAGTTGGAACCATCACAGCCTTAGCGTTCGAGTAGAACAATGGGACAGATGGAAGATCCTCAAGAAGGATTTCGTTTGCTTGCTGATAGAGCTTAATAGCCTCTTCTGGCTTAGAAGATGCAGCTTTCTTAAGTAAATCGTCGAACTTTGGATTCTTATAATCACCTTCGTTAGAGCCATTGCCATCAGCTGCAACGGAAGCAAATTCCTGAGTCAAGTAATTTTCTGCACTTGGATAATCTGGCATCCAACCTGCACGCCATGCACCCTTAATCTGACGCTTAGCGCAAGCATTACGGAATTCCTGGAATGTAGGAATTGGGGTGGTTTCAGCCTTGATTCCGAGATTATTCTTGAGGGAATTCACAACAGCATCAAACACAGACTTTGCATTTCCATCGGCATTGTAGGAGAAAGTAAGAGATCCATCATACTTAGAAATCTTATCTGCTTTAGCCCAAAGTTCCTTAGCTTTCTTTGCATTAAATTCTACGTTCTCGTGACCCTTAAGATCAGCCTTATAGCCTGGAGTCAATGGAGAAGTAAATTCGTTTGCAGGAGAAGCAGTGCCATTGAGAATCTTGTCGATAATCACCTTACGATCTATAGCCATAGAAATAGCTTGACGACGAAGCTTACCTTCTTCAGTCTTTACATCGAAGTGTGGGAGGCTTGAAGGAATAGTGAACTGCTGGATTACAGAACCTGGACGGTTGTAAGCCTTAACAGTTGTATCCTTCTGGAAAGTCTTAGTTTGGGTATCTGGAATATTATCAGTCATATCGAGGTTTCCAGCCTGCACATCGCGGTATGCAGCGTTACCATCTGTATAAACCTTGAAGGTTACGCCATCATTCTGAGCTTTGCGCGGACCATTGTAATCAGGATTCTTTACAACTTCGATCTGCTTGTTGTGATCCCAAGACTTGAACAAGTATGGACCAGAAGAAACAGGCTTTTCGCCATAAGCCTTTGGATCCTTGTAGAAGGATTCCGGAAGTGGAGCAAATGCCAAGTAGCCAACCTTAATTGGGAATACAGAATCTGGCTGTTCCAGATCAACGGTAAAAGTATTTTCATCAACAACCTTCAAACCAGAAAGCTGTTCGTCACCCTTAGTACCATCCTTCTGCAAATCAGCATAACCCTTAATGGTTTGGAAGAAGGAAGCACACTTCTGAGCATTCTTAGCGTTAGCGACGAAGCTCCAAGCCTTCACAAAGCTTTCGGCTGTAATAGGAGTGCCATCGCTGAACTTCTTTCCTTTCTTAACCTTCACGGTGTACTGGGTAGCATCAGCATTTGGAGTGATGCTTTCAGCATCCTCATTTACAGGATTACCTTTTTCATCGAAAGTTACCAACGTGGAATTAACCAACATGGCAGGACGAGCGCCAGCATTTTCGTTAATGTTTCCAGGGACTAATTCGTTTTGTGGCTCAGAGTTTGAAACGGTAATAATAACCTTGCCACCGTTTGTTTGTGCATTCTTAGCGGAAGAGCCACAGCCACCAAGTAACATTGCCAGCGAGCAGGCAGCAGCAGCGAAAGCCAAAGCCCTATTCTTCATATATTTTCTCCTAACGTCTGGTAGGCAGGATTGTCATATCACAAAAAAGCCAAGCATCAGCTAAAACATAAAAATCCATCCGGTTTTTATTGCCAGATGGATTCTCGCAAGCCAATGACGAGGCCTCTTCGTTGATTAAAATTCAATGATACGTATTTTTACAAACAATGCAATAGTAAAAGAAAATTGAAAAAAATATTGTATATTAGTAATAATTAATTATTTAAGTCTAGATTTAATTATAAATACCGAAAATTTTATTATTTATATAGTAAAATTTATTGTTTTTTACAGGTATATGTATATTACAAAAATGTAAATTAACATATTTATTATGTAAAAAACATGTTAAATATGAATAATTGAATACTTAAAGCATTTAATATCATGCACGCGGAAAAGCTTGAGAATACTTACGTTTTAAAGATTCAATAGAAACATGAGTGTAACGCTGAGTAGTATTAAGCGATGAATGACCCAATAATTCCTGCACTTCGCGTAAATCTGCCCCTCCATTCAACATATGCGTAGCAGCACTATGCCGCAAAGCATGAGGAGAAATATCCGGAACATGCGCACTCTTAGCCTCATCATGCACAATCCGCCTTACCAAACGCTGATCGATACGCTTTCCGCGAGTACCGAGAAATGCTGCCTCTTCAACAGAATTCCGCAATAAAATTTCTCGTCCATCTTTAGAAATCCAAGCAGATAAAGCTTTATAAGCAGGAACCCCAAAAGGCACAACACGCTGCTTATTTCCCTTACCAGTAACTTTTATAGTGTGCGAGGAAAAATTAATATCCTGAATATTTAAACTAGTAAGCTCACCAACACGAATACCAGTCGCATATAAAAGCTCCAGAATTGCAGCATTGCGAAGTCCTACAGCTTTCTGATTTTTGGTACACGAAGATGAAACATTAGCTTTAGAATCAACATTATTCATTAATGATTCTGCTTGATGTTCATCCAAAACAGATGGTAGCATGTTTTTAATTTTTGGCGTCATTAAAATTTCTGCAGGATTACTGCTTATGTATTCAACATGCTGACACCACGCAAAAAAACCACGCACCGCAACTACTTTGCGAGCCAAACTTGAACGCGCATGACTTCGCGACTCATCAGCCATCCACGAACGCAAATCATCCGTAGTAAGCTCTGAAATATTATTAAATCCGTGCCGATTACACCATGCTAAACATTGCAAAATATCACTGGCATAAGCTTTCTGCGTGCGTTCACCCAAGCCTTTATTAGCACGAACATAATCAATATAATCATCTATTAAACTCATATATTTAGAAGGTAAACCTAAGAAATTTTCAGAAACAAATTTATTGTTGCTCATGCTTAACTCACCCTTCCATAAAAGTTTAAAACAAAACGTTTGCCATATACTTCAGTCACATGCATAATACAACAAGGAGCATGTTATGAACACACAAACACGGAATTTAACTACACTACCGAAGCAAATACCTGCAGGCTCGCGCATAGTAGTAAGAACTTACAAAATTATAGAAAACAATAACGATGGAACACAAAAAATCGAGTACCATGATGCGATCGGGCACGTACTCGAGTGGGACGGGGTAATGCTTCACTTACTTCGAGATCCTGCAGCAAACGGCACTAGAGCTGCCGAAGAAATGTTCATTGATGCCAACACTATTTACCGATTAAAGCCAATCCCAGAACGCAAATTCCAAAAGCCGCTTAGTGTGTAAGTTGTTTAATGTGGCGCGAGTTCTGTGAGATTTCTCTCCTCGCAAGTTCCCGTCCTTCGTCGCTCTGGCTGTTAAAGGCGTTTATTGTGTTCGCCTTTCTTTAAAGAATGTTGCTTCCTCAGTCCTCTTTTATTGCTCGTAGAGAAATCCCCCAAACTCTGCATGTTTAATCGTTAATAACCTCATTCAATCGCAGAGATTTTTCGATTTTTCTTCTTCGCTTGGCGAATCAGCAGCCTGCGGCTCTGACGTTCGCCGCGCTCAGTGCGAAAAATCTCAAATCTCTACCACACGAATATTATAAGATGTTAAATTTTACGCATTACTTATGGGAGTTGTATGGTAGAGAACTATCTGCGCGCAATAGTAGTTGCGAAGATTCGTTGGTATTAAATCCGTAAAATTCAATAATGAATTCACCTGAGCGCGCGGATTCTAGTAATTCCTGCTGCCAATTGATTTGAGAATCATACTTCCACAATCTGCTATTTGCATCATCATTTTGCTTAGCATCGTCGCTTTGTTGCGTACTAGTTTTAGACGAGTTGCGCTGCAGGTATTTATATTCTCTCCAAGATTGAGCTTTAGCAAAAAACTCTTGCTCTAAAGCATCCGCGGTTTCAACATCATTATCTAACATATTTGCAGCAAAAGTTAGCTCAGAAATTACGGAACGCAATAATTTCGCAGTATTATGCCGATTTTCACTTACCATAGCACGAGTGCGTTGAGGATCAGTAAGAGCAACTCGTGTCATATCTCGCCAGGAACCTGCAGATAGTTGTAAAGCAATAGCACGATTAGATTGTTCACATAATACGTTTGCAAGAGCTGTTGCAACAACATGAGGCATGTGAGAAATAAGAGCTGCAGAATTATCGTGCGTTGCATCATCCAAAACTATTGCGCGATTCTTGCATAACGAAACAATCATTTGCAAAATATTTCTAACTCGCCAAAACTCAGTAGAATCATCAACAGTTAAAGCCCACAAAGCACCATTTAAAAGCTCATCACTAGAAGCTTTCCAACCAGTAAATTCACTACCAGCCATCGGATGCGCACCAACGTAGCAATCTTGCAAACCTGCGTCTTTTACTTGCTCTCGAACTAAAGTTTTTACGCTGCCAACATCGCTAATAGTTGTGCAAGATTTGTCAATATAAGGCGCAATTTCATGCAAAATACTTGGCATAGCGGCTAAAGCATTGCATAAAATCAAAACATTTGGACGAAGTTTTGCTAAATCCTGCACTTTTTCTACGCAAGTAATTCCTAAACTTTTAGCTTCGTCATAAGGCTCATTATGACGATTCCATGCATATACGTTGCAATTTGCCAGTTTAGCAAGTCGTTTTGCAAGAGATCCACCAATAAGACCAAGACCTACAATGCCAACAGAAAATTTTTGCGAAAATTCAGCATCTTCTACCATAATAATTCTCTTTCTGCACGCATTACGTTCAAATTACGTAAAGCATCAACTGAAGGTTCAACGCACACTCCACCATGAGGTAGCATCCAATCATTCATCACCGGATTCTTGCGTTTATCAGAAGAATACACTGCTAAAACTCGAACCCAATCACCATGTTCAACAACCTCTTGAATCATAGCTTTACACGTAGAATCCCAAGGAGCAGCATCAACAGTTGCAATAAAACTGTATAAACCATCCTGCCCTTTAATTGGTCTAGACATAAAGGAAGTCATATTAAGGCCATGATCTCGCACAACATCAAGCAAATTTGCTAACACTCCAGCACCTGTAGAACGCGGAATAAACGCAATAATTGATGAAAAAGATGAAAAATTTTCTCGCTGCACATTAACAAAATCTAAAGCCTGATCTCGAGGAGCTAACACTAAAAATTCAGTGCGCGCGCCAGAAAAATCTTCAACTGCTTCGCTCACAATCTGCCTATTGTATAAATCAGCACAAATTTTAGGACATAAAGCAACTTCGCCAGGAACTAAATCCCTACAAGCAGCAGCATTTGAAGACGCAGTTTTTTCTTGTAAACCGCGCTCTTGAGAAAACTTACGACATTGCGCCAACGCGTGAGGGTGAGCAACAATAGTAGAGCAATTATCGATTGAATCTGATTTGCAAACAACAGCATCAAAACTAATATCAACGCCTATTCGAGCAATACCAACCATATTCTTTGCATCAATGAGTAAATCTAAATTAGGTATTACAACGCCTTCAATATTGTTTTCCCACGCAATAACACCCCAATGGTGATGCTCTTCAATTTCACTAGCAATACTAAGAACATTCTCGCAAGCAGTTGGAATAAGTCGCAAATTATCAAATGATTGACATTGTTCTTGAACTTTTAAAGATGCATGATGAGTAAAAGAACCTTCCGGTCCTAAATAGCATAATTTACGAGCACTCTGACTGTTCTTATTACCATTCATGACTATTCCTTAAAAACTGTTGCAGTTAAGAATATTGTAATCAAGACTACTGTAAAAAATACTGCTTAATACTGCTTTTATGCAAAACTTAACTCTAAGTCACACTTAGATTATTGCAAATTCTTTACTTATTTTACTATTCAATAACAAACCAACGCTGAGGCATACAAAGCAAAACTAAGTGAGCAACAAGAATGCCGAAAAGCCAAAAATATCCAACATATTGCGAACACCATGGCAACGGTATTGTGAAACCAACAGGTACAAGAATTGCGCTACCAACAAAATCTAAAGCAATAAGCCAAGCTACAAATGAAAAAACTATTGCGTGAATAAATAATCCACTCCAACCACTACGAGATCTTGCACACCAAGCAGACAAAAATAGCAAAAGCATAGATAATGCAAATCCGTAAGGAATATTATCCACTGCACCGCAGCGATGAGCAAACGTACCAATCAACGCGCATATTAGCGCAGAAACACACGTGGTCGCATACCTGCCCCACGAAGGCAAGCGATGCGACCACGGTTTCGACGACATAATAAGCCTAACGTTCCATCACTAATTGGTATATTGCGATTATCATGCAGCGTTGTTGTTTTGACGACGCTGCTTAGCACGCCACTTGTACCACTCATCGCGGCTCAAAATAATCTTGCGCACGCGAATTGCTTCAGGCGTAACTTCCACGCACTCGTCTTCGTTAGCGAAGTCAAGAGACTCTTCCAAGCTCATCTTAATTGGTGGAGTTAAAGTTTCAAGCACGTCAGCAGTTGAAGAACGCATGTTAGTCATGTGCTTAGCAAGCGTAATATTTACATCCAGCTCATCTGGCTTATTGTTAATACCAACGATTTGTCCTTCGTAAACTGGGCTTTGTGGATCAACGAAGAAGATACCACGAGCTTGCAAACGCTGCATAGCATAAGGAGTTGCAACACCCTTGCGATCGCAAACCATGGAACCATTCTGACGAGTCACAATCTGACCAGCCCATGGAGCATAACCAGCGGAAATAGAGCTTGCAATACCAGTTCCGCGAGTAGCAGAAAGCAAAGCAGTGCGGAAACCGATAAGACCGCGAGAAGGAACAGTAAATTGCAAACGAACCCAACCAGAACCGTGGTTGCTCATAGAATCCATACGACCCTTACGATCAGCCATAAGCTGAGTGACGGTACCCATGTATTCTTCTGGGACATCAATCGTAGTGCTTTCCATAGGCTCATTAATTTGACCATCAATAGTCTTGGTAACGACCTGAGGACGACCAACTGTAAGCTCGTAGCCCTCGCGACGCATCTGCTCAGCTAACACAGCCAAAGCAAGCTCGCCACGACCTTGAACTTCCCAAGCATCTGGGCGCTCAGTTGGAATAACCTTAATAGAAACGTTACCAATAAGCTCGCGATCCAAACGATCCTTAATCATACGAGCAGTAAGCTTATGATCTTTGCCTTCAGTTCCAGCAAGAGGAGAATCGTTCACGCCGAAAGTCATAGAAATTGCAGGATCGTCGACATGAATCAATGGAAGCGGCTTTGGATCATTCTGGTCAACGATAGTTTCACCAATCATAATGTCGTTCACGCCTGCAACAGCCACAATATCGCCAGGACCTGCAGAAGCTACAGGAGTGCGCTCCAAACCTTGAGTGCGAAGAAGCTCAGAAACACGGAAGTTTTCAATGGAACCATCGACACGAGAAAGACCGTAAGTCTTGCCCTTTTCCAAAGTACCATTGTAAATTCGCACTAAACCAAGACGACCCAAGAAGTCAGAGGAATCAATGTTTGCAACATGAGCTTGAAGAGGAGCGCCTTCTTCGTATTCAGGAGCTGGAATGTTCGAAATAATAGAATCAAACAGTGGCTCCAAATTATCGTTATCCGGAAGAGCACCATTCGCAGGCTGATTAACAGAAGCATAACCAGCTTTAGCAGCGCAATAAATTACTGGCAAATCAAGCAAAGCGTCGAGATCGAGGTCAATACCTTCCTCAACAACATCCTGAGCCAAGCCAAGAAGCAAATCTGTAGATTCGCCAACAACTTCTTCAATACGAGCATCTGGACGATCTACCTTATTTACGCACAAAATAACAGGAAGCTTAGCTTCCAAAGCTTTACGAAGCACAAAGCGAGTCTGTGGAAGAGGACCTTCAGAAGCGTCAACCAACAAAACAACACCGTCAACCATAGAGATACCACGCTCGACCTCACCACCGAAATCAGCGTGACCTGGAGTATCAATAACGTTAATAGTGATACCTTCTGGATGACCATACTTTTCAGCTAATGGACCTGTGTACTGAACAGCAGTGTTCTTAGCAAGAATAGTAATGCCCTTTTCGCGTTCCAAATCATTGGAATCCATAACGCGATCTGGAACTTCTTCACGCTCAGAAAATACGTGCGACTGCTGAAGCATGGCGTTTACCAGAGTGGTCTTACCGTGGTCTACGTGCGCCACAATTGCCACATTTCGAATATCACCGCGAACAGTCATCACAAACCTCTTCCATTCTTCGCGTTTAAGTAATTATTAACATGCAACCATTTAAGCCATAAATATCAGCTAAAACAGTAGCTATATACATTATTGACAAGCACCCAAATAGGTAAACTGCCAAACCGCACCGATTCTACTAGCGAGCTAAGACAGCTTTACAAAGAACGCACCAAGTAAGAAACTTTCGAGGCTCATCAGACCGTTTTCAGAAAAATACCAGTCAAAACTCATAGACGATACCCAAGAACCTCGAAAAATGCTGTTAAGCGCGAAAACTCGCGCAAATCAAGCTGTAAAAAACTTAAGCAACAACGCCTTTAGCAATAAGCTCACGCGCAACTTCGCGGTACTCTTTTGCAGTCTTGTGCTCAGGAGCAAAAATAGTGATAGGAACTGCAGCAACTGTAGAATCTGGCAGCTTAATAGAACGCGAAATCACGGAATGCAAAACTTTATCTTGGAAAGCTTCATAAATGCGCTGCAACACTTCCTCACTATGAAGCGTGCGAGTATACATAGTGACAAGAACTCCAAATACTTTAAGATTTGGATTAATACGAGATTGTACCTTCTCAATTGACTGCATAAGAAGAGCCACGCCTCGAAGAGCAAAGAACTCTGCAGCAAGTGGAATAATCACGCCATCAGCTGCTGTTAACGCATTTACAGTAAGCAAGCCGAGAGAAGGCTGGCAATCAACTATAATAACGTCGTATTCGTCACGCACTTTGCGTAATACACCTGCTAATATTTGCTCTCGTCCTACTTCGGTTACTAACTGAACTTCAGCTGCAGATAAATCAATATTTGCAGGAATAATATCAATATTTTCTGTTTCAGTATGACGAATTACGTCGTGAACGTCCACAGACGAATCAAATAATGCCGTATAAACTGTATTATCAAGCGCATTTGCGTTAATTCCAAGTCCAACTGTTGCCGCACCTTGCGGATCGAAATCAACAATCAAAACGCGACGACCATACTGACTTAGTGCGCCAGCAATATTAATGGAACTTGTAGTTTTACCAACTCCACCTTTCTGGTTGCACATTGCAATAATGCGAGCAGGACCGTGTGAAGTTAACGGCTCTGGTGCATGAAAAGTTTCGTATTCGCGTCCAAGTAAATCAGTAGGCATGCTCCCCACTTTATCAACAGGTATACTCACGAAACTCTGAGCATAAAATTATTTAGCTCGAGGATGACTCATTACGTAAGCTTCAACTAATGCGTCAGGACTAATATGCGTATAAATTTGAGTTGTTGTAACTGAAGCATGTCCAAGCAACTCTTGAACTGTGCGCACATCAGCACCACCTGCAATAAGATGCGTGGCAAGAGAATGGCGCAGCGTATGCGGATGCAATGGTTTGTCAAGTTTTGCACGCTCGCCAGCTTGCGTTACTATTGCCCATGCTGATTGGCGAGAAAGTGCATTACCTCTCTTATTTAAGAAAATTGTGTGCAATTCACGTTTGCCCTTGGACGCTAATTCTGGGCGAGATTTCTCCATATAGTTACGAAGAGCACGAACAGCACACCCACCAATCGGAACTAAACGCTGCTTAGAGCCTTTACCTGTAAGTTTTACAACGGACTCATTTAAATCAATATCTTCGAATTTTACGCCAACTGCTTCCGAAATTCGCGCTCCAGTAGCGTATAAAAACTCGAGAAGCGCAGTATCTCTAATCGAAATAGCATCGGAACTTCCAAAATTCCCTGCAGCTTCAATAACTCTATTTACTTCTTCAATACTTAAAACATCCGGTAAGTAGTCTGCTTGTTTTGGAGCTTTTACTTGCGCTGAAACGTCAGCTTGTATGTCACCATGAGCAAGCATAAAGCGATGCCACTCGTGAATACTTGCAAGTCGACGCGCAACTGTCCTAGTCCCCAACCCTAATTCATTCAAAGTTCGAATATATGATTCAATATCTAATTGAGAAATAGTAGTAATATCTTTTATTTTTCGTTCGTCGTAAAGCCAGCATGTGTAATCTTGCAAATCTGAAGCGTATGCAGATACTGTCTTTTTAGAAAGACCACGCTCAATATCAATATGCGCAATAAAGCGTTGAATATGAAGTGCAAACTCTTCAGGAATATTATTTTTCCTATTGTCAGAATCAAGATTTGAGCGCATAAAAATAATTATAGCTAATAAGTAAATTTGTTGATTTAAAAGAAAAAGCCCACCTAAATTGGTGGGCTTAAAATAGAACTCTATTAAAGCAAAATCAGGCTTCAACTGGAGCGTTTACATCAGCTGGCAATGCAGCCTTAGCAGCTTCAACAACAGCCTTGAAAGCTTCAATATCGGAAACTGCGAGCTCAGCAAGAGCGCGACGATCCAATTCGATGCCTGCCAAGTGCAAGCCCTGAATGAAGCGATTGTAGGTGATGCCTTCAGCGCGAACTGCTGCGTTAATGCGCTGAATCCACAACTTGCGGAAATCACCCTTGCGAGCCTTGCGGTCGCGGAAGTTATAAGTGAATGAGTGGAGCAGCTGTTCCTTTGCCTTGCGATAAAGACGGGAGCGCTGACCGCGGTAGCCAGAAGCCCTCTCAAGAACAACGCGACGCTTCTTGTGAGCGTTTACTGCGCGCTTTACTCGTGCCATAAGTATTCCTCAGCTTTCTTAAAATTTTCGATTGCGTATTCGTTTACAAGCAATTCTTACTTGTTACTTACTTAACGAGCAAGCCCTTAAGCTTCTTGCTCTGCGCAGTAGCCAATACTTTATCTTCAGAAAGAGCACGACGCTTACGAGCCGACTTGTGCTCCAAGTTGTGGCGCATGGCGCTACCATCGTGCATCACCTTACCGGTACCGGTAAGACGAACGCGCTTGGACGCTGCGGAATTAGTTTTCATCTTCGGCATTGCTGCCCTCCTTGTGATGTTGATCGGATTGCATAGCATTTACTGCAGCTGCAGCTTGTGACTGAACCTCTTGCTTAGCTGCAAGACGAGCAGCCTGACGAGCTTGACGCTCAGCGCGAGATTCAGCGCCACGACGACGTTGCTCAGACTGTGTATGAATTTTCTTGCCTTTTGGAGCAAGAGTCATAATAATATTTCGACCTTCTTGCTTTGGCGCAAACTCTACTGTGCCACTTTCAGAGACCTCATCTGCAAGTCGGCGCAACAATTCAACGCCACCAACCGGACGAGATTGCTCACGGCCACGCAACATAATAGTTACTTTTACCTTGTCTCCGCCGTTCAAGAAACGAAGCACATGACCTTTCTTCACATCGAAATCGTGATCGTCGATCTTGAGGCGGAAACGAATTTCCTTAACCTCTGCGACAGTCTGATTACGACGTGCTTCACGAGCCTTAATCTTTTCGTTGTACTTGTACTTACCGTAGTCAATAAGCTTGGCTACTGGAGGCTTAGCAGTAGGCGCAACTTCGACAAGATCGAGGTTAGCTTCCCTTGCAAGGTTTAACGCGACAGAGGTTGCGATAACTCCCACTTGCTCGCCCTTTGGACCAATAAGGCGCACCTGAGGGACTCGAATTTCCTCGTTAATGCGTGGTTCGTCGCTAATGATGACTCCAATCCTTCTAAATACTTGTAAGATGTAATACACCAAGAAGTCCAAGAGCTTAAGATTCACTACTTCATATCAATAAAACGCTATATAACAGCGCAGCAAGCAGCACAAGAAGCTAACTTGCGTGACCGAAGTCATGAACCCGAAACCACAGTAGGCTTCCAGGTGGGGACATCCCACTTTCTTGATTACTCAAGCCGAATATCTATTCTACTAGAAGCCTTGACAAAAAGGCAGTCAACACACGAAACGTGTTTTGACTGCCACAAATCAAAGCTAGAACTATGCGATTTCTACGCTAACTGCATTGGCTCAGGCTTCAATCCATCGTGATTAAAGTACACATCATACCAAGTCAGGAATGTGTAAACTGTCCAAATCTTACGGCGATCGTCATTTTTCTTTGCATAATTATCGTCAATCATACGAAGTAAAGCATCTCTATCGAAGAATTTAGCAGCATCGTCACTTTCAAACGTCTTACGAACAATCTTATAAAAACGTTCCTCACGCAACCAATCCTTAACTGGCACAGGGAAACCAAGCTTTTCTCTGTCATACCAAGCTTTTGGCAAATGACGGGACGCAGCTTGTCGGAAAGCAAACTTCGTATTTTCATCAGTAATTAAATATTTAGTAGGAACTTTTTCTGCAACATCCATAAGAACACGATCAAGCAAAGGCACGCGAAGCTCCAAAGAATGTGCCATAGTCATTTTATCTGCCTTAAGCAAAATATCTCCTGGCATCCATTGATGCATATCAAGATATTGCTTTTTCTTCACTTCAGAAAGTCCCTTACCAGCAATTCTATTGTAAATAGCATCGACAATGCTGCGAACGCTAGGACCCTTGCGATACTCAGGTTTCAAAAGTTTTACAGCATCTTCCTCATTGAAAACCTTTGACTGACCGATAAAATGCTCCTCAGCTGGAGCCAAATTAGCGTACAAATGCCACGCTCCGTGGAAATGCTTACCCTTTGCAGCTCGACCAATCGCGTAACGCAACTTTTTTGGCAACTTTGCAAGCATGCGAGTCACAACTTTAATAAGTTTAGAACGCGTATGAACACCATAATCAATGTATCCTGCAAATAATTCATCTGCTCCCTCACCGCTTAGCACAACGCGTAAATCTTGCGAAGCTAATTTTGCAAGGAAGAATAATGGGACGCAAGAGAAATTAGAATCAGGTTCGTCCAAATACCACTGAATTTGTGGGAAATAACGGAATGCGTCAGCAGCGTCAATAATTTCAGATTTATTGTTTAAGCCAATAATTTTTGCCAATTCGCTTGCTTGTTTGGATTCATTGTATCTTCCACCAGCAAAACCAATAGAATATGTGTGTTCAGGGCGTGCAACAGCTGCAACATAACTTGAATCAACTCCAGAAGAAAGGAACGAACCAACTTCAACATCCGCAATTTGGTGAGCTTGAACAGAATCACAAACTGTTTTATCGATAGAATCAACTAATTCATTCAAGCGTTGCTTTGTTTCTTTGAAATTAGGATCGTAATATTGCTCAATCTTCATTTCGCCATTCTTATACGTAAAGCAATTACCTTCACGCAGCTTAAAAACGCCCTTGAAGAAAGTTTCGTTAATTGCAGGATATTGGAATGTCATAAACGGCTTAAGCGCATTTTCGTTAAGCTCCTTCTTAAAATCTGGATGGCGCAGTAAAGATTTAATTTCGGATCCGTACATAAAAGTACCATTCATTTGCGCATAATAAAAAGGCTTAATACCGAAATGGTCGCGAGCGCCGAACAATTCTTGAGTACTTTTGTTCCAAATAACGAATGCAAACATTCCGCGTAAACGATTAAGTAAGCCTTTACCCCACTCTTCGTAGCCGTGCACTAATACTTCTGTGTCGCAATCAGTGTGGAAAGTGTGACCAGCTTTAATAAGTTCTTCGCGAAGTGGCTTGTAGTTATAAATCTCACCATTGAAAGTAACTGCAAGATTCCCATCCTCGTTGTACATAGGTTGGGATCCACCGTGAAGATCTATAATGCTAAGTCGACGAAAACCGAGTGCTGCATGTTCGTCAATCATAGTTCCATATTCGTCAGGACCACGATGCGCAATCACATCTGTCATATCTTTTACAATTTGGCTTTTGACGTTAATTGGGGTGTCATTAATGAACCCTGCAATTCCGCACATTTATTTCTCCTCGTAGAATATACAACACAGCATTACGTTAGTCTACTAGCAAATAATTAACGAAAATCCATAATAACTTGGAAAATCTAACTTGCCATGCAATACTACACCAAGCACTTTATGTTAAGCGAGTATTAGTCTAAAAATTCCTGTATTTGCCGGAATAAAAACAATCAAATGCGCTAATATCAAATCCGAAAAATGGCATAAAACGTAGTCAAATGTTGATTGACACTACGCTTATAAACTCTTGTTATAAATGTATGTCATCAGTACAAATGCAGCGTTATTATGTTGTTATGGAACCTTTGCAACGCTGCGTAGTATTAGCAGCAGGAGATTATTACGATCATACGCGTGAACATGTGCCAGATCGCGCTTTAACAATTGCAGCTGATGGAGGCTGGGATCATGCATGTAAATTAGGTTTGCATGTGGATGCGCTCATCGGCGATTTTGACTCTGTTAGATTAAAACTTCCTACTGATGCAGTTATTACTAGATTGCCTGCAGAAAAAGATGATCCTGACTTACTTTCTGCGTTAAAAGTTGGTTGGGCTAAAGGCTCTCGAGAATTTCATATTTTTGGAGGATTAGGTGGTCGAGTTGACCATACTATTTCTAATATTCAACTTATGGTTCGTTTAGCGCGCCGCGGCGGAATTGGATTCTTGTACGGCGACGGTCAAATTGTTACAGCAATACATGATGGATCTCTTGATTTTCCAGCATCATCTGGAGATGATTTGCGCATAGTTTCCGTTTTTTCTCATACTCCAGTTTCTAATGATGTAAATGAAGTTGGATTAAAGTATCAGCTTAAACACGCAACCATGCATGGAGATGCAGTACAAGGTTTAAGTAACGAATTATTAAATGATACGCCTGCTCATATTGACGTTCATGAAGGAACACTTATTGTAACCTTCCCTATTAATGCTCCATTACCACAGGTGAGCTGGTTTAAAAGACCAATTGGAGATTTAGGCGAAGTCGATACTTCTATATCTGAGGCATTAGCAGTTCCTCTTGAAAGCGAGACTACTCCAACATATTCGACTACTGCAGCTGCTGAAGCAATGACGTATAACGAATAGGCGCAAACTTTAGTTTATGCAAATGGCTGACAAGGTTCTTTTACTTGAAAAACTCGTCAGCCTTTTTCTTTTTAAAATTACACTCGTTGTTCAATTGAACAATATTGATTCGTAAAATGTTATGCAAAAACGCAACTGGAAACTATCAAAAAATTCACAAAAACACTCATAAAACACAGCATGTTAACGCTCACTGTTCTCATAGTGCATGATTGCAATAAAAGTGAGCTATATTACAACTCTTCGTACATACCGCACACTAAAATGAACACCGTTAATTCAAATAACGATGACCTAAATGCGTGAGTTTTCATCGCGAAAATAGCGCGACTTAAAACGTTGCGCACGAGGTCTCACTCAAGGGAGAACCACATGACAGTCAAGATTGGTATTAATGGTTTCGGTCGTATCGGTCGTCTCGCATTCCGTCGTATTTTTGAGCTTCAGGCTCGCGGCGGTCAAGCAGGTGACATCGAAGTCGCAGCCATCAACGATCTGACCACCCCTTCGATGCTCGCCTACTTGCTCAAGTATGACAGCACCCACGGCACATTCCGCCACGATGACGGCACCCCAGTTGAGGTAACCTCCACCGAAGACGCAATCGTTGTAGATGGCAAGACTTACAAGGTTTACGCCGAAAAAGACGCAAATAACATTCCATGGGTTAAGAACGATGGCGTTGAATTCGTTCTCGAATGCACCGGTTTCTACACTTCTGCAGAAAAGTCCCAGGCTCACTTGAACGCGGGTGCTAAGAAGGTTCTTATTTCTGCCCCTGCTAAGGATGAAACCACTCCAACAGTTGTGTTCGGCGTTAATCACGAAATCTTGAAGGCTTCTGACAACATTGTTTCCGCTGGTTCTTGCACCACCAACTCCATGGCTGCAATGGTGAAGTTGCTTCAAGACAACTGGGGAATCAAGTCCGGCTTCATGACCACAATTCACGCCTACACCGGCACTCAGATGATTCTCGACGGTCCACGCGGCTCTAAGCCACGCAATAACCGTTCCGCAGCTTGCAACACCATTGAGCACTCCACCGGCGCTGCTAAGGCAATCGGCAAGGTTGTGCCAGAAGTTAACGGCAAGCTCCAGGGTCACGCACAGCGCATTCAGGTTCCAGACGGCTCTGTTACCGAGTTGACCACTGTTCTTGAGAAGCCAGCAACCACTGAAGAAATTAACGACGCTTTCAAGAAGGCTTTCGAAAACTGCGAGTACTTCGGTTACAATGCAGACAGCATCGTGTCTTCTGACATCATCGGCGACACCCACGGTGGCGTTTTCGATCCAACTCAGACCGACGTGAACACTGTTGACGGTGTAACTTTGGCTCGTACCGTTACCTTCTACGACAACGAGTACGGCTTCACTTCCAACATGATTCGCACTCTTCTTTACTTCGCTGAAATCTCCGAGTGATTTCGCTAAGCATCAATCAGCAATAGCTGGTTGTGCGAATATTTAATATATAAACCCCTTGTGCTGCTTTCTAAGCTCCACAAGGGGTTTATATGTTTAATATACACTAAGTCAACAGTCGGTATAGCATATCATGTAACACAATTTGACAGTTGAGTATAAGGCACGGTAACAAAATGAGTAAAAAACATGCAGAAACCGGAAAAGCAACTCCAGCTATTGCGCAACTCGAAAACGCAGGCATCACCTTCCGCATAGCGCAATACGAGCATGACGCTGATCACATGGACGACGGCTATGGAATTGAGGCTGCTGAGAAGCTAGGCGTAAGCGCAGCTCAAGTTTGCAAAACTCTTATGGTTGACACTGGTGAAAAGCGAGTAGTTGGAATTGTTCCAGTAAACGGACGTCTCAATATGAAAGCAATTGCAGGAGCAGTACACGCAAAGAAAGCAAGTATGACAAGCCCAGAAGTTGCGCAACGAGAAAGCGGCTACGTAGTTGGCGGAATCTCACCATTCGGACAAAAAACGCACCATGAAACAGTACTAGATAGTAGCGTAATGCAATTTGATGAGATTCTTGTTTCTGGAGGAAAACGAGGATTGGACGTAGTTCTTAATCCTCAAGATATCGTAACATTATTAAACGCAACTGTAGCTGATATAGCAGCATAAGCAACATAAGCTTTATTACTGCAAATATTGTTACTAACAAGTGATTACTCGCACGAGATTAGTACGTTGACAAATATAACGTCTTGGCAACGTGCGATAATCCCTAAGGTTGTTCATTAATCGTTAAGGAGTGCATTATGGGTATGCGTGGCCGCAAGCGCAAGGCGCGTCGTAAAAAAGCAGCGAATCATGGCAAAAGGCCAAATGCTTAAGCTATAAATTCGCTTATACATACTGTAAAGCCCACGTCAATCGTGGGCTTTTTCGTTTTAGCATACTTTTATTCACCACAATAATCAGAAAGCTCACGTTTAAGTTGCATGCGAGCGCGGTTAAGTCTGCTCATAATAGTGCCTATTTTTACGCCTTCTTCTTGGGCAATTTGTTTATAAGATTTACCTCGAATAGCGACTTCAATAAAAACTTTTCTACGCTCAGGCGGCAACTTACTAAGCGCAGCAATAATCTCTTGTGGAGCAAACCCTTCTAAATATTCTTGTTCAGCAGAAAGCATTCCTTTTGCGCAATGATTAGAAGCCTCATAAATATCCCAATCATTGTAGTCGCCAGTTTCATCGTTAGCACGTTTAGGGCTTCGTTTTGCTTTCGCGTACTGATTAAAATACAAATTTCGTTCAATCCTGTTAATCCAGGCAGCAAAATTTGTGCCAGGCTGAAAAGTTTCAAAAGATTTAAGAGCACGCTCAAAAGTATCTTGCACTAAATCTTGCGCATCCTGCGCATTTTGCGTAAGACGCATAGCTTGAGTGTACAAAGGATCAACGCAAGTAGATACAAGTTGTTCAAATCTTTTGCGTCGACTTTCCATTGCAGAACTTTGCTTAGTATCTACTAAACGATCACTAAATAAGCGAGCATTACGATTTTTTGCACTTTGTTTTTTAGCTCTTACGCTTTTAGAGCACATAACATTTGTCTTCTCGATTTGCTCACCCATATAGTCAATAATACTTTTACTTTGCACATATCGCTACTGATTTATCGTGTTGCATAGTGTAGCGCAGAGCGAGATGATAACACAGCGCAGCACAATAACGCAGCGCGGCATAGTGTGACATTGCGTGACATTGCGGTAGTATTGTGACTATGCCAACTCATATTCAAGAATTGTTAAATGCTTTAGATTTAGCACCTAAGCAAGCTGAGAATACATTACTTGCTGAATCATGGTTACTTGGTTTCGACACTGAAACTACAGGTGCAAATATTGGTAAAGATGCCATTGTTTCTGCAACTCTAGTATTACGCAATCCTGAACTAGCTCACGATGGAGATGTGGTATCAACTTGGTTAATTAACCCTCATCAGCCTATGAATCCTAAGGCAAGCGAAGTAAATGGTTTCACAGACGAATACCTTCAAGAACACGGCGGAGAGCCTGAAGAAGAACTTGAATTCCTTGCACGCGCAGTAAGCATGGCTCAAGCTAAGAATATTCCACTACTTGCTTATAACGCTCCATTTGATATTGCAATGTTACGTCACGACTTGAAGCGTTGGCATCTTACTGCGCTAGAAGAACGCGCAACTTGTTCAATACATGCACTAAACGCTAATGACATTCTTACTGTTGATCCTCTTGTTATCGATAGAGCTGTTTCTAGAAGATCCGGCAAGCGTACTCTCACTATTACATCTCAATTTTATGGAGTTGAACCAATCGGAGATTTCCACGATGCTACAGCAGACACAGTTGCAGCTCTTGATTTGATTGCTCCAATGAGCAAACTATATGAGTCAGTAAGTTGCATGAGGCTGAATACTATGATGGATTGGCAGCGCGAAGCTTATATTAATTGGCGAGATAGCTTCAATCAATGGCTGCAATCTCACGGACGTGAGCCTATTACTGGAACATGGCTATAAAACATTTGGCGAAAAGAAGTAAATTATGATCATGCATAACACGTTGTCACTAGCAAACGCAAGTGAAATTTTGCAACACTATGGTTTGTTACGCGAAATGATTCAATATTGTAACGCAGAAGATACTAATAGTGCTAATACTAAAGAAAAAACTGTAGACTCTACTCATTCTCGCAATGAAATATGGTCTTTAAATCCGTATTATTTCCCAAATATTGATGCAGATGAGTGCTTTACTAACGCAACTTACGATACTCGCGATATTACACCTGGGACACTTCTGTTTATTAAAGGCAATTTTCAGTCGGAATATCTTTTAAATGCAGACAACAAAGGACTTGCTGCATATGTTGCTGAACAAAGCTACGCACAATACACAAAAGCTGTTGGTTTAATTGTTACGGATGCTAAAAAAGCAATGAGCGTGCTTGCAGCAGCATTCTTTGGAAATCCACAAGAAAAACTCACTATTGTTGGAATTACTGGAACTAAAGGCAAAACAACTACAGCCTACTTTACTCACGCTATTCTAAACTCCCATTCGCACGGTAAAGCAGCACTGTTTTCTTCAGTAGATAATTGCGTAGACGGAAAAAATTACGTTGAATCTAATTTAACTACTCCTGAAAGTTTTGATGCTTTCAAAATGATGCGCGAAGCTGTAGATAACGGCATGAAGTATCTTGTTATGGAAGTTTCTTCACAAGCTTATAAGGTGAATCGCGTATATGGTCTTAAATTCGATGTTGCAGCATTCTTAAACATTAGCCCAGACCACATTAGCCCTATTGAACACCCAACTTTTGAAGATTACTTGTATTGCAAACGACAAATTATTGCAAATACTAAGCGTTTAGTACTAAATTCTGATACAGATCACGCAGATCTTCTTTTACAAGATGCAGAACGCAACAATGTGCTCGTAACAACTTTTGCTCGCATTAAAAAAGATGAAATAGAAAGCGACGCTTGCGAAAATGACAATTTCGATGATATTGACGACGATCGCATAAATTATTGCGCTCCTGCTAACGATGATGACTACACAGAATTACTTACTCCTGACTACATTGCAATGCCAGTAGAAAATAGTGAATCACATTGCATCGCTATGCGAGACTCAAGCGAAGACGACGACTATGAAGATAACGACTACGAAGAAGACGTGCACTACTGCCCTATTGACGAATTCGCATTGTCTATTGCAGGAGATTTTAACTACGAAAATGCTTTAGCTGCAATCGCTATTGCAGGAGAATTGGGAATTAATCAAGATACTGATTTACACGCATTACACGCTATTGAGAACGTGAAAATTTCTGGACGCATGGAAGTTTTCAAAGACACGCACTCAAATATGATTGCAGTTGTCGACTATGCGCATAACTACATTTCTACAAAATCAGTTCTTGACTTTGTAGAAGAGCGCTACGGCAAATTTAATCCTCGAATTACGCTAATAACTGGTTCCACAGGAGATAAAGCTGTCGACCGTCGTAAAGAAATTGTTGAAGCAGCGCAAAACCGCATAGAACAGTTTATTTTCACTACTGAAGATACTGATACTGAAGACGTAATGCATATTTGCGAGGATATGCAAAGTTATGTTACGGACCCAAATGTTTCTTCACGCATTATTATCGACAGAGCTGAAGCAATAGAATACGCTTACAACGATGCTGCAAACAGCGAACAAAAAAATGGAAGATTAAACATTCTTCTTGCTATTGGTAAGGGCGATGAACGTTGGATTAAAAACAAACGAAAGCATGTGCCGTATGAGGGTGATTCATTCGTAATAAAGCGTCTTTTTGGTCTGTAATACGCTTATGCGAAAGTATGAAAATATACGAATAAAATAAACGCAATTACTACATAAACTAAATAACAAGCTAGCTAACAAACTAAATAACAAACAAGTTAAATAACAAATTAAAACAAATGAAGAAGATACAAATGAATAATCAACAATTCCAACCTGTGTTACTCGGTAGCGATATAAACGCATATGGCATGGCTCGAGCATTCCATGAAGAATATGGCATTACTTCAATTGCTTTTGCGCACTTCCAACTTTCACCTACGAAATTTAGCAAAATTGTCGATGTGAGAATTGTTCCAGGCTTTGGAGAACTTCCTACATTCCGCAATACAATGCTTAATTTTGCTAAATCATGGCATCAAGAGCATCCTAATACCAAGCTTCTGCTTATTCCTTGCGGCGACGTATATGCGAACCTTCTAAGCCAATGCGGTGATGAATTGCACGAATATTTTGCTTTCCACACATTGCCAAATTCGCTCAATCGCCAGCTTAGCCTTAAAAGCTCATTCTATAAAACTTGTGAAAAATACAATCTTCCTCATCCAAAAACTAAAGTTGTAAACGCTCAAGAAGTAGCAGCGCACGCTTATGAAGATTTGCCATTCAGCTTCCCTATTGCTATGAAACCAGCAAATAGCACTAAATGGCTTGATATTGATTTTGAGGGACGTAAAAAAGCTTTTATTATCAATACTCCGCAAGAACTTGATACTCTTATTCAACGCTCGTACAAAGCTGGCTACGATGATGAAATGATTTTGCAAGACTTTATTCCTGGAGACGACAGCCGCATGCGTGTGCTAAATGCTTACGTTGATAGCAATCATCATGTGCGCATGATGTTTCTAGGACACCCTCTACTGGAGGATCCAACTCCAGAAGCAATCGGCAATTATGCAGCTATTATTCCAGACTACAATGAGGAAGTTTTCCAAAATATTAAAGCATTTTTGGAAGATATACGTTACGTTGGCGTAGCTAATTTTGATATGAAATACGATGAGAGAGACGGAAAATATAAGCTTTTTGAAATCAATTTACGTCAAGGACGTTCAAGCTATTTCGTCACTTTAAACGGATTTAATATTGCTAAATATTTTGTTGAAGATTTAATTGACCATAAGCCTTTTGACGGGAATACTGTGTTCGGCCGTGGAGAAAAGCTGTGGATGGAGATTCCGCGATCGATATTTTGCAATTATGTAGCAGAAGGCGATGAAAAGAAGCGCGGTCTTAATATGATTCGTCGCGGCGATTGGGGCACTACGCTAGAATATAAAAAAGATATGAATCTGCTACGCTGGTTGATGATTCGTCATATGTTTTCAATTTACACAAGACGTTATGCAGAATTTTTCCGCAATAAAGCGTGAAAATTATTACGTAACTTTGAAGGGAATATGAGACAATGAAACGTCCGTTTTTTGCTGTACTTGGCGGCATGGGCACACTTGCAACAGAAAGCTATATTCGTTTACTTAACAAAGAAACGCATGCGCATAACGATCAAGAGTTTTTAGATTATGTGGTGTTCAATGATGCTTCTGTGCCAGATAGAACAGCATATATTGTTGGCGAATCATCCGAAAACCCATTCCCTACTCTTGCAGACGACATAGCTAAAGCAACTGCGATGGGTGCTTCATTTATTGTGCTCACGTGCAATACTGCGCATTACTTTTACGATAAGTTCCAAGCGCTTACCGACGTGCCAATTATGCATATGCCACGTGGTGCTGTAGCTGAAGTTTCTAAACGTTACCCAAAGTCTAAATGTAACCGTATTGGATTCTTAGGTACTGCAGGGTCGCGTAAAGCTGGAGTGTATCAGCGCGCTATAGAAGAAGCAGGATACACATTCGTAGCACCCGACGACGATTTACAAAAACGCATTACATCGCTTATTTATGATGATGTAAAAGGCACAGGCGATCTTAATTTACGCCGTTACGAGTCCGTTTTAAGCGACATGCTTGACCCTGCAGGAGCGTGCCGTTGCGACGCACTTATTTTGGGTTGCACAGAATTAAGCGTGCTTAATGAAGCTTTCCCTCTTCCGCAAATACCGTTAGTTGACGCTCAAGCAGTACTTGTAAAAAATACTGTAGAAAAAGCTAAATCTTTGCGAATGAAGTAGCAAAAATAGCTTATCAGGACTCGTCAATATTTGGGTGGATTGCTACGCGCTGATCCTTTGGCTTTTTTAGATCCGGATTCACGTGCTCAACAAGCATTGTGCGCGCGTCTCCTGCAGTGACGAAACTACCGCAAATAAGCACTCCATGACCATAGCCCACACCAAGCTCATCGTCTTCATCAACTAAATCAACGGCAGTTTGAATAGCATCCGGCAACTCGTCAACACGAATTACGCGATCCTCGCCAAATACGCCTACAGCAATCTTTTCGAGCTCTTCTGGATCCATTACACGGTCGCGCCAAGAATTACGCGTAACAACAATCTTCGTCAAAATAGGCTCAAGAACACCCAAGTATTCTTCAACTTGCTTATCTGCCATCATTGCCACAACGCCAATAAGCTGCTCAAAATGATAGTTTTCTTCAATAGTTTCGCGAAGAGACTCAGCAGCATTCACGTTATGTCCACCGTCAATGATGATTGTCGGCGAAGTACGAACCTGCTCAATACGACCAGGAACCTTAACCTGGCTTAAAGCCTCTGCAACTAAATCGCCATCCAAAGCACCATTTACAGGCAGCACAACCTCTGCAGCGGCAAGAGCTGCCAAAGCATTATGAGCCTGATGTTTGCCAAACTTGTCAATCGGAACATCCTCATAAGTGCCAAGAGGCGTACGCAAAGTAACAACCTGTCCACCAACTGCAGGAGTACGAGACACAACTTCAAGTTCGCCATCGCCATAAGAAGAATCGCGCAATAATGTAGCATGATTGCGCTCCGCAACTTCCTTAATAATTGGCAAAACCTTAGCTTCATGCGGTTGAGGACCCAAAATAACAGTGCAATTTGGCTTGATAATACCAGCCTTCGTGCGAGCAATCTCTTCAACAGTGTTTCCAAGCCATTGCATGTGATCCATATCAACCGGCCCAATAATTGCAGCATCAGCATTCATAACATTGGTGGCATCCCATTCACCACCCATGCCAACTTCCATAACAGCAACATCAACAGGAGCATCCGCAAAAGCCCAAATTGCCATGGCTGTAAGCACTTCAAAAAAGCTCATTTTTGGCTTACCGTCAGCCTCCATGCGAGCGTCAACCATGTCGATAATGTCTTTCATTTGATCCCACACATCAACGAACTGATCGTCACTAATTTCCTGTCCGTCAATCATAATGCGCTCGTTTACGCGCTCCAAATGTGGAGAAGTATATAATCCGGTTCGCAAACCGTATGCTCGACAAATCGACTCAGCCATTCGAGCAGTAGAACCTTTGCCGTTCGTACCAGTTATGTGAATAACACGCATAGACTGCTCTGGATGACCTAAAATATCGAGAATAAGACGCATGCGGTCCAAGTCGAGATTAGTTTTATTATGTTCTGGAGCTCGGCTCATAATGTTGCGTTCAATATCAACAATTCGCTCATTATTGCGATTTGGATTTTCAATAGACATAACTACTCCCCCTAATTTTTACGCTCGCTCACTCATTTTCCAACTATCTAGATTAGTTGATACCAACAACACACGCATATAAATATGTTGTGACAATATTCACATAGCAAAAGCGTTTTATACGCACTTTGTAAATTGCGTATAAAATCTTGCTATTTTGCACTAAAAAACTCGCATAAAACACTAAATAAGACTATGTTAGTTTATTGACTGTTTATTTACTATTTGTATAATTTGCGCAAGCAAAAATTAACAAGCAAAAATTAAGGAGCCTCATAATGGCAGAATATACGCCAACTGAGCACGGCGAAGAGCTAAAGGCTGACGGAACACAAAAGACAGAAGATCGTGTAAATAACCGTTCACTTCGTCCAAACAGTGATTCTTTTAAAGATTTTATGACGAATAACTGGGATAACCAGGAGCCAGAAGTTAAGGCTCTTGAATCTAGTAGGTATATTCCAGCTCGTTTAGAGGCTCTTTCAAAACGTTTCCCAGGCGAACGTTTAGTTATTCCTGCAGGACAACCAAAGGTGCGTAATAACGACTGTGATTATGCTTTCCGCCCAGACACTACATTTGCCTACTACACTGGATTAGGTCAAGACTATGAGGCTGGTGCTGTGCTTGTTATGGAGCCAGTCAACAAAGATAGCGAAGAAGCTAAGGCTGGAAAAACACATGTACCTGAGCTTTTTGTAGCTCCACGCGCAGATAACAGCACTTCAGCATTTTACAAGGATCCTCACTATGGAGAATATTGGGTCGGCCCTCGTGCAGGCTTAAAAGAACTTAAAGCAATGACCGGCATTGAAACGCGCGATATTGCAGAACTTGACGACGCTATTGCAAAGAATGTAAGCGACGACGCTAATGGTGAGGGCATTCGCGTGCGAATTGTTCGAGAAACGGATCCTGAGCTTACTGCAAAAGTTGAAACAATGCGCGAAGCAAGTGGATTTACTGATGAAGATGCAAACACTTGCGCAGACGACAAATTGCACGAATTCGCTGCAGAAGCACGAATACTTAAGGACGACTACGAAATTCGCGAAATGCGCAAAGCTATTGCAGCCACAAAACTTGGTTTTGACCGCATGCTTACGCGTTTGCCTAATGCTTTAGGTCATGAGCATTCCGAGCGCATGATTGAGGGTGCTTTTAATTCTGTTGCTCGCGAGGAAGGGAACGAAGTAGGCTACGACACTATTGTTGCTTCAGGCAAGCATGCACCAATTTTGCACTGGATGCGCAATACTGGCGTTGTTTCCAGCGGAGAATTGCTACTTATTGATGCCGGCGTTGAAGTTAACAGCCTCTACACTGCTGACATTACACGAACTTTCCCAACAAATGGCAAATTCACTGACTTGCAAAAGAAGCTTTACCAGTGCGTTCTTGACGCTCAACAAGCCGGTTTTGAGGCAGCTAAGCCAGGTGCAACCTACTCCGATATTCACCATGCTTGCATGCGCGTTCTAGCCGAACACTTGCACGAATGGGGAATTTTGAAAGTTAGCGTTGAAGAATCACTTTCGCCAGAAGGTCAACAGCATCGTCGTTGGCACGCTTGCGGCGTTGCTCATCATCTTGGTTTGGATGTGCACGATTGCGCACAAGCACGCTATGAGTCTTATCAGGGCGCAAAAATTACTCCAGGAATGATATTCACTATTGAGCCAGGATTATACTTTGCAGCTAACGATTTGATGCTTCCTGAAGAAATGCGCGGAATTGGAATTCGTATTGAAGATGATGTGCTAATGACTGAAAACGGTCCAGAATGGCTTTCTATTGACATTCCAAAGCAAATCGATGATGTAGAAGCATGGATGGCTGAACAAGCTCACAAAAGTGATATTTTCCAACATTAAGCAGCAAATCAAAATAATAGAAAAATATAATAAAACGAAATAATAATATAGTACGCCAGCATAAGCTAAGTTAAACGTACGCAATATGGCACTTATGGTGCGCTCTATAGAAACGTAACACGCATTGCGCATGTTACTTATCGAAAGGGCGCACCATAATTGTTTATATAGCATTTTTACAAGCAAAATTTGCATCAAAATGCTTTTGAAGAAGCGAGAAGATATTTAGTAAAAAGTATAGCTCTACAAATTTGCTGCACTGACGCGCGCGAAAGGAATATTTATGACTAAGCCAATTGTTCTTTCACTCGGCGAACTTTTATGGGATTTACTCCCACACGGAAAACGTGTTGGCGGAGCGCCAGCAAATTTTGCATATCACGCACAGTGTCACGGAGCGCAAAGTTGCATGATTAGTGCTGTTGGTCAAGACCAACTCGGCGATGAGCTGATTGACAAAGTAAACAAAGCTGGCATCGCTTCAATTATTCAACGCAACGCTTGGCCAACAAGCACTGTAGAAGTAACACTAAAAAATGGAATACCAGAGTACACTATTCTACGAAATATAGCATGGGATCATATTCTTTACACTCGAGAACTCATTGATTTAGTAGAACGAGCAGATGCAGTATGTTTTGGCACTCTAAGCTTACGTTCTCAAGAAACTCACGACACAATTTTACAATTGTTAAAGCATACTAAGCCTGGAGCAATGAAGTTCTTCGACATTAATATTAGAAGCGATCACTACTCTAAGGATCTTATTGACACATTACTTCAAGAAGCCACAGTATTTAAGCTTAACGATTCGGAACTATTCTTATTACGCGACATGTTCAATATTCGCGACACTTCAGACGAGGAAGCTTGCAAGTGGTTCCAAGCTCGTTATGCACTAGATTATGTGATTCTTACAGGCGGCTCTACTTTTAGTACGATTACTACTAGCACTGGAGAAAGCTCAACTATCCCAACTCCACACGTTGACGTTCTTGACACAGTTGGTGCTGGGGACTCGTTCTCAGGAACATTCACAGCGCATATTCTTAAAGGAGAAAGCTTACAAGAGGCGCATCGCGCAGCTGTTAATACTGCAGCATTCGTGTGCACTCAAGAAGGAGCATGGCCTAAGTATCCAAAGCAAATACCAGATTACTTGTCAATGGCAGAAAATAACAAATAAAACAAAAAATAAAATTTAAATTATAAGATACAAAAATGCCACTTCATAAATCATAATGAAGTGGCATTATTAATATCTTGTGGGGCCTCAGGGGCTTGAACCCTGGACCGACGGATTATGAGTCCGCTGCTCTAACCGACTGAGCTAAAGCCCCACGCTAACAAAGTTAGCAACGACTAGATTAGCACATACCCATAAACGTCGCCAACTCAGTGAGTCGAATTTTTGACCTTGCTTAGGATTACTGAGCTTGAAATCCCGATGATTTCAAGCTCGGTCAAAATCCAAACAAACAAAAACAAAACCCAACACAAAACCACACCAACCAAAATCTGCCTCCGTCAATAACGACGAAGGCAGACCTCGCTTGCGTTGAAAGCACACCGTGCTTTCAACCTGAGCAAGCTCGACGCTCTGAAGGAGCTTGAAATCCAGATGATTTCAAGCTCGGTCAGAACGTCCAGATGCGAAGTTATCAAGAGCACCAGTTTTGCGCAAAGCTAAATACACAAACCACACAAGCACTCCAGAAAGCAGCAATCCACTAATAAGCTCATTAAGCATGTGAATAGTAATATAAGTTGGAGCCTTACCTTGATACTTAGTAAATGTTAAGTAAACTCCATACTCAAACGCTACCAATAATCCAGATACAACGCTTAAAGTCAAATTAAACTTTCGCAAACGGAAAATTAAGAACGGAATCTCCGCAAACACACCCTGCAAAAGTGCGGAAATAAGCGTATCTCGCATATTAAACGGAGTTCCAAGAAGCACCTGTACAAATGCTGCAACAACATTTACATACACTGCAGAACCTGGCTTACGAATAAGCAAAACTGCAAGAGTTCCAGACAAATACCAAACACCATGCGTAATGCTTGCAAAACCAGGAAGAACAGCTGCATTCAAAGTACGAATCAAAGGAATAAACACCAAGCCATAGCCATACAAGATAACGCCAAAAACAGCAGCAAGAGCAGCACCTAATGCGATATCTGCAACACGCCAACGCATGCTTACAACCCTATTAATACTAAAAGCAGCATTACTATCCACTTGATCCGTTACACAATTAGATGATTCTAATCCATTATTATTTGTATTGAAAATATCGCTCATAGGAAATCCTTTTTAAGCTGCTGCGCATTGTAAATTACTTAATTGAATACTTCCTGACCTACGCAGCCCGGGCAGAAGTACCAATGAGAAAGTGTATCATCTCTAAAAAGCACAACATACCTTTTGTGATATTTAATACATTGTCAGATGTTATATCGATTTATAGAAAAAATATATGAAAAACTAATTGCTGCGCAAAAATAGGGTAAGCAGTAAAAATAGAAATACAAAAATCAGAAATACGAAAAACGCCGCTGAAAACTCAGCGGCGTTGTAATTTGTACCCCCTAAGAGAGTCGAACTCTTGTTGTCAGATTGAAAGTCTGGTGTCCTAACCGTTAGACGAAGGGGGCTTCGAACCAAACCATATAATATTAACACTCAAAAAAGAGTCGCGCAACTCACGGCGTGTTGAGGCTAAGTACAACTGCAAAGCTCCGAGAACAGCGGCGGCAAAGCATTATTGTGCTATGTAGGTGAAGTCGTGAATCGTGCGACCAGCCTCCAAGCCTTTGCGCTCAAAATTCGTAAGAACTCGACCAGCAAAGCGCTCAGACTCGCTAAAATCTGCGTGCGGAAGAGCTGCTGCAGTATCAGCTGTACCTTTCCCTACATGCTCAATTGGAAGACTTGCGCTTAATTCGCCAATATTTGCAAAATCTTCGCGAGAATCCATAATCTCATGCACATGCAAAGCGTAGTCCTCAATATCTGTAGCAATGCGCCACGCACCCCCTCTACGCAACGCCTGGTGTATTGTAGAGGCAAGCTCTGGCTGCACAATACGACGCTTATGGTGGCGCATTTTAGGCCATGGATCCGGGAAGAAAGTCCAAACTTCTTCTAAAACTCCGCAGTCGCACGCAGCGAAGAAATCAGGAGCGTTAATTTGCGCAATACGAAGATTAGTCAAACCTTGCTTTCCAGCAAGAAGCATTGTGTGAGCAACGCCTGGATCATAAACTTCAAGCGCTAAAAAGTTAGTTTCCGGCAAACGTTCAGCTGCAGCAACAATGTTTTCGCCTTGCCCGGAACCAATTTCAACAATAAGCGGATTATCATTCCCCCACTTATCGCTAATCCAATCATGCGTAATGTTCAAATTTTCGCGCAATCTAAATGAGCCAGGCGCTTCAGTAACGTCTAGCAGGTACTGACTTGCATAACGCTCCTGAGCGTGCTGTAAACGCGCATCTAAGCGCCCAGAACGACGCACAAACGACAATACAGTGCGTTGCTTGGCTTGCATAGTGTTTTCGTTTTCATTTTCAATGCTCATGAGATTACTTTCGTTATTTGGGCTATATGCCTTTAGTTTAAATTCGCATGATTTTAGTCATGCTCGTACGCATCGCTTTTATGCTACCAAAAAGTATAAAAAAGCAGCGAAAGTTGTTAAACAAACGCTGCTCAATTAATTCTTTAGCAAATACAATTTTTAGGAGAACAAATCACGCGCGGTATTGTCGTTCGGAGCATCCTCTACTTTGATATTCACTTGTGCTGGGCTTAGCAAAAATACCCTAGGAGTCACACGCTCAATAGAACCGCGAACACCAAATACAACTCCAGCAGAAAAATCAACAATACGATACGCAACCGATTCAGTTACACCAGTAAGGTTTAAAACCACTGGAACACCGTCACGCAAAGCACGACCTACCATTTGCGCATCATCGTAAGACTTAGGATGAATTGTAGTGATACGACTCATACGACTAGCATTCGCACGAGCAGAACCACCACGCAAATCATTACCATGTTGCGACACAGCAGGAGTTACCGAGCGATCATTATCGAATGACGTTTCTTGAACATCAGATTCAGCATAATCATCATCCTCAGGCACATCTGCCATACCAACGTATGACATCACGTTCTTCATAAAGCCAGCCATGAAGCAACCCTCCTCTCGTCACGCTTAACGCAGAAAATCAGGAATATCTAATTCGTCAGGTTCGGCAGGCTGCTGTACAGGAGCTGCCGCAGGAGAATATTGCTGATTCATTGCAGGCTCAAACATAGAAGGCATAGAAGCAGGTTGTTCTACTTGTGGAGCAGCTTGAGCTTCCTCTTTGAAAGATGAGGTAGACTGTGCAGGAGCTACAGGCTTAACATCTGCTTGCATATCAACAAACTGACCAGCTTTAGCTGAGGACTCCTCCGCCTTAGGATGAGCATCAAATCCAGCAGCAATAACCGTAACTCGAACCTCATCGCCGTAAGAATCATCGAGGGAAAGACCCCAAATAATTTGAGCTTCTGGATGAATAGCTTTACGAACAAGTTCAGTTGCAGCAGAAGCTTCCTGAAGCTTCAAATCACTTGGACCTGCGATATTAATCAAAGCACCGTGAGCACCCTCAATGCTTTCTTCCAGCAATGGGGAGCTAATAGCAATTTCAGCTGCCTGAGTTGCACGATCCTCGCCTTTTGCAGCACCAATACCGAACAATGCGGTACCCGCTCCGCGAAGAACAGCTGTAACATCAGAGAAATCAACATGAATGTAAGAATTCATGGTAATTAAATCAGTAATGCCTTGCACACCTGCGAGCAACGCAGTATCTGCCGTCTTAAATGCTTCAATAATTCCAATAGTACGATCAGAAATTTCCAAAAGACGATCGTTTGGAATAACAATCAACGCGTCAACTTCTTTGCGAAGATTCTCAATACCAAGTTTTGCAGATGCAGCACGTTGCGGTCCTTCAAAACCGAATGGACGTGTAACAACAGCAATAGTCAAAGCACCTTGCTGATGAGCCGCACGAGCCACAATTGGGCTTGCACCAGTACCTGTGCCGCCGCCTTCACCGCAGGTAACAAACACCATGTCAGCACCTTTAAGTGCCTCTTCAATGTCTGATTGATGATCCTGCGCAGCCTTAGCACCCTTTTCAGGATCAGCACCAGCGCCTAAGCCTCGGCTCGAAGCATCAGATAATGAAATCTTTACATCAGCATCAGAACGCAGTAAATCTTTAGCGTCAGTATTAATGGCCACAAACTCTACATTCTGTAGGCCCTCGCTGATCATCCGATTGACGGCGTTACCGCCGGCACCACCGACGCCGACTACCTTGATGATGGTTTTGTCGTTGAAATTGTCAGTCTGGGCAATCTCGCTCACCGTTATCTCCTGTCACTCACGCACGTTTACACAATATTTTAGCGCAAAACGCTCGATACTGACGACGTTTTCACAATAAACTGAAAAAATGTCACTGCTTTGATAATACACCGTGCTATATGCAAATATGAGCACAAGGTGATTTTAATAGAATATTCTCGAAATAATCAGAGCAAAAAAATGACGAAAGCCCTAGAAAACACTAGTAACTTGCATCCATTGGATCATCACCAAATAACGCCTCTCGCTCTTCGTGACTAGTTGTACGAGAATCTAACCACCCATACGGCAAATGAACTTTTTTAGCAAATCTAACTCGTCCACGCGGCGTGTCTAACACCTTTTCTGGCAAACGAAGAGAACCATCAAGCATATCGAGATTACGTTGAACATCCTCAATCGACTCGCACTCCATAAACGCTTTACGAGTGCCACCACCAACAGGAAAGCCCTTTAAATACCAAGCAACATGCTTACGCAAGTCGTGAACAGCCATACGCTCGTCACCATCATAAAACTCAACTAAAAGCTTCAAGTGACGCAAAATAACGGAACCAACTTCTGCCAAAGTAGGATTCACACGATTATCGCTACCTTCGCAAGCATTGCGAATATCAGCAAACAACCATGGGCGACCTTGGCATCCTCGACCGATAGCAACGCCAGCGCAACCAGTTTCCTTAAACATTGCGAGCGCATCTTCAGCACCCCAAATATCACCATTGCCAAAAACGGGGATATTCAGCGCCTCTACAAGCTCACCAATACGCTGCCAGTCTGAATGACCACCGTAATATTCTGCAGTTGTGCGAGCATGCAAAGTTACAGCAGCGCATCCTTCTTCTTGTGCAATATGACCAGCTTGAATAAAAGTTTCATGATTCTCGTCAATTCCAACACGGAATTTAGCCGTAACAGGGATTCCTGCTGGCTCACAAACAGAAACAACGCGATGCAAAATTTCTTGCAACAAATCAGTTTTCCAAGGAAGAGCAGAACCGCCGCCGCGTCGCGTCACTTTTGGAACTGGACAGCCGAAGTTTAAGTCAACGTGGTCAGCCATGTTTTCGTCGACAACAATTCGAGCTGCCTGCTCAACAATAGAAGGATTTACACCATAAAGCTGCAAAGAGCGCACTTTTTCGCTAGGAGCAAAACGGCAAAGTCTAAGCGCTTTTGGATTTCGTGCAACTAGAGCTCGCGCTGTAATCATTTCTGCTACGTAAAGCCCGTCCGGACCAAATTCGCGGCAAATTACGCGAAATGGCCAGTTAGTGATCCCAGCCATTGGAGATAGAACAACAGGAGTTGCAATATGAACTTTCCCTAAATCCACTGGTTTTATAGAAAAATTCATATTGCTTTAACTCCGTTCACTATAATAATAATTTTGCTTATTAATGCTTAAGCACTACTCAAACGCGTATTAGTACAATCCGCCAGCAGTAGCGATTTGTACAGGCTTAGACTCGTCTTCGCCAGCTTCTTTAGCAATATCCGTAGCGCCGTCGGCTGCACGAGTACCAACGATTTCAACAGGACCTTGCGGATACTTAACACGTTTTTCGTTAATTCGGCTAGCAACGTAATCTGCAACCTTGTCCAAGGAAACGCGCTCTTGTTGCATAGTGTCGCGCTCGCGAATTGTAACAGCATGATCTTCCAAAGTATCGAAGTCGACTGTTACGCACAAAGGAGTACCAATTTCGTCCTCACGACGATAGCGGCGACCAATAGCACCAGCCTCATCGTAATCGATAACCCAATCATGCTGACGCAAATCTGCAGCCAAATCTCGAGCAACAGTTTGCAATTCTGGCTTCTTGCTCAAAGGCAAAACTGCAGCTTTAACAGGAGCCAAACGAGGATCAAGTCGAAGAACAGTGCGCTTGTCAACTCCGCCCTTAGTGTTTGGAGCTTCGTCAACGTCGTAAGCATCAACCAAGAATGCCATAAGCGAGCGCGTGAGACCAGCCGCAGGCTCAATAACGTAAGGCACATACTTTTCGCCAGTAGCCTGGTTAAAGTAGCTCAAATCCTCGCCGGAATGCTTAGCATGAGCAGACAAATCGTAGTCAGTACGGTTTGCAATACCCTCAAGCTCTCCCCAATCCGAACCTTGGAAGCCGAATTTGTATTCAATATCGACAGTGCGCTTGGAATAGTGGCTGAGCTTCTCCTTAGGATGCTCATACATGCGCAAGTTTTCTGGCTTCACACCCAAATCAACATACCAACGCACGCGAGTGTCAATCCAATACTGGTGCCAAGCTTCGTCGGTTCCAGGCTCTACGAAGAATTCCATTTCCATCTGCTCAAACTCGCGAGTGCGGAAGATGAAGTTTCCAGGCGTAATTTCGTTGCGGAAAGACTTACCAATATTTGCAATACCGAAAGGTGGCTTTTGACGAGTAGAAGTCATGACGTTCTTAAAGTCAACGAAAATGCCCTGAGCTGTTTCTGGACGCAAATAATGCAAGCTATTTTCGTCTTCAACCGGTCCTAAATGAGTGCGAAGCATCATGTTGAAGTCGCGTGGCTCAGTCCAGTTTCCGCGAGTACCGCAATCTGGGCAAGCAATGTCTTTTAAGCCATTTTCTGGCATTTTGTCGCCATGCTTTTCAGCATAAGACTCTTCCAACTTATCTGCACGATGACGCTTATGGCAATTCAAGCACTCGATCAAAGGATCGTTAAACACGGAAACGTGACCGGAGGCAACCCACACCTGTGAAGGCAGAATAACGGAAGTATCCACTCCAACAACATCTCCACGCGTGGTCACCATGTAGCGCCACCATTCGCGCTTGATATTATCTTTCAACGCAACACCGAGTGGGCCGTAATCCCACGCAGAACGCGTGCCACCGTAAATTTCGCCGGCTGGGAACACAAATCCTCGACGCTTAGCCAAGGAGACGACTTCATCAAGCTTTGAAACAGCCACAATACACCTTTTCGTAAAACTAGAAAATTCGGGTGAAAACGTTGCTATTATAGAAAAACCCTGTGACGCTTGTAAAATTGTTAAAGTAACTGTTAAAGTAACGCAAATTTATAAGTTTGTTGACGCATTATTTGGCGTTGTCTTGTTTTGCTAAATTTGCGTAAAATTACGATTTTAAAGGGATTGTTACTATGAGTGAAAATAATAACGGGAATACAAACGACCACATGAACGAGCACAGAACTAACACGGTCGCAGCGTTGTGTATTGCTCCAAGCGGAGTCGGAGACGAGTTGAGCGAGTACGTGGCGGATGCCGTACAAGTAATTCGCGATTCTGGATTAAAGAACGAAACTAACGCAATGTTCACGAATATTGAGGGCGAATTTGATGACGTCATGCGCGTTGTAAAAGACGCTACAATGGCTTTAGTCAGCAAAGGATACCGTACCGGAGTAATACTAAAATTAGATATTCGCCCTGGTTTTAGCAATCAAATTGACGCAAAAAGTGCGCTTGTAGATAAAATTCTCAACGAACGGAATAAAGAAGAATAAAACTGAAATCAGATAATCTCAAATAATCTCAAAACTCAAAAAAGTTATAATAAAGCAAAGGAAAGCAGGAATTTATGCTGCAACTTACGGCAGTTCAGAAAATATTATCCGATTTAGATGAAACCCAAGCAGAACGAGAAAAACAATACAAATACTTTCATCAACATCCTGAACTGTCAATGAAAGAAGATCATACAGCTCAAACAATTATTGATATTCTTAGCAAAGCTGGGATTGAAACAAAGCGAGTTGGAAAAACAGGCGTTGTGGCAGAAATTAAAAACGGCGAAGGTCCTGTTGTTGCTATGAGAGCGGATATCGATGCGCTTCCAATTAAAGAAAATTCAGGAAAAGATTACACTTCAACAGTTAGCACGCAAGACGAAAATGGCAAAACGGTTGGAGTTTCACACGCTTGCGGTCACGATTTTCATATTTCCAGCCTACTTGGTGCCTTGAAGGCTTTTAATGAACATAAAGATGCTTGGAGAGGAACGTACATTGGCATTTTTCAGCCTGGAGAAGAAACAGCTCAAGGCGCAAAAGACTTGGTGGAAAATGGCATTACGAGCATGATTGCAAAGCCCGACGTTTACCTTGGTCAGCATGTGTTGGGTGCTATTCCTGCAGGAACAGTCGGTATTCGTTCGGGCGCATTCTTAACTACTGCAGCTTCGATTCGCGTGCACATTTTTGGTAAAGGTTCGCATGGTTCTATGCCTGAGTTGAGCGTTGACCCGGTGGTTGTTGCTTCATCAATTGTGCTTAAATTGCAGACGATTGTTTCTCGCGAACTTGCAGCTAAAGATTACGCAATTGTTACAGTTGGCGCGCTTAATGCAGGAAGTAAGTCGAATATTATTCCTGATGATGCCGAGCTTTTAATTAACACAAGAACTTATAGCGAAGATACTCAAGAATTTGTGCACAATGCTATTGAACGAATTGTGCGTGGAGAGTGCGAGCTTGCAAGATGCCCTAAAGAACCAGAGTTTACGTATTATGATCGCTATCCGCTTACGAATAATGATCAGAATGCGTCTTTGCGCGTGCGTAAAGCTTTTGATGAATACTTTGGAGAAGATTCTGTAGATATTTCGCGCGCTTCTGCTTCGGAAGATTTTTCTATAGTCGCGAACGCTTTTAAAACTCCTTACGCTTACTGGGGCTTAGGTGGTTTTGCGGATATGCAGAATGCTCCTGGAAATCACAATCCGGCATTCGCCCCAGATTTGCAGCCCACTCTTAATCGCGGATTAGCAGCTGCAGTCGTAGCAGCTTGCGCTTGGCTCGCTAGCGAAAAGTAACAAATCTTAGTGAGATACTAGGCATTCTTTACGCCACCAAATCTGCGGTCGCGATGCGCATAACGGTCGATTGATCTCCACAGCGCTTCGCGGCCGTAATCCGGGAATAGTTCCGGCACAAAATCAAGTTCCGCGTAGGATGCTTGCCAAGGCAAAAAGTTGCTAGTGCGCTGCTCGCCGGAAGTGCGAATCACCAAATCGCAATCTGGAATATCCGGATTATACAAGTGCTCAGCAATCATTTTTTCACTTACGCGATCGCCTTTAATTTTGCCGTCTCGAATTTCTTTCGCAATTTGCGCGCAAGCATCCGCAATTTCCGCACGACCGCCGTAATTTATGCAAAAAACAACGTCAATGGTTTTATTATTTTTGGTGATTTCTTGCGCTTTTTCCAACTCGTCAATAACAGACTTCCACAAACGAGGACGACGACCTGCCCAACGAACTCGCACTCCCCACTCGTTCATTTGTGCAACTCGCCTATGAATAATCTCCCTAGAAAATCCCATTAAAAAGCGCACTTCTTGCGGAGATCGCTTCCAATTTTCGGTAGAAAAAGTGTATAAGCTTAAATAGCGAACTCCTGCTTCTATAGCTCCTGCAATAACGTCAAAAACTACCGGTTCTGCAGCTTTATGACCTTCGGTTCGAATCATTCCGCGCTCTTTTGCCCAGCGTCCGTTTCCGTCCATAATCACACCGACATGACGAGGCACTTTGCCCTTAGGAAAATCTGGTATGCGAGAAGGGTCACTAAAAGGAGCCGCTGGAATATCAAGCGACTTATAATCCACGTTTTCAAAAGCCATACTTACGAATGTAACAACCCCATCGAACGAATAGGTCGCTCAAGATAATATTCAGCCCATTGCTGAACGCATCGCATAGTAGAAGAATCAACCGACACTCCGTCAAGAACAGACCAGTTTCCTTGCGCAAGCGCACACAATTGCAAACGCGTCGAATTAGCACAAACTATTGAATCCGGAGTGTGATCACTTGCACACATCATTCCACCTGTGCAAGGCGAAAAATAGCATAAATCTTCATTTTTTCCACATACAACACAAGCCTGTAGTCGCGGAGACCACCCAGCTAATGACAATGCTCGCAATATATACGACATGCCAATAGCATCAGGAGAATGCTTATGCTTAGACAATGAAAGTAAAGCCGCAGTAAGCAGACGATACTGCCCTAGCGTATCTTGATATTCACGCCTGTATTCATCTGTATATTCGTTAGAAACAAGCAAATCCACAACTTCAAGCATGACGTTTGCATACTCATAGGACGTATAGTCTGCACAAATTTCACCAGCATAAGCAGCAATAGAAACAGCCTGCGAGATTACATCCAAAGATTTACCTTGCGCAAGAAGCAAATCAACACGCATAAGCGGCTCAAGACGACCACCAAAACGTGATTTAAGCCTACGAACTCCCTTCGCAACAGCACGAACTTTACCATGCCGCTTAGTAAGAAGCACAACAATCCTATCCGCTTCACCTAAAGGAAAAGTACGAAGCACAACAGCTTCATCGCGATACAATGGCATGAATCAAACTATATCTTTTTTAATAGTTAGATTAATTACGATCGTTATTTTCCGAATCGTCGCCGCTTTGAGAAGAGCTACCGAAATTAGTAGATTCATCAATATGGCCAATAATTGGGAATGACAAATCTGGAATATCTAAACTCAATGGCTTACTCGGCTGCAAATCAGAAACATGCAACTCCGGAATATTAAGCGAGGAATGCTGCGACGAATGCTGTGCAGGATCTTGAGGAGCAAATGATGGAATTGACTCAGCAGGAGCCGGTGCAGGAGCAGCAACAGGCTTAGGTGCAGCAGGTGAATTATTGCGATTACGAGCTGCAGGAGTGAAAGAAGGAGGTAGTACAGAAGATTCAGAAGAGTTTCGCATTACTGTAGCGCTTTGCAAAAGCTCATCATTGCTATCAGTATCGTTAAGAACATTAGAAGGCTTACTTGCAGCAGCATGAGGTGTAAATATTGCGCGCTCAGACTTATTTAACGCTTCAAACGAATCATTGGAATCTTGATTAGCATAATCTACAGGAGCAAAAATGCTTTGTTTATCATGATTTGGCACGCTAGGTATTGAGCGAGGTGCAATCTTAGGCAACCTATCCGCAGTGTCTTCATCTTCCACAGCATCCTCAACAGGTTTGAATATTGAAGAAGCAGAAGGTTCAGTGGCAGAAGCGGAAGAAGCAGCAGAAGCAGCACTGAAATCAGATGCAGGCTTTCTTGAAGGAGCAAATGATGGAACAGGCTCTTCATAATGATTATAAGATTCCGTAGATTCTGAAGATTTAGCAGGCTCTTCAGCTTTAGTTACAGGAATAACAGAAGGTGGAACGGAAGGAGGAACAGAAGCAGGAGCAGAATAAGATTCAGATTCTGCTCGAGAGTATGAGGAACTACTATTATCCGCATCAACATACTGTTCTACACGCTCAAAAGATTCCAAGCTGCTAAGCAAACGCACACAAGCGTTTAAATAATAATCAACTTGACGCTCATCATAACCGTGCTTACCGTTTTTTTGCGTAAAAATCACATTAGAAACATAAGTAGAATCAATATCTTGCAATGTTTCTTTGTCGGTTTCCCACTCAAGCTCATGACCAAGCATAAGAGCAATCTTATCTAAGGCTTGATCAACCATAATATCCACTTGTTTACGCGCATAAGATGGGTGACGCGAAGAGCCACGATCAAAACGATCGCGATAATCTCTTTGCGCATGTTGCAAAAGTTTACGATAAAGCGCTTCTACACGAGCTTTCCATGCAACTCGTCCGCATTGCGCCAATTCTTGCTCAGTGCACTTATCTACTACCGCACGTTCCAAACGCGATAACGCAGCATCAACTTGACCAATAATGTAACCATTACGCTCCAAGTCAAAAGAAACCTCTTGAATATCTTTCTGCGTGAGTCGAGCTTCATCGCTTTCGTACAAAGTGTGAGCGCGCTCTAGAAAAGCATTCACCTGCGCGACGTTATATCCTAACTTACGCTTACCCACACGCTCCATTGCTGAAGCATTACGAGCGGTATCAGGTTTCTGAGCCATCGAATATCGACCTCCTGAGCACATGTTCTTATTCAGTATACTGTACGCGATTGTTACGACGCGCGCCACACGTTGCATTCGTACACACCATCATGTATGTTTTTAATTTGTTGCGAACGGGCGATTAGCTCAGCTGGCTAGAGCGCCACCTTTACACGGTGGATGTCGGGGGTTCGAGTCCCTCATCGCCCACTTTCTTTTTTATCTATTTTCTGCTTTATCTATTTTCTGCTTTATCTATTTTCTGCTTTATTTGGTTTGTAGTTTTATTTCACATTGCAGCTTGGCAATTTATTTGCCCCATGACCAGAACCAATAGCTTTTAACGCTCTGTAAGCATCATCCAATGTTTTTACACTTACAACGCGCAAGCCTTGTGGCACATGCCCAACAACTTCATTGCAATTATCGTAAGGTGCTAAAAACCAAGTGGCTCCATCTCTTTTAGCTGCAATCATCTTTAACCGAATACCGCCAATTTCGCCAATTTTTTGCGATTTTTCAATAGTTCCAGTTCCGGCTATCGTCTTACCACCAGTTTCTTGTTCAGGAGTAAGTTTGTCAAGAATTCCTAGAGTGTACATCATTCCGGCAGACGGTCCACCAATATCTTCAATATGTAAACGAACTTTTACATCTTCTTTTTTAATTCCAAGATGCTTAGACGCGTACTGCAACGCAACATTTTGAGCAAGACTTTGCGAATCATCCATCTCGTTTGTGGATTCCTTCTCATACTCGTCAGCGCTCTGCCCTACTGGCACAATAGCTTCACGAGGCAGCAAACTTTTATGAGGATCCATCCATGAAGTCAATGAATAAAATGTTGAAATTTCATATCCAGGAACACCAGAAACATTGACAGTAATCAACAATAACTTACCAGTATCATGATTCTCTTTTACTCGAGAACCAGACATATCAATCACAGGAGTATTTGATAGGGATCCTAAAACATCCTGCGTTGGACCAGGCTCTTCTACAACGTATGCGCTTGGAAGCGACAACGCAAAAATTGCAACAATTACTGTAAAGAATCCTGCAAAATATCGCAAAGAATGCGAAGTAATGTACAAAACTAAAGCATGAGGCAGCGAGCGCAAGAATCTAAAACACGTACGGAATACACTAGCACCTGTAGAAAAGCGAAACATGCTTGTATCATGACACAAGCCCTATATAGTTTTGCTTTAAAATATATTTGCACGCAAGTTATAGCGCATAAAACCATATTATCGAGTAGAATATTTGTATTAAAAAATATTTTTATTAAGAAGATGCGCTAAACTCGCATATAAAGACGTGTAAAATACGTATAAATACTTATAAAATACGTACAAATACGTGCAGATACGAAACGTATAAAAATAAAAACTGTAAATTATGCAACACGTGGCACGAGAAGGATACGCTCATGAATGACGATGCAATTCACCAATGGCTCATTGAATGCTTTGGGCCAATACAAGGAGAAGAAGCATGGAAACAACTTGATCAGCTTCCTTTTGAGCTACGCGAACAACTCTTAAATCAGAATCCAGATAAGCTTCCTAAACCAGACGAAGTTCGCGGAATGATGCAAGCTTTTAGTGCAGGCGGTCTTAATAATCCATACGAAATGGAAGCAACACTTGAAGAAGGGCCAATTAATCGCAAGTTAGCGCAATCTATTGCTCTACAGCACGCTAATGGCGATCAAGGAAATGTAAATGCAGACGTAGCAGATGCCACACGAAGAGCTTTAAGCCAAGCGAACTTGTGGCTAGATATAACGTGCAATTTCAATCCTGCTCCTGGAACGCCAGAAGTATTATCTAGAGCTGATTGGGTAGAAAAAACGCTGGAAGCTTGGGTTAAATTCGCTAATCCTGTTGCAAAATCAGTAAACGAAGCACTCACTTCTGTTATTGAAGAGCGATTCCGCGATGTGGATGATGCTGAAGTAAAAGGATTATTTGCAGGAGTTGTGCCAATTCCGCTGCCTGAAGGAATGAATAATCCAGCGCAACTAATGAAACTGCTTGGAAACACTTCGTTTGCTATGCAACTAGGTCAAGCAGCTGGAGCACTTTCACACGAAGTGCACGGCAGTTTTGATCAAGGTCTTGCGCTTTTACAAAATCCTGCAGGCGGATTAATTCCATATAATTGCATTGAGTATGCAAAAGTGTGGGAATTGGATATTACAGAAGTCATGAATTATTTGGCTTTGCGAGAAGCTGCACACGCAAGATTATTTGCATCCGTGCCATGGCTTATGCCACGATTTGAAGCGCTGATTATTAAGTACGCAAACGGAATAAACATTGACTTAGAAGCTATGGAAGAACAGCTTCGCGACGTGGAAACAATGAATCCGGAAGCAATTTCAGGAGCTGTTAATTTGCAAAATATTGGCAGCAATGATTCTGAAGAGCAGCGTCAAGCTTTGCACAGTTTGGAAACTTTGCTTGCACTTGTTGAAGGTTGGGTTGATTGCGTTACATGGCAGTCTGGAATGGCTCATATTGTGCACATTGAGCAGTTGCGAGAGATGATGCGTCGCGAGCGAGCTGCGGGAGGACCTGCAGAAGTGACGTTTGAATCGTTACTTGGTTTGCACTTGCGCCCTCGCCGTATGCGTGAAGCATCACAATTGTGGGAAAAGTTGACTCGCGAGCGCGGTATTGAAGAGCGAGATAGCTTGTGGAGTCATCCAGATTTGTTGCCAACTTTGCCGGAAGCTAGCGAAGTTACGAAAGACGCTGGCGTTGGTAATGCAGGTGACGGTGCTGGTAACGAAAGTAAAGCTGGTGACGAAGTTACGAAAGAATCCGATGCGGAGGATGCAACGGAAGCTGCTGCAAAAAATGCAACAGAAACTCAGTCTAATCAAACTAATGAAGCAACTGAAAAAACTAGCGAAAGTCACGAAAGTGCGGACAATTACGAAAGTAACAAAAATACTGCTAACGCTATCGAAAATGCGCCTAACGAAAAATCGTTTGAAAAATTAACAGAAGACGATTTAGGCACAAATGATTGGGATGCTGAACTTAGCAAGCTTTTGGAAGAGGATGCGCGCCAAAAGAAGCAAAACAGCGAAACCGGTAACGAACCTGGCAACGAATCTGGTAACAAAAACAGTAACGAATCCGGCAATTCCGACGAAACCGGCAACGAAACCGGCAATTCCGACGAAACTGATGCTGACGGCGAATAAAACTCCTGCCCCAACAACAATCCAGCTAAATAATCGACCTCAACGCTCAAAACGGCATAAACTGTGCAACTATGTAAAGTTTCTGCCGCTTTCACGCCAAAAAACGGCAGAAACTTTACATGAGCGTAAAGAAAAAGTCGGTTGCAAGCCAAAAAACGGCATAAACTGTGCACGAGCGTAAAGTTTATACCGCGAGATTAAGCCAGAAAGCGGCTAGGCACACGATTCATGCCAGTTCCACTGTCTTTTCTAGAAGCGTAAGAAAGATGCAAAGTCTTTTCTGCGCGAGTTATTGCAACGTACATAAGTCTGCGCTCTTCTTCCAAGGCACTGTCATCAGCCGTAGAGCCAAAAGGAATAAGCCCTTCAGAACAGCCAATTACGTAAACATGCGCAAACTCTAAACCTTTAACAGCATGAATAGTTGAAACAGTAACAGTTGAAATATTAGAAGATGCAAAAACGTCAGAAATACCTTGAGCACCATAGCTTTGTGCATCCTCTAAAACATTTCGCTGCCACCCCACGTCTTTTCTCACGTGATACGGAAGTTTTGCTGCTTTTAACGCTTTACAAACTACTTGCTGTTGAGCATTGGTTCTCGTTAGTATTGCGCACTCCCCAAGATGCGCAGCACCGCTTTTTACAAGTTTTGCAATTTGCTCAACCACGCCCAAAGCCTCTTCAACATCGGTGGCAAAAACTTGCTGACTAACGCGAACGCCACCTTTCGTTGCAGCTTTAACTTTTACGTAATCCTTTTTATGTGCAGAAGCAGCAAGCACTCTATTAGCAAGACCTACGATGCGTTCTGTGGAGCGGTAGTCAGTATCCAAACTAATATCTGCACCAAGAGGCGCAAATTCTTGCGGAAATGAAAGCAAATAGTAACTATTCGCACCTGCAAACGAGTAGATTGTTTGCGCAGGATCGCCCACTACGCAAATATCGCGGTTCTGCCCCATCCATAATCGCAACAATTCATGCTGTAAAGGAGACACATCCTGATATTCATCAACTGTGATCCATCCGATTGATTGCTTAATACGGTTTGCAGCTTCCGGAAAATTTCGTAAAATATGGCAGCAAAGTAGAAGAATATCGTTAAAATCGATGCAAGTATGCGCATTTTTTTCGGTTTCGTAAGCTTCATATATATCGACAAATTGCTGCGGCTCTAAGCCTGCAGGAGGCAAACGATGCGTAGAAGCACACACACGCAAGTAATCGTCAGGCGCAATAAGCGAAACTTTCGCCCAATTAATTTCTGCCAAAATATCGCGAGTTTGCAACAAAGTCATATCTGCAAAATCTGGATAACGTTTAAGCGCAGAAGCTATGATTTGCTGAGAATCATTCATAATTGACGGGAATTGTGCGGAACAGACGTCGTTCCACACGCTGCGAATTTGTTGCAAAGCCGCAGAATGAAATGTTGAGACGCATCCAACATTACTTACACCAAGAGCCTCAATACGCGATCTCATTTCCGCAGCTGCTTTTACAGAAAAAGTAACTGCCAAAACTCTTTCAGGATCCCACTTACCAGTAGCGCAAGCATACGCAATTCTGCGCGTAATAGTGCGCGTTTTACCAGCTCCTGCACAAGCTATAATGCGCACAGGCCCTTCTAGCGCGATAGCAGCTTCGCGTTGCGAATCATCCAACCCGTCTAAAAGCGCTTCTGGAGAAGTCACTTGCGAAGTTTTAGACGTCACTTGCGAAGTCACTTGCGAAGTTTCTGGTGAAGAATTCATAATTCTATTGTTGCAGCAATAACAACGCTTACGCAACAAGAATAAAAATATGTGTATAACTTACAAAAAATTGGCAAAATTTCGGTGCTTTGTATTACTGTGGGAGTGTGACACAACTCAGTAGATTCAAGTTGGCAGCACTGGCATCTGCAGCCATGCCCGAAGTACAGTTTGCAGGAACGCGCCAAAGTGAGCAAGTTAATGCCACTGATACCGCGGCTGGAATTTCTCACGCCGTTGTGCAAGATATTTCCGGTAAACTTTACGACGTTTTTATCAGTGCGGATAGTAAAGGTCGCAAGCGTTTGCATGACCGGGCTCGTGCAGCATGGACTCTTGAGCACAGTAAAGATTTGGCAGCTTTGGGATTCGCTTACGACACTATGCTCACGTTTATGCCAGGAAAACGCGAAGATGCCAATAATAACACTGGAAATGTTGCAAATAATGTAACCGCTGGAAATTCTACAGTTGCTGGCACCCAGCAATATGCGCAAAAGCAATCTACTCAACAGCAATCTACACGAATGTCAAGCATTATTGCCAACGACAACGATGAAGACACTGTGCTTATTTGTGAACATCTTGAAGGTAGCGCTCGCGACTTGCGTCTTCTTACTACCGACGATTGCGCAAATGTTGGAACTGCAATCGGCGCTATTCATCGCTTGCGCCCTACTTTCGTGACGCGCGGAAAATACCCTGCTTTTACTACTGGTCAAATTCGAGCACAGTTAACCGGTTGGATTAAAAGACTTCGTCAAGCCGGCCATATTCCAACCGAAATTACTGACAGTTGGTCGAGAGTATTGGAAACTGAAGGATTGTGGTCATTTGAAACTTGCCCAGTACACGGCGGTTTTATGGATGGTGACATTTTATTTACCGGCTCAACGATTACTGCTGTGACAAATTGGCAAAGAATGCAAATTAACGATCCTGCGCGCGATTTGGCTTGGATTTTTGCAAAACTTAACGAACAGCGCCGAAACGCAGTGCTTTCTGCATACGGCAGAATTATGGGTTCTCGTTTAGATAGTTTGATTATGCTCCGCGCAAACTTGTGGCTACAAATGGAACAAGTTGGCGATTTTGTTCAAGCTTTGCAACGTGCAGATAATACCAGTATTATGCGTTTTAAGGCTCAAGTTGAGCGTTTAGCGCACGAGCTTAGTCGTATTAGCAATGCACAAACTGCTAAAACTGGTCGTGCCGCAGGAAATCCTGCCTCGACTATTACAGTTGGAACGCTTCTTGAAAATGACAATACGCAAAGTCGCCAAATTTCTAAGAATAATTCTACTGAAAACCAACTAAACACTGGAAATAGCGACGAAACTAATGAGCGAGACATTACTTCAGAAGGAAATACTGAATTAAATAACGCTCAAGACGAGACTTACGATAGCAACAAAACTATAAGCGACGATACTCATGAGCGCAAAGTTCAATATGCTGGCACACACGCAGCTAACGCTGAGGAGGCTGAAAAAGCAGCACAACTCGCTGATGACACAGCAACTCAAGTAATTACTCATGTAAAAACTCAAACAGTACACGAAACCGCAGAAACTATTGTGCAAACTGCAATGAGTAAATCTGCTGATAGCTATGCTAGTGATGAGCCTGAAAGCGTCAATAACGCTGGTAGCGCTGAGGAAGCTAAGGACACCAAGAACAACAATGATTCTGAGGTTAAGGATAAAGTTATAGCTGAGCGTGACAGTAAGGTCGATAGTGCAAACGAGACTTCTTCTGACTCAAATACTTCTTCTGACTCAAAACTTTCTGAAGATGAAGAAAAAAATATGCAAGACTATGACGATAAACCAGAAACCGTAATCATTCCTCTTCTGGAACGTGAAGAACGAGCGATGCGCGACGCACAAGCAGACTTAGACTAAGATAAATAAAATACTAAATACTAATTAAAACGATAAATAGCGTAAAAAATAAAGCAAAAGGAGCATGTATGCGAGTTGTTTTAGGAGTAAAAAACGTTTCTGATTCCATCGATTTTGAAACCAACCAAAGCGCAGAAGAAGTGCGCAAAGTGATTAACGATTCCAAGGATATGCTTGAGTTTACGGACGTAAATGGGCGCACTATTATGGTCTCAGCTTCGTCATTGTCTTACGCGCTCATCGGCGATACGCCAAAGCATTCAGTAGGCTTCGGAGCCCTCAACTAAAATAGCGAACTCTATCCAAACCTTCTGAAGCTTTGCAGCATTGCTCTGCAAACGTCGATTATTTATTGCTTAGTGAACTTTAGTATTAATGCTCTGCTGACGTTGAGTATTTATTGCATAGTGAACACTAGCGTTATTGCTGCTGCACACATCAAGCCAGGCACTCCTACCGTACCACAGAACACTAGCGGTTTTACTAGTAGTGAGGGGTGGGTGTTGCTTGTCGAGCAATATAAAAGCGGAACGATAGTAATAATCTTATTGACGAATACTATTTTTGCAGAGAAAGTAAGTAAAAAACTAAACTTAACTATGCAACCGCTAAGTCCAAGTAAGGTATAAGAGCGGAGCGCTGCGAGACAAGTAACACCCACCCTCACAGCCACGCAAGGAACCCGCCAGCAAAACACCAGCCAAAACTCGCGCAGCAGCAAAAAGAAATCCCCCAAAACTCGCGCCACACTAAGTAAATAGTAAATAAGGAATTTAAAGCTTATAGCCGCGCAAGAGTATTTCCGATACTACTTCGCGGCTTGTTGTTTCTTCGCCCAAACGATTTGGCTTACCATAGCCATGCCAATCCGAGCCGCCCGTCACAAGCAAATCGCACTTACTCGCCAAAGAAAGCAGTCTTTCACGCTGCGCTTTAGAATTTCCGCGATGATACACTTCTAAACCGTCAAGACCAGCTTTAGCAAACGATATAATCTGATCGTCCGAAAGAAGCACGCGGTTACGCGTAGGGTCGGCAGGATGCGCAATAACAACAACTCCCCCAGCATCTTTAACAGCCTCAATAACTTCACGAACATTTGGAGAAGGAGTTGGTATATAGTACGGGCTACACGGAGAAATAGGCCCAGCAAAAGCCTCAGAACGCGTTTTATACACGCCAGCTTTTACTAAAGCATCAGCGATATGCGGCCGCCCGATTGTAGTTAAGTCACCGAGCTTCGCTTGAGCTAAAACGTCATCCCAAGTAATTGGAAAATCGCGTGACATACATTCAACCATATGCTTTGTGCGATCAAAACGACGCTTCCTAGTAAGCTCAAACATGCTCACAATCATGCTATTTTGCGGATTGTACTGGTATGCGAGCATGTGCACAAACACGCCTGAGTCTTGCGCAGTAATCTCCGAACCAAATAATACTGGCACATTCGAAGCTTTAGCAGCCTCTTGAAAATCATGCCATCCTGCAGTTGTGTCGTGGTCAGTAATAGCAACACCTTGCAAACCAACGATTTTAGCTTGCGTAATTAAATCTTCTGGAGTTGCAGTACCGTCTGAATAAACAGTATGACAGTGCAAATCCCAGCGTTCGCGCGCAAAATTCATCATGCTGGAGTTGCTATCGCTAGCATGATTTGATGCGTCGTGTTGGTTGTTGCTTATTGCGGTCATATAATCATCGTAAACTGTGCCATGTAACGAGAAATGAATATGCACACATAATTATTTGCTATTATTTATTATTATTCACATCATTCGCAATTAGTAACTTTTAGGAGCAGCAATGGAGCAAACTAACGCCGCTAAAGAAGACTATGAAACAACACTTAGCGGATGGAGGCACTCTGCAGTATGGACGTATGGCATTATGCTATTTTTCTCTGCGGTAGCACTCGTAACTTCGCTTATACTTTCTGCTGAAACCCTTGCTTTAGCGCGCGAACCTAATAAGCTGCTCAGCTGCGACTTCAACAGCGTAGTATCCTGCTCTAGAGTTGCGCAAACTTGGCAGGCAGAAATTGTGAAATTTGGCGAATTAAGCTTCCCAAACGCATTCTTTGGAATTGCTGCAGAAAGCGTATTCGTAACGCTCGCAGTTATTGGAATGATTCGCGTACGCGTGCCGCGATGGTTTGCAATTTGCACTTGGCTTGGTGGATTATGCGCACTTGCCTACGCTTACTGGCTGTTTTCGCAATCTATGTTCGTAATTCACGCGTTGTGCCCGTGGTGCATTGTGCTTATGTTCTCCACAACAATGCAATTTATATCGTTGACTCACGCAAGCGTAAGTTCGCAAAAATTGCTTGTTAAGCGTTTTAGCTTGGTTGAAAGCTACTACCGTTTGCGATACGACTTGCTAATAGACGTGCTTTGGATTGCGGCATTGCTTACTTTGATTTTGTGCCAATATTCTAAAGTATTTTTTGGCTGAATAAGAGCGATTTTTAGCGCAAAGTCTTAACGCAAGATTTTAACGCAAGTCTTTCAGCACAAGCTCTTCGCAAGTTGCTGCATGCGCAAGCTTGTATCCGAATTAGTAAGAGTTATGCTGCCTTCTTGAGAATCGCTTGCAAGCTCATTATTAAGTTCCAATATTTTGTGCAAATGATTAATAGTTCCTTCGTTGCCGTCAACAATATTCGTGCGCGCAGGCAAAAACTCGCGGAAATAATCCCTATAAAACACAAAATGAGTGCAGCCCAGCACAACCGAATCAATACTGTCTAAATCATACTCGTCGAAATACTTGTGAAGAGCAGCAAAAACTACATCACGATCATTAAGCTCCCCACGCTCAACAATACGCACTAAATCAGGACAAGGCTGCGAAAAAATCGTGTTATTTTGCGAAAAACGTTGCAGCAAATCCGCAAACTTGCGCTCGCGAAGAGTAAGCGGAGTTGCAGCTACGATTACGCGCTGAGACTCACCTTTGCCTAAATCGCAAGCTAATTTAAGCGCCGGCTCCATACCTACGATAGGTATATTGTAATGCGCGCGCAAATCGTTCACAGCTGCGGAAGTGGCAGTATTACAAGCAATTACAACAGCTTTTACATTTAAACGAACAAAATGCTCGACAATTGCAAAGCTTAGCTTTTTAACTTTTTCAGGAGTTTTAATGCCGTATGGCGCGTTAGCAGAATCGCCGAAATAAATAATTCGCTCATGCGGAAGAGCAGCATGCAACTGACGAGCTACGGAAATTCCCCCAAGCCCCGAATCAAAAACGCCAATTGCTGCCGACGATGCCATAAACTACCTCCTAAAAACGCTTACTATCGTAATGGCGAGCCTCAACATATATAGCGCAGCAATAACAGAAACGTGCCGACGTATTGAAATACACCGGCACGTTTTGTTTAGTTAATTAGCTGTTAGTTGTGTTTTACGCACGCTTAACAGTTACGCTAAGACCAGTTGCGCTAGAATCAGCCTCAACAACCTCGAAGCTCGTAGCCAAAGTCTCCTCCGCAATCAAATCGCGGAACTGCTCAACTTTAGCAACGTCCGAAGCTGGCACGCTCAAAGTCAAAGCGATTCGGTCGCTAATATCCAAACCGTTCTCCTTGCGAGCATCCTGAACAGCGCGAATAGCATCGCGAGCGTAACCTTCAGCAAGCAAATCGCTAGTCAAAGCAGTGTCAAGCATAACGAAACCGCCAGTTGGCATTGCAGCAGAAGCCGTATTTTGAGCCGCTTGAGCATCCGAAGACTCAACGCGATTTACAAGCTCATACTCGCCCTCAACAAGCGCAACTTCGCCGTTTGGAGTCTGAACAACAGGAGCACCAGACTCGTCAACTCGCCAATCGCCACTCTTAGAAGACTTAATAGCAAACTGCACTTGCTTACCCAAACGAGGACCAGCTGCGCGCGCGTTCACCTTAAGCTCGTGAACAATCTTCAAACCGTGTTCGCTTGCATCTTGCAACGTGCAGAATGTAACATTCTTCACGTTAAGCTCACGCTCAAGAACCTGCTCGTAAGGCTCAACAGCGGCAGTATTTTCTGCAACAACAGTCAAGTTTGCTAACGGCTGGCGCACACGCAACTGTTCTGCCTTACGCAACGAAAGCGCAGAAGACACAACCTCGCGAACCTTATCCATAGCAGCAACCAAAGCATCGTCGTGCGCAAGAACAGCGCCAAGCTCAGTGACTTCGCCAGCCTTAGGATTTGGCTCACCATCCGAAAGAGTCTCAGGCTCAACCAAATAAGGCCAATCAGCCAAATGCACGGATTCGCCGCCTGTAAGACCGCGCCACACAGCCTCAGCTTCCATAGGAGCAAGAGGAGCAATCGTGCGCATGAACACTTCCAACACAGTGTAAAGCGTGTTGAAAGCAGTCTCGTCTTCATTCCAGAAGCGGTCACGGCTGCCACGAATATACCAATTCGTAAGCACGTCAATAAAATCGCCAACTGCCGCGCAAGCATCGCTAATCGCAAACTCGTTCAAGCACTTTTCTACGCGCTCAACAAGCAAACGCGTGCGAGCAAGCAAGTAGCGATCCATGTTGCAAAGTCCTGCAACCTCATCCGCGCGAAGGCGACGAGCATCGTAACCCTTACCACCGTTTGCAGCGTTCGCATACAGCGTGAAGAAGTAATACGAGCTCCAAACTGGAAGCATAACCTGACGAACAGTATCCCTAATGCCGTCTGCAGTCACAATCAAATTACCACCGCGCAAAATTGGCGAAGACATGAGGAACCAGCGCATTGCGTCCGAACCGTACTCGTTGAAAACGCCGTTCACATCTGGGTAATTGCGCAAATGCTTACTCATCTTCTGGCCGTCGGAACCAAGCACAATGCCGTGGCAAATCACGTTCTTATAAGCCGGGCGGTCGAATAGAGCCGTAGCCATAATGTGAAGCGTGTAGAACCAGCCGCGAGTCTGACCAATGTATTCAACGATGTAATCGCATGGGAAGTGCTCTTCGAAGAATTCCTTATTTTCAAATGGATAATGGAATTGCGCGAAAGGCATGGAACCGGACTCAAACCAGCAGTCGAGAACGTCCGTAATACGGTGCATTTGCGACTTTCCAGTAGGATCATCCGGATTTGGACGAGTAAGGCGATCGATATACGGGCGGTGCATATTCACATTGCCATCGTCGTCGCGCGGATAGTCGCCAAAATCAGCCTTAAGCTCTTCCAAAGAGCCGTACACGTCTACGCGAGGATACTTTGGATCGTCACTCACCCACACTGGAATTGGCGAGCCCCAGAAGCGGTTACGGCTAATCGACCAGTCACGCGCGTTAGAAAGCCACTTACCAAACTGGCCGTCCTTAACGTTTCCAGGAATCCAATTAATCTCCTGATTAAGCTCAAGCAAGCGCTTCTTAATCTTCGTAACAGACACAAACCAGCTAGAAACAGGCTTATAAATAAGCGGAGTTGCGCAACGCCAGCAATGAGGATAGCTGTGCACGTAGCTTTTTTCTTGGAATAGCAACGCGCGCTGATCTTCCGGCATTTGAGCAAGCGGACCGTCTCCTGCACGCAAGTTACGCAAAATTGGCAAGTTCGCGTCGAAAACGTACAAGCCTTCGTAATCTGGGCAGTCGCTTGTAAACTTGCAGCCTGCATCGAGCACGTCAACACTGCGAATTTCGTGCGCGTTAAGCGTGTTCATATCGTCCTCGCCGTAAGGAGCCTGGTGAACGAGACCAGTACCTTCAGCGGTGTCAACATAATCTGCAGTGAAAATTGTAAAAGCGTTAGGACCAGGAGTGCCGCCTTCTGCGAGCGCAGAATCGCTTGCAAAGTATGGGAATACTGGGTAGTAGCGCCAACCAGCCATCTGCGCGCCCTTAAGTTCGCGCACAACTTCGTAATTTTCGCCAAGTTCCTTAGTGTAGGAGCCAAGCAAAGGCTTACCGATGTAGAACTTTTTGCCTGCGAACTTGCCTTCAGTTGGGCGAACTTCCACGTAGTCGATGTCTGCGCCGACTACGATTGCGAAGTTGGTTGGCACAGTCCAAGGAGTAGTAGTCCAGAAGACTGCGTAAGCGTCGGCTTCGTCGCGAAGCTTAACGGCAACGGAAACGGTGGTGTCCTGACGATTCTGGTAAACGTCTGCATCCATGCGAAGCTCGTGCGCTGAAAGTGGAGTTTGGTCCTTCGGGCAGTACGGAAGCACGCGGTAACCCTTGTAAGCCAAACCCTTATCATAAAGCTGCTTAAATGCCCACATTACGGATTCCATGTATGGAATGTTCAATGTTTTGTAGCCGCGCTCGAAATCAACCCAGCGAGCCTGACGATGTACGTAGTTTTGCCACTCGTTCGTGTACTTTAAAACGCTGGCACGGCAAGCATCGTTAAACTTCGCGATTCCCATTTTTTCGATTTGCTCAACTGACTCGATGCCGAGTTCCTTCTGCGCTTCCAACTCTGCAGGAAGACCGTGAGTATCCCAACCAAAAACGCGGTTTACTTTGCGGCCGCGCATAGTCTGATAGCGCGGAACGACGTCTTTTGCGTAGCCTGTGAGCAAGTGGCCGTAGTGAGGAAGACCGTTTGCGAATGGAGGGCCGTCGAAAAACACGAACTCGTTCTGGCTACCCTTGCCGGACGGGCGATATTCGATTGACTTGCGGAAAGTGTTGTTTGCATCCCAGTATTGGAGAACTGACTCTTCAAGCTTTGGGAAAGAAGGATTTGGTGCAACTTGCGCGCCGGCGTTTTCTTGCGTTGATGCAGAAACACTTACCTTTGGATATACGTGATTTGCAGACGTATTTGCGGAAGTATTTGCGGAAGTATTTTCGGACGCGTTTGCTGCTGGATTAGTGGATTCGCTCACTGTGCTCTCCTCGCTCAACAGGGTGAATATTTCCCTGCGAGGACGACAGTTGCTGCCGCGGTACCACCTCGCTTGCTATAAGATGATTATGCAACGCAAGTTACGTAGGTTACGTGCGTAACGCAAGTACGCAACGCAATCGAACTATTCTCATAGCCTCTCGTGTTTGGCTGTACGGGCCAACCCCGTCGGTTCTAATAAGCGAGAATCTTACGAACACTCGCCGTTCTTCCGAAAACTCCCCGCCGATAACGGATCATCGCTTAAGTTAGAAATAATCTAACACTATCCCCTAACATTAGGAAGGATTTCGCAACTCGCTAATAATACGAACAAAGCAAACAAGTAATAAAAGTGCCCCGGATCAGAATCGAACTGACGACACCCACTTTAGGAGAGTGGTGCTCTATCCACTGAGCTACCGAGGCAACAAATGGCAATTATACACCATGGCGTGCCACTGCGGCGCGCGCTCAAGATTCAAGATTCGACTGCGTGCCGGCTGTAGCCGCCGTTGCCGACTGCTCCGCTTGTGCCGCGTCCAACTTAGCGCGAACAGTGGCAAGCAAACCTTGCGCGCGCTTTGCCAACGCCTCGCCAATCTCCCACTGACGCATGGACTGGTCAAGCGTCAAACCGCCAGCTTCCAACGCTTGAACCGCCTGAACCAGCTTTTCGCGAGCTTCTTCGTACGGCATCGCCTCAATCGCAGCGCGCTCTTCTTTCGTAAGAGTGCTTGCAAATTCTGTGCTTTCGTTACTTTCTGCCGCTACTTCTTCCGCTTTTTTCGTTACTTTCTCGCTCATATCTAACCTTTCGTTATATCTAAAATATTTAAAATATCTAAAAAATTACTTACTTGACTTTACGGCAGCAGACTTTCCGGCAGCCGACTTTACGTCAGCCGACTTTGTTTCAGACTTCTGCACGCCAGCTGACTTTCCGGCAGCTACTTTTGTTCCAGTCGACTTTGTTCCAGTCACCTTACCAAGAACCACACCGCTTTTAAGCGTAACTGTCATATCGTCGCCAACTTTCGCTAAAGCCGCGTCGTCAAGCACTCGCCCACCGCTGAGCTGCACAACAGCGTACCCGCGATTTAAAGCCGATTGCGGACTTAACGCAGTCAAGCTCGCGTGAGCCTTCTCAACAGTCAAGCTCGCATCGTCAAGAAGTCGCACCAAACCGTGACGCATTCGCTCAACAGCCTGCTCAACCAAGCGCTCGTGCGGTTCAAGCATAGTGCTCGGGCGCGTAAGGCTCGGGCGATTCGCATAACCTTCAACGAGGCGAATCTCATTGTCAACGCGCGCAGAAATTCGCATGCGCATAGTTTGCAACGCGTTATCAATAAGCTGCCACTGCTCGCGCACGTCCGGAACAACGCGCTTTGCAGCATCCGTAGGAGTCGAAGCGCGCATATCTGCAGCCAAATCAATCAGCGTCCAATCGTCCTCGTGACCGATTGCAGACACAATCGGCGTCACGCACGCAGCAGTAGCGCGAACCACGCCTTCATCCGAAAAACCAATCAAATCCTCAAAGCTACCGCCGCCGCGGGCAACGATAATAACATCAACCTCTGGGTCTGCATCGAGCTGCTTGATTGCGGCAATAATATCCGCCGGGCACTGCACGCCCTGCACGTGCGCGTGAACAACTTTAAAACGCGTAACAGGCCAGCGCAAATTCACGTTAGTAATAACATCGCCCTCTGCGCGAGCTTGAGGAGCACACACGAGACCGATGCACTTAGGAAATTCCGGCAGCGACACCTTATTCTCCGCGTCAAACAGGCCTTCGCCTTTAAGCTTTTTTCGCAACTCGTCAATTTGCGCTTTTAAGTCGCCGGCACCGACGCGGCGGATTTCGTCCGCAACGAAGCTTAAACGTGTGGCTTTCACCCAAATATCCGCCTTGCCGTGAACGACTACGCGGTCGCCCTGGCGAAGTTCGCGCGCCTGCTGCACGAAATTGCTGAAGCCCATTACGGAAATCGACACTTCTTCGTTGCTGTCGCGAAGAGTGATGTAGCCGGAAGATGCGCGGCGCATGTTAATTTCGACGATTTGACCCTCAATCCACGCTGCTGGCCAGCGTTCTACTGCACTGTGGAACTTTTGGCTTAAAACAGCAACAGGCCATGGATTTTCGGCAGTCGTGTCGGCGGCTTTCAAAGGAAGCTGGCGCGGCTGAGCTTGCTGCGGAGTAAGCGGTTGCGGCTGCTGCTCTACTGTTAGCTGCGACTGTGCTAAATTTAGCAGCGGTTGTTGCGACGGTTGCGGCTGTTCAAGATGGGCATCATCCTGGAATAATTGCGGCATCATATTTGACGAGGTCATGTTTCCAGCTTGACTGCAAAGAAGGACAAACGCGCGCTGCTGCATATGCATGACGGAGGGATTAGATATGAAAAAACCCAAGCGGTGAAGCTTGGGTTTTGTTTGTGCCCCCTCAGGGATTCGAACCCTGGACACGCTGATTAAGAGTCAGCTGCTCTAACCAACTGAGCTAAAGGGGCGTTGGTTATCTTGGCTCGTTTCGCGAACCGAGTAACTACTATACTCAGAATGAGAGCGTACGCAAGCCGGCGTGTCGCATTAGTGTATCGAGAAGCAGCACAGTGCGCTTCTCGATACACTAATGCGGTAGCGCTTGCATAATGCGTAAAGCCCAGTGGGCTTTACGCGCAAGCGCGCACACGATTGTGCTTTCTTTATTATCTTAAGAAAGCACAATCTGACGACCAACAATCCAATAAGACACCAGTACAATTGACTCGCTTTTCGCTTAATCGTAGCGCTCCAAACGTGCGCAGTCACAACGCTCACAGCACACACTCTCGCGCTACTTGCGCCGTAAATTACGCAGCATTTTGCGCGAAACCGCCAGCAAATGCCTGCCTTGCAGACTACTCACACCATTCTTCTTTCGCAACGACGCAACCAGCATCATCGCCATCAACACCGCAGACATCACCATCGATATCACAAACAGCGTCATCCACAGCGGCCACTGCATATGGTCGCCTGGCACGTTAGCAGGATCCGGCAGCACGCGATACCCCGTCACGAGCAGCCTGTGCGTGTTAATTCCATACGGCGTGCACGTAATCAGTGTCGCCAAGTCGCGCCCCTTTTCGCGCCGCAGCAAACGAATATCGTTCGGCTCCACCACATTTATGCGAAACACTCTGTACCGAAGAGTCTTGCCTTGCACATCAAAATAGAAGTAGTCACCTTTTTTCAGCGTGTTTAAATCATCGAACATCGTGGCATCCGGCATACCCGTATGCGCCGTCACAACAGTGTGCCTGCTTTTGCCACCCACCGGCAAATCCGTGCCGTACAAATGCCCCGCGCCCATTGCGAGAGTATCTTGAGTAGTCCCGTGGTAAATCGGCAGTCTCACGCCAATTTTCGGTATTTTCACGATGCCCATAATTCCCATCGGCTCACTAAGCACTTTTTCGTACTCTTTATATTCGGGAGTGTCCATGTAGTCGCTATTGCCGTTATACGGGTCCGCGCTAATAATCGCCTTGTGGCGAGCGTTGTATTCACGCGCTTTTCGCAAAATTTCCGCGCGATTTTCTTTAGGCTTTTCCTTATTTAATTTGTCGTACTCGATTGAGAGTTCCTTGGCAGCATGATTGTTGACCAAAGTAGAAACCACAGGATAGCTGAAACACAAAATGCCAATAGTAACAAGCGCAATTGGCTCAGCCAGCTTGCGAAGTGTGGACATTGGTTTTGGGGAAGATTGCTCTTGTGCGGATTGCGGAGACTGCTCTTGTCGCGATTGCGGAGACTGCGCAGTTTGCGAGCTTGCGGAATCCTGCGAGCTCGCTGAATCTTCCACACTTTTGGAGGACTTATTAGCGCGCATACGAGTCAGTCGTTTAAATAGCGCGCGAGCAGACTCTGCAAAATCAGCCAACTTCATAATTCCTCCAATAAATAAACAGGGAGCCGGGAAAGCGTTAGTTAACGCGCGCCCGACTCCCCATTTTCGTTAATGCTTAAAGAAAGGGATTAACTAAGCGCGGAGCTTAGCCTGCTCCTCTTCCTTCTTGCGACGACGCATGTACACAAAGAATCCGGAGCCAACGAAGCACATGCCGATAACTGCGAAGAGAATCACGCCAGCAGCACCGGTTTTTGGAAGAAGGTTAAACCATGAGTGTTGGCTATCGTCTGGAACGTCCTCAAACTCGAAGTTCTTGGTTTCATCAGTATCCTCAACCTTTACTGCAACAGCCTTAGGATTACGAATGTAGCCGGTTGGAGCAGCAGTTTCCACAACGTAGTACGTCTTACCGCGAACTACTGAATATTCAGCAGTCTTAGCATCAGTATTATTTGTTTCTTTCTCACCGAAATTAGTAGAAGCAGCAGAGCAAGCGGTATTCAAATCGTTATCTTTCTTTCCGTCGGTAATAGCCTGAGAGCACGTATTTGCACTAGTCTCATCAGCAAACAGCTTGAACTTTGCACTTCCTGTTGTAATTGGTTTTTTATCCTTTGCAGAAAGCTTCTGAATAGTAAACTTCGAGAACTTCACTTCCTTGTACTTTTTACCTTCAACAACGTCTGGATTACCAGTTGTGTGCGAAGGAATTAAGCCACCCTTGTTAATAACAATTTTGTTGCCAAGGGTTGTCGAATCAGCAAGAGTGAACTCCAAAGTAACAAATACCCTTACAACTTTGCCAGCGTTATTGTTAGCAGCTGTAGCAAGCGCAGTCTTACCGTCATTAGTGAAGGAGATAGTAATCTTCTTGCGTGTAGTATTATCGGTTGTATCCGTAAAATCTTCTGGACCGCTAACGGTGTAGTCAGTAGTAGGAAGCGTCGTATCACTCTCTACAGGTGCTTCGCCGGTTCCAAGTTGTACCTTTGTAACTACGTTTTCATAAGTTGTGAAGTAGTTAGCAGGAGCGAGATCGACTACAGAATAGCCGTTAAAATCAGTGTCAGCAAGATCAGCAGTGGTTTTTCCAGCCTCAGGCTTCTCCTTTATCTTGTCAAGCTCAGCGCTAATGGTGTAGGAAATCTTATCGCCAGCGCCAACAGTCTTAGAAGTATCCGCAGTCTTCTTAACGCTATCGCTCAAATCCTTGTTCTTTGGATCCGCGTATGGAGCATAGTTGTAGACTACTTTACCATCAGTACCCTTTTCAATCCTTGGGATTGTCATATAGAATGGCTTTGATTCGGCAGCGGAATGGTTCTTTGGAACTGCTGTTTCTGTAATTTGGTACAAGCCGATTCCAAGACTTTCGAACTTTGCAACGCCATTAGCATCAGTATTTTTTGGAGAACCAGTAACATCTTCAGTGGTTAATCCAGTAGCAGTACCCTTATTAAAACCATCAATCTTATTGGCTACCTTAACCCAATCGGCATACTTGGTTAAGTCAAGTTTATCCGTATCACTTGCATTAAGCTTCGTCACCTTTTTTACAGTGAACCCGGCATCTTTTACAGGAGTTTTCTTCAACTGCTTTTTATCAGCGCCAACCTCATCTTCCCACTTGTAAATGGTGATAGAGCCAGTCTTTGTTGAAGCTTCAGTACCAAGCTCCCACGGCGCTTTTCCTGACTCCACAGGTTGGGATGGATTACCAAGACCAGCAACACCACCTTGAGATTGACCACCACCATGATTCACAGCAGGCTTGCTAGCCCACGCAACGCTGGACACTGTCACAGCCCCCGCCGCGCACAGCGTCCCAGCCATTGCGAGCGAGGCGAATGCGGCGACGCATCGTTTTGTGAAATTATTCATTTCTTCTCCTTTATTTCAGTGCCCTTGCGAGCAGATACTTCAGTGCCCTTTTGAACAGCTATTTCACTGACCTTTTGAGCAGAATTTTGGTATACAAAATTTTTCATAAATGCGCGCCCCCACTGTGTTTGGTCGAGAGCAAACGCAAGAACCATAAGACTTGTGAAAATCGTTGTAGCAACGCTAAGAATCATGTTCCAGCCGGCGAATCCCGTCTTTGGCAGTTTAAAAGGCTCAACAACGTGAATTTTGACCGCGGTCATCGTCCAGTCCTTGCCTTTTTCGAGACCAGCGACGCCGTTAAGAAGAGTATCGCCATTTTGTACGGAAGTTGCGCTACCCACTTTATTTGTATAAGCAGCAAGCGCAGTCGGCTTCAACGCATACACAACGCATTGATAATCGCCCGTTTCTTTAGGCGCACCGCCAATAATCGAATCCGTGCGTTCGACTGCATAGAATGGATTTTCTTCATCCCAATCGCTAGCTTCAACGTCTCGTCTAAATAGGGTACGACTTGCATCACACGAAGCTGAATTATTCTTGCACTTTTCAAGTTCAGCAACAGTTTTAATATGATCCCAATTATGAATTTGGTTCTCCGTAGGAGCAGTCAAGCCATTAACGCTACTAGACCAAACACCCACACCACTAGAGCTATTAGCGTTAACAGAGCCGTCTTTGCTAGCTTTGCTATCTTTGCTAACCTTAGTGCACAAAACTTTCAGCGAAATTTTCTTACCCACTTCACGCAATGACCACGCATCAATATACGGATTCAAAAAGCGCATTCCGCGCATCATTGTGATGCCCTGGTCTGGATCTACATCACCATAATCGTCGTTTTGCGAGTCAGACTCACCATCAGCAGAAGCTTTTTCGGTCGTCACACGTAACTTTAAATCATCATTATTAATCCGTGGAGAATTATTGACCGAGACTTTCAAATAGATAGGCTTACCTTCGTTACTAGAATCTTCATCCTCTGAAGAGGAGCCATCAGGATAATGCGCAACCACTGGCACATTGTAATGCCCTGTTTTAATCCAAGTGCTCATTCTTACAGTAATTTTTCCGTACACTGCACCGGAAGCATCACTACTATCTTCTCCGACTTCACTCCCAGCTTTGGTAGGTTTGTTACTTTGATCAATGTTATCTTCATCAATAAATGAGGCCCAATCAGGAACTGGATGCTCAGAATCATTTTTATATGGCTTTATTTCAAACCAAGTTCCGTCAGGAAGATTACGAGTTCTAGCTAACTTCTTACTGCAATTTTCGCCAACTCCACACTGGTTAAGCGGCACAATAGAAGTCGCATATTGACCTGGAAGAGTATTAATTCCATCACCATAATTAGGCTGATAATAGTAAGACATTTTGCGAACAGTAATGTTCAAAGTCTTAGCTTCCCAAGTAATGCCTTTACTTGACTTAAACAAATTTTCTGACTTTAGCGCAGAATCAATTTCATCAATCTTATTGTGTTTTTCTGCAGCTATTTGATCAAACTTCTTTACTAAAGCATCATCTTGCTTGTCTTGCGCGCCGTCATCTTTAACAGAATTTCTTAAAGCATAAACTTTGCACACAAAATCACCGGTTTTCTTTACAGTTCCCTTAAACTGTCCTACTGTACGCTCATTTACTCGCTTAGGTTCAAAATTCGGATGTGTTTTAACATACTCGTTGTACACGTAATCGTCATAAAGTAAATCATCCATCTTGCAGCCATTAGCAGGATCATCAAAGCACTTCTTTTGCTGATCGTAACTGGCATGCTTCCAAACTGTTACGTTAGCATCTTGTTTTAATTCAAGCCCGTTAATTCCACCAGACTCGTATTTTCCATCAACAGGATTTCCATTCTTATCTTTCTTATAGCAAATCACACGCTGATTAATATTGCCTATGCCAAAATGCGCAGAAGCATCAAAAGTGGTTTTCTTAACCTCTTGACCAGCCAATAACACTAAATCTGAGTTATCAGATTGTCCATATTTCAAATCTTCTTTGTCTTTGCTAATTATTGAAAGTTGTAAATCACTATCGTGAGGATCAAATCGCGTAACAACTACATTTGCATAAACAGGCGAAGGCTTACCACCTTTGCTATTTCCAGCATTTGCATCATCGGAAGTAGATTTTCCATCTGGATAGTGCACAATTACATGCACTTTGTAACGACCTGCTTTAGTCCACCTATTTGGACGGAAAGTTATAACGCCATAACTTTTTGAATTATCGGATGGAATAGCTTTCGTTTCCTTGCACTGTTTATTATTGGCTGACGCATCATTGGCTACAGCGCATTGCTCGCCTTCAAAATTAGCCCACTCGTACGCGTCTTCTTTATCATTTGCATCTGGCTTAATTTCAAACCGCGTACCAACAGGAAGATATCCACGCTTAATTTTCCTATTGCCGTGAATTGGCTTACTCCTAGGAGCGCCCGACTTATTGTTTGCACTTGTAGAAAGATTTCCAGCAACAATATTCAGAGTACGTAAATACTCAGGATTATAGAATTGCGCTCCGTTTTCGGTAGTGTTGGTAGAACTTCTGTCACCGTTCGAACCAGTTTGCGCGGCTTCAGCAGCGTTTTTAGCTTTTTTATTTTTACTGTTTTGATCAGCTTCTTTATCTTTATTGGAAACTTCGTTCTTAGGATTTGTATTAGCCGTTGCGGAAGTATGTTGTTCAAGATTACTAACAGGTTGCTGCTCAGCTTTTTTATCAGACTTATGTTCGTCTTTATTCTTAAGCTCTTGATTACCATTAATCTCAGCACTCTTCGAGGTCTTAGGCGTTGTTTCTTCGGTTGAAGCACTCGACGGAGTGATAGGCACAATCGCGAGAGTTGCTAGAGTCAGCACGCAGGACGTGAAACCGCAAATTACGCGCATAATCTTAGAAAGACTGTTACGACGACGCTGCGGAAACATCTCTAATCACCTTCGTTAAGTTCAAACTCTCAAAATTTGTGTAGTCATCATTACAAAATCAGAAACCACACAGCACTGCAAAACCTCTCTTAATTGCAGCCACAGTTCTTGCAACTATACCCCCCCCAAGGCAGATTTCAACCACTATTTAAGATTTAAAAGATTTTGCGAAAAATATCTAAAATTACGTTATTTTAACCTTAAAATTTATGGAGCAATTAGAATATTCGCAATATATTACATACAACAAAATATGGGTTATTCAGGTTATTCCACAAAATATATTACATACAAAAAGAGCACTCCCACCTTACTAGAAGATGAAGAGTGCTCTTTGTTTATTTACTTTTTTACTTATTTTGTTTATTTACTTGCTTGCGTGCGCATGACGGCTGCGAGTTTTAAACGTTACAGCACCACTTGCAAGCAACACCATAAACGTCACAACCATACCAATCACACTGCTACCAGTCATCGCCAAATCAGAAGTCATCTTCTTGGCGGCAGCCTTCTCCTTTTCAGCAGCCTTCTGCTTTGCAGCACTTGCGTTGCCATTGGCAGAACTTGCGTTGCCATTGGCAGCAGCATCGCCGGATGCAGCACCTGCGTTGGCACTTCCGCTGGAGGCATTTCCGTCTGTACCAACGTAAGTAGTGCCAGTAAATGTGCCGAATCCAGAACCAGCACCTAATCCGTTACCAAATCCAGTACCAAGCCCGTTGCCGAATCCAGTACCAGAATGAAGCTCCGAATACTTCAGGTTAATCTCTGCAACTGTTTCATCGAACGCTGTAGCATTCTCAGGAACAACCCACACGTTAGCCCAAGCAAGCTGCTCACCTTTATCGTTAAGCAAAACAATCGTATGCTTACCGAAGTAGCCAGCTGGAATCACAACATTAAACTGAGGTTGACCATTCTTATCCAAAGTTACTTTCACATACTTAGATCCATCTGCGCCCTTCAATAACACAGGCGAAGAATACATGTAAGCATAAGCGTAAGCAACCTTGTTTTTCTTAAGTTCCTTGATGAACTCACTCGTAGCAGAAGAGACCTTAGTCTTGTGAGACTTAGAGCCAGCATCACCCTTAGCATGATCCATGCCAGCGAAATACAACTTCACAGGATTGCTCTTACCAGCACGAACAACATTATTCATATGTTCACCAGCAACAAGGCTTCCCTTAAGCGACTGATCTAGCTTTGCGGTAGACTCAGGAGCTTTAGGTGCTGGAGTTGAGGCGGAAGGAGGATTGACAGTTACAGAGGAGGAACCATGATCGTTTCCATGACCATCATTCGACTTCTTTTCAACGAAGAATTCTGCGGAAGTATTCTTCGTTGCAACGTTACCAGCATAATCAACAGCTTCAACTCTGATTGAGTGCTTTCCGGCAGAGAGTGAATTGAAATCAACATCTACCTTCAGTGGATTCTTCAGATCTTTCAGATCGGCAAAAGTAGCATCGTAAGGATTGTTCTTACTCAGCTTAATATCCGTTTCTTTAAGATCATTATTTGCATGATTTACTTCTTTACCATCAATACTCACTCGCAATAACTTCAAATGATCATCTTTAGCTGTTACAGAAATCTTACGATTTGCTTCAACACGATCATTGTCCTTTATTCCAAGTGTCACAGAAGGAGCATCCTTATCAACAACAACAGGAGCACGACCATACAGTGCGCTAGACATCTGATCGATGGCTTGGATTAACACAAACTCTCCATTTTTAACTTCAACATCTCTATCGAAGCTCTGAGCATTAGTTTCTTTGCCTTTAGAATCAGTACTGAAGTTGTCTGAAGCAATAAGATTATTAATCTTAAGAGTATAGCCAGCAAAATCATCACTAATAACACCCTTGAATTTCACAGTATCTTTATTAGTGAATATTCTGTCGCCATACAACTTTGGAGTACTAAACATTACTTCTGGAGCTTGTCTGTCGAAATAGAAAGCAACCGGAGTGTCTAATACCACATCACTTCCCTCTTTGACAATCATCCTAAAGTCATTTATTCCAGGATGCATTGGCAGAGTTACCGTGAATGCAGAATCAGCATTCGCATTAGTGGACTTAGTGATTGTTGCAGCTATAGGATCAAAATCCTCATACCCCGAACCATCATCTTTAACTCGATTAGCTTTTGTAAATAGCATTTCTGTAGCTTTGCTACTTACTTTGCCTTTTGCAGTAAATGAATCGAGCGAAGTACCACTATCTCCAGGAACAATCCAGTTGTATGATCCTATTCCGTTAGCATTACTCAGTGAAATATTATAAAGCTTTGCCTTTGTCTTTGTTGGCATAACGCGATTAGCAAAACCTACATCCTGAGTAGTTGTGTTAACTCCATCACTAGCAACCAAAGTAATTGAATATGTACTAGCAGATGGAATAACTTTTACAGTAAATGAGCCATCAGAACCAACAGTTACAGGCTCTTCCACTTGTTTAGCCTGAATTTCACCATCAATAACCTCATCTTTATTATACTTGAGAGTAAGCGTGAGATTCTGCTTTGGAGTAGTTTCGTCCTTAACTTCACCTTTAACTTCTACTGCACCAGTTTGGTCAATTGTTACATTCCCATTATTATCTGCATTAGTTAGTTTAATTGTTGGTGACTTTTCATCGAAATTAGTTGCAAGAGTTTCAACTACTTCTTTACCATCAGAACCTTTTGCTTTAACTTTTATTGTATTAGCACCTTGTTTAATAGGGGCAGTAAAGCTAAATTCAGAATCATCTGTCTTAACAGCTAATTCTTCTTCTGCTTCGGTTCCTGATTGAACATAAGCTTTCACATCCTTGCAACCATCAGCAACACGTCCAGAGATTTCGATGCTGTATTTATTCACACCGTTATCTTTTTTAGTAGTGACATCCTTAATGCCAATATTCTTAAGATTAACCTCATTATTTATGAGAATCTTTTTATTAGCAAATGCCTTAAACACTTTGGAAGTATTGGTTTCATTGAAACCGCCATCATGCAAACTGACATTGACGTAATAAGCATCCTTACCTACATTAACTTTGCAAGTGCGAGTATAGCCATTTGCGTCATGAGTTTCGCTGCAGTCCTTCTCATCAACCTTGACATAATCACTGTTACCATTAACTTTTACACCTGGATCACTCAACGTTTCACTTAACTCATCATGAGCTGTAATGGTGATTTTACCATCATTATCAGGTTCGCTAATTGTAACGGTTGGAGCTTTAGTATCAAGGTTAAAATGCATATCAGTCGTCTGGCACATATCCTTAGTCAAGCAAGCTTTTACTCGATAAATATATTTGCCATCAGGAAGTTTCTTATTAAAATGCGCAATATCAGTAGATGTCTTATCATAAATAGTTCCATCAAAATCAATAGAACTATTTAATGCTCTTGGATCACGTAATAATTCTGAGAAATTAGAACGAGAAACGTCATGTTCCTCTCCTACTTCTGCAACAGTCTTACCAGAATTATCCAAAACAGAATACTGTATTAAACTTGCATTACGGAATAATGCTAATGATGGTCGTATCTTATCGAATAACTCATCACCATTTGGAGAAAATTCTAAATGACCAGGAGCTTCATCATTAACTTGCACATCACCAAAATAACTTTCGGCAATCAGCGAAGTAGTCATATTAATTGCATTTTGAAGATACTCTTCGCCAGGCTTTACAAGAATTGGTTCCTTATCCCAATTGCCAACAAAGCCAAGATATGGAACAGCCAAATCTGGTTCCCCAGAAGTCTTTGAAGTAAAACGCGCCCAACCTTCAACATAATGGTCGCGAGTCACGTCTGGAGTTAATGTAAACTCTACTTCCTTTTCTGACTTAGGATCTACTGTAACTGTATTAGTCGAAGAAGCTAATGTTTCTGAGCTAATAGAGGTAGTAGTTTCTGCATTAGCATTATTAGATTCATTAACAACATTTTGTTTAGGAACTTCATAAGTTACAGCCTTATCTCCATAATTATGCAGTTTAACAGTGAACTTACGATCTCCATTAACCTGGCGTAGAGCCACGTACGAATTGCCATTGACTGTTGCAATCACGTTAGTAGCAACAGCTTTATCGACCTGAGCTAAGCCAGCGCCGATTTGACGAGGAGCAAATGGTACATTGCTGGAATTATTGAGAATCTCAGCCGTATTCATCAAGGCTTGTTCAACACGAGTAGCACGATCTTTTGGAGAAAGCTTAGGGAAACGCTTCATATAGCTTTCCATCACCAAAGCTGAAAGACCGGAAACGTTTGGAGCAGCCATAGAAGTACCAGACATATTAGTGTACTTGTTGTTGTTCTGAGTAGACCACACGTTACCGCCGATGCCAGCAATATGAGGCTTAAAATCAAGTTCTGGCGTTGGACCCCAAGAAGTAAAGCTAGAAGGATGCAACTTATCAGGATTTGCAATGCCCATTGTCTTATCAGAGAAGGAAACCTTAACTGTACCACTTGCGTTAGCTTTGAGTGCATCAACAATCTTTAAAGCATCTTCACGACGAATTGATGCTCCAAAGCATGTGAACTTATCAACTCCAGCCATGCCGAGGAACTGTGCCGAATCGCCAGCTTTGTTATAAACGATTACACCATCAGCACCCTTATCAATAGCATTCTGGAATTTTTCACTAAATGCTATTGCGCCACGTTCAACTAAAGCGTACTTTCCGTGAAGATTCAAATCCTTAACTTCATCTTTTTTGCCAAGACCGATATTCACAATCTCATGTTCTTTACCATCAGCTTTTCCTGAGGCTATAGAGTAAGGAATCTCAGTTGTCTTATTAGCTTTATCCGTATATGAACCAGCGGTTTGAATAATATAAGAATTTTCTACAGAAGCAACGCTGAAAGCAGAAGGATAAGAAGATGGCGAGCCGAGAGTTGCATCATCCCACTTTCCTAATGCATCATTAGTTCCTCCAGATGTAGAGAAGCTTAAACCGGAGTTTCCTGCAGAAATAACTGGAAGCACACCAGCTTCGCGAGCCTTCTTTAAAGCGAGAGATGTAGCGTTAGAAGTTCCACCAAAACCGTTATCTGAGCCGAGAGACATGTTAATAACGTCTGCATGAAGCTTTACAGAATCCTCAATTGCAGCAACTATATCAGCATCACGAGCTCCGTGCGCTCCCGGCTTATTTGAAAATACTTTCATTGCAAGTAGCTGAGCATTTGGAGCAATGCCGTTAATATGACCGTTTTTATCAGCTGGCTTATTCTCATCATCACCATTAGCTGCCACAATACCAGCTACGTGCATGCCATGCTGCTCTGCACCACTATCTGTAATAGTGTAGTTTTCATCAGCATAGTTGAATCCAGCAGGAACTTTATTGGTGAACTTTACACCATTAGACGGGAATGTCTTCTGAATCTTACGAGCTTTTTCAGCTTTGAAATCAAGCTTCATATCATGGTGACTTGGATCAATACCAGTGTCGATGATAGCCACAAGCATTCCAGTTCCATCAAGTCCACGCTTCTTAAATTCTTCATTTACACCCTGCAAACCGCGAGCATAATTTTCAAGAGGATAATACAAACGTTCTTTTGCAACAGAAGCTACTTCATGTTCATGACGTAAAGCCGCAACTTTGTTAGCTGGTAATGTTGCTTCAAAACCATTCATCAGGTAACCAAATTGGCGACGTACTGTCATGCCATATTTTGAAGACCATTTTCCAATAAGACGATTCTGGTCAACTTTATTACTGTCTTCAGCTTGTTCCGAAGGAAGTTTTGGCTGTTTCTTCAAAGTAACGATAACAGTAACAGGCTTATTAGAAGTACCAGTCCTATTAAATGGATTATTAACTATTCTGCTAACAATCTTAGGATCAAGATATTTAGTAGTTTTATTCTTCTTATTCTTATTCTTTTGATTTACAACTTGTGCGAGATTATTGTTCTCAGCACTATTGTCTTTAGCATTTGCTGTACCAAGCGGTACCATAAGCGTCGCCGCAGCCACGCCTAATGCTGCTAAACGAGTCAGATATGACGTTCGTTTGAACTTCATAAACATACTCTCCTTCAAAATGGTGGTTGTTATCCCGGAAAATTTCGGTTCTAGCTATAACAAACTCAAGCCAGCTGACAAAATCTTTCATACTGACTGCCAAAATCTTTCATACGGGTGTAAATATTTTTGTTACGCTGGTTTGAATCATTTCCGCTAAATATCGCACAAGAGGCATACCCCCCCCCCATGCAAACAGCAAGCAATGGTGCATTTTTGCAAGTGCAACAAAATATTTTTCATATACTCTAGCACTTGTTTAAAGAGAAAAAATTTTTTTGACTTGTTAATTTAGCAAATAAAATTTGAAAAATTTGTATTTAGGATAGGAAAATGGCTAAATTACGCCATTTTCTCGCAAACACCTTTCCGCAAGTAACATGTAAAAAATCTGTAGTTAACATATAATTTACAGAATTTTTCAACAACCTTGCATTTTGACAATGTTTTTTAAAAAAATATTGCTGATTTACCAACTAATGTTGGCGCGTTGTGCAATATAAACCGTAAATTTTTCAGCCAACCAACGATAGGCACAAATGACCTAAATTTTACGCTCGCGCAGTAACGCGCTCGCCTACAAAACTCGCGCGAGTGTTATCTCACGTTTGGAGTGTTATCTGCTGCGAATCACTCCATTTGCGGGGAACTTATCTCACATTTGGAGGGTTTGCGCTACTTTTGCTCTCCAAACGCAGGCGCGACGACCTGCTTGAGCGCAGCACAGCGCGCGCGTAAAGTTTCTGCCGGAATCTAGTTGGGAAGCAGCATAAACTGCGCGCGGTTGTAAAGTTTCTGCCGTTTTTTCGCTCGTAGCCGACTTTTTCTTTACACGCGCGTAAAGTTTCTGCCGGAATCTAGTTGGGAAGCAGCATAAACTGCGCGCGGTTGTAAAGTTTCTGCCGTTTTTTCGCGCGTAACCGACTTTTTCTTTACACGCGCGTAAAGTTTCTGCCGTTTTTTGTTACTGGTACAGATTAGTGACTGCGTTAGTAACGACCTGCTTTAGCGCTGCGATTTAGCGCGCGCAGTCACAACGCTCACCGCACAGTCGTCGCGTTACTCGCGACGCAACTTACGCAGCATTTTGCGCGAAAGAATCAGCAAATGCTTGCCGCGAATGTCGAGCTGTCGCCCTCGCTTAGACGTTGCAGCGGCAATCATCATGGACAAAATAATCAATGAGAACGCCATTGCAATCACGAATAGCGTCATCCAAAGCGGCCATTGCACGTGGTCATCCGGCGGCTTCACAGGGTCCGGCAGCACGCGATACCCCGTCACCAAAAGCCTATGCGAGTTCACACCATACGGGGTACACGTTAGCAGTGTAGCCAAGTCGCGCCCCTTTTCGCGCTGCAATAAACTAATATCGTGTGGCTCAACCACGCTGATGCGGAACACTTTGTATCGTAAAGTTTCGCCTTGCACGTCAAGGTAGAAGTAGTCGCCCTTCTTTAAATTCACCAAATCGTCGAACATGGTGGCGTCAGCAAGACCTGTGTGCGCGGTAATAACTGTGTGGCGGTTCTTGCCACCGACCGGCAAATCCGTGCCGTACAAATGACCAGCGCCACGCGCCAAAACTTCTTGCGAACTGCCGTGATAAATAGGAAGTTTTACACCAATTTTCGGAATTTTTACAATGCCGATAATGCCCATAGGTTCCTCAAGCGCCTTAAGATAACGCTTGTATTCAGGCGTGTTAGTTACGTCTTTTTGACCATTCGGACCATACGGATCCGCGGCAAGCTTGCTTTTGCGAGTTTTATTGTAAAGCTTCGCGGCGCGAATGTGAGCGCGGCGCACGTCACCAGCCTGATCGTGGTTATACTTGTCGTACGCGTTAGAAATTTCCTTCGACACGCGGTTATTCCAAAGTGTTGAAACAACAGGGTAACTGAAGCACAAAATGCCTGCCAACACGAATGCAATTGGCTCGACGATGCGGCGGAGCTTGGATTTTTGATTGGTTTTTTGCTGCGATTTTTGCGCGATTGTGGTAGGTTGCGCACTTGCGGAAGGTTGCTCGGAAGAGTTCTGATCTGCAGGATTAATTTCGGATGTAACAGTTTCGGAAGTAGCAGTTTCGGAAGTAGCAGTTTCAGCAGCGCTAGTTTCAGAAGCGCGATTCTTGAAAAGCTTGCTTACGATGGGTGTATTAAGGGCGATTTTGTTGAGGAAAGCATATACTTTAGCAACAGCGTCGTTTAATTTCATGCTTCCTCGTTTCGTGGGTTTTTCGTTGGATTTAGATTTGATTTACGATTTATTTATTTTGCGCTCGCTAGTTAGTTCAATTAAAGCGCACAAATATAGAGCCGGGAGCAACAAGTCGCACCCAGCTCCAATATTTATGCCATGCAAACAGATATTTACATTCATGCAGCAGTGACTGCTGATTTTTTCTCAGCAGTCACCAACTACAATCAGGCAGCCTGCTGCTCTTCATCCTTCTTGCGGTTGCGCAAGAAGATGAACATGCCAACAGCAACCAAGCACATGCCAGCCAACGCGAAGATGATCACGCCTGCAGCACCGGTCTTTGGAAGGTTGAACCAGTTGTGATCCTTAGTCGGGACGTTAGCAACATCAATAGTTGTAGGAGCAGCACTTGTAGATGATTCGGAAACTTGGACTGTGTGAGCTTGACGGTCACGCTCATAATTAGCTGGTGCTTCAGTTTCCACGAGGTAGAATGGATGAATTGAACTATCGATAACAACTTTTACAGAATTGGCAAACTTACCACCGCCAACGGTAACGAGTTCACCAACCTTTGAAGCATTCGCACATTCTTTTGCATTAGTATCGGCAGCACACTTATCAGCATCATTCTTCTTAGCGAAAAGCTTGAACTTGGCGCCGTCAACCTTCGTATTCTTACTGGAATCAGTGCCATCGTACTTGTTTACTTGTAAGAAGCCATATTTAGATTCAACTTTAGAGCCTGGATCGTCTGGAACTTCTGGGGTTGGAACTGGCTTATTCTTGCCCTGTCCCGGAATAAAACCAGACTTATTGGTGAAGCTAGTTTCAGTGACTTGCGTAGGATCCTTAATAGTGAACGCAAATTCAATTTCTACTTTTGCGTCAGGATCAACCTTAGCTGCATCTGCTATTTTTGTTAATGCATCATCATTGAAAGAAACCTTAATACGCTGCGAGTCTTGTGTATCAGTTTCTTTAACGGATTCAGAGAGCAAATTTTCAGATTTCTCCTGATTATCCTTTTTGTAAACCAATTGTACAGACTTAACAACATCCGAAGGTGTATAGCTAGTGAATACATCCTTAGGAGCCTGATCGAATACAGTATATCCCTTCAGATCATCCTTAGTCCAATTCGAACGTTCTGTAGCAGTGTTGCTAGTCACAGCAGCAGAAATCTTGTAGGTCATGGTATCGCCATTACCCACGAATGATGTTTCATTGTCTCCATGAACAAGAGTCTTCTTAATCTTACCAGCAAGGCTCTGGTTCTTTGGTTTTGCAGTTACATTGTAGTTATAGGTAACTGCCTTATTTGCTTCATGAGTGATTTCTGGAATAGTCATGTAGAACGGTGCCACATCATTAGAGTGATTAGGTGCTGGCTGTGTTTCTTCTACCTTATAAAGACCGATAGCAAGTCCATCGAATTTCTTCGAACCATCAGTACCTGTTACATCTTCTTGCGTATTAGCTGAATCAAATTTCATTCCATTAACTTCAGGATTAGCATTAAGTTCTTTTACCTTCGCAGCAAGAGTTTCCCAATCCTTGTATTTTGTAAGATCTAGCTCTGCTGCATCGTTCGAAGAGAACTTCGTAACTCTTTGTACCTTGAATTTAGCATTAGCAAGAGGAGTGCTTGTGTTACCTTCACCCTTATACTCATATTTCATGATGGTGATGGAACCCTTTTGCGTCTTACACACATCGGTCCAAGGCGCGCCAGCATTGCATGTATTTTCAGCAAATGCCACGTTGTTTGCCACCACGGCGCCGGCGACGCACAGCGTGCCAGCCATTGCGAGCGAGGCGAATGCCGCCACGCATTGTTTAGTGAATTTATTCACTTTCTTCTCCTTTGTTCAGTGCCCTTGTGGGCAGGTTTTGAGGAAAATACGTTTATTGTTTTATTTTGTGTTGCGGTTTGCGAGTGTGACCACATGCAGAGGTTCCCACAACTTGCGAGTGAGAGCCACATTCCGCACGCGTGCAGCATTCAGTGATCTAGCCACCGTTTTCCGCTAGCCACCGTTTGCACGCGTCGCATTGCGCAACAAGTTTTAGCGAGAATCGCACTGCAAGCTTGCGAGTCAGTTACGTCTTGCGACTAGCCGGCTAGCAGGATTGCGTGCAAATGTTTTCATCAGCATCGCCACCTTTCGCTACGTCGCCTTAAAGCGCGAAGCTTTTTGGCAGTTTTGCAGATAAAATCTTTAAGCAGTGTCTTACGCAGCAACGCCTCGAGCATCGCGCGCCCCCACTTGGTTTGCTCAAGGAAGAACCCAGCCGCCATCACGCCCGTGCCAATCACAGCAAACGCACCAAGCAGCACGTTCCAGTTCATTCGGCCGGTCTTTGGCAGAGCGAATTTAGGCGGATCGATCACGTTCACGTCGAAGGAAATTCTATTCCAATCAACCGCAGACTTTAATCCTGTAAGCTGAACCTTTTGCATATCTGTAGACGAATACTTTTTATCAGCACTAAGCCCAGCATCAACAGTGTTACTAAACACCGTCAGCGCATTCGGCTTCAACGCAAACACAGCGCACGTGTAATTTCCAGCCTTTTGAGGTACGCCAGCAATATCGTCTTCACTGCGAGACACAGCGCTTTCTATGCTGTTCGGATCTTTATTCTTCGTGAATCCATACAGCAAGTTAGCTATGCAATTATTACTGTTCTCACTGCAAGACTTTCGCTGATCAGCAGTTGCAAAAGTCCACGGCTTTACACTTTCGCCATAATTCTGGTTCAGGTGCATATTGAGCGTATCGTCAAGCCCGCGACTCCACTTTTCCTCGCCTTGCTTAGTGCACATCATGCGCAATGAAATATTGCTACGATCCTTCAAGCTCCACGCGAGCACATACGGGTTCTTAGTAAGGCTCGTGCCGCTCATAACAGTAAGAGAATGACCTCCACCAAGAGTGTCAACAGGATCAGCATCTTGAGACCTTAGCAATGTCATCTTAAGATCCTTGTCGGCACCACTGCCCAAACCTGAAACCGTAACTTTCGCATACACAGGATTGCCGTTGTTTCCGGAATCCGACTCTTCCGAAGTGGAGCCATCCGGATAATGGATGACAATCTCTTTAAAGTACGATTTAGGCGCAATAGATTGATCAGGGTGGAATGTCACTTTGCCGTAACGTGTACCGTCATCCTTGGCACTGTGCTTGCCACTCTTTTGTTTGGTAGGATCGTCAGGCTTATTGCTTTGCTCACCGGTGTTACCAGCAGCGGAAGCCCAATACGACCAGTCTAAAGACACCTTGTTTCCAGCAGTGCCGTCAGCATTTACCTCAAAGCCGTTTGCGGCATCCTTAAACTCAAACCAAGTTCCATCCGGAAGCGCACCAGCCTTCACAGCATCCTGGTATTTATCTGCACCGTTAGCACTCTTAACGCTTTGTGGCACAGCATTCTCAACCTTTTGACCAGCCGTAACATTCACATCAACGTACTTCGGGTTGTAGAAGTGGTTTTCGTTGTGAATCTTAATTGGTATTGGGCGCTTCGCATAGTCAATGCCTTCAACCGCGTTTTTGCTGCCGTTATCACCATCAAGTTTCCACTTGAAGTTTTGCAACGGATCAGTGTTATTCTTACTTGCATCTTTGTTGAGTTTTGCTACAGCTGCATCGAATCTATCAAGCAAATTATTGGTATCGTCCTTAAACTGCTTTTGCTTAATCGCATACACTACGCACTCGTAGTCACCAGATTCGTTAGCCTTGCCTTTAATCCATCCACGAGTACGCTCAGTTGTGTCGCGTGAGTTACCATTCGTAATGTAATCGTCATACAGCTGCCTATCAGGGTGGCACTGTCTGCTATCCTTCTCGCAGTCTTTCTGCTGTTGCGCATTCTCTGTATGCTCCCAAATTTTAACTTCCTGCATCGTAATGCCGGCAATACCGCCCGACTGGTAGTGAGACTTAGTGCCGTCTGAATTGATCTTATAGCAGATTGTGCGCAAATTGATTTTTCCAGGCTTATACACGGACCAAGAATCAAGCCAACGAGTCGTCTGTTTAGAAGCACTTAACTCCTCGCCCTTAGTGAGTTTGATTGTAGTATTAGACCAGTTGCCACTACCTTCTTTATCGCCAACATTCAAGTGCAAATTATCAGGAGTCTCATCATGTGATCGAGTAACCTTCACACTCGCATAAATAGGCTTGCCGTTGTTTCCAGAATCTGAATCTGTTGATTTAGAACCGTCCGGATAATGCACTATAACCTGCGTTTGGTCAGGAGCAACAGGGAACCACCTGTGCGGTCGGAACGTAACCTTACCAAACTGACCCGTGCCATTTTTAGCTGAATCACCAGAGTCAGCTTTATTGTCTTGACCATCCTCAAAGAATGCATAACTTAAACCATTCTTTTCAAACCAAGTGCCGTCCGGCAAGTCGCCTTCTTTCACATCGTCTTGCGACTTATCAGCACCGTTAGCATTCTTCTTGCTTTGAGGCAGCCCAGTGGCTTGTTTGGTACCAGCCTCCATAGTTATAGGCTCATACTTAGGGTTGTAGTAGTGCGCGTCCGAGTGCACGTGAATTGGGAATTTCACAGAGTCCCAATCGATGTGCCTTTGAGTGGCATATTCAGGATGATCTTGACTACCCTGCTTATCCGTTAAGACTGACTTACTGATAACATCTTCAAACTTGCGGTCACCAGGGTTCTTTACAAACTCCTTTACAGCATTATCAAACTTAGTTTGCAAAGCACCATGCGCATTACCTTTACCCTCAAGGTCTTTAATAGCGTACACAGTGCACACAAAGTCGCCATTTTCTTTTACCTTGCCGTGCAGCCAGCCCCACGTGCGCTCTGTAGTATCACGTTCATTACCATAAAGATATTTATTACGATCGCACTTACTATCATTGGCTTTACACTCTTTCCTCTGCTGTTCATTAGCTCGCGTCCACTGAGATGGATTCTTATCGGTAAACTCACCGCCTTCAATATTGCCTTTTCGACCAGCAAGTTTCAGACCATTAACACCATCAACCTCATAGCTTTTAGGTTCAGGTTTACCAGTTTGTGGATTCTTTTTGTAGCAAAGCATGCGCTGGTAAATTTTTCCCTGCTTAGCACTCGACCAGGAGTCAAAGAACATTGGCTTATACGTATCGCTAGGCTTGTCGCCTAAAGTATCACCTTTACGGAAACGCATACCGCTTTTATCGTTGTCCTCAATTTTCCTTCCGCCACCATGTTGGGAATAAACATTGAGTTTTAAATCATTTTTTTGAATATCTTGATTAGTTACTTCCACTGGAGCGTATACAGGTTTGCCAAGATTACCAGAATCCGGATCTTCAGAAGTGGAACCGTCCGGATAATGCACGATTACAGGAGCGTAATATTCTTCGTTAATCTTAACAATCTTGTTTGGAGAAAAAGTGACTTTGCCATACATCTCTTCGGAAGTAGCATCTTCAGGCTTGTTCTCTCCTGATTTCTTGTTACTTTGCTTACCATCAAACTTAAACCAGTCACGAACTTTATTTTTATCGTTAGGATACCCTCTTAACTCAAACCAAGTGCCTTTTGGCAACCTTGTGCCTTCATCAACAAGATCATTTTGACTCTTGTCGTCGCCCTTCACGCCGTTAGAACCACGATGGCTTACTGGAGCAGCCGATTGTTTAGAATTACCAGCCTTCACATATACCTTATCGTATTTAGGGTTATAATAATGCGCGTCAGAGTGAACCTTAATTGGCACAGTCCTAGATGTATAGTCAATGCCTTCTCTTAACCCACTGAAGGTATCCGAACTAATGATATTAGTAGAAGAACCTTCTTCCTTTCCAATATTCTTATTCTTTTTCTCAGCATCCTCAAATTTCTTCAAAGCCTTAGGCTTCAAAGCATATACAGTGCACTGATAATTACCAGTCTTTACTGGCTTTCCGGTGATACTACCACGCGTACGCTCCATGGTATTGCCGGTGCTATCAAATAATTTATTTGCTACACAACCCTGACCATTTCGACACTTTTCCTGTTCCTCATCAGTAGCATGAGGCCACGGTTTTTCGCCATTTATTTTTATTCCATTAATACCGTCAAGATAAAACTTAATATTCGTAGGATTTGTAGTATCAGCACACACAGAACGAATCTTAATATCGCCAGGCTCCTGCACTGACCAAGAATCTATCCACGGTTGTGGATTAACATCACGATTCTTGCGGAATACGAATCCATCGTTATAGTTAATATCTTGACCATTTTTGTTCCTAGCAATATGAAGCTGCAAGTCAGCATTGCCAGGGTCATGACGCTTTAAATTTACCTTCGCGTAAACAGGATTACCCTTAGTAATAGAATCTTCATCTGTAGATTTTGATCCATCAGGATATGTAACTATTACTGGTGTCTTATAAGGATCATTTGGCTTGCTTGCAGTAAGCCACTTGTTAGGGTAAAAATATACAGAACCAGTCTTAGTATCTTGTGGTTGAATTGCAGACCACGATAAAGGATCTATTCCATGATTGTACTTTCCTATTGCAAAAGTAGTACCTTCAGGTAAAGGACCCTTTATAGATCCATACGATCCATCACTGGTAGGTCTATCAGAAAAATCCTGAGTACCAGCATACATATCCTTTGTTACATACACTGGGTTGTACAACTGCGACATCTTCTTAACTTTGAAAACGACCTTTTTAGATACACTAACCTGTGATTTCTTGCAGTTATAGAAAGATGGATCAGGATAATTTATACCTATATTAAAGGTTACAGTCTTACCCGCATCCTGCTTCCTAGGTTTGTATATGACCTCACCAGTGAATTCATTGAGGTATACATCACCATCCTGCATATTGTTACTACTCCACACACGCCGGACTCCGTCAGGTAGTTTTTGATTAGTAAACACATATGCTATGCCATTTTGTGGTATATCTTCTGTTTTATAGTCCTTAGGGTTTGTAGGCTTCGGATTTTTATCCTTATTGTATTCGAAATGACCTTTTACAGAATCACCAACCCACTTACCGGTATACATAAATGGTTTTTGCGAATAAGGTTTACCATAAACAGCGTTATAATCTTTGCCGTCATCGAATCTACCAAACGCACCTTTCGGCTCTGGATACCGTAGTTCATCCCAAGAATCAGGATTCGTGTTATGAGCGTGCTCCCATAAATCAGGGAAACCATCGCCATCTGTATCATAAGGACCCATGATCGCAAACTTGTGCTTATCACTATCATCTGATCTAAATCCTGCAATGAATGGAAGGTTTTCTGGAACAGTTACAGAATCATCAAGATAAGCAGAAACTGTCCATCGATACGCAGTTACGGTATCACCGTTCTCTCGAGAAATCAACACACGAGAAAAATCTCCGTGTTCTTTCCATTTTTTAACTTCACAAGTATCAAATTGATCTTTAAATTGATCCTTCGGATCTTTACCTTGTCCAAGGTTTCCTAAAGATAAATTCCAATCATGCTGAAATTTCGGACCATCAGCGTAAGTATATGTCCATCTGGTCCAACCTGCATTAAATTCTCCTGGATTCTTCTCATCTCCCTGTAACGACCAGTTAAAATTAGTTTGCCCAGGCAATAAACTTCGTTTTGTATATTCACGATAAACATGAACACTAGAGTCATCAATACCCCTCGGAAGATATACGTAGATGTAGCTTCTACCATCCCAAGCCTGACCATCAGATTTCTGATTTCCAATATTTTCAGCAGCGAATTGCGATGAGCCCATTCTTTTAAGTGCTAAGCTATTGGCATTAAAAGTTACTTTCCAAGTTATCTTTCTCCTGATACGACCATTATCATTAACAGTCTCTATTTCAGGATATGAAAGATCAATATCTCTCTGAGCGTCACCAACCCAATAACCATTATGAGTGAAAAAACCGTTACCTGATTTATCCCACCAAGCCTGATCAGCTTTCGCATTATGTGCCGGCGGCACTATGAGCATGGTTACTATGGTGGCGGCGGCTACGAACATTGCGAAGAGCGCGCGGCGAAGAGTGTGAGATGGGCGTGCTGCGCGAGCGATGGTGACGCTGCCGGAAGTAGCTGCGCTGCTGGAAGTGACTGCATTGTCGAAAGAAGTGCTGGCAGTGCCGAAAGTATTGGCATTGGTGGAAGAAATAACTGCGGTGCTGGAAGTACGAACGGCGTCGTTAGCGCTGGTCTTACGCCAGACCAAAGCGCGCGACGCAAGACGACCCACGCGTGATGCGAATCCACGGAACTTTGCTGGTAACATTTTCTCGCCTTCCTGGTCCTCAACCGCCGCACAAGCCGCAGTATATCCCAAATTCCAACTCTCTAATCTTTAAGACTTCACGTACTCAACCTGCATACGATGCCAATGCTTAGCGTACTAAAACCTTGTACGCATACTACTGCAAATGCCATAGACAGAGCTAACCACAGGTAGTCAGTATAACATATCTGTATGCCCTATATGCAAGCATGGTTGCTGAAAAGCCTCTAATATTTATACCCCCCCCCCCATGAATGATTTCAAGCAAAACACGTGTTATATTCGTGCATATAAAAAATTTCTATAATTCACGAATATCGCTAAAAAATCTACTGTAAAACGCATTTATAATGAATAATTTCCGACGCCAAAACGACGAAATCGCGTCTTCGGCGTGTCTAAAAACCGACCACTTTCCCAACACAAAGTACTACATGTTGTTATAGCGCATGCATCGCACCGCTATATACTGTGCTGGTATATGCAGTGCTTGTATACGCTCTATGTGCTGTGTACTTCGCTGCTGTATTCTGTGTGAGATTCGTCACTATATGCCATGTTGCTATATGATTCGTCTATATATACTGTGTGCTTCGTCGCTATATGCCGTGCTGCTATATATACTGTGCAGCACTCAAGCATGTCATCGCGTCAGAAAGAAAATCCGGCAGAAACTTTACACACGTGCGCAGTTTATGCCGCTTCCCAGCCAGATTCCGGCAGAAACTGTGCAGCCATGTAAAATAAATGTCGCCTACGCGCCAAAAAACGGCAGAAACTTTACAGCCGTGCGCAGTTTATGCTGCTTCCCAGCCAGATTCCGGCAGAAACTTTACGCACATGTACAGAAAAAGTCGTTTCCGCGCCAAAAAACGGCAAAAGCTTTACAGCTATGTAAAGAAACGGTCGTTTGCGCACCTTAATCCGGCAAAAACTTTACGCGAGTGCAGACAGAAAGCGCGAGCAGAAGTGCGGAGCCGGAAGAAACGGCAGAAACTGTGCAGCCGTGCGCAGTTTATGCCGCATACGCACGCACACAAAACACAACCGAATTCACAATGAACCACCACACAAACCTGCCCTGCCTTCGTCTTTATTGACGAAGGCAGACCTCGCTTGCATTGAAAGCACACCGTGCTTTCAACTTTGAGCAAGCTCAGCGCTCCGAATTACCTTTGCGCGCTACGCTCTAAGCGAAAAGGCAGGTCGTCGCGCACAAACGTAAACAGCCTCATCGTCCGCCCCATAATCTATAACCACATACCTATCGTGATACTTTCTGCCAGCAGTCTTTAACTTCAAATCAACACCAGGATAATCGCTTACAAAATCACTCAATATGCTTTCCGTAAGCATATTCTTATTCCTAGAATTATCACTAAAAACTACGATTTCAACCCCCTCACCAGCAAACCGCAATAGTTCCAAAGTTTTAAGACCAATATAATTATCAACAACGTAAATGCTTTTCTTAGCTGACTTATATATTTTGCAATACGCAAGATCCGCTTCTATTTTATTGCCGTCCATAAGAAGAAAATGTTTATACGTATTTGGATTAATAAAATTATCCATTACCTTATTAAAATCTTCTTTTGTTGCCATTTGAGATTTTATTTCCGCTATATCTTTAGTATTTTGGTTTGTTTGAATCGCAAGCTTAGCTAATTCCTTCGCGCCAATAAAATCCCTGTTTTCAACAATATAATCCTTCATTTGCTTAAAGGTTCTAACTAATGCCCTACTCTGTTTAACAGCAAGATCACCTCTTAACACAGTCATGAGCATATAAATACCCTGCTCCGTAAAAGCATAAGGCAAATATCGAGAGCCACCCCAACTTGAGGTGAAATTTTTGCACCTCAAGTTTTTGAACTCGTCAGCAGTTAGCCGAAACATAAAATCTTCGCCCTCAAACTTTTCAATATTATTCTTAATCTGTCTATTGAAATTTTTCGTTTCATACCCATATATTTCAGCAAGCTCAAAATCAAGCATAACTTTTTGATTGCGAATGTTATAGATCTTCTCTTTTATCGTTTTAGCATCTATAAGCGCTTTAACTGGCACGCTTTTAGCGTCTATAAGCACTTTAGATGGCACACTTCTAGCGTCCGCGATAATTAAATTTTTATTCTGCTCTACCATAAGATCACTCCTAAAAAATGTGCGTAAAACCTAGCGCAGTGCAACAAAAACGTAACTTCTAACACAAGACCCATAAATCACAAGTAACACTGCAAAATCACAAGCAACACTGCAAAATCACAGAAACAAATCACAGAAACAAATCACTAAGTTACTAAAATCACGCAAATCACATATAAACGCATCGTTTAAACGCATCAGCGCATATACAACTATTCTACAAAACAGTACAGGAAAAGCAACGAGTAGACAGGCACGACCGAAACGACTCAACCGCGCGCAGTTTATGTCGCCTACGCGCATCAAAAAGCGGCAGAAACTTTACGCGCGTGTACAGAAAAAGTCGTTTGCGCGGCAAAAAAAAAATCGGGGCAGACGCGCTCTCGCACATCCGCCCCCCAAAACCCTAAGGTTTTCAAGCGTTTTCAATTCTATCTTTCACATATCCGACTGTCAATAACAGTACAAATAAGGGTCGGCTACGCGCGATAAAACGGCAGAAACTTTACAGCCATGTAAAGAAAAAGTCGGCTACGCGGCAAAAAGCGACAGAAACTGTGCAGCCGCGTAAAATAAATGTCGCGAAATGACGGAATTGCGACAGAAACTGTGCAGCCGCGCGCTACGCTCCAAGCGAAAAGGCAGGTCGTGTCGCTCGCGCAGATTAGCCGCGTTCACGTCCCCGCTTGCGTTGAAAGCACACCGTGCTTTCAACCCTAAGCAAGCTCGGCGCTCCGAGTTGCTTTCGCGCGCTAAATCGCAGCGCTCAAGCAGGTCGTCGCGCGCTAAAATCATCAATAATTGCTTGCATAATTAATGATATTTACGTTACATTATATAGAATTATTGTATACTTATATGAGAGTATGAGAAAAAGTACAAAATTCACCATAGACATAGGAGTCAAAATGACTACAGCAACAACAGATATAGTAAACGTAAACTTTCGAGCAAAGAAAGAAGACAAACTCAACGCGGAACGAGTTTGCAAAGAGCTCGGAATCTCTATGAGCGCCGCGCTGAACGTGTTTATTAAAACGATTGGTCGCGAAAAGAGGATACCGCTAGATTTTTCGCTAGATCCGTTTTACGAACCGTCAAATCAAGCATATTTGAAATCGCAGATTGACGGCGTGAGAAATGGAACCATCAAGCCCGAAGAGCACAATCTAATAATGAATTAGGACGTATGGTTCAAACAATGAGAAAGATTGCTTGGACTCCAGATGCCTGGAACGACTATCTCTATTGGGAAAGCGATAATAAGACTCGCAAAAAGCTCAACAATATTATTAAAGAGATTATGCGGAATCCAATAGACGGAAAAGGTAAGCCTGAACCACTCAAAGGAAACTATTCTGGCTGCTGGAGTAGACGAGTAAACGATAAGGATAGAATCGTTTACTCATTTACAGATGACTCGATTATAATCTACGCCTGCAGAGGCCACTACGACGATAAGTAGGGAAAGTAGGGAAAGTAGAAAATCAAAAGTGGGCTTAATGGGGTTCGAACCCACGACCTTCTGCTCCGGAGGCAGACGCTCTATCCACTGAGCTACAAGCCCGCAACTCGAGAAAGTATACACGCTAGTGAGGATGCGCGACGACCTGCCTGAGCGCAGCATTGCGCGCGCGAAGGCAATTCGGAGCGCCGAGCTTGCTCAGGGTTGAAAGCACAGTGTGCTTTCAACGCAAGCGAGGTCTGCCTTCGTCAATAAAGACGAAGGCAGGGCAGACTCACAAGTAGTCACATTGGGAATTTGGTTGTGGTTGTGTGCGCTGACGACCTGCCTGAGCGCAGCATTGCGCGCGCGAAGGCAATTCGGAGCGCCGAGCTTGCTCAGGGTTGAAAGCACAGTGTGCTTTCAACGCAAGCGAGGTCTGCCTTCGTCAATAAAGACGAAGGCAGGGCAGACTCACAAGTAGTCACATTGGGAATTTGGTTGTGGTTGTGTGCGCTGACGACCTGCTTGAGCGCAGCACAGCGCGCGCGAAAGTAACTCGGAGCACCAAGCTTGCTCAGGGTTGAAAGCACAGTGTGCTTTCAACGCAAGCGAGGTCTGCCTGCGGCTTTATTACGAAGGCAGGGCAGGTTAGTATGGTTGTGCTTTAAAAACTAGATTGTGACTGGGGATGCGAAGCAAAAAGCGGCAGAAACTTTACAGCGGTGTAAAGGAAAGGTCGGCTACGCACGAAAAAACGGCAGAAACCTTACAGGAGCGCGCAGTTTATGCCGCCTGCGCACGCAATCGCGCACGCAGCCATCACGCGCCACCGAGGAAGGCAAAGGTGCCAAAGTAAAGCGCAGCCGCAACAGCAACCGACGGCACAATCGCGCACACAGCAAAAATCCACCAGTCGCGCGCACGCACACGACTCACCCTAGCGTGCGAACGCGCACCAACTCCCCCAAAACCGCGCGCTTCCATAGCAGTGGCGAGCGTCGTCGAACGTCGAATCGAAAGCACAAGCAGCGCAAACGACTGCGGGAAGAACGCCCTCACGCGATGCTCATCACCCAAACCGCGCGAACGCCTCGACGCAGTCAGTGCCGCCCAATCATCCTGCAGCACGCCAAACAGCCTAATTCCAGCCAAACCGCCGTACACGAATCGATCCGGCAAATGCAACACCTGGCTGAAAGCATCTGCCAAATCCGTAGCATCAAGCCCAATCACCATCACAATCGACGGCACGCCAATCGCCAAAATCCTAAGCGAAGTTGCAACAGCCAGCATAGCCGAACGATCCGTAGCATGCATCAGCCACCACTGGAACCAAGTATTTCCGCCACTTTTGCCGTATAGTAACACAGTGAGCGCGGAAGTCGGCGCGCCCACCCACACAGGCCACGAAAGGCGAATCACACGCCATGGCGGAAGCTTAATGCACGCAAAAATCACAAATTCCAGCAGCAACGCAACCGAAGCAGAAACGCAATCAAGCGTAAAAAGTAGCGGAATCGAAGCCGCGAACGCTCCAAAAATGCGAAATACTGGATTAATTGACGCAAGAAGTGGCGATTTGCTGGAAAGTTTCGCTTCCTCGTCGCGATTGTTTACTGCGCTCACTTTGATGCGCGAAATGTCGGTTGCGCCGGTAGTTGCGGAAAGCGCTTCGGTAGATTTTGCTTCAGCAGCACTCATTTCAACAGCACTCATTTCAGCAGCTTCAGCTTTCGCATCCGGCACAAGCTCAACCAAGCGCGCACCCAACACCTCAACCAGCTCACGGTCGTGCGTCACCACAATAATGCTCACACCCTCGCTACGAAGGCTTGCAATCAAGCGAATAATTTGCAACCAAGTTTTGCGGTCCTGCCCAAAAGTCGGCTCGTCCAAAATCAGCACACGCGGAGCCGCAGCAAGCGACGCTGCCACAGTCAGACGACGCTTTTCACCTCCCGAAAGCGTGTACGGATTCGCCTTCGCGTAACGAGCCAGACGGAATCGCTTCAGCAACTCCTGAGCCTTCGCGCGCGCCTCATCCGCCGAAACACCCGTGCGAAGCGGCCCCAACATAACCTCATCCAACACCGAACCACACGCAAACTGATGCTCCGGATTCTGAAAAACGTACGAAATGCGCTTCGCCAAATCAGGCGACTTCCACTTCATTGGATCCGTACCATTCGCGCCTTGAGCAAGAGCATCACTCGCCACAACCTCGCCGCTTACTGCCGGCAAAAGACCAGCCAAAGTGAGCGAAAGCGTTGATTTTCCAGCACCGTTCGCGCCGACCAAAGCCGTAATCTGCCCGGCTTTAAACTCAAGATTGATGTGACGCGCAATCGGCTCGCTATTATGGCTGATTGCGAGGTCCTTCGTGGAAAGTAGCACTTCTCCGTAGCCTTCCGCTGGATTGCAGTTTTCGTAATATTTTTCAGAAGATTCTGCATTTGCGGAAGAATTAATTACGAAAGATTCATTTGCAGAAGATTTTACGTTTTTCTTGTAGCGCTCCGGAAGCCAAATACCCAGATCCTCAAAGTCCAAATCAGTGCGATTAAACACCTCGTCTGGCGTGCCGTCCGCCACAATCACCGTGCGCGAAGAAGCCGCGCGCGCAATATCGTCGTCGTGAACGGTTTCGCTATGAACGGTTTCGCCGTTCGCATCTTTTCCGTTCGCAGCTTCATCATTCTCAAGCCCAAGCACAACCACGCGGTCAATCATGTCAATCCACGGCTCCGCGTGATGCTCCACAAGCACCATCGTGGCATGCGTCGAATCCAAAACCGCGCGCACAGCACCAACAATCTGCTGCGTGCCATCCGGATCCAAATTCGCAGTCGGCTCGTCCAAAAGCAGCACACTCGGCTGCATAGCGAGCGCGCCAGCAAGCGCCAAACGCTGCATCTGACCGCCACTTAAATGCGAAGTTGAGCGATGCAATTGCAAGCCATCCAACCCAACTTCTTTAAGACTTTTGCGCACGCGATCCCAAATCTCGCCGCGCGGAACGTTCATATTTTCCGGACCAAACGCAACGTTATCCCCCAAACGCTGGAAAATCGCCTGTGCATCCGGATCTTGCAAAACCAAACCAACACGACCGCGCGCACGTCGAACCGGCACGCCGTCAACCAAAACGCAACCCTCGCTCACACCACCATCGGCATCTTCGACGAGAGTGGTTTGCTGGGATTTTGCGCTATCTTCGCTATTTTCTACGCTATCTTTCGCGCTACCTTCGCTACCTTTGCTGTTTTTCGCGCTATCTTTCGCGCTATTTTTCGCCACAAAATCATTGCCAATAAGACCTGCCGCGCCGCTTAAAATCGTGGATTTACCGATGCCTGATGCACCAAGCAGCAACACGCGCTGCCCCGCCTTAATTGTGAGGTCCAACCCGCGCACAGCAAAAGCGCGACGGGAAGCATGACGATAACCCCAATGCTCAAACCGAAGTTCAGCGTTATTAGCTTTGCTAGCTTTATTAGCGTTATTAGCGCTGCTGTCACTATTGCAATCGCTTGAAGCTGATGGAAGGAAAGTTTCAGATTCTTGCGATTTAACAGCATCAGGCATAGTAAATCCTTTATGGCAATGATAGATTTTTAATTTTTGCGAATACGTTATTCGCTATTTTTCGCGTATTTCGCGACCGGACGCAAACTGATCCAACGCGCCGGTCTTAGCGATTCCCACATACAAGAACCACATTAAAACACCAGCAAACACAATTCCGGAAACCACTGTGCTGGCGAAGTATGGAAGACCATACTTGCCGAATACGCTAACAGCCTGCAACTTACCGAGGAAGGTGTAACCCCAGCAACCAATGCCAGTCAATGCGCCGGAAAGAATCATTGTGTTCAAATTCCACTTCTTGTAAGCGAAAATAATGAACGCAATTTCAGCAAACAGACCCTGAACCACTGCAATAGCGAAGGTTTCAGCACCACCCCACTGATTGCCCATCAAAGCTTCGAGCACGCCAGCTACGACTTCAGCGTAAATAGCAGCACCCGGCTTACGCACGATTACTGCGGCCAAAGGAGCAGCGAAGAGCCAAAGACCGTTAATAAGACCTGCAAAACCTGGAAGAATGCTGTTTAGCGCAGTCCATGGAACCTCACTAAAAATGGCAACAACCCAATAAATAAAAGCAGAAACAACGCCAATTACGGAAGCAACTGCAATGTCTGCAACACGCCACTGCATGTTGGACTGATAATTTTCTTCTGACATAAAAATGTGCCTTTCTTGTTACGTGTTGCAATGCGTTACATTGTGCGCAATGCAATATTTTGCGTTACATGTGTACATTACGATGCTGTGCGTCAAACGCGTTACATTGCGATGCGTTACATGCAATACTTTGCGTTACAAAGAAACCTTGCAACACCTCTCCAGGCACGGGAAAAACAGACCTCCGTGCGCCGGTATTACCCGGATTCACGTTCAAGCGGTTTTCTCTCAGCTCTGAATGTTCACGCTTACATAAGCGAAAACACAGAGCACCCGTGTCGATTGACGATTGTACGGCAGCGCGTAGACGCCAACCCTCCAAACGCGGGCGCGACGACATGCTTGAGCGCAGCACAGAGCGCGCGAAAGCAACTCGGAGCGCCGAGCTTGCTCAGGGTTGAAAGCACGGTGTGCTTTCAACGCAAGCGAGGTCTGCCTTCGTCTCGATTGACGAAGGCAGGGCAGGTTTGCATGGTAGTTTATTGGGAATTCGGTTGTGTTTTGTGCGCGCGACGACATGCTTGAGCGCAGCACAGAGCGCGCAGTCACCCATCTGCACCAGTAACGAAAAACGACAGAAACTTTACGCGCGTGTAAAATAAAGGTCGCTTGCGCACCAAAAAACGGCAGAAACTTTACAACCGCGTACAGTTTATGCCGCCTGCGCGCGCAATCCCGGCAGAAACTGTGCAGCTGTGTACAGAAAATGTCGAAATCTCACCAAAAAGCGACAGTTCCTTCACATTTACGTAAAGTAACTGTCGCCAATCCGTTGCAAGAATAATTTACTTACCGCGCATTGCACGACGGCTGATGCGCTGCGGACGCGTTGGATCGATGCCCTTCGGAATGCCAAATCCACTCTTGCTTTGCAACGTGCGCAAACGCTCATTCAAAATCGCAAGCTCCGTCTTAGTAAGGAAGAATCGGCGGTTCGGATGAATTTTATCGAACAACGCAAACTTGTGCTTTACAGGCTGTAACGTCTTCGAGCGCAACACCTTTCCGCGCAATTCTTTAAGCTTCACCTGATTTTCGCCATTACCAACAGCAATACGGTATACAGGTATATTAGATCCGGCAGTAACGCTTTTAATAGCGTGCTCCTGTCGATCCATAGCATGCATTAAACGCTCGTAATTACCCTCACCAACGAGGAAAATTCCGTTAAAACCAGTGCCTCGCCAAAGCGCATCCTTCGTGCGCGCATCCACCCACACAGGCTGCTGCGGAAAAGTAAAACCGCCCTTATTAATCGCAGAAATAATGCCGGCAGCCGCACCCGGACGACCTTCCAACTTTGCGTAACCAACTTTATCTGCACGCTTCGTAAGCACAACAGTAAACAGCAGCAAACCAAGCATCACCGCTGTAATAAGCATCATAATCCACATCAAAATGGACCAACGAGATGCAATTCCAAGAATTACAGCAACCAAAATCGGCGCAGCAAACGCGCAAGACAACCACAGAGGCAGCTGCTTATCGTCAGAATGCGTGTACTTATAAATACGTATGATCTGCGAGAACATGCCCTGCTTTTTCTTAGTCTGCTTCATGCCTTGCGTCGCACCCTTCGACGCGCCTTGCGATTTGCTTTGTGCTTTATCTTGTGCCATGCGTTTACCCCATAATATTCGCGTTATTTTGAGTATCCCAAATAATAATAGTAGCTTGTGCAAATATTAATAAATTTGCACTTACTTTTGCACTTACTTCGGCCAGTTACCACGCTTTGCGCTACTCGGCTTAGGCAAACGCCAGCGACGAAGCTGCATAGCGCGGCTGAATGCGTACATGCCGGAACGCGACTTGCGCGACACAGCCACATCACCAAAACGACGAATCAGCTCCTTACGCAACTTACGCCACATAACAAACATGTCAATTACAGATGCAAACAAATACGCGTACAAGAACACTGCAAAAACAAAATAAACAATCACAAACTTAGATAGCGCAAACAAGCAAATCATAATCAGCACTGCAACTGGTATGAAAAACTCGCCAATATTAATTCGAGCATCCACGTAATCGCGAATATACACACGCCACGGAAGCTGCTCAATTTTTGGCATATGCGCCAAATCGCCAGTGCGCATTGCGTTGTATTGCAAATTCTCAGATTCGCGAAGACGAGCACGCGCGCGTTTTGCGCTTTCCTTGCGATCTGCTGGTACTAGTGGGCGAAGCTTTTGCGCCTGAGCAGCGTTGCGCTTAGGAGTCGGCGCGTTTTTTTCGCGAGATTTCGTCGCTACAGACGATTCTGCATCCGCTACTTTCTTTTGCAACGAAGGAGTAGACGCGCCCTCATTATTGGCAGTTTTCTTTGCAAATGGATTCCATGTCATGTTTGCAGATTACTCAACAGACTAGACGCATGCAGACGCGGAGGAAACGGCAGAAACTTTACGCGCGTGTAAAGAAAAAGTCGGCTACGCAGCAAAAAGCGGCAGAAACTTTACAGCGTTGCAAAGTTTATGCCGCCTGCGCGCAAAATTAGCCAGAATTACTCGCCCAATCGATCCAAAAGCAGCGCTTCCGTCACAATATTTCCGCGCAAACCAGAAAGCGAAATCGACTCGTTCGGGCTGTGTGCATTGGACTTAGGATCTTCCGGACCCGTCACCAGCACCTGCGCCTTCGGGAAGATGCGCTGAAGCTCCGGAATAAACGGAATCGAACCACCCTCGCCCTTATTTACCGGCTCCACGCCGAAAGCATCGCGCATAGAAGCGAGCGCATCCTTCGTTGCAACAGCATCCGGATCCATTGCCCAACCCATGCCGTTATCAATCGGCTCTGCAGTAACTTCTGCACCAAAAGGCGCGTGAGATACCAAGAAGTCACACAAAGCTTTTTGCGCTTCTTCCGGACGCTGCGAAGGCGCGGTACGAAGCGAAAGACGCAGCTTAGTTTCGTGCGCAATCACATTAAAACTGCTCTCAACAGGATGTGCGTCCATGCCGATTACCGTCAAGCTCGGCTTAGTCCACATGCGCGCTGCGAGAGAACCGGTGCCGGCAAGCTTATAAGAATCGACCACAGAAGCGTCGGCACGCACTTGCGCTTCGTCCAAATCGCGCTGCAAACCGCCAACCGGCTCCTGTGCTTCAATTCCAGGAACTGCCAAGTCGCCAGCCTCGTTGTAAAGCGAGGCAATAAGCATGGAAGCGAGCGTGTAAGCGTCCAAAATTGGACCGCCGAACTGGCCGGAATGTACTTGATGGCCGAGCACTTTAACCTTTACGTCCACGTCGGTATTTCCGCGCAAACTCGTTGTAAGACTTGGGATTTCGGCGGACCAGTTGCCGGAGTCGGCAACGATAATTACGTCTGATTCAAATTCGGCTTTATGCGACTCGATAAAAGGAATGAAGCTTGGCGAGCCCATTTCTTCTTCGCCTTCGATGAAAACTTTAATATTTACGCGCAAATCGTCGCTCAGTGCGCGCAAAGCTCCGTAGTGAATTGCGATTCCGCCGCCGTCGTCGGCTGAGCCGCGTCCGTAGAGGCGACCGTCGCGCTCTGTGCCTTCAAATGGGTTGGTTTCCCACTCAGATGGATCTGGAACTGGCTGCACATCGTGATGAGCGTAGAGCAAAACCGTTGGCGCGCTTGGGTTTACGATGCGCGAGCCGACAACTTCGAAAGCTCCTGGAGTGCCGTCCGGATTCGTGGACTGCTCGACGCGCGCGTCAATACCAACCTCACGCAATACCCCAGCCACGTATTGCGCGGACTTGCGCATATGCTCGCCAGCAATTCCATTAGCCGACACCGCAGCCAGTGAAATCTTCTTATTCAGCACGGAAACTACGTCATTCCAGGCGTTTTGCACGCGAGCGCGCACGTCTTCGACAGCCAAACCTGCCATAAATCCTCCCAACTAAAAGTAACAGAGCGGTAATTGATGCCTGTAAAACTATACCTACAAATTTAAACTATATTCGCAACTATGTCCGCAAATATGAGGAAACGCGAGAAAACGCGACGCAAACTTAACTATCTACTTTGGTCAGCTTGCGAGACCGTTTCTTTACACGCCTGTAAAGTTTCTGCCGCTTTTTGGTACGTAGGCGACATAAACTGCGCACGCACGTAAAGTTTCTGCCGCTTTTTGGCGCGCAAACGACATAAACTGCGCGCGGCTGTAAAGTTTCTGCCGTTTTCAAGCCCTCTCAATGCGCGCGGCAACCCAATCGACGATATAAGGCGCGCACTGCTCAACCTGATCCATCGCAACCTCAAATTCGCGAGGACCTCCGTACCACGGATCAGCCAAGTCGAGCAACATCTCGCGACCAGGCTGCGGCTTAGGAAGTGACGGGTCAAACGCGCGGTACATGTGCACAAGTTCGCGCTTTTGCGCAGGCAACAAACGCAAAAGCGAACGCATATGCGAAGCTGTCATAGGCAAAAACAGGTTCGTTTCCGCAATCTCATCCGCTTCAATTCGATGCGCAAAATGCGAAGCAGGAAGCCTGTATCCGCGCTTAGTTAATTCTCTTTGCGCGCGGCGATCAATCGGATTTCCGTACTCTTCGTCGCTTACACCGCTGGAACGCACAGCAACAACGTCGCCCAATCCCCTCAATTGAAACTCGTTGCGCAACACAATTTCCGCCATTGGCGAGCGGCAAATATTACCTGTGCAAACCGTCATAACAGTGTATGGGTGACGTGCGTCTACCTTGATTTTGCTTGATTCTTCAGTCATGCTTCCTCGTTTATTTTGCTTCCTCGTTTATTTTGCTGTCTCGTTTACTTTGCGGTTTCTCGTTTACTGAGCAGGCTCATATACCATAAACCGGTATCGCGCAGGATTGCTTTCGCTACCAACCTTAAGCAGCGCTTCCTCAAACTCGCCTTCGCGCACAACATGCCATTTTCCTGCATCAACTAATGCATGAATGTTCGGAGCAAATGTGTCCGCTGCAACTTTCGCATCAATTTGCGTTACGTAAGCTGCGTCTGCGTGATAATTCGCAAGCATTTCGCGCAAAATCGCAGCACCGCCAATAACCCAGATTGCTGGGCCGTCTTGAGGCGAGTCTTGAGATACGTCTTGAGATAAGCTTTCCTGACTTTCCAGCACTTCCCTATTTTCCAGCCATTCGCGTGCGTAATCCAAAGCAGCGTCAATGCTAGTAAAACTACGAGCTCCATCCGCCACAAAATCAGGATTATGCGTAACAACAATATTTTCGCGCCCAGGCAACGGACGGAACTTAGGAGGCATCGCATCCCACGTGCCACGACCCATAATCACAGGGCAGCCGATAGTCATCGCCTTAAAATAGCGCAAATCCGGCGAAAGTCGCCACGGCATGCCTCCGTTTACGCCCATCGCGCCGGGCTTGCCGTCTAAACCGAAAGCCTCGCCCCAAATCAGTCGCACAGGAAAATTATGCGACACGCTGTTTGCCATATACGCACCTCACACGCTAAAAAAAGCTAAAAAATTAAACTAAATCAAGCAAAATCAAGCAAAATAATTTGCAATCAATCACACCGCAACCGGTGCTTTAATCGTCGGATGATGCTTGTAATCAACCACCTTAAAATCGCTGTAATCGTAATCAAAAATCGAATCCGCCTTACGAATTTCAAGCTGCGGATACGGGTACGGCTCGCGCGAAAGCTGCTCAAGCACCTGCTCAACGTGATTGTCATAAATATGGCAATCGCCGCCCGTCCACACGAACTCGCCCGGCTCAAGACCTGCTTGCTGAGCCATCATCATCGTCAAAAGCGAGTAAGACGCAATGTTAAACGGCACGCCAAGGAACATATCGCAAGAGCGCTGGTAAAGCTGGCACGAAAGCTTGCCGTCAGCAACGTAAAATTGGAAAAGCGAATGGCAAGGCGGCAACGCCATATGCTCAACTTCCGCAGGATTCCAAGCGCTAACAATCATGCGACGAGAATCCGGGTGATTCTTCATAAGATCCAGCACGTTTGCGATTTGGTCAATTGTACGGTTTGGATTTTCCGCGGTTGGCGCCGGCCAACTCCTCCACTGCACTCCGTAAACAGGACCCAAGTCGCCGTTTTCGTCCGCCCACTCGTCCCAAATGTGAACGCCATTTTCCTGCAACCAACGCACGTTACTCGAGCCTTTAAGGAACCAAAGCAACTCGTACGCAAGTCCTTTGAAAAACACGGTTTTCGTAGTGATAAGCGGGAAGTATTTGCTAATGTCGAAGCGGATTTGCTGGCCAAAAAGCGAAATCGTACCGGTGCCTGTGCGATCTGATTTTAGAGTGCCTTCCATAAGGATTTTTCGCACTAAATCCTCGTAAGGAGTTGGGATGCTGGAAAGCGGTTTTTGTGGTACGCGCGCGCGAATTGCTGCAAGTTCTTCTTCTGTTAAAGCCATGCTGCCATGTTAACAAAGCACTAATAAATTTAAAGAATTGCGCTCGTAAAACCATATATCTACCACGCAAAACGCTAGATTCTACGATTGAGCGCAAAGTTACAATCCTTACGATAACATGAACAAATACGACTACAGCAAAGGAGCAAAAATGTCTAGAAGATTATGGGTAGAGCGCAACGAGGACGGCACTTGGGAAGCACACAGCGACGACGGTGTGAACTTGAAGTTTGGCCACGGCGAAGGCATGTTTAACCCGGTTGAATTAATGCAAATCGCTTTAGCTGGTTGCACAGCTCTTAGCAGCCAGTACGCTGCAGAACACGCTATTGGCGAGGGCGCTGGAGCACGAGTTGTAGTAAACGGCACGTACGACGCGGAAGAAGGCACGTACTTGCGTTTTCAAGAAGATGTCACTCTTGACGCAACTTGCGCAAAACCTGCACTCAGCCAGGAAGATGCGTCCGCACTAAAAGAGCGCATGGAACGCCACATTTCCAGGGGTTGTACTGTTAAGCATACGCTTGAAAAAGGCGCGCAAGTTAGCGTAAACGTTACGGTTCGCAGCTAGAATAAGCCAAAAGTCGCGCCAAAAGTCGCGAAAAATCGCACTAAAATCACACTAAAATTCACCACATGTGGCACAATTGAGTACACAAGATATTTGCGCAATAATGACGCTACGCATGCATGTATGCAACCGGAGGAAACTTTGAAAATCGCTATTTTTACCGAAACGTATCCACCGTACATAAATGGCGTCGCAACACAGTCTTATATGCTCAAAAAGATGTATGAAGAGCTTGGTCATGAAGTGCTAGTAGTCACGGTCGGCTCCGAAAAACAGCGCAAAACCAAGCTTGAAGATGGAGTTGTTTACGTTCCGGGCATATTGCTTAAAAAGCTTTACAAATACCGCGTTGCGCTCCCGATTGGTCACATGCGAAAGCAACTTCCTCTTAAATTTAAGCCGGATGTCATTCATATTCAAAACGAATTTGGCATTGGCGAAATCGGCTTGGAAGTAGCAAAAAAAGAGCATATTCCCGTTATTTATACGCTTCACACAGAATACGATAAATTCCTGTTTTACATTGGCTTAAAGCATTTTACTGAGTTCTCTCGCAATATTTCGGCGAAATATTTTATGCGATTCTCGAAAAATGCCACAATTATTACGAGCATGTCTCCTAAAGCACAGGCATATATTGACCGTCAGAAGGTTGATAAAAAAGTAATTGTGCTGAATAATGCTGTGGAATATAAGAAGTTCCTACCAACGCCTGAGCGACTTGCATTCCGCAAAGCTTTCCGCGAAAAATATGGCGTTTCTGACTCTACTAAGCTGTTTGTTTTCGTTGGCAGAATCGGCGCTGAAAAAAATATTTCAGAATTAATTGACAACTTTATGTATTGCGATTTTCCTCGCGAAAAAGCGCGCTTATTTGTTATTGGCGGCGGTCCTGATTTGGAATCGTTGCGCGAGCGCGTGGCAGATAATGGTTTTGACGACAGAATTTGCTTGCTTGGGCCTATTGCTCACACGGAAATTCCAAAGTATTTGCACGCAATGGACTACTACACAACAGCATCACTTTCCGAAATGCACTCACTTTCGATGCTAGAGGCAATGGCTTCCGGTCTGTTTGCGCTTGTAAAGCATGATGTGCCGAATGAGAAGCAGATTATTAGCGGTCAAAACGGGTATCAGTGGGATACTAAGGAAGATTTTAAGACTGTTTTTAGTAAAGTTTTGAATATGAGCGAGGCTGAGCAGGCTCAGCTTAAGGCGAACGTGCTCGAGTATTCGAAGAATAACGATTTTAAGAGCCAAGCGCTTGAGCTGCTTAAGATTTACAAGCGCGCAATCGAGATGAACAAGGAAAAGCTCGCTGAAAAGAAAGCTAAGCGAGATTCCAGGCGCGCGCGTTTTATGCTGAAAAAGCGCGAGAATACTGAAGCGGAGCCGCAAGAATCGCAAGATTAGACGCTCTCACGCTCCAAACGCTCCAAACGCTCCAAAACGCGGTCGCGATGACATGCTTGAGCGCAGCACAACGCGTAGGCGGCAGAAACTGCACACCGCTGTAAAGTTTTGGTCGGAATCCGACTGGGAAGCGGCAGAAACTGCACACGGCTGTAAAGTTTTGGTCGGAATCCGGCTGGCAAACGGCAGAAACTGCACACAGCCGCACAGTTTTCTGCCGTTTTTCGTTACTGGTGCAGATGAGCGACTGCGCACGTAACGACATGCTTTCGCGCTATCGCAGCGGATCGATTGTTTGCTCAATCTCCTTAGCAGCTTCTTTACCAGCCTTCGGCACATCAACCTCATGTACTCCGGAAATATCGTCAATAGACGCTTCAGAATGCTGCTTTTGCGCTGCTGCAACCTGAGCTGCACTAAATTCCACATACTTGCGCGGCACAACGTACACAGGCCTCGAAGAATGCTGCAACAATCCCTGGCTAATCGAACCAAGCAGCAAACCGGTAAAGCCACCGCGACCGCGAGAACCAACAACCACAAGATCATGATTCAAACTAGCTTGAGTCAAAGCTTCAACAGCAGAACCAGGCACAACAGTTCGATGAATTTGCAAATCCGGCAAACGCTGCAAAATTGGCTTCACGCGCTCCTCAAGATCCTCCATGTACGATCCCATAACAGCAGTATCGCCCTCAGCACCTTGCACTCTTGGCACTGCGGAAATAACATCAAGCTCAGCATGCCAGCTATCCGCCAAATCAGCCGCAATTTCAAGAGCTTTAAGCCCCCACTTTGACTCGTCAGAGCCAACAGCCACACGCGTAATCGTATTATTCAAGTGAATACGCTGACCGTCATCGTCAGTGTAAGGCACAACCACAATTGGGCAATACGCATAAGCTGGAAGCGAAGAACTAGTTGTGCCGAGCAAACGCTCTGCCAAGCCACCTTTTCCACGATTACCAATCACAATAAGCTGATAGTTACGAGAAAGTTCCACGAAAACCGAAGAAGGATCGCCCGTAACAATTAGCGTAGTCGCGTCAACTCCCTGCTCAAGAGCAACAGCTTTTGCTTTAGATAGAATTTCTTGCGCATCGTGATGAGCTGCATTATCGTCACCAATCGCAGTGTAGGTGGCATCAAAAGAAACAGCAGCATAACTTGGCAACGAATAAGCGCAAACAATTTGCAATTGCAACCCAGCATGCTTTGCGTAATTTGCAGCCCACCAAACCGCTTTATAACTCGCGTGTGAGCCGTCAACTCCAACCAATACAGCTTTTTCTGGGATCATTGCCAACCTCCTCATACTTGCACTCGCGACAGCAGCGTCACTCGCGCACAACTTGTAAGTACTATTGTAGCGTAATTTTAGATTGAGTGTTGGCAGTTTTGCGATATATAACTACAGAAGCTACAGAAACTATAGAAGCTACAGAATGCGACGAATAGAGTACCCGCCTGGGAACACGTAGCGGATAGGATCGTACTTAGTGCCAGCAAGCTGCGAATTAATTACCATGCCGTTGCCAACATAAATAGAAGCATGCTGCGCATTCGCGATAATATCTCCAGGCTGCGCTTGAGCCAAACTTGGGATTGGAGTTCCAACAGTTGCCTGCGCTCCAGAAGTACGAGGCAAAGAAATACCAACACTAGCAAAAACATACTGCACAAAACCGGAGCAATCCCATCCAGCAGGAGTATTGCCACCGCTGCGATACGGCACTTTGCCTAAGAATTGAGTAGCAAAATTCAAAAGAGAGGCAACAGACTTACCATCAGGAGGAACTACAGAAGCAAGAGGAACCTGTTCAACACCACTGCGGAAACCAGAACGGCTTGCAGTAGCATTTCCAGCAAAAGCACGGCGTGCCGTTTCAGCAGCTTGTTCGCTAGGAGTCTTAGTTTGAGGTACATTCAAGCTTTCTATGCCACCCCAATGAGAATTTGCGTCGACATCAGTAGAAGTGGATTCAGTTAAAATATCGCGACGCACATTCGTCACCTTTGGAAATGCGCGCGTAGAAGTGACAGCTGACTCGGAAAGCTCATGCGAAGACTCTGCCATGGCGAATGGCGCCATAACAGTAAGCATTGAAGCTGCTGCGGCAGCTGATACAAAAACTGAGAAAATTCTACTTTGTTTTAGCATACTTTTTGCAGTATATCATCGGGGCATTACATACGAGAGAAATTAGCAACGCCAGTAACAAGCAAACTCATTTTAGTAATAAACAAACTAATTTTAATAAAGCAGCTTTAGTAACAAAGCTTCAGTAGTACAAATTTAGTAATGAATAAACTGATATTGAGAAACTTCCTTAGCGTCAAACTTGCGCGAGAAAGTTCGTCCTTGGTAAGAAGCACCACATTCAGAAGTTTCAATAGAACCGTCTGAATTAATTTTTTCAACAACTGCAACGTGCCCGTAGAACGGATCAGAACCAGCCTGACCTGAGCGGAACACCATAATATCGCCAACGTGACGAGCGGAATTATCTACCCAATAACCAAGATTGCGCGCAGAATCAGCCCACATATTTCCGTTGCCAAAATGCGAGCCAACAGGCAAACCTAACTGATGGCGACGAACATACACCCACCACGTGCACTGGCTGAACTCATACGCGTTACCGGTATCACCAGTTGCGTGATTTGGATTAAAGCCCTTCGGCAAAACGTCAAAGTCTTTATCCATCAACAAAGCAACCCTAGGATTATTCGCAGCAGAACGTGACATCTCTGCAATATTAAAGCCTGAACCAGAACCTAAATTCCACGAATCAGACTTCGAAGATATAGTAGAAAAAGTGCCAGGTTGTACTGAATTAGCAACCTTATCGGCTAAGTTTTTATGCTTCGAATTCGAGCGAGCAGAACTACTTTCATTCGCACTATTTGCAGCATCAGCAGAGTCCGCATTATGCGATTTTTTAGCAGCATTCTCAATAGAGTCAACAGCGTTATTAATAGTTGCCATAGGATCAAGAGACTCGCGTTGGCTAGAACGCGAAACTGTTGAAGATGCGTCGCCAACTGCAGTCATAGATGGCTCAAATTCGGAAGCACGAGAATCAAAACTATTAACCTTAGTTAAAGCCATAGTAGCTGCAACAGTACCAACCATTGCAACAAGAGAAGTTGAAAGTATTACATTGCGACGACGCTCATTAGCAAGTTTAGACAACCTAAGCGCGCGCCTGCTTTGAGGAACAAGCTCCTGCAAACGCTCAGAAACAGCTTCTGGAAGCTCTACAACAGCACCATTGCTAGTAGCAACCGCAGCCAAACGCTCACTAACACGATTAGCTTGAACAGAACGCATGCCACGCACACTATGCGCACCATGCGCGCCATGCTGAGCGACAAACAGCGAAAGCGGCGAATCACCACGCCTCTTTGCTTTTGTGGCACCATGTGCAGCATGTCTCATACTAATCACTTTCTTATGTTAAACGTGGAACGCAGCGCACGAACGCCACACCCCCAACTGACTTTCTTTCAATCTTCTATGTGAAAGGTTACAACGTGGTTAGGATGTAAGAAACGCACACAACCTAAATCCGCCAATTTTCGCGCTTAAGCTGCACTCGTCACACTTAGACTTCGGTAAGTTGTATGGTTGGAAGTATGAAATTTGCACCTATAGTTAATCCTGATGCACGAAAAGCAGCACCAAAACCGCTGCGAGTTGATTTGCGAAAGGTTTTTGCTATAGGAACGATCGCGTGGCTAGTCGCAACAATAATTGCGCTTATCGTTGCGTTATTGCATATTACAACTTGGTTTCCTGTGTTGTTTTGCGCATCGGGAACAATTATTGGCGTTCTGCTATTAATTTGGGAACATTTTGACCGCTGGGACTACAGGCGCTTAGGAAAATAGTTTATTGCTGATTTGCTGAATTATTTACTGCTGATTTGCTGGCTTGCTAACTTACTGATTTTCTAACTTACTAATTTGCTGCTTATTTATTTGCAATTGGTAGCGCAAAACTTACGGTAGTACCCTGCCCCGGCATACTCCAAAGAGTAATATTTCCGTGGTGCGTAAGTGCCACATGCTTGGCAATTGCAAGCCCTAAACCAACGCCATCCTGGCTTTGACTATTTTGATTATTCGCACGATAGAATCGTTCAAAAATTCGCGACTGATCTTGCAAATCAATGCCAACTCCGCGATCTACAACACGGATCACAGCGTATTGACCATCTGTCGATAGTGACGCAGATAACGAAACTGTAGAATTTTTTGGAGAATACGTAATTGCATTCTCAACTAATTTCCGCACTGCAGCTTGAATTTGCGAAATTTCACCGCGCACGCACAAACGCGAATCGACTTTTGACACAACATGTACGCAACAATCCTTAGCAAACGCAGCAACTTGATTTTGCACATACGACAAAACATCATTCAAAGAAAATACTTGCGCAGAATCTAAGTCAATAGGATTTTGAGCGCGAACCAGCCACAACAAATCTTCAAGCATGTGCTCAAGTTTCTTGGAAGATTTACCGGCAATTTGCGCAATATCTTTAATTTTTTGAGCAGATACCTGTTCGTTTTGCAAAACTTTCGTAAGCTGAGTTAAGTTGCGAGTAGATCGCATTAACTGCTCAGAAACGTTGGAAATAAAGTCGTCGCGAGTTTGCGCAAAACGGTGAGCTGCACTCGTATCCTCAATAATTACAACTACGATACCGCCTCCAATGCTTCCAGCCGTAACAGTAAGCCAATTAGGGCGCGAAACAGTGGTTGACTCTTGAGGATTTGCAGTTATTGACACATAACGCTCAGGGGTCGAAGTAACCAAAGAGAAGCGCTCGAATCCGCCAGAAGCGCGTACGGAATTAACAGCTTGAAGAACGCGAGGCTGGCATAACGAATCATCGCTAACAACACCCAGCAAATAAGCTTCAGAACTTGCGCGAATTACGTCATTGTTGGCGTCAATTACAACAGTTGGCATGTCGAGCATTGCCAAAACTTGGGACGCGTCGTAGCTGATATCGTCACTTGCGTTGTCGCTTGAATCGTCGCTTATGTCGTCGCTTTCGTCATACTTTGCGTCATACCTTGCGCCATACTTTGCGCCACGAATATAATTAAACGCTCGTTTAAAAAGACGGCAAACTGTAGAAAACCAATCCGACATCAACACACACAACGAAAGCACAACGCACAACGCAAGCACGCCGAAAGCAACAAATACAACGATCACAACCGCAGAAGAACCTTGAGGCATACTCCTATAATCTCATACTTTGCGCGCTTTTGTAACTATGCAACTAAAAAGCGGCATAAACTTTACACGGCTGTAAAGTTTCGGTCGAAAATCACCACAAAAACGGCAGAAACTTTACACCGCCGTAAAGTTTCGGTCGCTTCGTTACCAGCGTCGTCTATAATTACATAGGATGCCTGACTTATAGCGACGTGCAAACTAGGCGTTCAAATAAACTCACAGCACTGAGAAAGGACGCACCATGCGAGTAATTTTCAACGAAGAAATGAAGGCGATTGCTTCAAACCTCGAACGCATGGCAGAACTTGTAGCAAAAGCTATGAACGATGCTGGAAGCGCGCTTTTAAACGCGGATTTGGAAGCTGCTCAAACTGTTATCGATAAAGACGCAGACTTAGACGCTTTAGAAGCAAGCACTATTGACCAATGCTTGACTTTGCTTGCGCGCCAAAACCCAGTTGCAACGGACTTGCGCGAAGTTGTAGCTACAATGCGATTAGCTGCAACGTTTGAACGCATGGGAGATTTAACAAGTCATATCGCTCAAATTACTAGACGAACCTGGCCTGAATCTGCTATTGCACAAGAAGGACGCGAAACTATTGTTGCAATGGTTGATTTCTTGCGCGAACTGTCAGGTCGCTTAACGACCATGGTTGCAAATCGCGACGTGCAAATTGCGGAAACTATTATTGCTGGCGACGATGCGCTCGACAAATTACACGAGAAGATTTTTGAGCTGGTGGAAGGCGAAAATTGGAAGGGTACGCGCAGGCAGTTGATTGATGTCGTTCTGCTTAGCCGCTTTATTGAGCGAATTGGAGACCATTGCGTTGCCGTCGCAAGGCAAATTGTGTTTATTGTTTCCGGATTCGATCCGTCCAAGAAGCCAGAGCCAGATAAAGACACTGTTGTAGCGTAACGCGGTTACAGCAAAACACGCTACGCAATTTCAAGTTGCACAAAGCGCGCATGAAAATAAAAGTAAACAAAAAGTAGGTTTGCAAATTAATTGCAAACCTACTTTTATTTTAAAAGCTAACTTAAGCTCTCAAAATTAACTTAAGCGCTCCAAAGCCAGCGAATCAGAATCTCACTTCTGACCCTGAGCAGCCACAGCGGCAGCACCGGCAGCAGCAGCTTCTGGATCCAAATACTCACCGCGAGGCTTGATTGGCTTGAAGTTCTCATCCAACTCGTAAAGCAGAGGAATAGCGGTTGGAATGTTCACCTTGGAAATCTCTCCCTCGCTCAAGTTATCGAGCATCTTAACGATTGCGCGCAAGCTGTTGCCGTGAGCAGCAATCATTACAGTCTTGCCGGACTTAAGCTCTGGAATAATATCCGACTCCCAGTAAGGAGTTACGCGAGTCACGACGTTTGCCAAAGCCTCAGTTTCTGGAACTGGTTCGCCAGCATAACGCGGATCGTTAGCCTGGGAATACTGATCATTTGGATCAATCTCAGGAGGTGGAGTTGCGTAAGAGCGACGCCAAATCATGAACTTCTCATCGCCATATTCCTGACGAATTGCAGACTTATTCTTGCCTTGCAAAGCACCGTAGTGACGCTCGTTCAAACGCCAGCTGCGACGAACTGGAATCCAAAGGCGGTCGGCTGCATCAAGCGCGTAATTCGCGGTATTGATAGCACGACGAAGCAAAGAAGTGAACACGATGTCTGGAAGAACGTTCTTCTCTTTAAGAAGCTCGCCACCATGCTTAGCTTCCTCGACACCCTGCTCAGTCAGCGGTACATCAACCCAACCAGTGAACTGATTGGTTTTATTCCATGCGCTCTGACCATGTCGGAGCAATACTAATTTGTATGTCATAATTACCTAGTCTATTCGTTTCATACGACTACTTGCATTAACACTTACATTAACTTTGACTTTGCGTCAACTAGCGAAGAGGCTTTACGAGTGGGAATGTAATTGTTTCGCGAATAGTTGCGCCCGTAAGAGCGATCAGCAAGCGATCAATTCCCATGCCCATGCCGCCAGCAGGAGGCATGCCGACGCCGAGAGCCTCAATGAAGTCCTCATCAATATCCATTGCCTCAACATCGCCAGCCAAAGCATCCTTAGCTTGAGCAACAAAGCGCTCGCGCTGCACAACAGGATCGTTAAGCTCAGAATAGCCGGTTGCAAGCTCAAAGCCGCGCACGTACAAATCCCACTTTTCAACCATTCCAGGCTTCGTGCGGTGACCCTTAACAAGCGGGCTAGTCTCAACTGGGAAGTCACGCACAAACGTTGGCGCGTAAAGCTTATCCTCGTAGAAGTGCTCCCACAAGTGCTCAACCAACTTGCCGTGATTCTCAACTTCGTCGCGCTCAACGCCAAGCTTGTCCGCAATCGCGCCCAAATGCTCAACAGAAGTTTCCGGAGTAATCTCCTCACCCAAAGCCTCAGAAAGCGAGCCGTACATGGTAATCTGCTTCCATTCGCCACCAAAATCGTACTCTTCGCCGTTAAGCAAAGTCACCTTAGTTGAACCGAAAGCGTCTAGTGCAGCCTTTTGAATCAGCTCCTTGGTAAGAGCAGCAATCGTATCGTAAGTGCCGTAAGCCTGGTAAGCCTCAAGCATTGTAAACTCTGGAGCGTGAGTTGCATCCACGCCTTCGTTTCTAAAGTCGCGGTTGATTTCGAACACGCGCTCAATGCCACCAACCAAGCAGCGCTTCAAGAAAAGCTCCGGAGCAATGCGCAAATAAAGATCAATGTCGAAAGCGTTCATGTGAGTTGTGAATGGACGAGCAGCAGCACCGCCGTGAACCGTTTGCAACATTGGAGTTTCGACTTCCAAGAAGTCATGACTGTCGAAAGTACGGCGAAGAGAAGCCACAGCGCGCGAACGCCTGCGAACCATATCGCGAATCTTTTCGTCCGCAATCATGCCAATATATGGCTTACGCGTACGAGTGTCGTCGCTTAATTCCTTGTGCAAAGCCGGAAGCGGCTGCAAAGCCTTAGCTGCAATCGCCCACTCAGTTGCGAATACGGAAAGCTCACCGGTCTTAGAAGAAATCACGCGACCACGCACGTAAAGATGATCGCCCAAATCCACCATCTGCTTGAAGCTTTTAATGGATTCTTCGCCAATTTCCTTCTTGGAAACCATCGCCTGAATCGTAGTACCGTCACCGGCAGAAAGCTTAACAAAGCACAAGCCGCCAGCGTTACGCAAGAAAAGCACGCGGCCTGCAATACCAACCTCAGTATCGGTTTCTTCGCCAGCTTCAAGCTTGCCATCGAAATCAGCACGCACCTTTTCGATAGTATCCGTAACGTTAAGGTGCACAGGATAAGGCTGCACGCCTTCCTTAAGCATCATTGCGCGCTTAGCAACGCGCATCTGTACCTGCTCAGGATGAGCTTGTGGCCCAAATTCTTTATTGCTTGGGTCGATTGCTTCATCCAGAGTTGCGCCTTCGTTTACGCGCTTGGCGATTGCTTCGTCTTGAGCGAGTAACATTTCGGCATGTTCAACAGTGTCAATTTCATTGACGGTATCTGTTGCTTCGTTTTCTGCTGCATTTTTATCGGCAGATTCTGCGGCACTTTGCGCGGCAGACATTGCAGTATTGGTGTCAGTCATAAACGCTAATTGTAGCCAGTAGGTAATACAGGTTTTATACGCGACTTGCAGTGCTAATTTGCGATATGTTTACACAGAAGCTGTAGCGATAATTTGTAATATGTTTACAAAGGAATTCCGCAGCTTGTACGCAATATACTTGCGCGGGACTTACTTTGCGCAACTTGCACACGCTTTACAATAATTTGTATTAGCCAACCTGTAACATTACGGACGTTGTTGGAACTTTTATGCGCATATGCTTTCGCGAGTTTCAGCATCGGGCTGTAGCGCAGTTTGGTAGCGCGCTTCGTTCGGGACGAAGAGGCCGCGGGTTCAAATCCCGCCAGCCCGACTTTTGATTTTTGGCATTACCCCCCCCCACGCAATTTCGACATTTCCTATACACTGCTGTAAAGTTTCTGCCGTTTTTTGGCTTGCAACCGACTTTTTCTTTACACGTGTGTAAAGTTTCTGCCGTTTTTTGGCGCGAAGGCGGCATAAACTGCGCGCGGCTGTAAAGTTTCTGCCGGTTTTTGACGTAAAAACGGCAGTTTCTTTACATGACTGTAAAGTTGAAGTCGATTGATTGTGAACAAGCGCAATAGCAAGGGGGGTTTGATGGAGAACGCTGCGCAATTTTATAACGAGCTTGACGAAATGTTTGCGAATCACGCGGGCGCTGACGCGATTGAATCGTACCTTTTGCGAAAACTTTCCGAAACCAATCCCCTGCAGCTTTCAGTTCTCAACGAACTCATGGGATTTTACCGTTCGCGCGGAGAGTACGCAAAAAACAAGCCAATCATTGATAAGGCGCTAGATTTGGCAAAAAAGATGGATTTAGCAGGCACCGAAGCCGGCACAACTACGCTAATTAACGCCGCCACAAGCCTTCGCGCGGCAGGCAGCTACGATCGCGCCGAAAAAATTTACACTCAAGCTCTTAACGAATCCACCGAAACGCTCGGCGCTAAAAACCGCAAGCTTGCCGCACTTCACAACAATCTTTCGATGCTTTACAGCGAAACCGGTCGCACTCATGATGCAATTGAGGAGCTCAATCATGCGCTTGAAATTTTGCAAAATACGAGCACGGATCCTGAGCGCGACATCGATATTGCCGCTACGCACACGAATCTTGCGCTTGCAATGTTGCAGGAGTGCTCAAAAGAGTGTACGCAAGAACGCAAGGAGTGCTCAAAAGAATGCTCGCACCCTAACACCAGCACAAACAGCAAATCCGCGACTCTTGACTCCGCTTTTGAACACGCTTCGACCAGCGTTCGCATGTACGTCGCGGGGAATAACGAAAATCAGCCGCACTACGCTTCTGCATTGGCAGGTTTTGCGCAAGTACAGTGCGCGCGCGGCGAGTACGCTCAGGCTGAGGAAAGTTACAGTAAGGCACTTGATTTGATTGCGAGATGCTACGGAAAAGATAGCGAATCTTACGCGATTACGGCAGAAAATTTGCGGCAGACGCGCGAGTTGGCAGAAAAAGTTACGAAAGAATCTACAGAAATTCAAGAATCAGCAAACCAAGATATAACAGAACAACACTCAACGAACTCACACGCAGCAAACCAGAACGCAGCAAACCATAATATAAAAACTGGCATGCAATTAGCGCAATCATATTGGCAAACTTACGGAAAGCCGTTACTTGATCAGCCAAAATTTGCGAAATACAAGAACCGCATAGCTGCAGGATTAGTTGGACACGGATCGGAATGCTACGGTTTTGACGACGAGATTTCGCGCGACCACGATTTTGGACCCGGTTTCTGCTTATGGCTTACCGACGAAGATTACGCGGAAATCGGCGCGGATTTGCAGACTGCTTACGACGCACTTCCGCGAAAATACGCCGGTTTTGGCTCTCGCAACGAAACACCGCGCGCTAAATCATGCGAAAGCAGCAAGCGCGTCGGAGTGTTCAGCATAAGCGAATTTTTCGAAAATCTAACCGGCTTCCCCACCGCTCCAAGCCAAAACGAGCCGCACTTATGGCTATCGCTAAGCGAGTCAACGCTTGCAGTAGCAACGAATGGCAAAATTTTCGCGGATCCTCTTGGAGAGTTCTCAAAGGCGCGCCAAAGCTTCAAGCTCATGCCGGACGACGTGCGAATCTCACTAATCTCACGCAGACTTGGCATGATTTCGCAAGCTGGCCAGTACAATTTCCCACGCATGATCGCGCGCAAAGACGCTTCCGCAGCGTGGCTTTCTATCAACGAATTCGTACACGCAACCGCTTCACTCGTGTTTCTGCTCAACAATCCCGTAACCGCAGGCTACTTGCCGTACTACAAGTGGCAGTTTGCAGCGTTACGAAAGCTCTGCAACCGCATGGCTTCTAGGCTTCCGGAAGTGTGCAGCAAACTTGAGTCAATAATGCGACTTTCTTCCGCTTCTTGCTTTGGCGGAGACGGCTCCGGCGGAGACAGTTTTGGCGAAGGCGGGAAGGGAGCCGGAATTGCGCAAAAGCAAGTTACGCAAATAATTGACAGCATTTGCAAGGATATTGTGCGAGAGTTGCAATACGAGGGCTTAAGCGATTGCGACGAAACTTTTTTGGAATGGCAGCGGCCGTATGTTGAAGCGCATATTAATTCGCGTGCGGCATGCTTGAGGAGCTTATGATGTGCGATTTATCAGCAAATCCGAAAACGCAAAATCTTCCGAAAACGCAAAATCCGAGAACGCAAAAGCTTGCGGAAGAAATCACTAAACTCGAGTGGGATCAGTTCCAGCTCACGCAAAACGAAGGCGGACGCGCGAATTGCCAAGGAAACTGGCCAACATTTCGCATTATGCGCATGAGTCAATTTTTGGCGTGGCCGCTTGATTTGCAGGAGTCTTATAAACAGGATCTTGAGCGCGCGAATAGCGATGGACGCAATTTGATTACGGAAAAGTATGCGCGAATGATGGAGTCGACTGCTCCGGAAATTTTTGAGCGCACGATTAAGCCTTATATTAAGCCGATTTTGGAGCCTAGAAAAAGCGCGCAGGAGCAGATTATTTTAACGCAAGTCGAGTGGGCTGCGGATTTTCGCAATCGCTACCCGCATTTAGGTCTTGCGATGCGCGTGCTTAAAACTAGCGAGGATACGGCAGAAAATACGTCTTTTGAAACGTATTTGCGAGGCGAATTAAGCACATATTCTGACGCAACTTTCGCAAAATACCAGCGTTTTGTAAATAATTTGCGCACGGAAAATCTAAATCTTACGCAAATGATAATTGCGAATACTGTGCGCATGTATGGCTACGATTCGCTCGAAGCAGCCGAGCGCGCGCAATAAAGTGCGAGCGCCGGATTCATTCGTTACGCACACCAGTCACAACCTAGTTTCTAAAGCACCGCCACGCGAACCTGCCCTGCCCTCGTCAATCGAGACGAAGGCAGACCTCGCTTGCGTTGAAAGCACACTGTGCTTCACATGCCAAATCAGCCGAACGGCTACCAAAAGCCGTGAGGAACATGCGCGAAAGCAGGTCGTCAGCGCACACCAGTCACAACCTAGTTTCTAAAACACAGCCACGCGAACCTGCCCTGCCCTCGTCAATCGAGACGAAGGCAGACCTCGCTTGCGTTGAAAGCACACTGTGCTTTCAACCCTGAGCAAGCTCGGCGCTCCGAATTGCTTTCGCGCGCTAAATCGCAGCGCTCAAGCAGGTCGTCGCGCACGCGCGCAACTTAAGAATAAAGCAACGACGCTGCAGAAGCGGCGCGAGAATCACTTTCGAGAAAAAGCGTGGAAGCAGCAGAAAGACCGGCGTGTTGCAAAAACGCGCGGTAAAGCATTACGTCAGGTTTGCGCGAATGCGATTCGTAAGATGCACAAACACCGTTTAACTCACCGAGTATTGGGCAAGTTTTGCGCGCGCAGTTTAACCAATCGCAAGAAGCGTTACCAAGTGCCCACACGCGCACGCCGCTCGCAATCAACTCGCGTGCCACAGCCGAAGCATCCGCGCGCTCGCCAGCAAAACCACGCTCGAAACGCTCAAAATACAAGCGATATAGCCACGTAACTGCCGGTCCGTGATGCTCATCAAACGAATCCATCGCTTGCTTTCTGCTCCACCCAGCCTCGCGCAATGACTCGTGAAACTCAAAACCCCATTCCGGCTCGAAACTAAAGAGCACTTCCCCAATAAAATCCGGATAATCTGCATCCAGAGTGCGGCGCACATCCCAATCTACAAGCAATTGCAAGTCGAAAACAACGTCAGTCATTCCGCGCGAAGCATACTCGCTGATACTATTTTTGCGCACATCACTTATTTCGCGAATATCACAGATACCGCTTGCACTAACTGCTTTTATTTCAGCGCCCATAATTCCCACTTGTGCAATACGTTGCTTTCAAAACAGAAACAACAAAACAAAACAGCACACCAACCAAATACTCACACAGTTGGCGGAATACCGGCACTCATCGACGCATCGCCAACTACGCCAGAACCGTACATTCCTGCAGCAAAACTCGCTTGCAAACTGTTGAGATTGTAGCCAAGCGCCTCAAGCTGCGCGCGACCGTCCTCATTAATGTTTTCAACGCTCCAACGCGGCTTCCACGTCCAGTCAATGCGGAACTCTTCGACCAAGCCTGCGAGCGCATTCGCACACTCATCCTCAATCAATTCAGTTAACGGACATGCAGGAGTAGTAAGCGTCATAGTAATAATTGCGCGCCCAAGCTCATCAATTTCAATGCCATAAACCAAGCCTAAATCAACCACATCAATGCCAAGCTCAGGATCCACAACATCGTGTAAAGCGTCTAAAATATCATCTTCTGTAACTCGGCCAATGTCATTTGCGCTTAAATTCGCAGGATGCGTTTCATGCGTCACCTCAGATGCCAATTGATTTTCTGCCATAATATTCCTTGCTTTGCTTGTACCAAAATTCGATTTTACAAGTTGCCAAGAATTTGCGGATTTAAGTTTTGCGAGGCTTTTGCAATGCTGTCTTTTAAGCCTTCCCACGCCAAAAGCGCGCACTTAATTCGCATTGGGTAGCGCGATACGCCTTGCAAAACCATTGCATCTTCCAGCGCATCTTCGTCCTCTTCGTTTTCAAAACCTGCGCCGCGAGATTCCATAAGTTTGTGGAAAAGCGCGTCTAATCGCAAGGCTTCGTCAACCGATTTTCCTTCGACTAGATCAACCATCATTGAAAGGCTTGCTTGCGAAATCGAGCAGCCGTGACCATCCCACTTAATACTTGATACTATTGGTGTTTCATCATTATTGGCGCTGCGTGAAAGCTCCACGCGCATGGTAACTTCGTCGCCGCAAGTTGGATTGAATTGGTGCGATTGACCTAAAGCAGAGTTTTCGCCAGCTGCAACAGCGCAACTTTCGTGAGCATTATTTAAGGTAATTTCGGCAGATTTTGTATTTTCTGCAGATTCTTGAGATTCTTCCTGCAATTCCGCTTGTGCGAGCTCGTCCGTACTTTCGAAATGAGTTTTGCCATGCGGATTTCGCGCAGCATCCAAAATTACTTCTTGGTACATGCTTTCTAAGCCGTCACCAGCCGCATCTGCAAAACCAGCATCTGCACCAAAACCAGCACCTGTTGTACCAAAACCCATATCAAACATACACACTCCTTACCTACTCGCTAACTCGTTGACTCGCCGATTCGATTGACTAACTCGCTAACTTCTCCAACTCGCTCGCTAACAATATTATGCGCCAAAGTAGGCGCGAACGTGTGAGACTGCTTCAACAAGCGCACGAGCCTCATCAATCGTATTGTAAACGCCAACAGAAGCACGATTCGAAGCGTACACGCCAAAATGACGGTGAATCGGCTGAGCACAATGATGCCCGACGCGAATCGCAATGCCCTGCGCGTCCAAAAACTGTCCAACATCGTGCGGATGCACGCCTTCAACTTCAAAAGCAACTGTGCCAATTCGATTCTCTAAATCAGTCGGACCCAAAACGCGAACTCCTGGAACATCCCGTAATTTTAGCAATTCTGCAGCAATTTCCTGCTCATGCTCTGCAACTCGGTTCATGTCCAACGAGCGCAGCCAATCCGCTGCAACTCCTGCCGCAACCATTTGCGCAACAGGCTGAGTTCCAGCCTCAAAGCGGTAAGGCACATCCATGTATTGCGCCGGCTTGTTAAGCCAAGCAAGCTCCACCATTGAGCCGCCAAAATTCGCAGGCGGAAGCGCGTTCAAAAGCTCGCGACGACCATACAAGAATCCAACTCCCGTAGGACCATACATTTTATGCGCACTAAATGCCGCAAAATCAACGTCTAATGCGTGAAAATCAACTGGAATATGCGGAACTGACTGGCATGCGTCAAGCACAAAAATCGCGCCGACTTCGTGAGCGCGCTTGCAAATCGACGAAACGTCCGTAATAGCGCCAGTAACGTTGCTAATATGCGTAACTGCAACGATTTTCGTGCGCTCGTCAATAATTGTTCGCAAATAATCTGCATCCGTGCGCACGCGACCGTCTTCTGTTACATCAATCCAGCGAAGCTCAGCCCCCGTGCGAAGAGCCAGCTCTTGGAATGGAAGCAAAACAGAATGGTGATCCGCGCGAGATACGACTATTACGTCGCCTTCTTGAAGCGCAAAATTTTTGCGGAAATCACTTTTAGAATCAGCCAGATCACTACTGTCTTTTTTGCAGATTTTTGCCTTCGCACTAGCGTTACTAATAGCAGTTGCGAGAAGATTAAGCGCGCCTGTAGCTCCCGAAGTAACAACAATTTCCTCGCTGCCAGCATCTGCGCACGCTCCAACAAGCAACGCAACTTTCGCGCGCGCTTGTTCAAACGCAACCGTCGAAAGTGCAGCCAACTCGTGCGCTCCCCTGTGCACACCAGCGTTAATTGTTTCGTAAAACTCTTTTTCGGCGTCGATTACAACTTGCGGCTTTTGCGAAGTAGCTGCAGAATCCAAGTAAATCAAAGGTTTTCCGTGCACAGTATCGTGAAGCGAAGTGCCGTGAACTGTGCGACTTAAAATCGGAAACTGCGAGCGCAAATCGCTAAATTCTCGCATAATATTTTCTGTAGTCACTGTAGTCATATTAAACCGCTATTTTGACGCTATTCTTACGAATATACAGATAGATTAAACTGTACTTGAACCGCGCTTAAGCCAGTGCCGACTCAGTTGTACCTTCCGGCAAATACTTGTCGTAGCCTTCTTCTTCCAGCTCGTCCGCAAGCTCCGGTCCTGCAGTCTTTACAAAGTGACCTTGCGCAAAAACGTGCACAATATCCGGCTTAATATACTTGAGGATTCGCGTGTAATGCGTGACCATCATAATGCCCAAACCGGTGTTTTCTTTGGCGCGATTCACGCCTTCAGACACAATTCGAAGCGCGTCAACGTCCAAACCAGAATCAGTTTCATCCAAAATCGCAAACTTTGGCTTCAAAAGCTCTAGTTGCAAAACTTCCGCACGCTTCTTTTCACCGCCGGAAAAGCCTTCGTTTACAGAACGCGACGCAAATTTTGGATCCATTCGAAGCTTTTTCATAGCCTCGCTAAGTTCTTTCACCCAGCTTCTTAAAGATGGAGCTTTGCCTTCGACTTCAGTTTTTGCAGTGCGAAGGAAGTTCGTCATAGATACGCCCGGTACCTCTACCGGGTACTGCATTGCAAGGAACAGTCCGGCTTTTGCGCGCTCGTCAGGAGTCATTTTCAAAATATCTTCGCCGTCGAGAAGAACTTGACCCGAATCAACTTCATACTTTGGGTGCCCTGCCAAAGTGTATGCAAGAGTAGACTTTCCAGATCCGTTAGGACCCATAATTGCGTGCGTTTCGCCAGAATTAACTGTAAGATTCACGCCTTTTAAGATTTGCTTGCGACCTTCTTTTGTTTCTACAGAAGCGTACAAATCCTTAATTTCCAAAGTTGACATGTTTTTCTCCTATTCTTCCGTTCTTGCAAGTTAGTTTTGTGCAGGTGAGTCTTGTGCAGGCTCTTTTTTCGCAGGCTCTTCCGTTCTTGCAAGACGGCGCTCAATTGCCTTCATTAAGTGATCAACAATTTCCGGAACGCCAATTTCTTCAATAAGCTCGTTAAAGAATCCACGCACAACAAGCTTTCTGGCTTCAATCTCACTAACTCCGCGCGATTGCAAGTAGAAAAGCTCTTCGTCGTCAAATCTACCGACTGAACTTGCGTGACCGGCACCAATAATATTTCCGTTTTCAATTTCCAAATTCGGCTCAGAATCGGCGATTGCTCCAGGAGTGAGCACCAAATTACGATTCAACTCGTACGAATCTGTGCCAGGAGCTTCCGGCTTAATAAGCGCGTTTCCAACCCAAGTTGAATGCGCGCCCTTTCCTTCCAAAGCACCCTTGTACACTACTCGCGACTTGCATTCCGGATAATTGTGCACAACCATCGTGCGATGCTCAACATGCTCGCCTGGATCCACAAAATACATGCCGAGCATGTTCAAATCGCCCTGCTCGCCGCCAAAATCTTGATCCATGCGAATACGCACAACATCTCCACCAAGAGTGACCATCGTGTGGCGAAGCGAAGCTCCCTCCCCAACGTGAATACGCTGGTTTCCAACGTGCTTGCTGCCCGAATCCCATTCTTGAATAAAGGTAGTAGAAACGTGCGCGTGCTTTCCGAGGATGATTTCCACGCCTTCAGCAAGTTTCGCGCAACCGGTATGTTCGATAATAATATCTGCGTTTGAACGTGGGTCCGCTTCGATTACTAAGTGCAGTGCGTCAAGCGCATTAACATTATTACCTTGAATTTTCAGCACGATTGGCTTTTTGATTTCACCAGATACGTGAAGCACGTGCGCTTGTTTCGCCGCGTTCCATGCGACTGCAGCCGCGCGATCAGACGGCTTCATTTCGGTGTGAGGAGCATCGTTTTGCGGCTTTACTTGCAAACTTACGGAACCGTCGCTGCCGACGTAAGAATCATCCAAAGCGGCTCCACCAACGCCTTCAAGCGTTACATGAATGCTATTAGAAGGCTCGAAACACTCGAAAAACTCGGAAATTCGCTCAACTGGAGTGTATCGCCAATCTTCCTGCTTTCTAGTTGGAATCGCAAAATCTTCCACGTTGAACGAGCGCATGGATTTGTCTGCGCTAGAAGGCATTGCTGCAGGAACCGCATACGGATCATTAGGATCTGCTACAGGAATATTAATTTCTTTTTCCGTCATTTTATTGCCTAAATTCTCTTTTAAATCTTCGCTCATCAGCCCACGGATCCTTCCATTTGCAACTCAACTAAGCGATTCAACTCAAGCGCGTACTCCATTGGAAGCTCGCGGCTAATCGGCTCCACGAAGCCGCGAACAATCATGCCCATAGCCTCTTTTTCTTCAAGTCCACGACTCATCAAGTAGAAAAGCTGATCCTCCGAAACCTTGGAAACAGTGGCCTCGTGAGCCATCGAAACGTCGTCTTCGCGCACGTCAACATGCGGATAAGTATCCGACCTCGAAAAATCGTCAACAAGCAAAGCGTCGCACACAACAGACGAACTAGAGCCCTTCGCGCCCTTAATAATCTTCACAAGACCGCGGTAAGCTGAACGTCCGCCGCCGCGCGAAATCGACTTAGCAACAATCGTTGAACTCGTGTGCGGAGCCAAATGAATCATTTTCGCACCCGTATCTTGATACTGACCGCGTCCAGCAAAGCTCAAAGACATAGTTTCTGCTTTTGCGTACGGCTCAGCAAGAATGCAAGCAGGATACTTCATAGTAGCTTTGGAGCCGATGTTGCCGTCAACCCACTCCATTGTGCCGCCTTCGCGCACGTAAGCTCGCTGAGTTACCAAGTTATACACGTTATTTGACCAGTTTTGAACGGTTGTGTATCGCACGCGCGCATGCTTTTCCACAACAATTTCAACGTTTGCAGCGTGAAGAGAATCCGTGGAATAAATTGGAGCCGTGCAACCCTCAACATAATGCACGTAAGAGCCTTCGTCTGCAATAATCAACGTGCGCTCAAACTGACCCATGTTCGGCGTATTAATGCGGAAGTAAGCCTGAAGCGGAATATCCACGTGCACGCCTTTTGGAACGTACACGAACGAGCCACCACTCCAAGCCGCTGTGTTAAGAGCCGCAAACTTGTTGTCGTCAACTGGAATCACAGTTGCAAAATACTTTTTTACAAGCTCCGGATACTTTTGCACTGCTGTATCCGTATCAACAAAAATTACGCCTTGCGCAGCCAAGTCTTCGCGAATCGAATTGTAAATAACTTCCGACTCATACTGTGCTGCAACGCCTGAAACTAAGCGCTTTTTCTCAGCTTCCGGAATGCCGAGCCTGTCGTAAGTTTTGCGAATATCTTCCGGCAAATCGTCCCAAGTTTTCGCTTGATCGTGAACAGGACGCACGTAGTATTTAAAATCATCCGCGTCAAAACCGCTTAAATCCACGCCCCAATCCGGCATCGGCTTTTGCAAAAATGCGCGGTAACCTTGCAAACGAAGATTTAGCATCCATTCCGGCTCGTGCTTGTCAGCGGAAATTGCACGAACAACCGACTCGTCAATACCCTTCTTCGCAGCCTCGCCTGCAGCATCCGAATCGTGCCAACCGTAATTGTAATCGCCAAATTCAGCAACAATCTGCTCGTCTTGACGTATTTTCTCTTCGTTTACGCGAGCGCGATCTGCCACATACTGGCTCATTTCAACGTCTGCAGCTTTATTTTTTGCTGAATTATTGCCATCACTTGCTGCAACGCTTGGATCGCCAGTAACGCCAGTATCATTCATATTGCCAGCATCGCTCATATTGCTAGTATCGCTCATAAAGCCTGTTACACCTCCATACTTAACGCACACCTGCGCGCGGTACGTATTAATTGGCAAAAGCTGCTCCCCCAAAGCGCTACTTTTGCACTCTCCCCACTCAATTATCACCTATCTAAGGTTACCGCGTAATGCGATTTCTTGGTATAGCCGTGTTACGCGCAAAACGTAATGTTTATCACAATCTAATAAAACATAAACGGCAGAAACTTTACGCAAGTGTAAAGAAAAGGTCGTTTACGCACCAAAAAACGGCAGAAACTTTACAACGCTGTAAAGAAAAGGTCGTTTACGAATTAAAAAGCGGCAAAACTTAGGAAAACCAAGTCTTACCGCTTATTTCTATTTACTTAATTCTTACTTAAGTCCCACTTAAGCTTTACTTAAGCCTTACTTAAATCTTACTTAAATCTACTTATCTTCCTTGCTATTTTGAGAAGCCTCTTGATGCTCAAGAGCAGCCGCAACCAAGCCAGCAAACAGTGGATGAGGCTTAGTTGGGCGAGATTTAAACTCTGGATGAGCTTGAGTTGCTACGTAGAATGGGTGAACTTCCTTTGGAAGCTCCACAAACTCAGTCAAATTACCATCTGGGCTTTGACCGCTAATACGCAAGCCGGCTTCACGCAAACGATCCTTATATGCCACGTTCACTTCATAACGGTGACGGTGACGCTCAGTAACATGCGTAGTGCCATAAAGCTCAGCAACAATAGAGCCTTCTTCAAGCGTTGCAGGGTAAGAGCCAAGTCTCATTGTGTGACCCATATCTCCCTTACCGGCCACAATATCCTTCTGCTCTTCCATAGTTGCGATTACTGGATCGCCACAATCCTTCTCGAACTCAGTGGAATTAGCATCCTCAAGTCCAAGCACGTGACGAGCGTATTCAATAACCATAGATTGCAAGCCAAGGCAAAGACCAAGCGTTGGCAAACCGTGCTCGCGAGCGTAACGAAGTGCGCCAATTTTACCTTCAATACCGCGAATTCCGAAGCCGCCTGGAATAACCATGCCATCCATTTGGTCAAGAGCCGCAGCCGCACCTTCTTGAGTTTCGCACTTGTCTGCAGCAACCCAGCGCACGTTTACCTTAGCCCAGTTTGCAAAACCGCCAGCCTTGATAGCTTCAGTAACAGAAAGGTACGCATCTGGCAAATCAATATACTTACCAACGATTGCAATGTTCAGCTCATGCTTTGGATGATGCACGCGCTCAAGCAAATCTTCCCACTCGTTCCAATCAACATCGTGGAATGGAAGCTCAAGTTCGCGCACAACGTAAGCGTCCAAGCCTTCGTTGAACAAAATCTTCGGCACATCGTAAATGCTTGGAGCGTCGACGCAGTTCACAACGCCTTCAGCATCGACATCGCACATAAGCGAAATCTTGTCTTTAATGCCTTGATTAAGCGGACGATCCGAACGCAAGACAAGCGCATCTGGAGAAATGCCAAGAGAGCGAAGCATCATAACAGAATGCTGAGTTGGCTTAGTTTTCAATTCGTGAGCTGCAGCAATATAAGGCACCAAAGAAACGTGCACAAACATGCAGTTTTCAGGACCTAAATCGCGACGAACTTCGCGAGCTGCCTCCAAAAATGGCTGGGACTCAATATCGCCAACCGTTCCGCCAATTTCCGTAATAATAACGTCTACATCGTCGGAAGCTTGAGCGCGCATACGCGACTTGATTTCACCAGTAATATGCGGAATAACCTGCACGCACTGACCCAAATATTCGCCAGCGCGCTCCTTACGAAGCACAGACTGATAAATCTGACCAGTTGTAACATTCGCTTTCTGGCTTAAGAAAACATCGAGGAATCGCTCGTAATGACCAATATCGAGATCTGTTTCTGCACCATCTTCCGTAACATAGACTTCACCATGCTGGAATGGGTTCATTGTACCCGGGTCAACATTGATATAAGGATCGAGTTTTTGTTGTAATACATGCAATCCGCGACTGCGTAAAAGTCGGCCTAAAGATGATGCTGTAAGGCCTTTTCCGAGGGACGAAACTACGCCACCAGTGACAAAAATATGCTTTGTAATATGCTCCTGAGAGTTACCATGTTGTCTTCTAACCATGGAACTCCATAGTATCTTCGAGCCTCGACGCTGGGTGTTGATTCGCAAAAAATCGAACAAAATCAAACAAGATGCGCAACAGCTTCCAAAGCGAGCTTATAGCCGTACAATCCCATGCCTGTAATAGTGCCGGTTGCAACAGGACTAATTACGCTAATTTTACGAAAAGCATCGCGCGCAGCAGGATTAGAAATATGCACTTCCATTAACGGAACTCCAGCATCCAAAACCATGTGAGCCGCGTCCGCGAGCGCGTAACTGTAGTGCGTAAAAGCGGCAGGATTCATAACAACGGGCGTATGAGTATCGGCAGCTTCGTGCATCCAGTGAACCATTTGAGCTTCGTCGTCACTTTGGCGCACTTCTACTTCAAACCCAAGTTCCGCACCCCACTTTTCGCATTTCTCGCGCAAAGTTTCAAAGTTCTCGCTACCGTACACGTCCGGCTGGCGAACGCCTAAACGACCTAAATTCGGTCCGTTTACAACAAGCACTTTTTTTGTATGCTGATTTTCCATTTTTACCTCGCAAGATTAATTAATTTTGCTTATAAACGCGCTCAAAAGCTTCTTTAACTGCTTCAATAGGCGGGTTGTCAAGATGAATAGGATTCGAAATACCATCCAAAATTACGAAACGTAGCATGTTGCCGCGCGCTTTTTTGTCGCGATGCATAAGGTTAAGCACGCACTCAAAAGCAGCATCCGCATCTTTTGCACACTGCCACGAAGTTGGCAATCCAAGCGAATCCAAAAGCGAACGATGATACGCAACGTCTCCCGCATCCAAATATCCTAAAATTTGCGCAAGCTCCGCCGCAAAAACCATGCCAACAGCTACAGCGTTTCCATGACGCCAGCGGAAATGCTCAATCTGCTCAATCGCGTGGCCAAGCGTATGCCCGTAGTTCAAAAACTCGCGCAAACCCTGCTCTTTTAAATCGCTCGATACGTGATACACCTTTACTTTAACTGTGCGTTCAATAAGCTCCACGAGCAGTTCGTGAAGTTCGTTATTATTTTCTAAATCATCCCCATTAAATTCACGCAAAAGCTTCGCATTATTGGCATCGCTAAGAATCTTCAAAATTTCACCATCGCGAATAAAACCAGATTTTGCAACCTCACCCAAGCCTTCAATAAGAATATCGTTTGGAAGAGTTGCAAGCGTAGAAGTATCTGCTAAAACGCCAGCTGGAGTGTAAAAGCTGCCGACTAGATTCTTTCCAGCATCCGTATTAATACCAGTTTTACCGCCCGTAGACGCGTCAACCATCGCAAGAAGCGAAGTAGGGCAGTTTACATAGCGAATTCCACGCATCCAAGTTGCAGCAACAAAGCCAGCGACATCCGTTGCTGCTCCCCCGCCTAAACCAACAATTGCATCCGAACGAGTAAAACCAGCTTCTGCCAAGTTAGCCCACAATCCGCTTGCAACTTTAATAGTTTTTCCAGCTTCTGCATCCGGAATTAGCATGTCGAAAACTTCGTAACCAGATTGGCGCAAAATAGTTCGAGCTTTGTCGCTATGACGCTGAACAGGTTGCGTGTGAACTAACGCCACTTTAACCGGCTTAGTTCCAAGCATTTGCGGCAGAAGTTGCATTGCACCGTCGCCAATTCGCACATCGTATGGTTCAATTCCCTCACCTGTTACGTGCACAATACGTTGCATAATCATATTCCTTAATTTTTCTGCAGCCATATACGGAGTCGAACCTTTTGTTTGCATGTGGATATTCGACACCGCCTTAAAAACAGGATCTCTCTGCTCAAATAATTCCATCCAACGCTTTTGCGCATCTTCTCCAGAAAACATAGGACGATTATTATTCCAGCTTGCGCGCTCAATAGCCTCTTTAGCATTTGCTTGCAAATACACAACGCGACCACCACTACGCATATACTCACGCAAAACTTTTTGAGTTTCTTCACGCATAGGCGCACCGCCACCAAGCGAAACTATTCCCTTTGTAGAATCTTCTGCAGATGTATCTCCTAAAATTGCCTCTCGCACTATGCGAGCTTCTATTTCACGAAAAGCATCCTGGCCATATTCCTCGAAATATTGCGGTATTGACATATCAATATCGCACTCGATCATGTCATCTGTATCATAAAAAGGCAGATTCATAAGATGCGCAACTTCACGGCCAACACGCGTTTTTCCAGCAGCAGGCATGCCAATAATAACAGCTAGCGGAAGTTTAGTGTTGCTCATTTCATATTCTCCGGCCAGGAAGCTACGTAAGACTCCACATTTCGGCGCGTTTCTTGCAAAGAATCTCCGCCGAATTTTTCCAAAGCATACTTAGCTAAAGTAAGCCTTACCATCGCTTCTGCAACTACAGAAGCAGCTGGCACAGCAGTGAAATCTGAGCGCTGATTAATAGCTTGAGCAGCTTCGCCAGTAAGCACATCCACTGTGCGCAAAGCGCGTGGAATAGACGGAATTGGCTTCATTGCAGCGCGCACACGAATAATTTCGCCGTTCGACATTCCGCCTTCAATTCCTCCAGCTCGATTAGTAAGACGCTTAATTTTCCCGTTTTCGTCTGTTACCATTTCGTCGTGCGCGGCCGATCCTGGGCGATCTGCCTCTGCAAAACCGTCGCCAATTTCCACGCCTTTAATAGCCTGAATTCCCATAATCGCGCTCGCGAGAGCTGCATCCAAGCGACGATCCGACTCAACGTATGTGCCAACTCCTGCAGGCATGCCGTAAGCAAGTACTTCCACTACTCCACCGAGCGTATCTGCATTTGCTTTTGCTTCGTCGATGCGAGCCATCATTTTAGCTTCAGCATCTTTGTCGAGAGTGCGAACTGGAGAAGCATCCAGAGCGGCAACATCGTCTGGTGTTGGTAAAGCTAAACTTTTGTTAGTGTATTCGCCGCCGATGCCGATAACATGCGCAACTGTGCGCACACCCAAAGCCTGCTGTAAAAACGCATCAGCAATAGCACCCAAAGCTACACGAGAAGCTGTTTCCCTAGCACTCGAACGCTCCAAAACTTCGCGAGCATCATTAAAACCGTACTTGCGCATGCCTGTTAAATCCGCATGACCTGGACGAGGGCGGCTCAAAGGAGCATTTCTGCCAACTTGCTCAACCTCGTGATCCAAAGGATCTGCACTCATTACTTCCGTCCACTTTGGCCACTCTGTATTCGCGATTTCTACAGCAATCGGAGAACCAAGCGTTGCTCCGTGGCGAACTCCAGTTAAAAGACGCACTTTGTCTTGCTCAAACTTCATACGCGCTCCACGACCATAACCAAGGCGACGGCGAGCAAGTGCCGAAACTACATCGTTGCTAGTAATGTGCACGCCAGCCGGCAAACCTTCAATCATGGCTACTAACGCTTCACCGTGCGACTCCCCTGCCGTTTGCCATCTAAGCATGCCATTTCTCCATTCTCAAGTAATTTACGCGTCTAAATACTCTACTCTACTAACTACCAAGTATTGAGCTGGTTGTTATTGACAGCAATGCTGCGAGTATTGCAGATATTGCTTCTACTGGTACGAATGGTATTGATGCGTTGGTTGGAGAGCAGATTTTGCAGTAAATTTTCCATAGCAAAAGCCAAAGTAAGCCAACTGCTCCAACTAAAGCGAACCAGTAAATTAAGCAGTCAAAGCCGAATAATACCAAGGCTTGCGCAATCATTGACGCGCTCGTAACATCTCCGAAGCCAATAGCATTTTTTGCGGAAATTTTTCGCATACTCCAGTAAATTACAAAAATAATTACGCAAGAAATCCAGCCGAAAATAAGCACGCTAATATTTCTAAATAAAATAATCGAATATATGAGATTCGCAAAAGATTGAAAAATTCCTGCAATAACAACCCAAAGTCTTGGCACTACGCGACTTTTTATGTCTGTTGCGCAAACTGAAATTAAACATGTGAGCGTTGGTAGCACCGATAGTATCGTAATAATTAATTGCTTCATTAAAGCAGATTACGAAAACTTGCGAAACTGTTACAACCTCAACACATCTATGTGGTTAAAAGCTATATTTTTATTTAACAGTTTAGTTGCCTTCGGGATTATTGCGCTTGTACTCGTCGCGGAATTTCAAAAAGTCGTCTTTGTTATCCGCAAACTTCGTTTCACCAGTCTTCAAATTCGTAGTGACGAAGTAAAGCCATGGACCATCTTGAGGCTTAATGGTTGCAAGCAACGCGCTGTCGCCAGCAATGCCAATAGGCGTAGGGGTCAAACCCTTATGAATACGTGTATTATACGGATTATTTGCATCGTCAAGCATTGCTTGCGTGAGTTTAATAGGTTTTACTCCTGCGCCGTAACCAACAGTAGAATCCATTCCTAACGGCATATCTTTTGCCAAACGGTTCAGTATTACGCGAATAACTTTGCCATAATATTCGCGATTATTCACTTCAGCTTCAGCAATAGACGCCATAATTAAGGCTTTTTCTCTATCTTTACCTTTAGGAATTCCAAGAGAATCAAGTTTTTCAATACGCTTTTTTATCATTGCGGAAAGAATAGCATCCGCACTTTTCATAGCTTTTACGTTATAAACTCCAGGCTCTAGCCAGCCTTCAACGCTACCGTTTGCTTCAGCAGGCAGAATTCCTGCGGCGCCATCAGCTAACGCAGCCTTGAATTTATCTAAACTTATTCCAGATAATGTTGAAGCTTTTTGCAAAACGTCTGCTGCGTGATCCCCTGCACGAACATCAAGGAATCCGCCTGCTTTTGTTTGATCTGAAAGAATATCAACTACATCAATAGCAGCCATATGTTTTTTCAGTGAGTAAACGCCAGGATACAAAATTTTATTATTTGCAGAAACAGCTGAAGTGAATGCAGCTTGCGATTTAACAACATTCGCTTTCACTAGTTTTTCAGCAACTGTAATAGCGCCTTCGCCAGTATCGACTGTAAACTCAACAGATCCATAACCAGGACCCGACCAATCTGCAACAGCTTCACTGTTCTGAGACAAACGCCACGCACGCACAGCACTGTATCCAACGTAACCAACAACACATAGCACGAACACAATCAATATAGCTAAAACTGCTTTTGCTCGACGTTTACGCTTCTTTGCAGCAAGACGCGCTTTTGCTCGTTTGCGAGATTTTCCTGACGAATCTGAACCGTTAGAAGTAGACGATGAAGGAGAATCATCATGCTCAGTCCATTGTGCATGATTGTCAAAGAACTCATCAAAACTATCAGACATTTGACACTCCTCTTCTACTTTCTAACTTTTGTTCATTTACTTTTACTAGTTTTGTTGCGCATATTTTGAATCGAGAGCAGACTGCAAAATCAACACTGCCGACTGCTGATCCACCATTGGGCGATGCTTTTTAGTAGAAAGATCTGCTTGCAAAAGCTGACGATGAGCACTTACTGTTGTCAAACGCTCATCTTTCCAAACTACTTCTGGCATATAATCCAATGCCCAATCTTTTTCATCATGCAATATTTGCATGCGTTTTATTAGATTCTTCCCCCAGCGCAGAGCTTTTTTAGCAGATTTTCCTTCAGTGCCATCGAGTTGCAAAGGCAAGCCTATAACAACTTTTTCTACATTGTTATCTTCAATAACTTCAAGCACTTCATCTATAGCACGGAAGGAATCTCCAAACACTTGCACATTACCAATAGGATGTGCAAAGGTGAGACCAGGGTCGGAAAGTGCAAGTCCGACCCTTGCGTCACCTAAATCAATACCTAACCACACCATATTTCGTGTTGCTTTTGGTATGATTCGTAAATTTTTAAGCTGTAAGACACGCACTAGGCGAGCTTAGCTACTTCTGATTTCGCAGCTTCGAGAGCTTCATCAATCTTAGAAGCGTCTGTACCACCGCCCTGAGCGAAGTCTGGCTTGCCGCCACCGCCGCCACCAAGCACCTTGGAAGCAGTACGCACCAAGTCGCCAGCCTTAGCACCAAGACCGCGAGCAGCTTCGTTTGTAGCGACTGCGATCATTGGACGATCGTCCTCATTAACACCAGCAAGTGCAACAACCACTGGAGCATCTTCACCTAAACGAGCGCGAATATCTAGAACTGTCTTACGCAAAGCATCGAATGAGCCAAAGTTGCCAACATTCTTAAGAGCCAACTTAACTTTTTCGTTACTATTCTTTGCTTCATCAACTAATGTTGGTACAGCTTCATTTAATTGAGCTTCGTAAACAGATGCAAGCTTACGATCAGAATCCTTCATCTTGTTAAGCAAAGATTCCAAACGTTCAGCTAACTCGTCTGGACGAGCGTTAACCATGTCTGCTAATTGCGCAACCAAAGTGTGTTCACGAGCGCCATACTCGTACGCAGCTTCACCGCAAAGAGCGTCGATTCTGCGCACACCAGAGCCAATAGAAGACTCGGAAAGAATAGTTACCATACCAATCTTTCCAGTGCTCTTAGCGTGAGTACCGCCACAAAGCTCACGGCTCCAACCGTCGCCGATTTCAACAACGCGCACAACATCGCCGTACTTTTCACCGAACAAGTGCATTGCTCCAAGCTTAAAAGCGTCGTCGATTGGCATTTCCTTAGGAACTACCTGCAAATCGTCACGAATACGCTCATTTACGCGAGCTTCAACGCGAGAAAGCGCATCTTTATCGACAGCCTTTGGCCACTGGAAGTCGAAGCGCAAACGATCTGGATCAACTACAGAACCACGCTGAGTAGCCTGTGGACCAAGCTCTTCGCGCAAAGCCTTGTGAAGAGTGTGAGTAGCGGTGTGAGAACGCGCCAACGCAGCCCTGCGAACCTGATCAATATTCGTGTTTACAGGAGAACCAACGCTCAAAGTACCTTCAGTAAGTCGGCAGCTGTGAACAATCAAATCCTTGATTGGACGCTGAACATCGTCGACTTCCAAAATTGCGCCGTCGTCGGAAATAATCTCACCTTGATCTGCAATCTGACCGCCGCGCTCAGCATAGAATGGCGTGCGATCGAGAATAATCTCAACGTTTGCAGGAGCTGTGACGCTTTTAACAGAACCCTTGCCTGCTTCAACAATTGCCAAAACGTTTGAACGACTTGAGAAGTCAGTGTAACCGAGGAAGTCGATTGGCTTTTCGAGTGACTTCTTAATATCGTCGTAAACGCTAACGTCCACATTGTGACGCTTCTTCAAAGCGTCAGCGCGAGCGCGACCTTTCTGCTCGCTCATAAGCTCGCGGAACTTAGCTTCGTCGACCTTAACACCCTGCTCGGCTGCCATCTCAAGAGTAAGCTCAATTGGGAAGCCGTAAGTATCGTGCAAAGTAAACGCGTCGGAGCCGCCAACCATAGGGTCATCCTTGTGCTCTTTCTTAGCTTTTTCAACAGCCAAGTCGAGAATAGTTGTGCCCTTTTCAAGAGTGCGACGGAACGCGTCTTCCTCACCGTAAGCAGCTTCGCTAACCTCGTGGAAAGTATCGTTAAGCTCTGGATAGCTTGGTTCCATAGCAGACTTAGAAACTGGGAACAGCGTTGGCAAAACTGGATCTTGAACGCCGAGCATACGCATTGCGCGAACAGTTCTGCGAAGAAGACGACGAAGCACATAGCCACGGCCAACATTACTTGGGCGCACGCCATCGCTCATAATCATAAGTGCGGAACGCACGTGATCTGCTACAACGCGGAAACGCACGTCAGCATCATTATTATCGCCGTACTTTACGCCGCTAAGCTTTTCTGCAGCTTCAATAACTGGGTAAACTTCGTCAGTTTCGTAAATATTTTCCTTACCTTGCATAAGGTAAGCCAAACGCTCCAAACCAGCGCCAGTATCAATATTCTTTTGATCGAGTTCGCCAGCAATATGCAAATCAGTCTTAGATTTGACGTTATCTACCTGGTAATTTTCGAAAACCAAATCCCAAATCTCAATAAAGCGAGATTCGTCAGCAGCTGGGCCTCCGTCGCGACCATACTTAGGACCGCGATCCACGTAGATTTCGGAGCATGGACCGCCAGGACCAGGGCCGCCGGTAGTCCAGAAGTTATCTTCCATACCGAAAACTTGCATATGCTCTGGGTCGAAGCCTTCGTTCTTCCAAATTGCGCGTGCTTCATCGTCGTCAGTATAAGTAGTAACCCAAAGCTTTTCAGGGTCAAAACCGTAGCCGCCCTTATCTTGAGGACTAGTTAAAAGCTCCCAAGCGTAGTGAATAGCTTCTTCCTTAAAATAATCGCCAAACGAGAAGTTACCAACCATCTGGAAGAAAGTGCCGTGACGAGTAGTCTTACCAACTTCGTCAATATCTAGAGTGCGAACGCACTTCTGATTCGAAGCCATACGACGCGAAGGAGGCGTCTGCTCACCAAGCAAGTAAGGAATAAACGGCACCATGCCGGCAATAGTAAACAATGTTGTTGGGTTCGGCGAAATAAGAGAAGCCGAAGGAACAACCATATGACCATTCTTAGCAAAATAGTCAAGATAACGCTTTGCAATTTCTGCTGTGCGCATACGTACGAACTCCTTGTGTAATTTTTAGCAAGACCCACGCAAACCGTCACAAATAACCGTCACAAACAAAAGCCACATGCAACGCTCACACGAAATCGTGCCGCATGACGCACGACGCAATCATGCAAACATTCAATATAGTACTTCAATACTTAACTTAACTAAACTTAGCAAAGTAACGAAATTATGAAAAACTCGTTTTTTATTTAAAATTCCCTATTTCTACGATTAGCATAACGAGAATTAAGCTCAGCTTCATGCTCTTTACGGCTAGTATTGAAATCTTTAAACAATCCCATTACTGTGCGCAATGTGATATTTTTCGGTTCCTCATCAAATATAAAACGACTAGCAGAAGACGGCATTTTTGCTTTAACATATGCACGAGCCTTCGTAACTGTAAGAACACCAATTACAATGCCAACAAACATCCAAAATAAACGCTTGAACATTACTCCCCCCTGCTTGCATTATTAGTTGCATTCTTGTCAGAGGATTCTTTTGAAGCGTTACGATTGGCACTATTCTTGTCTGTTGGCACAGTCGGCTTATTAAAGAAAGAAGAAACAGTATCTTTTAGAGCGTAACCGGCAGCTGCAATTTTTACGAGCGGTTTTCCAAGGAAAGCACCATACAAATCTGTTAGAGCACTAATATTTGTAACGGTTGTGCGAGTAGCTCCTGAAACAGCGTTTACGTCGTCAAGAGTCTTATTAACTTGCTTAATAGTTGTAACAGACTCATCGATTGCCGGCATCGCATGCTCACCCGACTCTTTAATTGTTTTCGCAATCTGATCAAACAATCTGCCTAATCTGATTAACGGATAAATCAAAAAGCCAGAAAGCACGGCAAACGCAATCGCAGCAATAAGAGCAGCTATGTCTCCAACGCTCATCGTAACCTCTTTCTATACCATTTTGCCTAAGATTTCGCAGTATCAAAAGCCATACAACAGCAAATCAAACTACGTATTAAAACCCTTCGCAATGACTTAAGATTAACGAACGGTAAAGACGCATATAACAAAGTTAAACAGTAGAATCTACTCGTTATAGCCTCGAATAGTAATGGCATTATCAATAGGTTTGGTAGTGTCAAAATCAAGTCTGGTTACGCTTCCGTTTTGAGGGCGTTCGCTTAAATCGTAACCTGCAGGCGCAAAACGGTGCATAAGACTTAGCAAAGTGTTGCCATGCGAAATTTGCAAAACATTATCTCCATCGTTAAGCAAAGAATTTGAAGCAATTAACGCAAAACCTTCTTCTACGCGAGTCCAATATTCGATATCTGATTCGGCATCGTGGAAAGGATCCGCTTCTTTAAGCATGTCACGCGTTGCCGCAAGCCCAAATTTTTCAACGATTTCGTTATAAGTGTGCGCTCCGTGAGGCGCTCCTGCAGCCCACCAAGCCATTTGCATATCTTGACCTTCAAAATAGCCGTAGCATTGCTCGCGAAAATGCATATCGCTTACAAGCGTCGGGCGCGCGTTACCGGCAGCTTCATTCGCATCGAGAATACGTTGTGCTGTGATTTGCGCGCGAGTAGTATCCGAACAGTAAGCTGCAGCAAAAGCAATATTTTCTAGCTTTTTTGCAGCCGTGTCCGCATCTTTCAAACCCTTTTCAGTAAGCGGAGAATTTGACCAGCCTTGCAGTCGATTATAGCGATTAAATAGCGTCTGTCCGTGACGCACTAAATAAAGATGCAGCAACATAACTCCATTATTGCACTAAGCGGTACATAACTGTCGAAAACACCAAACCAACCGATGAAATCGACAAAAACGCATTGACCCCTGCCACGCGAACGCGCAACAGGGGTCAAGCGGTATGTCCTTAAGAATTAAATCGGCGAATTAACGAGCGTAGTATTCGACGACGTACTGAATGTTGACTTCAACTGGAATCTGATCGACTTCCGGCTTACGAGTCAAAGTAGCCTTCAAAGAGGCAAGATTCACATCGAGGTAACCAGGAACTGCTGGCAAAACGTCGCGATGAACGCCTTCTGCAGCCATCTGGAATGGAACCATGGTCTGGCTCTTGGCACGAACCTGAATGGTCTGACCTGGCTTCACACGGTAAGATGGGCGATCAACAAGATTGCCATCAACCAAAATATGACGATGTACAACAAACTGACGAGCCTGGGCGGTGGTGCGAGCAAAGCCTGCGCGCAAAACCAAAGCATCAAGACGAGTTTCCAAATCGGTGAGCATTGCGTCACCGGTCTGGCCTGCAGTGTGCGTACCCTTCTCGTAAGCAGCACGAAGCTGCTTCTCGGAGATACCGTACTGAGCGCGAAGACGCTGCTTCTCGCGAAGACGTACTGCGTAATCGGACTCGGTGCGACGACGAGTGCGACCGTGCTCACCTGGAGCATATGGACGCTTCTCGAAGATACGCTGAGCCTTTGGGGTCAAAGCGATGCCGAGGGCGCGAGAAAGACGCACCTGACGGCGAGAACGCTGAATATTAGTCATAACTAATCCTTTAATTCTGTCGTTATCTGAACGGAACGTGAACCAAGTTTTTAGTCGATTGCAAAATCGCCTAAAAATTACTCACGCTGAGCCGGCCTCTCCAGTGCTTCTTCGTGCTAACACACGAACGTGCAAGTATTAAAACGTTGAAATAACGCCATAACTACCGCGCGCCGACCCACTGATGGGCTAAGGCTCCAGATGATGCTTACACAAAATAGGCATCGTTTCTGATTCTACACACCCGTAAGAATAAATATTGACAGTTTAATTGCGTATGTTTGCTTTTTAGTTTTATTCTTGCTTTATATATTCTTGGCTTTCGTCTATGAGTTTTGTAACTGATTTAGTTTTTTGGTTTTGACGAGGCTGGAAAATTTGTGTTTGCGCAAGTTCCCGTCCTTCGTCGCTTTGGCTGTTAAAGGCTTTACTGTCTGCTTTGTTCTTAAGAGAACGTTGCTTCCTCAGTCCTCTTTTATTGCTGAACACAATTTTTCCAGCCTCTCAACACACTAAACGACAACACAAAACTCATAGACTCGCTAAGTTTGTTACGCAAAGTGCGTGGTTTACTAAGTGCAACTAGAGTCACGCAATTAAGCTGCGGGTGGGTGCGAGGAAAGAATTTGGTTTGATGTGATATGCGCAGCAGCATAACTGCTAGTGATCACAAGCAACAGTACTCACATGCGCGAGGAGAGAAACGCAACAAAACTAATTAGCGAAGGGAGCCAGCATCCATTGTGTATGTGCGATCCGCACAGCGAGCAGCCTCAACATCGTGAGTTACCATGAGCACTGCCACACCATTTTTTGCAGCCTCACGCAACATTTTCACCACTATGCGAGTATGCTCTAAATCCAAATCGCCAGTAGGCTCGTCAAGAATAAGAAGCTTCGGATTGTTTATCAGCGCGCGCACAATCATTACGCGACGCATTTCACCACCCGAAAGCTCACTTGGGTAGCACCACAGTAAATCTTCAATATGCAATTGCTTGCAAAGTTCTAACGCGCGAGTCTCGTTTGAATCTTCGCTTACTTCAGACTTACTTACTTCACAAGCATTAGCTGCAATTTGCACAGGTAAAAGTATGTTGTCATGCACAGTAAGATTTTGCAAAAGCGTCTGCGATTGCGTCACAAAACCTATATCACATGCGCGCAAACGAGACATCTTGACATCACTAAAAGTGCGTTCAGAAATCTCTTCGCCGCAAACTTTTACACTTCCATGCGTTGGCTTCAATAACCCAGCAATCAAATTTAGTAAAGTAGATTTTCCGTTACCTGACTTTCCAACGATTGCCACAAAATCGCCGCTATTTAGCGCAAAACTCACGTTATTTACTGCAAAAAATTTGTGCTTTCTGCGCATAAATTCGCGAGTTACACGAGTAAGTTCAACAACAGGTAAACTATCAAACTCATTACTTGGCAGTTTTTGACTCTTATCTTCCATACTTACTCACCTGACCTAAGTGTCAAATACGTTTCGCGCATAGCAATACGCAATGTAGTAAGCGCTGAAGCTACAACAACTGCAACAAGCGCAAGTAGCACAGACGCTAACATAAGCACTGCTACTGGTAGAGCAGTCACTTCCAAATACGGAAGCTGCAATTGTTCAGAAATAAGAGAACTGTAAGGGAACAATATAAGACTTGCAGACGCAACACCCAATACTCCGCCAACTAAGCCAAGTATCGTAGATTCTCTAACTACAACACCTAAAAGCATATTTCTTGTTGTGCCAAGTATGCGAAGAGAAGCAAACTCTTTTTTACGCTCGTTTACAGATGTTGAAAACACTGCAACTAAAACTAGCAATCCAACTAGCCAGCACGCAGCAATTATAAAAGTCAACGTGCGAGTAAAAACACCAAGATTAGCTTGCGTAGTTGCTGTAATTCCGCCCGGAAAAACTATGCCAATGCTTGAAAGACCAGTTGTTTTACGGATATTTTTTGCAACTTCTTGCGCGCTGTAACCTTTTTGTACTTTTACAAGAACTGCAGAAACTGCTTTTTTAGCATATTCCTTTGGAATAGCGGTATGCCCTACTTTCGTTGAATACTCAACTACTTGCGGCACACTTTCGCGTCGCACAAACACTGAATTATCAATGCTTGTGCCGGTTTTTGCAAGCTGCGCAGCTACAGGCCATTGGTGTCCAAAAAGACGAACAGTATTCATATAAGACACGATTACATTTGCGCCAGCAATCATCTCGCCTTTTTGTAACTTCTGCTTATGTTGAGAATAAATCCAAGGACCTATAACAAAATCAGAATCGGGATCAAAACCAATAATTTGTAATTTTTCAGCGCAACATCCTGCAGAAAGCGAAGAAATATACGTTTGTGCACTCGCCTTTTGCACACCCGGAGAGCGTCTTACTAAATTCTCAATATCGTTAGTGAAATAAAAAGTGCTTGAACCACTGTTTGTAAGCAGCGCTTCTGCTTTAGTATGCGTACCTTGAGGGATAACCATAATATCGGCTCCCATGCGTTCTCGCATACTGTTCAAGCCGCGTTCAAGATTCATAGAAATCAGCGAGCCGCCGAAAAATATTGCAGACAAGCACGCAGATACAACAATAAGTGCAGCCGTGCGCAATGGCTTGCGTTTAAGATTTTCCAGCGGCAATCGCTTTAGCGTAATAGTGCGCATAATTTTGCTTTGTTAAGCTTTTCGAACTATTTGAACTATTAATCTTCTTTGTTATCCAAATACACGGAAACAGCTGCGAACACTAATGCGAGCACAGACAGAACAATCAGTGTTGGACGCATAACCGATGCACAGTGCATCATTGGGCTCTTGCACACGCCAATAAGGAATGTTGTAACAGCGAGCATAAGCAAAGCGTTCACAACTACAGCAATATTTAAACCAATGCGAACATTTTCTTTAACAAATAGCGCAATAATTCCAAGTACTGCAATAACTAAACCAATTCCAACGGCTGCACGACCTGTGTAGTAGCATGCCATAGGTTGCATCATCATATGCATTTTGTGCATGCCTCCGGTTGAGCATGGCTTTGCAAACGTCAATGGTGCAACGGCAATAAGCAGGCCGAAAATAATTGCAGGAATTGATGCGAATAATTTGTTTTTCATAATTTATACCTCATGAAATGTATGTTTTTATTTTTTAGTGTCACATTTTCGTTAATGCAACACGCTTCTCAGCGCTCACACCAGCAAACGCCACGTCCTTGTTAAAAATTTATCTTACATTAAAGTGCATAAATAAAAGATTTTACAATTTTTCGATTGGTGCAACTCTAAGCATTAGTCGCTTTACTCCATCGGAGCCGAAATCGACTGTAATAATTGAGTTTCTGCCCTTATCTTGCGTTGCTAACACGGTTCCTAAGCCGTAAGTATCGTGAGTAATTTTGTCGCCAACTTGGAAGTCTTGAATATTTAGATGATTGTCTTTATTCATAACTGCAGAAGTTGAACCAACTTTTGTTGCACTTGTTGAAGTCGCAGTTTTTGCAGTAACTTTGCGCGTTTTTACTGCACTTGACTTAGACCAATTCGATTTAGAATAAGACGAGCCGTAAGAAGAACCGTAAGACGAGCCGTAAGACTTGCTATAAGACTTTCCGTAAGAAGAGCCATAAGACTTGCTATAAGACTTATTTCTTCCGTAAGACTTAGAGCCATGCGACTTTTCAGAACCGTAACTGCTTCCACCATAAGTTGTTTTTTCACTAAACGCATCGCTATAATCGTCATCCCAGCCACCGAAATCGCCACCGAAATCACTATTAAAATCGCTATCGAAATCGCTATCGAAATCGCTATCGAAATCGCTATCGAAATCATCGCCGCGTCTAGACGAAGCACCCCAACGCTCAACATCAGACTCTCTGCGCTTCCAATCAATCAAATTATCTGGAATCTCATCCAAAAACTGGCTTGGAAGCATATCTTGAGCCTGCCCCCATTGCGCACGAACAGCAGCACGAGTAACATACAAACGCTGCTTAGCTCGAGTAATACCAACATAAGCAAGACGACGCTCCTCGCAAAGCTCGCCATCGTCTTCCAAAGCGCGAGAATGCGGAAAAGTTCCCTGCTCCATGCCAGTTAGGAACACAACCGGATACTCCAAGCCCTTAGCTGTGTGAAGCGTCATCAACGTAACTTTACCAGTGTCCTCATTTTCATCCGGCAATTGATCCGAATCAGCCACAAGCGCCGTCGTTTCAAGGAATCCAGCAACACTAGCATCCGGCGTATTCTGCTCATACTCAGCTGCAACCGACTGCAATTGCGACAAATTATCCACTCGAGCGGCATCTTGAGGATCTTCAGAACGTTGCAAATCCTCCAGCAAACCACTGTCGTTCAGTATGCTGTCAATAACTTTAGAAGGTTTCGAGTCATTGTTTTGCATACAAGTAATTAAGTTGTGCATAAGCTCGCGGAACTCTTTAAGCTTGGTTGCGGTGCGAGTTGGCATGCCTTCGATTGACTCCAAATGTTCCAAAGCTTGCCAGAAGCTAACTCCTTGTGTTTGAGCGTAAAGCGTTAGCAAAGCCTCCGCACGCGCTCCAAGCCCACGCTTAGGCACATTCAAAATTCGGCGCATATTCACATCGTCATCTGGGTTTGCCATAGATTGCAAGTATGCGAGCGCATCTTTTACTTCGCGACGCTCGTAAAACTTCGTGCCGCCAACAAGTTGATACGGAAGACCTGCTTTAACGAACGCATCTTCCAGCGAACGAGACTGTGCATTAGCGCGATACATAATCGCCATATCCGAATAAGCAACACCCTCCTCACCTGCTAATCGCGCTATTTCTTGCGCAACCCAAGCTGCTTCCTGTTGAGCGCTGTCTGCTGCATAACCGGTAATTGGAGCGCCCTTACCTAATGCAGTCCACAATTTTTTAGGCTTTCGTCCTTGATTATGCGAAATAACTGCGTTTGCAGCATCCAAAATAGTTTGCGTAGAGCGATAATTTTGCTCAAGCATAATAGTTGTAGCGTTTGGAAAATCTTTTTCAAAGTCTTGAATATTGCGAATATCTGCTCCGCGAAAAGCGTAAATCGACTGGTCGGAGTCACCTACAACTGTGATTGATGCAGGAGTGCTATTTTGCTGAGATGCATTTGCGTTATTTTGCTTTACATACGCACTATTTTGTTTTACATCCACTCCTGCAAGCTCGCGAATAAGCTCGTATTGAGCGTGATTCGTATCCTGGTACTCGTCTACGAGAATATAGCGGAACTTATGGCGGTAATATTGCGCAGCTTCTGGTACTTCGCGCATGAGTTGCACAGTTCGCATAATTAAATCGTCAAAATCAACCGCATTTGCTTGAGATAAACGATGCTGATATTCCGCATAAATAGTTGCGTAAACAGCTTCAGAATTGCCAGCGTGCGCAATTTGTTGACCTGCAACACCCGGCTTGTAATCGTTAGCATACATGTCTAGTTGCTCACGCCAAGTGATTAAACTATTTTTGCAATCCGAAATCTTGCCCAAAATGCTGCGTGGCGTAAAACGCTTAATATCAACGTTAAGCTCTGTTGCAATAATTTTTACTAATCGCTCGCAATCGGAAGTATCGTAAATAGAAAAGCCTGATTTTAAGCCAATATACTGTCCTGATCTGCGAAGTATTTTCACACATGCAGAATGGAACGTCGAAACCCACATAGTATTTGCTTCGCTGCCAATAAGATTGCTTAAACGTTCACGCATTTCGGCAGCAGCTTTGTTTGTAAACGTGATAGCAAGGATTTGGCTTGGCCAGGCACCTTTTTGGCTTAATATCCAAGCTATTCTTCGCGTAAGAACTCGCGTTTTGCCGCTTCCAGCTCCTGCTCCAATAAGCAGTGCCGGTCCGTCGTATTGGACTGCTTGAGATTGTTGCGGATTTAAGCCGTCGAGTAGTTTTTGCGCGTCAACTGCAACTCTAGAATGTGCAGAATTTTGGGAATATTCTTGAGATTCTTGAGGAGACACTTCTTCTTGAGGAGGCACTGATTCTTGATCAGACGCATATTCTTGCTGCGTAAAATCAGGCTCTTTAGCGTAAGCGTCAGCATACTCGTCGTAACTGTAGTTGGCATAATCATTCGCATCCGCAACATTCTCGTAAAAATGATCGTCAGAATCGAACGAATCAACTGGATTCCCCAACAAATCACTTACATATCCATAATCGCTATCTTTTGCACTCATATTTGCATTCATACTTGCGCCCATACTTACGCTCATACTTGTACTCCATTGATGCTGCCAATTACCTACGTTTTAGCTTCAGCAATAAAACGCCCCCACGTTTTAATTGCGCACGTATCTAATCAGGTTTACCACATGCTGCAGTCGTTTTTACTCGTATTGTGTCACGAACGTGGGTATGCTTGAGCGTACTGCAAGTAATTGTTCGTAAGAAGGGGCGCATCGTGCAAGAATTGGAAGAACGCATTCTCCAAGATGGTATCGTAAAACCAGGCAATGTATTAAAAGTAGACGCTTTTTTGAACCACCAGTGCGATGTGAATTTATTTGATCATATGGGAGCCGCTTGGGCTGAGCATTTCCGCGACGCAAATATTACTAAGATTCTTACGATTGAGGCTTCTGGTATTGGAATCGCATGTGTTGCAGCACGCCATTTTGGTGGAGTTCCTGTGGTTTTTGCAAAGAAAGCTCAGTCAATTAATCTCGATGGCGACCAATACGTATCTACGGTATTTTCTTTTACAAAGCAGCGCGAGTTTCCGGTGATTGTGTCACGTAAGTATTTAAGTGCGGAAGATCGCGTGCTTATTTTGGATGATTTTTTGGCGAACGGCAAAGCTTTACAAGGATTAATCGACATTTGCAATCATGCTGGAGCTAGCGTTGCAGGCATTGGAATCGCTATCGAAAAGGGCTTCCAAGGTGGCGGAGATGCGCTTCGTGAAGCCGGATATGACTTGGATTCGCTGGCGATTGTTGACGCGATGGATCCTGTTGATGGGTCGATTTCGTTCCGTAAGTAGCGCTCCGACCTGCTTTCGCGCTTAGAACGTAGCACGCGAAAGCAATTCGGAGCGTGAGCTTGCACGGAAAGTCCAGTGGACTTTCCGTGCAAGCTCAGCCGAACGGCGATTAGCCGTGAGGACAGCGCTCCGCTCTTGCTTGCCGTGGCGCGAGTTTGGGGGATTTCTCTCCTCGCGCGTCCCGTCCTTCAGTCGCCTTGACTGTTAAAGGCGTTTATTGTGTTCGCCTTTCTTTAAAGAATGTTGCTCCATCAGTCCTCTTTTAGCGCTCGTAGAGAAATCCCCCAAACTCTGCGTGCTAACCATTAATAACCTCGTTTTATCGCAGAGATTTTTCGATTTTTCTTCTTCCCTTGGCGAATCAGCAGCCTGCGGCTCTGACGTTCGCCGCGCTCAGTGCGAAAAATCTCAAATCTCACCGCACGAATATTTGTTCCGACCAAGCAACACCCACCCTCACTACTAGTAAAACCGCTAGTGTTTTGTGGTACGGTAGGAGTGCCTGGTGTAGTGTGTGCAGCAGCGCAAAGCTAGTGTTCTTTAAGCAATAAATACTCAACGTCTGCAGAGCAATACTGTTAAAGTTCACTAAGCAATAAGTAATCGACGTTAGCAAAGCAATACTGCAAAGCTACAGAATCGACGTTTGCAAAGCACTGGCGCAAAGCTTCAGGAGGTTTGGGAAAATACGACCCTTAATTTACACGAGCGCAAAGTTTATGCCAGATTCAGGCGCGTAGCCGACCATTACTTTACACGACTGTAAAGTTTCTGCCGCTATTTGGCGAGCAAACGACCGTTACTTTACAACGCTGTAAAATTTATGCCGCTTTCAGGCGCGTAGCCGACCGAAACTTCACACCGCTGTAAAGTTTATGCCGGATTCGGGTGAGCGAACTCACTGAAGCACGTTTAATTGTGAAGGAAACGAGAAAAATTTTTCGCAAATGGTAATTTTGTCGAAAAATACGATAAAGTAGTCCGGTTGGTATACTTCAACACGTATTGCAACAAACAATTGATTAGGTGGCTAAACATATGACTGATGTGGTGATTGCAAGCGCTGTACGTACGCCTATTGGCAAATTCGGCGGCAGCTTATCTTCGCTTTCCTCAGTTGATTTAGGAACAATCGCAGCAAAAGCAGCAATAGAACGCGCTGGAATTAGCTCACACGACGTGGATCAAGCTATTTTTGGAAACGTATTACAAGCAGGCAGCGGACAAAACGTTGCTCGCCAAATTGCGTTAAAAGCAGGCTTAGATACTTCTAGCTGCGCAATGACAATTAACGAAGTATGCGGATCCGGTTTAAAAGCAGTGCGTTTAGCACAATCCGCAATCGTTATGGGAGATGCGCAAGTTGTTGTTGCAGGCGGCACTGAGAGCATGAGCAACGTACCGTTTTACGCAACTAATTCGCGATTTAGCGGACACAAATACGGGAATTTTGCGCTTATTGACGGTTTGCAACGAGACGGCTTAAACGACGCTTTTACTGGCGACGCAATGGGCGTTACTGCAGAAAATGTTGCAGCAAAATTTGGTATCACTCGCGAAGCACAAGATATTTTTGCACTTAAATCTCACCAAAAAGCTGTTGCCGCTATTAAACGAGGCGATTTTGCTTCTGAAATTGTGCCAGTAACGCTTGCAAACGGAACTGTTATAACTCAAGACGAGCATCCTCGCGAAGATACGTCTTTAGAGCAGTTGTCGAAATTGCGCACGCTTTTTAAAGCATCGGAAGAAACTTCGGGCGCGACTTGCGAAGTTGGCAAGAACGAAATTAGCGAGAACGAAGTTTGCAAGCACGAAGTTTGCAAGCACGAATCGACTGTAACTGCCGGAAACGCAAGCGGAATTAACGACGGAGCTGCAGCTCTAGTGCTTATGAGCAAAGATTACGCGCAAGCGCACGGAATTGAATATCTTGCGCAAATTGTGGGATTCGCAGAAGGCGGAATCGACCCAGATTTAATGGGATATGCTCCAAAACATGTGATGGAACGCATGCTAAATGCGACCGGTAGCAGCGTTGACAACATTGACTTATTCGAAATAAACGAAGCGTTTGCAGCGCAAAGCATTGCCGTTTCGGAGCAACTTCATATTGACGAGTCAAAACTAAACGTACGCGGTGGAGCAATTGCACTCGGTCATCCGCTGGGCGCTAGCGGAGCTAGGATTTTGACGACGCTTATATACGCTTTGCGAGATAGCAATAAGTTAAATGGAGTTGCTGCGCTGTGCGTCGGCGGCGGAATCGGCGTTTCTATGCAAATTAGAATGCGAAACAATCAAGCCAAAATGTAAAACAATAAAGTCAGACTGCAAAACAACTAAGTCAGAATGCGAAGCGATCAGAAGCATTCGTAGTCTACAAATCATGAGGTGATTTCGATGACTGCTTTTCGCGAATTAAGCGTGGAAAATCGCATAAAAACCTTGCAAAATGAGGGCGCAATTAACGATGCTGATGCAACATTTTTGCTTAAACAGTTTGCGGAAAGTTCTGATACTACAATTCCTGCAGACGTTGCAAATCATATGATTGAGCATCAAATTGGAAAGTATACGCTGCCGGTTGGCGTTGTGCGTGGGCTGATTGTGAACGGCGAAGTGCGGGACGTGCTGGTTGCAACCGAAGAGCCGTCCGTGATTGCAGCTGCGTGCAATGGGGCGCGGATTGCGGCGGAGACTGGCGCTGGATTTGACGCGGCGACTGACGTTGGATTTGACGCGGCGACTGACGTTGGATACGGAATTATTGCGCGTTCCCCACAATACGTGACTACAGCGCAAATAGCTTTTGAGGACGCAGACGGGAGCGTGGCGGCGCAATTGCGCAGAATCGTTGAAGATAAAGAAAAGGTTGCAGAGCTGTTGCTCATTGCAAACGAGTCACACCCATCAATGAGTAAAAGGGGTGGCGGCGCGCGAAAATGCCGCGCTTCAGCTTTGCACGGCTTCGCAAAGCTCGAGATTGACGTAGACACATGCGACGCAATGGGCGCCAACACAGTAAACACTATGGGCGAAGCCGTCAAAGCCCAGCTGGAGAGCTGGCTCGGCGTGCAGGCGCTAGTGGCAATACTCACAAACACCAGCCGCGTTGCCACCACAGCAGAAGTGCATATACCGGTTGAAGCACTGGCATCCAGGCGGCTGGAAGACTCTGAGCGAGAGAGCGAAGGAAAACGCCTTGCGCGCCGAATCGCGGCATTGAGCGCGCTTGCCGCCAGCGACCCTGCGCGCGCCGCCACGCACAACAAAGGAATCCTAAACGGAATCGCAGGAGCCGCGCTCGCGTCAGGAAATGATACGCGAGCGCTAGAATCGGCAGCACACGCGTGGGCGGCGCGCTCCGGTCGCTACCTACCACTGTCAAAGTGGAACACCGAAACTTTAAACGGAAAAACCATACTCCATGGCAGTATTGAAATTCCGCTACAGATCGGCATTGTTGGCGGCTCAATCTCATCGCTTCCAATGGCAAAACTCGCGATCAAAATCGGTAATTACAAAAACGCAAACGACTTTAGAAACACGCTTGCCGCGCTCGGTTTGGTGCAAAATCTTGCAGCTCTTCGCGCACTAGCAGGCCCTGGAATTCAAGCAGGTCATATGGCATTACAGTCTTCAAACCTAGCAATTGCAGCAGGTGCCAAAGGTGCGGAAATCACGGAAATCGCGCATGATATTTTGCAACTTAGCCCTGCAGAAAGAACTACAGAAAAAGTTACGCAATTACTTCAAAAGTTACGAGAATCAAGTAAAAATTAAGAAAAATTAAGAAAAATTTAGGAATTTTAGGACAAATGAACACACAAAATACCGAAACATCAGCAACCACAACCTCCGCAACCACTCCCCTTGCCGTCGGCATCGACCGCATCTCCTTCGCAACGCCGCACTATTACCTAAACCTCGAAGAACTGGCGGAACACCGCGGAATCGACCCTAACAAATTCACAATCGGAATCGGTCAAAGCGAACAATCTGTGCCACCAAATCACCAAGACATCGTCACTCTCGCCGCGCAAGCTGCGCTCCCACTGCTACCCCACATCGATAGCAATCGCCTCAAAATGCTAATCGTCGGCACAGAAAGCGGCGTCGACGCAAGTAAATCGAGTGCTCTGTACGTTCAAAATCTGCTAAAACTCACGCCGTGGGTGCGCTCTATTGAAGTAAAAGAAGCTTGCTACGGCGGCACCGCGGCTTTGATGATGGCATGTGACTACGTGCGCGCGCACGCCGAAAAAAATCCGCAAGTGCTTGTTATTGCAGCCGATATTGCGCGCTACGGTCTTGCTACACCTGGCGAAGTAACGCAGGGAGCAGGGGCTGTAGCAATGCTTGTGAGCGCGAATCCGCACGTGCTTAAAATTAACGACGATAGCGTTGTGAAATCCGCTGATATTCAGGACTTTTGGCGACCTGTTTACCAAGACACTGCGCTTGCTCGCGGAAAGTTTTCGACTGAGCAGTACATACAATTTTTCTACGATGTGTGGCAAAAGTATTGTGCGCAAAACGGTTGTAATTTCAACGATTTTGCCGGATTGTGCTTCCACTTGCCGTATACGAAAATGGGTTTGAAGGCGCTTAAGGCTGCGATGGATTCTTGCGATAATAGCAACCTAAGCGAGTCGTCGCGCAATCGCTTACTTTCGCGCTATGAAACCAGCACGAAGTACAGCCGTCGCGTAGGCAACATCTATACGGGTTCCCTGTATTTGGGATTGCTGTCTTTACTTGAGTTAGACGAATTTACTTGCGAAAATAGTAATCTTACTGCACTTAAAAGCGGCGATAAGATTGGGCTATTTTCTTACGGCTCCGGCGCTGTTGGTGAATTTTTCAGCGGCACGATTGCGCCAGGATTTAGAAATGCGCTGTTTGCGCGCGAGCATGCGGATATGCTTGATTCGCGCGTGCGTTTAAGCGTTGCTGATTACGAGGAGATGTTTGAAAGCGTTGCGCCTTACGCTCCGGAAGATTTCGAAAGCAGCACGTCTTGCCGCGAAGGTGCGAACTTCTTCCTTGACGCAATCACTTCTCAAGAGCGTCATTATTCCGCGCGCTAAAATCGAGCGAGCGCACGTTTTGATCGGATTCTCGCGCGCAACCGACCTTTTCTTTACACCCACGTAAAGTTTCTGCCGTTTTTTGGTGCGTAGGCGGCATAAACTGTGCGCTGCTGTAAAGTTTCTGCCGTTATTCCGCGCACAACCGACCGTTTCTTTACACCGCTGTAAAGTTTCTGCCGCAATTTGCTAATTTCCCGAGCTCGGCGAATTAAAAAAGCTTCAAGCGCGAAATGCAGCAACACAAACCTGACACACTACGTTAAACACACTAGCCCACACTTTCTGCGTCTTTATTGACGCAGAAAGACCTCGCTTGCGTTGGAAGCACACTGTGCTTCCAACCCTGAGCAAGCTCGGCGAATTAAAAAAGCCTAAAGCAATTTCACATGCTTTAGGCTTAGTTAATTCGCGGATGAGGCGAGATTCGAACTCGCGGTAGGTTTCCCTACAACGGTTTTCAAGACCGTCTCCTTAGACCGCTCGGACACCCATCCATTTGCGCGCGAAAGCAATCAAATTGCCGCTTTTAACGCACAAGTGGTAAGCATATCATCACGTATAGAACGCAACACACAACACCCAGATTCAAAAAACTTATCAACTAAAAAACAAAGCCCAGGTAATTTCCCGGGCTTTGTAGTTAATTAAACGATTTTTTGAAACAAACGCCGTGTTTGTGCACGAGCAAACTCACGCTTCCCACTTAGTTGGCTCAATGACTTCCTTGCCACCCATATAAGCCTGCATAGCCTTCGGAATATCAATCGAACCATCCTCATGCTGATGATTTTCCAAAATAGCCACAAGCCAGCGAGTAGTAGCCAAAGTGCCGTTAAGCGTACTAACTGGACGAGTTCCACCATCTTCCATACGTTCACGCACATTCAAGCGGCGAGCCTGATACTCAGTGCAGTTAGAAGTAGAAGTAAGCTCACGGTAACGTCCTTGCGTTGGAACCCAAGCTTCGCAATCAAACTTACGAGCGGCAGAAGAACCAAGGTCACCTGCAGCAGTATCAATAATGCGGTAAGGCACTTCTACCTTAGCAAGCATTTCTTGCTCCATGCCTAGCAACTTCTGATGCTCAGCGCGAGAATCTTCCTGCTTGCAATAAACGAACATCTCAACTTTATCAAACTGATGCACGCGAATAATACCAGAAGTATCCTTTCCGGCAGCACCAGCCTCACGACGGTAGCAGCTCGACCAACCGCAATAACGCAAAGCACCATTGCTTAAGTCAAGAATCTCATCCTCATGCATACCAGCCAAAGCAACTTCGGAAGTACCGACCAAATACTGATCATCTGGCTCGCGCAAACGGTAAATCTCGTCCGCATGAGAATTCAAGAAGCCAGTTCCGCGCATTACTTCCGGGCGCACAAGCGTTGGCGTAATCGCAAGCGTAAAACCGTGCTCTTCGGCTTGATCAACAGCCATAGTAAGCATTGCGATTTGCAGGCGAGCCACAGCACCGCGCAAGAAGTAGAAGCGAGATCCTGCAACCTTCACGCCGCGACGCATATCAATTCCAGCAACTCCAGTTCCAAGAGTCAAATGATCCTTTGGCTCGAAACCTTCTGCCGCAAAATCGCGAGGTGTGCCAACCTTCTTAACTACAACATAATCGTCTTCTCCGCCTTCTGGAGCTTCATCTTCAACGATGTTAGAAAGCTTCCACATTGCTGTAGTGTAGTCTGCAGTAGCTTTTTCGGATTCAGCTTTGTATTCTGCAACCTTCGACGCTAATTCTTTAGTTTCAGCAATAAGCGCAACCTTTTCCTCCGCGCTAGCTGTTGCAACCTTCTTACCAATAGCTTTTTGCTCAGCGCGAGCCTCTTCAAAAGCCTTAAGAGCAGTACGACGCAAGTCATCGTTGTGCAATACTTCATCGACGAGCTCAACGGATTCACCGCGCTTGCGCTGCGATTCCTTAACTACGTCGGCATGTTCACGAATAAATTGGATATCAAGCATGACTCCTAGCCTAGTGCCGCAAGACGACAGATAAGCGCACTATCGACAACATTTATGCAAGGCGGCACGTACAATAAAGCAAATACGCAAAATATTGAGGGAGTAATATGGCAGCAATACATGCTACTACAGAAAATTTTGAGAAGATTGCTTCGACAAATGAAATAGTTGTTGTCGATTTTTGGGCAACGTGGTGCGGTCCATGCAGGTCTTTTGGTCCTATTTTTGAGAAGGTCAGTGAAAAATATCCCGAAATTCCTTTCGTAAAAGTTGATATTGACAAAAGCAACGAGATTGCTGCAGCTGCTCAAATCCAAGCTGTTCCAACAGTAATGGTTATTAAGCGCGGCGAAGTTATTTATAGACAAGCTGGAGCATTACTAGCTTCTGATTTGGAAGATTTGGTTGAACAAGCTAAATCTTACGAATCTAATGATTCTGAATCCTGATTTATAGACTATGCCACGAGATATAATACGTGAGGTTTTGCATATACGTTTTGCACATACATTTTAGTTTTATTAGTCTACGTTGCGAGCGTTTGCAAGTATCAATAGAGTAATTGCAGAAATAAGGAGGGTTATGGCCAGTCACCGTAAGCATACTGTTACGCTTGGTTCACTCAGTTTACGACAGTGGGCTAGAGTTAGCGCGGTTATTTTAGGCTTCATTGCTTTGGTGATACTTGGTTTTGCCTCGCGAGATTTTTACACTTCGTCTAAAGGTCACGCTGTTCAGGTTACTTCTTATTCGGCAACCGATTCTTCGCAAGTTTCTCGTAGTGCTAGCCGTCGCATGTTGCATGATAGCGCAACTTCATATGTTAACGTTGTTATAAATGGTCATCATCGTACTATTTTGGGCAATAATTTCACTGATGTAAAATCCGTTCTTGATGCCGGAGATATCACTCTTGAGCCACACGATGTTGTTACTCCATCTCTTACAACTAAAGTTAGCGAATCAACTGTTATTACTATTAATCGTGCAGGCGCAAAATTAGAAAATTCCGACGACCCAATCGCGTTTAACGTCGTTAAGAAGGAAACTGCTGCACTTCCAAAAGGTACTGAGAAGGTGCAAAGTGAAGGCGTTAACGGCGTAATGGAAACAGCAAAAATAGTTACTCGAACTAAGGGAAAAATAGTTTCCTCTAATATTTTTGCTTCTTATGTTAAAAAAGCTCCAAAAGATAAGGTTATTCTTGTTGGAACTGGCGGTTCTTCTGCCGGACTTGGCTTAGCTGCTTCTATCGGCACGACTGTTCCTGCTGGCGAGATGCAACAATGGGCTCACGATTGGCTTATTTCTAACGGTTATAGTGAAGCTGATTTTACTGCAACAGTATTTATTATTTCTCATGAATCTGGCTGGCGCGTAAACGCAATGAATCCTTCTGGAGCTTACGGTTTACCTCAAGCTTTGCCAGGCGGAAAAATGGCTTCTGCCGGAGCTGATTGGGCTACTAACTATCAAACTCAGCTCCGCTGGTTCTGGAATTATTGCAATGGTCGTTATGGCTCCATTCAAGGCGCTTACAATCATTGGCTTTCCTACCACAGCTACTGATTAGAATCAGTCTAGATATTATTGTTTTGCGCAAATTAAGTCTTACAATTTTTCGTTGTAATAGATAAGAGAATAGACTTAAGTCGATTGACTTTTGCCACCTATGCTTAAAAATATGCTTAAGAAAAACTACGTTTAAGAATAAAAAGGATGTTTTATTTTGATGCACTCAACATGGCTGTCTAATAAAAGCCAAAATCTCAGCCATGCGCTAACAGGCGAAGAAGCATACAATAACAATCGTCTTACACGTCCTGCTTTAATTTCTCTTGCTATTCTTACGTTTATTACATTTATTGGCAATTTCGCACAATTACAACTTACTGCAGCATTGCCAACAATAGTTCAAGAATTTGGCATAAGCGTCACAACTGGTCAGTGGCTTACTTCTATTTTCCAGCTGATTATGGCAATTATGGTTCCACTTACAGCATTTTTAACAAGACGCTTTTCTACTCGCCAAATTGTTATTACTTCCATGTCGCTTTTTACTTTTGGATCCGTACTTGCATGGCTTAGTAGCGACTTTATGATGGCACTTGTTGGCAGAACTCTTGAAGCTATTGGCACTGGCGTAATGTGGCCTGTTTTACAAATTACCGTATTCTCCGTCTACCCTGTTACTCGCAGAGGTGTGGCAATGGGAAGCGTTGGCATGGCTATGAGTATTGCTCCAGCAATCGGTCCTACTATTGGCGGTTTGCAAACTGATATTAATGGATGGCGTTCTATTTTCTGCTCTCTTACTATTATCGGAGCGCTATCCGTCGTTTTAGCAGTATTTTTCTTGCATAATTTTGGAGAACATGATCTTAACGCGCATGCTGATTTCTTCTCGGTTGGTCTTTCGGTTATCGGCTTCGGCGGACTCATGTTTGGATTCACTAATATTGAAGGATGCGGAGTTTCCCACCCATTATCTTGGGCTCCTATGATTATTGGTGCTTTTGGAATTGCTTGGTTTGTTATAAGGCAGTTGCGAGCGCAAAAACGCGGTCACACTCCTCTTCTTGGTCTTAATGTGCTTAAAAACCGCTACTTTATGGTAGGTACTATTTGCGCTTGCCTTACATTTTTTGCTTTCAGCTCAATTATGGTGCTTATTCCGCTTTATATTCAGTCTGATCGTGGTTTTTCAGCAACTATGAGCGGCTTAATTCTGCTTCCTGGAGCGTTCGGCATGGCTATTTCGCAGTATTTTGGTGGTCGTATGCTAGATCGCTTTGGAGTGCGCCCAGTTGCTATGGCAGGCTCTATTATTCTGTTTTTTGGCACTGTAATGATGAGTCTTATTGACATGGATACGTGGATTTGGTGGATTTCCATTTGGCAGTTTACTCGCCAAATTGGCATGGGATTCTTGCTTATGCCAATAACTACGTGGTCACTTAATTGTTTGCGTAAGGAAGAGCTTGGCGACGGTTCGGCTGTAACTAATACTATGCGTCAGCTTTGGGGCGCTATTGGAGCACCTGTTTTAGTAGTTACAATGACAGTATTGACAACTCTTCACCATTCTGGCACAGGTCACGCTGCCGATGTTGCTGCTAGTATTTTTGGAGTTCAATGGACTTTGCGCATTAGTGCTATTATTACGGGAATTATGGCTCTTATCGTTATTTTTGGAGTCAAGGGCGAAGGCACAGGTTCTGCTCACAATCTTGCGCGTAGAGCTATTGACCGTATGCGCGTTTTGCATATTCCTCATTCAGCAGAGCATCACGACGTAATGCACGATCACACCCATAATCATTACTAAATGCTTATTAAACGCTTACTAAGTCGCTTTTAAGGATACTAGACTGAGCAAAATCCTTACTTTGGCAATTTCTGTGCAGAACAGTTATGCAATACGCTTTCCATACTCTGCTTTTCTTCGCGAGTTACAGTTAAACCATATTTATATTTAACAGCTATTTGCCTAGCAACATATTCGCACCTAAAGGTTTTGTTTGAAGGAAGCCAGTAAGCTGCGGACGCGGAACCTTTTTCTTGATTAGCAGCTCCTTCAACCGCGAGTAGATTCATCATATCGTTGCCAAATTTTAATCGTTTTGCACGATTCCATTTCCATGCTCCAGATTCCCACGCATTTTGTAATGCAACAACATGATCTATTTGAATTAAGGCACTAGTTTTTCGCCCACGCACGAAGTTGATATCTTTGCCAGTATACGGATCATGCAACAAGCCGAAACGCACTTGGCAAGATCCTGCGTACTTGTATTTCACATTTTGTAAATCACGCGCTAAAACATCTTCCCTAACGTCACATCCGTTACCGTCATCGTCAGTAGTACGATATCCAAATACTTGACGCTCGTACCCGTAACGATAAGGCTTAGATATACGCAATTTTTTCAATGCTTGCGCAGCTTCTCCGCTTGCTTCATATTCTCCTGTAATCTTCCCAACGTTACTGTTTATTTTAGGAAGCAACAAGCCAATAACAATCCCACATAAAACAGCAAACAACAGCATCCAAAACAGCGCAAGAAGCTGCCTCTTGTTACAACGATTACGCATGTTCAGTCCCCCAACCCAACTTATGCATATTCTATATTTTTTAAATTAAAGTTAGTTACTGCTCTTAACTCTCATAACAGACGGTATTCTTTGTAAAACAACATCTACAACTTGCTGAATCATAATTACAAGCAAAACCATTGCCATAACAGCATAAACAGTGCTCCATGCTGGAATATTAGCTGGAACTGGATGGATAGTGTGAGAAACCACTAGTGCTGCTACAGAAATGCTAATTAACGATATAGCAAGAACAAGTGCCGACATGCCTCCACTTTTACGAGCCAAACGCATTCTTTGTTGAGAAACTTTATGCATTGAAGTAACCATTCGATTAACGCAATGCTCACCTTGCCTAAATGCAAGTACTTCATCGATACCAAGTTCAATATCACTTACTTCATTCTCAACTTCATGTTGTTCAATGCGCACTTTATTTGCAATATGCTTGGAGCGTATAAGTAAGTATCGAGGAACAATAAACATAATAAACACGCACGAAGCAATAGCTACATAAGACAAATTCGCATCGAAATAGTACAAAACAACCATAAGCGGCACAACTGCAAATATCATTCCAACATTCATGCTGATATGAGCTTTATGCCAACGTTCGTGATGCATATCTACACCTGCAAATGTTGTAACAAGAGTTAATGCACGGACTGCCATACAAGCAACAGCAACAAGCACACACTGTTGCATTACAAAACCAAATATTGGACGTCCTGCAACAGCAAACATTGCTGAAACAATAGCAACAGGAATACATACTGCAGAAACAAGATTGAGAGCAGTACTAAACATTGATATAAAAGCAAAAATAGCACGTTTGAACTTTGAGATTGTTCTCACTTCATAAGTGTAAGCAATACTTGCAATAGAAGAAATATGCTTGTTTTTATTAGGATCTTGCTGAGCTTGCTCAACGTTTTGCGAGTTTCGTGAGTTTTGCGAGTTCTGAGATTCGTTTAATTGATTTAGTTGCGTAATATTTTTAGAACTATCATTAGCAACATGACGATACGATTCTACAGTTGCTATTTCATCAGTTGCGCTAATTCCAGCATCATTTGGCATTAACACTATTACATTCGCATAACGCGCTATGCGACGCAATATTTTAACAATTTCTTCAGCTTCATGATTGCTAATATCACATTGGGAATAATCAAAAACGTACACTTTAGTGTGTCTTAAAATTGCTCTAGCAAGAATAACACGACGCTTTAAATCTTCAGAATTATAGGATGCTTCAGGATTATTAAAAAGTCTATCTATTGGCATATCTAGACCGTCGTAATCGGCATAAACAACGCCATCTATTCGCACAGCTCGCAATGCATCCCACATCGCAGTAGTCGTAGCTGTTGGAGCAGCCAAAAGTAAGTTTTCTCGCAATGTTGTGGAAAATAGATGACTTCGCTCGCTAACTATAGTAACAATATCTGCTAAAGCTGCAGAACTTGCATCATTCAACGACAAGTAAGATGCACTATCGTTTGCGTCAAATACTTCAGAAACTACAAATGGAGAAACGTCGTCTTCATGAATATCATAACGGTCGCTATAAGAAAGCAATATGTCAGCAGATTTGTTAAAACCTGTACCAGAAAGTATTTTCTCACGCATAACATGATGATATTTACTTGGAATAACTTGCAATTCACCAGATTTTGCAATTATCGATAAACGCTGAGCTTCATTAGTATTCGCATTATTTTCCAAAATATTGCATCGCATACGCAAAGCAATATTGGTTGAGCCATCAGGCAAAGATAATGTTGAACCATCGTCACTAAATGCTATTGGAGCAGGAGAATCAGTAACCATTTTTAACAATGTTTCAACATGATCCAAACCATGAACAGCATGCTTAACTACATGCATATTCTTACCAACAATTCTCAGTGGCTGGACGCTTAACATTAACAAGGGCATTGTTAACAGAGCTGCAGCAAGACCTACACCTTTAACGGAAGATAACCAAACAGTTGCAACAATTGCGAGTCCAGCAATAACATAGGCAAATAACGCACTTACACAACGCCACGATACTGGGCTTAATGCCAACGAGAATATAAGAGAAGCGACATTAAACAATGCAGCTAATGCGCAAATCCCGGCTATAGCAGGGTTAACTGTAAATAGTGCTGCAGAAACAACCACAGGAATAGGAATAGCTGCAATAATTTGTGGAACTAAAGAAGCAACAAAACTTTGTATTGCAAAAATATCTTCATTTACACGCAAAGAAGTAATGTCATGAGAATCTTCAATATCTACAGAACGTAGAGATAACATTGCGTGCAACATTTTAGGGCGCAAACGCATAGCTATTCGCGACTCAATTTCTGCACAAACAGTACACGACCAGTAAAAAACTGCATATTTCAGCAAAATAATAGCAGCTAAAGCAATAATGTAAGACGTAAATTCAACAGAACTCATTAAAGAAGTTCCAGTAGAACGAACAGGTCTTAATACTGGAGACAACATCCCAACGCAAACGTAGACAAAAGCTATGTTTACAAGATAAGAAATCGCAAGACACGCCGACCTTAAAATAACTAGATGCTTAATTCCTGGCACGAACGCAAAGCAGCGATTTATCATCTCCTGATCCTTTTCTTTATTCCATATTTATTCAAAAAACCACACACTCCCAACTGATGTTAAGATTACGCTTCACACACACCATCAACACGCCGGCATCCGCGTAATTATGCTGATTTTAAGCCATTTTGCCAGATATTAGCATTAAGAAAATAAAGTTGTTTCACAACTGTTTCACGCAATATTTAAATAATCAAAAAAATAATTAAAAATACCATTCTTAATTCTATTCTCGATAATTTTTAATGCAATTTTTCACAATCGCAAAATTATCTCAATACGGCACCAATAGAAGAACGCAATTTTAAGCCAGCAGGTATTTGCCCAACTCCATGAGACATATCTGGGAATGCTGGCTCAGGCCCATGATTCATTAATCTCAAAGCTTCACGCACTGCCAACGACCCTAATTGCTGCATATCGAGACTCACAGTTGTAAGAGGTGGGAAAAAATCACTTATTGCCGGAATATCGCCGAAACCAACAACACTAATATCACTCGGAATTTTCAAACCGTGCTCATACAAGGAACGCACAACTCCTACTGCCTGCTCATCGCTTGAAGCAACAATAACAGTCGGCAATGCAATGCCATCTATGCCAAATTTCTCAATCATATGATTCATTCGCGCGTAACTTTCAGAAGACTTCCACGAAGTACATTGCACAATATGCGAATGAATACCTTGAGCAGTTGAAAGTGAACGCCATGCAATGAGTCGCGTTGCAGCACCTCTCCATTGCGAAGGACCTGCTATATAAATGGCATTTCGATGTCCATAATGCGCAATAAGTGACACAATATCGTTCATTGCGCGAGATTGATTAATACCAATCATTGAATACTCAACGTTGCTATGAGAACGCAACATATTCATGCCTTCATGCGCGCTTATTGCACCATGAGTAGCAGTAACGCATACGCACGGCTTAAGAATACGCGTACGACACAGTGACGTAAATATTGCATCTGTTGGAGCGTCAATTATTAATCCGTCGACATTTTGCTCTTCAAAACTCTCGCATAAATCTTGAATATCACTTTGTTCACATAATGTTTCGTTGACCATGCTAATAGAAAGAAAAAGACCACGAGATTTTGCTTGCGCTTCTATAGGAGCAATAATGTTTCGAGATGTTCTATTTTCTGCACCAACGATAAGCCCTAAAGTACGCGATTTCTTAGTTGCTAATGCGCGTGCTGAATTACTCGGATAATACCCAAGCTGCTCAATAACTCGCAGAACTTTAATTCGCGTGCTAGCAGAAACATCAGGAGAATTATTAATAACGCGAGAAACAGTTTGATGACTTACACCAGCAGCGTGCGCAACATCGATCATTGACACGCGTTTTGCTTCATTTTTTGCCATATGCACCCTCGCTTATAAATGCCAAGACAATCTATGCAAATCGCTAGGTCCTACTTTTTTAATGGCATTGCGATGAGCTAAAGAACCGTAACCCTTATTACTTGCCCAATCGTAGGCTGCATATTGCGGATTTTTAGCAAGAGATACCATAAGATTATCCCTAGTAACTTTTGCCAAAACTGCAGCCGCAGCTACGCTCGCGCACTGCCTGTCTGCTTTTACTAAAGTATGAACTTTTACAGGCTCAGGAACATAAGGAGCGTCAAAAGTATTTGCGACTTTGTCAATATAATCGCAAGGTCCATCCAATATTGCGGCAATACGAAAGTTTGAATTCGCACGCGTATTCGCACGCGTATTCGCATTTACGCTAAAACTTAGCTTTTTAATATCTTCTTCAACTTTAGAAATTGCTTTTAATGCAGCGACACCAAGCGCATAGCTAATGCCCCACTCATCAATTTCTGTGTTAGTGCAAGATCCGACTGCCCAAGTTGTACACCATTTTTGCAACGGTTCATAAAGCTCTTCTCGACGCTTTTCGCTCAGCAATTTAGAATCAGCTAAGCCTTCAGGCATATAGTTTTCTTTTACTTGTTTAATTCCAATAACTACAGCTCCTACCATCACAGGACCTGCAAGAGAGCCTCTTCCTACTTCATCAAGACCAATAACCCAATCATAGCCTTCGCAAAGCAGATCTTGCTCATATTTAAATGATGGAACAAGCGGTATATTGGATGATTTATTTGGCATAATTGAAATCAGTTGATATAAGTCGCGCTAATACAATTTCGTTAATACTAATTGCGCTAATACTCTTATTTTGCAGGACGATCAGGCACATTGTTAAAATCATCATGATGTTCGTCTAAAAGACCAATTCGATCAAGCGGCCACGATCTAAACACAGCAACGCCCTCGATTTTGGAAATAGGAACTAAACCGTCATCGCCATCATTGCGATGATATCGTGAATCCGCAGAATTAGAACGATTATCACCCAAAACAAACACGTGACCGGCTTTGACTTTTACTTTAAACGGAAAAGCACTCGGGTCAACACCAGGACGAATATAGGAAGATTCTCGTATTGGAACACCGTTCACAACAATAGGCTGCCCAGCGCCTTTACATTCAACAGTATCTCCAGGCAAACCAATAAGACGCTTAATTAAATCCTTGCCAACAGCACCGGAAGAATTTTCACCACTCAACCAATGTGCAGGATCCTCAAAAACAACAATATCTCCACGTTTTAATGGGAATAAGCGCGGAGTTAGCTTAGTCGTAATAACATAATCGCCAATATGAATAGTATCTAGCATAGAGCCAGAAGGAATTGTGTAAGCTCCAAATAGGAACACACGAATAAGTATCACTACTAATACTGGAATACCGAACCATGTTATAGCATCGCGCAAAGTTAGGCGGTCATTTTTAGCACGCTTAGAATGTGCAAAATGCTTACCTTTTCTATTTTTGCGCTTAAACATGCGAGAGCCGGAAGGTAAATCTCCTTCCGGCTCTGGTGGAACCGGTGAAGGATCTATACCATGACCCGCTACTGAAACGATATGAGTATCGCTAATTTGCGTGTCATCAGTCATAACAAATACCCTTCACATAAGTTCCATTTTACTTAGCAGAGTTATCGCGACGCTCGGCAATACGAGCAGCCTTACCACGCAAAGCGCGCAAGTAGTAAAGCTTAGCGCGACGAACGCGACCGCTACGAACCAGCTTAATCGAATCGATAGCTGGAGAATGAAGTGGGAAACGACGCTCAACACCAGTGCCGAAGCTCACCTTACGAACAACGAAAGTTTCACGCACGCCAGCACCCTTACGAGCAATCACAACGCCGGTGAAAGTCTGAATACGAGTGTTGTTGCCTTCCTGAATCTTAACGTTGACATCAACGGTATCGCCAGGACGGAAAGCTGGAATTTCTTCAGCAGCCTTAAGATGTTTAGCATCAAATGCTTCTACAGCATTTACCATAATATTCCTCCATCGCCGCCGCATATCGACGCATAGTAAGCGTTAGCAACAAATGTGCTACGCAATTCTTTCCCCAAAAAGTTCGCTTTTTAGGGGGCTTCCGATCCGCGCAATCTTAAATAAGAAGCGACTAGACCTAAAAGATAAAAGAACTATGCGGCATCCCTTTATCGAAAGCATACAAATACCAAATTATGCTCAATAATGGACATTATTGAGCATAATTCCGCACTATTCTGCACTATTTCAGCGCACAACTCCATCGAGAGGAGCAGTTTCAACTGTACGAGTCAACTCGTCATCATCAGCGTCATAATCAAACAACTCGCCGTAACGACCCCAGCTAATTGCAATATCAAACTGCTGACGTGCCAAAGCATCCGTGTGCTTACTGCGCAACAAATCCAAAATCAGCTCGCCACGAAGCTTTCCGTTACGATTCCTACTCAAAGCTTGATCAATTGCGTGCACAAGAGGTGCATGTTCAATCGCAAGACGAGCAAAAACTTGCTTACTGTGCAAAATATCGGCATTATGCCACTCTTCACCCTCAGAAGTAATAGTAATATGACCGTTTTCTGCAGTAAGTAAATTAAGCATCGTACCCGCATCGACAAGTGGGAACAAATCATCAATCTCAAACGACAAATCAGCTGCCAAATCAGCCAAATCAATGCCATCTGGGTTTTCAGAAATCACGTCAAGCAAACCAGCCATACCACCTGGTGTAGCGTTTGGAAGCAAATGAACAGCCACAGGCTCTGCCTTTGCCTCACCTGCTTCAGCTTCATCCTCACTTTGCTTATCTTCATCTTCATCGTCATGGTGGCGTTGAATAAGCATATCTGCAATTGCTGCAGCTTCGTTATCTTCAGCATCTTCATTAGTTGCATTATTTGCTTGATCTTGAGAATCAGCATCTTCGGAAGCGTCTTGCTCTGCAGCGCTTTCTGGAGCAGAACCAGTCAAAATAGCATACAGATTATCAACCATCGCTTCAAATTCAGCACTGTGCTTATCTCGAGGACGAGGCAAATCAACATTCACATCAGCAATTAAGTGACCTGGATGAGATCCAAGAACCACAACGCGATCAGCCATTTGCACAGCTTCTTCAATATTGTGCGTCACAATAAGCACAGACTTAATATCTCGCTCCTCGCTAGACCACAGCTTAAGAACTTCCTGACGCAAGTTTTCTGCAGTAAGCACATCGAGAGCAGAGAATGGCTCGTCCATAAACAATGCATCCGGTCGTAGCACCAACGCGCGCGCAATACCAACTCGCTGACGCATACCGCCGGAAAGTTCCTTAGGATATGCTGTTTCAAAGCCGTCCAAACCGATTGCGTCAATTGCAGCTAAAGCAAGCTCAGTACGCTTTTCTTTACTAACGCCTCTAGCACGCAAACCAAGTTCCACATTGTCTTGTACTGTAAGCCACGGCATAAGAGCGAAGGTTTGAAATACGATTGCAACACCTGGGTTTGGACCTGTCAGCTCGCGTCCGCGATACGTTACTGTGCCTTCTGTTGGCTGCACAAGACCAGCCATTGTGCGTAGGAAAGTTGATTTTCCAGCACCAGAACGTCCTAATATTGCTACGATTTCACCTTCGCGAAGGGTGAAAGAAATATCGTGCAAAACGTGCTGAGTAGTGCCACTGTCAGAAGTGAAGCTTTGACTGATGTGCTTTGCGTCGATAATATCGCTTGTAATTGAGGATTGCACTTTTTTTGCATTGCTCTTTAAAGTATTCATAATTTTGCCAATCTTTTTCATAAAATTTTGTTATTTTAAGCGATTTATTAGTAAATTTTATTAGTCGATTTAATTCAATACGTAACGTTTTTCGGAAATACGTTGCATTGGCGACCAGAATAATCGGTTGCTTAAAACAACAATCAAGCTCATAACAGTTACGCCAACTAAAGTGCGCGCAGAATCTCCTAAAGTGGTTGCATTAGTAATATATGCGCCCAAACCCTGAGTTTCCATGTGATTCTTTCCATATTCCACAATCTCAGACACAATCGAAGCATTCCATGCACCGCCTGCAGCTGTAATACCGCCAGTGCACCATGAACCGAAAATAGACGGCAAAATAAGCGTCTTCCATCGCAAAGTACGATCCAAGCGGAAGCTGCGCGTCATTTCACGCAAATCATCAGGGATAGCACTAGCACCTGCAATAACATTGAACAGAATGTACCATTGCGTGCCAAGAGCCATCAAAATAATACTTCCCCAACCAAGATCAATATGCCAAGCCATAAACCAAGCCATAGCAAACGGGAAGATGAAGTTTGCTGGGAAGCTAGCAAGAATTTGCACTATAGGCTGCATAATACGCGAAATCTTAGGATTCATGCCGATTACAACACCAACAGGAACCCAAATAAGCGAGCTTATTAAAATCAACACAGCAACGCGTATAAAAGTGATGCCACCAAGCATGCCTGCAGTAATAAACTCATGCAAACCTGCAGTTGTATACACAAAGTAAAGCATATGGGCAGCGCCAGCAGCCACAATAATTAGCATAATAACGTTAAATACCCAATCACCAAGCTTATGCTGAGCAGCCTTGTGAGGCCACTTGGAGCCTGTGCGACCGAATGGGCGCGTTACTTTTTCAAGCCACTCGCGAATTGGCAAAAACAGTTTACTAATAACTTCATCTGCATGAGAGTGACGAATAAGAGTCAAAATAGCACTGTGACGCTCATTATCAGATGCGCTTTGCGTAATGCGGAAACGCTCAGCCCAAGCTGTAAGCGGTTTCCACAAGAAGAAGTCAAGTGCCAAAACAACAATCACCATCGACACAATAGCCCACCAAATAAGACCAAGCTTATTTTCAGCAGCAGCTTGTGCCACAAAACTACCGATGCCAGGAAGAGCGTAAGTGTGATTATTTACGGAAATCATTTCCGAAGCTGTAAGGAAGAACCATCCGCCTCCAACAGACATCATGCAATTCCAAAGCAGTGGAATCATTGCGTTAGGCATGTCTAGCACCCAGAAACGTTGCCAATGCGTGAGTTGCAAACTACGAACTGCCTCATCCAGTTCCTTTGGCTCGCTGAGCAGCGAACGGTGGAACGAAAAAGTCATATTCCATGCTTGACTCGTAAAAATAGCAAAAATCGAAGCGGCTTCAACACCAAGCATCGATCCAGGGAAAATTACCAACCAAATCGTGACAGTTGCCGAAAGGAAGCCAAGAATTGGAACTGATTGCAAAATATCTAGAAGAGGAATAAGCACCTTGCCAAGCCTACGACTGCGAGCTGCAAGAGAGCCATAAACAATAGTAAAGATAAGAGATGCAACTAATGCGATCAGCATGCGAAATACTGAGCGCAAAGTGTAGTAAGGCAGATTGATTAAGTCCGTGGATACCTTAGATGGTATGCCACTTGGACCAATCGGTTGATTTATGCGCTGAATAAGGAAGGCAGTTACGCCAAAAACGGCAATAATGCCAACGCACACAATAATGTCCGACCAGAAACGAGTGTTCTCGTCGACTTGCGCGCCTGCGCTTTCTTTGCGCGAAGTTGTAAATACGGTCATAATAAAGTCCTCGAATAGGCAATAAGTGGATTCACTTTCGTGTATTTTTTATTTCTATTCATTTATTACGCAGATATCTATTGAGATTTCTATGCGAATTTCTATTTAGATTTTCGTAAATTCTTGCGTAGCCGTATCACCATTGATTACGTTACAGGCGCAAATAACTAGAACTCACGTTTTAACTCCACAAATTATATTTCGTAAATTATACTTCGTAAGTTGTATTTCGTAAGTTATATATTTCGCAAGTTTTGCAACCTAAATTCGGTGATTGCCGGCTTCATATATTCAGGAGGAACATCCGAACTACTACTGCCAATAGTGTCGGAGCCTTCATCAGTACGAGTACTAGAATTATGGCTTTTACTGTCATGTTTCACGGCAAATCACCTCCTTAAGTTAGTGCGCTGCCGGCGCAAATCTTCATCATTGAATCGGAGGTTTACAAGAGAACAGAGGCGCACCAAAACACACAAACGCATATTAAGCGTGCCACGTCGTTCAAGCTTCAGCTTCGCAGGGCGGTGGCGTTGCATTAGTCGAAGCCTTGAATTCGACAACGACTGTTAACCAGCGTGCAGTGTCTCCACTGTGTTGCGGCAGCAACCCGTATCCCCGTGGTAGCCTTACCTACCGACCGTGCTCATTATAAATTATTGTTGCAGTTGTGTCAACATGCAGCAAAACACATTGCGATGCATTTGAAACTTACAAAACTCAGCGACAGATGCTAAACAAAAAAGCCTCTTGACGAATTAACGCCAAGAGGCTTATAAATCAACAATCGCTAAAAACGATTGCCTATATGACTACTATCTTACTTGCGATGAGCGCGATAGAAGCGAATCAAGCTCTGTGTAGAAGCATCCTGAGCTGCCAAAGCTTCATCATCCTTAGAAATTGCAGGAGTAATCTGCTTTGCAAGCTGCTTGCCAAGCTCCACACCCCACTGATCGTAGGAATCCAAGCCCCACACAGTGCCTTCAACGAAGGTAATGTGCTCGTAGAGAGCAATAAGCTCGCCCAAGCTAAATGGAGTCAAAGCATCGCCGAAAATGGACGTGGTTGGACGGTTGCCCTTGAACACGCGAGCTGGCACAATCTCCTCTGGAGTGCCTTCAGCGCGAACTTCATCAGCAGTCTTGCCGAAAGCAAGAGCCTTAGTCTGTGCAAGATAGTTGCCCAAGAAGAGCTCGTGCACATCCTGATCGCCATCCTTAGTAGGATTTGGCGTGTTCACGAAAGCAATGAAATCAGCTGGAATAAGCTGAGTGCCCTGGTGAATCAACTGGTAGAAAGCGTGCTGGCCGTTAGTACCTGGCTCACCCCAGAAGATTTCGCCGGTTTCGCTTGTTACAGGAGTGCCGTCCCAGCGCACAGACTTACCGTTGGATTCCATGGTGAGCTGCTGCAAATAAGCTGGGAAGCGGTGCAAGTACTGATCGTATGGAAGCACAGCGTGAGAAGCAACCTTGTAGAAGTTGCGATACCAAACGTTGAGCATACCGAGAAGCACAACAACGTTCTTCTCGAATGGAGTCTCAGCGAAGTAAGTATCGATTGCGTGGAAGCCCTTCAAGAACTCTTCGAAGCGCTCTGGACCGAGAACAACAGCCAAAGAAGTGCCGACAGCGGAATCCACAGAGTAACGACCGCCAACCCAGCTCCAGAAGCCAAAAGCGTTGGTTGGGTTGATGCCGAACTCTTCAACCTTTTCGAGGTTGGTGGAAACAGCCACGAAGTGCTTAGCAACAGCTTCAGCCTTCTTTGCGTCGCTTCCGTCAATAGCACCGCACTCCTGAAGCTTATTCAGCAACCAAGTGCGAGCGGTACGAGCGTTGGTCAAAGTCTCCAAAGTAGTGAAGGTCTTGGAAACAATGATGAACAAAGTGGTTTCTGGATCCAAATCCTTGGTCTTTTCTGCCATATCGTTTGGATCAATGTTAGAAACGTAGCGAGCGCTAATACCAGCGTCAGCATATGGCTTCAAAGCTTCGTAAACCATGACCGGACCCAAATCAGAGCCGCCGATACCAATGTTTACAACGGTCTTAATGTTCTTGCCGGTAACGCCCTTCCAAGCGCCGGAACGAACTTCGTTAGCGAAATCGTAAATGCGACCCAACACTTCACGCACGTCTGCAACGGTATCTTGACCGTCAACAATGAACTTGCCAGCATCCTCTGCAGGACGACGCAAAGCAGTGTGCAAAACTGCACGATCTTCTGTATTATTAATGTGCACGCCAGTGTACATTGCCTTAGTGCGCTCGTCAAGCTTAACTGCCTTTGCAAGGTCTGCGAAAAGCTTAAGAGTTTCAGGCTTAATTAAATTCTTAGAAAGATCGAAGTGGAGATCTCCAGCTTCGAAGCTCAACTTATCCACGCGATTTGCATCCTCAGCAAACCACTTCTTCAGGCAAACACCTTCTGATTGCAACTCGTCGTAATGCTTCTGCAATGCAGCCCACTCTGGGGTTTTTACGGCGTCAACTGGCGGATTGATGGCCATTTCTAGGTCCTTTCATTTCTTCAACTTACGTGACAGCAATCGTCACTATAGTCCAATTCACAAGATACTCACAAAAGCAGACAGAAACACGCGAAGCTTAACACAAAAATGAACACAATCACACTGGTGCTGCGCGAAAGCAGGTCGTCGCGCCTGCGAGGAAAGAAATCCCACAAAACTCGCGCCACACTAAACGAATTGCAATACAAACTATGCAATACTTGCTTAATGACTATTATATTTTGTACGGCGCGCCCATTGGACAAATTTAAAAATATGATATATAGTAATTGATTTGTGCGCGAGTCGCGAATGCGTCTCGGGCAACATGCCGCTTTAGCTCAGTCGGTAGAGCGTCTCCCTCGTAATGAGAAGGTCGACAGTTCGATTCTGTCAAGCGGCTCTCTGACTCGCTCGAGTGTATTAATACTTTTGATTTGTTTTTATTCGCTCGATTATTTATATGAGTCTATGCGCGAGTGGCGGAATGGTAGACGCGCAGGATTTAGGTTCCTGTGTCTTACGACGTGTGGGTTCAAGTCCCATCTCGCGCACGAAATTTTTCGCTTATTCAGTAATAAATGCTTATTCGGTAATAAATAATGCCTGCAACTCCGGCAAAAGCGCGCGCAAAGCATTACCTCTGTGCGAAATAGCATTCTTTTCTTCTTGAGTCAGCTCCGCGCTAGTCAAATCTTTCATTTGCACACCATCGCGAATAGGCTGAAGATCTGGCACAAATAGCGGATCATAGCCGAAACCGTTAGTTCCGTGCACCTCGCGCAACAAGTGACCAACCATTTCTCCGACTCGAACAGTCTCAAAGCCGTGAGAATGCGACATAACACTGCCTTCAGGAACCTCACTGCACCCATCCGGAATAGCAAGAGCTGCAGCACAACGAAAACGAGCAGTACGACATTGATCTGGAATATCAGAAAGTTGGCGCAAAAGAAGCTCATTATTAGCTTTATCGTCCCCATGCACACCACTCCACCTGGCAGAAAGAATACCAGGGGCAGCACCAAGCACGTCGACAATAAGACCCGAATCGTCTGCAATAGCAGGGTAACCTGTTCTTGCAGCAACATCACGCGCTTTGAGCAAAGCATTCTGTTCAAAAGTCACGCCAGTTTCCACAGGATCAGGCAAACCAAGAGAACCTGCAGTTACTAACTCGAAACTGTCTGCCAGCTTCGACAATTGCTCCTCTAAAATTTGCTTGATTTCAACGAGTTTTCCCTCATTATGTGTTGCCACAATAAGCTTCACGCCCGTTCTCCTTCAATCTCTTCTATTTTGCTAAAGCGGCTTTTTGAGCAGCTTGCAATTCGCGATTACCTTTAGTTGCCAAATCAAGTAACGTATTTAATTCGTCGCGATTAAACGGACGATGTTCTGCAGTGCCTTGAATTTCAATGAAAGTGCCGGAACCTGTCATAGCTACGTTCATATCTGTCATAGCTTGACTGTCTTCAACATAAGGCAAATCAAGCATAGGCGTGCCGTTAATAACGCCTACAGAAACAGCGGAAATAGAATCCTTAATAACATTTGCAGCAGAGCGAATATGACCATTCTTTTCTGCCCAATTAAGCGCATCTACCAAAGCTACATAAGCTCCAGTTACAGAAGCAGTACGAGTTCCACCATCCGCTTGCAACACGTCGCAATCAATTTGAATCTGGCACTCACCCATCGCTTTCATATCGACTACACCGCGCAAGCAGCGACCAATAAGACGACTAATTTCGTGAGTGCGACCACCAATTTTTCCACGCACAGATTCGCGATCAGTTCGCTCAGCTGTTGCTCTAGGAAGCATAGAATATTCGGCAGTTACCCAACCCAAACCGGAATCTCTACGCCAACGAGGCACACCAACCGTAAAAGTTGCAGTGCACATTACGCGCGTATTGCCACACTCAATAAGCACAGAACCTTCAGGAACATCAGTAAATTTACGTGTTATGCACACAGGTCGGAGCTCGTCAACATTACGACCGTCAACGCGAATTGGTTTTACAGATTCCAACATATCCTTGATTTGAGTCATACCTCACAAATTTAGCACGTGGCTGTTATCTTCTATTTCTTCTTCATAGCGCGCAGCAATTTTGTACTAAAGCTGCTCAGAAAGCTCCATCCACTCATCCTCAAGAGCACTGGTTTCTTGCTCGTTTTTTTGAAGCTCTTCGTTAAGAGATTGAAGCCCAACAAAGTCACTTGGGTTGTGCGCAGCCATTTGCGCTTCAATTTGCGACTTTTCTTCTTCAAGCTTTGAAAGTTTTCGCTCGATTGCAGAAACTCGCCTTGCAGCATCGTGATAGGCTTTGCCTGTAAGTTTTGGCTCAGCTACTGTACTTTCTGAACTTTCTTTAGTTGTAGAATTTGCAGTACTTGAAGCATTCACAGTACTCGCAGTACTAATGCTATTTTCGTGATCGCGCTGCAACTTTTCTACAATTTGCAAATACTCATCTACACCGCCTGGAAGGTGACGAATTTTGCCGTCAATAAGCGCAAATTGCTGGTCTGTTACGCGCTCAAGCAAGTAGCGATCGTGCGAAACAACAATCAAAGTTCCGGGCCAAGTATCGAGCAAATCCTCCATAACTGCAAGCATGTCAGTGTCGAGATCGTTTCCAGGCTCATCCATAATCAGCACGTTTGGCTCGTTTAGCAAAATCAGCAGCAACTGCATACGGCGCTTTTGACCGCCCGAAAGATCAGCAATTGGTGTCATAAGCTGCTCGGGCTTAAAACCAAGCCTTTCCATAAGCTGACCTGGAGTCACTTCTTTGCCATCGATAATATAGCTAGGCTTATAGCGACTTAAAACTTCTTTTACTTTATATTTTCCAAGCTTTTCAAGCTCTTCTAGCCGCTGCGAAAGCACAGCAAATTTTACAGTCTTGCCGATATTTACGTGTCCAAGCGTAGGCTTCAGAGATCCGTCAATAATGCTTAATAATGTTGATTTTCCTGCTCCATTCGCGCCCACAATTCCAAAACGATCTCCTGGTCCTATAAGCCAAGTTGCATCGTCTAAAATCATGCGTCCAGTAATAGTTTTGCGCGATGCAGCTGAAGTTTCTGCAATGTTTTGCGCGCTCGTAGCAGTATTTTCAGAAGTATTTTCCGCAGTATTTTCAAAAGAATTTTCTTGACTCTCGTCAACAGCAATAGTAACGCTTCCTACGTGAGTTGGTTGCGCAAAAGCAGATTCTACGATATCGACTTTATTTGATTTTTCTGCATTATCTTCACCTAAAGATGCGTTTTCTACAATATCCGGATCGATATTTTTTAGCTGCTGAGCGTTGTCGAAAATTTGCGTAACGTCAATTAAATCAACAACTTGCTTACCAAGACGCGAAGTTGCCATTTTCTTCAATTCAAGAGTGTCTCTTAGCGGCGGCACATCTGCAATAAGCTCACGCGCTTGCTTTACGTGGAATTTTTGCTTAGTAGAACGCGCACGAGCACCCCTAGAAAGCCAAGCTAACTCTTTTCTTGCCAAATTTCTGCGACGCTCTTCGCGCACATCCGCTTGGCGTTCACGCTCCACGCGTTGCATCATATAAGCGCTGTAACCACCCTCGAAAGGATCAATTACGCCGTCGTGCACTTCCCACATCGAAGTGCAAACCTCATCCAAGAACCAGCGGTCGTGCGTCACAATCAAAAGCGCACCTTGACCGTCCTGCCAACGGTGAAGAAGATGCTCCGCAAGCCAATGAATCGTCACAACGTCCAAATGATTCGTAGGCTCATCCAAAGCCAAAATATCCCAGTCGTGCAACAATAATCTTGCTAAATCTGCGCGCCTGCGCTGGCCTCCAGAAAGCGTGCCTACTTTTGCTTCCAAATTTATGCCACCAAGAAGCGCTTCTACAATTTCGCGTGAACGCTGATCTGCAGCCCACTCGTAATCTTCGCGATTTTCAAGAGCAGCCTCGCGCACAGTTGCGTTATCATCCAATGGATCTCGCTGATCCAACATGCCAAAAGTAAGCCCTCCGCGTTTTGTAACGCGACCAGAATCAGGCTGCATTGTACCGGCAAGTAGTCGAAGTAGCGTTGACTTTCCGTCACCATTTTTTCCAACAATACCTATTCTGTCGCCTTCAAAAACACCTTGAGTTACGTCTGTAAAAATCGTTTTTGTAGCAAATTCTAGCGAAACTCGTTCTAATCCCAAATCATACGTAGGCATAATCCACAAATATAGCTGAACACTTATACGAAAGGATATAGAAGGAATATGGAAAAATGCGAGCGCAAATGCGAGCGCGAAGCTTAAAAGCGCTTGTGTTGGTAGTAGGACTATAATAATACGTGCTATGAAAACTCAGAACAATCAACAAAATATGCAGAGCAAACACAATCAAAATAATCAAAACAACTCACATGCGCAACACAACGAAGATGGAGTTTTGAGATTAGATGGCGATGAAACACGTCCCGGAGACCCAACGCAGGAACTTTTAAACGCTTTAGGCACAACTATTTCGCCGGATCTTTTGGTAGAAGCACTCACCCACCGCTCGTTCTCGCACGAGCATCCTGGCACACGAAATTATGAGCGACTTGAGTTTTTGGGCGATGCTGTGCTTGAGTTAGTTTCTACGGAAACGCTGTTTTCTGCACATCCAGACATGACTGAAGGTCAGCTTGCAAAGATGCGAGCGAAAGCTGTGTCTGAATGGGCGCTTTCTGCTGTTGCGCGCGAAAAGCTGCATGTTGGCGCGTATATTCTTCTCGGTCGCGGAGAAATGGAGCAGGGCGGAAATAATAAAGATTCAATTTTGTGCGATATTGTTGAAGCGCTTATTGGCGCAACTTTTGTTGAGCATGGAATCGATGAAGCTCGCAGAGTTGTGCATCGTTTGATTGACGACACTTTGGCGGAAGTGCTAACTGAAGGACCAGCTCTCGATTGGAAGACTTCGCTTACAGTCAAAGCTCACGATATGGGTTTGGAAGATCCAGAGTATCGAATGGCTGTTTCTGGGCCAGAATACGCACCAGTATTTGAGGCTCGCGCGGTTTTGGCGCATAAGGATGGCGACGAAGTGCTGGGAGTCGGAAGTGGCTCTAGCAAACGAAAAGCGCAACTCGCAGCCGCCGAAATCGCTTGGCACGCACTCGACGCGCGTAAGTAACACCCACCCCTCACAGCCACAATACGCAAGAAAAAGAAAAACCCTGCCACCCGTCGATGGCAGGGTTTCTGTTAATAAAACCTACTTGGTGTGCTCGGAGCGAATAGCTTCACGGTAAACACGACCACGGAAGGTTCCGCAAGATGGGCAAGCCATGTGTGGGAATGCCTGAGAACCGCAGTTCGGGCAAGTCACAGTCTGCACGGCAGACGCCTTCCAATTAGCGCGACGCGAATGCGTATTAGCACGCGAGGTCTTGTACTTAGGCAGTGCCATAATTCTTTCCTCTATTTCGTTCAATCGATTGAGCTTAAGCGTTCTGTATATTACAGCAAGCGCCGTACAAATTGCGCAACCTAATTTCTCTTTAGTGCAACAGAAACTTTACAAGCGCGCGCAGTTTATGCCGCTTTTCAGCCCAAAAACGACCGAAACTTTACACCTCGTATTAATGCCGCTCTTCATTCTGCTCAAGCTGAGCTTTCAAATCCTCTAAAGCAGCAAAACGAATATCCGTAACGTCGTGATGATGATCTGGATGCTCGTTTAAGTTTTCGCCACACTGAGAGCAAAGTCCGCGGCAATCCGGCTCGCACAACGGCTGCAACGGCAACTCACTTACCATCGTGTCGCGAATAAGAGCCTCAATATCCGCAAAATCGCCACCCGCAACTAGCGGATACACATTGCCTGACTCGTCATTTTCATCCCAAATTTGCGATTCAGCTTCATCCGCATCGCCACGAGTATTGCGATTATCAGAACGATTAGAACGCGAGTCAGCATATGGGAAGAATACACACACATCCACTTTCCAATCGCGACGAAGCGGCATCAAGCATCGAGTACATTCTGCATGCACCGGAGCAGTAATACTGCCCTGAAACATTAAGCCGTCAACCACAGCATCAAAATCGCCATCAACCATAACATCACTGCCTGGCTTTACGCCAATAACGTAATCTCCAATGCCTTCCGGCGCCGGAAATACGCGATGCAACGACATGCTACTACCAGCGCGCGCAGCCATTTGCGCTACTGGAACAGCCCATGGTGATTGGGATGGATGCGAAGCCATTACTAATTCCTTTCCTCTTCATCATCGTCATACAATGATGAGCTAATGTCGTTTTGTACGTGCGCTGCAGCTCGGCGACGATCTTCTAACACTCGCTGACCCGCTTGCACGTCTTGCTCTAATTTATCTAGCTGCTGCTTTAAGCCTTCCATAACAGTTGCGCAATACTGATCCGCACCTTGCGTAAGCTTGTCTGATTTTGCTTGCGCAGTAGCGAGAATATCGCGAGCTTTCTGTTTTGCTAAAGCCGTTACGTTTTCTTGACCTGCTAAGAATTGAGCACGCTCTTGCGCTTCTTCAATTATTTCTGCAGATTGAGATTGCGCTGAGGAAACAATAGAGCTTGCTTGTGCTTGCGCTGTACGCAAACGTCGCTCTGCTTCTCGCATTAATGCAGAAGCTCGCTCCAATTGCACAGGAAGCATATCTTTCAAACGCGCTAACTGGTCAACGAACTCATCGCGATCAATTTTTACCATTCCTGCAGCAAACAGAACATTCTTTGCTTCCGAAAGGGTTGCTTCCATTGCATCAATAATGTCGTAAACTGTTGTAAATTCAGCGCGACTCTTTGAGCGCACTTCATCGCTTATTGCTTCTGCAGCTACTTTTGAAGTTTCAGATTCATTTTCTTCAAAATCAATAACACCACCGTCTTCTCTTTCTCGTAAATCTGGAAGAGGGAAAGGAGAAAATGATGCTGGCGAAGAAGCTGCTTTGCTATCTTTATTGTTATGCTTTGCACTATCAGCGCCATTACCACGCACATCTTCCGCAGCAGAAACACTTCCAACTGCCGCAACAGATGACGTTTCTGTATTGTCAGCATCTGAGTCAACTAATAGGTCGCCTTTACGCGCACTTCGCACGTCGGATTGCGTTGTATTTACAACGCCGTCTTGAGCATCTTCTTCATCTGCAAGAACCGGATGCAATGGAAGCTTTTGATTGCGATCAACTTGCACTTCGCGCTCCATTGTGTCGTCTCCTTCACTAGATAATCCAGAAGTTGCGTCAGTAAGTTCATTTTTATTTGTCATCTTCTACTCTCCTGTTCAATTGTTCAGCATAGATGAATTATTATCTACGCCTAATGATTGTTCATTAAAAAGCTTTTTTAATAAGGGTATTACGTTATCTGGAACCATGCCAGTAACATTTCCCCCATGACGAGCAACATCTTTAACCACAGAGCTTGAAACATGCTCAAGCACAGGATCAGCAGGCAGAAAAAGCGTTTCGATACCTGCTAATTTGCGGTTCACTAGCGCCATTCCAAGTTCTGCCTCATAATCACCGTTTTGACGTAAGCCTTTTACGATTACTGTAGCACCAACTTTTGTACAGTAATCAGTAATCAAACCAGCTGTTGAAGTTACTACTATTTTGCAATTGCGATTGAAACTATTCTGAGCTTGCGGCAAATTATTTATTGCTTCTTGAATAATTTTTACGCGCTCAGATTCAGGAAATAACGGAGTCTTTGCAGCATTTACCGCAACTAGCACATGTACTTCATCAAATAGATGCGTACAACGTTGTATTACGTCTAAATGGCCGGCAGTGACTGGATCATACGAGCCGGGGCACACAGCTATAGTCATGCTCTTAGATTATCACCCATTGCGCTCAGAACAAAAATATATTAATAAAATAGCGTTACTTTTATCGTTAAAGATAGAAGTAACGCTGATATTTAATATAAATTGCTTAAATACGCAACATAATTACTTAAAAATTAAACTTTCCTAATTCCTCGTATATGCGCTTGCATTCAGGGCAAACTGGGTAGTCATTTGCTTCGTGTCGAGGAATCCACACTTTACCGCACAAAGCTACTACTGGTCGACCAGTTAAGCGCGACTCTTCAATTTTGTCTTTTGACACATAGTGCGCAAAACGATCTGCATTACCACCATCATCTAGACGAGCATCTTCGTCAACTTCTGGACGTTCTAGAACAGAAGTGCTTGTGCCGGAACCAGAGTCTGGATCTGTGGATTGCGAACCAGATTCCATAACAGCATCTAACGCATTATCTGCTTCTAAAGATGAAAACATCTCGCATCCTTTCGTAACGCATTGTGTAACGAATTTCGTAGCGCACTAAAATTTAATTGAATTTTATTCGCAAAACCAAGCATAAAGCATTATCGCAACAAACACTCAAAAAGCTGTCGGAAACGCTAATCTTTACGCATGAATTATTTGCGAAAATTATTTGCGATCCTTTTGCGAATCTTATTTAGTTATTTAGTAAAGTTTAGTTTTAAAAAAATCAATTTACAGTACTTCTACAGTACTTGAATTTCTGTTGGTATTGCAGGGTCTCCGCGCATCAAACTTTGCGCAGCCAAAGGCAGTCGACGCAAAGCAGAAGCGCAATAATCCTGGGCACGCATAATCGCATCGTGACCCATAAACTGTTCGTCAGCTTCACCGTCGACCATGTAATCAACTAGCAGATTCTCCCACGAATCCTTAGGCTTAAACTGAGCGAGCGCAACTTCCGAACCGGAAATCACGCGTTCGCAATCAGCTACACCGCAAGAATCGTTGCTGTAATCGTATGAACGATACGCCAATTTACGTCCAGGCACAGTCGCTTTATTCTTAGAACGCTTAGCAACAGGCTGCATTACACCATCTGCACCCTCACGCTCAGTAAGCTTATAAACCATTGCGCAAGTTGGAGCGCCGGAGCCGGTTACAAGCATTGTGCCGATGCCGTAAGAATCCACAGGCGCATTTTGTAAGGAAGCAAGAGCATACTCGTCCAAATCGTTCGTAACTGTAATCTTTGTGTTTTTAGCACCCAACTCGTCGAGCTGATTCCTAACGCGACGAGCCAGAGCGCACAAATCTCCAGAATCAATACGAATTCCGCCAAGATCTGGACCTGCAACTTCCACGGCTGTCTTTACAGCTTCCTCAATATTATAAGTGTCAACAAGAAGCGTAGTGCCTTTGCCAAGAGCTGCAATTTGAGAAGTGAAAGCGTCACGCTCAGTGTCGTGAACAAGAGTGAAGCAGTGAGCTGCAGTTCCGATTGCCTTTAAACCGTAAAGTTTTGCAGCTAACAGATTTGCAGTACCTTTAAAACCGCCAATTACTGCTGCACGAGATGCGGCAACTGCAGAATATTCGTTCGTGCGGCGGCCGCCCATATCCATGCAAGGACGTCCTGCGGAAGCAGAAACCATGCGAGCTGCAGCAGACGCCACAGCACAATCGTAATTGAGAACGGAAAGCAGAAGAGTTTCGAGCAAAGTGCACTCGCCGAAAGTGCCTTCTACTTGCAAAATTGGCGAGTTAGGGAAGAACATCTCACCCTCGCGATAACCGGAAATTTTACCGCGGAATCGGAAATTTTTCAGCCATTCAATGGTTTCTGTACTAACAATTTTGCGATCACTTAAGAAACGTAAATCATCTTCCGAAAGATGGAATTTTTGCAACTCTTCCAAAATGCGGCCCATGCCAGCAACAACTCCGTAACGACGGCCTTGAGGCAAGTGGCGCGTAAAAATTTCAAAAACGCACTTGCGATTTGCGGTGCCGTCTTTAAGAGCAGCGTCGAGCATAGTGTATTCATACATGTCCGTCATAAGAGCAGATGAAATCTCAGCCATGATATTCCTTTCGTAACGAACAAAATAAAAACAGCTAGGTAATAGATAAGTAATAGATATGAATCTAATTGGATTACTAAAGCTAAATCTAAAACCAAATCGCAATAATTGTATCGCTAACTAAAGAGCCGACGCACGAAATGCAACTTCTCAAAGTCACTCTGAGTATAAAGAAGCATTTATAATAGCAATTATGCTTAATAAGAGTTTGAACGAAGAGACTGCAAAAGTTACTAAAGCCGCAGAAAACCTGCACTTATACAACACGGCTTCACATTCAACGAACACTTTCGTACCTAAAAAGCCTGGTCAAGTAGGCATGTACGTGTGCGGCGCCACAGTGCAAAGTTCTCCGCATATTGGTCATATTCGCGCAGCGATCGCATTCGATATAATCCGTCGCTGGATGCTACGTTTAGGCTACAAAGTCACGTTTGTTAGAAACGTCACAGATATTGACGACAAAATTATGAAAAAAGCCAATGAATCAGGGCAAAATTGGTGGGAACGAGCATATATTTACGAGCGCGAATTTACAAAATCCTACAATACTTTAGGGGTACTTGCGCCAACAGTTGAGCCGCGCGCAACAGGTCATATTACAGACATGGTTGAGCTGATTGAGCGTTTGATTGAGCGCGGTCACGCATATGTTATTAATGACAGCGACGGAAATCCTACTGGAAATGTTTATTTTGACGTGCCAAGTTGGGAGCATTACGGCGAATTAACACACCAAAATCAGAACCAAAATGAAACTTGCGCAGACGAAGCCGCAGCTATTGCAGACGCAAAGGGTCCAAGCGTAGACGCTGCTGAAAACGATATTTACAATCCAACAGATCCTGCAGATGCTTCACCAGACAAACATGATCCTAGGGATTTCGCACTTTGGAAAGCACCTTGCGATTTCGATCAGCCGGATGCGCGCTGGAAAACTCCTTTTGGTGAAGGACGCCCTGGTTGGCATATTGAATGCTCTGCTATGAGCCATCGATATCTTGGAGACGATTTCGATATTCACGGAGGCGGCCTGGATTTGCGTTTCCCTCACCACGAAAACGAAATGGCACAAACGCGTGCTGCTGGCTGGGAAAGCGCTGATGTGTGGATGCATTCAGCATGGGTTACCGCAAAAGGTGAAAAAATGTCCAAATCCTTAGGAAATGGACTTTCCGTACCAGTAGTTTTGGCAAATAATTCGGCTTGGGTTGTGCGTTATGCTTTGGGAGCAGTGCAATATCGTGCAATGCTGGAGTGGTCCGACCAAGCTTTGGTGGAGTCAAAATCGGCTTACGATCGCATTATGAACTTCCTTGAGAGAGCTGGCAGATTGCTTGACAAGAAGCCAACTTGCGAAGAAGTGCACTCTGTTAACGCAGACGAGCTTCCAGAAGATTTTACTCGCGCTATGAACGATGACATTAACGTTTCTGGCGCAATCGCAGAAATATTTACTACAATTCGTCAAGGAAATGCTCTTATTGACGACTGCAGCAAAGATTCTTCACAAGCACAAAGCGAAAGCGTACAAAAGCTCATATATCTCGCTGTTTTGCAAGTGCGAGCTATGTTAGATACTTTGGGCTTGGATCCTTACGCAAAAACGTGGGCTTCGAACGATAATCAATCGTCTGCAGAAGGCTCAAATGGCAAGGAAAGCAAAGAATACTCAGCTTTGGACTCTTTAATTACTTTGCAACTTAAAGCTAGAGCAGATGCTAGAAAAGCAAAGGATTTTGCTACTGCAGATGCTATTCGCGACGCGTTAAATAACGCAGGAATTGTAATTGTCGATACTTCGCAAGGATCATCTTGGCATTTGCAATAAACGAAAGTAACGCAAAAGTATTAGTTAGCAATTGCACTAAAGTTACGTTAGCAACAACAGGTAGAATGGAAAACTATGGCAGCATTTAGTTCGTTAACAGACCGCCTTTCCAATGCTTTTAAGCATTTGCGCAGCAAAGGCAAGCTATCAGAATCCGATATTGACGGCACAATTCGCGAGATTCGTCGCGCACTTCTCGATGCAGACGTTGCGTTGGAAGTAGTACGCTCATTCACTGCTCGAATTCGCGAGCGCGCTCTTGGTGAGGAAGTTTCGCACGCTTTAAATCCAGCTCAGCAAGTTGTGAAAATTGTAAACGACGAGCTTACGCAAGTATTGGGCGCAGGTGTAGATAGGCAGCTTAATTTTGCGAAGTACCCTCCAACTGTAATTATGCTTGCAGGTTTGCAAGGTGCAGGTAAAACTACGCTTGCTGGAAAGCTAGGCTACTGGCTAAAGGATGCAGGTCATACTCCTTTGCTTGTAGCAGCAGATTTGCAACGACCTAATGCAGTCACACAGCTGCAAGTTGTTGGCGAGCGCGCAGGAGTTCCTGTATTTGCTCCAGAAAAGGGTGTGCAAACAGGTGGAAGCGCGATTTCTTTGCCATGGTTCACTAAAGGCGACCCTGTTAAAGTTGCGCGCGATTCTATTAATTATGCGCGCGAAAAAATGTATGACACTGTGATTATTGATACCGCAGGTCGTTTGGGTGTTGACGAAGAGCTTATGAAGCAGGCACGCAATATTCGCGATGCCGTGCAACCGCAAGAAGTGCTGTTTGTTATTGATGCAATGATTGGTCAGGATGCTGTTCGCACTGCTCAAGCTTTTAACGATGGCGTGAACTTTACTGGCGTTGTGCTTTCTAAGCTTGATGGCGACGCTCGAGGCGGTGCTGCACTTTCGGTTGCAAGCGTTACTGGAAAGCCGATTTTGTTTGCTTCTACAGGTGAAGGTTTGAAGGATTTTGAAATCTTCCATCCTGATCGAATGGCTTCACGCATACTCGATATGGGCGATATTTTGACGCTTATTGAGCACGCACAGAAGCAGTTCGACGAAGAAGAATCGCGCAAGGCTGCTGCAAAAATAGCTGAAGGCAGCTTTGGTTTGGATGATTTTTTGGAGCAGCTTCAGCAAGTTCGTAAGCTTGGCTCAATGAAGAAGCTTTTGGGCATGATGCCTGGAATGGCAGCTCACCGTCAGGAGCTTGAGCAGTTTGACGATAAGGAAATTGACCGAACTGAGGCAATTATTCGCTCTATGACTCCTCAAGAGCGTAGAAATACAAAGATTATTGACGGATCTCGCCGCGCGAGAATTGCTGCTGGTTCAGGTGTGAGCGTTTCGCAAGTTAATGCACTTTTGCAACGTTTCGAGCAGGCTGCAAAAATGATGAAGCGAATGAGCGGAGGCGCTGGAATGCCTGGCATGGGCGGAATTCCTGGCTTCGGTGGAGCCGGCAGTAAGTCGAAGCGCAAAGACAAGAAAGGCAAGAAGAAGGGCGGAAAGTCCGGAAATCCAATGCGCAGGGAAGCTGAAGAGCGCGCGTTGCGTGAGCGTCTTTCTGGCGAATCTACTAGCGACGATGTTGCAGGTTCTGCTTTTGCAAAGCCGCAGCAACCAAATCTTCAGAATCTTCCTGAAGGACTTAAGGAACTTATGAATTCCGAAGATGCAAATCAAGATAATCAACTGCCACCTAACTTTGGCGGCGGATTAGCTGGCTTATTCGGTCGATGATTTTAGTATTGGCGTTTTTGTGGGTTATATTTGTGCCGCTTCTTTTGTGGCAGTTGATGCGTTGGCTGCCAACAGGTGCGGATAAATATAACCCACTTCCGTATATTATTGCGCTGCTTCCACTTGCAACTTACGTTATGGGAGCACTGTTTTTGTGTAATTTTGGCGGTTTTTTGCTGTATACATGCTGCGCAGAAAAAGTGACGAAATCGCTTAATTTAGCGCAATCTTACGCGAAATCTTACGGATATTTATGTATTGCGTACGCTGTGCTATTTTTGATTTCGCTTAAGTCGCATACGCCGTACTGGTTTGCAAAATTACGTAGGTTGCACGAAAGCAGGTCGTCGCGCAAAAGCTGCAAGAAACGGCATCAAGAAATACGCGTGATGACTCTTAATTGCAGATACGGAAAAGCGAGCGCATCCGAAATAATAGAAATAACGAAAAAATATCACGTAAATACGTTACTTTTACAAGAATTAAGCGAGTCTTTAGTAAAAAATCTTGAGAAACTTGGAATATACGAAATTTTCCCAACTTCGTGCGTAGGTGCGCAAAGTGAGCATAATAACGGCGGATTCAACGCTATTTTTACGCAATATTCCGCGATTTCTACTTGCAATAATTCCGTAAAAATTGAAGCTGCAAGCGTGCCACGCGTTACAACTTGCTTGGATTTTGGTGCAACTGAAAAAGTTGTAGTGAAATTTGCTTCTGCACATCCAAAGTCACCGATGCGTGGGTGTGCTGCTTGGAGTAATGGAATTCGCGCACTTGCGACTATTGATTCTACTTATTGCGTTGACGAATCCACTTCGAAAACTTGCGATTTAGCAACTCTTACTATTGTTACTGGCGATCTTAATTCCACAGTCGACCACCCAAGCTTTCGCTCGCTTTTGAAATACGGATTTACAGACGTTGCACTTTCGCTTGGAAAGCGTCTACGCACATGGCCTACATGGCTTAAGTGGCCAAATCTTACACTTGACCATGTGCTATTTTGCGCAAAAAACTGTAAATCTAACGCACTATGGCAAAAGAATGTAGTTGTTGACGGCACTGATCACCTAGCCTACATCGCAGCAATCGACCTACAATCACTAGATAAAAACGTCCAAGCGCGCAGGCATAATGGATGAGTTATTCGCGTGAATCGGCGCCCTCTTCCCGATCACGTGAGGAACATGTGGAAGCTCGCAAGGAGTGCCCCACACCCGAACGAAATTCCACGACTCTAGTTATAAGGAGAGCCATTTTGGCAACCAAGATTCGTCTTAAGCGATTGGGCAAGAAGTTCTATGCCTTCTACCGTGTAGTCATTTCTGATTCACGCAACAAGCGCAACGGTCAGTCCATCGAAGAGATCGGCGTTTACGATCCAAACAAGCAGCCATCTATGATTCAGATTGATTCTGAGCGCGCACAGTACTGGCTTGGCGTTGGCGCGCAGCCAACCGAACCAGTGTTGAAGCTCTTGAAGATTACTGGCGACTGGCAGAAGTTCAAGGGTCTCGACGGCGCTGAAGGCACGTTGAAGACTTCTGAAGCTGGCCCAGACGCACAGGCTCGCGTTGAAGCTGTTGAAGCTGAAGCTCAGAAGCTGAAGGCCGCTAAGTCTGAAGCCGCTGCTAAGGCTAAGGCTGCAGCTGAAGCCGCTGCAAACGAAGCCGAAGAAGCCCCAGCTGAAGCTGCCGAAGCCGAGGAAAAGGCTGAGTAATCATGCTGGCTCAAGCTGTTGAACATCTCATTAAGAACATCGTAGATTTTCCAGATGACGTGTCGGTACGTTCTCACGAAAATGCTCGCGGCGAATTGCTTCGAGTACGCGTGAATCCTGAAGATATCGGTCGCGTTATTGGACGCAATGGTCGTACCGCTAATGCAATTCGCATTGTTGTGCAAGCTTTGAGCAACCACAATGTGCGCGTTGACATTATGGACGTACGTAAGTGAGATGAACGTGGCATTAGACCAACAATCTTTTGACAACCCTCAGCAAAGTCGTAATGACCTGCTGAGGGTTTGTCGTATCGGTAAAGCCCAAGGTTTAAAAGGTGAAGTCACTGTACAAATTTTTACAGATGAGCCTTATGAACGTTTTGAGCCTGGAAATATATTGTGCACTGCAAACGGCGAGCACGAGTTCGTTATTGAGAACGCAAGAACGTTCAAAAATCGTTGGATTTTACTATTCGAAGAATCACAAAATCGCAACGATGCGGAAGCACTTAATGGCACTGAATTGTATGTGCATGCAGAAGATGCGCAAGAGCTTGCTGCTGAAAATGCTTGGTATATTAAGGATTTGGTCGGTTTGCAAGCGCGTTTGTGCGAAGAAAATCAGCTTGGGCTTACTCCTAAAGTTATTGGAAAAGTCGTGGATGTGCTCGACGGCGCGCAATCGTTACTGAAAATCCGTTTAGATCATCCGATTGACGAAGAGAATAAAACAGCGCTCGTGCCATTTGTTGAAGCTATTGTGCCGGAAGTTGATGTTGCAAACGGGTATTTGACTATTGATCCTCCTGGCGGTTTAATTCCGGGGCTTTTGTAGTTTTCGTAGTTTTGTAGTTTTCGTAGTAGAGTGCCTTATGATGGACATCGATATTATTTCCGTATTCCCAGAATATTTTCGCATGCTAGACCTAAGTTTGTTAGGCAAAGCGCAAAATAATGGTTTATTGCAAATTCGCGCATACAATTTACGCAAATGGACTCACGATGTGCATCAATCGGTTGATGACACGCCGGTTGGCGGTGGCGCTGGCATGGTTATGAAGCCTGAAGTTTGGGCGGAATGCTTAGACGAGCTGCTTAACTTGCCAAAATCTGAAGTAAAAAATACGTGTGATACGTGCGATAGTTGCGATACGTGTGATAGTTGCGAAGAAGCAAAAATCGCGCCTAATAAAATAGACTCAACTAAACCAATCCTTATATTCCCGAACCCTTCTGCCCCACTATTTACGCAAAAAGACGCAACGGAATTAAGCAACGCAAATCATTTGGTGTTTGGATGCGGCAGATACGAAGGCTACGACGCTAGGATTCCAGAATATTACCGCGCGCAAGGAATTGACGTACGCGAGTATTCAATTGGCGATTACGTGCTAAATGGCGGAGAAGTTGCAGTAAGCGTTATGCTTGAGGCAATTACACGCTTAATCCCTGGGTTTATGGGAAACCCTGAGTCGATTGTTGAAGAGTCGTACACAGGATCGGACGCACTTTTGGAACACCATCAATACACGCGTCCAACTACTTGGCGAGGTATAAGCGTTCCGGAAATACTCACTTCCGGAAATCACGCTAAAGTTGATCGTTTTCGTCGAGATGAAGCTATATCTCGCACAAGCGAAATTCGACCTGATTTGATTGAAAAATTGGACTGCCACAAGATAGATAAGGCGGATCGAAAAACACTTATGTCGCTCGGATGGGAAGTTTCTGGCGATCATCCGCGCAAAAACTTACTCTAGCAACAAAAGCCAGAAATACTCCGGCAACAGTATTGCTGCCGCACGCACAATGCTGCGCGAAAGCAGGTCGTCGCGCCTGCGAGGAGAGAAATCCCCCAAAACTCGCGCCACAGCCTGAGTGCGAAAACAGATTGTAACGAAGCCGAAAAATAAATTAGTCGCGAGAAGGCTGAATAAACAACACGGAAGTTTCTCCGTAATTACGCGTATCAAACAGCTCCCAGCCCTCAGGCATAGTCGGCAAAACACTTCGCGCGCTACGCTCCAACACAATCAACGTATCTGCAGAAACGCTCACAACTCCGCTCGCAATCATCGAAGCCAATAAACTTTCGCAATCCGCAGTTTCGTAAGCATAAGGCGGATCAATAAAAACCAAGTCAAACGCTTCCCCACTATAATCCGCAACGAACTGCTCCGCGCGCTTTCGAAGAACCCTCATAGAAAGCGCAGAATCCCAAGCCTTTGAACTCTGCAACGCTTTCGACGTACGAAGTATAAGCGCAGCTGCTTGCGAATTTGCTTCAACAGAAACAAGCTCACGCGCGCCACGAGATAGCGCTTCAACTCCGAGTGCTCCCGTGCCAGCAAATAGATCAAGTACGCGCGCATTGTACATAACATCCCACGAATCGAGCCTAGAAAATATCGCTTCTTTTGTGCGATCTGTAGTAGGTCTTGTACACGACTGCGCTGAAGTAAGCGGCAAAGATTTAAAACGTCCAGCAATAATGTGCATACTTATAGCTTAGCTGGAACCTGCAGACACGCACGTGGCGGCAGAAACTTTACGCGCGTGTAAAGTTTCGGTCGGCTACGCGCCAAAAAACGGCAGAAACTGTGCAGCTGTGTAAAGGAAAAGCCGTTTGCGCGCCAAAAAACGGCAGAAACTTTACAATATTACTTATCCGCAGCCTTAGGATCTGGAATTAAGAACGAGCAAGCAAGCGCAAAAGCGAGCAAAACGACGCCGGCAACCATCGCAGCAGCGTATCCGCATGTTACGCCACTTAAAGACGCAACATTCGTCATCACAGCATACAAAATTGCAAAACTTAAGCCGGCTCCCAAATTAAAAGCTCCAGCATTCATACCCGGCAAGTATCCCGGATTATCTTTTGGAGAAAGCACAATACCTAAGCCATTAAGCATAATATTTGCCATGCCAGAATAGCTCACACCTACCCACACTGAAAACAGCACCAAAGCCCAAGCAGACGGCATATAAGCAACATACACACCAAAAGCAACACAAATCATGCTAAACGCAATTCCAATACGCAACACAAGCCTGTACCCGTAATTTGCAGCAAGCACGCCCGAAATAGTGCCAAACAATAGCCCAATAATTGCGTAAGGAGTAAGAGTTACGAAACTTACCATATTTGTGCCAATATTTGCACCAAACTTACTATCGTTAGCAAGCTTTATCACAACGCCATTTATCAAAGCAAACACGCCAGTCATTGTCAATAAAGTGCACAAAAGCAAACCCCATGTACGACGCTGCTTCATATATGTTGTAGAAACCAGCGGAGCCGCGCTTAAAACTTCGATTTTCCAGAATATTGCGAAAAACAGCACAGCAACAAGCACAAGAATAAGCACCATAAGCCAGTTAGATTTAGCTAGTTTATTACTAAGTTCATTAATAGAAAGATATATTGCAAGAAACGCAATTCCGAGCGTTACAACTCCTAGCCAATCCATTCTGCTAGTAGCATCCGAGCGAGATTCATCAGCTAAAACAATAATCATAATAACAGCAATAGCTGCGATTGAAGCCATAATCCAGAAAACAGAACGGAATCCGTATTTACTGGCAAGCCAACCACCTAATAAAGCATCAAATCCAGCAATACCGCCATTTACGGAACTTAATATTGCCATCAACTTTGCGTAACTTTTTTCTTGCTGTACGCGCACGCGCAACATAATTAAGCACATTGGCAATACAGGACCGGAAGCACCTTGCAAAATATGCCCAAGCATAAGCATATTAACGTCTTGAGCTAGCGCAGAAATAATGCTTCCAAAAAGAGTTGAGATAAGAATTCCGGAAAGTACTTTTTTACGCCCAATTAGATCAGACAATCGCGGCAAAAATAGCGAAAATAATGCTGCAGCAGTAAAGAATATTGTTTGCGTTAAAGCGATTTGAGTATCTGTAGTATGAAGTTCTTTTGACATCGTCGTCAATACTGGCGAAAGCATAGAAACGTTTAGCTGGAACGCAAAGATAGCAGCAAGAAACGCCACCATTAACGCCAAAACGGAACGTCCACCCTTATCTAGCATACGCGTAGAAAATGTTGGAGATTCAACCTCAGCCATAATCTAACCTCCGCTTAATTACGTAAAGTCATTCAAACGTCATTCAAAAGTCACCAACAATCATCCAATGCGCTTAATCGCATCTATAATCAAATTCCAGAATTTATCGAAATCAAGTTTTGTAGCAACTTGCGTATGGCATTCTTCTTCAGAAGGTTCAGTACCACGCAAATCTGCAACGGTCATGCCAAGAGTTAAGTCACTGTTTATTTCAACATCAAGTGGGCAACGCCTTGTGCTAATAACACTTTTATCGATCAAATAAGCGACTGTGCAAGGATCATGCACTGGAGGATCAACAAAATCTTGATTATTCTTATAAGCTTTACGGAAGTAATCCATAAGATCGCAAGCAAATTTAGAAACAGGCGTTCCAATAGAATTAATTTTCTTCTGTATCTCTAAAGTGCACAAAGCTTGGTGAGTTAAGTCTAAGCCAACCATCGTAACTCGCCAATTTTCATTAATCACAACATGCGCAGCTTCAGGATCTGTCTTAATATTAAACTCAGCAACAGCACTACAATTGCCGCTATGATAGCCACCACCCATAAGAACTACTTCTTTAACGCGGCTGACAATTCTAGGTTCCAATCGCACAGCCATAGCGATATTCGTAAGAGGTCCGGTTGGTACAAGCGTAATCGTGCCAGGCTCATGGCTCATAATTGTGTCAATAATCCAGTTAACAGCATGCCCTTTATCCAAAGGTTTAGTTGGCACTGGAATATTTGCTCCGTCTAATCCTGTTTCTCCATGAACAGCAGCAGCAACTTTTAGAGGACGAACCATAGGACGGTCGCATCCGGCATGAACTGGAATATTAGTTGCATGAGCTATTTCTAGAGTTGCTCGAGCATTGTATGTTACTTTTTCTAGGCTTTGATTTCCACCAACCGTAGTTACGCCGAGCAAATCGATACTAGGATTGCCAACAGCTAATAAAATTGCCATCGCATCGTCATGACCAGGGTCACAATCTAGGATGATGGAAGTCATACTAACTCCTTCATAAACACATGTATTTTGGAAGCAAATCGTGACGAATGCACTTCGCATAAGAACGCAAAATTAAGCATGCTCATGAATATTCGTCATGCGTTGAGAAATAAGTTCTGGATTAAACGACTCATGTACAGGCTGCATAGATTCAGTATTCAAAGCTGCAGCAGCAACCGCAAATCTGCCAGTTTTTGAAGAATCAAATTCGTTATATCGCGCGTAAATAAGCGCCGCAGTAGCAGCATCGCTAGAACCGTTGTCGTTGCCGACTGCTTTAACACCAGCATTGCTATTTCCGCGAGTTAGCATCATTCTCTGGACGCGCTTGACTGGGACAGGATAGAACGACACTCCCTCATCTGCAACACCATAAGCAACTCCTGCGCGACCGGCATTTACAAATACACGTTTTACTCCACGCTTTAAAAGCACATTCGCACAGCGAATTGCAGAACGCTCGTCAACAGCATTAATGCCAGTTAAAGCCTGCGATTCAGCAGTATCTAAAATAAGAGTGTCAATACGAGACAATCTAGAAAGCACTCGAGGAGCTTTTGCATCCGTAACTGCACGAACAACAATAGGACGGCGATAACGGTCACATAGCCACTCAATTGACTTTTGCGGAATATTAGTATCCAACACCAAAATATCAGCATTTTCAATAATAGACATACGCTCACGCAAAAAATCAGGAGTCATGTGATCGTAAATACTCATATCGTCTAAAGCAAGCAAACGCTGACCAGAAGCGTCACCAACATACATGTACGAAGCAGTCATCGACTCAGGAAGTTGCTTCGCATAACCGATATCTAAGCCGTTTGCAGCAGCATCAATGCGGAAAAGTTCTCCGTTGTGATCGCCACCGTAGACAGAAACCATGCTTGTGCGAATATTAAGACGCTCCAACGCAACTGCAATATTCCTTCCAACACCGCCTAGCATGTAGCGCACGTGGGAGGCATTAGACGTGTAATCCATCAAATCTCCGCAAGCAATGCCAAGAACATCCATGCTAATTCCGCCAACAACAGTCACATAACTTGGAGGAGTAACAATATATCCCTTACCTCGTAAATAGCCTTTGCGAATTAAATTGGAAATATGAGCGGCCACACCTGAACGAGTAATTCCTGCGAGATTTGCAAGTTCCTGCTGGCTAATCATCGGGTTTTGTTGAATCCAAGTCAAGATTTGTTGTTCGCGTTCAGTCATTGTCGCCTCATCTCTATTGTGATTACAAATGATGCCTACTATCTAGGATATTCACAATTCTCATAATATGCACGTAAATTTATGTAATTTTGTTGTTTTTTTATATTATATCTAACAAAAGTTGATATTAATTATCAATTAAAAATAGTTTCTTACAGTATTTTTTACTAAATTAAGTGCATAAATATGCAATAATTTTTTCTTTATACTTTTCTTTATAGGATATTTTATTCATACAATATTTTAATTTTATAAGATATTTTGCGAGCAAATTCAGAACTTTAGAATTTTAATTGCTTACGATTTGCGTACTTCCGCCTCTCGTAAAATCAAGCACTGCACCTGCAAGATACGGCAACGAAACAAGATGAGCGTCTTTTTGCAAAGTCTCCAACGCATCTTCACGAGCCATAGCGATAATCTTTGCATCCTTAACAACTCGCAAAATCTTCAAACTCGAGCGACCACCCGACTGCTTATCGCCAAGAACATCGCCAACATTGCGCAATTCCAAATCTTTTTTAGCAATTACGGCACCATCTAGCGAATTTTCAACAACTTGCAAACGTTCTTGAGCAAGACTTCCATCCTCAGTTTGCGCAACCAAAAATGCCCAAGAATTCGTGCCACCACGCCCAACACGTCCACGCAACTGATGCAATTGTGCAAGGCCAAAACGATCCGCGTCAAAAATCACAATGCAACTCGCTTGAGGCACATCAACACCGACCTCAATAACCGTTGTAGCAACAAGAACTTGCACATCTCCGCGTGCAAAATGTTCCATCGTTTCGCGTTTTGTAGCATCATCGTCGCGACCAGTAAGCTTAGCAAAAGTAACGCCTTTAAATTGCGGCAAAGCTGAAAGCCGCTTCAAAATGCCGTTAACTGTGTGAAGTTTACGCAAAGAATCTGCGCTATTTTCTTCAGATTGATTAGATTGCACAGATTGCGAAACATCTTCAAAACCTTCAGATTCATCGCTATCAAAATCCCTAGCAGAAGCACTACCAGAATCCCTACCAGAATCCCTACCAGAATCCTCATTAAAATCATCATCAATATGCGCGCAAACAACATACGCACGCTCACCTGCATCAATGCGAGCACGAATATGCGCAAACATTCTCGCCATAGTATTCGCATCCGATTCTTGTACAACAAAAGTGCGAATAGGTTTTCTGCCTCCAGGCAATTCAGTTAAATATGAAGCATCCAAATCACCGAACCACGTCATAGCAGCAGAGCGCGGAATAGGCGTTGCAGTCATTACTAAAAGATGCGGTGTAAAAGACTTTTCAGCACTATCATGCGGATCTACACTCATTTTGCGTAACAAAACATCGCGCTGCTCAACACCAAAACGATGTTGCTCATCAATAATTACCAAAGCTAAATTAGTCGGCTTAAAAGTCGACGAGAACGCTGCATGAGTTGCAACAATAAGCGAAGGCTCCCCACTTGCAACACTCGCTAGCGCACGTCTGCGATCCGCAAGTCTCATGCCGCCAGTTACTACGATTACAGGCACTTTTAGATTCGCGCGCGCAATCATTTGGCGCAAATTTTCGGCATGTTGAGACGCCAGAACTTGAGTAGGAGCCACAAGCACAGCCTGATATCCTGATCCAACTGCCTCAAGCATTGCAGCGAGCGCAACAACTGTTTTTCCGGAACCAACTTCACCTTGAAGCAAGCGACGCATCGGATGGCGCTCACGCATGTCACGTACAATCTCATCAATTACATCTTTTTGACCTGCAGTAAGCTCAAACGGCAAACTTTCCACAAATTCATTTCTTATAAGAGAATTATTACAGGATTTTGCTTGATTATCTTTAGAATCTTCACGAGATCGCAATACAGCTACTTGGGAAATAAAAGCTTCTTCATAGCGCAACGAGTCAACAGCTTTGTAAAATTCGTCAACTGATTGCGGATTATGAATTGAGTATATTGCTGACGCTCTAGTCATGAGGTTACGTTTTTTTAGCACTGATTCAGGCGTAATGTTTGGGATTTGCAGGGATTCAGTAGTGCAAGTTGCGGAATCTTTAGAATCTGCGGAAGCTGCGGAAGCTGCGAAATCTTCAGAATCTTTAGAAAGTGCAGAAAGTATAGAAAGTATAGTTTCGTGAATATGCTCACTAGAGATTCGCGAATTTGCATGATACACGGGCATAGGAGCACTCATACGCGCCAAACCATCTTCCACACTTCTTACAGTATCGCGAGATTGATGTAAGCTATCGCTTTCTTCTACAGCAGATACGGTTAAAATTTGAGGATGCGTAAATTGCAATTTACCATTAAAAGCACTAGACGTGCCGCCAACAACAACCATTTCGTCAACATGCATCTTTGCAGAAAGCCACTGAGCGTATTGACGATTTTTAGAAAAATAAATAAGTTGAGCTACTGCTTGCATATCTTGCAAAACGTTAATTTCGATTCTAAAACCGCGACGAGCGTTCATAGGCACAACGTTAATTGACTGAACTTGCGCATAGAAAGCCACTTCTTCGCCAATTTTTACATCTTTTAAGTTCGCAATTCTCAGTGGACTTGTAACTCTAAACGGGTAGTAAGTTAACGCGTCTTCAACTGTGACTATGCCCAAAGATTTTAATGCAGAAACGCGTCGCTTATTGCTGATTATCGCAGAAAGCGAAGTATGCATTTTGGCTGAGTTCGTGGGCGTATTTAGCATATTTCGATTATAAATCATCCGCAATCAGGAATATAACGTGCGCGCGAAAAAATATGCAAATACAAAAAAGCCCCGAGCACTGCTCAGGGCCTTACATTTAACACGCGATTCACGCCTCAACGCGCTGAACCTTGCCTGCCTTAATGCATTTTACGCACACACGAAGGCGAACGTTTTCGCCATCAATGGTGGTGCGAACCGGCTGAAGGTTCGGGCGGAAGGTGCGCTTATTGCGAATGTGCGAATGTGAAACGCTGAAACCGGTCTGCGGTCCCTTGCCACATACTGCGCAACGAGCTGCCATAATGGACTCCTATTTTCTTTGACTTGCAAGTCTTGCGTCATTCAAACACACGAACTACTTACGCAAATTACTTACGCACATTGCATAAACAAATAAGCACGCTTGAACGCACAACTACACAAGTATATCACTTACCAAGACAATCCGCACGCACAAACTCAGTCTTTTCTTGTAAATCCTTAACTGTCTTGCATCCAAGAAGCGCCATAATCACCCTAATTTGCTTCTTCCAGTTATCAATTTGCAAAGAAAGCGCGTCCTCACCTTCATGCATAAGCGTATGCAAAAACTCGCCAGCGACACCAACTGCAGAAGCACCCAAAGCCAACGCGCGCACAACATCCAAAGGCGTGCGAACTCCTCCACTTGCGAAAACTTCCATATTTTTTAACGAATCACACTTGCGTATGTCAACCAGCGACTCAACAGTAGTAAGACCCCAATCAGCCAAATAATCACAGTCGCCTAAGTTCCTGCGAGCATTCTCTATTGTTACAAAATTAGTTCCACCACGACCAGAAACATCTACAGTGCGCACTCCAACATCTTTAAGACGCTGAACATCTTTAGCAGAAATTCCGCATCCAGTTTCCTTCACAATCACAGGCACTTTTAGAGCTTCACACGCACTGACAATAGACTCAATATTGCGCAACCAATTTCGAAAATCGCGATCGCCTTCTTGCATAACCAACTCTTGTGCAGCATTTAAATGCACTTGTAACGCATTCGCATGAATCATGTTTACAGCACGCAATGCATCAGACGCGCTAGTTCCAGCGCTAACATTTGCCATCACAAATCCGTGTGGATTTTCGCTTCTTATGACACTGAAAGTGCTGAGTAAAGTTTCGTCTCGAAGAGCAGCACTCAAAGATCCACTCGCCATAGCAACAGAATTTTTTGCAGCAACTCTAGCAAGACTTGCATTCACTTTTTTAGCAGCATCACTTCCGCCTGTCATTGCGTTAATATATATCGGCGAGCACCAATGCACAGAATCGCATACTTCGCTTCCTAGCACGCTCACGCTAGCGTCAATTTCTTCAAGCGCGACTTGCGGCAAAGCATTCGGCACAAAACGCACTTTGTCAAAATCTGAATCTGCACGAGTTTTATACTGCTTGTCCGCAAGCGCAATATGCGCGTCTTTTCGGTTTTGTATTATGCAAGATTGAGCAGATTGCATATTAAGCTCGTTACGCTTAGCAAACGCGTCTAATACAATATTTTCAGAAGGCTTACCAGTTCCAAAAATTTCCGTAACATCAATATTCAATGGCTTTATTCCATTGGCTTCCCAAGTAGATTTCATAGTTTCAATTACATTATTGTCATAAATTGTCGACAGCGCAATTGCGCAATCTCCTCCGCCTGCACCGCTAGTTTTTGCAGGAATACCGGCACAAGTCGCAATTTCAATAAATTTTGTAAGTTCACGCGTTTCGATAACAGTTCCAGTAAGAGCACTTAATTTTTGCAACAACGCACGATTTTGAGCAAAACCGCTATAGATTTCGCTTATTTCAAACTTTTCAATTGCGCGCGCAAGTTTTTGCACGCAAATCTCACTTTCTTTGCAAAAATCTTCGTAAGTGAAAGATTTAATTTTTTTGTCAAAAGCACTAGTTTCGACGCTACTTTCAACGTTATTTTCAGCGTTACTTTCAACGCTACTTTCCGTACTAGTTTTAACGCTACTTTCTACGCTACTTACTAGCTTTGCGCTAGACGCAGGAGAACCAGTCCAGCCGACTAAAAGTTTTAGCGACTTATCTACATTTAAACGCTTAACTTCCAGTCGCGACCACTTTTTGTGCAACAACTCACCGAAATCAGAGCATCCGGATTTTACTAGCGTAAGCTCAGCTTCAAGCCACTCGCGGTTATACGCGCGATACATAATCCAACCGCCATAAGAGCTGGCAGCAACGTCTCCACCGCTTCCGGATTTTTTAACACTCGACGACGCAATTAACGCTAACTTGCAAATTTCTGGAGTCGAAAGATTCAAATCATACCATTTGCACAACGCGCGAATAACCGCAACAGTTACCGCAGCAGAAGATCCAAGACCGTATTTTCTACCGGTTTTTGCGTCATCAAGTTCGCTAGAAATATGCACATTGTAACTTTTTCGGTTAATATTTGGCGCACATTCCTCACTAGCATAAGCGTCGACTACGCACATTGCAGCGAGCACATAAGCATATTTTCCGTCGTTTTGTATTTCAATACTTCCGTCGGATGCACGCGACCAAAGAAGCGGTTTATATTTTTCGCCATCTGAGGTAATCACACCACAATAATTTCTGCTACTAGGCGCATTTTTCTGCAAATTTTCGCGTAACTCTTCGTTTAAAGTTTCATCACTTACACTAACCGTCACATAACGATTAACAGCAGCAACAATTGCAGCACAGCCGTCAACAACAGCATACTCGCCCGCAATATAAAGCTTTCCTGGGGCACTAGAGCGCACTTGAGTCATATTATCCGCCTATTTTAAACTCGTACTCACCGTCACAGCGTCACCTGGCAGCGCAATCGCAAATTTCGGCTCGCAATATTCTGTATTACAAAAAACGCTAGAATTACGCAAACCATCTTCAACTCGCGAGCGCAACTGACACATCGCACGATAAGCATCATCTCCAGAAGTAAGCACCTTCACATTCGGACCAGCATCCATCGTAGACCACACCAGCCAACCATCTTTTCGCATATTTTTAACCGCTTCAAGCACAATATGCGTGCTACTAGTCAAATAATTCACCGATGGAACAGCATTATGCATAGTTTCGTGCATTCCAAAAGCATTGCGTTCAACAACCTCACCCAATTGCTCAATATCTGCTCGCTGAATTGCGTTTTTAGCAATTTCAAGGTCGTCCTTCGACTGCTCAACCCATTGCATATACGTTGGCGAAGTTTCAACCGTTCTGCGCATCGCTTCTCGGCTAGAAATCGGCTTTTTGCTATCGTCCAAAGTGACGACAATCATAGCAAGGTTTAAATTTTTAAGCGCAACTTGTGCGTTTTCAATAGGCTCTGCATAAGACGTTTCGTCGTCGCAACCTGCATGCCAAATTGAAAGTCCTCCAAAAATCGAACGACAAGCTGAACCAGAACCACGTCTTGCAAGTCTAGAAAGTTCTCGTGGAGTTAGGTTTAATCCAGCAGCGTACGAGGCAGCAGACGCAAGAGCTGCAAAACCAGACGCACTCGACGCAAGACCAGCAGCAGTTGGCACAATATTATGCGAAATAACGCTTGCTTTCATTGAAATTCCTGCAATTTCACGCACCAAATCGAGCATAGCGACTACGCGACGAAAAGTTTTGGCAGACGGCGAAATCTTTTCATTATCTAAAGTAAAAGTATCTTGTTCAAGATTATTCGCAAAACTTACGCTTGTAGTTGTAGACAAATCCGAAAGGGTGAGCGAAAGCGAGGAAGTATAAGGCAAAATCAGCTTTTCATCGCGCTTACCCCAATACTTAATCAGCGCAATATTCGCGTTTGCTTTAGCAAAAGCTGAGTTGGGTGAAAGACTAGCGTCAAACGTTATTTTTGGCTGAATTTCAACATTTTGCATGCTGTTCCTCTTGCGGCAGATAAGTAATTCTCGTTTGTTAATGTGCTAAGCAATATTTTAGCAAAACAGTGCGCACAAGCTTCTTTTCTTTAAACAACTGTAAAGTTTATGCTACATTTCAAGTAAAAATAAGATTCAATTTATTGCAGAATCACCTATATTTACAACCCACGTATCGCAAGCACCGGCATTTTTAAAAGCTTCACTCACTCGCTTAGCAGCATCCTCACTATCAGCCAGCGCAATGACACATCCTCCACCACCTCCACCGGTAAGTTTTGCACCCAACGCGCCATGCTGACAAGCAGCATCTACCAAGGCGTCAAGTTTTGCAGTACTTACGCCCAAATCCGCCAAAATACGGTGTGCGAAAGTCATTTGCTTACCCATATTTTCAATACGGCCAAACGCCAAATCATCTTCTGCAACAGCCGCAATCTCCCCCAATTTATTGAGCTGCGCTCCAACTTCAACAGGATTCGATTCTAAACGAGAACGTAAAGCTTCAACTGTTTCGCGAGTCATTCCTTTGCATCCAGAATCCGCCAAAACAAGCCACGCACGCATGTTAATTTCCATGCGATCAAAACAGCCACGACTAAAACGCACAGGCCAGGAAGCAGCAGTTGCAGTGGCATCCAAGCCTGAAGAACATCCGTGAGCCACACACTCAGCAGTCTGCGTCAACTTAAAAATCTCATCATTGCTAGCTGCAACGCCATAATAGTCAAGAATCGCACGAATTACAGCACCGGCAGCTGCCGCAGACGAACCAAGACCTCGTTCTGCTGGAAAATCAGACTCGGTAAAAATGTGCAAATTCTCACCGCTCCACCCTGCAAACTCTAGCGACGCGCGAATTGCTGTTCGTATGCTATTAAAGCGCGTAGGAATTTCGGAAAGTTTGCCAGTAAAGTCAAGGCATGAAAGAGTTATATGTGAATCGAGATTCGTCGTAGATGCTAAAGATTCGCTTGATGTAGAAGATAAAGATTCACACGAAACAGGTGCTAAAGATTCATTGCAACTAGTTACAACAGCGCGCATACGCAAGTTTTTAAGCGGCAAAGCTATTGCAGAATGGCCATAAACCACGGAATGTTCGCCAAAAAGAATAACCTTCGCGCAAGTTTCGCCATAACCTTTGTGATTGCTGTATTTTATTGCGTTTTCAAGATTTGCGCTTACGGAATTTTTACAAGCATACTCTTCGTCATTGCGAATAGCAGATATGTTGGCATCTTGCGCTTTTGCGTTCATACTAAGCTCGTCAGCCAGTTCATATTTGCTTTCCAGCACAGTTTGCATCTCCTTTATAATTTCGCAATTTTCCAACTGTTCTAATTTAGTCGAGTAAAACTTAAAAAACTACGTTACGCACGTGACACTTACAACACATTCACATTTGGAAAACGGCAGAAACTTTACACGAGTGTAAAGTTTCGGTCGGATTAAAGCAATAAAACAGCAGAAACTTTACACGCTTGTAAAGAAAAAGTCGCAAAATGGCAGAAAAACGGCAGAAACCTTACACGAGTGTAAAATTTCGGTCGGATTAAGGCAATAAAACGGCAGAAACTTTACACGCTTGTAAAGAAAAGGTCGCGCGGGGAATAGAAATGTAAAACCGACCAGCGCGCAGCAATAAAAAAACTCTGCGCAGCATCGCAATGAGAAAACTCAATACAACGCAAACGCAGAGTTAATGCTTAAGTTCAATCCACATGTATTACAAGCAGAAAACCACTAAAAGCAAGAATCTGCTTGCTGCAACATGTTTTGTAAAATTCACAAAGCTACTTACTCAGCCACAACCTTAACAGTGAAGGAAGCGGTGATTTCCGGATGCAACGTTACGGTTGCTGGGAACTCACCAGTGGTCTTAATAGTAGCAACCTTAATTGCGCGAGCCTCAACTTGAGCCTTGGAAGCCAAAGCAGCAGCAATCTTATCGGCAGAAACGCCACCGAAAAGCTTGCCGGATTCAGAAACCTTAGCAGAAAGCTCCACAACGGTGCCTTCAATCTGAGCCTTAGCTGCAACTGCCTCTTCACGAGTGGCAACAGCCTTGGCAAGACGAGCGCGACGCATTGCTTCAATCTGGGAAGCAGCACCCTTGTTCCATGCAAAAGCAAGACCCTGAGGAATCAGGTAGTTGCGTGCATAGCCAGCCTTAACTTCAACAACGTCACCAGAGTGACCGAGGTTGGCAACAGTCTTGGTAAGAATAACCTTGGTTTCAGCCATATTCCTATCCTCTCAATCAGCGACCGGTAGTGGCGTAAGGAAGCAAAGCCATCTCGCGAGCATTCTTCACTGCCTTCGCGATCTTGCGCTGTTCCTGCACGGTTACGCCGGTGATACGACGGGAACGAATCTTGCCGCGGTCAGAAACGAACTTGCGCAGCAAAGCAACGTCTTTATAATCAATTTCAGTAATCTTGGCAGCCTTCAAAGGATTTGGCTTCTTTTTGAAAGGCTTGACCGGTGGTTGCGGCCTTTTGCGTGACATAAGATGTCCTCTCTCAAATCCGTTATGCTTTTTGTTCGCATAACATTTAACTGATGATGTATTTATAAGGATTAAGTAAGCGCGTAAATAAGTGCATAAATAAACAAATAAATACGCTATCTATAGCTCAACTAAAACGCTAGAACTCAGGTTCTTCAGAATCGCCACCAAAATCAGAATTGGCACCGAAAGTTGAAAAACTATCGTTTGTTGGCGCAGCAGCACTCCACGGATCAGCCGCTGAAGAACTTGCGGCATGCTGAGAAGCGGCCTGGCCAGCAGCATAATTTGCTCCGCCAGCATAACCTGCACCAGCAGCATTTGCTGCACGCGAGCCACCAGCAAAACCTGTTGAAGAGCTTTGGCGGTTAACTTGCGCAGTTGCATAACGCAAAGATGGACCAATTTCGTCAACTGTAAGTTCAACAACTGTGCGATTCGAGCCGTCTTGCGCTTGATACGAACGCTGCGACAACCTGCCTTGAGCAATCACGCGCATGCCTTTAGAAAGGCTGTTTGCACAATGTTCTGCCAAGTCTCTCCACGCTGAGCAACGCATAAATAATGCAGGCCCATCCTCGAACTGATTCGTATTACGATTAAACGTTCTAGGTGTGGATGCAATGGTAAAGCTCGCAACAGAAGCACCGTTGGAAAGTGCCCTTAATTCAGGATCCGAAGTGAGATTTCCCACGACGGTAATAATTGTTTCACCTGCCATATCGTGCCTTTTCTTTCTCGCTTTACTCGTAATCGCATGTTAGTTAGCAATTACTGGCAATTTTGTGCGCAACTTATGCGCGGTTGTTTACGTATTTATTTAGCTTAACTAGTTTTTATTTAATTCACTAGAGCTTACTTAGTTTTGCTAGTTTTTACTTAGCGTCCTTGCGAAGAATCTTCGTGCGGATTACAGATTCGTTAAGGTTCAAAACACGGTCAAGTTCGTCACTTACAGATGGCTCGGCAGTGTAGTTCACCACAACGTAGTTACCTTCGGTTTTGCCTTCAATTTCGTAGGCAAACTTGCGGCGACCCCAGTAATCGGTACCGTCAACGGAACCGCCCTCGTTGGTGACAAGCTCAAGATACTGCTCGGTCAACTTCTTAAGACCGTGCTCATCCAGCTCAGGATTTGCAATGAACATCAGTTCATACTTATGTGCAGACATCACCCACCTCCTTCGGACTATCGGCTGTGGACCTTCCACAGCAGGAGTGTGTTTGCAAAATATGCGCGATATGTTTGATGACAAGCACCAAAACCGCACACAACTTTGCTATTTTACAGCACGCTCGTGACGACGAGAGTTACGCGCTTAAACGATGGTGTCAGGCGGCAGAAACTTTACAGCGGCGTAAAGTTTCGGTCGACTACGCGCCAAAAAACGGCAAAAACTTTACGCACGTGTAAAGGAAAGGTCGTTTTCGTGCTAAAAAGCGGCAGAAACTTTACAGCGTTGTCAAGAAAAGGTCGTTTTCGTGCTAAAAAACGGCAAAAACTTTACACAGGAGTAAAGTTTTGGTCGGAATCAAGCGCAAAGTTCCGCAGCACACGCACGCATCGGCTATTCCCCAATAATTCTAGGCACTCCAACAGCTGCAAGTTTCTTCTCAAGCTTCCTAGGATCAAGGATATCCGAGTAATTAAAGCGCACGATTTTATTTACGCCGCATTCCTTCATAAGCAATACCTCACGTTCCGCTTGTTTGTCGATATTCTTATGAATAACACTCTGGTTTCGCGATTCGAATAAATTTTTATTGTCTCCTGAAGAATTAAGATTCACATTCTTATATTGCGCATCATCTGTATCAATGTAGTATTTCGAATACCCGTCAAACTCCCCAACAATCAACTCCCCATTATTCAGACTCCACAAAAAGTCGCAACGATACTTCAAATTTATATGTGGAATCTCAAACTCACGTTGTAATTCTGGTATCATAAATCCCAAATTAATCATTGTTCCCCGAGCTAAGGATTCACCAGCGTTCTCGCTAAGACCATTTGCAAAGAAGCAAAGCTTACATAATTTAGCCAACTTTTTTTGTTCACACTCAAAAATTTGCTTAAAAGACAATGAAAAATTAGTCCCACCATTCGTTTTTGCATAGTTTCGCAAGTCATCCAAATAAGCGTAATCCCTTGTATAATGACGTTGGTTTTTGTGTAAACTGCTATTCGCACACGTTTTATTATTTGCAATCTCACTATTACAATCGACGCCACTCAAGTTATTCTTGCAATCGCAGTATCAGCTTTTGCAAATTTCGATCACTCTGTTTAAATTCACATTATCTCGCGCTGCTGAATCGAAAATAGGCAAAGCAAATCTAAATGAGTAATTATTAGCAACGTCAAACAACATAGTGCTTTTATCTACCAAGTGACTTTTTATTTCTTCAGTCACGCAATCGCTTGCATGCGGAAGCTTTATTAATTGTCCAGTACTGTTATTCTCACGCGTTAAAATGCGGACATCATCGCTCATACCATTCTGTTCGTAACCTACGGAAGGAATAACTTTTAGTTGATTGTTATACTTGTTTGATTTTCGCTTGTTGCTTCGAATATAAATTTTAGTATCTCTTGCGTCCACACAATTTTTCTTTTTGCTAAGAAAAGCATTATCATAGCAATTTTTTTCGCTGTCATAATCTTTCGAAACTTGATACCCAAGAAGTGCCGAGGCAGTCGAAGCTGTTAATTTACAATCGGGGTGCGATTCAATAATAGATAACGCAATATGACGTATTTTTTCAGCTTCGTAAAGACTATTCCAATATTCTTTACGCATGTAAAGATTTTTGTACACGCGCACAGCTTCTCCACGTTGCGCTGACCTTTGAACTGCTTTTCTTTCAGCATTAGTTTTCGGGGCGAAGCAACACTTATTTTGTTCGCTATTCGAAAATAAATCGTTTATATAAAAATTATTCATAATGCAAGGTTATTAAAGCCTTATTCGTGCGTAAATAAATTTCTTGCATTGTGGATAAAAGGTACGGAAAGAAGGTGCGGAATTGGCAGGTAGCGGCAGAAACTTTACGCGAGTGTAAAGGAAAGGTCGGATGCGCGCGATAAAACGGCAGAAAGTTTACATGGGAGTAAAGGAAAGGTCGGATGCGCGCGATAAAACGGCAGAAACTTTACACAGGTGTAAAGGAAAAGTCGCGAAAGAGCGGAAAAACGGCAAAAACTGTGCAGCTGTGTAAAGGAAAAGTTGCGAAAGGGCAGAATAGCGGCAGAAACTTTACACGGGTGTAAAGAAAAAGTCGCGAAACCACGGAAAACACATCTAAGAAATCGAATTTCGGGTTATAAGCCCAAAATGCTAAAGTACTTTTACCGACATTTTCCAATTAATGCGGAATAAACATTCTATATTCTATCTAATCCACATAATACACAGACAAAGGTAAATACTAGTAAGCAACCTTCAATTGCAGATTTAATCAGTTTATACGCTGTTTCTTCATCATCATACTTGCAATCTGTTCCACAACTTGCTTCAATGGCTTTTCTATCACATAACCATCTAGCAATAGCAAATAGTGCACCGACAAAACAAGTTACTATCGAAATCCAAGAATTAGTTTTATGCATAACAAAAGTAGCAAACAGCGCTAATCCAACAGATAATATCGCGCCAAGTAACCCAATTGAACAATCTATTAGTTTATATAGAATACCTTTAGATTCATCATATTTTTTATTATTCTTTTGAATTGACATCATAACCTTTATTAGTATACGATAAACCAATTTTATAGTTTGAATTATATTCAGAAAGGTAAGAATAGCAACTTAATGCAACTAATGGATGAGGACGAAGGCGTGAACACGCGCGTGCAGAGCACAAAATTGTTATAAAAAAACTTAGTCTAGTGCACCTTTTAGCACACTAGACTAAGTAATTCACAGTAAAATCGACTCAACGATCAACCAGTAAGCTAAAGCCCAAATGATTCATCGCTGAATCAGCTTTTAGCTTAGTGACGGATCTTGCGAAGAGCAGCACCCATGCCAGCAAGCACAGAAGCAGCAACAGCAGCCATAGCTACAGCAGCACCGGTCTTAGCTAAACCAGCAGCAGCGGCACCGTTTGCACCAGCGGCAGCACCGTTAGCATTGTTGTTCTGCTGAGCAGAAGCCTTGGTATCCTTACCCTGCTTAGCAGCAGCCTCAGCAGCCTTAGCTTCCTTACCAAACTTACCGCTCATAGCAGAAGCATAAGCATGCTTCAAACCAGGAACAGCTGGAACCTTTGGATCCAAAGGATCAGAAGTCACAACTGGTGGCAACAAAGCTGGGTTCACACCAGCAGCAACAGCCTCATTGTAAACATCCTTGTAAGTCTGCAAAGCCTTATTATAAGCAGCTACAGCAGCCAAATCCTTTGCCAAAGCATCATCATAAGCAGCCTTAGCCTTAGCAAGAGCAACAGTTGCACGCTTAAGATGAGCCTCAGCACGATCTGCTGCATCACGCAAACGAGTCTCAGTAGCAGAATCATTCACGCCAGAAGCCAAGAATGCATTGAGCTTTCCATTAGCAGCACTGAATGCATCCATGCGAGCATTGTACTCAGCAATAGCAGCAACCAAAGCCTTATAAGCATCATTGAAATTCTTCTTAGCAACAGCAAGCAAATCATCCTTGTTGTCCAAGTTCATCTTAGCAAGACGAACCTTGTTAATAAGAGCCCTCTTAATCTGATCCTCAGTTGGATCTGGAACTGCGCAGTTCTCCAATACGTTCTTAGCATCGAGATACTTAGCAAGAAGATCATTTACCTTAGTCTGCTGAGCTTCCTTAGCCCTAGTCTCTGTAACGTTAGCATTGAAAGCATCAACATATGCCTTAGCTTTTACATACACATCGTACGGAGCAGCAGAAGCAGCAGTAGGCTTAAGAGCAATCAAACCAGTAGTAGCATCAGGAGTTAAATTAATCCAAGTAGTAATAACAACTAGAGGCTGTTCTGGCTTAGGAGTTACAGTCATACCATCAAGAACAGCCTTAGCATCAGTATAAGCTTTGTAAGCAGCATCAGCAGACGTCTTAGCAGCGCTCTTGAATGGAGCAGGATCTGGGCATGCAGCCATTGCTGGAGCAGCAAAAGCGAAACCAGAGAGGAGGGTGGCGCCAGCAGCGAATGCGGCGATAGCCTTCTTATTCAACATAATATTTTCCTTTCTTCTTCTCCTTCGCACTAGGGTATGCGAAGAAAAATTTGCCATTTGCGGTTTCCCGCTCGTACCAGTGAACTAGGGATTCAACCGGTAACTGAGTTAAAACTTACCGCAAGCTCTCAGAAAACTCAACACTAAAATTCAGGTTTCTCAGCATCAAAAATACAAAAATCTTGATAAATATTCGTTATATTCATTGAAAAGCAGAAATATTTACGACATTTTTCTGTATTTTTTAATAAAAATTACGCGACACGCCATATACTGGATTTTTTTAACGTTTTTTCAGCTTTCTTTAAGGTTTGAGTTTTGCGATTTCTTTAAATGCCTTATAAAAACAACAAAAAAACGCAATATTTAAGCATCGGCACGCTTTATTTAAACATAGCAAAATTTGTTTAAACATCGACACACTTGAAGCAAAACCAAACAGAAAAACCAAAAATGCCCGAGTAAACAACTCACTCGGGCATTAAAATCATCAGCGCGCAAAATTAAACTTTGCAAAAATATTCGCAAAAATACTAATCAAGCAAATCGTCAGAATCTCCAGAACTCACTAAATCGTCAGCATTAGACGCATCAAGAACATCTCGCTCATCAATAACAGGTGCCAAAACCAAATCCTTCACAAGCTCACGCGTACGAAGCTGAGAGTCAGCATCCAAACCATCGTCGGTAATAACAGTATCAACCTGATCAAAACGAGCAAATAGCGAAAGCGACGTACAACTCCATTTAGTATGATCCGTCAAAATAATCGTGCGATCCGCAATATCCATTAACGCCATATCCGTAGCAGCTTCCAAAGAATTTGGCATAAGGAATCCGCGAGGAAGAGACACAGAATGCGTGCCAAGAAAAACGGTATTCACACGAAGAGAAGCAACAACTTTATCTGCAATAGGCCCAACCAGCGAATTGGAACGCGTAATCACGCCACCGGTAACAATAACCTCGACATCCTTCGACTCTAAAGCTTGCACAAGCTCCGCAACAGGAATCGAATTAGTCAAAATCGTAATGCCAGAAGCCCTGCGCGACTCGAGCAAATGTTGCGCAAACACATAAGCAGTGGTACCGCCGCCAATAGCAATCACATCCCCCGGAGAAACATAATCCACAGCCAAACGCGCAATTGCATCCTTCAAACCAATATCCATTTGCGACTTTACAGAAAACAGCGGCTCCGAAAGCAAAGTATTAGTCGTTACAGCGCCGCCGTGAACGCGCTTTAAAAGCCCACGATCCGAAAGCTCTGCGATATCCCTGCGAACCGTCATAGCAGAAACGTTCAGTTCCTTAGAAAGCGCAGTAATGCGAACAGCACCACGCGTACGGAGACGGCTTAAAATCAAATGTTGACGCTGTGAAGAAATCATACGAACATTATCGCACACGTAAACGCAAAAAACAAACGTAATTGAGCGTTTCAGGGCATTAAAACGAAAAGAACGCACATTTTGTTGTCAAGCAAAGCAAGTTTTATGAAAAATCGCACAAAAACGAACGCGTACTAAGGAAGAAAACGCACAAACTACGGCAAGAAAAAAACGCACAAAATACACTAAGTAATAGCGCATATAACAATAATGCCCTACTATATAAATATGTATTACGTTTCTGAACACTCATTGCACAATGTCGTCAATAAAGCAACGACCGACCTTTTTACATTCTCATACAAACACATTATTAAACCGCATTTTGTTTTTAACATTCCTCCAGACGAAGCGCATGATCGCATGATTAATTTTTGCAAATTTAGCGAACGCACTCCTGGATTAATGTGGCTTCTTCGCGAAATGCTTAACTACACAGACCCAGTGCTAGAAACTAACGTTATGGGTGTGGATTTTGCAAATCCGTTTGGCTTAAGTGCAGGACTGGATAAAAACTGCCAAATGGCGACCGTACTAGACAACGCCGGCTTTGGTTTTGAAACAGTTGGCTCTACCACAAGCCGACCATGCGAAGGAAATCAAAAACCTTGGTATCATCGCCTTCCAGAATATGACTCTATTCTTGTACACGCAGGACTAGCAAACGATGGCAGCGAAGCCGTTGTTGCACGAGCCGAGAAAGCCTGGACGCACGCAAAATCTATGAATATGTCTATTTCTATTGCGCGCACAAACGACGACTTAGTTGGCGATTTGGAAGAAGGAATTGAAGACTACCATATTTCTATGGAACGTGCAGCTGGAAAAAGCTCAATAATTGAAGTAAATATTTCATGCCCGAACACGCGTGTGGGTGAACCATTTAGTCAGCCGGAAGCACTTGACAAATTATTCACCGATCTTGACACTATTAAGCGACCTCAGCCAACGTTAGTTAAGATGCCGCTTAATTTGCACGGTGGTTGGGAACAGTTCAAATCTTTGCTTGACGTACTTGCCGAACATAAAGTTGACGGAGTAAGTATTGCGAACTTGCAAAAGAATCGCGCAGGACTTGATGTTCCGGAAGATTGGCAAGGAGCACTTTCTGGAGGTCCTACCTACAGCGCAAGCAACGAGCTTATTCGACGCACGCGCAAAGCTTTTGGTAAACGTTTTGCTATTGCAGGCATTGGCGGAGTATTTACGCCAAAGCAAGCATATGAGAAGATTCGCTCAGGCGCTGATTTGGTTATGTTTATTACGTCACTTATGTACAGAGGACCGCAGCAAATCACAACGCTGAAACGCGGACTTGCGGATCTTTTGAAACGCGACGGCTTTGAGCATGTTACAGACGCAGTTGGTGCGGATTTGAACTAGTACAGTGCGTATTTGCGCTAAAAATGACCCTTACTTTGCTCACAATCAAGTAGCATAAGTAAGGGTCTATTTGTAAGGAACAGCACAAAACAACTTAGTATTTAGTAAGTTAACTAGCAATTACGAGTTAACAAATACCATTTAGTAATTATCAGTTTCTGAATTACTATAGTCGTCGCGACGAGCAGTGCCGTACTGATCTTGCGTGTTCTTTTGTTTCTTAGCTTCTTCCTGCTGTTCTTGTGCTGCCTGCTTTCTAGCGTCTTCATCTCGCTTCTGCTGATCAGTTTTAACAGTATTTTTAGGCATGCCAGGCAGAGTTCCACCGGCAGTGTACTTTGGATCAGGCTTGCCATAATCGTTGTCAACAGGAATGTTAGCAGCTTTCAAATAGTCATTCATAAACTGTTTCCACGCTGGCGTTGCAATATACATACCATACCAAGCTGCCATTGTACGACCGTTAATAGTCATGCCATTAAAGCTTTTTTGTGATTCGGCGTTACCAACTGCCACAAACGAAGCAACTTGATACGGCACAAAACCAGCTGTAGTCATGTAGTACTGTTCGTTAGTACCAGTTTTTGCGAAAGTCTTGCGACCACCATCAAGTTGGGTAGTTGAAGCCTCGCCGCCAGGTTGCACAACACCCTGATTCAGCGCATAAGCAGCAGTTTGAGCAATTCCCTTTGGAATTGCTTGATGGCAATGCGCACTAGGAACTTTCAAACGCTTACCGTTTTTGTCAACAACTCGCTTAATAGCAATAGGATCGCATGCCACGCCATCAGCGCCAATAGTTGCATACACATTCGCCACAGTTAAAGGCGAAGCTTGCACAGAACCAATCGTCATAGGCGGATTAAGCGAGTTAGAAGAATACACACTTTCCTGACCAAGAGGCGAATTATGGTAGCCAAGTATGCGAGCAGCATCCGCGATTGAGCACAGCTTAATTTGCTGAGCCATAGAAGCCTGAGTGGTGTTATGCGAGCGCACAAGACCTTGCAAAGGAGTTTCCGGATTAGTTGTGCCACCACCAGAGTTTTGAACTGACCAACTACCAACTCCGCGGAATTTGCTGCAATTAAAATCAGCATTGTTGTAAAGCATAGAAGTGCGAAGAGGCTGATTAATTGACTTTCCAGCAAGCATCCATGCAACCATATTAATTGGCTTCCACGTAGAACCAATCTGCCAACCAAGACCGCCACCATCGCGCTCATCTACAGCATAGTTCAAAGCCGTATGCGTAGGATCTGATTTTGCAGCATCCGTAGCATCATAAATACGATTGCTGCCAAATGCCAAAACTTCACCAGTTCCAGGCTTAATTGCCGCAATTGAAACTTCAAAACCGCTCTTATCGTTTACAGGAATCGTATCTCTAGCAGCTTTCATAGCAGCCTTGCTGGCGCGCAAATCCATAGTTGTGTAGATATCAAGACCACCCTCAGTAAGCAACTTTTCGCGCATGGCAGCAGTTTTACCAAACTCGCGAGAATGCAAAATTTTCTTCGTTACATAATCGCAGAAGAATGCTGCATCACCTGCAGCTTGGCATCCAATCTTAGAAACTTCCCTCTGTATGTTAAGAGTGCTTTTAAGAGGAATAGCAACAGCGGAATCATGCTCGCTCTTAGTAATAAAACCTTGACGAAGCATTAAATCAAGTACAATATTGCGCTGCTTTTGCGCTTCAGGCTGATTTGCTTCAATAGAAGGATCGTAACGCGAAGGATTCTTTGTAATTGCAGCAATAGTTGCCGATTGCACAAGATTAAGTTTTGCAGCGCTCGTATTGAAGTAGCGATGAGCTGCAGTTTCTACGCCGTAAATATTATTGCTACCGAACTGCGCAATATTTAAATATCCCTGCAAAATCTCAAGTTTAGAGTATTTTTTCTCCATTTGAATTGCAATAAGCATTTCGCGCAATTTACGAGCAATAGTGCCTTCAGAAGCGTGATACTCAGCTAAAGGATCGTTATTTTCGCGAGCTTTAATCATAAGCACATTTTTTACATATTGCTGAGTTAAGGAAGAGCCACCTTGCATATCTCCCTTTTTAACGAATGTTTGCACGAATGCGCGAATAACACCTTGCATATCTACGCCGGAATGCTCAAAGAATCGACGGTCTTCACGAGCAACCATTGCTCGCTGCATATATTGCGATATGCGTCGGAGCGGCACTACAGTGCGGTTTTGAGCATAAAAAGTTGCAATAATAGTTTTGCCATCAGAAGCGTAAAGTCGCGATTTTTGCGGCAAAGCAGTTACATCAAAATCGATGCCGTCAACGCGAAGTGAAGGTACTACTGTTTTCACTATGCTATTCACGCTCATTACGCCAGGAACAAACATAATACTTGCTGCAACACCTCCTGCAACACACAAAGTGATGTAGGTAAGGAACAGTGCTAGCACACGGCGAACAGTCAGTGAATTCTTTTTCGGCATGCGTACTATTCTAAAGGTTTGCCTCTACTTGAAAACTGGCATCATAAACATTCGCACTTTAACGCTCAGCTCGACGAATAAGCATGCCAGGCTTATAAATAATAATTGACCTGCCTTGGCGCATAATCCAGCCTCTGTTTGCAAAATCCATAAGTGCTTTGTTAACTGTTTCGCGTGAAGAGCCAACAAGTTGCGCAAGCTCTTCTTGCGTTAAATCATGCGGCACAAGCAAGCCATCGCTCATAGGCTCGCCAAATCTTGAAGCTAAATTCAGCAAAGTCTTCGCTAAACGAGCAGGAACATCCATAAAAACTAAGTCGGAAATTCGCTCATTATTTGCTCTCATGCGCGCTGCAAGCACTTGAAGCATATCTACTGCAACGCTAGGGTGATTGTTTAGCCAATGGAATAACACGTCATTTTCTAGCCATAAAACTCTAGTATTGTTGGTAATAGATATTGCTGAAGCTGTACGAGGACCGCCGCTAGGATCAAAAACGGGAATTTCGCCTAGAATTTCGCCAGGAGTGTGAATACTTAACAATTGCACACGATTGTCGTTTGAATGACGAACTAATTTTACTCTTCCACGCTCAAGCAAGTACATTCGATGGTCAGTATCGCCTTCATTAAAAATTGCCGAACCTTTTTTAAATGTCGATTCTTGCAAATACTGCATCAATTCTTTTACTTGATCAGCTGGAACTTGCTTAAACAATGCGGTATGTTGCAGTGAAAATTCATCGCTGTCAACGCTGAGTGTTGCCATTGCTGCTCTACCCCTTCATTAAGCAATAAGTAGATATCTCCATTGAACTACCTGTATGCGGATGAGCGCAAACGCAAACGAAAAACGTAAGCGAAAAACGCACATCACCTGACCTATGATATCACGAAAGACGAGGAAACGACATTTACTTTACGCCGTTGTAAAGTTTCTGCCGCTTTTTAGCATGCAAACGACCGTTTTTTTACAACGCAGTAAAGTTTCTGCCGCCTTTTAGCACACAAACGACATTTACTTTACAACGCAGTAAAGTTTCTGCCGCTTCCGACTAACTGTTTACGCCCATAACATGCAAGCACCATGCGTTTTCATAAGCTAACTCCTGCCATTGCCTGTACCTGCCAGAAGTGCCACCGTGACCACCGTCAGTTTCAATACGAGCAATTGCATCAACCCCAGAAGCTTGCAATTTAGCGAGCCATTTCAAAGGTTCCGTAACAAGCACGCGCGTGTCGTGAATAGACGATGTGATTAAGATTTTCGGAAAATCAGCTAACTTCTTGCGACCATCTTCCGTTTTTGCGCAAGGCACATTTTCGTAAGGAGTATACGATTTCATATAAGCATAAGCTTCAGAATCATCGAGCGGATTGCCCCACTCATCCCACTCTGTTACAGTAAGCGGCAAAGAAGAGTCGAGCATAGACGTAAGAGCATCTACAAAAGGCACGTCTGCTTCAATCCCTGCATAACATTCCGGAGCCATATTTGCTATAGCACCCATAAGCAAGCCTCCTGCTGAACCACCGTTTGCAACAGTATGGCAAGCAGAAGCAAAACCAGCATTTTGCAAAGCACGCGTGGCATCAACAAAATCTTCAAAAGTATGCTTTTTATTAACACGCCTACCCTGTTCATACCACGCGCGACCCATTTCACCGCCGCCTCGCACATGCACTTGCGCATATAACACGCCGCGATCCAGCAAACTCAAGCGACCGACAGAAAAAGTAGGGTCTGAACTAACTTCATACGCTCCATAACCAGTAATAAACATTGAGTCAGTTTGAGAAATTTTATCCGGACGCCACACAAGCGATACTGGCACACGCTCACCATCTCGAGCAGTAATCCAAACGCGCTTTTCAGCATAATTGTGCTCATTAAATTCGCCTAAAATTTTACCTTGCTTGAGCAGCACATCTTCGCCTGTTAAAGGATCCAACTCGCGAAGTTGACCTAAAGTTGCGTAACTGCCAAAAGCGTAACGCATATGCGGAGCTTCGTACGAAGGATTTCCAGTCATAGAAATACTAAATAAGCGATTATTGTTGATTTCTTCTTGTGAAATATTTGCGAGCGCAGCACGTGATTCGGCTTGCGCTTGATCCGCAAGTTGATCCGTAAGTTGAGAAGAAAATTGATCCGTAGGTTGATCCGTAAATTGATTCGCAAGCTGGGAAGAAAGTGGGTGCACTTCGCAAAAACGCCACGGTTTTGCTTGCAAAAAATCTTCAACAGCGCGCTTCTTGCTCATTACAGCCAAATGCGGCAAACCTTGAGAACGGTAAGCTAGTGCCACATAATTTTTGTACATTGACAATCCGCTTATGCTCAATCCAACTGCATTTTGCAATATTTCAGGATTTTGAGGCGAATTATAAGGCTTTGTAATAGGCTCACTTCCGGCACCTTTTTGCCAAACATCTCCTTGCTCGCAACCATAAGGAGAACCCGAAGCAACACATACTCCATCCGAAAGCTTATACGTTACATGCTCATCAAACTTGCCGGAATTTCCTCTCATATCAATAATGTCAATTTCAAAATTAGGATTTTTAGCGTTATGGCACACAATCGCAATTGGAATATCTTCACCATTTTCGCCAGCATTCTCAAAGCAAGCGAAAGAAATATCGTATTCCACTCCCTCAACCGGCTCAATAACCATGCTGAATTCGCCTTCAGGATTGCTCAAAGGAAGCATAAGCACGCGCGATGTAGTCTTTGAACTACTACTGATCATCATGTATCGTTCGTCAAAACTTTCATACACGTCAACAAAAAATCGCTCGTCAGTTTCTTCAAAAACTTTTACATCATTAGAAACGTTAGTGCCAACCTTATGCCTCCAAACCTGATAAGGACGCCAAGCATCATCAAGCTTTACATAAAACACCCATTTTCCATCTGGAGAAAGTGAAGCAGAAGCAAGATTTTCCCACGATTCTTCTAACTGCGACCAAGAACATGTTTTTGTAGAAAAGTCACGAATAAAATAGTTAAAGCGTTCATCGCCTTGAGTGTCGACACCGTACAGCATTCGCAAACCGTCGGTGCTCAAATCCATTCCACCGACTCTAAAGAACTTGCCACCAGAGTGCTCAGATTCAAAGTTTGCATCAAATAAAATCTCTTCACCATCAGTTGTGCCAGGCTTTGCAGAATTGTCGATAGTTGGCGGATTCCAATCGTCACTATTTTCGACTTTCATACGGCATTGCACAGCGTATTGTTTGCCTTTTTCAGTACGCACGTAATACCAGTAATTATTCATGCGCACAGGAACAGACATGTCTGTTTCTTGAACTCTTGAGCGCAACTCGTCAAATAATGTAGAACGCAAGTTTGCTAAGTGCTTTACACGCTGTTCAGTATAAGCATTTTGACTATTGACGTATTCCATAAGCTTAGGATTATTGCGATCTTTCATCCAAGCATATTCGTCTATATAAGTGTCGCCATGGAATTCACGTGCCGACGGTATGCGTTCTGCCGCTTTTGGCTTTGCAAAATCTTGATTATTCATAGCTACACCTCTTTTAATTTTCATTAAGTATTTTCTTCAGCTCTTATATATTAGTAACGAAATATTTTCTGCAATTCTTTAATATTACAAAATTATTTTGCAATTATTTTATACTATTTCGCAATCGCTTCCTCTATAAACGGAAGCATTACTTTAGCTAAATCTTTGCCTTGAGGAGCTGCAAAAAATGGCACGCCTTGCAAAGTACCAGCAGCACCTTCTGCCTCAATTATGCGCATTTGAGCATCATCAAAATCATCAATATCACCAGAAAACTCGTTAGCATTATGTAATTTTTCGATCGCCATAGTAGGAATTTCTTGCGCATCTTCACACGTAGTATCAAGAGCATCCGAAAAAACATACGCACGCTTAGATGCACTTAAAGCAACAGCAAAATCACGAGATAATTTACGACGAAAATCCTCAACAGTAGCGCGCTTACGCAATTGCCTAATACCTACTGCAAGCACACGACCTGGATGCTTACGAATAATATTCGCATACGTTAAAGGATCCTTTTGACCATCATCGCCAATAAGCACAAAACGCATGCCAGGAAAATCATCCATAAGTTGAGTTGCAAATTCTAATTTATGCTGCGGTCCGTTTGGAATAAAAGTTTTAGGACGCGGATCCAAATCACGAAGAAGAAGAGGACCCTCAGGAAACTTTTCGCGATCAATAAAGTGACGAATTGAAGCCTCAACATTCCACGGAGAAGTAGAAAGATAGAAAAATGGAATATCGTCACGCAAACGCTCTAAAGACTGGAAAAACTCAGACATTCCAGCAACTGGCGAACGATGAGCAGGATTCATAATAAGCAAATTATAAGCAGCGCGAATTGGCGAAGGCGCTTGAGTAACCATAATAGTGTCGTCAACGTCCGAAATAACACCAACAGGAACATTTGCATCAATAGCAAATAAACTCGCTTTTACAGGCTCACGGTCACTAACAGAATACGAAACAACGTGACGACCAGGCTCTAAAGCGCGTTCGGTAATTAAATCTAAATACCCTGCACGGTCAGAAATACAGTACTCTGCACTACCATCGCGTGAACCTTCAGGCTTATCGTATATTTCAGAATCGCCAATTTGAGCTGTTTCTACAGGAATACCGTCAATAGACAAAGCCACGCGCACACGCACAGCAGGAACAACAAGCATCGCATAAATTCCGCGTTTTAGAGCAGAATGATGACCAAGCTTTGGAGCATACACAGTTCTGCAAATCAAGCGAGCATATCTATGCGTTCCATACCCAATATATGGCTCAACACTTGGAAACCAGCCAAAACGACGAGCAACACGACCAGCAAGACGCATCCACATGCCGACAATAGACGTAACGAGCCTGCGACCAAAACGCACAAGCAATGGCTTATTGTCAATACGCTCAGCTTTAGAAGGAGCGTCAAACAATGTTGCCGTAACATGCACAGGAATTGGCGCACTGCTAATCCGTCTAGACGCCACTAATTGCGGAGTAGATTGTGGGCTTTGCACATACTCAAGATTAGAACGCGCAGAAAGCGAAAGTCCTTCGGCGCGTTCATCTTTGTTAAGTGAGTTACCCACAGATTCGCTCATTCGCGTACCGGACCATCCGGAGTCGTGCCAACAATTTGCACAATAGTGCCACGTGGACAATTTTCAAAAATCCAGCGAGCATCCTGCTCATACATGTTTATGCAACCATGAGAGCCGTGATTTGCAGCATCGCCAGTTGCAATACCCTTATAATTCCAAGAAGCAGTGTGGAAACCTTCTCCACCATGGTAATAGCTAACCCAACGCACTCCAGGAGAGAAGTAAGGAGAGCCATCGCCATTCCTACCGCGCATATCTTGTGAAGCATAACGCAAGTAAATAAAGAATGTACCAGAAGCTGAATCATCGGCACCGCGCTTACCTGTGCAAACAGGGAATGTTTTTACAAGTTCATCATTCCTATAAACAGAAGCCGTTTGGGTTGTTTTGTCAACAACAATGCGCATTTCAACAAGCTTCTTTTCAACGGTAAACTTAGTGATTTTTGAAGGAACAGACATCTTGAAATCATTGCCATTGCGCAAAGATTCTACAGCCTTTTTCGCAATACTATCGGAATAGCTAATTTCAACACCATTAGAACCTTTAAGTGTTGTGAAAATAAACTTGCCTTCTTTATTGACTGCATCTTCCTGATTAATCTTTTGCTGATTAAGCTCTTTTGGAAGAACTTGAGACAAATAATAATCTGCTTTATCTGTATCAATTGTGTAAGAAAGCTTACGGCGAGTCGTATCTGCTTTTATACTGATCCAAGACGCAATCGCTTCTTTTGGAACCGTAAAATCTTTACCGTCACCGTTATTAAACGTGATTTTTTTCTCAAGAAGTTTATTTAAATCATCTACAAGTTTCTGCGCTGCATCAAGCTTAATAGGAGCGTCAGTGCGTCGAGATGTAACAGAAACTTTTACTGTTTTACCAGGGTGAGCAATTAACTTTTTTACTGCTTCACGAACAGACATAGTTTCTATAGTGCGACCAGGTATACCATCCTCTACCTTGTAAGATTCAGAATCCTTGTCGAAAACTGCACTATAAGGTACAGCGCGATCCTTCTCACGAATAAACTTATGCAATAAGTACGAATCCAAAGCAGAATCATCACGTACAGCTTTCAAGCTCACGGTTTGATGAACCCAAGGCATAATACGAGTAAATAAATTATCTCGCTTAGCATTCATAATAGCTTTTACAGTTGCGTTCTTATCAATCTTGACACCAAGTTGACTCAAATCTGCATCAACACTATTGCCTTGATCGTCACTAATTACTAATTCGCTATGATCCACAGCATTCTGAACAGTCTTGCTTACAGAATCTTCCTGATAGCCAGTGAGATTGCGCGTAATAGAAGCATCACCAAAATCAACACCTGGAGCAACTCGATTGTTGAAATACAAATGAAGTGCAAAAAATGCTGCAGCTAACAAAATAACAAAAATAAGAAGCGAATACATCAACGCCAATGCGGAACGGTTCGCACGATGTTTCTTTGCTTTCGGCTCTACTACTCTAAATGAATCGGTTGCAGTTGAATCGGCAGGAGTTGCATTTGCATACATGCCATAAGATGTAGCATTATTGCCAAACACATTCTTCTTATTACCGGCAATATCTTCAACGATATCGTCAACAATGTCTCCAGAAGTATCTTCTTCATCGGCGACTTCGCCTAAATTATCAGCAAGAGTTCCCTCATAATTAACAGAATTATCAGCCATTTGATCTTCTACATGACTTTGAGGAACCTGCATAAAAGCAACAGTATCGTCACTAGCATCATCAGGCATATTACTAGATGTAATATTGAAGGATTCATCTCCCTCAAAATTTTGCTGTAATTCAGCCATATTCAAAACCTCTGCTCAATAATTGTATGCGACAGACACGCTTGCACAGTTTACCACTAGCGACGCACGAAATTAGTATTAGCGAAACATGAGAGCATAACTGGTTACATAACTAGCTAAATAACTAGCTAAATATTTAGTACAGAATTAATGCGAATAATACACGTTAAAAAACGAGCAAAGAACAAGCAAAAGCAGCAAAATGCACAATTAACTAGCAACTAGCCGACAGCTAATGAGTAACTAATAAACATCTAATACAAGCAATAAACGATATTTATAAAAACAATAAATACTATACAAATGTGTAAAAAACGTAAATATTCGCAATATGCAGCAAAATTTAGTATTGTAGAAAAAATAATGTGCAAGAATAGGAGGTATGCCAACTATGCCTATTCAAGCGACTATTGCTCTTATGATGATTGTATTCGCGCTTGTACTCGCACCATTCGTCATCATGATTGTTTCGCGCGCTTTAAAACGTCATCATTTGGCAGAAAAACTTGCTCAACGACACGGCGACTCAGTGCATTACGCATTCATACTTAATCCTTCAAAACCACAAGCGGAATCGTATCGCGAAAGTATTAAAAATTATTGCAAAGAACGCAATTTAACCTACGAAATTATTGATACACAGTTAGATAAAGATGGACGCGAATGCGCTTTAGAAGCACTTTCAAATGGAGCTAATGTAGTAGTAGCAGTCGGCGGAGATGGCACGGTTCGTACTGTTGCGAGCGCAGTAAGCGGTAAAGGTCATGCGATGGGAATTATTCCTATTGGAACTGGCAATCTTTTTGCTAGAAATATGGGAATTCCAGTAAACGACGTGGATGCTGCGCTGCGTGTTGCAACTTCTCACGGCTCTAGGCAGGTTGACGTTGGGCGCGTAACGATTCTCGACAATCCAGAAGAAGATCATGGACACGCATTCTTAATTATTGCAGGCATTGGTTTTGACGCGTTAATGATTGACGACACTGATCCAAACTTAAAAAAGAATATTAGTTGGCTTGCTTATTTTGTCTCTGGTGTAAAGCATTTGTTTATGCCAAAATATCGCGCAACCGTTACCTTACAGCGTTCAAATGGCGACGAAAGTGTGCTAAAAGGATTGACTTTCCGCACACTTATGGCTGGAAATTGCGGTCAAATTCCTATGTTTTCGCTTATGCCAGAAGCAGCGTACGACGATGGTGTGCTTGATTTTGAGATTATTGACACTTCTGGCGGTTTAATTGGTTGGGCTAATTTGTTCCGAGGAGTAATACACCAAACGCTAACAGGGCGCGCACTCCAGCAGGATTCGCTTTCTGCAGGCTCGAGAATTGACCAAACGCAAGGTTTTAGCGCAGAAGTGCAATTAGAAAAATCTGCTCCAGTGCAAGTAGACGGCGACATTTTGGGATATACGAAACATTTGCGCTTCACTGTTGACAAGCAAGCATTGTGCGTAAGAGTGCCAGAAAATAAATAAAATACAAGCGCTGTGGCAAAATAAAAAATTATGGTAGCAAAAAATGCGGGAATGCCCGCCACCCCAGAAGATCTAGTCGACGTCGACGCTTTGGTTGGCGCTTACTATGATGAAGTTCCAAATTCCAACATTCCAGAACAGCGCGTGATTTTCGGCACGTCCGGTCACCGTGGTTCTGCTTTGAAAACTTCGTTTAACGAAGCTCATATTGTGGCAATTACGCAAGCTATTGCTGAATATCGCAAGAAAGCTGGCGTAACTGGTCCTCTTTATATTGGTCGCGATACGCACGCTCTTTCTGAGCCTGCTCAAAAAACCGCTATTGAGGTTTTAGTTGCTAACGGAGTTCACGTTCGCGTGGATTCTCGCGGCGACTTCGTGCCAACTCCTGTTGTTTCTCAAGCTATTTTGACGCATAATCGCGCAGCCGACGGCACTCAGCGTTTTAGCGGCGACGGCTTGGCTGACGGCATTGTCGTCACTCCTTCACACAACCCACCAACCGACGGTGGTTTTAAGTACGATCCTGTAACAGGCGGCCCTGCACCTGCGGAAGTAACTAACGCAATTGCAGCTCGCGCAAACGAATTGCTCGACAATTACAAGTCCGTAAAGCGCGTACCTTTCGAGGAAGCAATCAAGTCTGATTTGGTTGAAGGCTTCGATTACCGCGAACACTACGTTAGCGATTTGGCTAATGTAATCGATTTCGATGTGATTCGCTCTAGCGGCGTGCGTTTGGGAATTGACCCACTCGGCGGCGCAAGCGTAAACTACTGGCCACTTATGAACGAAAAGTACGGTTTGAACATCGGCGTTGTGCGTCCAGAAGTTGATCCAACTTGGCGATTCATGACTATTGACCACGATGGCAAGATTCGTATGGATCCAAGCTCCCCTTACGCAATGAAGGGCTTAGTTGATCAGCTTAACGCTGGCGCTTGGGATAAGTACGATTTGGTTGGCGGCACCGATCCAGATGCTGACCGCCACGGTATTGTGTGCCCTAACTGGGGCGTTATGAACCCGAACCATTACATTGCGGTATGCGTGGAGTATTTGTTCGGCGGTGCTCGTCCGGATTGGCCAAAGAATACTGCTATCGGCAAGACGCTTGTGTCTTCTTCCTTGATCGACCGCGTGGCTGCTTCTATTAACGCAAAGCTTGTGGAAGTTCCAGTTGGATTCAAGTGGTTCGTTGACCCACTCTTTAGCGGCGAAGTTGCTTTCGGCGGAGAGGAAAGCTCCGGCATGAGCTTCTTGCGCAAAGATGGTCGCGTGTGGACCACCGATAAGGATGGTTTGATTCCTGATTTACTCGCTGCGGAAATTACTGCAAAGACTGGCAAGAACCCAGCTCAGCTTCACCAGGATCAGGTTGCTCGCTTTGGCGAAAGCTGGTATAAGCGCGTCGATACGCCGACAACTCTTGAGCAAAAGCAGAAGTTCGCAGCTTTGAGCGGCAGCGACGTTGAAGCAACTAAGCTTGCTGGCGAAGATATTACCGCAAAGCTTACGGAAGCTCCTGGAAACGGCGCAAAGATTGGCGGCTTGAAGGTGACGACTAAGAACAACTGGTTCGCTGCTCGCCCATCTGGTACCGAGAATATTTACAAGGTTTACGCAGAATCCTTCGTTTCTCCAGAAGCACTTGACAAGGTGCTTGAGGAAGCTACTGCTGTAGTCGACAAGGCTTTAGCGTAACGTAATAATCTTGCGTAAATAAAGAATCTACTAATTGCGCTGGTTGCAATCTGCAGCCGGCGCATTTTTGAAAGGTTTTGTCATGATTGTTGTTTCAACAGACGGTTCCGCGCTCGGAAACCCAAACGGTTCAATGGGTTGGGCGTGGGCAGATCACATTGACGAGTCTGGTAGCTCTAACGAACACCATCACACAGGCAATGCAGATGCTGGAGGCGCAACTAATGGCACAAATCAAATTGGCGAATTATGCGCAGTTTTGGAAGCTTTACGAGCACATCCTGGAAGTGAGCCGCTCACAATCGAAAGTGATTCACAATACGCTATAAACTGCGCAACTACGTGGATTCACGGATGGAAAAAGAACGGTTGGAAAAACTCTAAAAATGAACCTGTTAAAAATGCCGAGCTGATTCGAGCAATCGACGCGGAAATTACTAAGCGCGAAGGCGCCGTAAAATTCGTGTGGGTTAAGGGTCACGCAGGAAACGAAGGAAACGAAAAAGTTGATACACTAGCGCGCGAATATGCGGAAGATTGCCGAAATGGTTTGAAGGACGGATACTTGCCTTTAGAAGGCTGGAAGTCGCTTCTTGCTTCTGAATATGCAAAAGGTACGAATGTGCCAAGTGATGCGAAAATGCTTTTAGATGGCAAAATTTCCAATGCAGAATATCATCTTGAACGCACAGTTGGCGAAGATATTAATCCTGATTTTTCTGCACAAAATAGTAAAAATGCTAGTGATCTAACTGAATCTGTAAATGAATCAGCACGCAAACAAGCGCAAGAAGCAGCATGTGAAACGAAGCCTGAACAAATGCGTGAAACAAAGCGTGAAACGTTAGAAGATAGCGAAAAAGATGCACTATCAATAGAAAATAAACAAGATATGCACCAGCAAGACGCTATAACTATTGTTCAAGAAGTTCCAAAAACAGAGCAAAATGTTACGCAAACTACATCTAAACCAGTTCAAGGATTAAGTGTTTCTGGCGTGCTGCAGTTTACTCCCCCGCCAAACACAAGCCCAAGCTTTAACGGCGAGGCGCGTTTTATTTCCGGCACAATCAACGTAAGCGGCTACGTAGAGCCCGACGGCACCTTGCATTTATCTCCAACTGCCTTCTACCTTTCATAGCTATTTTTGCAATTCGTTTAGTGTTGCGCTCCAAACGAGGGCGCGACGAGTTGCTTTCGCGCAGCATTGCGCGCGCGAAAGCAACTCGGAGCGTGAGCTTGCTCAAGTTGAAAGCACAGTGTGCTTTCAGCGCAAGCTCAGTAGCGAGCGCGTTAACCGCGCGAGCGTCCTTCGTTCAGTGCGAAAAATCTCAAATCTCTACCACACGAATATCCCGTGAATGAATGACGACGCAACTAAGATGCACATAGCCCTAAAAATCTTGGCAAAGGTTAATATGGAAATGTACGAAAATGAGGCACGCATAAAAACACAAAGCCTCTCCCGCAAATAGCGATGGAAGTTCATCGGCGAACTCGGGAATAACAAAAACAAGAAAGCAGGGATAATGGATAAAGCACAACAAGATGCGCTTAAAAAAGCAGCAGGCATTGAAGCCGCAAAGATTGTAAAGAATGGAATGATGGTTGGTCTTGGCACCGGCTCTACAGTGCGTTTCTTAGTTGACGAGCTTGGCCGCAGAGTTAAGGAAGAAGGCTTGAGCTTCACAGGAGTCACCACTTCTCGTCGCACACAAGAGCAGGCAGAGGGCTACGGCATTAAGATTCTCGACATTAACGAAGTGGATCACATTGACGTTACAATCGATGGTTCTGATGAGGTTGACAAGAATTTCAACGGAATTAAAGGCGGCGGCGCAGCTCTTCTTTGGGAAAAGATTGTGGCTATTAATTCCGACCGCATTGTGTGGATTGTTGACGCAAGCAAAGTAGTCGACACGATTGGCAAGTTCCCACTTCCTGTTGAGGTGATTCCGTTTGGATCTGCTCAGGTGATTCGTAAGTTCGAAAAGCGCGGATATAAGCCAGTTTTGCGTCTTGATGCTGACGGCAAGGAAGTGCGCACCGACGAGAACAACTTCGTGGTTGATTTGCATATGGAGCGCATTGAGCATCCACAGGAGTTGGCGAAAGATTTGATTGAAACTGTTGGCGTTGTGGAACACGGCTTGTTCTTGAATATGGTTGACACGGTGATTGTTGGCGATCCAAACGGTCCTCGCACGCTTACAAACCCAAATAAGTAACGAAACTAAGCGCAACTAAACAAAACGAAAGTAGAGTCCGTAAACGCGGGCTCTATTTTTTTGTATATAAAAAAGCGCCGGAGAAAAACCGACGCTTCAAAAAAGTCTTACGTGCCTAAACGTTCAGACACGCATCAACGCATAGTAAGAAAATTACTTGCGCTGGTGACGAGTCTTACGCAGCAGTTTGCGGTGCTTCTTCTTGCTCATCCGCTTGCGGCGCTTCTTGATGACAGAACCCATCTGAAGCCTCCATTCCTATGTAAAGTGTGCAACTTGCCTAATGTTACACCGTTTTAACGACTTTGTGGAGTGATATTACAAAGAACATCATTTTTTACAACATTTACATTGGGAATCTGTGATAAAAACGCTCTACTGCTTGCTTTGCGCCGTTCACTTCAAAAACAGCGGTATCGTTCTGCCACAATGCACTAGCCTGTGATTTATCATTTTCATCATTTCGCAACACATAGCTACCGGAAGTCTTACCAGAAACTTGAATTTTTCCACTTGCGATATCAGAACCCTTAAGTCCATCAACTAACGCTTCATACTGCTTGTTCGCAGAATCGCGATTCGACCATTGAGCAACAGTTACAGACACTTCCCCATCTGGCTGACCAGTTGAGTACTTAACAGAATATTCCTCCAAAGGCGACGATTCAGTCCAAGTTGCACTAGGTATAGCGTCAACACGAGCGAAATCAAGTACGCTATCAGGCATAGCCTTAAGCAATGCCGTAGAAGATGCTGGCAAAGGTTTCGATGGTATAGAAGGCGTTTTAGGCATTACCATATGATTTTTGCTCGCAACATTTTCGTGATTCAATGCCCAACCTGGCCACATAAATGCTGAAATTAGAGCCAAAACCACAATTACTGCAGCTGAAGTCAACACAACTAATAATTTGCTGTGTGATGAATTATTGACACTTGAGGAATTCATATTCAACGCACCCATCTTTGAAGCATTCATACTTGAAGCATTCGATTTCGACATACTTGCATTATGTCACATCGCGATGACGCTTTTAGTACGCAAAAGCGCTTTACAATCAAAAACAAATACAAAATATGATTGTCTAATAAAGCGTATAGCGTCGAGATATGGCTAGTAAATCTACTCTTCACTATTTATGCTCCGAATGCGGTTGGAGCGGCTCAAAATGGTACGGTCGCTGCCCTGAATGTGGCGAATGGGGCACAGTGAACGAGTTTAGAGAGGCGCGAGTTAGCGGATTATCTCGTACAACACGTGCATCACGCGCAACAACAGCATCGCGCACCTATTCACCGGATGGCATAACTACTTCTAATCGCAATATCGCACATTCAACTCTCGATTCAGCAACATCTGCGCAACCAATTAATGAAATTCAAGCAGACGACGCAATGCGCATTCACACTGGTTTTAGCGAATTCGATCGCGTATTAGGCGGAGGACTTGTGCCAGGCTCCGTAACTCTTATAGCAGGAGAGCCAGGTATCGGAAAATCAACACTACTTCTAAAAACTGCAGCTTACGTATCTAAACAATCAAAAGAAAGCAACACTCCCCCTGTATTGTATATTTCCGGCGAGGAATCAGCAGCACAAGTTAAATTGCGCGCGTCTAGAATTAACGCTGTAAACGATTATTTATTACTTGCAACAACAGGCGATCTTGACACTGTACTAGATCTTATTGAAACACATCACCCTACGCTTGCTATTGTCGATTCTGCACAAACGATTTCCGCACAAGAAGTAGATGGTATTACAGGCGGTTCTACACAAGTTAGAGAAGTTGCGAGCGCACTTATCGACGTTGCTAAAGCTAACAATATTCCGATACTTTTAGTTGGGCACGTTACAAAAGATGGTTCAATAGCAGGGCCGCGTACGCTTGAACATTTAGTAGACACAGTATGTCAATTTGAGGGCGATACACAAACAGCGCTACGCATGCTAAGAGCTGTAAAGAATCGCTTTGGACCTACAGACGAAGTTGGCTGCTTCGATATGAGCGGTGAAGGAATTGAGGAAGTGCCGGATCCTTCCGGACTGTTTTTGTCTTCTACAGAAAACAATAATCAAGGTAAAAATGCGCAAGATGGCACAAACGACGGAACTTGCGTCACTTTTACACTTGAAGGACACAGAAGCCTGCCGATTGAAATACAAGCACTTGTAACACAATCGGCTCTGCCCACTCCTCGCCGTGCAGTTTCTGGTGTTGATTCTAACCGTCTTGCAATGCTTACAGCAGTTTTGTATCGTCACGGACGCGTTAATTTGCTTGCAAAAGATTTGTACGTATCTACTATTGCAGGAGCGTTGGCAAAGGAGCCGTCTTGCGACTTGGCAATCGTAGCAGCTTTAGCTAGTGCTGCTGCCGGGAAAGCAGTAACTCCTAAAACTTGCGCAATTGGCGAGATGAGCTTAACTGGTCAAGTTCGCCCAGTGCCAAGAATAGAGCCGCGATTGCGTGAGGCTGCGCGAATAGGATATAAGCGCGCAATAGTTTGCCATATGCGGAAAAGCGTTAGTATTCCAGGATTAGAAGTTATTGAAGTTAATACAGTGCGAGAAGCGTTAAAAGCACTTGGACTATAAGCTAAACGCAGCTAGCAAAAATAATCGCAACTAAAAACCACTAAGCGCAAATATCAAAATCAGACTTCAGCTTCAGCATCTGTAATCTCGCGCACTTGCTCAACATTAGCTTTGAGCATATCTTTTAGCGCGTCAACTGAATCAAAAGCCTGTTGCGGACGCAAGAAACTAGCAAACTCAATGCAAACGCGATGCCCGTACAAGTCTTTCCAATCGTCGAACAATCCGTAAGCTTCAACAGTGCGCTCTGCATCTTCTTCGCCATCTTTATTAAATGTTGGCTTAGTTCCAATAGAAATCGCAGCAGGCCAACGCCACGGAGAATGAACGCCTAAATGAAGCTCATCACGACGCAAAACACTCACATCTGGAACAGCATTTTTCGATGGTCTGACATCGTTCTTATTGTCAGCATCTAAATCAACAACCCAACCTGCATACACGCCATCAACTGGCACATAGCCTTCAATTTTTTCGCCAAGATTTACTGTTGGGAATCCAATCTCGCGCCCACGCTCGTCTCCATGAACTACTGTTCCTTCAACGCGATGCGGCTGATCCAAAATTTCACGCGCTTCTTTGACTCGACCAGTAGCCAACATCCAGCGCACATTTGTAGAACTCCAAGCACGCACTTTCTTATTTGGCATGCTCTTACTCCAAGCACGATATTCAGCTTTATTCATGCCCTCAGAAGGATCTTTAGGATCTCCAGGCTCCTGTGGAATTTCACGAACAATAGGATCAGGCACGCGAACGTCATCTGGACCCAAATCCTCTACTTCAATAAGCTCAAAAACTCCAGTTGCTTGAGACAACTCACGAATTGCTTTGATATCACCAGCACGACGAGCACCAAGCGCAGCATCAGAGCCAAGAACTAATGCTCGCATACCAAGCTTTCCAACGAGCTGACCTAAGAAGAAACGGTACGATTTTGCAGCAAAAGCAAGGCTGTAGCGCACAATCACAACATGATCAACATCCAACTGTGACATCACGCGCAAACGTTGACGCACGCTTGTAAGAGCATCCGGATCGTCCGGAAGTTTAGAATTAACGTCGCCAAAATCATCGTATAAATCAGGATTAGCATGCACTACGCTTGGACGCGGATCAAACATAATCACTACTGAAAACGCTCCATGACGATGCGCAAGATCCACAGTACGACGAATAACCTCGCGATGACCTTTGTGCATACCGTCGAATACGCCAATGGTAACAACCGCTTTACGCTCTGCACTTAACGTTGGCCAATTAATCATGCCGTTGGCATCTGGTCGAATGTCGATGACCTTCATGATATCCTTACTATCCGCGTTCAAGCATTACTCAAGCAAACTACGCAAAATACGCAATTCGTTATTTTAAATACTTATCTAGTTTACCAGTCTTCTCGCTTGCCGGAAATACCACAATTGGTTTGATTTGATTACTTTTTATATTTTTTGTCAATTCAACTACTGCAACAACGTCACATTCCTCAGTATTTGCGTTTGAAACGTACGCTATTGCAGGATAATTTTCGTAATTTATGCCAGATTTAAGCTCAATCCAGCGCCCAAAACGTAAGTCTTTAGCTTGATTCTCATCAATGCTTAAAGTTGGAAGCGAATGCGAAGCTGCATCCATCATATTTAAGCAAATTTTAGGAAGCATATTATTTGCGTCAAAATCGTCACTAGGAACTGCTTTTGAGCGATGCTGCAATACTCCATTGCGATCAGTAAATTCTCGCATTTGCGAGCGAAGTTTAAGAACTCGCGAATCAGTAACCGAAAAATCACCAACGCTAGTGCGACGAAGCTGAGTAAGATGTCCACCAACTCCTAGTAAGCGACCTAAATCACGAGCTAAAGCGCGAATATATGTTCCACTACTGCAAGAAACTTTTGCAGATATATCGCATACGAGTTTCCCACTCACTCCCCTAGTAATTCGAGGATTGCTCACTGAAAAATCACTAACAAATATCTCTCTAGGAGCAATCTCTACTGATTTTCCTTCGCGCGCTAAATCATAAGCGCGTTGACCATTAATTTTAATAGCAGAAAAAGCAGTAGGAGCTTGCATAATTTTGCCTACTAAATTTTCGCTAACAACTTGCTTAATTCGCTCAAAAGACAGTGACTTTTCAAAAGACATGTCTTTATTAGCAACGTGAACCCCCGGACCTATATTTAATGCGTCATTCGGAAGAATTTCACCTTCTGCATCATCAGTAGTAGTTGCTTCTCCTAAGCGGATTACTGCTTCATAGGTTTTATTGTGCCCCAACATGTAATTTAAAAGTCGCGTTGCATTGCCAAAACCTATGATTAGCAATCCTGTTGCCATAGGATCAAGCGTTCCTGCGTGCCCAACTCGCTTTGTATGCAACAAATGACGAGCGCATGCAACAATATCGTGACTTGTAACACCTTGCGGCTTATCTACAAGCAGTAATCCTGAATCTGGTATGCACATAAGTTAAATCTAGCTACTATACGATTCACATTGAGTTTGCTTTGAGATTTAATTGTTGTCAGACGATTCAGACATGTCTTCAAAGTCGCCCTCTTCAAAGTCATCGTCGTCGTCAAAATCGTCGTCGTCATCGAAATCATCGTCAGATTCTTCAACTTCGCGCGGCTTCTTATACGGATCGACATCGCCAGCATACTTAGCATTTTCACGCAACTTAGCTAATTCTTCATCACGATGACGAGCTGCAACAAGAATATCCTCAATTTCGTGCGCTTCAGACGGCACTTCGTCATAAATGAATTGCAATTGAGGAGTCAAACGCAATCCAGCTTTTGCACCGACCAAAGAGCGCAGTCGACCGTGAGCCTGCTGCAAAGCTTGTGCTGCACGCTGACGCTCGCCCTGCTCTTTGCCTTCGTGACCAAGTTGAGTCCAGTAAACCTTTGCAATTTGCAAATCGTTCGTAACACGCACTTCCGTAATAGTCACACTCGCCAAACGCTTATCATGCAAATGCGATTCCATATTGGAAGCGATTACGCGCTGAATTAATGCTGCAATACGTGCAGCTCTAGGATTCGTTCCTGCCATAATTACTTGCGCTCAATCTGCTTCATTTCAAAGGTTTCGATTATATCGCCAAGCTCAATGTCATTAAAGCTGCCGAGATTAATACCAGCTTCGTAACCTTCGCTAACGGATTGCACGTCATCCTTAAACCTACGCAAGCTGGAAATCTCCAAGTCGTTGACTGTAGCAACGCCGTCGCGCAAAATACGGCACTTCGTACCGCGCTTGACTTCGCCATCTTGAACCATAACACCAGCAATATTGCCGAACTTGGAAGAACGGAAGATTTCGCGAATCTCAGAGTGAGAAGTGACAACCTCTTCAAATTCTGGCTTAAGCATACCCTTCAAAGCAGCTTCGATATCTTCGATTGCCTTGTAAATAACCGAGTAGTACTTAACCTCCACGCCTTCGCGCTCAGCCAAATCAGCAACCTGACGGTTTGGACGCACGTTGAAGCCAATAATCACAGCCTTATCGACAGTTGCCAAGTTCACATCATTCTGAGTAATTGCACCAACACCGCGGTGAATAACCTGGATGCCAACTTCCTCAGAGACCTCAATCTTCATCAAGGAATCTTCCAAAGCTTCAACAGAACCAGAAGAATCGCCCTTAATAACGATGTTCAGCATGTCAACTTCAGACTTAGCGAACTGTTCCTTAAGGCTTTCAAGAGACACAACCTTGCGGCGCTTAGCAAGCTGAGCTGCACGCTCTGTAGCTGCGCGCTTTTCAGCAATTTGACGAGCAGAACGGTCGTCCGAAGTAACCAAGAACAAGTCGCCAGCGGTTGGAACAGAAGTCAAACCAAGCACCTGAACAGGAGTGGAAGGAGCCGCATCCTGCAAATGCTTGCCGTTCTCGTCGAGCATAGCGCGCACACGACCATAAGAAGTGCCAGCAACAATAGAATCACCGACGTGAAGAGTACCTTGCTGCACAAGAACAGTAGCAACAGCACCACGACCCTTATCGAGTCGAGCTTCGATAGTTGCACCGCGAGCATCCATATTTGGATTTGCTTTAGGATCAAGCTCAGCGTCAGCAGTCAACAACACAGCTTCAAGAAGCTTATCGACGTTCGTGCCCTGCTTTGCAGAAATATCCACAAACATGGTGTCTCCACCGTAATCTTCAGCAACTAAACCGTATTCTGTAAGCTGACCGCGAACCTTATCTGGGTTAGCACCTTCAACATCAATCTTGTTCACAGCCACAACAATTGGCACATGAGCAGCTTGAGCGTGGTTAATAGCTTCAACAGTCTGAGGCATCACGCCGTCGTCTGCTGCAACAACAAGAATTGCAACGTCTGTAAGCTCAGCACCGCGAGCACGCATAGCAGTAAACGCTTCGTGGCCTGGAGTATCGAGGAACGTAATCTTACGAGGCTTTCCTTCAAGATTTACAGTTACTTGATAAGCACCGATGCGCTGAGTAATGCCACCTGCTTCGCGATCGATAACATTCGACTTACGAATGGTATCAAGCAAGCGAGTTTTACCGTGATCGACGTGACCCATAACTGTTACTACAGGCGGACGAGACTGCAAATCGTCATCTTCTTGCAGCTCTTCTTCGTCCAAATCGATGTCAAACTGCTGCAAAAGCTCTTTATCTTCTTCTTCAGCAGAAACAATGCTGATATTCCAGCCAATTTCTTCACCCAAAATTTGGAATGTCGACTCATCCAAAGATTGTGTAGCTGTTGCCATCTCACCCAAGTGGAAGAGAACAGTTACCAAAGCTGCTGGATTTACATCGATCTTTTCTGCCAAATCAGAAAGAGTTGCGCCTTGACGCAAGCGAATCGTAGCGCCGTTACCAGAAGGAATACGCACACCGCCAATCACTGGTGCTTTAAGCTCTTCGTATTCACGACGTTTCGCTAAGCGATTCTTACGAGCCTTAGAAGATTTACCACCTTGACGACCGAATGCGCCTGCAGCTCCTGCACGACCGCGACCGCCACTACGCGATGGACCACCATTAGGTGCGCCCGCTGCAGCAGCCTGGAAACTAGCTCCTTGAGACGCAAAACGAGATTCTGCAGATGGGCGAGAAGATGAACCGGAGCCTGCACCTGCGCCACCTTGACCGCGACGCTGACCCGACCACTGCGATGAGCGTGCGCCACCTTGACCAGAGCGACCGCCACGTGAGCGACCACCGCGTTCTGCACGTTCACCACGCGAACCTTGAGCTCCAGAGCCACCTTGACCCGGACGACCACCGCGGCCATTTTCAGCGCCAGGACGAGACATCGGATGAGGACGTGGAATATCTCCAGGTGTAGGAGCACGCATACCTTGCTTACGGCTAAACGGATTATTACCAGGACGTGGAGCAGATGCACCTGCACCTTGTGCATTCTGGTGCGGACGAGGGCGAGGAGGCATCTGTGAACGATCTGAGTGAGATTGACCTTGAGCTTGCTGTCGCGATTCGCCACGATTATCATTGCGGCGATCATTTTTTCTATTTTCGCCGGCAGACGCATTAGAACGCGAAGTATTGTTTGAACGAGTATGATTTGCACCCGGCTTTGGAGCAAAATGAGAAGCTGTGTTATGCACAGGCTGGTTAGCAGAAGAGCCAGCTACAGAATCACTGTGTGACGAATCTTTAGCTTGAGGTTTAGCCTGCGGCTTAGCTTGAGGCTTAGCTTTTGGCGCAGCAGGCTTACTTGCACTAGATGCCTTTTCGGACTTATTTCCGTCAGATGCTAACGCTGTTTGCAAACGACGGACTACTGGAGCCTCAACTGTTGAAGAAGCAGACTTAACAAATTCGCCCATGCTCTTCAAACGCTCCAACACGGTTTTACTGTCTACACCAAATTCTTTGGCCAGTTCATACACGCGCTTTTTAACCACTCAGTGTTCTCCTCTGTCTGTGGCAGCGCTAGTACACGCGACCACTTTACATTATTGCGAGCTTATTATTTATTATCGTGCGATATATCATCGTGCGACCATGATCTTATACCTCGTCTCCCGCCGGACGATGGCGATTGCCTTTCGCCCAGATTCCAGCTTTTAGCATACTCGAAACGTTGGATTGGCTCGAGTGTCGCTAAATGCCACACGAGAGACTACTTTATTTGCACACCACTAGCAAAATAAACAATCAAGAAGTGCTAAACATTGCGGAAATATCAATCTAAAAAATATTTAGCACTTCTCAATTAACAATCTATTCAGCAGCAGATGCGTTATTATTCAAATCAACTGAAGCAGGCTGAGCATTTTGTGCTTGAGCTGCAGCAACCTTCTTAGCATGCTCTTCCGCAGACTCAATACCAATCTTCCAACCAGTCAACTTTGCAGCCAAACGAGCGTTCTGACCTTCTTTACCAATAGCAAGAGAAAGCTGAGCATCATGAATAAAAGCAACTGCAGTTTGATTCTTTTCACTCACTACTTGCACTTGTGTAGCAGTAGCAGGCGAAAGAGCAGCAGCAACAAACTTTGCTGGATCAGATGACCAATCGACAATATCAATCTTCTCTTGACCCAAGTTTTCCATTACAGCACGCACGCGTGAACCGCCAGGACCAATTAAAGCACCCTTTGGATTCACACCTTCAGTATTAGCTCTAACAGCAATCTTTGTGCGAGCACCGGCTTCGCGCGCAATCGACATAATAGAAACTGCTCCAGAAACAAGTTCCGGCACTTCTCGCTCAAAAAGACGACGAACTAATTCAGGATGTGAACGTGAAACAACAATTTCTGGACCACGCAGACCACGCGCAACATTTACGACATATACGCGAATACGCTCACCATGGCGGTAACGTTCACCTGGAACCTGCTCGCGACGCGGCAAAATAGCTTCAACATCTCCAACAGCAACGTGGATGTTAGTGTTATCTTTTGCGTCTTGTTGAATGATGCCGTTGATAAGTTTGCCTTTTTGACCAGAAAACGCACCAAATACGCGATCATCTTCAGCTTTACGGAAAATTTGACTAATAACTTGACGAGCCGTCGCAGCAGCTAAACGACCAAAATCACGCGGAGTATCGTCATACTCCTCTCCCAGCGTTGGAGCTGGATACGGGTTATCTTCAGTAGGTTTACCAGGAATTTCATCCCTAGCCCACACAGTGAACGAACCTGCACGTTCGTCCAATTCAACTCGCACATGCTTTGCAGGATGAGCGGTTTTCATATACGCAAGACGCAAGGCCTCGGCGAGCGCCTCGTCCAGCTCCTCGGCATTAATCCCCTGCTGTGCCGCAAGCTGATGCATTCCCGCCAAATCCAATTCCATCGCGCACGTCCTCTCGTTATAACGCATTAATTTATGATTATTAATTGTAACTATTAGAGCACACTTATTTTTTCTTCTAACAACAGTTAGCTTTAATTGTTACAGACTTAGAACAAATACCAAATTAATAAATCGATATTGGTCACAGTCAGTGGCTATTTTAGTAGATTATGCAGACACTTTATGTTTTGTTAAATGATATGCACAAACAAGTAAAACGCAGTATTGCCAGAGCACTCGTGCTTCTTATATGCGTTTTAATATCTCCACTCTTAACCGCTTGCGGAACATTGCAAAACATTCATGTCGAGCATACAGTTCACACAGCAGCTCCAGAAAATGCATGTGCTAAAGCATACAGGCTTGCGCAAAAAAGGCAGCGCGAAATCAAAAAGAACCAGAATAACACATCCCTTAAAGATTTTGAAACCGCAGCGAAATATTGGAAAACTGTCGCTCAGCAATGCCCAGGAAGATTAAGCGAAAGCATTGTATACAGCACGCAAGCTCAATGGGAAATGCTTTCAAAGAAAAATAGTGACGAAAATTCAAATAATGTAAGCAATAAAAGCGGAAACGAAAGCTCAGAAAATACAAAAACTACAACAGCGCAACAAATGGAGCACGATTCATACGCGAATCTTATCGAAGTAATAAATCATTACAAAAACTTCAAATGGACACATCAGCCCTTGGCTCAAGCTGCAGAAGCTGAAGACAAACTTGCTTTTATTTTACAGACACTAGCAGCGCGAAAAGAGCAAAATATTGCATTGGAATACAGCGATATGGCGTCGACAAATGCTCAAACTCTTATGCGAGCTGCAGGAGAAGGAACAGACTTGCGCAAAAAAGTTTACGATATTCCTCAAGAGACGTTAGAAAGCGGAAAAACACATGATTCAGTAAACGGAAAAGATCTGCCGATTACCGCTATAGCTTACATGGATTGCGCTAGAGAAGAACTAGCTGCTTTTAATCAAATAATAACGATTACGTCAAAAAATAATAATGCATCCGAGAATAACGTTACTGCAAAAAGCGATGATAACGATTCTGTAATGCGCGCCCAACAAACTCTTAAAAATGCAATTGTGCAATTAATCACATCTAGACTGTTAAGAGCTTATGAGCTTGGGTATCCTACTGATGCAAAACTTATTTTGAAGTAAAACTTAAACTTAGTGCTTTTAGCCTATACGGCATTCCCCTTTACACACAAAACAGGACTTGACTTCAAACGCGAGATAAGTTGCGCACGTTTGGAGCAATTTCCAAAACAAAACGCTCCAAACACGAGAGAAAGTTCGCGCGGATTACGCGCTTGCTGCTGAGCTTGCGCGGAAATACACTAGTCTGCCCTGCCTGCGTCTTTATTGACGCAAGCTCGGCGAATTAAAAAAGCCTAAAGCAATTTACATGCTTTAGGCTTGGTTAATTCGCGGATGAAGCGAGATTCGAACTCGCGGAGGAGTTTACCCTCACACGCTTTCGAGGCGTGCTCCTTAGACCGCTCGGACATTCATCCACTTGCAATTTGTCGCACTGCAAGCGCGCACAAACGCAACTTTTCAATTGTAAACCATGCCGCGAATATAAAATCCATGGTGCGTTGAAACGTTATAACTCAGACGAATCACGGCGAGCGCGAATTTTTTCAGCGCGAGAAGCAAGCTCCTCATCAGGAGGATAAGCTACATATTCCAATGTCAATCCATGAGGATCAATTGGACCCGTCGAGCCTTCACGAAGAGGAACATTAATCTTTTCCTCAAACCAATCAACAGAACGTTTTCCGCAACCAATTTGCACACAAGCTTGCACAAGAGAACGCACCATATTGTGCGCAAAAGCATCAGCGACAATAGTAAATTCAAGCAAACTTTGTTCAATAGGAAGAACAAATCCAGTACTATTCTGCGCATCCTTTGACCCAACTCTGTGCCATCGAGCCTGCTTAACTTCGCGAATAGTAGTTCCGCCAGGATTCGGCTTAGCAAATGAGCCAAAATCATGCAAACCAACCATAAGACGCGCAGCCTGATTCATAGCATCAATATCAAGCTCTGAATCAAAACGCAAAACAAAGCCGCGCATACGAGGATCATATTTAGCTTTGCAATACCCATCAGCAATACGATACACATATGTGCGCTCTAGCGCAGAAAATCTAGCATCAAAGCCATAAGGCGCAACACTAACCTTGTGTATAACAATATCCTGCGGAAGCACATGCCTCAGCCTATACTCCAACGCACTAACACCATCTAAACCAGTATGCCCTATGCAACGCTGCAATGTTTCATCTGAAATATCTAAATGACACACTTGATGAGATGCATGAACGCCAGTATCCGTACGACCAGCAACAGTAAGACGCAACGATTCAGTAGGATCATTTTCCGGGACGCGCAAAACCATATGCAATGCTGCTTCAATATCACCTTGAACAGTGCGCAAAGTAGGCTGCTTAGCCCAACCATAAAATCCGCCGCCGTCATAAGCCAAATCCAAGCGAAGTCGCATTTAAAAACCTTTCCAAACAGACTTTACACTAGCTTTTCTTATCCGAACCGCCCACAAGCGCAAAAGCGCTCATAACACTACGAATCAGCTCATGAGTCTTTGAATCCATATGCATCGCAACCTTCAATAATTTAGGAACAACTTCCGACCAATGCAAAGACATTTCATCAAAAGTTGGGTAACCCAAATTACTAAAAATCTTATAAACAGCGTCAATCCTGCGCTTGCGCTCTTCAAACGGCAAATTCATCATCCACTCGTTCGCTGCCTTAGAAACTGCCAGCGCGCGCGGCGTTACGCAATCGCAGTAATCAAAATCGCCATTCTTAACTTGCCAATACATGCCAAAATGTTGCATTAAGCCAATAGAATCGGCAGTCGTGACTTTATACGGCACCCCAGTATCCATAATCAGTCCAATAAAAGCAGACTGCGGAACTACTTTTTCAATACGACTTGAAACATTCGCAAAAACGCTTGTATCCACTACATCAGACGCAAAACCAGGACCGTCCATAGAATAAATTTTTGATACAAGGTCACCTAGTTTTTGACTTGTAGCATCTAAGCGCATAGCCGCATAAGCAGCCATGTTCCCACCTTTTGAATGACCGACAACAATAATATTTGAATTATTATTTTGCAAGTCTACGGAAGATTTTGAAAAGCGGGCAAAAAGTTTGTTCGCAAAAAGTTTATTAAAGAAGTTTTTATTAGAATAACATTTGCTATATCTTTGCGCTACAGAAGTCAAATATTCAGCAGCAGATTCTTGCGCTGGCACTGGGCAACGGAAAGCCATGTTGAAATCTTCTTTCCACCCAACAAGCGTATTGTCAGTGCCACGATACGCAATAACAAGAGTATGAGGATTATCAATCCCCTCGCAATTGCTAAGATCAAAAGTAACTCCAGCAAACTGCTGTTCTAATGATTCGTCAATATTTGATTCATCAAACCTCTCAAGATACTCCCCTACGCGAATTCCCCTATACCTAGGGCTGGAAGCGACAGCAAGAAGCAGCTTCCTACGGAATTTATCTACTTTAGGAGCCCCAGAAGCAAACATTGACGAATAGTCTTCTATTCTAAACAATTCGTTAATAGATACAGTCGAAATATTCTTTGGATTATCGCAATATTTTGGCACGGAAGTTGGCATATTTATATAAGATAGCTCGCACAAAATCAGCGCATCCACGGCATTAAACTTGCGCTGAGCGAAGGTAGAGAAATCGTTGCGCAACAAATCAATAATATTCGGCATAACTTAATAATAATACAAATAAAAAACGAGCCGAGGAACTAACCTCGACTCGTCTTAGCAATTCTTTAAGAAGCGATTAAACGCTTGCTTTAAGATTCACTTTACCGATGCGTAAAGCTGGAATATAAACTACTCGGCAGCTTCTTCTTTAGCTGCAACCTTAGTAGCTGCTTCAGCTTCCTTCACAACAGCCTTCTTTGGGCTTACTGGCTCAGTCACGAGCTCAATAATTGCCTGAGGAGCGGTATCACCACGACGTGGAGCAATCTTCACGATGCGGGTGTAACCACCTTCACGCTGCTTCATCTGCTCAGCAATCTGAGTGAAAAGCACGTGAACCACGGACTTGTTGCGAATTACACGCAACACACGACGACGCGAATGTAAATCGCCACGCTTAGCGAATGAAATCAAACGCTCAGCAAGCGGACGAAGACGCTTTGCCTTTGGCAACGTCGTTACGATACGACCGTGCTGGAAGAGGCTGGTCGCCATATTGGCCAGCATCAGGCGCTCATGAGCCGGGCTAGAAGCCAGACGAGGGCCTTGTTTCGGTGTAGGCATTATTACTCCTTATTGTCGCATCGCTCAGGTGGGCATCAACCCGAACATCCGAACGTTACGACGATTGCAGGCGGAACTTACTCGTCTTCAGGCGAGAAGAAAGTGCCACCTTCGAGATTATTGGCGTCGAAGCCAATCGGTGAAGCCTTCAAAGACAGACCCATTGTCTGCAACTTCTCTTTAACTTCATCGATGGATTTCATGCCGAAATTACGAATATCGAGCAAATCCTGCTCAGTGTGAACTACCAGTTCGCCGACTGTATGAATACCCTCACGTTTCAAGCAATTATAGCTACGCTGAGTAAAATTCATATCTTCAATCGGTATAGCCAACTGAGAATCAGCTTCATCATGAGTTGGCGCTGGACCAACTTCAACACCTTCAGCATCAACGTTAAGCTCACGGCAAAGACCGAAAAGCTCAACTAAAGTCGAGCCTGCAGATGCAACTGCATCACGCGGTGTAATAGCTGGCTTGGTTTCCACATCCAGGATGAGCTTATCGAAGTCCGTGCGCTGTTCCACGCGGGTAGCTTCGACCTTATAGCTCACCTTCAAAACTGGTGAGTAGATCGAATCCACAGGAATGCGGCCGATTTCGCTGTTCTCCTGCTTGTTCATCTGAGCTGGCACGTAGCCGCGACCGCGTTCAACAGTAAACTCAATTTCAAGTTCACCATCTTCTGCGAGTGTAGCAATATGCAAGTCAGGGTTAGCAATAGTAACACCGGCTGGAGGAGTAATATCTCCAGCAGTGGCTTCACCTTTACCATTCTTGCGCAAATACATCACTACAGGCTCGTCGTACTCACTCGTGAGCACGATGCCCTTGATGTTCAGCAGAATTTCAGTGACATCTTCTTCAACACCTGGCAGAGTCGTAAACTCATGCAGAGCTCCAGAGATGCGAACCGAAGTAACGGCAGCACCTGGAATAGAGCTTAACAAGGTACGACGCAGCGAATTGCCGAGAGTGTAGCCAAAACCTGGTTCCAGCGGCTCAATAGTAAAGCGAGAACGCTGGGGATTCAGTGATTCCTCGGTAAGTGTCGGACGCTGTGCGATAAGCACTTTGGTATCCTTTCAGCTTCTGGTCGGTGGTGCACTCGCCGCCCATAAGCGGGTTGGATGGATGGATTCGTAAGAGTGCTCAGACGCGGCGACGCTTTGGTGGGCGTACGCCGTTATGCGCTTGCGGGGTAACGTCGGTAATAGAACCAACTTCGAGACCCGCGGACTGGAGGGAACGGATAGCGGTTTCACGACCGGAACCTGGACCCTTAACAAACACGTCGACCTTCTTGAGGCCATGCTCCATTGCCTTGCGTGCGGCAGACTCAGCAGCCATACCTGCAGCGTAAGGAGTCGACTTACGGGAACCCTTAAAGCCGACATCACCGCCGGAAGCCCAAGAAAGGACTGCACCGGATGGATCGGTAATGGAGATAATCGTGTTATTGAATGTTGATTTAATATGCGCCTGCCCAACCGGCACCGACTTGCGGTCCCGGCGACGCGGCTTGCGCGAGGCTTGCTTTGCAGCTGCCATTGACCCTCGTTTCCTAATGACGAATGAGTTGGTATGTCTAGACGATGGAAATATATCCGTGGCCTAGAGCCGACCACCGACTACTATCGGGTGGCCTTCTTCTTCCCGGCGACAGTACGCTTCGGACCCTTGCGAGTACGAGCATTAGTCTTGGTACGCTGACCACGCACAGGAAGACCCTTGCGATGACGCTGGCCTTGATAGCAGTTGATCTGAATCTTACGACGGATGTCAGCGTCGATCTCACGACGCAAATCGCCTTCAATCTTGTAATTGGCCTCAAGATAATCACGCAAGGTGATCAGCTGTTCATCCGTAAGATCCTTGACGCGAGTGTCCGGATTAACACCGGTCGCGGCAAGCGTTTCCTTAGCGCGAGTACGACCAACACCAAAAATGTAGGTGAGGGCAATCTCAATGCGCTTCTCATTGGGAATATCTACTCCGGCAAGACGTGCCATTGTAATTCCTTTACTGTTACGCAGGTCGTGCACCAAGTCTTCCGCATTAATATAAATTAAATGCGGCCTGGGCCTGCGCACCCAGGGTTCAGCTTCTGCTGTGACTTAGCGCCTTATTCTTTGTATTCCGCGATGGAAATCTGCTCAGCCCTGACGCTGCTTATGACGTGGGTTAATGCAGATCACCATGACGCGGCCGTGACGGCGGATCACGCGGCAGTTTTCGCAGATCCTCTTCACGCTAGGGCTGACCTTCATGGTTTTCCTTTGCTTGTACCTTACTTATAACGGTACGTAATACGCCCACGATTCAGATCGTAAGGGCTCATCTCTAGCACTACACGATCTTGAGGAAGAATGCGAATATAATTTTTACGCATCTTACCAGAGATCGTAGCTAAAACAATGTGCTCATTCTCAAGCTGAACGCGAAACATCGCATTTGGTAGTGCTTCTACTACCGTGCCTTCGACTTCAATCACACCGTCTTTTGCCATGAGCCTCGTTCCGTTCCTTGGGCATACTACTTTGCGCATCCGAAGACACGCCAATCTTCTATAATACAGTAAATGCGTCCCATTCAACACTCGGCGTGTCGAACAGAACGCATCTTACTTTTTAAATTTAAAAACGCACTACTTAATTAAGTGATTCAACAATGCGATTATTGATTTCCTTAATATCTCCAACGCCATCTACTTCAACCAACTGACCGCGGCTATCATAAATATCAAGCAATGGAGCTGTTTCTTTCTCATACGTTTCCAAACGCTTAGCAATTACTTCTGGAGTATCGTCAGAACGGCCTTGCTCCACTGCACGCTTTTGCATGCGTTCGAGCAAAACATCGCGCTCAGCCTCGAGAGCCACAACGTGATCAAGAGGAGTGCCAAGCTCTTCCAACATACGATCTAAAGCTTGAACCTGAGACGCGTTGCGAGGATAACCGTCGAGAATCCAACCACTCTTTGCATCATCTTGAGCAAGACGATCCTTAACAATGTTGTTAGTCAGCTCATCTGGAACCAACTCGCCCTTGTCAAGATATCCCTGAACCTGTTTTCCAAGCTCAGTATGATTCTTAAGGTTATAGCGGAAAATATCACCAGTAGAAATCGCTGGAATGCCATAATGCTCACTTAACAAAGCGGCCTGAGTGCCTTTTCCAACGCCCTGTGGACCCATAATTAGTAATCGCATATTCATCTCCTTGGCTCGCTAACTGTAGTTACTTAGATACTTGCTTTTGCTCATCATGCTTGAACAAGAAACCAGCATACTGGAATTGTTCAGTCTGAGCCTTTGCTTGACGCAACGTATCCAAACCAACGCCAGCAATAATCAAAATTGTTGTACCACCGAATGGCAATTTTGTATTCAAATGCAAAGCCATAATCAAAACGGTAGGAATCAATGCAACAAAGAGCAAATAAATAGCACCGACAGTATTCAACCTGTTCATAACATAGCTAAGATAATGACTTGTAGCACTACCAGCGCGAATGCCTGGTATGAAGCCACCATACTCTTTCATGTTATCTGCAGTCTCATCAGGATTAAAAGTAATCTCTGTGTAGAAGAAGCAGAAGAACACAATCATTACTGTGTAAAACGCAATATACCAAGCAGAAGTGGAATTAGCCAAATTAGCTTCAATCCAATTCACCCAAGCCTTGCTCTTATCTCCAAACTGGGCAATAAGAGTAGGAACAGCAAGAATTGACGAAGCAAAGATTGGTGGGATAACACCACTCATATTCACCTTTAATGGCAAATAAGTCGAAGAGCCACCATACATTTTTCGGCCAATCATGCGGCGCGTATACTGCACAGGAATACGACGTTGAGCAAGCTCAACAAAGTCAACAAATATGAGGATAACAATCAAAACGCCACCAACAATAGCGAACTTATTCCAATCGCCATTAGAACCGTTGGTGCCCCAACCAATTTCCCAAAGCTTTGGCAAGAAGCCAGAGCAAATAGACATAAAGATTAAGACAGACATGCCTTGACCGATACCCTTATCGGTGATGAGTTCTGCCATCCACATAATAAGACCAGTACCGCCAGTCATGATCAAAACCATGACAATAAGGCTCCACATGCTTCCGTCTGGAATAATATTATTTCCGCACTGATAATTAAACAAAGCACCCGTACGTGCTGTTACCAAAATCGTAGTAGATTGCAAAATTGCCAATCCAATAGTTAGATAACGCGTGTACTGCGTAAGCTTTGTTTCTCCAGACTGACCTTCCTTATGAAGAGCTTCAAAGCGAGGAATAACCACGCGCAAAAGCTGAATCACAATGGAAGCAGTGATGTAAGGCATAACACCCAAAGCAAAAATAGAAAGCTGCAACAGCGAGCCACCTGAGAACAAGTTAACTAACCCAATAAAGTTCTCGCTCGATGAAGCTAATTTAACAGTGCAAGCATGCACAACTTTATAGTCCACACCCGGAATCGGAATAAATGAACCAATACGATAAATAATTATCATAGCGAAGACGAAGAGGATCTTGTTCCTCAACTCCTTCGTCCTGAAGGCCTGGATTAACGTTTTCACCTGGGTCTTCCTCCCTTTTTTCGCGCACTCCTAGGCGCAACAGTGCAAAAAACAAACTCTGAGGCAATAGTTTAACCCACGGTACCTACTGAAATAGGTTATTGGTGAGTTTTGGTGATAAAAATAGTCCCTCTAGACAATGCTAGAGGGACTATCACAGATTTATAACTGCATCAAGCTTTAAGTAGCCTTTAACTACTCTTCGCTGATGGAGCCGCCGGCAGCCTCAACCTTTGCCTTAGCAGAAGCAGAAGCTTTCATACCCTTAAGAGTCAAGGCAACAGTCAATTCACCATCACCAAGAACCTTTACAGGATAGCCATCACGTACAGCGCCCTTAGTAATAAGGTCAGCTACAGTAACCTCGCCACCCTTTGGGAAAAGTTCAGCAAGATCTGCAACGTTGACGACTTGGAATTCCTTCTTGAAAGGACTCTTGAAGCCACGCAACTTAGGCAAGCGCATGTACAGTGGGAGCTGGCCACCTTCGAAGCCAGGACGAACCTGATAACGCTTCTTTGTGCCCTTATCACCACGACCTGAGGTCTTACCCTTAGAGCCTTCACCACGACCTACACGGATGCGATCCTTCTTAGCTCCTGGAGCTGGACGCAACGTGTGCATATGCAGCATTGGTTCTTCGTTAGCCATAATCAGTCGACCTCCTCGACGCTCACCAAGTGGCGAACGACCATAACCAAGCCACGATTGACGGGGGTGTCCTCGCGAACTACGCTGTGACCAATCTTATGAAGGCCGAGCGTATGAACATTCGCGCGCTGGCGCTCAGTTGTATGAACTAAACCATGCACCAGAGTGATCTTCAAATTTGACATCACTCACCATCCTTTGCTTCAGATGCCTTGGCGGCCTGAGCTTCTTCGCGAGCCTTGCGAGCTTCGGCAATGCCGGCAGCACGCTCACGGAGCAAAGCATCAGGAGCGACTTCCTCAAGAGAAAGACCACGACGAGCAGAAATCTCTTCTGGCTCTTCGAGCTTCTTCAAAGCGTCCACAGTAGCACGCACTACGTTTACAGCAGTTGCAGAGCCCATGGACTTGGTGAGGATGTCCGTAATGCCGGCGCATTCCATAACAGCGCGCACAGCACCACCAGCAATTACACCAGTACCTGGAGCAGCTGGACGGAGCAACACAGTACCAGCAGCATCGTGACCGAGCACTGGATGAGTGACGGTACCACGAATGCGTGGAACAGTGAACATATGCTTCTTAGCGTCAAGCTGACCCTTAGCAATAGCAGCTGGAACTTCGCGAGACTTGCCGTAACCAACACCAACAGTGCCCTTACCGTCGCCAACAACAACAAGTGCTGCAAAGCTAAAGGTACGACCACCCTTGTGGGTCTTGGAAACACGGTTAATAGTAACTACGCGATCCAGAAGCTCTTCGCCACGGTTTTCTTCACGACGATTACGACGTTCGCCGCGCTTACCCTCGCCCTTGTTACGGCGAGAACGACGATCATCGTTACGCTCCTCAGCGGATGCCTGAGTGTTCTGAGTTTCTTCAGCCACTTGGGTTTCCTTTTCGTTGTCGCTCACAGTGCCAGACCTCCCTGACGGGCGCCTTCAGCCACTGCTGCGACGCGACCATGATATTTGTTACCGCCACGGTCGAAGACTACAGCGGTGATACCCGCTTCCTTCGCCTTAGCCGCTACTAATTCGCCAACCTTGGTTGCAGCTTCAGTCTTCGTGCCAGTGAAACCAGCGAAGTCAGCAGTCAAAGTGGAAGCGCTTACCAAAGTAATTCCCTTGGTATCATCCACAATCTGAGCAACCATATGACGGTTAGAACGGGAAACAACTAAACGAGGACGTTCAGATGTGCCGGCAATGTGCTTACGAAGACGGGCGTGACGACGCAAACGTGCGACTTTGGTACCCTTACCGAAAATCTTAACGCTCATATCACTTACCAGCCTTTCCAGCCTTGCGCAGGATACGTTCATCGGTGTACTTAATACCCTTACCCTTGTAAGGTTCTGGAGCACGAAGCTTACGAATGTTAGCAGCAACCTGGCCAACAGTCTGCTTATCGGTGCCCTTTACGATTACCTGGTTAGGATTTGGCAACTCGAACTCAATACCTGCCGGTGGTTGAACGGTAATAGTGTGAGAATAACCGAGCGAGAACTCAATGCCCTTGCCCTTCATCACTGCACGATAACCGGTACCGACAATATCCAAAGTCTTGGTGTAGCCGTCATGCACACCCTTCACCATAGAAGCAACAATTGCGCGAGCCAAACCATGCTTTGCACGAGTTGGGCGCAAATCGTCAACTGGAGTCAGAACAATCTGATTGTCAGCGACTGCTGCGGTGATTCCCTCTGGAATTTCATAAGAATCAGAACCCTTAGCGCCTTTGACGCTGAAGGACTGACCTTCAATCTTTACTTCCACGCCTGCAGGAATGTCGACGGGGAGCTTACCAATATGCGATGCCATCTTCAGCTCTCCTTTCTCACCATACGTAGGCGACGATTTCGCCGCCAATGCCTCGATCGAGGCATTCCTTCTGAGTCAACAATCCCGAGCTGGTCGAGATAATAGCAATACCGAGGCCACCAAGAGGCATTGGCAAAGCATCAGACTTTGCGTAACGACGCAAGCCTGGCTTAGAAATGCGCTTGATGCCTTGGATAGAACGCTGGCCATTGGAGCCATACTTCAACGTAATTTCCAACGTCTGTCCAACCTTAGCTTCCTTAGCAGCGAAGTCCTTAATATAGCCTTCGTGCTTCAGAATCTCGGCGATATTCGCCTTGAATTTGGAGTACGGCATTTCCACGGTATCGTGCTTTGCCGCGCTCGCATTACGCAGACGTGTCAACATGTCTGCGATTGGATCTGTCATTGTCATGTGGGCTAACGCCCTTTCTCGCCGTGGTTTCCACCGCCTCTATATGAGAACTTTGTCTTCAAGCAGTGGACCTTCAGCGTCGATATTTACCAACTGGACTTCGTAACACCCGGCAACTCACCGCGATGAGCCTTCTCACGAAGGCAGATGCGGCACAGACCGAACTTGCGATACACGGAGTGAGGACGACCACAAACCTGGCAACGCGTATAAGCGCGTACCTTGAACTTCGGCTTGGCGGCCGCCTTGTTTTTCAGAGCGGTTTTTGCCATTTCAGTTCTCCTTGAATGGGAAACCGAGGTGCTTAAGCAAAGACTTGGCCTCCACATCGTCCTTGGTGGTAGTCACCACGGTGATGTCCATACCACGCTGATGATCAATCGAGTCAGGATCGATCTCATGGAACATAGACTGTTCCGTAAGACCAAAGTTGTAATTACCCTGACCGTCAAACTGGTTGCCATTGATACCACGGAAATCGCGGATACGAGGCAAAGCCAGAGTGAGCAAACGATCCAAGAATTCCCACATACGATCGCCACGAAGAGTTACGTAAGCACCGATAGCCTGACCTTCGCGCAAATGGAACTGAGCGACAGACTTCTTTGCCTTAGTTACCTTTGGCTTCTGGCCGGCAATCAAAGTGAGATCCTTAATCGCACCTTCGATGAGCTTAGAATCACGAGCTGCAGCGCCGACGCCCATAGAGACGACAACCTTCTGCACGCGAGCCACCTGCATAGGATTAGTGTGGCCGAATTCTTTCTCCAAGGCTGGTACGATTTCATCCTTGTATTGTTGCTTTAAGCGCGGAGTTGCCGGCAACTCAACTGTAGTATCGGTCATGCCAGCTCCTTTCCGGACTTCTTGGCGACACGCACGCGCACGGTCTTAACCTTGCCGTCACGAGCCTCTTGCTTAACAATCACGCCAACGCGTGTAGGCTGCTTGGTCTCTGGATCAATAACCATCACATTAGAGCGATGGATTGGAGCCTCAACCGAAACAATGCCCGCCTGCTGACCCTGCTGGGTGGCGCGAACGTGCTTCTTAACGACCTGAACGCCTTCTACGATCAAACGGTCATCGGCTAGTACACGAACTACCTTGCCTTCCTTACCGCGATCCTTGCCGCGAATGACCTTCACCTGGTCGCCGGACTTAATCTTGGCTACCATATCAGATCACCTCCGGAGCAAGGGACACAATCTTCATGAAGCGCTGATCGCGCAATTCACGACCGACTGGTCCGAAGATACGAGTGCCTTTTGGTTCACGACCGGAGCCGAGAATTACGGCGGCGTTCTCATCGAACTTAATATAGGAACCATCGACACGGCGATGTTCCTTGACAGTACGGACGACGACAGCCTTAACTACGTCGCCTTTCTTGACCGACCCGCCAGGGATCGCGTCCTTGACGGAGGCGACGATGATGTCGCCGATGCCGGCATAGCGTCGCTTCGATCCACCGAGCACGCGGATGGCAAGTAACTCCTTAGCACCCGTGTTGTCGGCGACATGAAGCCGCGTTTCCTGCTGAATCATTGATTCTCCTTAGCCGAGCTGGTTCTCCCCACTCACCTGTGTCTACCACAGTAGCAGACACAGGTGAAGCGCGGAGCCTTGCCGAACTTGTTTACTTGGCGCGCTCGATAATCGAGTCGAGACGCCAACGCTTGGTCTTGCTCAGTGGCCGAGTTTCCATAATACTCACGAGGTCGCCAATATGTGCCTCATTGTGTTCATCATGGGCTTTGACCTTGCGGGTGGAGCGAACGACTTTACCGTAAAGCGGGTGTGTCGAACGCTGCTCCAGCTCAACGGCGATTGTCTTGTCCATGGCCTCGGACACGACGTAGCCGCGACGAACCTTGCGGAAGTTGCGCTCTTGGTTCTCAGCCATGCTTACTTCTCCTTGACCTCAGTGGCGCCAGGCTCTTGGCTGATGCCGAGTTCACGCTCACGCAGGATAGTATACATCCTGGCAATGTCGTGCTTGACCGCCTTGAGGCGAGCGCTGTTTTCGAGTTGACCAGTTGCTGCCTGGAAGCGCAAGTTAAATAGCTCTTCCTTAGACTTCTTCAAGAAGCCTTCGATCTCAGCATTTGTCTTCTCGTTCAAATTCTTGATGGTGTAGTCTGCAGTTCCGACTGGCATCAGATGTCACCGCCTTCACGCGCAATAACACGGCATTTCATTGGGAGCTTATCGATAGCGCGGCGCAAAGCCTCGCGAGCGATGTCCTCAGAAACACCACCGATCTCGAACATTACGCGTCCTGGGTGGATGTTGGCAATCCAGAATTCTGGAGCACCCTTACCGGAACCCATTCGCGCACCAAGCGGGTGCTTGGTTAATGGACGATCTGGGAAGATCGTAATCCACACACGACCGCCACGCTTAATGTAGCGAGTCATTGCGATACGAGCTGCCTCGATCTGTCGGTTAGTGATGTAAGCCGGAGCCAGCGCCTGAATACCAAAATCGCCGAAAGCGATCTCGGTGCCACCCTTAGACATGCCGCTACGGGTAGGACGGTGCTGCTTACGATATTTAGTCCTCTTTGGGATAAGCATCTGCTCACTCCTTCGTTTCCGTTGCGGCAGGAGCTTCAGCAGCTGCAGCTTCAGCTGGCTTTTCAGCCTGTGCTTCAGCAGCCTTCTGCTGGTTAGCAGGACGTGCGCCACGACGTGGACGACGATCGCCACCACGACGACCTTCACGCTTACCCTGCTGAGCCTGCTGCTCTTCGAACTCACGCTCGGTCATATCACCCTTGTAGATCCAGACCTTTACGCCGATACGGCCGTATGTGGTCTTAGCTTCAAAGAAGCCGTAATCAATCAAGGCACGAAGAGTCTGCAGTGGAACGCGACCCTCGCGATAGAACTCAGAGCGGCTCATTTCGGCGCCACCAAGGCGACCGGAGAGCTTGATACGGATACCCTTGGCACCTGCACGCATTGCATCTTGCTGTGCCTTACGCATAGCACGACGGAATGTAACACGGTTTGTCAACTGCTCCGCAATTCCCTGAGCAACCAACTGAGCGTCAAGTGCAGCATTCTTCACTTCGAAGATGTTGAGCTGTACTTGCTTGCCTGTGAGCTTCTCGAGCTTTGCGCGAACGCGCTCAGCTTCAGCGCCACGACGACCGATGATAATACCCGGACGAGCAGTGTGAATATCTACACGAACGCGATCACGAGTGCGCTCGATAACGATACGAGATACGCCAGCACGCTCGAGGTCATGGCTCATTTCCTTGCGAATCTTGTCATCCTCAAGGACGAAGTCACGATAACGCTCGCCAGCTTTGTTGGAGTCAGAGAACCACTTAGAGCGATGATTCTCGGTGATGCCCAGGCGATAGCCGAAAGGATTGATCTTCTGACCCATCTTTAGCGGGCTCCTTCCTTAAGCGAGACGATAACAGTGATATGGCTTGTGCGCTTGTTAATGCGCGCAGCGCGACCCTGTGCACGAGCACGGAAACGCTTAAGCGTTACACCCTCGTCCACATAGGTTTCCTTGATGACCAAGTCCTGCTCACGGAATGGTTCACCGGCTTTTTCAGCCTTAACGCGAGCGTTAGCGATCGCGCTTTCAAGAACCTTGCGCACCGGCAATGATGCGTCCTGAGGAGCAAACTTCAAAATGGTAATAGCTTCGCTTGCACGCTTGCCTCGGATGAGGTCGACCATGCGGCGAGCCTTGCGCGGCGTCACGCGAACGTGACGAGCGATTGCTTTAGCTTCCATGTGTCCTAACTCTCCTTTAGCGGCGTGCCTTTTTGTCGTCCTTCACGTGACCCTTAAAGGTCTTGGTCGGGGCGAACTCACCGAGCTTATGACCAACCATGGCTTCGGTAACGAATACCGGCACATGCTTGCGGCCATCATGTACGGCAAAGGTGTGTCCAATGAAATCAGGAGTGATCATCGAACGACGCGACCAAGTCTTAATGACATTGTGCGTACCCTTGTCGTTTTGCTCGTCGACTTTCTTCTGCAAGTGGGCGTCGACGAAAGGGCCCTTCTTGATGCTACGAGTCATCTATTCGACACTCCCTTACTTGCGGTTCTTACCATTCGGGCGACGACGAACAATCATCTTGTTCGAAGCCTTCTTTGGACGACGTGTACGAACCTCGCCCTTGCCCCATGGAGAAACTGGTGGCTTACCACCACGGGTGCGACCACCATGTGGATGGTCCACAGGGTTCATGGATTCGCCTCGGGTGATTGGTCTACGACCAAGCCAACGTGCGCGACCTGCCTTACCAAGCTCGATATTGGCGTGATCGGAGTTACCTACTTCGCCAACAGTAGCGCGGCAACGAGCGTCCACGTTACGAATTTCGCCAGACGGCATACGCAACTGCGCATAAGCACCATCCTTAGCGACGAGCTGAACAGCGGCACCAGCGGAACGAGCAATCTTCGCACCACCAAGTGGACGAAGTTCAATTGCGTGAACCACGGTACCGGTTGGGATATTCTTCAGAGGCAGGTTGTTGCCTGGCTTAATATCAGCCTGAGCGCCGGTCTCAATAACATCACCCTGGGCAACGCCTTCAGGAGCGATAATGTAACGCTTCTCACCGTCTGCGTAATGCAACAAAGCGATGCGAGCGGAACGATTAGGGTCATACTCAATATGAGCGACCTTTGCTGGCACGCCATCCTTGTCCCAACGCTTGAAGTCGATGAGACGATACTGACGCTTGTGACCGCCGCCGCGATGGCGAGAAGTCATGCGGCCGTAAGAGTTACGACCACCAGTCTTGCTGAGTTTGCGTACCAGCGACTTTTCAGGCGTAGAACGCGTGATCTCGGCAAAATCCGAAACCGAAGCGTTACGACGGCCTGCAGTCGTCGGCTTATAAACGCGGATAGCCATAATATAGTATTCCTTTACTTTTCTCGGCTAGCCTTCAGTTACCAAAGATGTCAATCGTTTGACCTTCAGCCACGGTGACAATAGCACGCTTCTGGTTCACACGACGGCCGAAACCGGTGCGAGAGCGCTTCAACTTGCCAGCGCGGTTCAAAGTGTTAACGTTTGTCACCTTGACCTTGAAGATTTCTTCGATAGCCTGCTTGATCTGAACCTTGTTAGCATCTGGAGCCACTACGAAAGTGTACTGACCACGATCAGAAGCTGCGTAACTTTTTTCAGAAACAACTGGCTTAAGAATTACGTCATGTGCTGGGTTATGGACTGCGACCATTTAAATCAGGCCTCCTTAACGACAGGCTCGGTCTTAGCAGCAACGAAGGCTTCGAAGCCTTCCTTGGAGAAGACGACGTACTGAGCTGTAACAACATCGTAAGTGTTGAGCTGATCAGCGAAGATCACGTGAACAGTTGGAATGTTGCGTACAGACATCCACTCATTGATGTTCTCACGAGAAAGAACAACAGTAGTGAATTGGTTATTGGTCACAGGAGTAAGTGCTGCAACAGCTGTCTTGGTGGATGGAACATCCTTAATACCAAAGTCAACTACAGCAATACGTCCAGCATTTGCACGATCCGAAAGAACGTAGCGAAGAGCAGCTGCCTTCATCTTCTTCGGGGTGCGCTGATCGTACTTACGAGGAACTGGACCGTGAACAACGCCACCATGTACCCACTGAGGAGCACGAATGGAACCCTGGCGAGCACGACCGGTGCCCTTCTGCTTCCATGGCTTCTTACCGCCGCCGGAAACATTAGCACGATTCTTCACAGCATGGGTGCCCTGACGAGCAGCAGCAAGCTGAGCGATTACGACCTGATGAACCAGTGGACCGTGAGCTAAAACGTCTTCGTTGGAGATGCCGAAAATTTCAGCAGGAGCTTCAACGGTTCCGCTTGCATTGCCCTTAGTATCAGTGACGTTCAGAGTTACGTTTGCCATAATTATCAGGCTCCCTTCACTGCCGAACGGACGAGAACGATTGCGCCCTTAGGACCTGGAACAGCGCCCTTAATAGCGAGAATGCCGTTCTCGACATCCGAAGAAACGATTGTGAGGTTAAGCGCGGTGGAAGTCACATGACCCATGCGACCAGCCATACGCTTGCCCTTCAAAATGCGGCTTGGAGTTGCGCAAGCGCCCACAGAACCTGGGCGACGTTCGTTCTTGTGCGAGCCGTGAGTACGGCGATAGGACTTGAAGCCCCAACGCTTGATAGTGCCAGCAAAGCCCTTACCCTTGGTAGTGCCAGTGACATCTACTTCAGAACCCTCAGCGAACAATTCAGCAGTCAATTCCTGACCTGGCTGATAATCTGCTGCGTTCTCGGTGCGCACCTCAGCGAGGTGACGACGAGGAGTTACACCAGCCTTTGCAAAATGACCAGCCAATGGCTTAGTCACCTTGGTAGGATCAATCTGGCCATAACCGAGCTGTACTGCGCAATAACCGTCAGACTCTACAGTCTTTACAGCGGTAACTACGTTAGTAGCAACTTCAACCAGAGTTACGGGGACGAAGAAGCCGTTTTCATCCCAAACCTGCGACATACCCAGCTTGCGGCCGAGCAATGCAGTGCGATTCTTATTCTGCGACATTACTTTCTCCCCCTTCCTACAGCTTGATCTCGATGTTTACATCCGCAGGCAGGTCAATGTGCATCAAAGAATCCACAGCCTTTGGCGTTGGATCTACGATGTCAATGAGGCGCTTATGAGTGCGCATCTCGAAATGCTCGCGAGAATCCTTGTATTTATGAGGAGAACGGATAACAACAAACACGTTCTTCTCGGTCGGCAGAGGAACCGGACCCACTACTGTGGCGCCCGCGTTCGTCACCGTCTCGACGATTTTCTTCGCCGATTGGTCGATGACCTCATGGTCATAGGACTTAAGCCTGATGCGGATTTTCTGTCCCGCCATTGCCGTCCGCCCTTTCTAGCGATTCGTTTACTGTTTACCAACCTGAATTCAAGGGCACCGGCGAGAATAAACCCCTAGGGTAATTCCACATCAGTGCGCGGCATCAAAAACCTATTCATACAAAAAGATTTCGATTCAAAGTTTTTGCTTCCGCGCTCGCTTTTTTTAATTACAATATGCGAGCCTTAAAACAGGCAACTAAGTAATTAAACCATCAACCTTCGATTATTAAAAACCGGGCGTGTCGGCTATTTTCCAACAAAAAATGGCAGAAACTACAATTAGTTGAGCTTCTGCCATTATTAACTAAATACGCAAATAATTACGCCGCTTCACGCTCCAAACGCATGCGATGGCCTTCTTTTTGAGAAATACCATAATATGCAGCAATAGCAATATCCTTCATATCCTCAATTTGCGGAATACGAGGATTTGCAGGCGCACACTGATCTTCGTAAGCACGCATGCCAATATTGTCAAGTATCGACCAGTAGTACTCTTCGTCTACGCCACAAGCCTTAAACGAAGCGTCCATTCCAAGCTTTTCATTTCGATACTCTTCAACAGCACGAGCAAGATTTTCAACGCCTTCTTCAGGGGTTTTACCAGGATCTACACCGAGATTCTTAGCGATCTCCTGATATCTCTCAAGAGCAATATAGCGGTTGTACTTTGGCCAGCTAGTTGGCTCTTGCGGAATTTGACCGTTATAGCGAATAACGTAAGGCAGCAAAATTGCGTTTGTATGACCGTGTACAACGTGGCACAAAGCACCAATAGTATGAGCCATAGCGTGGCACATTCCTAAGAATGCAGAACCAAACGCCATTCCAGCCATAGTAGCTGCATTATGCATTTTTTCTTGCGCTTCAACCTTGCGCTGAGAATCTTCGCAATTCACGGAATCGTTGAGATTTTCCCAAATAAGTTTCGAAGCATGCAAAGCCATAGCATCCGTAAAATCATTTGCGTAAACAGAAACATAAGCTTCCATAGCATGAGTTAAGGCATCAAAACCAGAATCACATGCCAATCGACGCGGCTGCGTACGAGCCAAAACAGGATCGACTATTGCGACCGTTGGAGTCAAAGCGTAGTCCGTAATAGGATACTTGTATCCAGTCTTGTGATCTGTAATAACAGCGTAAGGCGTAACTTCAGAACCAGTTCCGGAAGAAGTTGGTATGCAAACAAGCTTAGCTTTGCTGCCAAGAGGCGGAATCTTAAATGCGCGCTTACGAATATCGAAGAACTTTTCTCGCAAATCAGCGAAAGAAATCTCCGGATGCTCATACATAAGCCACATAATCTTAGAAGCATCCATTGGCGAACCACCACCAACAGCAATAATTGTGTCTGGCTGGAATTCGTCACGCATCATTGCAGCCCCTCGCTCAACTGTTTCAACGCTTGGCTCAGGCTCAACGTAATCAATAATACGGAAGCTAACGCGATTATCTCGAGCACGAAGCTGATCAACAATCTTATCGACTACGCCAAGTTGCTCCATAACCTTATCGCACACAATAACTGCGCGCTCAACGCCGTACATATCCCTCAAATAACGAATAGCATTCGGCTCAAAATAAGTTTTAGCCGGAATCTTGAACCATTGCATATTATTATTCCTTCGTGCAATACGCTTAATATTAAGAAGATTTATAGCTTGTACGTTGCCGGAAACGGAATTTCCACCATAAGATCCGCATCCAAGAGTAAGCGAAGGAGCAATCGCGTTGTAAATATCTCCAACGCCACCAAGAGATCCAGGAGAATTCCAAACAATTCTGCAAGCATGCATACGAACACCATATTCGCGCACAAGATCTTGATTATTTGTGTGAATTACAGCAGTGTGACCAGCTCCATGTACAAGCATCTGCTCGCACATCTTGAAGCCTTGTTCCTTATTTTCTGCACGAAGCATTGCGTGTACAGGAGCGAGCTTTTCCATAGTAAGCGGCTCCATTTCGCCAACTTCTTTGCACTCTGCAACCAAAATCACAGCATCATCTGGAATTTCAAATCCAGCTTCGTGCGCAATATATTGCGGAGACTTACCAGGAACAACGGAATTAAGTTTTGGTGTATTTCCAGAATATGCAGTGCATCCAAACATATATTGTTCAAGCTTAGCTTTTTCGTCAGCATTAACAAAATATGCTTTCCTGCGCTTCAATTCGCGAAGTAATGGCTCATACACATCCTTATGCGCAATAATTGCTTGCTCTGTTGCACAAATCATTCCGTAATCAAAATGCTTTGAAAGAATCAAATCGTTTGCAGCGCGCACAATATCAACGTCACTATCGACATATGCAGGAGCATTTCCTGCACCCACACCAAGAGCAGGTTTTCCTGAAGAATATGCTGCCTTAACCATTCCAGGACCGCCTGTTGCAAGAATAGTTGCGATCTTTGGATGTTTCATCAATGCACCGGTAGCTTCAATTGAAGGATGTTCAATCCACTGAATGCAATCTTTTGGCGCGCCTGCAGCCACAGCAGCATCGCGAACAATTCGAGCTGCTTCAGAAGAGCACTTTTGCGCAAAAGGATGGAATCCAAAAATAATTGGACAACGAGTCTTAAGTGCAATAAGCGACTTAAAAATAGCTGTAGAAGTTGGGTTAGTAACTGGAGTTACGCCTGCAACAATACCAACCGGTTCAGCTATTTCGTCAATTCCGAGAACATCGTCCTCGCGAATAATACCAACTGTTTTTTGACCTGCTAGATAATGCGTAATATGTTCGCATGCAAAGATATTTTTTGTAGCTTTGTCTTCTACTAGGCCACGACCTGTTTCATCGACAGCCATCTTTGCAAGAACCAAATGTTTATTCAACGCTGCCACTGAAGCTTTAGCAACAATATGATCGATTTGCTGCTGATTAAGCTTCTCAAACTCATTCAAAGCGACAGTTGCTTTTTCAACAAGTTGATCAACTTCATTTTGAGCAGCTAACGCAACGTCATCAGCACTAGCAGTTTTGCCAGTCTCGGCTTGGTGTTGTGCCTCAACCATGAGTATCCTCCTCGATAGTTCCACCAGCGGTACCAATAGACTTATGAGCAGACTAATTTAGTATTCACCGCTAAATATGTGATACAAGTCACAATTTAGCCTCTTTGCTGTACTTTCGCATCTTTGGAGCGAGTTGCGCTATTTATGAGCGAGCTTTATCCTCTATTGTTCGTTATTTGTTCTTATTTGTAATAATTTATGTTCGATTAATAGATAAATTTTTCTAGAATGTCAATTTTAACGGCTAGTTGCACACTATTTATAACATTTACTCAACAAATTTAATTTAATTTAATTTAATAAATAATAAAAAATACAAAAAATGGCTCCCAGCAAAACCAGGAGCCATTTGCAAATATAAATTCGCGAAACTTAACGCTTCGAGAACTGAGGTGCACGACGTGCCTTGTGCAAACCAGCCTTCTTGCGTTCCACAACGCGAGCGTCGCGGGTCAAGAAGCCAGCCTTCTTCAAAGCAACACGGTTTGCATCGCGATCGATAGCATTCAATGCACGAGCAACACCCAAACGAATAGCACCAGCTTGACCAGTGGTACCACCACCGTCAACGAGGACTACAACATCAAACTTGCCTTCAAGCTTGAGCAACACGATTGGTGAATTCACTTCGCGCTGCAACAAACGAGATGGGAAGTACTCCTCCAAAGTGCGACCATTGATAGTCCACTTGCCGGAGCCAGGAACCAAGCGCACGCGAGCAACAGCTTCCTTACGACGACCAGTGCCATAGCCTGGCTCGATGGCGGAAGTACCAGTGCCTGCACCAGCATTGGTTTCAGTGGTGTAGCTAGTCAGTTCTTCTTCGTTCTCAAGAACCGCGGAGTTGTTATTTTCTGCCATATCTATTCTCCTTGATCTCACTTAGCCTGCTGAGAGACCTGAGCGATCTCGAAGACCTGTGGCTTCTGCGAAGTGTGCGGATGCTCAGCGCCGGTGAACACACGAAGACGGTCAAGCTGCACCTTAGCAAGACGATTCTTTGGAAGCATGCCCTTAACGGCAGTCATGATAATACGCTTTGGATTCCTCTCCAAAAGCTCTGCATAGCTATCACGACGAAGGCCGCCTGGACGACCAGAGTGGGAATACAGTTCCTTGCTCAACTTATTGCCAGTCAAAGCAATCTTTTCAGCGTTAATAATAATAACGTGATTGCCAGAATCAGCATGAGGAGCAAACGTTGGCTTATTCTTACCACGCAGCAAGATTGCTACCTGAGAGGCCAAACGACCAAGTACCACGTCAGTGGCATCGATGATGTACCAGTCATGAGTTAAATCTGCTGGTTTCGGTGTGAAAGTCTTCACAATCGTACCTTTTCTCTATTGTGTTTCGAGCGTATATTTTCTTGGTTTATAGAAAATATTTTACTCATAATCCGTGGGCTCCCTGAAAGTCCTCGATGGCGAGTGGGAAAAGCGCTTTGAAGGACCCCTTAGGGAAACACAACAATCTGCAAGTATATCGCCAAGTGGCGACTACTTGCAAATGTATATTTTATATAAGGCTGCGACGAATTACAAAACGAATCGCAAAACGAATCGCAAAACGTCACGCGTTCATAATTGCTGAAAGCGACCGCACTCTAGGCAAATCAAACATATTGTCCAAAGACACAGGATTGCCTTCACCATCAGCTAACGGAATACGCCAATTTGGATACTCGTCATTCGTTCCAGGCTGATTTTGCGTACGATACTCTCCAACTGCATCAACCAAAGAAGCAGCAAGCAAACGCGAAGGAGCATCCTTCAAAGCGCGATACAATGCCTCAATAATCTCCTGAGTATGAGCATCCTCATCTTCAAGCAACTGAGCATCCAAATAACCACCTTTGACCAACATTCGCATCATAGCGCGATGCTCTGCCTCAGCGCCAGCGCGGAATTCTTCAACAGAACCAGTAAGCAAGTGCAAACGCTCACGAATATTAACCTGTTCATAGCGCAAATAGCCGGCAGCAGGAGGCAAATCATGCGTATTTACAGATGCAAGCGTCATTTCGCGCCACTTGTCTGGAGTGCGGAATTCGCCGTCACGCTCTTCGAACCATTCAACCGTGCAACCAAGCACAGCCTTCTTGCGCAACACTTCCAAAGCATTTGCAGGCAAAACACCCAAATCTTCGCCAACAACTACACCGTGAGCGCGAGCGGCTTCAATTGCCAAAATGCCAAGCATAATATCAGCATCGTAGTAAACATAAGCACCGCCACTTGGAGCTGAACCTTCTGGAATCCACCATAAGCGGAAAAGTCCAAGAATATGGTCGATGCGAACAGCGCCTGCTGAAGCAAACATTCCATGAACCATATCTCGGTATGTTTTAAAACCAGTACGCTCAAGCTCAAATGGATGCAAAGGTGGCTGAGACCAATCTTGACCTTGCTGATTGAAGTAATCAGGCGGAGCACCAACAGTAGCTCCGTTAGCAAATCGCTCTGGATTCCACCAAACTTCAGATCCTGCAGGATGCACGCCAACAGCCATATCAGACATAATGCCGATTTTCATACCAGCGTTACGAGCAGCAACTTGAGCATCATGCAATTGCGTAAAAGCAACCCACTCAAGCCAACGATAAAACTCAAGAGTATCTGGGAAACGATTAGCTAATTCGCGAACTTGATCAGAATCCTTAGTAAGAGTCCTCTCCCAGCAATCGTCACCCTTTGGAGCACCCCACTTGTCATAGCACAAGCACCAAGTAGCATAAGATTCAAGCCTGTCACCCATCTCCTGCTTAAACTCATTAAAAACGCGAGCGCGAGTTTCAGACATACCAGCCTTGAAAATCAGCCACAATGCACGCATTTTTACACGCCACATGGAATCACGGTCTATTATTTGCGCGTCATTGTTAAGCGGCTCAACCTGTCCATGAAGCTTTTCAATTTCTTTGCGAGTTTTATCGTTTAACGTTTCGTACTCAGGAATACTTTCTGGGCGAATATACGTTACATTTACCATTCCTCGAGCAACCGGCAGGTATGGAGATGGAGTAAGCGGAGTTATAGGCTCACCTGCATGCATTGGGTTTATTAGCACAAAGTCAGCACCAGTTTTTTGCTTAGCTTCAGTAAGAAGAGTCGCCAAATCAGCAAAATCACCAACGCCCCAAGACTTTGAAGAACGGATTGAGTAAAGTTGCGCCATCCATCCCCAAAGCTGTTCTCCATTTGGTTCCAAGGAATTAAGCGTATCAATGCTTTCTGGAGCACTAATAAGTGTTGCCTCTTCTTGACGCTCACCAACCGTCACACGCAATGTGTGATAACCCATTGGCACATCTTCAGGAATTTTTATAAGAGATGTTGCAACAAATTTCCCATTTACAGGGTATGCAACATCATTTTCGTTAGGAACAATAGTTAAATCGCCTTTATATTGTTCACCATTTTCCAATGTCAATGTTGCAACTGGGTATTCTAATATTCCCGTATTAACTGTAACTTCATCACATTTGCCAACAGTGTGCAAAATAGTTGGCGCAATAATGCGTCCATGTCGATACGCTAAAACGTCGTTTGTAGATTTTTCTATTGCCTCATTGGTCGAAGCGTCCACGCCTAATGCGCCTAAAACCGAAACTAATACGTTATCTTGAATCTCGTGTTTTTGATTATCTGAACCAATAAAACTCACGCCAACGCCCATTAATTCAGCAAGACGGTGTAATGGCTTCATTGCTACTTCTTCATCTGTTGTATTATCCATACGCTCCATTATTCGCGTTAGCAACGACTGCGCGCCGCTGATGATACATCTTCAGATTTATCGTTACATAATTCTTGCAGCACATTTTGTGGAACACCAGGATTTAACGCAACAGCTCTTCGTACCATGGAAGCTAATACAGTTGGAGCGTTTTCTTCTGCACTAACACCAAGGGAGGCCAAATATTTCAATGTTTCAGCACTTATGCCATCCGATTGCGCACCCTCTAAACGCATTTTCCAAGAAGCTTTTGGATTGCATAATGCAGCATTTCGAACTGCATTACATGAATCTTTAGTAAGTCTTCCAACTAACCAATTTTTAGCATTTTTATTTTCAGCAACAGCCAAACGCACTTTATCAGCAGAATCTTCAGAAAGTTTCACTAATATGTTTGGAAAAGGCATTTCTGTAGCTAAATAAATACGGTCTTCTTCTGGAGTATTGATATTACCTGCAACTGCTTCAAGCAAGGAAGTGGCTCTAGAAAATGCCGCTTGATCTGATCGATCCGGTAATTCTCTCCTAGCAAATTCATGAAGCTCAGCTGAATCTTCGCTATGTCGTAAATGCTCATATACAGCAGTTAAAGGTTCATAAGATGAATCGTCAGTAGTGTTTGTTTTTTCATTAGTCTTTTCCATGAAATCACCTTTAACGCTTAGTATCTATCAGCTTATTACTTAGAGTACCATCTGCTTCCGGCACAACGCTTCCAGAAAAAGCATTCTGAACCATATCAAGAAATTCTTGTGATTTTAAAGTTGGAATAGCAATATTAAGAGAAATTTCAGCACCATAAATTTCGTTGTCAATTATGCCTTCCATTTGACTTACAATATGCTGCAACATTCGCAATTGTTGATATTGCAACTTGCAAGTAAAACGAGTGCACGTAATAATATCAACTATTTGCGCAGATTCTACTGCCATACTTGCTGCACGCGCATAAGCTCTGGTTAGACCACCAGCTCCAAGCAAAATACCGCCAAAATATCGCGTTACTGTTACTACACAATCTGTTAAATTTGACGATCTAAGTACATCTAATATTGGTTTTCCTGCTGTCCCAGTTGGCTCACCATCGTCACTCATGCGCTCACGCAATTGAGCTTTCGATGAGCCACAAATTGCAGCATAAGCAACATGACGAGCTTTAGGATTCTTAAAACGCACTGATTGCATAAATTCCACAGCATCGTCAAGATTGTCAATATGACAAATACATCCAATAAACTCTGATTTTTTCTCTACGAAAGAAGCCTCGAAAGGCTGCGATTGCAATTGACGAACAGTGTGCAGAATATTATGCGAATTAATCACTAGATACTACCAATACTACGCTTTTTCGTAACGCAATAACCTGTCAATGATACCAGAAATATCTTCCATTGCTGCATCGGCACCTCCTTCGGTACCAATTTTTACAGATTCATGTATTTCTTTATTGACATGTTCCCTTGCCACTATCACTGCTAAAGAATGTAAAGCAGCAGTTGCAGCGGAAAGCTGCATAAGAACATCTTGACACTTCGCATCGTTTTCAATCATAGTATTGACTGCTGCAAGCTGACCTTGTACTCGATGCATGCGTACTATCAGTTTTTCTTTATCAATATCATAACTTTTCATCGTTACTCCGATTTATCAATTACATAACCACACAAAGGTTATAACATCATATACAAATTAATACAATAAATCGTTGTATCTATATTATGCATCATCGTATTATTTATTGCAAAATGACGCGTTAATCTACTTCAAAAAGATCTCAATAGACTAACGCGTCAAATATTCTATATCAAAACATATTATCGCACTAATCTACGCCTCATTGGAGGAATTTCGCTATGCCGTGCCCCAGTAGACATTCTCCCATGTTTAGGAACTATAGCTGAAAAACGACCTAACGATAAACCTGAAGCAAAGGTTAACATAATAACAGCAAGAAGTATCACAGTTACCGAAGAAGCGCCAGTAACAGCAAGCGATGTTGGAATTGTATTACTTTGATTAACATAATTCTTACTAGCATTTTCGTTGCTATTCGTACCGACATGTTGATTGGAAGTATGATCGTTCCCATCATTTTTTGAATCAGTTAAATCATCACTGTTAACCGTTTCATCACTACCAGTTTTACTATGATTTTCTTCTACTTTTTCTTTGCTTTCTTTACCATTCTCCTTATTTTCATTACTATTTTTTCCATCAGTTTCATTACTCAAAGTTTCTTCATTTTTCTCATCATTTGCATCATGCTCATCATTTCCATCATTCTTATCATTCTTAGAACGATCCTCGCCGCCGGAAACTTGCACAGTCTCTCCTTCTACACCCAATACATGAGTTGCTAAAGGATTACCCTGAGCATCGTAAACTTCAGCTTTCCAATAAATAGTTCCTTCATGATCTAATGTAATATCTGCAGAACTTACAGAAATAGAAGACTTCTTACTTTCTTCAGCCTGCTTATCTGTAATATTTACGCGAGATTGAGGCATTTTTTTCTCAATTTCAACAGATATTGCAGTTTCCTTAGTTTCTTTAGTTTCTTTAGCTTCCTTAGTTTCCTTAGTTTCAGAATTACTGTTTTTTGTACCGCTATTTTTAGTTTCACTATTCTTAGCATCACCCTTCTTAGCATCGCTACATTTAGCTCCGTCACAATCGCTCTTATTTTCCTTACCATCTTCATACTCGTATGCACTAAACACTACGTAACTGCCTTTTGGCAACGTGCCAGTAATACGAGCATTATCGTGGAACTTTTCACCAGCCTTAACTTTTTCATCGCTTACTCTAGTTGTAACAGATACAGGAGTAGTTAAAATATTTGGTTCAACTAAGGCACGACTCCACAATCCGTTATACGCAGATTTATGAGCTAAAGCGCGCGAAGAACCAGGAAAATCATAAACAAACACATACCATCCTGACTCACTATTTTTGTTAGCGCGAATATGCACATTATCTTTCAAAACTTTCGGATCCGAAGAAGATTTATTGACTCCAGCAATAGGGCGCATTGTAATGCTTCCATTACCAACCTTATAAACTCCATTTACTGCTGGAACCTCCCAATTACCAATTAAATGATGATGCGCATCTTCTTTTGGCTCTTGCTCGGCTGCTTCACCTTTAGATCCCGGCATATATTTTTCATTATCTTTTTTAGTGCTTTTTTCACTGCCTTCTCCAGCCCACCAAACGCGAATGTGTGCCTTCTTGTCGGCATTAAAACCATATGTTTCATTACCTTTAAACGATCCATATGTTTCCGGAAGACCTCTTACAGTGATTTCACTAACAATTTCTGTGCCAATACCAACAATTTTCTGCTTTGTAACAACATCAGAACTTATAGTTGCTTGGTATACAGAAGTAGAATCTGCAGAACCAAATACTTTCACAACTTCATCATCTAATTTATCTGCATCTTCTTTTTTCTGCGCATCACGAGAAATAATCCAAACCCATGTGCCAAAAAGACCAGCTTCATTATCAGCGACTTTGTAATCTTCAGCTTCCTTCAAATCTGATGCACTAATATCGCCATTTGCGCGTTTAGCCTTAGCATTCACACTTTCGTTAGCTTTAGAAAAGTCAGCTTTTGCTGCAGCAACCTGTCGCAAATCTGGCAAAGCTCTAATACGTTTCAGGTATTGAACTGCAGATTCGCCATTGTTACGTTGCCTAATTTGCAAAATATCTTTAGCAGATCCAACGAAATAATATCCTTGGGCACGCAAAGTAACTCCATTTAACCAACTATCTTTTGCCAACACTCCACTGGTTACCGTGCTATCAACCTTCTCGCCCACATGCAGCTCATGTTTTGCAACTTTTGAAGTAAGAGTCGGCTGGAAACTGTCTTTTACTCCGAAAGCAAGTTTTTCACTATATTCAGCATCGTTTATGGAACGTATCTCGTCTTGATATTCAGGTGAATAATATCTTTCAGCTTTAGGAGCTAAAAATCCAATTTTAACGATGGCAGTACCATTCCTCTTAGAACTCCAAGGAATATTCACTACTTCATCTTTTGACTTTAATTCAACAGATTGTTTACCATCATTAAACTCAACTAAAGCATCTTCAGATTCAAGCCTAATAGGAACATCTTTAAGAGCATAGCCCTTGATATTTTTCACCCTTACATGCACAACTCCAGCATGCTTTCCTGAAGTATACTCTTGATTAACTTCTAAGTTCATAGGAGTATTATTTTCGGCTTCTTCCCACAATTTCTTAGATGTTTTTTTCAAATCCTCAGTAGAGATTTTTTCAAAACCATTATCTACAGCTCTTTTCCACTCATCTTTTTTAAGATCAAAATGATCGTGCATTGCGAAAGCTATAGATGTTTGAGTAAGCAAATCGTCATTATTACTAGAAGTTTTTATCATTTCTGCAGCAATGCGATAATCTTTGTCGAGTTCTTGCTTCCAATCACCTGATGAGCGACCAAAATCTACACTTGATTCAATACAATAAGATATATGTTTCTTGCCCCAATAACTTGGTGTAGGACCAAGCTTTGTGCGAAGAGTATGATCTTTAAGCCATTCTATTTTGTCTGAAACCTTATAAAATACACCAGGTTCATCATAATAACCTAAAGCTGACTGCGTGCAGAATATAGCAGGAATTACAAAAATAGAAGCAAAAAATGCTGACAGACTACGAATAGTTTTACGTTTCATACTAGCGCGCATATTGTTATCGCTACGAGCACTATTATGCTTCCCTCCATACTTTTTCATAAAAATCTCCTTTAGCCCAACCCTTTAAATATTATTTTGAACACTTTTAATAAGCATTCATGAGTCAACTATGAGCTTAAAGAAAGTATGAGTAAATATTTTTTTACTATTGTGGTTAAAAGCTTGAGTAAAATTACGGAGCTATTCACAAATCCACAATTTCTTCTTTTGATATATTATTTTTTATTTCTAAAGTGTAAAATAAGCGCATTTTAATTGCATACTGCACGTTTTCTATACGCAATCGATAAAAAAACAAAAACTCCGGACCGCGAAAAGCAATCCGGAGTAACCCGCGGAGTCAGAGAGATTCGAACTCTCGAGCCGCTTACACGACTAACACCTTAGCAGGGTGCCCCTATCGGCCACTCAGGCATGACTCCACTTGTTTACTGTACATAACAGCAACAGATTGACACTATAGCACCTCTTAAGGACTGTAAACAAGCTTGGCGACACACTTTAAGATAACATTAATATAACAATATCCAGTGCTACACAGGATTATGATCTCCAGAAAACGTTACGACTACAGCAAACATAACAAGAATTATTCCTGCAATATCAGTCAATGTTGGAATTTCACCAAATCCCATTCCAATAATAACCGCGATCGCAGGATACAACGCTTGCATAACAGAGTATTTTGCAGAAGTAACACGTTTCAATAAAACCTGATCAAGCAAAGTTGGGAAGAAAGAAGCGCATATTGCAATAACCAACATTAACGCAAGTAAAGCAAAAGAACCACCAGGGCGAGCAGCCCAAGTAGCTTCTGGTTTAGGCGAAATAACATGCTGCACTGCAGGAATAGCAAGAACAATAGACTGCAGCAGCCAACCGATAAGAGCTGCAACACTTACACGATCAATAGCATGTGAACTTTTTGCCAACATGCGACCTGAAACAATATATAGACCCCACATTGAACCGCCAACAAGAATGGCGAATAACCCAATTAGAAAATGTGGGCTTACTGAACTATGTATAGAAGCACTAGCTAACAGCATAATGCCACAAACAGCAATCACAATTCCCACACGCTCTCGCCATTCATGACCTGTAATAACAGCTACAAGCAAGGGGCCTATGAATTCTATGGTTACCGCAACGCCAACAGCCATGCAACTAATAGCAACATAGAACATAGTGTTCATAGCAACTAACGACACGCCAACAGCTGCAACAATCCCCCATTCTCGTAGCGTTTTTGGCAAAAGACTACGTTTGCTGCGAGAAAATGGTCTTCTCCAAGCCAAAAGCAACAATGTCATAAATCCTACGCGATACCACACTGCATACAGAGGATCCAATTGGCTAAAAGCTACTTTTGCAACAGAGGTTGCTGTATACACCATTGAAGCCTCAATGACGATAATAAGCAGCACAGGCATGCGATGTAAAAGATTGACGACAAATTGCTTCATAGCAACAACCCTACATGAATATTGATCCGACATACGCTTTTCTACAAAAACATTAGTTTAATCCACAAATTTTTTCCATAAAATCGAACGTTTGTTCTATTATAAACTTATGAGTACAGCACCGAGAGTACAAGCAGCGAAACGTGATTGGGGGCACGACACCTCAGGTTGTAACATACTTCACGTCGACATGGATGCATTTTATGCTTCTTTAGAAGTTGCAAGACATCCGGAGCTTAAAGGAAAGCCGCTTATTATTGGCACAGGCAATCGTGCTGTTGTTTCTGCAGCAAGCTACGAAGCGCGCGCTTACGGCGTTAATTCCGCTATGCCCGTTGTTAAAGCTAGAAATCTTTGTCCACAAGGAGTTTTCTTGCCAGTTGACATTCCTTATTATTCAAACGTTTCCAAAAGTATTTTTGAAAATATTTTTTTGCATATTACTAATCAAGTTGAAAAAGTTTCTGTTGACGAATGCTATATGAATGTTAAATCGGCTTTATTACAGTGGAAATCGCCTGTAAATATTGGAACTTGGGTACGAAAAGAAGTATTTGAAAAGTATCATATTACATGTTCAGTTGGTATTGCTAACAATAAACTTATTGCAAAAATGGCTTCCACTAATGCAAAACCTAATGGAATGCTTCTTATTCCGCAAAAATGCAATGAAGATTTTGTATCAATAATGCCATTGCGCGCAATACCAGGAATTGGCTCATCTTTAATACATAAGCTTGAGGATTGGGGCTTATCTACTGTTACGTCGCTTAAAAATGTTGACGAAGCAACGCTTACTCGCATAACAGGTTCGCAAATCTTAGCAAGAATGATATATCAATCAGTTAGGGGCATAGACGAGCGCACTGTGACTGCACATACCCCTGAAAAATCCATTGGAAGTGAGCGAACTCTTGATACAGATACCACGGACGAGAATGCTGTTAAACAATTACTACAGCAATGCTGCAGCGAAGTAACTCAACAGTTGCGAAACAGAAAACTTATGGCACGCACTATAACGTTAAAACTACGCTTTGGCGACTTGCATTATGTTACTAGATCTTCTACTTTGCAAAACGCAACTGATTCAACACACGAGTTTTACGAGCATGTCGTTGTTTTGCTTTCTAAAGCTAATCCAATTGTGCATAATTACATTCTTGGAGGCAATAATACAAAGCTTTTAAGCCCAGTTCGTTTAGCTGGTGTTACAGCGAATAATCTTGTGCCAACAAATAAGGTTTCACTTCAGCCTTCTCTAAACGATATTCTGGAGGAAAATACTCGCGAATCTAAAAATCCTACACAAAACAGCATGTCCGCAATGAATAAAAATACTAGATTGCGTCACGCAGAACACGCTTTAGATGCCGTTCGCAAAAAATACGGCAACAACGCAGCTCATATTGGATTATGAACTCGCGCCACATTAAACAATACTTTTTCAAATGATTAATTACTTGCTTTATCTGAACGCGGAGGCAAGGCTGCAACGCGAGCTTCATCCCATCCGGAAGCTCCAGCATCTGTAGCTCCTCCCAAATCTCCGAGCTTGTCGAAATAATCAACCGCAGCATCGCGATACCACTCCCAGCCTTCTGGCAAATCATCTTCATAAAAAATAGCTTCTACTGGGCAAGCCGGTTCGCAAGCTCCACAATCCACACACTCGTTCGGGTTAATATAAAGCGTTCGATCACCTTCATAAATGCAGTCTACAGGGCATTCATCTACACACGCTTTATCTTTTACATCAACGCAAGGCTCTGCGATTACATATGGCATAATGCCCTCCTTTCTGCTTTTATGCAACTTTTCTATTATAGAACATTTTTGAAAAGTCTATAACACAAGAAGTCGGCATGCGAATATAATCGTATGCCGACTTCTTGCTAAATAAATAATTTATTAATTTTGATTATTTTGCGAGGCCGCAGCAGACGCCTCAGCTTGAACTTCTGCACGAGCCTGCTCCTCTGTTTCTCCTTCAGCTACCTTCGCTGCAGCAGCGGCATCTTGAGCAAACAAAGTTTCAACCGGAACACCGAGCTGCTTAGCTTTACGCAACTGCCTGCCAAGCAAAGAATTGCGGTAAGAGTAACCGAAGTACACCGCAAAACCAATTGCTAGCCACACTGCAAAACGAATCCACGTAAGCACAGACAAGTTAAGCATGAGCCAGAATGTAGAAAGTGCTGCAAACAGCGGAAGCCATGGATTACCAGGAACGCTAAATGAACGGTGCAAATCTGGTCTGCGCATACGCATAATCGGCACGCCAGCAGAAACAAGCAGGAATGCAGAAAGCGTACCAATGTTCACCATATCGGAAAGAATGCCAATATCGAGAGTGGAAGCAACGACTGCCACAACAATACCAGCAACAATCTGAAGTCTTGCAGGAATACCACGCTTGCTCACTTTAGAGAAGCTGCGTGGAAGCAGACCATCGCGACTAACAGCGAAGATAATGCGCGTAAGACCAAGCAAAAGCACCATCACAACGGTTGTCAAACCAATAACAATACCGAGGGAAATAATCTTTGCAGCCCAAGTAGCGCCCACAAGTTCGAAGCTTGTAGAAAGCGAAGGAGCGGCTTGCTTTGCCAAATCCTTATAGGAAACCATACCAGTTGTTACAACTGCAACGAGGATGTAAAGAACAGTAACAATAAACAATCCAAGACCAATGCCTCGTGGAATATTCTTATGAGGATCCTTAGTTTCTTCTGCTGTGGTTGCCACAACGTCAAAACCAATAAACGCGAAGAACACGAGGGCCGCGCCGGAAAGAATACCTGGAACGCCATAAACAGCTGGCTGCATGCCTGTTACCCACTGCCACAAAGGCTGTGCCATAACCCCAGAGACTTCTATTCCCTTTACACTTGCAGCGTCGGTTGCAGGTGGCACAAATGGCGTAAAGTTGGAAGCTTTAATGTAGAAGAAGCCCACAACAACCACGAACAGAACGATACCAATCTTCAAGATTGTTAAAGCGCCGTCGAAGCGTGCAGAAAGCTTAGTTCCAAGGACAAGCATAGTTGTAAAGAATGCAACGATTATAATTGGAGCAACATCAATAGTGAAACCACCTACGTTAAAACTGGTGGTCATATTCAAACCGAAAAGCTTCATTAAATCGTTAAGATAAACGCCCCAATACTTTGCAATTACTGAGCCAGCCATCAGCATTTCTAGGATCATATCCCAGCCAATAATCCAAGCAATAAGCTCACCAACTGTAGTATATGTAAACGTATAAGCAGATCCAGCAACTGGGATCATTGAAGCAAATTCTGCGTAGCACATTGCAGCAGAACCGCATACAATGCCTGCAATAATAAAGCTAATAATTACAGCAGGACCAGCATGGAATGCTGCAGCCTGAGCACCGACAGAGAAAATACCGGCACCAACAGCGACAGCAACACCCATAACTGCCAAATCCCAAGCATTTAATGTACGTTTAAGATGGCGTTCACCATCCATAGTCTCAGCGATAGTCTGTTCAACAGACTTCTTTCTCCATATTTGCATAATAAACGCACTTTCGTTGAGGTATAGGTATAAAGGTATGCCGCAATCAGAAGCGAATTAATAAATTTGCGAAACAGTTGCGACTTCACCTATATAAAATTTCTACTTAATTTTCTTTATTTATTCCTGTAAATGTAATTAAATAAAAAATTTATATAGATAATGTAGGTAAATATTACACAAAACATTGCTTACACGGTAGTTTTACCGTGTGTTCCTTTATTATTTGTGAAAATTTAAACAATAAACTTATATATTACTGCATAAAACATATTATATTCGTAAAATTTTCAGTTTATAGAAATATTTATTACAACAGGTTCAGGAATAAGCGTTACACCAAACTTACTTTGCACACCACGGATAATAGTTTTTGCCAAATTTGCAATGTCGTCACAAGAAGCATTATTACGATTGGTAAGCGCCAAAGTATGCAATGAAGAAAGACCTGCAGGCGAAGGTTTCCCATTTTCTATAAGCCTAAAACCCTTATGGAATCCAGCATGGTCAATAAGCCAAGCTGCAGAAGTTTTTATACCATGCGATCCATCTTGCATAATTGCATCAAATTTAGGAGCATCTTCTGGCAAAGTATCAGCTTCACTAGTACTAAGTATTGGATTCATAAAGAAACTACCGCAACTATGACGATCACTGTAAATATTATCGCCCTCTAAAAATTCGCCAGTAACATAGTCTTCACTTTGCAATCGCAAAGCAAATTCAACACCTTCAGCACACTTTGTACCACGCATCCACAGCTTATCGTAACGAGAAGCATCCTCAAGCATGCCTTTAGAAGCACGAACGCGCAAAACTTCACGACGTATTGCTGCTGTTTGCATACGCTCGCCTAATTCTACGTGCAAAGCATTAGCTAATTGCGAATGAGAAACAACGCCAGTTGAATTATGCTTCAAACAAAAAGTAACAGACAGTACAACGTAACGAGGAGTAGGAAAATACGAGTCCGCAGGGACTCCTACTGAAGAGTACATGCTTTTTTTAAGCAATGAAGTGCGATACCCAAAATTTAAAGCATCCTTTTGCAACTCCATAGTTGATTTTGTTTCGCGATCCCAAACTTCTACGGAAGTAACACTTTGAGATACTTCTTGACCATAAGCGCCAATATTTTGTACAACAGAAGCCCCAACAGTGCCAGGTATGCCAGAAAGACCTTCTACACCCTCTAAGCCAAGAGAAATCGTATGTGAAACAAAATCATCCCAATTACAACCAGCTTCAGCATTGATATGCACTAAATGAGCACCACTTTGCAAATCAATGCCATCTTCTGAAGGTGCTGCTTCATCAAGCACATGAATATCGCGTCTAGCATCTCGCACAACAACGCCGTTGAAATCCTCATCACTAACAAGCATATTAGAGCCGCCACCGATAACACATAAAGGCAGACCAGCCTCATCAGCATCTTCTACCGCTTCAATAACAGCAACGCGACTTTTGGGCTCTATAAAACGCACAATTTTGCCACCTACGCCAACAGTTGTTATATCTGCAAATGATGGATTATTTACTAAAGATGCTTGCATACTCATGGTTTAAATATTAACAGCAATAAATAACAAAAACCCCGCATTAAGCGGGGTAATAAGCATAAAATCTGCGCAACTAGCAACAAGCTTAAACAAGCCAAAACCGTGAGCGCAGTAAGCTGAAAATTCAGCGAGTCTCGCGATGAAGCGTATGCTTGCCGCAGCGTGGGCAGAACTTGTTCAACTCAAGACGATCAGGCGTATTGCGACGATTCTTCGTCGTGATGTAATTACGCTCTTTGCACTCCGTGCATGCCATCGTAATGCCCGGACGGATGTCGGCGCTCTTGCTTGCCATTTCGTTCACCTCTACAATTCATTATTGGCCAGCCAGTCTCCTACTGGCCGTTGTAGCGAGGAAGAGACTCGAACTCTTGACCTTACGATTATGAGTCGTACGCTCTAGCCAGCTGAGCTACCCCGCCAGAGAGCCTCGAGTGAGAATCGGACTCACGACCTCTTCCTTACCAAGGAAGTGCTCTACCACTGAGCTATCGAGGCGTGGCGGGTAGTGGATTCGAACCACTGAAGCACGAAGCGGCTGATTTACAGTCAGCTCCCTTTGACCACTTGGGAAACCCGCCAGCAGTCTCCGTAAGAAGTGAACTTCAAACGGCAACTTTGTTATTTTGCCACGAAATCGCGACTAATGCAAGATTAAGACACGCCGAAAGCAAAACTTTTATGCAAAAAGCTAGTTATTTAGCGAAAAACCCTCTTTTTTTAAATTTTCGCAAACTGTCAAAACTCTGTCATTAGCCTCGCGCTCGCCGATACTAATGCGAATACCTTCACCAGCAAAAGCGCGAACAGACAATCCTGCAGCAATAAAATGTTCTGTTACTTTCTCAGTATCTGCCCCAAATGGCATCCAGAAGAAGTTTGCGTACGCATCCTCAATATTCCAGCCTTGCTCGCGTAAAGCTTCAACAATGCGCTCGCGCTCAGCAACAAGAGATGCAACACGAGTACTCATCTCCTTGCTTGCGTCATTTTCCAAAGAAGCCAAAGCTGCGACCTGCGCTATTTGAGACACTCCAAATGGCACAGCAACTTTACGCATACCCTCTACGACTTCAGCCGGAGCAATACCATAACCAATGCGCAAACCTGCCAATCCATAAGCCTTGGAGAACGTTTGAGCAACAACTACATTTGGATACTCATGGTACAGCTTTATGCCATTTGCAGTGCCTTTTGCTGTGTTAAACTGCACATAAGCTTCGTCAATAAGTACAAGAACGTCGCTTGGCACAGCATCTAACACCTTGCGAGCTTCCTTCTCGCTAAGTGAAGCAGAAGTTGGATTATTAGGATTATTCAAAATAATCAAACGCGTGCGATCGTTAATAGCTGCAATCATAGCGTCAACATCGTGAGAACCATCGGCACGATTAGGAATCTGAACGCTTGTAGCACCAGCTCCCGTTACAATAATCGGGTAAGCTTCAAAGCTTCTCCAAGGATATATGACCTCATCTCCCGGACCTGCAACCAAGTCAACAAGCTGCGTAATAACTTCCGTAGAGCCGCAACCAAGCACTACTTCGTCTGCAGTCACACCAAAACGCTTAGCAAGTTCTTCAACAACTTCTGTGCCACGCATATTAGGATAACGGTTTATTACATTAAGCGCGCGATTTGAGATTGCTTCTTTTACGCTTTGCAAAGGCTCATAAGGATTTTCGTTACTAGAAATCTTATACGCACGAATGCCGTCCAATTTAGGAGCTGGCTTACCCTGCTTGTAGCTAGGAATTGTATCTACAATATTGCGGTGTTTGTATGTCATACTTCTCCATCATACTCTACACATACCTTAACTGTGCAATAGCGAAAATCCGACTAAAATTGCGCAAGCATGTAAAGAAACTGCCGCTTTATCGCCTTAATCCGACCAAAACTTTACAGCCATGTAAACTTTCTGCCGTTTCCAAGCCAAAATCCAACCAAAACCTTACAACCGCGTAAAGTTTCTGCCGGCTATCCAAATATTTCACGGCACATTCTTACGTACCGCAATAAAAAACGCTGGGAATAACGTTTCCGTCATTTCCAGCGTAAGTTTTATTGTTTCAACCAGCTAAATACTAGCCAAGAATCGCAAGCACATCACGAGAAGACACGATTAAGTAGTCCTCACCTTCGTAATGCACTTCAGTTCCACCGTACTTGGAATAAAGAACCTTGTCTCCAACCTTAACATCCATAGGAATGCGCTCGCCCTTATCGTCACGACGACCAGGACCTACGGCAAGAACTTCACCCTGCTGTGGCTTTTCCTTGGCATTATCTGGAATATACAAGCCAGAAGCAGTCTGAGTTTCCGCTTGAGCTTGCTTAACAATAATCTTATCCTCCAACGGTGTGAGCTTAATCGACACTGTTGCCACCCCTTTCATAAGAGATATTAATTTCGTACGCAAGAAACAATCCGACGAGGCTGACGATCACGTCCGCAACCGCACTTACGCTCTGTGCCTCATAATAGCGCGAATTTAGCACTCTAACAACTCGAGTGCTAATCTTTTAAGAAAATTTTTAGAAAACTCTTAAATCAGGCATTGCGACGAGCAAGAACATCATGCAAATTTGCTACACCAAGTGAGTCTTCAGAACTTTCTGGAGCATCCACTTCGCTTACTTTTTCTTTTTCGTGGAACTGAGAAGAGTTTGCAGCAACAAAATTAGTAGCGGCAGCAGCACTATCAGCGTTAGCAACTGGTACAGCTTTAACTACTTGCTTAGTTGATTTAATTTCCAAACTTTCTGGAGTACGAGATGCCAAATTAGCATTACTTGAATCAGACTTAGTTTGTGAATCAAGCGAGAACGAAATTAAATCTTGATTAGACTGATAGTTTTGCCCCGAAGCCACAGAAGCGTTAGAAGAATCGTATGCGTCTTTATTTTCCGCTTCAACGATATTAGATTCTTTAGATTCAGATTCTTCTTTATACGAACGCTCACGCAACGCTGCATTGCGCTCTTGCTCCGCACGATGTAACGCAACACGAATTTCGCTCTGCTCCATAACCGAAGTTTCAGTATTGTCACGAGATGCGCCATTTCGAACAGGCACTACAGTCTGAGATACAGAATACTCAGCACTGTCGTTTTGGGAAATCGCATCACTACTGTTGATTTCTCCATTAAAATCAGAATCAGATGCAGAAGAATAATCTTTCAACTGACGTATAACAGCACTATTGCGGCGTTCACATAATTCATCCTCAGCTTTGCGTTTCGAAGCAGCGCGCATTGTTGCAATACGCGCCTCCCAAGCACGAGCATGCTTAGAAGCACGAGCTCCAAAATAAAGCACTACTGCCAACATAGCTCCAGGAATAAGAGCAAAAACTGGAGAAAATATACCAGAGCATCCTGCTAAGAATACGACAAAAGTCAAGACAGCAAGCGCAACTACCAACACACAACGACGGCGTATCGCAGCACGCCTAGCAGCGCGAATGCGCGCAATATATTCAGGAGTTAATGTTCGTTTTTGTTGTGTCGGTTGCATACAAGCCCCTTTTGCCAACATACTAGTACCGTCGCAAATACGCGTAGTACTCCACTCACCTACAAGATGAAGTGTTGGTGAAAACCTATCCTCGCGATGTTCAAGCATAGACTTCATGCCGTTAACCGTGCGTTTAGGCAACCACCCGAACCATAAGGCTACGAGGATGACTAATACGAGTACCGCACTCACCGATTCATAACCCATAACTATTAATATAAGGAAGTCATAGGATGTGTAGCAACATAAACATTTCGGCGTGTCGCCAAAATGTGGGATTATTGCACGCGCCATCACACAATATGCTGTGCCGCAATCATTCACTAAGCAAATTTAACACCTATAATAACTGTCATAGTATGTACTAGGATATGTGGAGGAACAGTAAGTTTCTACTTACGTGCTCGTGTAACTTCGGAGGGACTTTTGCCTACTTATCATTATCGTTGCAAGCAATGCGGATACGATTTTTCAGAACATCAATCATTTTCAGATGACCCTATTACCATTTGCCCTCAGTGCGGGAAAGATGCAGTGCACAAAGTGTACTCCGCTCCTCCAATCAACTTTAAAGGCAAAGGCTTTTATCGAACCGATAAATGATTTTGTAAAATTATAAATATTAATTATTGTTTAAATATTGCGCGCTAATAGGTTTTATCCACAGTGCGCAATTTTTCTTGCTCTTGCATTTTTTATATTTCAAAATGCAAGTATGAGCATAAATTTTTCTTTATTTAAATCTCAAAATAACGCAAAAAATAGTGCGTTATTGCAGCGAAGGCAACGCGCTTTCGTGCGGAAAATCATTATTGTGCTATGTGCTGGAATGATGGCTTTACTCGTTGTGTCAACTATTATTGATTCACAAGAGACTCAAGTCATAGCAGTAGCTAAACACAATATTCAGCAAGGTTCACGCGTTAGCGTAAACGATATTGCATACGTTCGAGTGCCTAAGCATAAAGTATTTAATCAAGCGCTATCCAATAATATAAGCGCGAATGCTTCTATTGTTGCAACATGTGAAATACGTAAAGGCATGCCAATTTTGCAAACACTATTAAGTAAAATTCCGCGCATTCCAAAAGGATTCACTTCTATTACCATTCATTTAGCTAGTGCAGATCACACACTGCTTCCTGGCGAAAAAATCGATTTAGCTTTTAGCAAGCCTGTGCAAGATGAAGAAATTTCTAACTCTCAAAATGCAGAAATCCACAACAGCGAAAAATCCAAAAGCAACACTGTGACAAATAACGATAAAAACAAAAACCACGATATTGAAGAAAACAATATTGCAGAAATTGACGAACGCTATGTTAGCGTAGTTCATAATGTTATGGTAATGCAAATAACTCAAAGCACTCAAGCTTCACAAAATCAGCAGAATACTACCACTCTTGCTATGCCTGCTGCAGATGCGTTGCGATTATTACAAGCTCAGTCTGCAAACCCCTCTTTGGCAATTATTGCCATGAAATTGTCACAATGAGATTGCCGTCATGGAATACGTACACGATTAGTAGAAATCAGCGGTAATTACTAGCAATTAGCGATAATAGCCAGTCAGCAACAAGAATAAATCATTCTGCTACTTCTCGCGTATTTCAAGCTCAACTCATACGCTCGGAAAATACAGCCCAGTGAGGCGGCAATTCGCTTAAAATGCGATTATCGTCGTCTTGATTGCGCTGTTGCAAAGTAAGCTCGTCAGAAGGCTCGAGTTTAACGCCATCTGCATCAAAAAGCTCTGAGCCTTCACGAACAACCCTAACCGACCTGCGGGGAGATCTTCTATTGGGATCGTATTTACTCATTCGTTGTCACCATACAATTCCCCGAGACGAGAAACAACACGATCAACCTCTTTTTCAGGATTGACAAAAGCTCCAACGCTCCACACTGTCATAACTGACCAGCCCAAAGATTCCAAATCCTGAATAATCATGCGATGACGTTCACGAGTTGATTGCACGCTCATAAATTGCGCATCATCCGTAAGAACAGCAACAGCAAATGGCTTATCCGCAAGTCCAACTACTAGAGGAATTCTAACGCCATTATCGAAGCCATAGTTGACTGCAACTTTTAATCCACGCGAGCGAATACGCTCAGCTAAATCAGTAAATAGCACATTCCTTTGCGCAGCTTCTGCAGCAATTTGCGCTTCAACATCGTTAGCATCTTCTGGACGAAGCGGCTTATCACTTAACTTCTCAGCCCATTGCAAAAGACTCTTCAAAAGCTTTGGACCATCTTGGTGCAAACGCTCATCTTCCATATCTTTAGATGTAAACGCACTAACAATATCTAGATGACGACGAGCTAGAGCCAAAGCGTCAAGAAGCATACTGCTTCCACCTTCTTCTTCAAGCAATCCAAACTGCTGAAGAAGTCTGCCATGAGATGTTTTTGCATAGCAAAGCGACATAATTACATCTGTTGCTATTGCTCCAGAAGCTTCATTAACGCCCAAAAGTCTCACATGTCGCAAGAATCTAGCCATGTTTTCGTCTTTAATAGACAAAGACTTCAACTCCGCTCCCAAACGACTACGGAACACGTTTGTCAACGTAACTACGACAAGCACATAGCTTGAAGGAACAACCGTAAACGTATTTGCGCGCTGACGAATAAGCTCAACTACTTCATCAATTTCACGCTGGCTGCTTTCAATAAGCCCAGAAGACATTACTGGAACTCCAGTTGCTTCAATTTGATGCAAACGAACTTTGCCTTGCAAACGCTCAACAGGAACGTCGTGACGCAACTTTCCGTAACCATGTTCTTCCAAGAATCGCGCTAAACGAAGCGAGCGCCTTGTTGCTCTAGAAACTACTGTTACAGATGGGAGTAATGAAATAAGCGAACGCAAGCTTTCAGAACTTATTGTTTGCTTATGTGCTAAAACTACTACTTGATGAGCACGAGACAAAATAGATAGCAACTCAATATTTGATATATGAGATGCCGAATCAATTATTACAGTATCTGCAATAGGTCTCAATGGAGTCATCATAGTAAGAGTAGATGGCATAGCTACAAGTATTGGTTTCGCAGCCAAAACAAGTTCCGCATAATTGCGCAATAATTTATTAAAAGTAATTCCAGAACGGTTTCCGGCAAGCATAGTATGTAACTGATTAGCTTCTTGCGTATGCGAGAACAATAAATCACACAAATGCCTCATAGCTTCTTGCTGAACCATTGGACCGATTGAACGCACATGTTCTGTATCAACTTGCACGAATCGATCAGAAGCATCTTGCATTGCTGAGCCATCTTGGTGAGAAATAATTGCAGAAGAATTAACGATATCTTCAAAAACAGTAGTCCACCAAGCTAATTGCAACTCACCGTCAATTGCATTACCTGTAACGTTGCGACGACGCAAATCGCTGACTAAATCAGATAAGCCCGCTTTGCTGAACTCGCGTTCCAAATTGCAACGACCAGGGAGAGTATCTAGAGATGCTCTGTCGTCATGTAAATCTTGCAAACGAGCTTCGAGCTGCGCAAATTCAATATTTTCAAGATCTGCGCCCTTAAGAGTTGTTGCTAACACTGCATCAAGAGCAACTAAATGCCTTGCTAATAATTCTTGAGTATTTACAATATCATCCAATTTTGGCGGCAAAACAGGCCATCCGCCGTGAGGCACGAAAGTACGCCACTGAGCTGCTTGCTGCGCAACAATCTTTAATGCCTCATGCAAATCATCGACTTTAGCTCCAACTCTTAGCAAGCTGCGCGCTTCTCGAACATGATGTCTACGTTCCCAGAAGCCCATAATTGTGCCTTCGGCTTTACGCTGAGCTTTCGGCTTACTCGCTTCAATCATTGCATCTAAATCGCGCTCAAAAATTTCAGGCTGGAATACGTCAAGTACACGTCGCAAATTTTTGAGAACTGTAACTTGACGACTCCACTCACGAGCTGTTGTTGGCACAGGGAAACCACAGCTTTGCACAGTGCTTTTAACTTGTTCTCGAGTTGCTGGAAGAAGCTTAAGAAGCACGTCTACAACACGCTGATATACAGATATAGCTTCATTTTCGTCAAATATCGACGCGCCAAACCAAGGAGTATCTTCAGGATTTATCCTAAACTCTCCAAGTTCATCGGCTTGGTGGAATTTCTTCGACCACTCCTCAATATGACCGGTCATAGCGTGCGCTGCGGCAACATCTAAACGCACATGCGTAGACGGATGGGTTGGGAACATTGCAATTGCTGCAAGATTCTGGATTGTTTGATATGCAGATACTCCCCAAGTTTCGTTGATACCATGAAGATCACCTAAATAACGAGTAAGGCGAGAACGCACTCCAACCAACTCATCTGCAACCTGCTCAAATCGTGAAGTCGCAATACTATGTCTAGCGCCAACTGCTGCAATCAACTGCGCATCGACATGCTTAGCAATATGACCATCCGCAACGTCTAATGCTAATGAGGAAATTTCATGCGTATTCAACGTGTAACGGAAACGCCTCTGCTGTTCAACAACATTAGGCACATACAACACAGAACGTCCTGCAATCACAGAACGAGAAGCAATCGCAGCAGCAATCGCAGCTGAATCCGATCCCGAATCAATATCCACGAACAGAGAGTTTCCAGAAGCAACAAGCTCCGCTGCATAACGCACAACGTTATCTACTTCACCAACTTCGCATTCGCTATGAGGATCTGCGTCGAAAGGACTATATTCTGGCTTATTTGCAGACTGAAGCTTATGAATAGCTCGATCATCGCCAGCCATAGCGTCAATCATTGCATTCCCAACATTGCCAGATTGCAAAGCGTTAATAATTTGTTCACTTTCTGCTACGAAACGCGAACCAGCATCTGTGAAGCAGCCAAGTATAATATCGCGCTCAATATCAAAATCTGGAAAAGCTGAGCGAGCTTGCTTACAAATAGCATCAAACACTACAGAAGTTTCTGGCGTTCCACTTTCATATTGAGATCCGTCGAATAAAACATCTTCCCTAAGTTGAACACCACGCTCACTTAAACGCGACACAAGCGAATTGTTCAGCCCAACACTTCCAGAGAAATAAATAGTGGCGGAGGTTTCATCTTGATTAGTGTCACGAACAACTTTCACAGGATACGTAAGAACAGGCACATGGTTGCCATTCCACGATGCAACACCGACTATTAAAGAAAGCTCGGAAACACCACTTTCGTGCGCTTTTGCGTCTCTATCTTCAAAAACTCGATCTAGCCTTCGCCCAGCAGCTCGCAACATTCCAGCGTCCCGGAATAAAGATTTTAATGTTACTTTTCCGCTTGCAAAAAGTTGCGCAATTCCGGAAGGATGAGCATGCGTCAACTCTAATTGAGCAGCAAGTTGCGTTATATCTTCTAGTGGAGAAGGAGATAGCTGAGCCTGATATTGCTGCTTCCACTCAACTATATGTTGTAAAGCGTTAGTACGAGCGCTGTTCGTATTATTAGAGCCAGATTTTTCTAAAGAACCATCCTCTGACGTAGTATTTTCAACTACTGCATCAGTAAAAACTTGCTCTGACGAATCCTGCTCCACGTTGTTTGTATCACTCATATTCCCACCCTACTTGCTTACTGTTCAATAGCTTTGCGATATGCACTATAACCGCTGTTTCTAGCTAGTGCAGCATCTACTTCAGAATTACCTTGAGCTGCGAGCCACGCGTATAAGTCATCGTATAACCCAGTGTTTGCAGCCAAGAACGGAAGCAACTGCGAATATTGCGCCATCTCAAATTGCTTTGAAAAATCACTACTTTCTTCAGCTTCTTTTGACGTGAATCCGCCGGCTTCCACTACATTTTCTTGAGAGTCAAATTCGCCTTTTGATACTTTTTCAAATACGGAGCCTGGCTCAAATGCAGGTGTGTACTCCGCATCAGAATTGTTAATATCGAGATTATTAGAGTCGAGACTTGTAGTACCGAGATTTGTAGAGCCAAAACTGTTAATATCGAGATTATTAGAACCTGTATTTGCACTATTAAAAGCTGAAGTATTGACAATATTTTCAGCAAAAGTTTCAGTTGAATTTAATGGAGATACTGGAAATTCTTGAGAACTTTCGTTTTGCAATACATTTGTTTCCGAATTAACTGGCGTAACCGAAGAAACCTGAGCAACCGAATCAGCTTGATCAACTGCAGAAACCGAATCAACTGCAGAAACCACAGAATCTTGTTGAGAAGGTTCTTCTTTAGTCGCACTTTCTTGCTGAATTGCTTGCGCATCTGCAAATAAATTACGCGGCTCTACAGGAGCCTCCTGCTGCTCTCGCATAACAGGCAAAGTTACATCATGATTGATTGGAGCAACATCTGTTTGCGAATCATCATTGAGCTGAGTTTGATTTTGCATGCCTTGTTTCCAAGACAACCCAGGATGCGAAACTGATTGAGCATGGAAAACACCTGTTGGCTCACCAGCGCGCAAATCAAGAATTTGGTCTACCGATAAATCTGAAGCTGCAGGCTCATCATGCGATTCATCTGTAGCATAAGAGAACAGATTACGCACTGCGTTATCTTTTTCAACTTCAGCAGATTCTTCTTCTACACGCACAAAATCAACAGGAACATCACCGAATTGCATGCGCATTAAGTTATCTGGAAGTTGAAAATCAACATCAGGCTCTAGACGCAGCAAATCACCATTTTCGCTGACTAAATACGTACCGTTGGTCGAATGCAAATCTCGTATTGTTGCCACGCCTCGCATGTCTACAATTAGCAGCGCATGCCTCTTTGACATAGAACGTTTGTTATCTACTATGTCGACGCGCGCGAAACCATCTTCACGCAACGGGCGTATAGGCTTTCGACCAATCTCTACAGACTGACCTGCACCCACACGTGCCTGCTCGACACCACCAACTGTAATCATCCAGCGCTGCACGGTTTGTCGCTCACTCACGTGATCTGCTCCCTTCAAAAAACATACTACTTACTATTGTGTCATGCTTTGTGTATATTGCGCTAGTATTTGTTGATTTTAAGCATAAAAATAACAAAAGGCTCGGAAGAAACTCCCGAGCCTCGAAACTTGCGATATTACCAACCGTCCCTAGCGGAAAGCAACAACGCAAAGCGCTCAGCATTAATCGGCTAACGAAGCCTGAATCAATAGTAAAAAAGGAAATTTGGCAAACCATATCAACAAGCAAACGCAAACCAAGTAATTGCTGTATAAAACTAAAAGATCTACACAGCGTGCCAAGCACAAAATTTTTATAAAAGCACTTAGTCTAGCGCACCTTTTAGCACACTAGACTAAGTAATTCACAGTAAAACCGACTCAACGATCAACCAATAAGCTAAAGCCCAAATGATTCATCACTGAATCAGATTTCAGCTTAGTGACGGATCTTGCGAAGAGCAGCACCCATGCCAGCAAGCACAGAAGCAGCAACAGCAGCCATAGCTACAGCAGCACCAGTCTTAGCTAAACCAGCAGCAGCGGCACCATTAGCACCAGCGGCAGCACCGTTAGCATTGTTGTTCTGCTGAGCAGAAGCCTTGGTATCCTTACCCTTCTGACCCTGCTTAGCAGCAGCCTGAACTTCCTTACCAAACTTACCGCTCATAGCAGAAGCATAAGCATGCTTCAAACCAGGAACAGCTGGGAATGTTGGAGCCAAAGGATCAGAAGTCACAACTGGTGGCAACAAAGATGGGTTCACACCGGCAGCAACAGCCTCATTGTAAACAGCCTTGTAAAGAGCCAAAGCCTCATTATAAGCCTTTACAGCAGCCTTGGCAGCAGCCAAAGCAGCATTATAGTCGGCAGTAGCCTTGTCAAGAGCATTCATTGCACGGACAAGATGAGCCTTAGCGCGGTCCACAGCATCACGCAAACGAGTCTCGGTAGCAGAATCATTCGTACCAGAAGTCAAGAATGCATTGAGCTTTTCCTGAGCATCATTGAAGGCATTCACGCGTGCATTGAACTCAGCAAGAGCAGCAACCAAAGCCTTATAAGCATCATTGAACTTATTCTTAGCAACAGCAAGTTCATCATCCTTATTGTCCAAGTTCATCTTAGCAAGACGAACCTTGTTAATAAGAGCCCTCTTAATCTGATCCTCAGTTGGATCTGGGTTAGAGCAGTTATTAACGTTGTCCAAAGCCTTGAGATACTGGGCATGAGCATCATTAGCAGCAGCGAGCTTAGCATCGTAGGTTGCCTTGTCTCCAACATACTTGTTCTTCTGATTTACATATGCCTGAGCAGCTGCAGCATCTTCTGGCTTGGTGCCATTAGGAAGAGGAGTCACCATCTTAAGCTTGCCATCATTGCCATCAGCCACATACAAAGCCTTAACTTCAGCCTTAGATGGCTCTTGTGGCTCTTGTGGAACAGCTGGAACTTCAGCCTTTGCATCATCCCAAGCCTTCTTAGCTAAAGCAGCGATAGACTCATTCTTGCTCTTAAGATTCCAATCTGCCTTATTCGCTGGGCAATCTGGAACGTTAACATCAGCCATTGCTGGTGCAGCAAAAGCGAAACCGGAGAGGAGGGTGGCGCCAGCAGCGAATGCGGCGATAGCCTTCTTATTCAACATAATATTTTTCCTTTCTTCTTCTCCTTCGTGCTAGGTACACGAAGAAAAATTTGCTGTGTAACTCCAACCGGAGCCACACACGCCCGTCAAACTAGGACTGACCGGCGTTTGCTATTAACATACCCCCCCCCGTTCGAAAAAGTCAAGAGCCAACACACAACTCATTAACAAAAAACATTCATATTTTTATAAAAATATTTCAGTCAAACTATTTTCAAGAATAAAAAATACAGTATTATGCGTTATTTTTCGTAAAAATGTCAATTTCAAGGTTTTTAAAGATTTTTCTCAGAAAACTCTCAGGAAACTCTTGAATACTCCCCCAACCAGCCGCAAAACCGTTGCAATATAGCCACTCTTGTGCGACACGCCAACAACCCACTTTTACATGACGCGCGCGGCAGTTCCTCTACGTTCATACAAAAACAATACCGCTTCTTGGCCTATAACCCAGCAAATAAAAAAATCGGGCGACGCATAAATGCATCGCCCGCAAAACTTTCGTTTTCAAATCGTATCTAATAAATTACTATGATGGCTGTACATTATATACAATCTCTTTACAAAAAGTATACATCTGTTGCACTGATGTAGATGACTTATACAAGTCCCTATTACTAATCATCCTACCGTCAAACAATTCTTTGATTTCCTGTAAACAATGATTCTTCAAATCCTCACTTTTTATAACATCATCCACCGCAATAAGCAGCGAAATAAAATCTTGCACACAGTTATTTTTTAATCGGTTTTGAATAGTCCTTTTTCTTACATCAGGCAATAATTTAACAAGTCTAGAAGCTAAATAACTATTGTAAAAACCATCTTTATTTGTTAAATCATGAATAACACAATTGCTATGAGCGGCAGCATTTCGTATATTCCTTATGCTATCCAACAATGTACAATTAAATTCATTATATTCATACTTTGAACAGTAATACTTATAAAAATTAACAAATTCTCCAAATGGAATCACTTCCAGAAAAACATATATAGGATACTTGGGGTGAGTATATTTACCCAATATAGTCTTTACATACGCAGTAGAACGTCTGTTATTAAGCTCTGTTATAATGCGTGGATACTTTGCGATATATTCACTTACTATACTGAATTCATCAATATTTTTTTCTTGTATATTTTTTAATATATTAACTTTTAAAGAATGTTCCACGCTAAGACTTGCACTAATAATCCAACGTCGTAAATACATATCAATAGTAGATAAATCTTTTAGAGCCATAAAATCAAGACCCACATATTTACCATTATGCTTATGAAAATTGGTTTTATAGGCAGTGACCTTAACATAATAATTATGCTCATTCAAAAATGAAATAGCATCCTTAATTGTACATTTTTGAAAAGTAACACCCTTACCTTTTAGCTTATCTATAAGTTGCTCTGTCTGTAACATGAAACACCACCTATCCATAAGCAAAATAATCTAAATAACTAAGAAAACTATTTATTTTCCTTTAATGATTCAAGTATAAGAAAGAATAGGAAAAGCAAAAAGAGTAAGTGCCTAAGTAGATAGGTAGGTAAGCAAGTAAGTAAATAAGTACGTAAATACAAAGAAAAGGGCTCGGAGAATAAGTACCAAATAAAAGCACTAAACCCAAGCCCTTAATAAACTGGCCTATCTCCCTAAAAATAAACCAGCCTTACACTCAACAGTCCCACTCACAAACCATACCACAATCCCACTGTCAAGAAAGAGATCTGGCAAAACAGTAAAATTATGAAACAGCCTACAAGCAACTCGCCGCAAAACACTGAACAGTATTTACGGCACGTTGAGTGAAAGATTTAACAAGTGAGCGCACCATACTTACATACAGCACGCTCACAAATCATTAAACAATCAACACACTTAATGTGCTAACAGCTTAGTGACGAATCTTGCGAAGAGCAGCACCCATGCCAGCAAGCACGGAAGCAGCAACAGCAGCCAAAGCTACAGCAGCACCGGTCTTAGCCAATGGAGCAGCAGCAACTGGGGTCTTAGCAGCAGACTTCTTATCAGACTTCTTATCAGACTTCTTAACATCAGCCTTCTTGCCACCAAGATTGTTCAAGAACTTAGCAAAGCGTTCCTTACTTTCCTTGTAAGCCTTCTCAGCTTTAGCAAGCTCATCCTTGGCTTCCTTCTCATTCTTAGTAGCAGCAGAAATACTATCTAAGAATGGAACATTAGTGTAGTAAGCCTTACGCAAAGCAGCAGCAGCTTCATGTTCACCTTCAGCGTCAAGATAATCAGCCTGAGCCAACATATCAGCCCACTTAGCCTTCAAAGCATTCAAAGCAGCAGTAGCTTCATTAGCCTTGGACCTAGCTGCTGAAACCTCTGCAGCACCACGACCATTCAAGGTGCCCAAAGAACCATTTACAATGTCTCCCTTTTCGGAACCGTTAAGGAAGTTGTCAAAAGCCTTGGACTTATCGAGATTATCTAAAACTGCCTTATTTTCCTTAGCTTTGTTCTCTTCAACTTTTTTAGCCAACTCAGCTGCATCAGCCTTTTCCTGCTTCTTAGCATTCTCAATAGCTGTTTGAGGTAAATTCGCACTATCAGCCATTGCTGGGGCAGCAAAAGCGAAACCGGAGAGGAGGGTGGCGCCAGCAGCAAATGCGGCGATAGCCTTCTTATTCAACATAATAATTTCCTTTCTTCTTCTCCTTCGTGCTAGGTACACGAAGAAAAATTTGCTGTGCAACTCCAAACGGAGCCACACACGCCCGTCAAACTAGGACCGACCGGCGTTTGCTATTAACATACCCCCCCCCCCGTTCGAAAAAGTCAAGAGCCAACACACAACTCATTAATAAAAAACATTCATATTTTTATGAAAATATTTCAGTCAAATTATTTTTAAAAGTAAAAAATACAGTATTATGCGTTATTTTTCGTAAAAATGTCAATTTCAAGGTTTTTAAAGATTTTTCTCAGAAAACTCTCAGGAAACTCTTGAATACTCCCCCAACCAGCCGCAAAACCGTTGCAAAACCGCCATTCCCTCGCGACACGCCAACAACCCACTTTTACATGACGCGCGCGGCAAAAACTTTACGCGCGAGTAAAGGAAAAGTCGTTTACGCGCCTTAATCCGGCAAAAACTTTACAGCGTTGTAAATAAAAGGTCGTTTGCGTGCGAAATAGCGGCAAAAACTTTACGCACGAGTAAAGAAAAGGTTGGGACGCAACAAAAAAGGCGGCAGGAATAATCCTACCGCCTAATTTTCACTATGCACACACGCATAAAACTGCGTTACGCGCAAAGCAACAAAAAGTTAGAACTACTTAAGTTCAACGGAAGCGCCGGCCTCTTCGAGGGCAGCCTTAGCCTTCTCAGCATCTTCCTTCTTAGCCTTCTCGAGAACAGCCTTTGGAGCGCCGTCCACGAGAGCCTTAGCTTCAGCCAAGCCGAGGCTGGTCAAAGCACGCACAGCCTTGATGACTGCAATCTTCTTATCGCCAGCAGCGGTGAGAACGACGTCAAACTCGTCCTTCTCTTCCTCAGCAGCACCAGCAGCAGCTGGAGCAGCAGCAACAGCGGCTACAGGAGCAGCAGCTTCGACATCAAACTTATCTTCGAATGCCTTGACGAACTCAGAGAGCTCAACGAGGGTCATTTCACCGAAAGCTTCAAGAAGCTCTTCGTTAGTGAGCTTAGCCATAATTGGCTTCCTTTCTTACTTGGCCGGGCATACCTTATGCCTTACGACCATAACATTTTTATATTTGGTTGGTCTCATGCAGCAAGCTGCAAGGGAATCAAGCGGCCTTTTCCTGCTTCTCGCGCAAAGCGTCGATTGTACGAACTGCCTTGGTTGGCAATGCGTTGAACAGGCAAGCGGCCTTGGACATGGTGCCCTTGAGCGCGCCGGCCATTTCGGAAAGCAACTGTGGGCGCGACTTCAAGTCGGCGAGCTGCTTTGCACCTTCGGCATCGTAAACGGTTCCATCTGCGAAACCGCCCTTAATGACGAGGGCTTTATTCTCTTTGGCAAAATCACGCAAGGTCTTAGCAGCCTCAATGAAATCACCCTTAACGAAGGTGACTGCAGTTGGGCCGGCGAGAAGCTCGTCGAGACCTTCAATGCCCGCTTCCTTAGCAGCAATACGAGCAAGCGTGTTCTTAGCCACAGAGTAGGAAGTATCGCGGCCTAGCTTTTCGCGCAGAGTAGAAATCTGCGGAACGGTAAGCCCGCGGTACTCGGTGAGGTAGATAGCGTCTGCATTACGGAAAAGTTCCGTAAGCTCGGCAACTACCGCTTCCTTTTCGGGCCTCTTCATGGCGTTCCTTCCTAAATTGGCCGTAGGTGAAAGAAACGCATCAAGCTTAATTAAACAGGGCAATAAAAAAGCCCTGCGCACTGGCAGAGCAACATAAGAAGCACTAAAGCGTGCTAAATTTTCGACTCATAACGAGATCCGCTATAAATCCTCGCTCAACCTGTGCTGGCATGACACATCAATTTCAGGAATCTCGCGATCCCACCAACGGTCTGTGGTTTACGTTGGGTAATTTTAATACGCTGTTAGGACAATGTCAAGAGAAATATTATAGAAATAAAAAAGAGGGCATACAATTTACATACCCTCTAATTTTTTAATTTTTACTTTTATATTTTTTGTTTCACAAGTTCACTACTTGTAAAATGCACCCTTACATTAAATGCACATTTACAGCACAGCATTAGCAACAAAATCAAGTAAGAACAGCAAAGAAACAATCCAAAGCATTGGATGAACTTCTTTAGCACGCTTCTTGCAAGTCATTACCAAGCAGTACATAATAAAGCCGGCGGCGATACCATAAGAAATGTTGTAAGAGAATGCCATGAACACTGCAGCGAAGAATGCAGGAATTGCCTCAGAAATATCATCCCAAGCAATTTCCTTCAAAGAGCTTGCCATCATGCAACCAACAACCACAAGCACACCGGCAGTTGCAGCAGCAGGAACAGCGGAAACTACAGGAGCAAGCACTATAGAAAGCGCGAAGCAAATAGACACAACTACGGAAGTCAAACCGGTACGACCACCAGCACCAATACCTGCAGCAGACTCTACATAAGTAGTGGTATTAGAAGTACCGAAAATTGCACCAACAGAAGTTGCGATGGAATCAGCGAACAAAGCGCGATCCATCTTGGAACTAAAACCGGAGCCGTTTTCAAGAGCTTTTTCGTCAGCCTCAGAGAAGATACCTGTACGACGACCAGTGCCAATGAAGGTACCCAAGGTGTCGAAAGTATCAGACATTGAGAATGCAAAAATCGTTATCAAAACAAGCGGAACACGCGAAGGGTCTGCAAACAGCGTTGAGAAGCCTTTGTCGCTAAATATTGCGCAGAAAGTAGTTGGCAAATTATTAAAAGCTTCTGAAACTGAAACAGAATTGCTCATGGTTGTAAGTCCCATTGGAATACCGATTAATGCAGTAACAACAATGGAAATAAGCAAAGATCCACGAACATTCAACACAGTAAGCACGATTGCCAAAAGCAATCCAATGAGGAACAACCACAATACTGGGTTCTTTAAAACAGCAAGACCTGGAATTGCAGGAGCTGCACCAAAATGAGACGCAACTTTTGCAGCTTTGTCATCCTTTGGAGTGAACTTAATCAAATCAACGTTCACCATGCCAACATAAGCCACAAATAAACCAATGCCACCGCCGATTGCGTGTTGTAACGAAGTCGGGATGGCACGAATAATCATTTTACGAATTTTAGTAACGGTAATAATAATGTTAATTAAACCGCATAAGAACACCATGCACATTGCATGCTGCCAACTAAAGCCTAAGCCTTTTACGACTGTGAACGTAAAGAATGCATTTAAGCCCATACCAGCAGCCTGAGCATAAGGCACGTTAGCAAATAAGCCCATAACAAGCGTGCCAATAATAGCAGCAATAATTGTTGCTAAGAACACGCCACCCCATGGCATACCAGTTTCTTTTAATACATTTGGATTTACGATGATAATGTACGACATTGCGAAGAATGTAGTGAGACCTGCAGTGATCTCCGTTGATACATTCGTGCCGTTTTCTTTGAGATGGAAGAACTTTTCCATAAACTCTCTGTTCCTTGGTTTACAAGCGCAAAAGACCAGAAAAGCGCGGCGAAAGCACTTGAGCAATCGCGTACGCAATTACATTTGGGCATTCACGCAGAGGTTACTGCGACTCGTCGAATGAACGAAGGCATCACAAAATCTCACATAAAATTATGAAAATTGCGAAACCTTTGAACAACCGAACAGCTCTGACCTTACGCGCACGTGCTGACCAAGGAAATACACCGAAATCAAAAAAATATATAACAAATCAGCCAAAACGACCGGAAATATAACGCTCAGCTTCAGCGTTGCGCGGATTGTTGAACATAGTAGTTGTGTCTGCAAAGTATTCCAGATGACCTGGTTTCCCGACAGCTTTCAAATTAAAGAATGCAGTGTAGTCTGCAACACGCGCAGCCTGTTGCATATTATGCGTCACGATCACAATCGTGTAATCGTTTTTAAGCTCATTAATCAAATCTTCTACAGCCAACGTAGAAATAGGGTCAAGAGCTGAGCAAGGCTCATCCATAAGTAAAACTTGCGGATGCACAGCCACAGCCCTAGCAATGCAAAGTCGCTGCTGCTGACCGCCAGAAAGACCAATACCCGGCTTATCTAAGCGATCCTTAACTTCATTCCACAAGTTCGCGCCTCGCAAAGCCCACTCAACTAAATCGTCAGCATCACTCTTAGCAATTTTACGATTATTCAAACGAACTCCAGCAAGCACGTTTTCGCGAATAGACATTGTTGGGAAAGGATTTGGGCGCTGGAAAACCATGCCAACATCGCGGCGGACAGCCACAGGATCCACATCTTTGCCATATAAATCGCGGCCTTCAAGAAGCACCTGTCCTTCTACTCGCGCGCCCGGAGTGATTTCGTGCATGCGGTCTAAGGTGCGCAAAACTGTTGATTTTCCACATCCGGAAGGTCCGATAAAAGCCGTCACTTTATTTGGCTCAATATTAATATTCACATCTTCTACAGCAAGAAAATCGCCATAATAAATATTCAGATGCTTCACATCAATTCGCTGACCCATTTTATGCTCACTTTCTAAAAATTTAATTCGTTTTGCTTTGCTTTATTTCGCTTCGCTTTGCTTTACTTTATTTCGCTTTATCTCGCTTTTACAGAAAACACTCGAGCTACAATTCGCCCCAAAATATTTAGCAACAACACCAACACAATAAGCGTTAAAGCTGCAGCCCACGAGCGCTCCATCGGAATTGACGTTATGCAAGAAGTCGGCGCATTAGCTGGGCAATTCGCAGAAAGTTTGGAATATTCTTGGTAAACGTACACCGGCAAAGTCGTCATTTGCCCGTCAAATAAATTGAGATTCGTTGAAGCAATAAAGCCTGAAGCCATAAGAAGTGGCGCAGTTTCACCAATAACACGCGCAACCGCAAGAATACAGCCAGACACAATTCCCGGAAGAGCAGTGCGCAAAACGATTTTTGTAATTGTGCGCTGCTGAGTAACTCCCAAAGCAAGAGATGCCTCGCGCAAATCGTTAGGCACAATTTTTAGCATTTCTTGAGAAGACTTCACAACTGTTGGAATCATAAGAAGAGAAAGAGCCACAGATCCTTCAAAACCATTGATTGTACCTGGGCCAGCAAGAAAAGCAAACATTGAAAACGCAAACAAGCCAGCAACAATAGACGGAATACCACTCATAACGTCAACAAGCAGATTAATTATGCGCGAAATTTTGTTTCCGCGAGAATACTCAACCAAATAAACAGCACACATTAAACCAATCGGAATTGAAATAACCATAGCTCCTAGCGTTATTTCAAGAGTTCCAATAATCGCGTGCAAAATTCCGCCATAACCGCCAGTTCCAGTAGCATTTCCGCCCACAACGTAAGTCATGTTATGAGTGAGAAAATCAAAATTCAAGCGCTTAATACCATTAATAATGGTTGTTAAAAGCAAAGAAATAAGCGGAATAAGTGCCACAACAAAAGATAAGAAAATCAGCACGCGCATAAGCATGTCTTTACGTTTGCGCGCAGCTATGTGTGAGCGAGTTGGGCGGAATTTGTTGAAGTCAATAACCGGAGCTGCGGAATTTTCTGCGGAATTCTCAACAGAACTTTCGACAGACTTTTCGGCAAAAGTATTCTCGCTAAGCACTTCAATATTATTAATTTGATTCCCCATTTATGCGCCCGCCTTTCCTGTGATTTTGCGAGCAATAAAGTTGACTGCAAAAGAAATAACAAACAAAACTAAGCCGGTTGCAATAAGCGCACTTACGCCAAGTCCGTTTGCTTCCGGATACTGCGCTGCAATATTTGCTGCGATAGTTTGATTTTGAGAAGCCTTGAAAATATTGATACCAAAAGTAAATCCAGGAGACAAAATCATCAAAACTGCCATCGTTTCGCCTAAAGCACGACCCAGCCCAAGCATAGAAGCCGACACAATACCAGACTTTGCAAACGGCAGAACCGCTAATCTAATCATCTCCCACTTTGTAGCGCCAAGCGCAAGCGCACCTTCTTGCTGCAAACGCGGAGCCTGCTGGAAAATATCGCGAGCCATAGAAGTAATAATCGGCAAAATCATCACAGCCAAAACTAATGCAACTGTAGCAGCAGAACGAGAAGGATTAGCCGCCGGACCAGAAAATAACGGAATCCAGCCAAAAAGTTTAGAAACCCAATCCCAGAAAGGATACATAGCTGGAACCAAAACCAATCCGCCCCACAAACCATAGATTACGGATGGAATTGCCGCAAGCAAATCAATTACTCCACTGAAAAGCGGAACAATTTTTTTAGGTGCATAATAAGAAATAAATAGAGCAATACCAATTGCCACAAAAAATGCGAACAGCAGCGCGAGCGCAGACATAAGCACTGTGCCAAAAATAAGCGGAGACACATAGCTTATAAAATCATGTGCCTTACCACCAGTAAAATCAGCAAACACATGACTTACTTGATCGTGATTTCCACTTATTAAAGGCAAAGCACAAAACAGCAGAAATACTGCAACTGCCGTAAGAACAAGCAAAATTAGCATGCCGCAGCCTGCAGCCACGCCTTTAAAAAGACGGTCTGCAAGATGAGTGCCAACATAATTTTTTCTATTGCTCTCAGAAATTTTAGCAGTTTCGTTTGCACTATTCGCGACTGCTTTCGCATTTTTCGTAGAACTCAATCATTCTCCTTTATAACCGATACGTTCATAATATCAGTTTGTAAAGTTTTTATTTTCTTGTTTTAACAGACTTAATCGATGCGTTAATTTTGCTTACCAAATTTTGTGGGAGTGGAGCTGTTCCAGCAGCAGCAGAAGCAGCATTCTGCCCTTCCGCGCTAGTTACGTAGCTCAGCCAAGACTTCACAAATCGAGCAGTTCCTGCATCTTTATAAACCGGGCAAGCAATATCGTAAGAAACTAACACAATTGGATAAGCGCCCTTAGATTGCGTATTGTGATTAATTTTCATAACAACGCGATTAGGATATTTTGCAGAAGCGTCTGCGTCAATTTCAGAATCAGCTAAAGTTTTAGAAGCAGCTTCCGGAGAAATCTCATTGTAAGTATCCCCCACTTTCACTGCAACAGTGCCGAGCTTACCGACCTGTGAAAAATCAGCGTAACCAATCGCACCATTCGCCATGCGAATAGTAGATACAACGCCCGAAGTTCCCTTTGCGCCTTGACCGACGCTATTTGGCCAGTTTTCGCTAAGATCGTGCGACCAATCGTCTGGAGCCGCATCCTTCACATAGCTTAAGAAATTCTGCGTTGTGCCAGACTTATCGGAGCGGTGAACAACAGTAATCGGGGTGTCTGGAAGCTTTAGTTTAGGATTCTGCTTCTTGATATCGTCATCATTCCAGCGCGTAATTTTTCCGTCGAAAATTTTAGCAATCGTCGAAGCGTCCAAATTAATATGCTTGCCAGCATCAGAAACACCTTTAAGGTTGAAAATAATCGCAATTGGTGAAACATACACAGGCACGTCGAAAGCCGTAGTTCCATGAGCACAAACCGACTTAGACTTTTCAACTTCGTCGTTACTCAACGCTTTGTCTGAACCAGCCCAAGCCGTGGCTCCTGTCATAAAAGTGGTAACACCAGCACCAGAACCGGTTGGATTGTAGGCAATTTTTGCACCCGGATTTTTAGATTGGAATCCTGCAATCCACGCTTCCATTGCAACCTGCTGGGAAGAAGCACCCGAGCCTTGGAAATTGCCGGAAATTTTTGCATTCTGCGCTCCGGTTGCGTTGTTGCTGCCCGCTGGACTATTGTCGCCGCAAGCAGCGCAAGTTGCGCACAAGCCGAAAGTGAGCGCCGCAGCAGCAATACTACGGAACTTAAGTGCGCTTTTATTCATATTAAATTTATTCATATTTGACTTATTCATATCGTTACGCATATTCTTCTTTCCTTTCGCGAAGAATTGCCTTGCGCCCCACCACATTTTCGCGTTCCTATAGCCGTATTGCGAATTGGGCGCATTTTCTTAATTAATCCCTATCTTTTTTTATTAACGCAACCATCGTAAACAGGTGGGTAAAACCTCACCGGCAAAAATAAAGTGGGTATCAAAAACGGCGGTATTTGGCGTTATATTTGACGCGACCTAAGCAAAATGAAGGTCGGCGACTACATCGGCGTGTCGAAATGTCACAAATTGCGAATTATATTTACAGTAATTTTTGCAGCAGTGTCCGCGTATTCGGAAATATCGAAAGCGCGGAAAGTTTCGTATTCAGTGTCTGCATTATCACTCATTGCGCGCACAATAAGCGCAGGAACGTCATTACGAGCAGCAACATGCAAGACAGCAGCACCTTCCATTTCAACTGCATCTGCTTTAGTAGCTGCAATTACTTCCGCAACTTTTTCTTGCGAATCAACAAAATATCCGCCGGACGCAATCGTTCCAGCAATATGCGTGATTTTCATGTCAGTTAATACATTGCTAGCTACTTTAAGCAAGTAATCATCCGAATGAAATTCGCTTGCAAACGGCTTCCACTGACCGATTAGACGCATATCAGTATCGAGATATTTTACAGTCTTTCCAAGAACAACATCGTTCGTATGCAAATTTTTATTAAGATTTCCTGCAATTCCAGAAAAAATTACAGCTTGAGGATTGTATGTGTCAATAAGATACTGCACAGTTGCAGCAGCATTTACTAAGCCCATTCCGCCAACCGTAGCTGCAACTTCGATTTTACTGCCATTCGCCGAGTCAAGAGTGCCGCAAGATACATCAAGACTTGCAGACTTATCGTGAGTCACGTTTTCAAGCGCGCTAGCAATATGTGCAACTTCTTCCTCTAAAGCACCGACAACAGCGACTTTCGTAATTTTCTCAGTACTAGGCATTAGCAGAATCATCCTTTTTTACTTCGCTACTTACGCATTTATCGTTATTCTTAACCAAAAACACGCATACTAAAGTCATAATAACAAAAGTCAAAGTCGCAATCTTCAGCAATGCTCCGCACGTAAAATCAAACCAAGGATTCACAACAGGAACATTGAAAAACGCAATAATTTGATCCTGCAAAGCAAGAAAAGCAAAAAATCCAGCTATAAGAAGCACACAAACTAAAGTACCAACAATGCGACGCCATCCGCTAGCAAAAACAATTAAAGCAATTCCAGTTACAAACGGCATAAAAACGCTAAACCACAAAGCAGAAAACGTAACAAGCGTATACCCAGCGCTATGCGTGCCACGATACCATGCAAGAGCCAACAAAAGCACACCGTTGTAAATCAAAGCTAACAATATATAACGCACCACCGGTAATGCTTTACACATAAAACCTTTATTCGCTTTATTAGCTTTATTCAAGTCTTTGTTATACATTTCAACACACTCCCTTGTACGCAAAATATAATGCAAAAATAGGCGGCAAATACAGTAAGGAATATAAGCCAAGTAGAAATTAATTGAGATTATCTTACTACAATCTCTAATCTCTAAGCTCTACGGCGAGTTGCTACAGATTTAGCTAAAATTCTTAGCAAATTGGCAGTATCTTCCCAAGAAATGCAACGATCTGTAATAGACTTGCCGTATTCAAGCTCGCTAAGAGGAGCAGGATCTTGATTGCCACCCTGCAAGAAGCTCTCCATCATAACGCCCTTAATACCCTGCTCGCCATCAGCCAAACGATCTGCAATCTCACGCACAACCTCAATCTGGCGACGCTCATCCTTGCCAGAATTACCATGCGAACAATCCACAACCACGCCGTTAGAAGCCATACAACCAGTGCCCAAGCGCAAACGAATCGAAGCAACAGCAGAAGCAACCGACGCAGCATCATAATTAGGACCTTTACTAGAACCGCGCAAAACCACGTGACAATCAGGGTTGCCAAGAGTCTGCACAGCACAAGCGCGACCAAGATGATCAATACCAAAGAACGTATGATGCTGGCTCGCAGCTAAGCAGCCATTTACAGCCGCAGAAACGGAACCATCCGTAGCATTCTTAAAACCAACCGGCATAGAAAGACCACTAGCAAGCTGACGATGAATCTGAGACTCCGTATTACGCGCACCAATCGCGCCCCAACTCACAACATCCGCAATAAACTGAGGGCTAGTCGGCTCCAAAAATTCAGTAGCAGCAGCCAAACCAGCATCCAACACGCCGAGCAAAGTCTTACGCGCAAGCAACAAACCCTTATGAATATCATGCGTTCCATCAATATCCGGGTCGTTAATCAAACCTTTCCAGCCAAGAGCTGTGCGCGGCTTTTCAAAATACACGCGCATAACAATAAGAAGCTCATCTTCGAGCTCCGAACGCAACTTAGCCAAACGATTCGCATAATCAAGAGCAGCCTTAGGATCATGCACAGAACACGGGCCCACAATAACAAGAAGGCGATCGTCGTCGCCATTCAAACAGCCACGAATCTCATCACGCGACTGCGCAACAATATCCTGCGCATACGACGACAATGGCAACTCGCCAAGCACCTGAGCAGGAGTCGGCAGCGGCTCCAGCTCAAGCACGCGGCGGTTAATAATGCGATCCACACCAACCTGGTCCTCCCAGCGCTGGAACTTCGCAGAGTTAAGAGGGTTGCGCCCCTCCTCAACCTCCTTCTTTACCGCGCGAGAAGTACGCTGCTCAGCTGCAGAAGACATTTGTCACCATCCTATAAAACAAAACGCGCACCGCCGCGCTTGCGCAAAGAGTTAACCTAACTGTGGGGTCGGTGTACGCATCTTGAAATAAAGATGCGTACACCGCCGAGCTTGCGTTGAAAGCACAACCACATTTGATGTGGTCGGTGCTTGCATCTTGAATAAAGATGCAAGCACCGCCGCGCTCACGCGAAAAGCACACTGTGCTTTTCGCAATAGTGAGCGCGGCGCTTTGGAGTAGCTTAAGCGCCCAATGCGCTTAAGCTAAGCCAAAGCGCCCATTGGATCCCACGCCGGCAAAACAATTGCTGGTTCTTCTAGGGCTTTGCGATATTCTTCCGGAAGCAGATTCTTCGGCACTGCAACTTCGTACACATACTCAGTAAACCAGTCGTCACTCATCGTAAAGTAACCCTTATCTGCAATATCAGTGCCCCAAGAGTTCTCTACGCGCCAACGGCGAGTAGTCGTACCATCATCAGCAACATCAACACCAGCAAAAGCCATAGCGTGATTCATCGCAGAATCAGCAAAACGCACACGCGCTTCCTTATCCAAATCAAAATCAACGCCATAAACGCGACCATACTCGAACAAATCAGTAGCCCAAGCGCCATTCTCGCGATCCATCATAGGATGACAATCGGCACCAAACCACACTGGAATGCCCTTCTCAACCAAAATCTTACGCACGCAATCCTTCATAAACTGGTTTGGCACGTTCAAATACTCGGTTGCGTCTCCGCCAGCAACATTACCCAAGTGCTCAATAGCAATCTTCTTGCCCTTAGGATGTTCAGCGCGAGGATCGTCAACCAAGCACACATAATCCTCAAGACCAGCATTCACGTACTTCTTCCAGAACTCAACTGGCGTAATCTCACCATCGCGATGGAACTTGCCGTCGCTATCAGTCCACTCCCAATCGAAGCTCTTAGGTGGCTCACCCAAGTGAATTGTCAAAATCCTGTGACCTGCAGCAGTAGCATCCGCAATAATCTCATCAATTTCAGTGGCATTCGCATACATATGAGCAACAGCAGTATGCAAAAGCGCACGCAACTGCGTATTCATAGCACCAGTATTCTTAGAAGAAGCGGTTTCTGGGAACAAATCCTTAGGAACAGCACCATACTTCTTGTAAACGTTCATAGCCATGGTCCACTGACCGCCATCGCCCATAACGTCATGCAACAAATGCTGAATCAAACGAGAATCTGAAGGCTCACCTGCACGCACCAAAGCCGCAACATCCTTCAAGAAGTAGTTAATTCGCTCAAGCTTGTCATAGTACATTGCGTAGTTCTGAGAAAACTCAAATTCCTTCAATCCAAGGGATTTCTTCGCAATGAAACGAGCCACGTTCAACGAGCTAAACAGCCAGCAACGGCCAGAACGATCCTGATGTGTTGCATCTCCGTTATCAACAATGGTAGAAAAACGACGCTGCAATAAGCGCGCACGATCATAATTACGCGCGACTTTATCAATACCAGCAGCAGTCACACCATTCATAGCTAAACGGTTTAAAGGATTTGCGTCAAAATCCTCACGCAAACCTTGTAATTTTTCATCAGTTAGAGCAGTGATTTCAGTCACAATGCTACCTTTCCTGTTAATTATCAATATTTATTTCAAATATTTATTCAAATACCAGCACATTCTAACGTACGATACTTAAGCCAATCTACAAATTTTATAATATTTTCTTTATTGATTATCTGTGTCTTGGTTTTCTTGAGACTCGTTAGCTTCACTAGCTTCCTCAGATTCAGCCAACGCAGCTTGAACATCTCGCTGAGCCTGCTTCGCATCCGCAGAAGATTGAGCATTCGCCGAATCCTCATTATCGTCAGAAGCTTGCGCAACTTGTTGGTTTTGTTGAGCATCTCCAAAATCAAATCCAGAGAAAGCATTCGCAAACAGCGAGCGCAATTCCGTAACTCGCTGCGTAATAGTTGCCTCACGATGCTGCAATTGGGTTAATCGAGTCGTCATGCCATCAAGCTCTTGTTGTGCTGCAGCTCTACGCTCTTCAACCTGAGCAGTCGCCTCCTGCATAGCTTTGCGCACAATATCAGCAGCCTGACTATCCGCAGCCTGATGCGTTTGCGCTGCATATTCGTCAGCTTCTTGATGAACAGTTTTTGCGCGAGCAACCAAAGCATCTGCTTCTTCCTGAGCTGCACTTTCTTTCTCTTTCAAGCCAGAAAGCAAGGCATTGACTTTCTTTGTAGCTTCCTCCTGTTGAGCAGCAATATCTGCGCGAATCTGCTCAACTTCTGCACTAACTTGGCTTAACGTACGCGTACGTTCAACTTGAGCATCATCTGCAATTTCTTGAGCTTTAGCGGCAGCAGCATCCGTAATTTCGCCAGCTTTGCGCTGTGCGTCAGCCATCATCTTCGAAGCGTGTTCGCGCATATCAGCAAGCTTTTTATTTGCTTCAGCGAGAGCAGATTCAATCTGATCGTTTGTTTCAGCCTTAGCACGCGCAATCTCTTCGTTTGCAGCCGCACGCTGCTCAGCAATTTTTTGAGCAGCTTCCGACTTAAGTTGCGAAATACTGCTTTCTTGTTGCGCGCGCTCTGAAGCCATACGCTTTGTATGTTCTTCTTGAGCGTTTTGTAAAGCTAATTCTGCAGCGTCTTTTTGAGCTTGCACATCTTTAGCAGTAGTATCGCGCAAACGTGCAGAATCTTCTTGCGCAGCTTGCATAAGTTGTGTCGACTTTTGCGTGGCATTGGAAAGCATTGTGTCTGCTTTAGTTTGTGCTTCTTGCATTAAATGTGCAGCATCCAGCTTTGCATTGTTCAGCAAAGTTCCGGCTTGTGCTTGTGCATTCTTTTTAATTGATGCAGCATCTTGCTTAGCGCGCTCAAGCAATTGAGAACTAGTTTGTTCTGCAGATGCCAGCAATTGTTGCGCATTTGCACCTAAAGACGCAAAAGTATTTCCGCTTTTGGCACGTTTTACATTATTTTTTTCTTCTTGCAATTGCGCTTGTAATTGCAAAATTGATTCATCACTTGAACGCACTTGTTCACGCAGACGAGAAATAGTACGCTCATAGTTTGCAAATGCTTCATTTACCTTGTCTTTATCGTACCCACGCAACGCGGTTGGGAATAAATCAGCCACCATAATATTCCTTTCACAAGCCCCCACACAGCTGCACAAAACGCTGTGCTACACCATCAGAATCAACGCTATCACTTACAAGCAAAAAACACTCGTGTGTTGCGCACGTTTTTGCTAAGCTCACACAACTGCACTTACTACCTAGCTCAAATACAGTACTGTTTATATAGCATATGCGCTTATTTGTCGCGAATTACTAAAGCAAGAAGTCTACCTTCATGCGATTTTCCAGCTAAACTAGCACGTCGATGAGAATACCAGAGTGGATTTTCCAAAGTGCACATTGGGTTTTGCAAATTTTGCAAACGTTCTGGCAAAGATTCACCTTCCCCATCTACTTCGCAAATCGTACGCAATTCCTCATCTTCAGATAAATATTGCGTTGCAGCTGTAACTCGCGGCAAAGCGTCAACAATATTCGCAACTCCTGCGAGTGCTAAATCAATGCGAGCAGCTTCAGCAATATCAATACCGATTCCACCGAAACGAGTTTTTGTTACAGTTTGCGGGTAACGTTTTTCAAAATCGCGCGCAATACTCTCACCAACTTCGTAGCAATCTCCACAAATACATGGACCGAGCACTGCTGTTATACGAGAACGCTCAGCTCCCTTTTCGCACATTGCTTCGATAACAGCATCAAGCACTCCAGCCATCAATCCTTTTCGCCCACAATGCGCTGCAGCGATTACTCCAGCTTCGTCGTCCGCAAGTAAAACTGGCAAACAATCTGCAGCAAACATTCCTAATGCAAGCGAGCACGCAGTTGAAACTTGCGCATCTGCTTCAATTCTCAATTGCGAATCCGCAAAACCTGTTGCATCAAAGCCGTAAGAAGTATTCCATGAATCTACTACACTATCTGCGTCAAATACTTCTCTGCTATGAACTTGAGCAACAAGCGACAAGTCAGCTTGCAAAGCTTTTTGTAAAGCTGCGCGATTGCTTGCTACAGCCTCCTCACTATCTCCTGCGCGTCCGCCTAAATTAAGTGAAGCAAATGAGCCTTCAGAAATTCCACCCAATCTAGTAGTAAAAACTGCATGAGTGTGAGTTCCTAAAGCCACCGGAATAGTCACAGGAATTGGCGTACCGTCCTCATCTTCGTGAGGCAACGGCATACCAGTTACGCTTGTTTCTTGCATTTTATTGTTTTCTTTCAGCCTAAATAAGCCAATTCTTCATTGCTTAATTGCAAATCGGAAGCTTTCAAACTATCTAAAATTGTAGCTGGTCTGTGAGCTCCAGGAATTACGAATATGTGATCGCCTTTAGCTAGTTCCCAAGCCAAAACTACTTGCTGATAGCTTACGCCATGATTTTCTGCAACTTTGCGGAATGGATCGAAAAGATGCTCGTCATAAGGATGACGGAATCCACCAAGAGGACTCCAGCAAACAAAAGCAATTCCAAGCTTTTCACAATATTGCAACGTATCTTCATTCTCTAAATGAACTGGAGAATATTGATTTTGCACTGCTACTAGCTTTTCTCCTAAAATATTGCGTGCAATATCGATTTGCTCTACAGAAGCGTTAGAAATACCGATTTCTCGAGCCACACCTTCGTCAAGCAACTGTTGCATTGCTTCAATAGACTCATTGTATGGAACTTCCGGATCTGGCCTGTGGAAGTAAAGCAAGTCAATAGTGTCAACGCCTAAAGCCATTGCAGACTCTTTAGCGTGACGAATCAAATGCTCTGGCTTACCATCCTTACCCCACGTTGGTCGTCCGTCAGTAAAGTTACGGAAGTGACCGACTTTTGTTGCAACTAAAATAGAAGATTTGTCGCCTTTCCAGCTTTCTAAAGCCTCACGAACAAGCTTTTCACCAGTTTGTTCCTCGCTGCCAGAGCAGTAATATGCCCAAGCTGTGTCAATATGCGTACAACCTGCATCAAGAGCTGCGTGAATTGTCTTAATTCCCATATCGTGACCAAGATTATTTTCTATTGTCAATGGCATTTCGCCAAAACCAATAGCGGTTGTATCAAACGAACCTAATGCGCGATGCATGACCATATTTCACCCCTATTTTGTAAGTTTTATATTTTCCGTAAGTATTTATTATTGCATTACGCTACTTTACGCAGTCACAATATTTTACTACTTTTTATATTTTATTTTATTGCACAGATTACATAAAACATTTAAATAGCTATCTAAAAGAAATGCCTCCAAACGCAAACGCAGCTTGAAGGCATTTCTACGAATATTTATTTTTTACTTAGTATCTAGCAATAATTTTGCTTTAATACTATTTGCGCGATTAATCTTCCTCAAATGGATCAAAATCGCGACGCACGCGGCGACGAGGACGCTCTGCGCGCTCTTCACGAGCCGAACGATACTCGTCATAGTGATCGTCATCAGCTGCATAACGCGGCTTTCGATCAGATACGCGACGATTTTCTGAATCTCGACGATTTGAACGATCTTCACGGTCGTCACGGTCTGCACGCTCTTCACGATCGTCGCGATTTTCGTAACGATCGTCACGATCATCGCGCACGCGGCGACGAGGACGCTCATCAAAATCGTTATCACTGTAACGGTCATCACGATCTGCACGACGGTCGTCGCGACGAGTGCTGCGGTCATCATAACGGTTATCGCGATCCGCGTATCGGTCATTTCGATCCATGCGATCTCGATCGTCACGATCATCGCGCATGCGGCGACGAGGACGCTCTGCACGATCCGCACGATCATGATTATCGCGATCGTCACGGCGAGAACGACGGTAATCGCCACGAGAATCACGAGAATCGCGATCGTCGCGAGAACCGCGGGAACGATTTTCACGCACCGCTGGAGCAGAAGATTCTTGATCTTCAAAACCTGGAATAGCCAAAGAAATCTTGCCACGCTCATCTACGCTTTGTACGATAACTTCAACATTATCGCCTTCCTTCAGCACATCTTCAACAGTGTCAATGCGCTCACCATTTGCTAAATTGCGAATCTGTGAAATGTGAAGCAAACCGTCAGTTCCAGGAGTCAAATTCACAAAAGCTCCAAAACTTGTGGTCTTAACAACCTTGCCTGTAAAAGTTTCACCAGCTTTTGGCACGCGAGGATTTGCAATAGAATCGATGATTCCCTTAGCTTTCTCAGCAGCTTCGCCGCCTTCAGAAGAAATGTAAACAGTACCGTCATCTTCAATAGCGATTTCAGCACCAGTTTCTTCCTGAATTTGGTTAATCATCTTGCCCTTAGGTCCGATTACTTCACCAATCTTGTCTACAGGAATTGTGGTTGTAATAATGCGTGGAGCAAATGGGCTCATCTCAGCTGGGCAATCAATGCACTCGTTAATAACTTCAAGAATCGTTGTACGAGCTTCATGTGCCTGCTGCAAAGCGGCAGCCAAAATATCAGCTGGAATACCGTCAAGCTTCGTATCGAGCTGCAAAGCAGTGATGAATTCGGAAGTACCAGCAACCTTGAAGTCCATATCACCAAATGCATCTTCTGCACCAAGAATATCAGTCAAAGTCTTAAAGATATGCTTTCCATCAACATCGCCAGAAACTAAGCCCATAGCAATACCAGCAACTGGAGCTTTCAAAGGCACGCCAGCAGCAAGCAAAGAAAGCGTAGAAGCGCAAACGGAACCCATAGAAGTAGAACCGTTAGAACCAATAGCTTCAGACACCTGACGAATAGCGTATGGGAACTCTTCGCGTCCAGGCAATACTGGAACCAAAGCCTTCTCAGCTAAAGCACCGTGACCAATTTCACGACGCTTTGGAGAACCAACGCGACCAGTTTCACCAGTGGAGTATGGAGGCATTTCGTAGTTGTGCATATAACGCTTAGTCTGTGGACCAGAAAGCGCATCAACCTGCTGCTCCATCTTAAGCATATTCAAAGTAGTCACACCCAAAATCTGGGTTTCACCACGCTGGAAGAGTGCAGAACCGTGTACGCGAGGCACAACATCAACTTCTGCAGAAAGCGTACGAATATCGCGCAAACCACGACCATCAATACGATAATCTTCAGTCAAAATACGACGGCGAACAATTTGACGCTGCAATTCTTTAAACGCATTGCCGAGTTCCTTTTCCTTTTCGGCTTCGTCCATATCAGTGAATTCTTCAGCGATTGCAGCACGCACGCCTTCTTTAATTTCAGCGATACGATCTTGACGAGGAAGCTTTTCAGCAATAGAAAGAGCTTCATTTAAATCAGCATGAGCAATCTCGTCAATACGAGCATAAAGTTCGTCAGTATATTCTGGGAAGAGTTGGAATTCCTTAGTTTCCTTAGCTGCAATACGCTTCAACTCATTTTGAGCATCGCAAATAACCTTAATAAATGGCTTTGCAGCTTCCAAACCTCCGGCTACAACTTGCTCATCTGGCTTGGTTTGACCATCATTGTAAATCAAATTCCAAGCATTCTTACCAGCACCAGCTTCAATCATTGCAATAGCAACATCGCCATTTTCAATCACACGACCAGCCACAACAATTTCAAATACTGCACGCTCGCGCTCACTCCAACGTGGGAAAGCAACCCACTGGCCATCAATCAAAGCCAAACGAACGCCGGAAACTGGACCCTCAAATGGCAAGCCAGAAATCATAGTAGATGCAGACGCCGCATTCAAAGCAATAACATCGTAAGCATCATCTGGATTAATTGCCAAAATTGTTTCAACAACTTGCACTTCGTTACGTAAAGTGTGTGGGAACAATGGACGCAACGGGCGATCAATAATACGGCATGCCAACGTTGCTTCGTTAGAAGGACGACCTTCACGGCGGAAGAACGAACCTGGAATCTTTCCAGCAGCATACATTTTTTCTTCCACATCAACAGTCAATGGGAAGAAGTCGTAATTTTCCTTCGGGCTAGATCCTGCAGTCGTCGTCGACAAAATCATGGAATCGTCATCCAAATATGCGGCAACAGCACCATCTGCTTGCTGAGCAAGTCGACCAGTTTCAAAGCGTAGCGTACGCTTACCAAATGAACCATTATCAATAACGGCTTCTACAGCCTTAATTTCGGGACCCTCCACGGGTTCCTCCTTTTCTTAACTTACCTAATCAACCAACATGCGTAATAACATTGACGACTTCGCATTATTACCTATATGCGAATATTTGCACTCTTTGCAACACTTGCGTTACGTCAATATTTCGTAGTGTTTTTTGTTTCGGTTACTTCAATCATCCGTATTAAGTTATGCTTCAATTTTCAATTATGTGTTGAATTATTTGTTAATTCTTTTTAGTTATAAATTACTTTTTAGTTATAAATTTTAAATATTGCCCACTACACTTTCCCCAAATATTGCGCATGAGTGAACAATTTATGTATTTAATAATTAAGCAAAACGTATAAATAATACAAAAGCCCGAGCTTAAGCCCGGGCAATAAGACTATCGACGCAAGCCGAGTCGTTCAATCAAAGAACGATAACGGTTGATATCAACACGCTTCAAGTAATCGAGAAGACGACGACGATCACCAACCATAAGCAACAAACCACGACGAGAATGATGATCGTGCTTGTGCTCCTTCAAGTGCTCAGTAAGGTCAGCAATGCGCTTGCTAAGCAAAGCGACCTGCACTTCTGGGGAACCCGTGTCACCCTCGTGCGTCGCGTATTCGTTGATAATGTTCTTCTTATCTTCAGCCGTTAATGCCACGGCGTCCTCCTTAATATCACTGCGCGGTGCCACAACCTTCTGCTGTAGCGCTCTCAATCCGCGGGCGTTACACGCCAAATATTTATTGTACAACCACTTGCAAACAACTCATTTTCGCAAAATCTAAATATTACATTGCTGTCAAAAAACCACCAAAAATAACCGCTAATATTGCCAAAACCTCAATCGCATAAAACATTATGAACGACGCCCAACTACGCGTAAGAACATTCAAAGCCGAGGTTTTAGGAACAATGACAAGCAAACCAACAAAAATGACAGCAAATACAGCTACTCCAATACCTGCAGAAATAATGCCAAGATTTGCCGCATTCGCTAAACCTGAAGCGTGACCATAAACCACATACGTCGAATACCAAAAGCTCATGTTTAGCATGCATAATCCGGCAATAAGTTGTTCTAAAGCCAGAAAAACAGCAAACATTATCCGCCAAATCCAACGATGAGTGTCAATTAACGCCATAGCAAGACTTGTAAAAGCAGACACTGTGATTACCCACGAAATAAAAACAACACCTTGCGAAGATAATCCAGAGCAATGCGAAATAACCCACGAAGTATGACGAGCTGCCATAGTGCGACCAATCCAATACGGAATAACAATAGCAACAAGCAGAACGCCAAAATAAATCCACCAATTCTTTGGATTAGAATGCTTACGAGAAAAATCAGCAATCGATAAGTCTGTTTCCGGCAAACCAATGTTTAAATATTCGTCAGGAATTTTGCTTTTCGAATCATCATTCTTTTTCGGAACTTCATTGGCATTGATTACGCGAGCAGAACGTTTTCTAGGCCTTAGCGGAGCAAAACTTTGTGGATGTTCACCATCATGCTCATCATTTAACTTCATGCGTTACTTCTCCTGCCAATCTTTAATCGCCAAGCAATTTCTCAAGTTTTAACCATGCAACATTACATTACTAATTATTATTGTATGTTATAACGCAATTAACTGATAGCGTGTGCACAAAAAGTGTCAACCGTTTATGGCGACTGCTAGGCTCAAAATAACAGTTGTTTCGCTTGATTTTTAATTAACAAGCGTCACTAAATACGCAAAATTTATGACAGGACATTATGGGATTTATTCATTTTATTGTTAACCTACTCAAGGATCCACGCTCAGCTATTGCAAGTTGGATTGCAATGGGCACAGCTCCAGCATTAGGCCTTATTTTTCTCATTGTTTTTATTGAAACAGGCGTAGTATTCTTCCCATTCCTCCCAGGAGATTCACTTCTTTTTGCAGCAGGCTTTTTTGCAGCTCCTGACGCTCAAACAGGTCATAGCGCGCTTCCACTTCCACTATTACTTGCCGTAGTGTGGCTAGCCCCAATTATTGGCGATCAGTGCAATTACTTTATTGGTCATTTCTTCGGACGAAAGATTGTAGAATCTGGGAAAGTAAAAGCGCTCACTCCAGAACGAGTTGCAAAAACCGAAAAAATGATTGATAAATGGGGTCCGCTGGCAGTATTCTTGGGTAGATTCTTCCCATTCATACGCACTTTTATGCCGTTTATTTCCGGAATTTCTGGAATGCGTTGGATACGCTTCACACCATTTTCTGTACTAGGCGGTCTCATTTGGTCGTCGCTTTTCACATTTCTTGGATATTTCTTCGGCAAGATTGATTTTGTACAGAAGAATTTTGAATTAGTAATTGTTGCAATTTTGCTTATTTCGCTTGTGCCAACTTTTATTGGTTTATACAAAGCACACAAAGCAAAGAAAACAGCAAAACTTAATAAAGAAAACAAATAAACTAGTATTTTAACTTACGACACTCAAGCACGCTGCACTACAAGAAATGTTGTTTTTATACAAGCTTTGTAGTACAGTGTGCAGAGTTGTCGTAAGATGATTTGTCTTAGACATTGGGGCTATAGCTCAGTTGGTAGAGCGCTTCGTTCGCATCGAAGAGGTCGTGGTTTCGATTACCATTAGCTCCACTAAGCCCACTGCATTCATTCCACCGCAGTGGGCTTTTTATTTTCTTGCACAATGCCTATCAAATCTATCGAAACTATCAAAACCATTAAAACTATTAAAACAGCTTACTTACGTTAATTTTCTTTTTAAAAATAATGCTAATTCCTAATACAGCACAAAGAATTGCTATAATTCCAGCACAAATATAAGCCACAATTCCTATATAATTTACCGAGTTTCGTTTAAAGGAATCAGCATTTTCAAAAGATTTTTCCGATTTTTTCACTTGCGAACGAGCTATCCAATCATCGTTATCGGAGCTATTGTCGGAGCCATCATCTGAACCATCATCAGAACTATCAGTGTCTTTACTCTCGCTATTTTTAGATTTTTTATCTGCTTCAGATTTTTTTACAAGCTTATTTGCAATAGAAACAATTTTTACATTTTTATATTGCAAAATTGTTATATTTCCCGCATAATCTGCAGCTTTTACTAATACGTCATGAGTAAAACCGTCTGGTTTTAGTTTTGTAGATAAAACTGATTTATTCACATCTTTACCGTTCCAAATGCGATTTGTTTTACCATCAACATCGATTGTTACATATTGCAATGCTATGTTATCTTTTGCACTAATACGTAAAGTTTTTCCTTCTTTATTAGTGCGATAAGTAGAATTATTTTGCATATCAAACACTGTTGCGATTGGAGCAAGATTATCTACTGTAAATTGCACGGAAGCTGGTGCAAATTGCAACATTCCTTCTTTTTTGCTAACTGCACTTTCGCTACAAGAATGATTTCCTACTTTGTCTACTGACATAACACGTACACGATAATGAGCATTATCGGCAAAATTCCGTTTGAAAATAGTGTAAGTCAATCGTTGCCAGCCATGATCTATGCGACTGTTTACAGAAAAATCCTGTTTTGACAAAATCTTCTCTACACCGTCTCGCATAACACTAATTTTTGCAGGACTTGCCAATCCGCTAGGATTGAGTTCTTCAATATGAATATCTTTAGCATTTTGCAATTGTTTACGATTCATTGCTTTAGTGGAACTATCTATACTAAATGATGAACCGCTTCTATTTATAGAAAATTGCAACTTACCAGAAATAACATGATCTACTAAATCTTTAGCACTCCACTGAAGTTGATACACGTCATCGTCTTGAGTTCCATTATAAAAACCTGCGTATTGCACACTTACGCTTTGCGAATCAGCTTTTTTAGGCACAAAAGAATGATGCAATTCCTTAGCATATCGCATTCTTCTCAGCGAATACGTTACGCTTTCAGGTTTTAACCAACGATCTTTTATAACTAATGTTGGAACTACAGCATGAGAATATGCTCCGCCTTGTTGCACTCCAGTAATAGAAACAGTTGGCGCAAGCGTATCAATAATGAATTTATTACTGATAGAAGAACTCACATTACCTGATAGATCTTCAACACAATAGCGAACATCCCAAGAAGCATCCCCCGAAAAAGAAACATCAGCATACCACATATTTGTATGCACGCCATCGTTTTTAAAGCTTTTAGCTGTAAGTACCATAACCTGTTTACCATCAGCAAAAACTTTCGCAATAGGATAAGAATCATGAAGCAAATACGAGAAAACGAACGAATCATCCTGTATTAATATTCTTGAAGCTCGATTATTACGAAAATATTTGCCTTCATACGATGCGTTGTTATCATAGCTAACACTCAAGCGAGGAGCAATTTTATCAATAACAATATATCGTGAACGCTTGCTATAAGAGTTATCTTTTGTTAAATCTGAGGCATTCAAAACTGAATCAGGAATGCTTAATATTGGCTTACGAGAGCACAATTTGTTGCCAGAAAGTCTATTTTCATTAGAAATATAGTTAGTTTGCTTTGAAACATGAGGATTAGAGTCAACTCCTCCCCATATGCGTTTAGGATGCATTGTTACAGCAGCAAGTCTTATAGAGATATCTTGCAAATCATATATTCCTTCTTTTTGCAATTCAACTCTTACTATTCCTAATACTCGAGGTCGGATCTTATAACGAATATTAACTAGCGACGACACCGCCTCAATCTTAGCTAAATCAGCTTTGGCACTCACTATTTGATATCTTCCAACGCTAACAGTAGCTTTATGCGCGTTCCTAATTTCCGAAGCGTCCAATCCATCAAAAGTTATAAGTAGCGAAGCAGAACGTTTAGTAAACATGTACTCGCCTTGAGTGCGAACAGTTTTCTGTTTTGTCATAACAGAAACATTTGCTATATGCAATCCTTTGGCTGCGTTATAGCTGTTTTTCGCATACGCAATAGAATTAAGTGGCAATAATGCAGCAACTATAGCAACACTAATAAATGCAATAATCCCAATATAGACACCAATGCGAGCGCAACCGCATTTAAGTCGCTTGAAAAAACACATATCCCCCAAATTTCTTTGTTTACACATTTATTCCCCCCTTTTTTATTATTTCTTTTATTTCTTTTGCAAAAAAGCTAGATTAATTTCGTCTTGAACTTTTTTGACACTGTCGATTGCGTTTTTCTTTCTACTTACAGCTTCATCATTTGACACATGCGCTTGTTTAAGAAGATATTCTGCCTTTTCGCACATTTGCTGAATTTCTTGTTTACTGGATCCACTTTCTAGGAACATTGGCAACCACGAATGAATTGATTGCAAAACTAGTTCTCCAGTATCCACGAATAAGACGTCTCCGTGATCTTTCTCAACAATTTGCATTAACTGCTGTAATTGATTCACATAATTTTTATATCTTTCTACGCTTGCACAATCTTTAGAAACATCAACAAGTTGCGCATAAGCGTCAGAAATAGCGATGTACGCGCTTAACATTTTTTGATTTGAAACAGTATGCGATATGTCATCAGAATTAGTTTCTACAGTTTGCGAAGACGTTTCATTCGCATCCTTCTCATATTTTTGAGCCTCTTGGAACCATACTTTTGCTACTCGCATACGAGATAATCGTTCTGTTTGCGAAACTTTTCCAGAAAATCCTGCAAAATAGTACCAATACGCTTTACCTATTTCTATAGAAATATTCAACCAATCTTTATTTACAGGACGCAAGTTTTGCTCGTATTTATTAATCAAACCAACAAAACATTGCTCTTCGTTGGCACTCCATTGCTGATCTGCAAGTTGAATTTGCAATAAAATTTGGAGAGGTTTAAATGACATTTTGCTTATATATTTCTTATTGCGCATGCTATTTTGCACTTGCATTGCATGAGAAATATAGCGACACGCAATATCCGAATTGCTTTCACGCTCAGCTAATTGCATGTAAGAATCGTAACTTTTATTATTTTTGCGTATTGCTTCAATTCTTTTACTACTTGGCTCACCATTAAAAGATTGCTTATTTCGATTTACAAAAGCATTCCCCACAAATAAACCTAAGCAGTTGAATAAAATTACTATAAAAACTAGCACTATAACAATTAATGCCGTAATTGCATAGCGCTTTTTTCTAGACTTAGAACTATTTTTGCATTGTTTACGTCGCAATACATTCGTAGAGGTGTCGCATTGTTGTGAATGTTTTTCTGTATGCTCACACGCTTCCAGTGCAGAAAACATTTCTTCGCAATCTTTATATCTATGAGATGGTTTAGTAGCTGTAGCTATTGCGAGCACAGACACCAATTGTTCTACTACTTCACGATTCTCATGAGGCAATAGTACAGCAGATTGCACGTCTGTTTTAGACACTTCAGCTGGCAATAATGCGTAACGCAATGTCATTCCAATCGAATACACATCGCTTGAAGTAGTTGCTGCAGAGTTTTCATTCAAAATTTCAGGAGCAGTAAAAATATTAGTAGCAAATCGAGCGTCGCACTGGTCTATTGTGCGTAAATCAAGCACTCCCCCGTTTGCATATAATTGCGTTGCAGCACCAAAATCAATCAAACGGACTGTGCCATCTTCTGAAATCATAACCTGAGAAGGCTTAAGATCACCGTATATAATTGGCGGATAATGCGAATGTAAATAAGAAAGTATTGAGCAAAGTTGCATACCTAAATCAAGAACAATTTCAACATTTTGCAATCCAGATTCTTCTACAATAGATTTTAAAGAACGCCCCTTTACATAATCGCGAACAGCATAAGCTCTACCATTTTCTTCAAAAAAATCAACAATTCGCGGAATAGCTGGATGATCGCATTCCTTTAAAACATTCGCTTCAGCGCGTAAGGATTGAATAATATGCTGTTGATACTCTTCGTCTCCTTGCAGAAGCGTTTCTTTAACAGCCCATTGCTTGTGCAAAACGGTGTCAACAGCAAGAAAGACTGTTGAAGTGCCACCACGCCCCAGCTCACCAAGCAGCTGATAGCGTCCGCCTACACAAACCATCGTTACGCCTCCGCAATATTGAAAACTACAACTACTCATCAAATATTTCAGTTAATTTTTTGAGTAATTGAATTACAGTTGCGACTACTGTACCGATAAATTTATGCGTAAAAAAGCTTTTTATAGCATTGTGGATAAAAGCTTATAAACCTACAAAACTCACGTTTTGTAGAAGAAGTAGAAGAATATATCAGTCGATATTAGCACCCAAAGCTAAAAGTTTGCCTCTAAAATCTGCATATCCTCGATCAATTAGCGAAATTCCGCGCACATTCGACGGACCTTGAGCAGTAAGAGCTGCAATCAAATGGCTAAAGCCTCCGCGCAAATCAGGTACGTCAATATCTTGACCTGTCAACGGAGTAGGTCCGAAAATAACTGCAGAATGCTTGTAATTGCGCTGCTGGAACCTGCAAGGAAGCGAACCTAAGCATTCACGATAAAGCTGAATCATAGCTCCCATTTGCACAAGTGGCTTCGTGAAGCCAAAACGATTTTCATAAACAGTTTCATGCACAATACTCAAGCCCTTCGCTTGAGTAAGCGCAACAACAAGAGGCTGCTGCCAATCAGTCATAAAACCAGGATGTACATCGGTTTCAATAGCAACAGGATGCAAATCCCCACCCGGATGCCAAAAACGAATTCCTTTATCTGTAACATCAAACTGTCCGCCAACTTTACGGAACACGTTTAAGAAAGTCATCATTTCTGGCTGAGTTGCGCCCTTAATAAACACATCTCCGTGTGTTGCAAGAGCAGCAGAAGCCCAAGAAGCTGCTTCAATGCGATCAGTTAATGACGTATGAGTGTATCCTTGAAGCTCTTTTACTCCTTCAATACGGAAAGTACGGTCAACGTCTACAGAAATAATCGCACCCATCTTTTGCAAAACGGCTACCAAATCCATGATTTCTGGCTCAATTGCAGCTCCGGAAAGCTCTGTACGACCTTCTGCAAGAACCGCTGCAAGCAAAGTCTGCTCGGTTGCACCGACAGAAGGATAAGGCAAATGAATTTTAGTGCCATGTAAGCCATTAGGTGCAGTAATATGTATACCATCCTCATGATCTTTATCTACATTTGCACCAAGTTTACGCAACGTCTCAAGATGAAAATCAATTGGACGACCACCAATATTGCATCCTCCAAGCGCAGGAATAAACGCTTCTCCAAGACGATGAAGAAGAGGACCAGAAAAAAGAATTGGAATACGAGACGAACCAGAAAGAGTGTCGACGTCAGCTACATCTGCGAGCTGCACTTTTGTGGCATCAATTGTCACAATGCCTTCAGGCCCATTAACCTCAACGTCAACACCATGCAAACGCAACAGATCAGAAACTACATGAACATCGCGAATTTCAGGAACGTTTTTTAGAACAGACTTACCTGGTGCCAACAAAGCTGCAACCATAGCTTTGCTAACAAAGTTTTTTGCGCCACGCACTTTAATAGTGCCATTAAGCGGCTTACCACCTTCTACATGCAACACATCTGCAGCGTCAATGCCACTATTGTTGTTCTGTTCAGCCGTATTGTGTGCGGACACATTTACCTCTTTCGTTCGCGCTAAAACACTATTCACTATAATACCGGCATATTTGCCAACGCGCTCATGCAATCTATTAAAACTGATTAAATTAGCGCGTAGATCGTTGACGCCATCGACGAATCAATCTAGTAAGCAATGATGGTTTACGCAATAAATCTACTTCTGGCAATTCATGCTCAGACTCAGCTGTAAGAGCATAAGTATAGGCTTTTTTGGAAGAAGGTTTGCCAACAAGATTCCCAAATTCAAGCATTTGCGTACGCGGTTCAAACGGATGACGAATATCAAATTCGAGCAAGCGCACGCCTCTTTTAGCAGGTTCAGGACCGTAAGATCCAAAACCACATGTAGGAGTAGCAACAAATAGCATATTACTCTCGGGATCTTTAGCTGCGAAAGAATTGCGGTGATCGTGACCGGCAATTAGCGCAAAAGCTCCGGCATCAAGCAAAGCAGCATATTCGCCACTATCGACGTCAGGGCAGCTAATTCCTTCACCTAAATACCCATCTGGCAGAACATGTTTTTCGTCAAGAGCATAATAGCGGCCAGCAAAAGTACGATACCCCTCGATAGCATGTTCGCGCGCAGCAAGTTCTTGCGGAACTTCGCGAAGAACACGATAATATTGCGGCAATGGAAAATGCTGAAAAACGCAAATATGCTCAGGCAAATAAGAAGAAAGACCAGAAATAAACTCGATAGTTTTTTTAGAAGGGCTACCATAGCCGCCTGATTTAGCATAATCTCCAGAATCAACTAAAACTATTGAAAAAACAACCTTTTCATGCTTTTCATCCATAACAGGCAAGGCAAAAGTACCAGGCTCGCATGTAAAAATAATCTGCTTTGGCAACACACATTTTGTCGATTGCATAGCACTTGCAGAAGATGTACTAGAAGCACTACGATTCATGCAACATGGAAAATCTTGATATATCTTATCAAGCTCTTCATTATTTAGACCGCACTGGAAATCATGATTACCATAAGTAACAACCCATGGAATACTGCGATCTTCTAGTGGCTTCATTAACTTAGCAACGAATTCGTGCACTTTATCAACCAATTGCTTCTTATCAGAAGACGAAATATTGGAAGATTCCTGCCAGCGTCTACGCTGAAAAGTTTTTGCAAATACTTTTTCATAACCTGCAATCTGGTTTCCGCTAAAAACTACAAGATCTGGTCGCACAGCATCGCAAGCAGAAGCAATAAGTCGAATGGTGTCTTGTGAAATACGTAACCCATCTTGAACATCTGCACACTGAAGCACTCGGAATTTACCAGAAAGATGGAACTGCAAACGTCCTAAACGCGCCGAAACAGATAAAGGAAGTGCCGCAGATGCATTAGCTTCGGATTGTGCAGAATCAGTCATACTTTAAGCATACGGCAGATATGCCGCGACTCACTCAATTTTGTTCGCAAGTTTACATAAATTATTTACATTCAAAAATACTAAATTAAGCAAATACTGATAAGAAATAACCCAAAAGCGATAAAAACGTGCAATTTCAGTAAAATAGTTACAAATTCACAGACAATTCACAGGTAATCGCATTACTGCACTCAGCATAAGGTGGTTATTATATATACATCAAAAGGAAATAAACTACAAGCAAGTAGTTGAATTTGACTTTAATAACTTAAACCTCTCTTCTTCTCTTCTTTCTCTAACCCCGGTCACGCACCGGGGTTTTTGATTTTAAGGCTGCATAAGAAGCGTGCGGCAAGCGTAGTAAACGGGAGTAAACGGCAAAAACTGAGCATGTATGTAAAGAAACTGCCGTTTCCACACCAAAAACAACCAAAACTTTACAGTGATGTAAATAAACTGCCGTTTTATCACCTTAATCCGACCAAAACTTTACAGCCGCGTAAAGAAAAGGTCGCATGCTGAGGCAAATCGCAGAAATACAGATAGATAACAAAAAAGCCCTCGTTCTACGAGAGCTATTCGCTGGGGTACCTGGACTCGAACCAAGAATGGATGAACCAGAATCACCTGTGTTGCCAATTACACCATACCCCAATTGGCAGGCTTCGCGGCTCTTGGGACCGTTCCGTCTTCGTACCCCCGACCGGATTTGAACCGGTGTTGGCGCCGTGAGAGGGCGTAGTCCTAGACCGCTAGACGACGGGGGCTTTCATTTATCAGCTACGCCTCTTGACGCAACAAATAGCGACTTTACAACATAACAACTCAATACGCAACCGCGGCGTGTCGAAAATATATTAAACGAAACATAAAACAAATAACAAGGTGGGAACGTGGCAATAGTGCCACGTTCCCACCTTGTTCAAATTTTATTTGAGCTTATAAATTATTGGTGATTTACAAATGCTCACGCAATCCAGCTAAACGCGCCAAAGTCACGTCTTTGCCCACGATTTCCATGGACTCAAACAGTGGCGGAGAAACGCGACGGCCAGAAAGTGCAACTCGCACAGGACCAAATGCCAAGCGCGGCTTGTAACCAGCTTCCTCAACAAGCTTCTTATTCAAAAGCTCATGCAAGGAATCAGTGTGCCAATCAGCGACATCAACACCCTTCAAAGCAGCGAGCGCAGCGTCAAGAACCTCGCCTGCAGATTCCTTCAACTGTTTACGAGCGTCGTCATCTGGAGCAATGTAGCCATCTTCGCTTAACAGGCTTCCAACCATTCCAGCGACTTCACCAAGCAAACGCACGCGAGGCTGTACAAGAGGAGCTGCAGCTGTGAGTACTTCACGCTCGCGGTCAGTTAACGCATCCCAATTATCTGCGCTAACTACGCCATCCTTATGCAAGTAAGGCACAGAACGATTCAAGAAATCTTGCGGATCGAGCATACGAATATGCTCAGCGTTGATGGAAATCGCCTTGTCTAAGTCAAAGTGTGCAGGATTTGCCTTAACGTCTCGCACATCGAACTTTTCAATCATTTCGTCCATAGTGAACACGTCACGATCAGGAGCGATCGACCAGCCAAGCAAAGCCAAGTAGTTCAGTAAGCCTTCTGGAATAAATCCGTTATCTCTATGCAAGAACAAGTTGGACTCAGGGTCTCTCTTGGAAAGCTTCTTCTTACCTTCGCCCATAACGTAAGGCATATGGCCGTAAAGTGGAGTTTCCTTAGCAATGCCCATCTCCATAAGATAACGGTAAAGCACAATCTGACGAGGCGTGGAGCTAAGAATATCTTCACCGCGCAAAACAACGTTCACATCCATTAACGCATCGTCAACAGGGTTTGTAAGCGTATAAAGTGGATCGCCATTCGGGCGCACAATCACATAATCTGGAACAGATCCAGCTTTAAAGGTGATTTCGCCACGAATTAAATCGTTAAAAGTAATGTCTTCATTTGGCATCTTCAAGCGAAGTGCAGGTTTGCGGCCTTCGTCGCGGAAAGCTTGCTTCTGTTCTTCCGTAAGATTGCGATCGTAGCCATCGTAACCAAATTCAGCAGGACGACCAGCAGCAATATTACGCTCCTTAATTTCTTCAGGAGTAGAGAAGGATTCATAAGCGTATCCTGCTTCAAAAAGCTTTTGTGCTACGTCTTTATAAATTTCCATGCGCTGGGACTGGCGATACGGTCCGTTATCTCCGCCAACATCAATGCCCTCGTCCCAATCAATATTGAGCCAACGAAGAGCCTCAATAATCTGCTGGTAGCTTTCCTCGCTATCACGCTCATTATCGGTATCTTCAATGCGGAACAGCAATTTGCCGTGAGTATGGCGAGCCTCCGCCCAGTTAAATAGCGCGGTACGAACCATACCTACGTGAGGTGTACCGGTTGGCGAAGGGCAAAAACGCACGCGAACATTCTTTGGAAGTTCAGGCTTTGCGGATTTTGTTGCATTATTAGCAACTTCTTGAGTTTCCTCGATATCAGTCATAGGTTCCATTGTGCCGCGCGTTACGGACGTGCAGCATTCGTATCAAACATAAGTCAACCTAAAAACTAATCAAGCGCCTGCGTAGATTCTTTATTGCCCTCAACGTGCGCAAACTTCGCAGCAAGAGCCTCGCGGGACTTTCTATCATCCTCTTCTTTTGCGAGCTTCTTCGCAACTTCAGGATCCCACAGCACGTCTTCACGATGCTTTTCCCACTCTGAAATAAGCAGCGGCGAAATAAAATTGACCAACGCACTTATATCACAATTACACTTATCACTAGAATTACGCACACAATCAACAATCTCACGCCATTGAGCATCCTTGAACATCATTCGCGGCAAACCAGCACACTCACATATTTCGTTAATATATAAGAAGATTGGTAATGTTTCGCAAATCTCGTTAGTTTTTTTAATTAGATTTGTTAGTAAGCTTAAAACTACAATAATTTTTTGCGTTTCCAATGATTTATTTTCATAACAAGAAACCATTTGTTTCGCATAATTAATTGCAAAGTCAATATCGTTAATACTCCAATTACCTTCAACATTTAACGTATCGGCTGCTGCATTTATTGCATTAGAATCTTCGGCAGAATGAGATGCAATCTTACTAAAAATAGAATTTATATTATTACTATTTTCTAGTATTTCTTCTTCTGCTTCATCATAGTTAGGCTCATAGCATGAATCCATATTGTCGTAAGCATCGGCGGCAGCAAGTAGCGCGTCTACTATTTCTTGCGGGCGTCCAGGAATTTCATCCGCGCCTTCATACACAAATTCAGCATCCGGAACGGTAACGTCAAGATTCGTGAGTATTCGTGCTATTGCTCGCATTGAGCGCACCTCAAGATTTTCCGCATATTTTGCGTCGTTATCTAAGTGTCGCGCTTCCGTCAATGGCCATAATTCTGTTAGTTTTGCGGCAGATTGCGCTGCATCATTCAGCATTAGCATACTTTTTTCATTATTTTTAACATCTTCAGAATCTTTGACAGAATCAACAGAATTAACCATTTCAATGCTCCTTCGCATTATATGTTACTTACTTCACTCGCCCAGCAGGATCAACATACGTAATTGAAAGCACACGCAAAGTCTCACAATCGTAAGTAATAGAAGTAATCGAAGCTAAAGCCGTGTGACGAAGAAGCATATTATGTTCAGCGTGACCGGTTTCCAGTAGGTGTCTATAAGACCAGATTGGCGACTCATGAGTAACTGCAACGATTTGCTCACCAGGATGCTTACGAACCTGCTCGCGCACAAAATCACCAACGCGAGTAGCAATACTGCGGTAGCTTTCTCCCCAACTTGGCTTCCACAAATTCGCAACAAGCTTCCAATTGTCGTTTTTCCACAGCGCGCCTTCACCGTAGCCTATGCGTTTTCCGCGGAAATTATTTCCAGCTTCAATTAAGCGTTTATCTAAAATAATGTCGCTTTCTTGAGATTGCGCAGAATCTTCATCACAGTGCGCTTTTACATAGGCAGAATCTGCAATATTGCGCAAAGCATTTTCGATTTCACGCGCTGTTTCACGAGTCCGCTCAAGAGGAGACGAATAAATTGCAGTAATTCCGCGCATTTGCGGAACAGTGGCAATATATTTTGCTGTAGCTTGCGCCATCCTCACTCCGCGAGCCGAAAGATGAAATCCAGGAAGACGCTCATACAACACGTGATTTGGATTATCAACTTCTCCATGACGCACAAAATGAATTGTCGTAGCTGGCATTGCGTTCTACTTTCTGTTTAAAAGATTAAACCAATTACTTGCGGTTTTTTGTATGATTAAGCGACCACATTCCCAAGCGGTGAGCAAAACTCGTATCTTCTTGCGCAACATACCCAGGCTGTTGAGATTTAGTATCATCGAGCAGCCACTTTCGTATAACAAAATTCCACACAGCAACAACAACAGTAGCTACAAGTTTTCCTATATTTGTGCGCAAAACGTATACTGCAGATCCGCGTAAAGTTTCAGCCATTCCTAACGTACTAGCCCAAATAATCAAATCATTTATAAGCAAACCTATGACTGCGGAAATAACAAAAATCAGAAGCTCCATCCACTTTGCCATATCTTCACGATGTTTAAAGACGTATTTCATACTGGCAATATAGTTGAAGATAAGTGAGATTACGAAAGAAATCGTACCCGCAACCACATTATTTAAGTGCGCAAGCATTAATAAATTGAGTAGCGCAACGTCAATAATAAGGGCAATAATGCCCACAATTCCAAACTTTACAACCTGTTCAATAAGCTTTTTCATAATATCCATTAAACACGCGGCTGCTAACAAATAACATATAATTGTTACGTAATAAAGCTTACTAAATTTAGCAAAGGAGCGATTATGCCAGTTATTCATACTCATGTTTCTGTAAGCACAACACCTGCCCAGCGTGACGCATTAAAAGCTGCTTATGGCAAAGCAATTAGCGCAGTTCCAGGAAAAAGCGAGCATTGGCTTATGTGCCCATTCGAGGACAATATGCCGATTTATTTTGCAGGAGACGATTCCAAGCCTGCAGCTTACGTTGAGGTGAACGTGTTTGGTTCCAGCGTGCCAGGGTCTGCTTGGGAAAAGTTAACTGAGCAGATTATGGCAGCTTTAGAGCGAGAGCTTGGGATTCCACAGGATCGCACTTATATTCGTTACACTGCAACTACTGACTGGGGTTGGAACGGCGGCAACTTCTAGTCAAAACTGCAAAATATATTAAGCCAATTACTTCTTAAGAGGAGCTGCCCCAACCGATTCACGCACGATGAGGGCAGTTCCTAGTTTTTTATGCGAAACAGGCAAAGCTTCTTCATCAAAGCGTATTTGATCAATCAAACTTTCTGCAGCCAAACGTCCTTTTGAAGTAATTGGCTGATGAACCGTAGTTAATCGTGGCGTACAAATTGTAGACAAAGGCAAATCATCATAACCAGTAATGGAAAGGTCCTCAGGCACACGTAGCCCTTGTTGTTGAGCTGCTCCAAGCACGCCTAGCGCAATAATGTCGCTAAACGACACAATCGCAGTAGGTCTGTATTCGAGATTAGTATCATTCCACATTTTATTGAAAACATCAGTGCCACCCTGATATGTGCAGGGCGTTTCTATAACGGTAATTTCTTTATCTTCCGGCGATAAGTTATGCTTTTTAAGCGCGCGCACAACACTTGCCATGCGCCTACCAACTATTCCTTGCCACCCAGGATAATCAGTATGCGATTTCGTTTCAATTGCCGCAATACCAATATTTCTATGACCTAAATCAATAAGTCGATCTACTAAATCTTCAAAATCATGCTCATCGTCAACTTCTACAGTCGGAACGTTAATAGGTTGAGCAGGATCCACAATCACTACAGGAACATGCTTATTCAAAATTTCAACAACTTCTGCACGTTCAGCTTCCAAGCCGCAAATTATAAAACCACTTACTGCAGCTGTAGGAATAGCTTTTAACATTGAACCTCTTAGCGGAGGAACAAGCATCAAAGTGTAGCCTTCCGACTGGCAAACCTGCCCAATGCCCTGAATCAAAAGTGAATAATAGGGATTTTGCAAAATCGTATCAATACCTTGCGGCAGCAACAAGCCCAAAGCATTCGAAGAATTCGTACGCAATGCTCTAGCTGTTGCACTTCGCACATATCCCATTTCTTCAGCAGTTTGCATAATATGTTCAACCGTCGCCTCAGATAGTTTTGACGGATCATTATATGCAAAAGATACTGCAGACTTGGAAACATTAGCTTTTTCTGCAACATCCTTAATAGTCACTCTACGAACATTCATAGCTTCCCCACTGCTTCACCTTCATACAATATAATGGATTTTTCTCCCATACGGTATTGCTTACCTATTATACTTGGCACACCAAATAGCGAACGATCCATACGCACCGGCAAATCATCACAATTGATGTAAGCTCCAGATCCGCGATGCACTAAACATAAGCATGCACGCCCCGAAGGTAAGTTGCGCGTAATACACACAGTATGTTTACCTAAAGCAGCTACATGCTGCCTGCCATATTGGAGAGCAGCATTTTCTCTACGTAGACGCATTAATTTGCAAACTGTTTTACGAACAGATAAATTCCAAGCATTCTCATTCCAAATCATAGGAGCGCGGCAACCCGGATCATTTTCTCCTTCCATACCATTTTCATCGCCGTAATACACCATAGGAGCACCATCAGCAGCGAATAACAGCGCATAAGCTAAATTCTCAGCGTCTTCAGCAGACGTATCCCAAGCATATTCATGAGCTTTTGTACGCGTAAGCAATCGCTCAGTATCGTGACTCCCAAGCAAATTCAACATACAAGAACGATGTTCTTCTGGAATATCGTTATACAAAGCATTCATACCATCTGCAAAATCATAAGCATCCAACGTTTCATCAGCGCAAAAACCTAGGACTAAATCACGAACTGTATAATTCATGGTTCCATCCATAAGTTCCGGAGTAAGCCATTGAGAAGGGTTACGCCATTCTTCAGCTACTAAGTATTTATCATCCCCAAAAGATTTCACTACTTTATGGAAACCCTTCCAAAATGTTTTATTGACGAAATATGGAACATCTAAACGCCAGCCATCAATACCACGATTTAACCAATATTTAGCAACGTTATAGTGATGTCTACGCACTTCTGGATTATATACATTCCATTTTGGTAAATAGTAACAGCCGGAACATGTTTTATAATTCGGTTCCGGATGAGACACTACAGGAAAGCCCTCTACCGAAAACCAATTAACATATTGCGATTGTTCGCCGTTACGTACAACATCTTGAAACGCCCAGTGGCCTATTCCACAATGATTGAATACACCATCTAAAACTACACGAATCTGCAATTCATGAGCACGCTTAATAAACTCATCAAAATCTGCGTCATTACCAAGACGTGAATCAATTTTGAAATAATCAGTGGCATCATAGCGATGATTCGTATCCGCTTGGAAAATTGGAGTAAGATACAAAGCATTGACACCCATATCCGCAAGATATGACAGATGCTCACTGATCCCTTGCAAATCACCACCGAAAAAATTGTCCCTAGTTGGAGATTTATCCCATGATTCTACAGGATTAGGGTTAATAGAGGCATTTGCATTTGCGAAACGCTCCGGAAAAATCTGATAAAATACACTTGATTTTACCCATTCAGGTTGCATGACTTGTTCCTAACAAATAGTAAATTTTACAAATTGTAAACGTCTTAGCACTTCTTCAATCTTTAAGACCTGTAGAAGCGATTCCTCGTTCAAGAGCTTTTTGGAAGAAGAAGAAAATAATAATTGATGGCAAAGTTGACGTCAAAGTTCCAGCCATTAAATAGTTCCATGACGTACCATAACGTCCAACAAAACCACTCAAGCCGATTTGAATAGTACGCATTTCTTCTGCATTTGTAACCAACAGAGGCCACAGAAAATCATTCCATGCAAATAGGAATGAGAATACACCAAGAGTTGCAAGAGCTGGCTTAGAAAGCGGCAGAATAACTTTAATAAAAATACCAAGGCTTGAACATCCGTCAATTCTTGCAGCCTCATCTAGCTCACGCGGGATAGTAGTAAAATGTTGGCGTAGCAAAATAATGCCAAATACATCAGCCAAACGCGGAACTGTTAAAGCTGCCATAGTATCAATCCAACGCAACTGAGCGATAATACCGTACATAGGTATAACTGTTACGAAAGCAGGAACCATGAAAGCAGAAAGTAGCAGCACGAATAATATTTTCTTTCCAGGAAACTCTAATCGCGCAAAAGCAAAAGCTGCCATAGCATCAAACGCAAGGTGACCAACTACAATAATTGCCGACATGATCAAGCTATTAATATAATAGTTTGCAAACGGAGCGCTTTGCCACGCATGCAGATAATTTTCCCAATGCCATGATGTTGGAATCACTGACTGAACGGCATACGTTTCGGCTTTTGTTTGCAACGACGTTGTAAACATCCACATAAATGGAATAAGTACCGAAGCTGCACCGATAATGAGTACAATATGCCGAGCAAGATGCAACGAACGCAATCTCGTAAAAACCTTACTTATTTTCTGCATTACTTACCTTCCATTGCACAAGAGTTACGATAAGAACTAACACCAGCGACGCTATAGCAATTGCCGTACCATAACCGAAATTGCCTAACCTAAATGCTTGACGATACATAAACATTCCTAGTACGTCAGTGCCACCTCGAGGACCGCCTTCAGTAAACACATAAATTAAATCAAATGATTGGAAACTACTAATCAGCGCTTGCACAACCACAAAGAATGTCATTGGTCTAAGCAGAGGAACTGTAATATAACGCAGCTGTTGCCAGCTCGTAGCACCATCAAGACTTGCAGCTTCATAAGTCGACTTAGAAAGAGATTGCAAAGCAGTCAAATATAGAATGATATTAAAACCTAAGTTCTTCCAAACTGTAAGGAGTGTAGTAGCAAGTAATGCTAGCCACTTGTTGTGGAGCCAGTCGGGTCCTGCAATACCTAGGGATGAGAGTACAGAATTTACAAGACCCGATGGATCCAACATATATTTCCACACAATTGCTACAGCCACCGAGGAGGTAACGACAGGAAGGAAATATATAGTGCGATACAATCCGCGAGCGCGAATTGGCGCATCTAGTAATACCGCAAAAAGCAACCCCGAAACAACCGATAGCACAGCTACACCAAATGCATAGATAACAGTCACGGTTAAACTATTCCAAAATTCTGGATCTTGAGATAGTTTCACATAATTCTTCAATCCAATAAAATCTGGATTTACAGAAAACCCGTTCCAATTTGTTAAGCTCGTATAAGCTGCAGAAATAATTGGATAAAAAGTGAAGATGACGAGAATCACTAATCCAGGAAGCAACAATCCCCATGCTGTGAGAATTTGCTCCCATTTACCTACAGTTTTACGACTATCACGAATCAGCTTACCATTACTAGCCTTTGCTTCTGCATTAGCAGCTGACTTGTTCTTTTTCAACTGTACTATCGGATTACGCATGATTACTTACCTTGCGATATTACTTCGTTGACTGCTTTTTCTGCATTCTTTAATGCAGTTCCAACATTTACTTCGCCAGAAAATGCTTTTTCCATTTCCTTTGCGAATGCCAACGAAATCTGTGGATATAGTTTGGTGTTTGGACGAGTATGAGCAGTTGCCATTTGTTCAATATATGGAAGTAAGCGAGGCTCTTTCTTTTCAACCCATGAACGATACTCTGCATTGTTAGCAGCACTCTTTGTCGCAGGCAGGAAACCAGTAGATTCACACCAATCAAGCACTTGCTTGTCCTGCAAGAACCAAGTCACAAATTCAGCAGCAGCTTTTACTTTTGCATCATCATTGTTAAACAACATGGCTTGTTCTCCGCCAAGATTAGTAGATGGTTTACCACCTTCAGGAGTTGGTAAAGGAGCTGCAGCAAAATCAAATGGAGGATCCGCTGCCCAAATACCTACCATCCAAGAACCTTCCTGCGCAGAACCACCTTTACCTTTTTCAAACTTGCCCCATCCAGCATATGGGCTCACTCCACTTTTAATAAGATCCATCCAGAAATTGGCAGCTTTCTTACCTGCAGGAGTGTTAAAAGCAGCAGCAGAGTTATCTTTCTTTAAGAATTCACCCCCAGCTTGCCAAAGATTGACTTGGAAGTTCCAGGTAAGAGCCTCACCGCTGTCTCCTGCTTCGGTTGGCAAATCGTATCCTGGAAGACCAGTCTTATCTTTGATTTGCTTTGCCATTTGCTTTAATTCAGCCCAAGTTTTTGGCGGCTTATCTGGATCTAAACCAGCCTTCTTAAATATTGTGCGATTGTACATATAAGCAAGATTATTGGCTGACATTGGAACGGATACTAAGCGACCATCAATTGACCCAAAATTCTTTAATGCAGGGTTAATATTGTCAATTACTTCAGGCTTGAGAAGCTTTTTTAAGTCTGCAGACTTACCAATTTGTGCCATTTGAGGCATCCAAATCAAATCACCTATGGCCATATCAGGCAAAGTATTTGACGTAGCAGATGCGCGTAATTTTGTTAAGAAATCAGCATTAGGAACATTTGTAGTTTTAATCTCAATGTTCTTGTGCGAAGCATTAAATGCTTTTACTTTTTTATCGAAGGCATCTGCATTAGCGCCATCCCAATAATGCCAAACAGAAACGGTTGTTTTACCTTGAGCATTACTCGTGGAGCTTGTGCCGCCACCACATGCGGTAAGCGAAAGCGCAGCAACGAGCATCACAGAGATTGCTCCAAACTTTTTTAGTTTCAACATCGTTGTTCTTCCTTAGAAATATTTAGAGAAACTTAAAGGTTCTTGGGCATACCGCCCAATGCACCATTTGATATATAGCAACGCCAGACTTCTGCCGCAAACAGCGTCGTTTACTCCTTTCACTCATGAACAACCATTTTGCTAATGCCTCAGCGCCGAGCACTAGACGTGTGCCTTTTCGTATCTTGCTTTACTGGCTAAGCGAGAATTACTTTTAGATTGCACATTATTTTGTTCGTTATTGAAATATACTAAATCGTTCCAATAAATAAGTCAAGCGTGCGTTTTATATAAAATTCGCCATACTTTGCTACGAAAAATTACGCAACAAAATATGGCGGTTTATTTAGCTTATACGGTTATTTCATGATTTTCTAATTTTGCTCGCAAAACTGAGAATCAATGGAAGCATATGAATCATTTTCGCTAGCAACACTGCCTTCAAGATCTGGACCAGCAGCTAGACGAGCCACCTCTTCCATGTCCTTGTTTTCAAATAAAACCATGCGGACATAGCCAACAACAAATCCAACAACAGCAGGGCAAACCCAAGCCATGCCAAATTCCGAGAACGGCAACCAGTTTTGAGCAACCACCAACATATCGTTCATATGCAATGCGTTGCGCAAAGCTGTTGGCAAACTATTCAAAAAGTCAAATACAGCTGCAACACCAGTAAAACCAAGTGTCCAAGCGTACACGACTTTGGAATTTCCAAAAAGTCGACCGCACAAAGCCAAAAGAATCAATACGATTGACAGTGGATACAAGAACATCAATACTGGAACTGCATATTCGATGATTGTGCTCAAACCAAAGTTTGCAAGACCAAACGAAACAAGCGTAATCAACACAGACCAAACGCGATAGCTAGGGCCCTTAGGGAATAACTTAGAGAAGGTTTCCGAGCAGCTTACAATTAAACCAACTGCCGTCTTTAAGCATGCAAGAGTAACAGTTGCAGCAAGAACAAGCAAACCAACGTTTCCAAGATGGTAGCGTGCAACTTGCGCCAAAGTTACGCCACCGTTTTCAGCAGGCTTAAACAGTGCACGGCTACGCACACCGACAACAACAATTGCGACGTAAATCAACGCCATAAGCAAGCAGCTAAAGAATCCAGATCGCACAGTATTCACTGCCACATCTTTAGGGTCTTTTACGCCAAAGGATCGAATAGTACTAACAACTATAATGCCAAAAGCCAAGCTAGCTAAAGCATCCATTGTATTGTAGCCATCTAAGAATCCTGTAAAGAATGATTCATTAACATACTTCCCTATAGGAGCAGCATCCGCAGAAGCGCCGCTTACAGGAGAAAACAGTGCAGTAAATACCAGAATACCTAAGAAAACCAGGAATATCGGCGTAAGAACTTTACCAACCCATGTAAGTATTCCGCTAGGCTTCATAGCAAAGAAGAATGCTAACGCGAAGAAAACCACAGAGAACAAGAACAAATACAATTGACCGTTTCCGTCTTGTGGAACGACGCGCTCCAAACCAACAGTGTACGAAGTTGTTGCGCAGCGAGGAATTGCAAAGAATGGTCCGATTGTTAAATACAGCACACAAGTAAAGAACATGCCGTATTTTTTGCTCGGCTTACTAGAAAGTTCAAAAAGACCGTTTGCGCGACTCATCGCAAGAGCCGTAACACCAAGCAATGGCAAACCAACGCCGGTAATAATAAAGCCTAATGCTGCAGGAGCGGAATTGTTTCCTGCATTAGCTCCAAGGAACACAGGGAAAATCAGGTTTCCTGCGCCAAAGAACATACCAAACAACATGACCGCCACGTACGCGGACTCAATAATGGTCAAGTTCCTTTTTTTCGGGGCACTATCTGTGCTGACACTTTGTGTTGTGACGCTCATGCTTACACCTCCCATAAGGATAAATTTGTATTTATATACTATTCAGCTAAATCTCTTACTTTGTAATTTTGTGGATTTAAAGCGAAAATAATATTAGAGGGTATATTAATAAATTGCATGTACTTAATCGATAGAAACTTATAATTCGTGCGTGTCTCTAATAAAAAATAAAAAGGACGCTGGCAAACTACCAACGTCCTATGTAATCAAAAATGCTCTATAGCTTTGCTCTAAATCTTATATAAAATAAGCAAAATCACATCTTTTCCGGAGCAGAAACTCCAAGCAAATCAAGACCAGTTGCAATAACTGTGCGCACAGCAGCGTTAAGCTTTAAGCGAGCTGCAGCACGAGCTGGCTCTGGGCACTTTGCAATGCGCTGAGCTTCACGCTCGGCTTCTGGCAAACGATTTTCAGGGTCGGTTAACTCCATTGGCACAACGCGCTCAAGGTTGTACCACTTGTGGTAGCTTGCTGCCAAATCCTCAAGGTAATGCGCAACTCTGTGAGGAGCGCGCAAATCGCCAGCTTGAGCCAAAGCAGCAGGCCATTGAGCCAAAGCAGCCAACACTTCGCCGTCAGCCTCGGTATTAAGCAAGCTTAAATCAGCACCATCTTGCGTAATTCCAGCGTCCGCAGCATTGCGAGCCACATTGCAGCTGCGTGCGTGAGCGTATTGCACGTAATACACAGGATTATCGTTGCTGTGAGAAGCAAGCAAATCCAAATCAATATCAACGCTCGTATTGTAATCTGTGCGAGCAAGCGAGTAGCGTGAAGCATCAACACCAATTGCATCAACTAAATCGTCAATCGTAATAACGTTTCCTGCGCGCTTGCTCATGCGTACAGGCTTGCCATCTTTCATAACGTTTACAAGCTGACCAATAAGAATCTGCATGTTTTCGCCTGGCTTGTCTCCAAAAGCCGCGCACATTGCCATCATTCTGCCAATATAGCCGTGATGATCCGCACCAAGCATGTAAATCGCTACGTCCGCAGGATTCTGTTCGCGATGGCGCTTGTTGCGATAGTACGCAATATCTGCAGCAAAGTAAGCGTAATTGCCGTCAGACTTAATAATTACGCGATCTTTGTCGTCGCCATGCTTAGTGGATTCGAACCAAGTTGCGCCATCTTTTTCAAAAATGTCTCCGCGAGAACGCAAATCTGCAATAGCACGCTCAACTTCGCCATCCTCGTACAGGCTGTTTTCGTGGAACCACACGTCGAAATCAACACGAAAATCGCGCATGGACTTACGGATTTCGGCAAACATCATTGGCACTGCGCGCTTGCGGAACTCTTCGCGCTGCTCGGAATCGCCTTCGCCAAGAGGCAAACCTTCCTCGTCTTTTCCAAGATCAATTCTTGGCAAAGAAAAAACATCAACGCCGTCTGCTTGCGCTTCTTTTATAACAGCGTCTGCGATTTCGTTAATATACGCGCCTTTGTAACCATCTGCAGGCGTTTCTTCGCCATGAGCTGCAGCAACTAAAGACTTTGCAAAACGGTTAATTTGCTCGCCATGATCGTTGAAGTAGTATTCACGCACAACTTTTGCGCCGTTCGCTTCCAAGACTCGAGCCATGGAATCACCAACTGCAGCCCAGCGAGTTCCACCAATGTGGATTGGACCAGTTGGGTTTGCGGAAACAAACTCAAGATTCAAAGTTTTGCCGCTTAAGTGCGTATTTTTGCCAAAATCAGCACCTTGCTTTAAGACCTCGTCTACGACTGCCGCTGCAGAAGCAGAATCAAGCGTTATGTTAATAAAGCCAGGACCTGCAACTTCTACAGACGCAATACCTTCCGCTTCTTGCAAACTCTCAGCAAAAAGCTCGGCTAAATCACTAGGCTTCATACCAGCTTTTTTAGCAAGCTGCATAGCAACATTCGTAGCCCAATCACCGTGTGCGCGATCCTTTGGTCGCATAACTGCAAGTTTTTCGGCAGCAGGAATCAAATCTTCTGTTAGACTGCCAGCTTTACCGCTTGCTACTAAATCTTTAGCAATTTTTTCAATTAATTCACTTAAGCTTTCTGGATTCATGGTTTACAGTCTAGCGTTACCGCGCGATGCTTCGCGATTACAATACACAAAAAGCGCTGGAGTCGAAGATTGACTTCCAGCGCTTTTGTTTTGCGATTAATTATTTTCGATTACTTGCAACTACTTACAGCTACTTCTTTTTTGCAGGAGCTTCGCCGAGTTCGCTTTGAGCAACAGAAACGTTTACGTTAGCTGCATCAGATTCCGCGGAATCAGATTCAGAATCAGAAGAATCTCCAGCAACTGCTGCCTTAACAGCGTTAAGATTTACTTCTCCAGTAACGCGTCCAGCTTCAGCAACGTCATCCAAAGTCTCCTCGACAGCCTTGTAAGCATTTTCTGCTACGTTCAAAGTCACTTGCAAAATAGGAGTCTTCATAGAAACTTTTGCTTCAGACTTAATCTTGCGCAAAGTAGCCAAAGCTTCACCCGCGTAAGCCAAAGTATCTGCAGAAACACCGTTTGCAGCAGCCTCATACGCCTTAGCGCATGGCCAGCTAGCACGATGCACAGAGCCTTCGCCGTCATGCATCCAGCTCCACACTTCTTCAGTAGCGTAAGGCAAGTAAGGAGCAAGCAAGCGAGCCAAAGCATCGAGTGCAAGGCCAAGAGTTGTGCGAGCAGACTTTACAGCAGCTTCGCTTGGAGTGCGTCCAGTTGATTCTGCAGTACCGTAAGCGCGATTCTTTGCAAGCTCAATATAGTCGTCGCAGAACTCCCAGAAGAATGTTTCGATTGCTTCCAAAGCCTTGGAATGCTCGTAAGATTCAAGCGCATCAGTTGCGGTACGAATAACGGATGCGAGCTTTGCCATAACAGAGCGATCCAAAACTTCCGTAACGTCTGCAAAATCCCAATCCGCACTAGCAGGCTCAAGAACCTGATGCTCATCATCTTCACGACCAATTGCGAGCGCAAACTTAGTAGCATTCAAAAGCTTAATAGCTAAGCGTCGGCCAATCTTCATTTGGCCTTCGTCGTAAGTTGCATCCAAGCCAAGTTTTGCTGAAGTTGCCCAGTAGCGCACAGCATCAGCACCAAACTCTTCGATTGGCTTATTTGGCACAACCACGTTGCCTTTAGATTTAGACATCTTCTTATGGTCAGGATCAAGAATCCAGCCAGAAAGTGCAGCATGCTTCCAAGGCAAGCAGCCGTTTTCAAGATGTGCGCGATCAACAGTACTAAACAGCCAAGTACGAATAATATCCTGGCCTTGTGGACGCAAATCCATTGGGAAAGTAGCCTTAAACAGAGCTTGATTTTCCTCACCTGGCTCTTCCCAACGAGTCACGATTTGTGGAGTTAAGGAAGATGTAGCCCAAGTGTCCATAATGTCTTGCTCAGCAGTAAAGCCATTTGGCTGGTTACGCTGAGATTCATCGAATCCTTCTGGAACGTCAATAGTTGGATCGATTGGCAAACGATCTTCGCTAGGCGTCAAAGGATGCTCGTAATCCACCTCCCCATTTTCGTTTACTGGATACCAAAGTGGGAATGGCACACCGAAGAAGCGCTGGCGAGAGATAAGCCAGTCACCATTCAAGCCGTGAACCCAATTCTCATAGCGCACGCGCATAAAGTCTGGGTGGAAGTTAAGTTCCTTGCCGCGCTCAATAAGCTCAGTGTTTAGCTTTTCGTCTGTGCCACCGTTCTTTAAGTACCACTGGCGAGAAGTGACGATTTCCAAAGGCTTATCGCCCTTTTCGTAGAAGTTCGTCATACGCTTTGTTGGCTTTGGATCGCCTTCCATGTCTCCAGCTGCTTGCAAAGCTTCAACAATTTCCTTACGAGCAGAGAACGTGGTTTTGCCGGCAATTTTCTCGAACATTTCACGGCCGGATTCATCTGTAATCCAATCAGGAGTCGTCATAACGATGCGACCGTTACGCTGAATAATTGGTCGAGTTGGCAAATTCAAATCGCGCCACCACTCAACGTCTGTTACGTCACCAAAAGTACAGCACATTGCAATGCCAGCACCCTTGTCCATTTGAGCAGCAGAATGCGCCAAAATCGGAACCTTCACCTTAAACAGTGGCGAATAAACTTCCTGACCAAAGTACTTCTTGTAACGCTCATCTTCTGGATTTGCAATTAAAGAAGTGCATGCAGCAAGCAATTCTGGACGCGTAGTTTCAATATAAATTGGCGTACCATCTTCAAAACGGAACGCAATCTTATGATAGAAACCAGGATATTCGCGTGATTCAAGCTCTGCTTGTGCAACTGCAGTCTGGAAAGTCACATCCCACAAACCAGGAGCATCCTTCTGATAAGCCTCTCCGCGAGCAAGATTGCGCAAGAATGCTTTTTGTGCAACTCGGCGAGGCTGCTCGCCAATAGTGTGATAAGTTTGCGACCAGTCTACAGAAAGGCCGAGTCTGCGCCATAATGCTTCAAAAAGCTTCTCATCTTGAGAAGTCAAACGCTCACAAAGCTCAATAAAGTTCTGTCGGCTTACAGGAACCTGATCTTTAGCTTCAATCTTCTTACCTTCAGTGCCTTCAAAAGGCGGCTTAAAATCAGGGTCATACTTCAACGAAGTATCCACTCGCACACCGTAATAATTTTGTACGCGGCGCTCTGTTGGCAAGCCGTTATCATCCCAACCCATTGGGTAGAACACGTCAAAGCCTTGCATGCGCTTATATCGCGCAATGACATCCGTATGCGTGTAAGAGAATACGTGACCTACGTGCAAGTGGCCACTAACGGTTGGAGGTGGAGTATCGATAGAATATACGGCCTTACGGTCGCGAGAATTATGGAATGCGTAAGTTTTAGCTTCGTCCCAATTGCTACGCCACTTGTCTTCAAGACCATCAACGCCAACTTTGTTAGGAAGAGGCGTTAAATGTGCGTGCTTTACTGTGTTATTATCCTGTTCACTCATGAACTGAATATTAGAAACTCAGCGCGACAACGCAAATCTTACGCTTTTCTATTTCACCACTACGCTCTGCAATGGCAGAAGCTGATCCGTCATATTTTTCGTATAGCCGCTTACATTAGACTTTACAGCCATAATGCTCTTTCGAGCATATAACCAGTGAGCTGCAGCATTATTGCTTACTTCGCGCGCATATGCACGAGCATTTGCCTCATATTCGTTTGCATTCTTAGAATGAACCGCATCGGCCCAAGCTTGTTGAGCACGCGCGTCTTGCAAAACGAACGGAGAACCGCTTTCTGCAAACATGCCTTCATCTAAAGTACGATTGCTCGTAGTAAGCGCAAGATCATACTTACCTTCACTAATACGCTTACGCATAGTTTGTTGATCAACTTCTTCAAGATTGACCTTAAAACCGCTCACGGAACTAATCTGTTTTGAAAGCTCGCGCCCAACTCCACCTTCGCCCTGTGGAACAAGAAAATTAATAGTTCCTAAATAGCTTGCGCTAAAGTAATGGAACAAGGGAGCAGCTTTGCCTGGATTATAAGGATACAATCCATTTAAATCTTCATAACCAGTTGAAAGAGGATCAATAGGTCCTCCTACTGGAACACCACCATTGCCATCAGCTGCAAGTACAGTTTGCGCATTCAAAGCGTATCTCGCAGCTTTACGAGCCTGCTCATCGCAGAAAATCGATGAAACTGTTGTATTTATTGCAATAAATCGCACTCTTGTGCTCTGACCCTCTACCATTTGCGTATTAGCAACAGCAGCAAGACGCTTATTTTCGTTACCTTCAAGCGGAACTGCCATTTGAATATTGCCCTTTTCCATTGCCTCAGCTAGAGCAGTATCGCTATTGAAATATTGCAAAGTAATACTTGCACAAGAAGCAGGGGTTCCCCAGTATTTATCGTTGCGAAGTAATACTAAAGAATTGCCTTTATTGTAGTCACTTACAGTGAAAGGACCTGTGCCAAGAGCAGCACTTGCATAGTCGATCATCGATTTTGTGTCATAGACAATGCCAACACGTCCAGCAAGACGACGTAAAAGTAACGCATCTGGATTATTAAGTGTAATTACTAAAGTGTAATCATCCGGATTATTAACAGTTTTAATATTTGTAAGTGCGCTATAACCAGGATAATTATTTGTGATGCCTTGTTTCAAAGATTGTAATACGGAAGTCGAAGTCATCTCACTACCGTTAGAGAAACGCACACCTTGACGCAAATTAAAACGATATGTTAAGCCGTCTTTCGAAATATCCCATGACTTCGCGAGACCTGGTTGCAAACTATTATCATCGCCACGTTTAACAAGAGTTTCGTAAACATTACCAATTAAAGCTTGCTGTAAAGCGTCACTGTCGTCGTTTCTAATATCAAGAGATTCAGGAGCAGTACGTAAACCAACTTTTAGCACTGAGTTACTAGCTGGATGCATTATTGCAGCAAAAGGCGAATGACCCTGGTATATTTGCCATCCACACCACAAAATGCCGCTCATTATTACAGACACAACTACAAACACAACCCATGGCATCCAGTCTGCATTAGTGCGAGCATGAGCTGACCTGGAAGTGCGATACGCATATTTGCCTGTTCTTGACATAACCTACAGTCTATATCAATATCTGAATTGGAAACAACACGCTTTAAATAATTGCCGACGGACATGTTGTATTTAAAGGGCATGAAACACATTTTGGATTCCGAGCAGTGCAAATTTTTCTGCCATGCAAAATAAGTCTATGAGAAAGATTAGTCCACTCTTTAGGAGCAAAATAAGCAGTTATTTCGCGCTCAATAGCAACAGGATTTGGACGATTCTGAACCTTACGCCAACCAAGACGACCTGTAACACGTATTACGTGAGTATCTACAGGAAACCCCGGTAATCCAAATGCGTTGCCAAGAACAACATTGGCAGTTTTACGACCAACACCCGGCAACGATATTAAATCTTCCATATTTGATGGCACTATACCAGAAAAATTATTAAGCAAACATGCAGATAATGAAATAATATTCTGTGCTTTTACTCTATAAAATCCGAGAGGGTAAATAATTGACTCAACTTGAGATACAGGAGCAGCAGCTAAGGAACTCGCGTTGGGAAAAATAGAAAAGAGTTCAGACGTCACGATATTCACGCGCTTATCCGTAGTTTGCGCGCTTAATACAGTAGCGATTAGTAGCTCAAATGGATTTTTGAAATTTAATGCACACTTCGGCTCCGGTATTTCTTTGCACAATAAATCGTACTCTGCATAAATACGAGCTAATTTCGCTTGTTTTGATTCTCGCATATTAGAGCTTCGATAAATCATTATTGCGCAGACTGCTTATCTGCATCATTTTCAGAATCATCTTCAACACTGCTTTCGGAAATTTCGCTATTCTCATCAGACTCCGAAGGATCAAAGCGATAGCCAACATTACGCACTGTGCCAATTAGATGTTCATATTCAACACCAAGTTTTGCACGAAGCCTACGAATATGAACGTCTACAGTACGAGTGCCACCGTAGTAGTCGTAACCCCATACTTCTTGCAACAAATGAGCACGAGTAAACACCCTGCGCGGATGCTGCACAAAGTATTTCAGCAATTCAAATTCTTTATAAGCTAAATCAACAGGATGACCATGCAAACTCACTGTGTAGCTACGCATATCTACAACAAGATCTCCAGAACGCATAGTTCCATTGTCTGAATTGAAAGAATCATCAATTTCAGAGCCTTGCGAATGCACAAACAAATCATCAGAAGATCCGTGTTGCAAAGAAGCCAAACGCAAACGACCCTCTACTTCCGCCGGAGAAGCATTAGTAAGCACAACATCAGAAATGTTCCACGAAGGATTTACTACAGTAAAACCGCCCTCAGTTATAACTAATATGACAGGAACCGTAATATTTGCAACACGCAGAGAAGAACACATTGATTTAGCGAGAGCTAAATCCTCACGCGCATCAAGCAAAAGAATGGTTTGTGCGGGCAGTTTTGCCAAACTTGACGTATCCAAAGAAAGTAAACGCACTTTATGAGATAACAAAGTAAGTGAAGGTAAAACTGAAGAAGGAGAAGCACACGAAGTCATCAATGTGATATCAGTCATATGATGCCTCCAACAAACAATTGATGTAGTAGCAAATTCAGCCTTTACAGGAATTGTAAACCATACTGCGAAAAATAGCGACAACTGCAACACTTGCATCTTCTAAAGATAAAAAATATCAACACAATAAAGCGCAGTGCAGGTTATAGGCTACATTAGTAAATAAACAAAGTAATTTGTTAATATTTTATGGACATATTACGCTTTATAAATATAAAACTTACAGCACTAGGGAGTGTGTATGAGCAATGAAACACGTATCTGCAATAATAAGATGCAGAAAAATGATAATTCTTGCGTAAATGTTCAAAAACATACCCGTATACCTAGCATGAACGCATTAGCGATGTTTGTAAGCCAAATTTTTGTTGTAGTACTTCTCGCAATTGCAGCAATATTGCCAAACGCAACAGCAAAAATAACACTTATATTATGCCTTATCATAATGCTTACATTTATAGCGTTGTGGCCACTGCACGGAAATGTAATTGACCGAGCTATTGCATTATGCGCAGGAATTGCTTCTACATGGTTTGCAACCGGAGTATTAAAGGTATGGCTACCAAAAAGCGTCATTATTGATAACGAAACTGTGTCGATGAGTAAGTTCATTGCTGCAATTCACCCTTACGAACGCTGGGCTGTATCTTTTGCTCTAATTCTTGTAGCAGCAACATTTGTAACATTCTTGAGGCAAATGCTGCGCGAGAATCGCACAAATTTAGTACGAAATCTTTCGCACACGCTTACTGCAAGTATTGCTTGTGCAGCACTTCCGGGTTGGCTATTTTTGCCGTCAATTATTAGTTTTATGCCATCGCTTCGCAATTTAGATGGTGGAATACTCGTTATAGTACTGTGCATATTTATGCTAATCGCGCTATCAGGACTTTCATATTTATGGGTTCGCAACAATTATGAAGAATACAAAACTGGAATAGTTTCGCACGATATCGCCATTTCTATATTGCCAATAATGCTTTCAGGAATGCTTGTGTATATCGCAGGCCTTGGAATGCTAGTAGCTGCTTAAAATTATTTAAAAGCGTATGTAACGTTACGTTTTAATTTACTTTTGAAAGCAGCACACACTTACATAAAAACGTCGAAAGCACGGTATGTGTCTTCGACGTTTTATTTATTAGCTTTTAATGTTTATTGTTTTGCTTATTAAAAGCGAAACTTATTTTTCGCTTTCTTCCAAGCGCTTGCGAGCTGCGACGATTTCCTTCTCAGCCTGCTCTACACCAGCCCAGAAGTCACCAGGAAGAACTTCCTTACCTGGCTCCAAAGCCTTGTACTGCTCGAAGAAGTGCTTGATTTCAGCTTTATGATACTCGTTCACGTCATCGATATCCTTGATGTCGTCAAAACGAACGTCTGCTGGAACGCACAAAACCTTGTCGTCTCCGCCAGCTTCATCAACCATGTGATACAAGCCAACGGCGCGGCACTCAACAACACATCCTGGGAACACAGAATTTGGAATCATAACAAGAGCGTCAAGTGGATCGCCATCTTCGCCCAAAGTGCCATCAATATAACCGTAATCATCTGGATAACCCATAGCTGTGAAAAGGGTGCGATCCAAGAATACGCGACCAGTTTCGTGATCCACTTCATACTTGTTCTTAGAACCGCGTGGAATCTCTACCACAACGTTAAAAGTTTCTGCCATATTGGCTCCTTTGATAACTTTAATAACAATTCATATAACTGTTCTATCTCACTTTAGCGCGCACCGACGAACGACAGCAATAGAGCATATAAAACAAAATTTTGTTAACAAATTTCGTTAAATAATAAACGTTTTGTATCACTTACAGAAGTAGTATAAAATCACATATTTCTAGCACATCCTAGGCATAGCAACAAGACACGCTTTAAGCTATAAAAGTGTCTTAATACACAGTTACTATTGCTACGTTTTACACACGATATGTTGCATACATACCAGTATGGTTACCGAAGCGTAGGCAAGATGACAAAAAAGAGATGCGTGAACACTTCCACTGCTTCACAAGCAGATCAATCCTTCAAAACAAAGAAGGTTCCTGCAGAAAAAAATGCTAGTAAAACGACCTCAACTAATCTTTCAGCAAACGCAAATAATACCGTAGAAAAAACTATTCATAGCGCAAAAGCTGAAAATAAACAATCATCTACTTTACCTACAAATACTGTTTCGAAGCGAAATAAAGCAATAGACGGTTTAAGAGCTTTAGCAATTATTGGTATTGTATGCTTTCATATGCGTCCAAGCCTTCTTATGGGAGGATTCCTTGGAGTAACACTATTTTTGGTATTGGCAGGATATTTTTGTACGAGATCAGTTCTGCGCTATTTAAACGCAGATGAAAACGCAAAAAATACAAAAAATATCGGAGATAATAATAAAAATACTCAAGGAATCAAGCATTACTGGGAGTATTTACTAAAGCGCGTAAAAAGAATTTGGCCGTCAACACTTGGGATTATCGCTATAACAGCACCAATTATGTGGCTTTTTTCGCCAAGTCTACTACCAAAGTTACAAGCGGATGCTCTTTCAGGCTCCGGATTCTTTAGCAATATAATGTATGTTGCCCGTAAACTTTCATATTTTGAACAGTCCGGACTACCTTCTCCTATCAAACATCTTTGGTATCTCGGACTTTTAATGCAGGCTTTTGTTATATGGCCTATTATCCTTGCTGCACTTATTAAATTCGTGCGTAGCAAGCTAATACGCATGTATATCACAGCAGGCTTAGCCATACTTTCTTCTATTCTTACTTTTACTTTTGCCTACTTATTTAACAATTACACAACTCCAGCTCGCGTCTACTATTCTCTAGATACGAGAGCATCAGAATTCTTAATGGGTGCAATGCTAGCAATGTACGGTGCTTGGTTTGTCAAACATTCATTCCACGCGTGGCTTATTCATGCATTACATTTGCTAATGGGCAAAAAGAACATATCGGTCAGCTTAGCTTCATCAGTTAAGTTAGACAGTAGTGTAGATAATTCAGCACTAACGAAAAAATCAGATAAATCCTGCGCAAATAAAGAAAAAGAGTTTATTGAAGATGGAATACCTGCTGACTTGCGTAAAGGATTACAAATTGATTTATCAGATAATGGCGTAACTCCAGATATACAAGAACTTCCAAATAACGCATTCAATAAGCCAAAAACTGTTTTTTATAATCCACTTCGTGCATGGCAGCGATCTTGCGTTGGGTTATTGGCAACAATTGTGTTGTGCTACTGCTTCGTGTATGCAGAAGGCACATCTTCAGTATTTGTTTTTGGCGGATACACAATAACAGCAGCCGCTTGCACACTAATACTATGGTCTTGCACGCAAACTGATAATATTTGCTCAAGAATATTTGCATGGACTCCACTCGCCTATATCGGCAGACGCTCTTTTGCAATTTATTTAGTTCACTTCCCTGTTCTTGAATTATTCAACCCAGCAAATAGAACAACTGCTATTTCTACAGGAGAGCAAATCTTGCAAGCACTAGTAATAGTTGCACTTGCAGAATGCTTGTATCAGTTATTTGAAAAGCCAATAAAAGATCAACAATTATTTAAGCTTATTCGCTCTGTCTCACTAACTTTGTGCTGCATAATTATTGTGTCGTTAATTATCTTGCCAGTAAATTGGCAGGATATAGCCAAGCATAGGTCAATGCAGCTTCGCCCAGAATTGACAGCACAAGTAGAGCAATCTTCATCGTCAAATAAAAAACCTACTGCTTTTGACAAAACTAATTCTAAGCAAGAAACAAAAGAAAAAGCAGTTCCAAAAGGTGTGCAAAAGAATGTAGTAAAACAGTCTCTTCCACCTACACCATCGAAGTATCGTATTCTCTTCCCTATTGCAGAAAAAGTTCCACGAAATCTTGTTACTACTCATACGCGGATCGACAAACGACGCAATACTTGTTCCGTAAACTTAACTATGGTTGGAGATTCCATTACTGAAGGCGCTAAACCATATTTGATGCAAGTTATGCCTAACGCTTATATAGATGGAAAAGTGAGTAGACAAATTTTCCACGGAGCTGATGAATACGAGAAAGATATTTCGGCAAAACACGCTGGAGATGTGGTGATTTTCGCTCTTGGAACCAACGGTCCTCCTCATGACGATAGCGTGCTTCAACACATGGTTGATGTCGCAAAAGGTAGACCTGTTTATTTCGTTACCACACGAGTTCCGCAACCTTGGCAGGATGCAACGAACGATAGCTTACGCAAGTTCGCAGCAACTCATCATAATGTTGGCATTATAGACTGGCATGGTTTGAGTAATGGTCACTCGGAATATTTGACTGACGATGGAGTTCACTTAACTCCAATTGGCGGTCCACAATACGCGAAGATGATTCGTTTAGCTGTATGCGGCGGCTGAAAATTAGAGTTATAACGCGCTAAAACTTTTTAATACTGTTATTAAGCATAATAAATTGTGTTTTGCGTGGTGAAAATAGCTACGAAATATTACGATAGTATCTATGACTGAGTTGAGGACACTACGTGATTTGCAAGACGCTGGGGAAAGCGTATCTACTTGGACGAATCCTTTGCGCGATCCACGTGATTTGCGTTTAGCTCGCATTGCGGGTCCGTGCAGCCTAGTAATTTTTGGCATTACTGGCGATTTAGCACGCAAAAAACTTATGCCAGCAGTATATGATTTAGCTAATCGCGGGCTTTTGCCTCCAGGATTTGGTTTAACTGGTTTTGCGAGACGCGATTGGACGGATGAACATTTCGTAAACTTTGTGCGCGAAAATATTGAGCAGCATTGCAGAACGCCATTTCGTGAGTCAACTTGGATTAATCTCGCTAAAGGCATACGTTTCGTACGCGGCACCTTTGACGATGCGTCCGCGTTTGAGCGTTTAAGCAAAACAGTGAACGAACTTGATCGAGACAGAGGTACTCGCGGAAATCACGCTTTTTACATGTCTATTCCGCCTTCCAGCTTCCCAGTTGTTGCCCAACAGCTTGCAGCATCAGGTCTTTCGCACTCTTCTGAGCATGCTTGGCGACGCGTAATTATTGAAAAGCCTTTTGGCCACGATTTAGCGAGCGCACGAGAATTGGATCGCGTCGTTTCTGAAGTTTTTGATCCTAATTCTGTGTTCCGAATTGACCATTATTTAGGCAAGGAAACTGTGCAAAATTTGCTGGCTTTCCGCTTTGCTAACGCAATGTATGAGCCGATTTGGAACGCAAATTACGTCGATCACGTGCAAATTACGATGGCTGAAGATATTGGCATTGGCGGAAGAGCCGGATACTACGACGGAATCGGTGCTGCACGTGACGTGATTCAGAACCATTTGCTTCAACTTATGGCGCTTACTGCTATGGAAGAGCCTGTAAGTTTCCGCGCTAGCGATTTGACTGCTGAAAAAACGAAAGTTCTATCCGCAATCCGACTACCTCAAGACTTGGCTGCCAATACTGCTCGAGGACAGTATGCAGCAGGATGGCAAGGCTCTTACAAAGCTGTTGGATACTTGGAAGAGCAAGGAATCGACCCTAAAAGCACTACTGAAACGTACGCTGCAGTGCGACTTGACGTTGATACTCGCCGTTGGGCTGGAGTTCCGTTCTACTTGCGAACCGGAAAACGTTTAGGCAAGCGCGTTACGGAAATTGCTGTTATTTTTAAGCGCGCTCCGCATTTGCCGTTTGAGTCTACTGCAGTTCGAGAGCTTGGTAGCAATGCTATTGTGATTCGGGTGCAGCCAGACGAGGGCGTTACTATGCGCTTTGGTGCGAAAGTTCCTGGCGGAACTGCTATGGAAGTTCGAGACGTTTCTATGGACTTTAGTTACGGACGCTCTTTTACTGAAAGTTCCCCTGAAGCTTACGAGCGCTTGATTCTTGACGTACTTCTTGGCGAACCACCGCTATTCCCAACTACGCAAGAAGTAGATTTAAGTTGGAAAATTCTTGACCCTATTGAGGAATTCTGGAGTTCGCTTGGCACACAACCGCAACCATATCGCGCTGGAACGTGGGGTCCAGCAGAAGCTGATGCTATGCTTGCTCGAGATAATCGCCATTGGAGGCTGCCATGATTATCAACCTTCCTGATACTAATACAAGCAAAATTGCAGCAAAAATCGACGAATTGCACGAAGAGCGCGGCGAATCTGCTACTGGTCGAGTGCTCACTTTGCTTATTGATACAACTCTTAAAGAGTTAGAGTATGCACTTGATGCAGCAAACGCAGCTAGCCGCGAGCATCCTTGCCGAGTTATTGCAATGGTTCGAGATTGGTCTAGCGAGCACGCTGCTGAGCGCGGTGAGGTTGTGCCGAATCTCGATGCTCAAGTACGTTTTGGCGCAGATGCCGGAGCTGGTGAAATTATTATTTTGTATCCGCACAACGGTTTAGTTCGTCATCCGGATACGCTTGTCATTCCACTACTTGTGCCAGATGCACCGGTTGTTGCATGGTGGCCAACAAACGCTCCGGAAGATCCTGCTCACGATTTGCTTGGAGCTATGGCAAGTAGCAGAATTACTGACGCACAGCGAGCAGACGATACTCTTAAAACTGTGCAAAACTTGCGTAAAAACTGGTCTCCGCAAGATGCAGATTTGTCTTGGACGCGTTTAACTCCTTGGCGCGCGTTACTTGCTTCTATGCTCGATCAACCTCCACATTTGCCTATTCTTAGCGCGAAGGTTGTGGGTCCTACTCATTACGTATCTCTGCATTTACTAGCAGCTTGGCTTAAGAGTAGCTTGCACGTGCCTGCAGAAATAGTTGAAAATCCTGAAGCTCAAGCTATTACTTCCGTAACTTTAGAACGCGAGGATGGCACATTGTCACTCACCCGCCCTGCTGGCGGAGATCAAGCTTTGATTAGCCTGCCTGGACAGGCTGCACAACCTATTGCGCTTCCTATTCGCACTCTGGATGATTGCTTAAGCGAAGAATTGAGACGCATTGATCCGGACGAAATTTACGCGCAGCTGGTGCGAGATAATCCTTCAGAAAATGCGTGAAACATTACGTGAAACAATTCGTGAAATATTTTTAATTGCATAAAAGGAACAACTATGACAAATAATGAAGTTACTTTTGCACATAACGCAAGTATTTACGGATACGATAATCGCGATGTGCTTGCAGCCGTTGCAGCCCAACGTCTAGTAACGCTTATTATGGAATCACAGAATGATGTGCAAAATCTCAATAAACCATTTCATTTATTACTTACTGGTGGCACAGATTCAATACGCATGTTCCAAATGCTTGCTAATAACCCGCTTTTACCAGCAATTAATTGGAATTTAGTGCATATTTGGTGGGCAGATGAGCGTTTCGTAGCTTATGATAGCGAGGATCGCAATGCGCGCAAGGCTCGCGAAATGTTTCTTAACTTACTTACTTCTAACAAAGCTTTGGCAGAATCTCATATTCACGAAATGCCTGCAGATGAGCGTAATGCTGAGAAAATTGCAGCAGCCAGCGACGCTGAAAATGACGCTATTTTAGATGCTGCAGCGCGCGACTATGAGGAAGAAATCGTGAGCATACTTGGCAAAGAGCCAGTGTTTGATCTAGCGATTCTTGGCATGGGTCCGGATGCGCATATGGCTTCACTTTTCCCAGGATTACCGCAGGTTAATAATCGCGATCGCATTGTTGTTGGAGTAAATCACTCCCCTAAGTTGCCACCTATGCGCTTAACTCTTACTGTTCCTGTATTAGCTCACAGCCACCGAACTTGGTTCTTGACTGCAGGAGAAGAAAAAGGCGCTGCTTTAATGAATGTACTTTCTGGTGATAATAATCCTGAGTATCCTGCGTCTTTTGCAAACGGAACTGACGAAATCTCTTGGCTAACCACCGCAGAAACCTTGCAAGCTGCTATTAAGTAACTTGTATAGCTTTCTAGCAACATGCATAATACTCAGAACAATAAATAACAGACCTCTGCATAATAATGCAAAGGTCTGTTATCTCTAAATATTATTTGTTTTAATCTTGCTTTACTTCTGGGCGATTAGGCTCTGCCCACAAAGTGTGGAATACGCCTGGCTCGTCAATGCGACCGTAAGTGTGAGCGCCGAAGAAATCACGCTGAGCCTGAATAAGCGAAGCTGGCAAACGCTTGGAACGCAATCCATCGTAGTATGCAAGCAAGCTAGAGAATGCTGGCACAGGAACCCCGTGCTCAACTGCACGCGCAATAACACGACGCCAAGCAGCCTGCGACTTTTCAATAGCATCCTTAAAGTACGGTGCAAAAAGCAAAGAAACGCTCGCTTCACCGGACTCAAAAGCCTCAGAAACGCGGTTCAAGAACTGAGCGCGAATAATGCATCCACCACGCCAAATGCGAGCAACCGCAGCCTGGTCAATCTTCCAATCATGCTCAATTGCAGCAGCAGCAATCTCATCGAAGCCCTGCGCATAAGAAACAATCTTAGAAGCGTACAAAGCTTGGCGAATATCCTCAATAAACGCCTTACGCTCAGCATCGTTCAAATCAAAATGCACATCCGGACCAGTCAAACCTTGGCTTTCAGCAGCTTCTCGCAAAGCAACCTGGCTGGAAAGTCCGCGAGCAAACACGGCTTCAGCAATACCGGTAACTGGTATTCCGAGAGAAAGCGCAGACTGTACAGTCCAAGTACCAGTGCCCTTCATGCCAGCGTGATCCACCATCATCTCAACCAAAGGCTTACCAGTTTTAGCATCCTTCTGGCGAAGCACATCAGCCGTAATCTCAATCAAATAAGAATCAAGTTCGCCCTTATTCCACTCGCTAAACACGTCTGCAATTTCGTCGGATTTCATGCCCAAGCCGCGAAGCATTAAATCGTAGCTTTCGGCAATAAGCTGCATATCCGAGTACTCGATGCCATTGTGAACCATCTTCACAAAATGACCAGCGCCGTCAGTACCAATATGTGTTACGCAAGGCTCACCTTCAGCAACAGCAGCAATAGACTTCAAAATAGGACCAAGAGTCTTCCAAGATTCCTCAGTGCCACCAGGCATCATCGAAGGACCACGCAAAGCACCTTCTTCGCCGCCAGAAACACCGCAACCAACGTAATGAAGACCACGCGCGCGAATGTCACGCTCTCTGCGAATCGTATCTTCAAAATAAGAGTTTCCGCCGTCGACGATAATATCTCCAGGCTCCATAGCATTTGCAAGTTCTTCAATCACAGCATCAGTAGGAGCACCAGCTTTTACCATAATTATTGCGGTGCGCGGACGCTTTAGAGAAGCCACAAATTCTTCAACAGTTTTTGAAGGCACAAAAGCACCTTCACTGCCATGCTCATTCATTAAAGTTTCAGTGCGCGAATAATGACGATTATAAACAGCTACTGTATTTCCATGATGCGCAAGATTACGCGCTAAATTCGAACCCATGGCAGCCAAACCAACAACACCAATATTTGCCTGAGCTTGAGTCATAATGACACCTCTTATCTTGTACTTGTTTTGTTATTTGCACGCATGCTTTGCGCACCCAAGCAATCTGCATTATCTACAAAATGCACAACTTTTTATTTTGCGTTACGCCCCTTCAAGAAACGCACTTAATAATTTTATAGGCGGATATGCACAAGGCTTAACAATATGCAAGTTAAGTAGTTCCAAATATAAATTCTGTGAAATAGATTACATTTTTAATCGTTAAAACTAAGCTCATATTCACTTCATAAAACACGACACGCTTACAAACACGCTATTTTTAGCTATTTTAAATAATAACTATATATAGTGTTTACACAGTCGACACACCACTATAAATAGTGCTTATTCAGAGTAAGCTAACTACTTGGCTTTTGTCGATACAACACGGAATTGCAAAATTCCCCCATCACCAGAGGAGATTGAAATGACTATCACAGTGTTTACTAAACCTCATTGCCCACAGTGTGATGCAACTAAGCGACAGTTCACAAAACTTGGCGTGAACTTTGAAACAGTAGACTTGTCAAAAAGCCCTGAATCACTCGAACAGTTAAGAAATGCCGGATACCGTCAAGCTCCAGTAGTCATTGCTCCCGACGCATCCTGGAGTGGGTACCGTCCAGATCTAATTGCGCAAATTGCGGATAAACTCGGAACTTCCGCAGAGGCAGCAAAAGAAGCATAAGAAATGTGTGAGCAAGAAAATATAACACAACAAAGCGAGCCTGAATCGCGCGCACAAGGCGAATCAATCGGAGCTGTAGTCTACTTTTCCTCAGTTTCCGAAAACACGTTAAGATTTGTGCAAAATTGCGATTTTCCAAGCAATAACGTAAACGTGTACCGCATACCACTTCGCCCTAAAGAGCCGGAATTAAACGTGCGCGAACCGTACGTTTTGATTGTTCCAACTTACGGCGGTGGAAATATTGCGAAAGCAATACCAATGCAAGTTCGCAAATTCTTAAATAATCGCGAAAATCGTTCGTTTATTCGCGGGGTAATTTCTTCCGGAAATACAAATTTTGGAGAAGCATATTGCGCTGCAGGCGGTCAAATTGCAGGAAAGTGCAAAATCCCAAATATGTACTCGTTTGAACTCACGGGAACTGCAGAAGATATAGAAAAAGTAGCGCATGGGATACCGAGATTTTTAAAACAACTCAAAGAAACAGAACAAACGAAATAAACGAAATAAGTAAAAGAAACAAAACAAACAGCGTTTGAAAAACAAAAATAACGCATGAAGAAAGGAACAAACCCCATGAATAGCACAGATCCGATGAGCGAATCTACTTCGCTTAATCTTGATCACACTGATTCTGCAAGCACAACTGCCAGCACAACAGCAGAGCGCATTCGCAACAGCCGCGACTACCACGTTCTTAACGCTATGCTCGGTCTTTTTGACCCAGAAAAAGGCATTCAGTTTGATAAAGATCAGGAAGCAGAAAAGCTTTACGTTTCGGATTACGTGCAAGAACACAGCATGAAGTTTGCTTCAACTCGCGAACGCTTGAACTATTTGATTGACAACTATTACTACAACGGCAACGTGTTCAACAAATACAGCGATGAGTTTCTCGATAAATTCTACGAGCATGCAGAAGCCGCTCACCACACTTTTGGCACATTCTTAGGTGCTTTTAAGTTCTACACTTCTTACGCTTTAAAGACTTTCGACGGCAAACAGTATTTGGAAAACTTCGCTCAACGCGCAGCTGCAGTCGCTTTGGAACTCGCAGACGGCGACGAAAAAGCAGCGCTCAACTATTTGGACGAAATGCTTGCAGGTCGCTTCCAGCCAGCCACTCCAACGTTCTTGAATCTTGGTAAAGCTCAGCGCGGAGAGGCTGTGAGCTGCTTCCTCGTGCGTTTGGAAGATAATATGGAGTCTATTGCGCGCGGAATTAATTCTGCTTTGCAACTTTCTAAACGAGGCGGCGGCGTGGCTCTTTTGCTTACGAATTTGCGCGAGCTTGGCGCTCCTATTAAGCGCATCGAAAATCAGTCGAGTGGCGTTGTACCTGTTATGAAGCTTTTGGAAGATTCATTCTCTTACGCTAATCAGCTTGGCGCTCGTCAGGGCGCTGGTGCTGTGTATATTAGCGCTCACCACCCAGATATTATGCGTTTCCTCGACACTAAGCGCGAGAACGCGGACGAGAAGATTCGTATTAAGTCGCTTTCTTTAGGCGTTGTTATTCCAGATATTACTTTTGAGCTTGCTAAGCGCAAAGAAAAGATGGCTTTGTTTAGCCCTTACGATGTTGAGCGCGAATATGGCAAGCCTTTTGCAGACATTTCTGTTACTGAACATTACGACGAGATGGTTGCAAATCCTCGCATTCACAAGAAGTACATCGACGCTCGCGAATTCTTTATGACACTTGCGGAAATTCAGTTTGAGTCTGGCTACCCTTACATTTTGTTTGAGGATACTGTGAATCGCACAAATCCTATTAAGGGTCGCATTACTATGAGCAACTTGTGCTCCGAGATTTTGCAAACTCAGGAAGCAAGCACTTATAACGCTGACTTATCTTATAGTCACGTTGGCCGCGACATTTCTTGCAATCTCGGCTCTCTTAATATTGCTAAGGCAATGGATGGTGACTTGGGTGCAAGCGTTGATTTGGCGGTACGTGCGCTCACTTCTGTTTCTGAGCATACTTCGATTGATTCTGTACCTTCGATTCGTCGCGGAAACGCAGAAGGTCACGCTATTGGCTTGGGTCAAATGAATTTGCACGGTTTCCTTGCTCGCGAGCACATGCAGTACGGAAGCGAGGAAGCTCTTGACTTTACAGACATGTACTTTATGACTGTTGCTTACCACGCTTATAAGGCTTCTCACGCTTTGGCTGTAGAGCGCGGACACGCTTTTGCAAGCTTTAAAACGAGTGCCTACGCTAAGCCTGCAGGAAAAGACAACTATTTCGATAAATACACTGATGGAAGTCGTTCTCTTGAGCCTCGCACTCAAGCGGTTCGCGATTTGTTTGCTCGTTTCAATGTTGCGATTCCAAGTGTTTCAGACTGGGAGCAACTGCGCGACGAGATTTTGCGCGACGGCATTTACAACGAGTATTTGCAGGCTGTTCCTCCAACTGGCTCAATCTCTTACATCAACCATTCCACGAGTTCAATCCACCCAATTGCTTCTCGCATTGAGATTCGTAAAGAGGGCAAAGTTGGTCGCGTCTACTACCCTGCAGCATACATGACGAACGACAATATGCAGTACTTTAAGGATGCTTACGAGATTGGCTGGAAGGCAATTATTGATACTTACGCTGAAGCAACTCAGCATGTGGATCAGGGATTGTCGCTTACTTTGTTCTTCCCAGACACTACGACTACTCGCGATTTGAATAAGGCTCAGATTTACGCATGGCGCAAGGGCATTAAGACTCTTTACTACATTCGTATTCGCCAGAAAGCTTTGGAAGGTACGGAAATTGAAGGTTGCGTAAGCTGCACACTATAAGTAGTAGTGATAAAAATTTTAGCTACGTAGATATTTCCAAATTAAATAAAAAAACTTAAAAATTTTGTAAAACGTAAACACAAGATCAGGAGTAATTATGACAGAACTCGATACAACTGCGCTCGATCCAACAGCATTGCGCAGTAGCCTCGATAAGCCTTTCGGCACAAATCGCGTAATCGCAGATGACGCTATGATGGCAGCTTCTATCACACCATCTCAGTACCGCTACCATCACGGATCGCGTGTACGCCCAGTTAATTGGAATAATATTGTTGACGACAAGGATTTGGACGTTTGGAATCGTCTTATTGCTAACTTCTGGCTTCCTGAAAAAGTGCCGCTGAGCAACGATATTCCTTCTTGGCGTTCCCTCACCGATCTTGAACGCAAGACCACTACTCGCGTTTTTACGGGCTTGACTTTGCTTGATACTAGCCAGGCAACTATTGGCGAGCTTTGCCAGATTGAGCACGCTCGCACTGAGCACGAGCAGGCTATTTACACGAATATTGCTTTTATGCAGTCGATTCACGCGCGCTCCTACTCCTCTATTTTCTCTACTCTTTGCTCTAGCGAGGAAATTGACGAAGCTTACCGTTGGGCTGTTGGCAACGATGTTTTGCAGCAGCGCGTCACCACTGTGCTTTGCGAGTACGAGAGCGAAGATCCGCTTAAACGCAAGATTGCTGCAACTATGCTTTCTTCACTTCTTCTTTACGCGGGATTCTACCTTCCGCTTTATTTTGCTTCTCGCGGAAAGATGATGAACACTGCCGATATGATTCGTTTGATTTTGCGCGATAAGGCGATTCACGGCTATTATTCTGGTTACAAGTTCCAGCGCGGTTTGGAGCTTAGAAGCGAGAACGATAAGAAGAATCTTGAAAAGTTCACTATGAACTTGCTCGATACTTTGTACGATTTGGAAGTTGAGTATTCTGGTCAGATTTACGAAGGATTTGACTTCCACGATGACGTTTTTGACTTCGTTCGTTATAACGCTAACAAGGCTTTGATGAATCTTGGCTATCCTGCTAAGTACAGCGAAGAAGAAACTCACGTAAGCCCAGAAATTCTCGCAGCTCTATCTCCTGCTGCCGACGAAAATCACGACTTCTTCTCCGGCTCTGGCTCCAGCTACATCATGGGAAAGTCTGTTGAAACCGACGACGACGATTGGGACTTCTAGTCGCATAATTGATTGTTTATTTGATTAACTGACTGTTCGATTGGTTAACTAATTAATTTAATTAGTTAACCAATTTAATTTATCTAAGTCAATTATTGAACCAAAATATCGTATACATAAAAACTGAAAAATTAGAAAGTAACATGAGCCCCCTCAGCCTTTATGGTACACTATGGAAAAGAAACTGGTTTTGTTAATCCCTTTATGCAAAAATCAGCAGTGACTATCAATTCATCCTCCGTTTAAACTAAGCGTTTTGGGCTGAACTGAGCAGGCGCTCAAGTTTGGAATCCAAATTGATAAGGATGCCTAGCAGTTGTTAGTCACATCTATACGAAGAAAGAAGGTCAGTTATGGGGAAAATGACTTATAAAAAAGTACTTTGTGTTGTAGTGCTATTCAGTTCGCTGGTGGGGCTAGCGGCCTGCGGTAGCTCCAAAGCAAACAATTCAGCGTCTACGAAAATAACCCATCAGTCAACTAAAAAACATTCAAAATCAATCAAAAAACCTTCAGAAAAGAACGTTCCTGAGGCTTTTGTGAAAGGCGAAAAAGGAACTTTTGAAGCACTAGGTGAAACTAAACCCGTTATTTGGGACGCTTATCCTGATAAGTTGGCCTACGTGAAAGATGCTTTTTATCATTGGACACTTCAAGACGACTGGTTCCAAGTCATTACTGGTCACTACATGGTCGTCGACCGTTTAAATACTTCAGGAATGTTATTAAAGAAACTTCAAAAGGGCACACCAGTTAAATTAAACGGCAAAGACTATAAAGTGGCAGATTATAAAGACTTTGAAGGAGGAGGCAGCGCGGATAAATTGTTAAGCCAGTTCAAAGGATATGTTGAGCAATTCCCTAAATCTGCTTACTTTATTCAAACCTGTCTTGATGCCAGAACTTATGGCGGACAACGTTTAGTAGTTCTTGACGTAGCAAAATAGTAAATGGTTTAGCCACAAAATTTAGGCTATTTGCCAAATTTTGTTGTTTTGAAAATATTGCCTGTTAATCAATATCGTTGATGAACAGGCAATATTTTTTAACTGATTACGCGACTGTATCGTATAACTTTAATTGCACAGTCGCTATGTTATACGCGTTATCGTGGTTAATTTACGCTATCTGTCCTCTTCAAGACCAGCAGTGAATTTTTCTGCTAAGATGTGAAAGCCTTCTAAATATTCTCCATAACCATCGGCAATAATCGCATCGTCATGAACTACAAACTTATTATTTTCTAACACTACATACTTGGTAAAGAATTGCTCAAGCTCTGCAGCCAATTTATCAAAATCTTCTTCAGAAAGCTCATCGTCATCGTCACTAGTATTTGCTGCAGCAGATGGATTCCAATTTTTTACTCCAAAATCTTGACTCATGATATTCCTTCTTCTTAATGTAATCTATGAATATTGCATATTAGCATCCTAGACAGCAACCAAAAAGTTACTGATAAATAAAAAACAACTAAATAGGATTAAAATCTACCGTAATATAACTTAGAAAATATGAAATAGAAGATTAGCGAAGTGCTGTGTGCATTTCGCTAATCTTTATGAAATAAATTGTTCAATAACGATCATCAGGTATGAAGGCACGTGCAAAAGCAACAATAAGTGTAAAAACAAATGTTTCAATCCACCTATTTGGAGATGAAATGTAAGCAATTGTATTGCCACTAAATATTGCAAAAATTCCAAGCAAGCCAATAAATGTCAACGGCATATAAGTAGCTTCTCGTTTGATAAGTCGCTTAAAATAAGCCAAAATTTGCTTTTTCATAATGATTCACCTACCCCACTGGTCACGACATTGCCATGCGCAATACCCAATTGAAATGCAATACCAACAGAACCACCGAGTTTCTTTAACACTGTCTTTGCTAAGCGCTTCACCGCATAATTCCTTTCCTTAAAACGTTATTTTGCTGTACAAATAAATTGTGCAATGGCTCTCAGTGTAATAAAAAAATACTGTCATGTAATCAGCTGTAACTATATTTAGTGACACAGTAAAATTGGCAATACTTGTGATTGTTATTTTTGGGCTCAGTAGAAATTTTTATGCTGCAAAAATCAACCCAAACACATCCGTTATCGTGTCAGTTTTTGTTAGATTTGCAATTTTTGCCACGATAACTCTATAAATATGTCTTTATTTAAGAATGGTTCCAAAATGGAAATATTCTTAGATATTGATTGTTGAGAACATACAAACTACTAATCGTAAAAGTTTTTAAAAAGTTTTCTAAAAGCACTATCGTTAAAAATAGGTACACATATTTGTGTAGATAAAATCTGCACATTAGTATGTTGGTAATTTACAAAACAAGAATCACAAGGAGGTGCTTATTATGACCAATCCTTTGCGCGGTATACGAGAAGAGGACATTGTTAAGTACTTTAAAACGCATAATCTTTCAGTTGATAAAACGTATGTGCTTACTATGAAGTACAACCCTTGGTGGAAAGATTTAATCAAACTATTTTTGTTACCTAAATTATTCTATGTAGCGCAAAGCGTTGATGCGCGTATTGTTGCTGCCACTAATAATGAGTTTATTGTTGTTAATCCGAATACCATTTTAGGCTCGGGTAATCTAGTTAAATTAGACGATAAGCATCTTCATCGCATTCCGTGGAATCAACTCACTAATTTTGAAGTTATAAATAAGCCAACAACTCAAATAATTCGCTTTACTGCGAATGGTAAAACTGAAGAATGGAGTGTGCCAACGGAAAGTGCTAGCGTATGGCACTTTAATGTGTACAATCTTGATAATTTGAGAAAAACAATACAATCGCACATCTCTTGATAAGCGGATCCCAAAACAAGATACCATATATTGTATGAATACTACTTACGCAATTGTTGATAATGACACGCTTGTATTGCGATATATGCAACTTCTTCTGAAAAGTCGTTTGCCTGAAAACTTTGTTTGTGCATGGATGTGTTCTTCTGCAAAACAAGCTATTCATCGTTGCGTTACAGAAAATACTCCTGACATACTTTTAGTAGATATGTCAATGAGAGAAATGAGTGGTGTTGATGTAATTAAGGCAATTCGCGAGCGCAATAGCAATATTGTTTTTATTGGCATTACTTCCTACATGCTGGATGAATACGTATTGCAAGTTGCTAAGTCGGGTGGTCAAGCGCTAGTACATAAAGACAATTTAGCAGGCATAGTTGCAGCTATTCAATCGCGCACAACAAGCTACGGTTGCCCAGAATTGCCACAATATATTGACTATTTTCACACTCCGCAAGAATCATTCAATATGATTTCTCAACTTCCGAAGACCTCAGTTTTGTCTCCTCAAGAATCGGAAATTATGCGCTTGTGCAAACAGGGATCTTCTACGAAAGAGATTGCAGATCAGCTTAATGTGAAAGTTTCAACAGTCAACACGCACTTACGGCGTATTTATGGAAAACTTCAAGTTAAAAGTCGTATGCAAGCGCTCGCTGCGCTCGCAAAATATTCGCATGACATATAACGTGTAAGAAATTAACATGTAAAAGTAGGTAGTTATGAAATTATTAACGCGTATGATCAATTTTTTGCCGCATGATGCCTGGCAGAAAATTGGAATTGGCACAATCATAAGTTGTACTTTGATTCTTGAAATTTGTTCCTATAATAATCTTCATTACTACTCTAATTGGCATGCAATTACGGTTGAAATAGTATGGATTGTAATCTGCTTATGTATTGCAATATGGCCTCGTAAAGCATCTTTTATTGTGCTTATTTGGATGCCGTTGGTAATTATTGCGCCAAATATCAACTACTCATCTATGATGCTTACCATATTGATTTGTTTAGCAATTGCTGTAATTACTCAACCTTGGTACACTGTGCTTTCTTCTTGCGGAGTTTCTTCATGGTTCTTTATTATCTGCGATTTTCAAAACGCTTATGTGTTAGCGTGGTGGCTTCTTATCACTCTTATTTCTAGCGCAATCGTAAAATACTATATTTCCACTATTCACCAACAGCAGGAACAGTTATTTGCACAGCGTTACAACATTTTTCAAAAATATGCCACTATTGCAGCAATTCGCATGCACGATGAAGTAACTAATGAGCTTTCCAGCATTATGATGATGGCTCAACAATCTATTGAACCTCAAACAACTCATGACCAAGAACATGAAAATTCGCGAGAGATTCTTCAACGTGCTACTACAACTGTTCATAGAGCACGTAATATTATTTCTCTTCTTGACAATGCTACAACTGCAAGCACTGGCGATGTTATGCAATCGACTACATTTTATAAAGATTTTTGCACAGGCTTACGTGTTTTATTTGACTGTGAACAAAAGTCATTTGAAAAGCTTGACTATATTGGTTCCATTGACTTGAGTAGTGATTTAGCTACTGAAAATTCGAGATCAGCACATTTACCTTTTGAAGAATGTGCTCAAATTGAATATATTTGCAGAGAACTGCTTGCGAACGTAAAAAAGCATGCTGCAAAACCTAAAGAATACGCCATGAATGTAATGCTTAATGACCATGAATGTCATATTACGTGTATAAATAGTGCGCAACGAGGCGTTCTTGCTAACTTGCAATTAGGATATGGACTGCGTTTTCATAAGATGCTTGCGGAACGAGTTGGCGGAACTTTTAAAGTTATTGAAGATGGCGATTCGTGGATTATTAATGTACATGTTCCACTTCATGTAGAGAAATAGTCATTGTGCTTTCTTGCGCTTTAATCGAGTATTTGGACACGTTTTAATCGAGTATTTGGACGAAGCTTTGCACAGAAGATGCAAGTAAGCGGTTAATTTGCAATGCAGAATGCTGTTTCGTTGCTATGTCATACACGTTATCGTGGCAGTTTTTGTAAGATTTGCAATTTTTGCCACGATAACTTGCTTAAAAAATATAGTTATACAAAAGGAATAACATTTTCAAGCGAACTTGATGAAATTATAAACTTATTGAACGTTCTTAGCTCTAAGCAAAATGACTAAATTTTGTATCCATTGGCGACAAAGCGACAATTTTGGCGACATAAAAATGCCGCTTTGTGTCATATCTCTCATGTTTATTCTTGACAAACTCATATAACAACTTTAATATTTTTAATAAAAGTTTAATTTAATTAAAGTTTTATAGGTTGACGAAAGGGGTGATATGGATCATATTCCAAAATGGATGGCTAATCTCACAGACGAAGATATGTCGTTTATAAAGAACTTTGTATTATCGTCTGGATCGTTAAAAGAAATGTCGCAAATGTATCAAGTCTCTTACCCAACGATGAGAATCAGGCTTAACCGGCTCATTGAAAAGCTGCGCATAAGCGACAATGAACCAGAAGACCCGTTCGTTCTTTTAGTAAAGAGTCTTGCTATTGACGATAAATACGATGTTGACACAGCTCGAACACTCATAAACGAATATAGAAAAAGAAAGGATGAATCATGAGCTATGCATTATTTGGTCCAATAATTGACATTCTTATTGCACTTGTTATATGCGTATTAGTGTTCTTTATTGCAAGAAGTCTTATTCGATATGCGCATTCTCTTAAGAAAGACGATAAGTCATCTAAGCAGTCTGCAGAAGATAAAAGAATTGTATTACAAGACTTATAAAACACAAAAATCACACGTTATCGTGGCAAAAATTGCAAAATTCGCAAAAACTGCCACGATAACTCGAGAGTTTAAGTACTGCTAGTTTAGTGGAATAACAACATTGACCAGCCAAGTGTCATCATCTTTTTGCGCGTTTAAAGATCCACCTAAACGTTCCACAGATTTTTTGTGGAATAGTAACCCTTTGCCAAAAACAAGTCTTCCACCAAACTTATTCGACAACGAATTCATGCACATTATTTTGCATTCTCGCTCATCAACAGTAACGTTCATAGAAAAGTCAACGCTAGTATTGCAATGCTTGCGAATATTAGTAAGCAACTCGCTGCACATGCGAATAGCACATTGAGCTTTTTCAGTACTAACAGTTGCAGATGCAGCAAAATCACCACTCCCCGAACTTTTATCAACCACTATTAAAGAGCCATAGTACCCAAGCTGCTCACAAATTTGCCGTTCAGCCTGTAAACGCGCACGAATATTGCATAAAAGATCAGTCAAATTCATGCAATCATTGCTATTAGAACTATAAACAAACTGCGTACTAGCAATATTTGAATCTAAAGAATCATCATACTTTTGTTCAGCTTGCTCAAGCAGGCTGATAACAAGTCTCGCTTTGGAAAGTGCATTACGCGAATGTTCAATAATCTGCTCTAACGATTCTTTTGTATGTTCATTGTTCTCAACATATAAAGCATCCGTCGCAAGCAACGTAATATCAGTAATCTCATTGTTCACATCGTCATGCAATTGCAACGCAACAGACGCAATATAAGACTGGAACTTACTCCGTACAATATCCATTTTTGCGCGATTATTTTCTTCCAACATGTTCAAATATTTGCGCAAAGCGTAGCCACAAATCATAGAAATAAGAACAAAACAAGGAAAAGTAAGCGGAATGTACGCCATTTTTGCAAAGTACATAATATTAAGCGAAACTATGTAAGCGCAAAGCAAATACTTCCACGAATCGTAAAAGCCTGCAACAAGCATGCCAGCGAGCAGCGCAAAAAGCACACAAGTTGCATTTACGCCTGGTACTGCTAACGTTACGCAATAAAAAATCGGAGTTACGAGTGATATTTGACGCGGAAAAGCAATCATAAGAAAAGTTGCAAACATCCAAACGTATTGGCACGCAGATTGTAATGGATTGTGCCACAAACCAGCTGTATTGCAAGATTGCACGTCCATTGATACTACAAGAATCGCCAATATTATGAATAAAGTTCGCTGAATTTTCCAGCTTTTAACCAACTCAATAACGCGCGAAAATGTGTTCATTAACATGCGTTATCCGTTTCTTGCAAAAAATTCGGATGATTCTGCGGCGAATTATAAGCATACGACAGATTGCTATTTTGCTCACGATTTTGCATTGCAGCAAATGCGGATATTGCTTGCACTCGGTTAGAAACATGCAATTTTTTGTAAATTCTATGAATATGCGTGTTAATAGTGTTTGGCATAAGACCAAGTTGAGCCGCAATCTGATTCGTTGTGTAGCCTTTAGCAAGCAGATCCATGATTTTTAGTTCTTGAGGCGGCAAAACGCTACGCGATCTTGATTTAGAAAGCCTAATAAAAGATTCTTGCGGTGTAGCAAAATCGTAAGCAACGTCTTTAACGCAACGGCAGCCATACGCGTGCTGATTATTACAATATTGCAAAGCTTCTGCTAGCCCTTTGAAATTGTCTTTAGCAACCATTGCCTGCCCACCAACTTGCGCCACTGACGAAGCATAGGATCTGCAGTCATACGAAGTCATACCAATTAAAATAATGCTATTGTTTTTCTCACGAATTGCGCGTATTACGTCTACTCCAGACATGTCTTTCATTGACATATCAATCAAAATATAATCCGGAGTAGTTTTTGCTACTTGGCAGTATTCCAAAGCTTGCGCTCCAGATTTTACGCACCATTTGCACGCGTACTCGCTTGGCAAAAGCTTGCTGAGCACGTTTCGCATAACCGCTAAAACTAATGGGTCGTTATCTACTATTGCATACGTTTTTTGCATAATGGCTTTCTTGCAATTTCACGCTACTTTTCTTATATTTTACTTTATAAGTGCGCACAAAATAGAGCAAATTGTGTAGCAAGAAATGATTACAAGTAATGCATGTAAGTCAAATGTGATTATAATAAGTGACAGTATGCGACTTTTGGTTGCGTTGAAAACTCATTTTCAATAATGATTGCAGCAGGATTATATGACAAAACGATTAGTAGTATTGCACTCCGCAGAAGTAGCTGCGATGGCGTTTGCCTCGGCAGCTGCTTTTATGCGTAGTTTTGGCTTTTTTGTTTTGTGGCTTATTTTAGGACTTCTTTCTGTTGCAATGTATTCTTATGCATATTTTTTCTTGCGCAAGAATGTTCTTGAAGGCGAAAATGCAAGTAACACAAATAATATAGCTGAGCTTGATAGCGATAACACTAACAGTATAAGTAGAGATAGTGAACTTAAGAGCACAGGCAGCGAAAAAGCTTGCGATACTGAAAATTACGATAGCTGCGATAATTGCGATAACTATGACAACAATGTTAAAAACAGCTACGGCTCAGAAAACGACAAAAGCGAAAGTGCCGAAGAAAACAAAGTTGTCGCACTAAAACGCAAAAAAGTCGAATTGCAAAATAAGCAAATACTTAACAATTACTCAAATAATTTAACAAATATTATTACATGCTTTATTTGTGGGCTTATTCACGTTCCTTGGATTTATTACTACGGAATTGCAAATGGTGTCTTAGCATTAGTGATTTTGTGTCGAGTCATAAAGCGCCCACAAGGTCACCCTACGGATAAAAGCGATTTTTAAGGATTTAAGCTTATTGGCAATCTACCATTACGTTGAGCACTAAGTTTTGAGTACATTTATTGCACGGGTTGAATTGAGGCCTCTTGGCGAGCAACATCAAGCGCTTTGTTGAAGGCATCGCTAGTCCAACTTGCTCCAGCAACAACCGAAATATGCAAATCTTTTAGTGACTTTCCAACAATTTTGCCAGGTATAGCTTTTGAAAATGCGTCCATGTGGCCTTTTGAAATCGGCGTAAACGGATGAGATGTTATCTGCACATCGCTAACATTTCCATTTGCAACGCTTAAGCGTACATCAAAACTGTCTTCTGCAACAGGACCATACGTAGCTTTGACTTTATAGTCACCATCTTTGTAATTACCAGTATCAGTTTTAGACTGGTTTTTAGAATCCCCAGAATCTTCACTTTGAGCTGAAGACTTAGATTGCTGAGCACCAGCATTGTACTTGCCTGAAGGATTACCACCATCATCTGCACTCTGACCAGAATTGCCAGCAAACTCATCATTCATTGGCACAGCACTAGGTTCACCGCAAGCCGACAACATAGCAGAAGATGCAGCTACAATTGCAAGCGTAGCAACGGTTTTTGCAACTTTTTTGGATTTCAAATCATCGCGTGAAACATCGTGAAACATATTATCTGAAATCATAAAATCATCGCCTTTAAATCTTGTATATTTTAAAATCTTGCGCAACTAATCATCTAAATTCGCTAATTTAGGCGACTTAGTAGGCTCATGGTCTTGCAAAGCTTCCACAACACTTTCATCAACGTGAGCACTCGTAAACGCAGGCTTGCCACCAATCGCCTCGTACGCTTTGCGCGCACTCTCATTATTCCAACGCTCACCAACAAGCACACCGTGATTAAGCATAATTTCGCGATCCGCGCATTGAGCAACCAGAGAATCGTGAGTTACAACAATAATCGTAGTCCCTTGATTGTGCAGCTGCTTAAACAAATCGAGCACAATCTGCTCATTTTTTTCATCCAAATTACCAGTCGGCTCATCCGCAAGCAGCAACTTCGGACAGTTAATAAGCGCGCGAGCAACGCACACACGCTGCTGCTCGCCGCCAGAAAGCTGGCTTGGTAAATGGTGAGCGCGGTCCTTCAAGCCAACTCGATCCAAAGCATCCATTGCCTGAGCTTCGTCAACAACAGAATGATAGTATTGCGCAACCATCACGTTTTCAACTGCCGTTAAATGCGGCACAAGATAAAACTTTTGAAAAACTAAGCCAATTACGTTTTTACGAACGTCAGCAAGCTGACCGGCATTCAAATCCTCAAGTTTGCGACCTTGCAAAGACACGGAACCCTTGGAAGGCGAATCCATGCAGCCAATAATGTTCATAAGTGTTGTTTTGCCAGAGCCACTCGAGCCAACAATAGAAAGCCACTCGCCTTCTGGCACAGTAAGCGACAAATCGTCAACCGCGCGAAGAGATCCGTAAATCTTGGAAATATGATCCAAAGTCAACAGCATTTTTGGCTTAGACTCCGCGCCTTCCAACTTATTTTCTACATTCTCTGTCATATTAAATCCTTAACTCAAATCTTAAACAATCTCTAAATTTACGCTTAAAATTATTCTTCTCGAAGCACAATCGCAGGATCGATCTTTGAAGCGCGCAAAACAGGCGGCAACGCAGCAACGCAAGATGCAATAATGCTAAACGCCACCGAGAACGCAACAAGCCACCAATTCACGCCCAAATCTCTAGAGAACACCATTGCTGCAAGCAAACGTGCAAACACATACCCTACTGCGGTACCAGCAACGCCACCAACGAAGCCATATAATCCAGCTTCAGCAGTAAACTCCACGCCAATACTCCGTGCGCTCGCACCCAAAGCTTTGCGCAAACCAATTTCATTTCGACGCTGTTGCACAATCGAAGAAATCGTAGTGCTCACGCCAACCATCATCAACACTAGAACAACTAGCGACACAATGCAGAACAGGCTGCGCAACATAGTAATAATGCCCGTATCAGCAGCAGTAACTTTAGTAACTTGCTGAGCGCGCACACGCATAGAAGTCATGTCGTTAATACTTCTCACAACAGCATCAACACTAGGAGCAGAAGACGAGTAAGCAATAACATCCGTACCACGCTTAACTCCTGTAAGAGAATTTACATCTGCGTTTAGCGCATATAACATGGAATCCTCTGCGCCGCCTGTGTCCAAAATGCCACAAACGCGGAAAGTTGTGCCGTGAGTATCCATAATATCTGTTGAGACTCTGCCTTCAACGAGCTTTTGTTGAGATGAATTTTGTGCAGATTCTTCTGAAGAATTTGCAACAGAATTTTGCGCTGGTTTATCTGCAGATTTATTTGCAGCCTTATTTTCAGACTTCTCTGCTGGCTTATGCGAGCCGGCAGTATTATCCGAGGATCTATACGCAATCGCAATTCGAGAACCTATTTTTAAGCCCATCGCAAGAGCTACATCTCGCCCAACCATAACATTTCCACTGCTAGGCCAAGAGCCGTCTACATTCCAATGCTTATTAAGCGACTTTACTGAACGAACGTCTATTCCTGCTAAAACATACGGAGCTGCGTTAATACGCACGTTTTCGTAACGATACGTAGCAGAGCGCATAGCACCTTTTGCAAGAACCATATCATTTGTGTGCAAAACCATTGCGCGATCAATACCGTTTTTCCACTCGCCCTCAATTGGAGTTACGATAATATTCGCTCCATACGCACGCATTTCATCGCTCATTTGCTGAGGCACAACAAGGCAGATTGCAGCTAAACAAAACAGCGTGGCAGCACCAACAAGCGTTGCAATAACAGCCATCAAAGCACGCGATTTTCTACGAAATACCGCGCTAAATAGCATGGTAATAAACATAGAATTGTTGGAAGTCATATAAGATTTACCTGCCATGAAGCACCTCCGCAGGACGCACACTCAAAATCGAACGAATCGACGAGCCTGCAGCCGCAAGCACAGTCAACGCAAGCAGCACGAACACCAGAACAAATACCATCGGTCGGAACAAAATCGCAGAGTCGAACACTGTAAAACCAATAATCTGCGCCACTGCAAATCCCAAAGCCATGCCGAGTAACGCTCCACCAAACGCAATAACCGCAGTTTCCATAAGCATAAGACGAGCAACAGCACCATCACGCGCACCCAAAGCCTTAAGCAATGCAAGCTCACCGGAACGCTCAGAAATTGAAGCAGCCATAAGATTCGCCACAGCAACAGCCGCAGCAATTAAACTCAACGCAGTCATCAAAACCATAACAGCGCGCGTCTTATTTAATACGTTACCCTGAAGAGCTGCAACTTGACGAACCTGCTTTGCAACAGCTCCAGGAATTACCTCCTCAATTTGGTAAGTAATCGAACTCGGGTAAGCCGTGCAATACCAAGTTTCCCACTCTTCCTGGCTGAGCGCTGCCGGATTTTTAGCAGCCTTTCGCGCTAAATCATTTTCAGGAGTAGTAAGCGCCTTTACTTCAATCGAATCAACCTTATTCGGCTTATTTGCAAGGCTTTGAGCATCGCTAGAACTTGCGTAGATTGCGTTATTATCGTCGTCGCCAGAATCGTATATGCCAACCAAGCGCAACGAAACCTCGCGCCCGTCACGAATCAAACGCAAACGCTGACCAATTTTTAAGTGCAAACGCTCAGCTAGCTGCGCACCTACCATTGCTTCAGATTTATTATCTTTTGCCCAACGACCTGCATTAATCTTCCACCAAGAGCGCAAACCCCTAACACCAACAACCGTTGTTTCCCCGGAAGCGAGCGCAAGCTTACGATTAAACCAAGTTCCAATAATAGGCACTACCAAATCGCCAGAAGATTTCGCTTCAAGATTTGCGTGAACTTTTATTTTCGGCGCAAAATTAGTGATATTAAACGCCCAGAAAATCATTTTTATTTTTGCAGCATCAGATTCTTTTAGCGAAGCAGTAGATTCGTGACTTTCCGCAGCCTTTAAACTCCCAGAACCATTAGTATCAATCTGCTCTCGAGAAGCATACAAATCATTTACAACAGCGCTAGATTTTGGCTGAACCACAATATTTGAACCATATGAACTAAGCTCTGCGTTAATTTTGTCTCCAACGTCATACACAACGCTAAGCATTGACACGCTAACGCACGCGCTTAAGCACACTACGAGCGCAATTAACACACGCTTTTTCAATTGCCGCACAAGAGATCGAGCAACCATGCGCATCATAAACATAGCAACTCTCCCTTACTTAAAATGCGAACTGAGCACGTCTAAATCAGCGGTATGAATTGTGATTTTGCCATGCCCAGCCTTATACGGGAACGGAATCGGATTGCAACCACCTTTAAAACCGATAGTTGCCAAATTAATTGCTACGTCACATTTACGGCAAATAATCTTACCGTCTTTTTCATAGTAGCCTGCATCTCCACAGTTTTCGCAAGCATCCAAGCCAACGCCATACGCTCCACCATTCTTTTTGATGATTATAAAGCGCATAACAGTGCCGTCTTTTGCTTTGTATTGGAAGCGATGCAAATGACCATCTGAAACTTGAACGTAATTAATAGTCGCAACACCATCGTGCAATTCGTACGGTTCTGGAGGCGTAAGAGTTGGTTTAATATTCATAATAGATACGCCTACAGTAAGCGTAAGTATTACTGTGATAGCAGCCAAAAGAGCTGCGAGCGCAGACTTTCGAGATTTCCTTTTAAACGCTCGCTTCGTGCGAATTTCTGCAGCATTTTCACCAACTACAGCCGTTTTAAAGCCGATTATTACGGATGCAGCAGCAGGAATCATAAACACGCTAATTTGCGCCATAATCATTAACGGAGCGTTATTAATTAGCCAAACAAGCACGCTGAAAGAAAAGTCATCCATATAAAGCAGAATGCTTCCTTGCATAATCTGCAAAAGTGAAGTTATGTGCTGCACTAGCAAAATAATCATGCTTAAAACTACAGCGATTTTGAAAGAAATCGCGTTAGATGTAGTGCGCAAAGAACGAACCATAAGGCTTAAGCAAATAGCAGCAATAACTCCAAGCACAAAACCAAGCGCTCGAAGCAACATGTCTGATGTAAAAGGCGGAGTGCTTGAATCTACGAAAATAGTAAGCTGCAAAATAACATCTGGCAAAGCATAAAACACAGTAAACGCTAAGCAACATGCACCAATTGCGTTACTTATGTGCATTAAAAGCGGGCAATTACGCCAATTTCTTACTATTTTGTGTGAAAAGATAACCACAATAATTGCAGCAATATCAAGCGGAACTGCAATGCACAACGCCGGCATATTAATAAAGTTTCGCTGATTAATTACCACAGATGCGCGAAGTATAGCAAAAATAAGAGCTGCAACTGTGCCTGCAGACAGCCCATACAATCTCCAACGTGCGCTTAGAGGCTTATCTCGCCCCTCGCCAACAGTGAGCGATGTGCTTAATCCCATTGTGAGTAGCGTAAGAGGGAGCAGCCCAGGCATAACTGCCACAAACAGTCTGAGCATAACTCCCTCCTTTGCTGTTACTTATTATTTACTAAAATTATTAATTAATCGCTAATTATTAACTAGCTATCACTACCACTGACGAGGAGTGTACTTCCAATCGTCGAAGGTTGCCTTAATTGGCTCAGTCCAGAAGCGACCGGTTACGCCGGTAGCAGGATCGACGTGAAGCATCCAACCCTTCTTTTCTGGGGATTCAATAGAAAGCACGAGCTTGTAATTTCCAGCCTTGTCAAGCTTAACGTTTGCACCGTAGTGAGGGCCATCGGAAGCGTTCATCTGCATAAAAGTACCCTTGCCAACGGATTCACCGCTTGCCTTATCGACAATCTCATAATTCACAGTCAAATCTGGAATGAACTCGCCCTTACCGTAGCCAAGCTTTGTACCTTTTTGGTTAGCGTGGATATCGGCTTCAAGGTGGAAGCTTGCTTCACTTGCCTTCAAACCCATACCGGCTGGGAGCATATCAACTGGCTGGAAGTACACGGCACCAATAGTAAGAGGTCCAATGTTCTGATCTTGGTGAGGACCAACTGGAACCTCCTCAAAGCCCTTATCGTCGCCCTTGTCATCAGACTTGTTATCAGACTTCTGCTCGGTTGCTTGTGACTTAGCATCAGTTTTAGCTGAATTGCCATTGGAACCGCATCCAGCGAGCGCAAGCAGTCCAGCAAGAGCTAAAGCTGCAATTGCTGTCATTTTATTATTCTTCATATCTAACCTTCTGTGTTTGTTGTTAGTTATTTTTATTTAATTGTTGTTATTGGTTGTTTATTAATTATTTATTAGTTGGTTATTTGTTGTTTTGCTTATTTATTTTCTATCGCGCGTTTCCCACGACTTCGCGCAATAGATACGCAAAGCAGTGAAATCACAACAATTGCTGCCACAATTTGAGCAACAATCGTCTCAACATACGGATAGAACCCAAGCCAATCGTTAGTTGGCAAGCCTTGAATATACATTCCTTCGAGAGCATCGCCCTCGATTAACGCGTGCACGCCACCGCCCGCAAAAATTACTACGAGAACAGACATAAGAGCGCTTGTTCCAGTAAAGAATGGGCGAATTGGTATGCGCACAGATGCGAAACGAATCAGCAAGAATATCACTACAAGAACTGCAGCAGCGGAAATGAAGCCTCCCCAAATCATAGAGTCAGCTCCGTTTGAAACTGCAAAGATTGCTTGATAGAAGATTACAGTTTCAGCACCTTCGCGGAACACCGCAAGGAAACTCAATAACACTAAAGAAACCAAACTTCCCTTAGAAACTGCTGCCGTTGTTTGCTCACTAATATACTTATTCCATGCTTGCACTGAAGATCTAGAAATCATCCAATTACTCGTGTAAAGCAGCATAAGCATTGCGAACAATGCAACAACGCCTTCTGTAATCTCCTGCTGCGGACCAGAACCATTAAATAGCAAGCCGAATAGTGCAGCTACAGCAAGAGATGCCACAATTCCAGCCGCAATACCTAGGTAAATATACTTCACCATATTCTTGTGACCGGATTTAACAAGGTAAGCAATAATTGCTGCAACAACTAGCAACGCTTCCAAACCTTCACGAAGCAAAATTACGAAAGCCTGACCGAATGAGCTAGTTATGAATTGCATAAATGGATTTGCGCTTGAAGATGCGCCTTTGTCTAATTTTGCTGCGTCTTCAATAAGCATCGCTTTAAGATCCGTTACGAACTTTTTAGCTTGCTCAATAGTTCCGCCGTTGTTCATTGTTTGGCGGCACTCTTTGAATTGATACTCGACAGTCGAAACGCGACTTCCGCTTATTGCATTCATCACGTTCTTCTCGAAACCAAGCTTTTCGTAATACTGGTAATAGGCTTCGTTAATTAAATCAACTGCAGATGCTACTTGAGTTTTATTACCTTTTGCAGACTTGTATTTTGCAACAGACTTGTCGAGAATAACGTTCATTTCTCGAGCAACTTGACCCCACGTACGACCATTGCGCCCGAGGTTTTTCTTTTTTGCAGCATCAAGCTTTTTGCGCTCTGCTTTAATTTGCGCACGCAACTTTTGTGCATAAACATTTGGCTTATCCACTTTTAAGTTGGCATCGAGACTAGATGCAGTTTGTGCAACATCCACTGAAAGAGCCGTCGAAACAGCACTTATTTGTGAACCTTGATTTTGCTGGTATACAAGCGTTTGTAGCTGCTGGAATTGATCAGTTTGTGCCTGAACTTTATTCTGCCCGATTGCATCTCGCACAACCGTAATCATGTTAGAAGCAACATAAACGGAATTGTATGCTGCTTCAAATCGAGTTGCAGCTCCAGAATTATTGCCACTATTGTATTCTGATTGACCTTGTAGCAATTCTTTATTAATTGCTTTAGAAACTTCTGTCCAGCTAGTATATGAACGATCCGCATCTGTTGCAAAAGCTGGAATAGTTGTAGCGAACGAACTCACTATGCAACCTACCAACATGCACACAGCCAGAATCAGTGCAGCCGAGTCACGAATAATTCGGCGCACTTTTACATACGCGCGCATAACATCTCCTCGCGTTCTTCCGCGTCTTCTTGCGATTCCGCACTTCTCACGCGTTTTACGCCTTTTGCGTTAACGCATTTCTGCATATCTACGCGCTCTACCCCAAATTGAGCGCACCCAACTAAAACTTGCCATTACAAAGGCCCCACAGGTACATAATATCGACATATCATGTAGATTGATATAGTTCTACGCAAAAAACACGCAAATATTACAAAAATGATATTGATAACGATAATTATCAATCTTTTTGCGATTATGCAGCAAAAAAATACGCTGGAAAGGCGGCCGTTTTGCGAAGCGCATAATTTGGCGAGATTACAGCAAACTCAGAGCCGGTAGTTTGCACGATTTTTTGCAAATCGCTTTCTTGCGATACGAACAACGCAGTTGCGAGCGCGTCGGCATAAGCAGTTGGAAAAGCGCAAGTTTTAGCAGGAATATACGCCCAGCTTGCAGAAAGTTTTTGCGCAGGAGTTCCATCTAAAGCGTTGATTAAGTGAGTCGCAATTAAATTAGACTCAAAAGCATTGTCTGCAAGGCAATTTGCGTCTTTTACTTTCCAACGCTTTCTTGCAGCAGACGAAGCACACAACGCTCCGCTTGCAATTGATGCCACTCCAACTGCTTGCGTTGTGTCAAAAGGATTTTCCAGCGCAACTTTTATTTGGTAATCTTCATCGCTAAAGCAAGCGCGCATATCACCGCCGGCATTTACCAAAAAATCGCAATCCGAAAGCGAATCGTCACCAAGCTCGTCTTTAAGAATATTCGTTACAAGATCTACAAAATAACCCTTCCCAGCTGCCCCAAAATCAAGCTGCACTGGCTGATTTGTGTGAAGCGTTGTGCCGCTGTCATCTCGAGAAATATCTGCCCACTTAACTGGCAAAGCGCGGCGATATTTGCTCCAGCTGCCGCTGACACTGCCACTATTCTCGCTCGCGCTAACAGTAGATTCCGGAACGAATTGCACAGAATTATCGTAGCCAAGCGCAAGCAGATCCGCGCCAATACAAGCGTCGAAAGCTCCGCGAGTGGCATCGTAAAACTCGTCGTAAATTGCAAAAAGCGACCCAGCCCACGACGGAAACTCAAAATCGCCGCCATGCTCCGCACAAGCCATACGCGAAACAAGCGAATCTTCACGAAAGCGCGAAAGAGTGCGCTCATACTCTTCAACAAAAGCGTGAATCCGCTGCTCAACACCCTGCGGAATCGGCTTGCTACTGGAAATAATAATCCCCGTTCCAAGCGCGCGCTCAATCGCAACAACATTCCTAAACATCGCTTGCTTCAATCCCTAAGTCAAAACTCTCTGTTACTCGTCAAAATCCGCAACAAAACAACAAAAACAGCAAAATGTCGACATAGTTTACAGACAGTCTCATTCTATACCGACATTTTTAAAAAATAGCAGCATAGCACACAAAAACATTCGCCTATACCTACATTCTGGCAAAATGAAGGCATAGCGTGCAAAAAATATTCATCTATACCAAAATTTTTGCAAAAACGCATTATAGAAATATTTACGGCACTGGCAACATAACGCAACTCGTTTCTGCGTAGCACGATTTACGCGTTTTAATGAATACCCATAACAACTAGCTAAGAAACAAATAAACAACGCTACTTAAGCAACCAATCAACAATGTTTTCAACACGAATGCCGTCGTAATCATCATCTAAAGCCTTACTCAAAGTAATAACCAGCTTTTCATAATTATTCTGAATCTTCCGAAGCGGCTTTAACTCTCGCTCGCGCATAGACTCATCCATCATGCTTTCAGTTACTTGAATATAAAGCTTTTCGCAAGCAGAAGTCGCAACAAAATCCACCTTTTACAAGTTTAAGTTATTCATGATCTAAACTTTTCTTTTTCGTGAGTTTAAGTTATTGATAACTCAAACTTTGTATTTTTGCAAGTTTAGATTGCACACTATAGCGATACATAATTGCTAGATTCAATCTATACCATAACGCGTTTTATACGCAGCGTAATCCTTATCTTGCAAAACACTAGCCACATTCGGCGCGTATTCGTATTCTTCTTCAACAAGATGAGCAAACTGCTGTTGAGCTAAAAGCTCAATATTCAAAGGCTTTGTAATAATGTGGAACATGCCCTCAAGAAGCTTTGTCTTGTTAGTATCTTTAGCCTGGATCGAAGCTTCGTCGTTAACACGCTGCGTTATTAATCCCCAATCGAAATGGTATCCAGCATCTCGCGCAACTATATCCCAAAAAACGCGTTGCGTTCTACCATTGCCCTCACGAAATGGGTGTAAAACATTAAAATTATTGTAATTTACGCTTAGCTTACTAATAAACTCGTCAATAGATAAACCTTGCAATAAATTATCATTTTTAAGCGTTTGCTCACAGTAGCGAATCCCAACGCCCATATATTCAAGCGGATGAAACGGCTCGCCACCGCCTTTAGACATGTCAATAGTGCGAATCTGACCAGCCCAATCGTAAACATCCTGGAAAAGATAATGATGAATCCACTGCAATTGCTTAACAGTTCCTTCAGCATGCGGCAAATTTTCGTACAAAATAGAACATCTTGTGAGAACAGCATCGTTCTCATATTTATCTAATTCAATCTGATTATTTATATTAGATTTGTTCTTCAATACCCTTGTCTGAGGAATAAGATAAGGGTCAAAAACTGTTTCCACGACGCACACAACCCAATAACTTAATCCATTACGCCATATCTAGAACGCATTCTAGCAACAAATTCGTCACTGGTTATAAGACCTTTAGCATATTGATTTGCGTCATAAAGAAACTCTTTTGAAGGCGAATTGCCTTCAAGTCTGCCTGAAGCTATTGCAAGACCCAAATTTTCTTGACGCCTACGTTGCGTTTCTTTATCAATCATTTCTTCTCCCTGCCAACACACGCACCCAAATCAAAAATAACTACGCACTATTTTACTATTCGCAACGCATTTTGATTACTGCATATTCTGCTTACAACACATTTTTGTTGCATCATATTTTGCGATTTGACGAATCCAGCATCGGCAACATAACGCCACTAGTTTCGGTGCAACATGATTTACGCACTTTAAAACTAAGCAAATCCCACTTCGCAAATTTGAAAATTTTTTAATTTTGCGAAGTCAGATGATATTTGCACAAGCCGCAAAACACAAAAAACAGAACACAATCGGAAAATGCATAAAGAAAAGAGCCTTCGCGCGAGCGCAAGCAAGAAAACAAACAAGCGAACGCGAACACAAATAGGCACTCACTTTCAAAAGTGAAAAAATATTAAAGTTTTGAAAGTGAAACTACGCATCTATTTTCAAAAGTGAAAAATACTACATACTGCGATTCTGAAAACAAAATTAACGATGATTCCAAATTGGAGCGCGATACTGCTACTATCGCCAACACAATCCCAAAACCCAAACCAAAGCCTAAACCCAAACCAAAGCCTAAACTCAAACCAAGGCTCAAACCAAAACAAAGCCTAAACCCAAACCAAAGCTCAAACCGAAACCAAGCCAAAGCTCATAACAAACCTCGCACCACTGCGCGGCAGAAACTTTACAGCGGCGTAAAGTTTCGGTCGGATTAAGGCTGTAAAACGTCAGAAACTTTACAGTCATGTAAAGAAACAGTCGCGAAATAGCAGAAAAACGGCAGAAACTTTACACGCGAGTAAAGAAAAAGTCGTCTACACACCAAAAAACGTCAGAAACTTTACAACGCGCGCCAAAAACAAAAGGCAGGAGCTCGGGATACCCAAACTCCTGCCTTTTCGCTTACTTCACTTATACGTAAGCCTAAATCACCTTAGCGTTAGGCAGCACGTTGCCGTCTTTATCAACGTTACAACTATGCTCAACAGCAATAGTAATATGATCAGAATCAACAGAGAAGAAGCCGTCTGTCACTTTAAAAACGTGACGTACACCCTTCAAATCGTCAACCTTCACAAAACCGTGATCAATCAACGCAAGCACAGCCTCATGTCCAGGAAGCACGCCCATAGCGCCATTCACAGAAGGAATAACCACGAACTTGGCGTCACCTTCCCAAACAGGATGCCTGGCTGCCACCACACTAACGTGCAGCGATTTTACTTGCTTCTCCGACATAATCACGCACCAAACTCTTGCTGCATATCGTGCCAACGACGCTCAAGATCATCAATGCCACCGATACCAGAGAATGCCTGCTCAGGAATCTCATCGTAAACACCATCGCAAATGCGAGTGAATGCCTCAATGGTTTCGTCTGCTGGCACATAAGAACCTGGACGACCAGTGAACTTTTCAGCCACATAGAAGTTCTGACCAAGGAACTGCTCAATCTTACGAGCGCGGCTCACAGTAGTCTTATCTTCCTCACCAAGCTCATCGATACCAATCAAAGCGATGATGTCCTGAAGCTCCTTGTTACGCTGCAAAATAGCCTTAACGCGGTTTGCGCAATCATAATGAGCCTGACCAACGTAACGCGGATCCAAAATTCTAGAAGTAGAAGTCAAAGGATCCACAGCTGGGTAAATACCCTTAGCTGCAATATCACGTGAAAGCTCAGTAGTTGCATCCAAGTGCGTAAAGGTTGTTGCAGGTGCAGGATCAGTGTAATCATCTGCAGGCACATAAATAGCCTGAAGCGACGTAATGGAATGACCGCGCGTAGAAGTAATACGCTCCTGCAATGCACCCATTTCATCTGCCAAGTTTGGCTGGTAACCAACTGCGGAAGGCATACGACCCAGCAAAGTGGACACCTCAGAACCAGCCTGAGTAAAGCGGAATATGTTATCGATGAACAGCAACACATCCTGATTCTGCACATCGCGGAAGTACTCAGCCATAGTCAAAGCGGTAAGAGGCACACGAAGACGAGTCCCAGGAGGCTCATCCATCTGACCAAAGACAAGCGCTGTTTTCTCCAAAACGCCAGCATCAGCCATTTCGCCAATCAAATCGTTACCTTCACGGGTACGTTCGCCAACGCCAGCAAACACAGACACACCACCGTGATTCTGTGCAACGCGCTGAATCATTTCCTGAATCAACACAGTTTTACCAACGCCTGCACCACCGAACAGACCAATTTTACCGCCCTGAACGTAAGGGGTAAGCAAATCGATAACCTTAATACCAGTTTCGAACATCTGAGTCTTAGACTCAAGCTGATCAAAAGCAGGTGGGTTACGGTGAATTGGCCAACGCTCAGTTACTTCAATATGCTCGCCAGGCTTAGCATTCAAAATGTTGCCTGTAACATCGAACACGTGACCCTTAGTAACGTCACCAACAGGTACAGAGATTGGACCGCCAGTATCTCGCACTAAAGCACCACGAACCAAACCGTCAGTAGGCTTTAAAGCAACTGCACGCACAGTCGAATCACCAAGGTGCTGCTCAACTTCCAGCGTGATCTCGTGAACGGTATCACCTTCCGTGTTACCAACGGTAGCAATATCGACTTTGAGAGCATTGTAAATATCCGGCAGATAGCCGACTGGGAATTCAACGTCAATCACGGAACCCTGAACGCGGGTTACGCGACCAGCTGTTGGATCGACCTCCTGCTCAGCTTCTGGAGGCGCTGTGGTCTGATTTTCAGCCATATGCTCCTAATCCTCCTCATTATTCAGCGCATCAGCGCTGCCGATAATCTCGGTAAGTTCTTGAGTAATGGATGCCTGACGAGAAGCATTAAGCTTTCTTGTCAAATCATCCACCAAATTGCGGGCGTTATCTGTAGCCGTATGCATAGCGTTCTGTCTGCTTGCCGTTTCGGAAGCAGCAGAAGTAAGTAAGCACTCGTGAATACGAGACTGAATATACTTCGGCAAAACAGCATCCAATACTTCATCCGGGCTTGGTTCGAAGCAATACTCCACAGCTTCTGGATTGCTGCGACTCACTGCTTCTTCACGAGCCGAAACTGCGCTCGTAGACGACAATGCTGCTGAAGGACCAGAGGCTGCTTCATAGTCAGGACGATGCATAGAAAACTCTTCACCGTCCTTCAAAGGAACCAGCTCAACTGGCAGCATGCGTAACGTACGAACTTTTTGCCTCACCATATTTATAAATTCAGTGAACACAATATACAGTTCCGAAACTCCGCCTTCTGCTTCCGGCGTCATATAAGCGTCCATTAAAGTATCGGAAATCTTTTCAGCAATAGTAACGTCAGGATGGTCAGTAGAACCTTCCCAAGTACCTGCCACATCGCGATTGCGATACTTGTAGTAAGTTGCACCACGTCGACCGTACACGTACAGTTCTGCATGTTTACCTTCTGCATCGAGTTTTGCAAGAAGTGCTTCAGTCTCACGAATAATCGAAGACGTAAACGCACCTGCCATACCACGATCAGAAGTAAGAGCCAAAACTGCTACGCGATTGCCGGCATGCTCTTTACCAAAAATAGGATGCTTAATATTTGCTTCGTGATGAGCTACCAACGCCTGCACGGCATCGAAAATTGCGTCACTATAAGGCTTAGCATTAAGCGCAATATCTCGCGCTTTAGCGATATGAGAAGACGCAATCATTTCCTGAGCCTTAAAGATTTTACCCAAAGACTGTGTGGAAATAATTCTCGATTTCAATGCAAGTTGGGAGGACATACGCTACTTCCCCTCAGGCTCGCGACTGTCTGCTTTTGGCTTAGCTACAAGCTGTTCCTTCTCAACAGGAGCAGGGTTTTCAGCCGGCGGCAAAGAATCCTTTACAATCAAAGGCTTGCCAGCAGATGTCTTAAACGTCCTACGGAAATCATCAATGGCTGCATCAAGCTTAGCTTCAGTTTCCTTAGTGAAGTCTTCAGTATCGCGAATTACTTGCAAAATGTCGGTTCCTTTATCCAAGTAATCCAACAATTCGCTTTCAAAACGCAACACATCCTTCACAGGAATATCGTCAAGCTTTCCATGAGTACCAGCCCACACAGAAACAACTTCTTGCTCCATTGCTCGAGGAGAGAACTGCTTCTGCTTAAGTAGCTCAGTCAAACGAGCGCCGCGAGTAAGCTGTGCCTTTGAGGCTGCATCCAAATCAGAAGCGAACATTGCGAAGGATTCCAAAGACTTGTAACGAGCCAAGGAAATCTTCAACATGCCGGAGACTTTCTTCAAAGCCTTAGCCTGAGCTGCGCCACCAACACGAGACACGGAAATACCAACGTCTACTGCTGGACGCTGACCTGCGTTGAACAAATCAGACTGCAAGAAGATCTGACCATCGGTGATAGAAATCACGTTGGTTGGAATGTATGCAGAAACATCGTTTGCCTTGGTTTCGATAATTGGAAGACCGGTCATAGAACCGCCACCCAAATCGTCAGAAAGCTTAGCACAACGTTCAAGCAGACGAGAGTGCAAGTAGAACACGTCGCCTGGGTAAGCTTCACGCCCAGGTGGACGACGCAAAAGCAGGGAAATTGAACGGTATGCTTCTGCTTGTTTCGACAAATCATCGAAAACAATCAAAACGTGTTTGCCGTTGTACATCCAGTGCTGACCGATTGCAGAACCAGTGTAAGGTGCAATGTATTTAAAACCTGCAGAATCAGAAGCTGGGCTTGCCACGATTGTGGTGTACTTCATAGCTCCTGCTTCTTCAAGGCTTTGACGCACTGAAGCAATAGTGGAACCCTTTTGACCGATTGCTACATAAATGCAGCGAACCTGTTTCTTTGGATCTCCAGTTTCCCAGTTAGCCCGCTGGTTAATAATCGTATCTATTGCGATTGCAGTCTTACCTGTTTGACGATCACCAATAATCAACTGGCGCTGACCACGACCTATTGGCGTCATTGCGTCAATAGCCTTCAAACCAGTAGACAATGGTTCATCGACTGGATGACGGTGAATAACGTCTGGAGCCTGGGCTTCAAGAATACGACGCTCATTGCACTCAATCGTACCCAAACCATCGATTGGATTACCCAACGGATCAACGGTACGACCAAGATAAGCGTCACCAACCGGCACAGACAACACCTCGCCTGTGCGGTATACTTCCTGCCCTTCCTCAATGCCTGTAAAATCGCCGAGAATAACAACGCCGATTTCGTGTGCATCAAGGTTGAACGCAAGACCCAAGGTATCGTTCTCGAATGTGAGCAGCTCGTTTGCCATGCAGCCGGACAATCCAGCTACGTGCGCAATGCCGTCACCAGCCGTAACAACATAGCCAACTTCTTGCGTTGGCATGTCTGCAGGCTTATACGAGTCAACGAACCCGTCGAGTGCCTTGCGTATCAGGGCGGGATCAATAGATAGTTCCGCCATAATTCTCCTTAATTTACTACTTCATTGCCTGTGTCCAAGCACCATTTCGTGCAGAACGCTGCAACTGCTTAAGCTGCATCAACATGGTGCGATCGGTTATTTGATCACCGATTTGTATACGCATACCACCAAGCACATTTGGATCCACAATTGGGTTAATGTATGCACGATGACCCAACTTATCGCTGTAGATTTCAATCAAACGCTTAATTTGCTTATCTGTAAGCGGCTGAGCAGTAGTGACTGTAACCAATGTTTCTCCAGCTTCACGCTCAAATCCTGACCAAGCGCCGCCGAAGCTACCTGTTTTACCGCTTTCGGCACCTCCGTGCCAAGTTCCTACTAGATAATGCATAATGCGCAATACAACAGGGTGCGCCTTACCTCCAATAAGCTCGTCAATAAGGCGAGACTTATCTTCCGAAGACCTATTCGGATCAGTAATCGCATCAGAAAGCTCAGGATACTTATCAATCATGTCCATCATTGACGAAAGCTCGTCCGAAATGCGCTGCGCTTCATCGTGCGCATCTGAGATGGCCTGAGCAAGCGAAGAACGCGACAAACTATCGTTTACTCGCGCTGCCTTTTCTGGCATTCTTACCTCCTCGTTTCTGTAAAAACGAAGTAACGCAAATAATACAAAATGAAATAACCGTAATTTTATTTTGCGATTATTCAGTTTTGCACATTACTTTACTTGCTTTGATCCGAATTTTTAGTGTCTCCAACTTCATCGATCACATGATCAATAATCTTGGAACTGACGGTATCGTCATCCAATTTGGATGCAAGAATCTTGCCAGCTAAAGCTGCTGCAAGAACCGACACTTCTCCTTGGAGGCTGGACATGGCATGCTTATGCTGAGCCTCAATAGAATGCTGTGCTTCACTGATAATCTTCGCAGCATCCTTTTCAGCGCGTTGTCTAGCTTCGCCAATAATTTTTGAAGCTTCCGATCGAGCCTCTTCACGAGTATTTGCAGCATCAGTTTGAGCTTGAGAAAGTTCGTTTTCAATCTGGCTCTTTAACTCGTCTGCTTCACGCTGAACATTAGCAGCCTTAGCCATTCCACCTTCAATTTTTTCTGCACGCTCATCAAGAATTGCCTGGAATTTAGGCATAACGAACTTGTAGAAAAACACTGCAAGAACAACTAAAACAACCAGCGACCATATAACGTCGTAAGGCTCCGGCAAGAACAACGCCAGTTTATTAGTTTCGGCTGCATATGCCATGGCTTGTCCTTTCTATTCTTTCAACACTTGTATGCGTTGGAACGAGTTGTTTCGTTCGGTTCAGCTTCCCATAATGTAGGCAACGAATCCGAGCAAGCCCAGAACCTCAATGAATGCCAAGCCAATAAACATGAACAACTGAATACGGTTGCCGACTTCTGGCTGGCGTGCAGTGGATTCCATAGCCTTGGATACAACCATTGCCATTCCGATAGCAGGGGAAAGAGTAGCAACGGCAAAGCCGAGAATGCTAAGGTTGCCCGTCAATCCTGCGAGAGCGATGATACTATTCATTGGTTTCCTTTCTTTAGGAACAGTAACCAGTTATAAACCCTAAGATTATCAAACCTGTTTTATCTGTTTGCTTTAACTAGCTTTAATTAGTTTTACCTATTTATGCAATAGCAACAGCAGATTTTTCTTCTTTCTCGGGGTAACTTTCCGAAATATACACAGATGCAAGAACGGTAAAAATAAACGCCTGCAAGCCTGCGACTATTACTTCGAATACTGTAAACAGAATGCCACCAAGCAGCCATAATGCACCGCCTAAGGCAAGGAGTTTATTGCTGGAATCCACCACAAAGAAGTTGGTGAATACTAGACAAGTGGCCACCAGCAAATGGCCAGCAATCATATTCGCAAACAAACGGATTGTAAGCGAAAGTGGTCGCACAATCAACAATTCCAGAAGCTGCAATGGCGTAAGAATAAAGTAAATTGGCCATGGCACGCCTGCTGGGAACAAGGATTCGCGGAAGAACGTTAGGAATCCTTTTTCTCTAATTCCAGTTATTAAGTATTGGCATACAACCCAAAGAGCAAACACTAATGGCCCTGTAATAGTTGCTGTTGCAGCCATATTTAAGCCTGGAATAACTGAGCAAAGATTAAAGAAAAATATTGTTATAAAAAGAGTTGTTATCATTGGCACATAACGCTTGCCGCGCTCTTCGCCAATCATTTCGTACACAATGTTAAATCGCACAAAGTCCATTAGAATTTCTAGCACGCTTTGGAATCTTCCTGGAACCACTTTTGCGCGAGCTGCTCCAATGCCAAAAATAATCATAACGATTACGGCCATAATAATACGCACCATAACAATTCGGTTCATGGCAAATGGAGTGCCTTGGAACAAAATCTCTGGAGGCAAAAACTCACTAATATCAGGTAGCTCTGGTTTATTCGAAGCTACAGTAGAAGCTACAGTCGTGGTCTTCTGTAAAACATCAACCATCACATCCATAAGTGCCTCCTTATAGCAATCCGTTCACACGCCTCAATTCAGTGCCGCTCACTCACATACTCAATTCAATCATTCTCGCGGCATATATATCAACTAGATCATATGTTTCATATTTCGTAAGGCGCGGGGCACGAAACGAAAAATATATCTAATTGCTGATTGTACTCTTTGCTTGTACATAATTACGCAACTTCAAAATTTATTTGTTCATACCGTACTTAATGCCGTCAAATGGATAAAAATTATCGGAGCGCGGAGAAGCCGGCTCATGCCTTATAGAACGTTCAGTTCCAAGCCTTCCAGCAGCTCTTAAATGAGGAATATCAGAAAGATTGTAAGGCGTAGTTTCGTACACCCAATTAAGCCAGTTGCGCCAAAGCAAATTCGCGTGCGCACGCCAAGAAAATAGTGGCTCTAATTTTGGATCGTCATGAGGGAAATAGTTGTAAGGGAATGGCACGTTGCTCAAACCTTTTAACATGTCACGCTCATATTCCTGCGCAAGAGTCATTTTGCCATATTCCCAATGTCCTAGCGCAAAAACTTCAGAAAAATCACGCGTAGCAACTAATCCCGGACCAGATTCGGGACCATACGTAAGAATTTGTAAACGCTGATCTGCAGAAATGCTGTCAACATCAACACTCGCTATTCTAGAATGCGGCTGTAAAGCGATTTCATCAAAACCATTTGTAAGAAAACAGTACTCATCCTGCAAATATTGCGGGAACACGCCAAAAACTTTTTTGCTGAGAACATGCTTTTTTACGCCATATCGATAGTAAAGCGCGCCCATTGCGCCCCAGCACAAATACATTGTTGAGAAAACGTGTGTTGATGCCCAGTCAAGAATTTGCGTAAATTCGTGCCAGTAGTCGACTTCTTCAAATTCCATATGCTCAACAGGAGCGCCCGTCACAACAAATCCGTCGTAATAGTTGTTACGAAGTGCGTCAAGATTTTCATAGAATTTTACTAAATGATCAGCGCTAACATGTGTCGATACATGCGTAGAAGTTTTCATAAAATCGACGTCAACTTGCAAAGGAGACTTAGAGATGAGTCTCAAAAGCTGAGTTTCTGTCTCGATTTTTTTGGGCATAAGATTCAAAATCAACAAACGAAGTGGTCGAACATCCTGCTGTTCTGCTTCTGGGCGTTCCAATGCAAAAATTCGCTCAGCATCTAATATGCTTCGCGCTGGCAATCCTTCAGGAATCTTAATAGGCATGTGTTTATTATACTCCACACTTGTTTATGTTTATTATGTCTATGTCACTCATGTACACGAATCGTAAAATTCTAACCAAATACAGCGAGACACGCCCGAAAGTTGACAAATCTAAATTTGCACCTATCGTAGATAGAGCTGCTAAAAGTAGCCGACGCGGGGTGGAGCAGCTCGGTAGCTCGCTGGGCTCATAACCCAGAGGTCCATGGTTCAAATCCATGCCCCGCTACTAAAGCCAAGAATCACACAAATTTCTCACGATTGTTGTGGTTCTTGGCTTTTTTGTTTAATACTACATAAGTCGCCCAAAAGCGTCATCGCGCAATAATCAATAAAGAAGAATTGCAAGACGGCGACGAGCGCGCGCAAGACGCTCATCATCTGCAGGAAGTATGGCAAAATACTCAAGCATACGAGAACGAATAGCATCCGCATCACTCTTATGACCAGATGCAAGGAAGTCAAGCAGTCGCCCAAAAGCGTCATCAATATGACCGTCAATCATATCTACATCTGCTACTGCAAGCTGCGAATCTAAATCATCCTTATTATCGCCAGCAGCCTTTCTAACCGCAGCAACATCAGTATTAGTATTACGCGAAAGCAACAAAGCTTTTGCATGTTCACGCGATGCAAGCACATCATGAGGATCTGCTTCCATTACTTTTGCATACTCGCGTGCAGCACCTTCATAATCACCCTTCATAGCAAGCGAATGAGCTTGCTCATGAGCAGGCGGAACATTCTCAACAGAGTTATTCCCGGAACTATCTTGATCTGAGTCTTTAGACATTTCAGACTTTTTCTCAACCGAGGATTCCACAAAAGGAGCAGTTCCAGCAACACCAGAGCGTTCAGCAACCTGAACCAATTGCGGCAAAATAGTGCCACAAATCTGCTGTAATTCCTCGTCGCTAGGTAAACCTTGCGCAATAGGCATAGGACGTCCGCCAATTAAACCGTAAATTGCAGGAAGCTGCTGCGCTTGCAATGCTTGAGCAATACTTGGGCTTTCATCAGAGTCGATACGAGCTAACTGCATACGACCGTCAAGCGCGTTAACAGCATCCGCTAATTTCTGTGCCACATCATAATAGGCCTCGTCATTAGCTTGCCAAAGCAAAATAACAATTGGGAAACTTACAGACGTTTGCACCATCGCCTGAAAAGACTGCTCATTAACATCGATTACATAGCCGCCAGCTTTTGGAGCAGAAGAACCAGTAGAGCCCGATGCAGCTTTAGCAGCTTGCTTAGCTTGAGCTTCTACGCGACGCTTTACGCCTTCTAAATCTACAGCCCCAGCAAGCGAAAATCCGCCAGGATTCATGCCTTGCGCTTTACTACTCACCATTTTTCCTCTTTTCCAAGCACACTAAATTGTACTTACAAAATTTATAAAGCTTCTACCTTAATAGGCTGACGCTCAGCACCAACAGGAATAATCTTCATATGAGAACTAGCTGGAGGAACTACTAGAGCAATAACATTTACGTAAGTTACTCGCATAGTACCTTTTGCTTTACCATCGCCAAATAATGCTTTTTCTTCATCAGAAGCAGGACGAGATTCACGCCCTTCACCAGCTTTACGAGTCCACACAGAATCTATGCGCGCAACAACCAAATCGCTTCCATCGCTTGAACGCATAATGCTTATTTGTTTGAGATTTGGTGTAAAGATTTGTTCTTGAGAGCCTTTATTTCGCTCCATTCCAGCTTGCACTGCTTTAGAAAGTTCAACTAACTTTTTACGCAAATAATCGTCAGCAAAATGCTTCGCGTACTTGCTGTTTTCACCATTTTGTAAAACGTCTGCATACGCAGCTACCGCTTCATCTGGAGTCATCACCAAACCAGTATCATTAGATTTACCCATTGAAGAACCAATACTTGGCACAGCAAATTTAGGAAGATGCACTCCAGGGAATAAGCGCGCAACAGCCCAAAGTTTATAATTCGAACGCGCTCTCTGTTGACGTAAAACCAGCAAACGTTTTGACTGTTGATCTTTAGTAGTAGTTGTAATAGTCATTAAATCTCTTGGCCAACCAGAATTAGTTGGCACAATAGTTTGCGCGGCTTCACGCGGAATAGTGGTCTTAGGATCTAAGTTTCCAGTTTTGTTTGCAATCGTAAGCTCGCTCGTGCGAATATCGAGAGCAGGTCCAGAAACTGCTTGAGATAATGAATCCACATCTTTTTCGTCATTTGCCTTTTCTAGAGTGCGAAGCAACCCCAAGCGGATATCTTTTTCTTGGAGCATAGTCACATTAGGCAACTCTTGATTACTACGCGCTTCAGCAGGTTTCGGCACCTGCCCATCGCAAGCAGATAATCCAGTTACCATAACCGTTGATACAACACATGCTATTAATGTGACTATGTTGTTGCGCAATACGCCTCTATTTTTACTGTTTACGCGGTGAATATCGACATTAGTATTACGCATTTTATTCATTTCCTCGCTCACTTGAAGAATTACCGCGGTAGCCTTTCCCATTTTTTCTGTAACGACCGTTACCACCGTCTCCTCTAAACCCATTTCGTTTTATGCGAGACTGCTTATCGTTGCTATTTTTAGACGAATTTTGACGCTTGTTTGATTCTGAGTTGCGATAGTTTTCGTGATCATTAAGCTTTTTCTTACTAGATTCATGTGAAATCTTGCTATTACTATCTGAAGGCTTGACCGTTTCTAAACGTTTCTTTGCAAACTTTTCAGAATTATTAGCATTGTTTCTATCGTTCTGACGGTTACGCCTCTTGTTATTCTGCTGTGCATACTTATTTTGCTGCTGATGCTTATCCTTATGATCGTTCAGACTATTGCCATCCGACGCGCTTGCGTAAGATTTTTTCTTATTTCGCGGAGTCTTAATATTCTGAGAATTCCGCTTATATTGCTTATTTTCTGAATTTGCTGATTCTGCTGAATTTCCAGAATATTTCGCATTTCCTATATCTTCCGCATTTGCTAAATCTTCCCCGTTTGCCGCAGCATCCTGATTGTGCAAATCATTAAATTCATCATCAACATTGCCTAAGTCATCTAAATAAGAATTATCGTCATGTTGCTGCATAAAGCGCGCGGCAAACGCAAGCATTTCATCTTGTGCAATAACAGTAGTTTCAGCCAAAGAATCAGTAGATGCAACCGCTGTAGAAGCAGACGCAATTCGAGTTTGCATACCATTTGAGTCGCCGCTTTGCATTGAATCTTTGCGACGACGTGCATGACCCCCATGCCTTGCGTGACTTCCAGAATCCTTCTTGTGTCGTTTGTGACCAAAAATACCAGACATGGTTCCAGAAATCGCCTCAGCAAAGGTGACTTCGTCACGCTGTGCAGACTTTACTGCCAACGCTCCTGAACGGCTAGCTATTAATTGCTTATTACGACGACGATGCGGAGCCATTGCAAAAATAGTTGCAGAAAGTATAGCTAATACTGCAAAAAGTGCTCCTACAAAATATAAAGGCGTTGCAAAATCTGGAATTTGATTACGACGCCACCGCAATTCTATGGAAGCTTCCGGTACATTATCCCCCAAATCAATTAGCAAAACACGTCTAGCAGCCTGCGAACGCAGTGCAGAAGAAGCAGTATCAGAGCTATTTGACTTACTAGAGCGAGTGCCTGATTTAGACATTGTGCCGTTTGCAACAGCATGATCGTATGACGCAGAACCAGAAGATTGAACATAATCTGCAGTATTTATTGCCAATTTCGCTAAACCAAGCTGGCATGTAACTATAGGCCATAAATTAGATTCTTGGAATTTTACGTCAGGATCCTTAATGTCCACAGAGTCACCCGCTTGCACAGAGGTTCTACCAGACACTTCAGAAACTGAAAGATTATTCCAATCACGCAAACCAGTAATTCTTTGTACTGGAGAACCTGCCACCCAGCCTCTTACGTCTTTCGTTAAACCTACAGCAACACAAATAGGCTTACGCGTATGCAAAGCAGCGACACTAATACGAACCCTGTTATCTACAAGATTCAAAACACCAGGATCAGTGACAATATAACGAGTTCCAGATACTTTAGCGTACGCAATAACCACATTACTAGGCTTCCAAAATGTTGAGTTGGCAACACCAAGAACAACACTTAATACTGCAAGCAAAGCAAAAAATGGAGCTACAACGCCGCGCATGATTTTACTGCGCAAAGTGAGCCGTCGCATTGGTCGTCGCATTGGTCGTCCTTCTGTATCAGAAGCATCTTCTATATTTGTCATAACGATACCATTCTACAGTCTTTTAATATTACTTGCATGTTTTGATGTAAAAATCAGCGTCAAGCGGTAATGTAAGGCTATGAAAAAAATCAAAACATTAGGACAAAAATCTCTTTTACTTCGCGCTTTCGCAACTATTAGCGCAGTAGCAATGTGCGTAGTGCTTGCTTCATGCGGAGAAAATTCTGACAATAACAATTTAACTGATGAAAACGCTCAAAAAGCTGGAATGCAGTTGCTGGAAGGCGTAAGCGCATCGGGAGAGCTGGGCAAAAAGCCTAAAATAACGCTGAAAACGCCTGTAAAAGTAAAGCAAAATACTTATGCCGTTTTGCAACGAGGCAACGGAGAAACAATTAAAGAAGGCGATCGCGTATGCTCTCAGGGCATTGTGTTCGACTCCAAAACCGGCAAAGAGCTTATGAATACTTGGAAAGAAGGCAAAGTTGATTGCTCAATTTCCATTAATAAAAACTCTACAAGCCGACCATATTACGCTTTAATTAAGGGCAAAAAAATTAATACGACTATTGCTTTGGGCGTAAGCGGAGGAGCCAAAAATCCTTCATATATTATGGTTCTTACAATGGTTTCGCGATCAAAATCTCTAACTAGAGCAACAGGCAAAGCTGTTACGAATATTCCCGCAAATTTGCCGAAGGTAACTCTTGATAAATCTGGAGCACCAACCTTAGATAAAAATAACTACGTTCCAGACGGAAAGCTTGTTTCTCAGACTTTGATTGAAGGAACCGGCAAAAAAGTAACTGCAAAAGACACAGTTTCCGCTCATTACACTGGTTGGACTGCCGATAAAGACGGCAAACTTCATCAGTTTGATTCTTCTTGGCTTCGTGGCATACCTGCAGACTTCCAACTTGCTGGAGGAGTAATCCCTGGTTGGACTAAAGGCTTAACTGGAAAGAAAGTTGGTTCCCAAGTTCTTTTGGTAATCCCACCAGAAGATGGCTACGGCAAAGAAGAAAAGAAGGACGCGCGCGGAAACGTAACTATTCCTGCAAATGCCACGCTGTACTTTGTAGTCGATATTCTTTATGCTTCGTGAGATTTGTAATTTTGCAAACTGTTGCAAAATTAACTAGCGATTCATAAATAATAAACCCCTCCTTCCCGAGGGGTTTTTACATATTTAGAACACATATTTAGAACAGACGAAGATCGTTGGACTCGACTCCACGCATTTCATCGTAATCCAATATTAAGCAAGTAAATCCACGATCCTCAGCCAAAACACGGGCTTGTGGACTAATAGTTTGCGCAGCAAAAATACCTCTAACCGGCTTAAGTAACGGATCTCTATTCAGCAACTCACAATAACGCGTAAGTTGCTCAACGCCGTCGATACCACCATGCCGCTTAATCTCAATAGCGACATGTACACCATCCGCGTCCTGAGCCATAATATCCACTGGGCCGATAGCCGTAGGATATTCACGGCGCACCAACGTGGCACCATCGCCGATTCGTTCAATCTGCTCAGCCAAGTAACGTTGCAAATGATCCTCAACACCATCTTTAACTAAGCCAGGATCCTCACCCAAATCGTAAGTATTATCACTATAAACATGCTCAAGCGAAATCATAAGCAAATCATCGCTTTTAGCAGCAGCAACACGCAAAATACAGCCATCTACAACAATGCCAGCATCGGATTCGCCGCTATCTTCTTTACGTAAAACACGCATAGTACAAGGAGCTACCATCCAATTAAGAGGTTTATACGCACCAAGCTCAGAAAAAATAAGTACGCTGCCATCTGCTTTAATAAGCAACACTCGCTTAGCTAAAGGAAGCGTGGCATTTAACCTACCTGTATACTCTGCACTGCAATCTGCAACAATAATTCGCACACAGCAAGCATAACAGAAATCAAGTAAAGAAGTACCCTACTTCCCCAAAGCTTCAGCTAAATCGCGATTCTGCCAATGCTGATGTAAGGCGCAGTATCCGCCGAACAATACGAGCCACACTAGTCCACCAATTGCAGAAGCTCGTGTATCGTCACTAATAAACAAAGTCACATACACAAAAGCAAAGAACGCTATAGTAATAGAATTCAAAAGCTTATAATGCGGCATAACGAAACCGTCTGGCATAAAATCAGCAGATTCACGGTACTTACGATGCGTAACCATAATCAAAATATAAATCATGATTATCACTGCAGAAGAAGCCGAAGCAAACAAAATAAACGCACCATGAATGCCAGGGATCGAATTAATAATTGGCGAAAGAAGAATCAAAGCAGACGAGAACAAAATCGCGCGAGCAGGAACCTTCGTGCGTGAAACCTTACGCAACTTACCCAAAAGAGGCGAAGGTGACTCAAGCGCAATCTGATACATGTGGCGACCAGCAGAATACAGCAAAGAATTAAGCGCAGAAGAAGCAGCTGTAATAACCACAAAGAACACAAGCGCAGAAGCCCAATGCAATCCTGCGTATTGGAACACCATAATGAATGGTGACATAAATACGCCTTCCGCATTCGTAGCTTTAAACTGTTGCCACGGCACAATAAGCATAATCGCTATAAGAGCGCCAACATAGAAAACTAGTACGCGCACAATAATCTCGTTAATAGCCTTTGGTAAAACCTGACGAGGATTCTTAGTTTCCGAAACAGTCACACCAACAAACTCAATAAGCTGGTACGCATAAAACACCATTTGGAAGCTCATTAAGAAAGAAAGCCATCCGTTTGGCATAAGCGAAAAATTGTTGAAAATATTATCTAATCCAGCGTGACCAGCAGGACTTATTACGCCACCATGCAAAGGAGCTGCAGAGTAATGGTAACCAACTAAAGCCATAACTACGGCTGTAACAATAAGAGCAACAATTAGCGTGATTTTAATCATTGAGAACCAAAACTCAGTTTCCCCAAATAGCTTTACAGCTACCAAATTTATGCACACTAAAGCCGCTAAAAATACTACTTCTATAAGCCATTTCCAATGACTTACGTCAATATCGAAAGTTTGGAAGAATGTGACGCAATACGTACTAACTGCCGTAATTTCGCTCATACCAATAAGTACAAGCACAAACCAATACGACCATCCAGCAAAATTACCCCAACCTCTGCCAAGATAACGCGTAATAAAACTAATAAAAGTATGCTGGTTTGGATCCTTGTACATTAGCTCACCAATACCACGCATCAGCAGGAACATAATCAAGCCCACAATAATGTAAACGAATACAATACTCGGACCTGTTAAGCTAATTGATTTTCCAGAACCAAGGAACAAACCTGTTCCAATTGTGCCGCCAATAGCAATAAATTGCACATGACGCTTGGTAAGACTACGCTCCATTTGGTTTGTATTGCTACTTGCATTTTCTTGCGCAGATACGCTAGAAGATTGATTATGAGAAGATGTGCTATTGTGCGTCTCTGTAGATTCTGTTTGTTTAGAACCTACATTAATGTCACTATTCACAGTCTCACTCATTGTTACAACTCCGTTCCTTAATAGCCACGAATTTCTAATTTTATAGGAACCCTTAACTATTCATTACGCATTCTACAATTCGCGCAACTATTCCACACTTTTAAGTGAGCTTACTGGATCTATGCGATCCAAAGCTGGGTTGGTAGCCCATTGCACAATTAACGCAAAAATTAGTGTTGCAACGCCAGCAATGCAATAGCTTAAAGGAGCTACTTCAACTTCAAAATACAAAGACGGCATACGAAGCGCGCTAGTCAACAATCCTGCAATAAGCCTTCCTAATGGCAATCCAACTGCAATGCCGATAACAGTTAAGGTAAGCATTTCTTTATGCACATAGGAATGAACTTCTCTACGATAAAAACCAAGAACTTTCAGCGTAGCCATTTCGCGAGTACGTTCCGAAATATTAGTACTTGCAAGAGTAAAAAGCACAGCTAAAGCTAAACCAGCAGCCAAAGTTACGATTAAAGCAACAACAGCATTCATAAGATCAAAACTAAAAGCATGCTTCATACGCGTAATATTCATAACAGCAAGCACACCGTCACGTTCAGAAACCTTGTCAGCATATTTAATTTTATTATTATCGCTACCGCGCAAACGCAAAATTAACGCATTATGTTTCAAAAGCTTACTGTTTTCACCATTAAATAAGCGTTCGTAGCAACGTTCAGTCATGTAAATATTAGAACCGATAAGATTACGAACAATAGCTTTAACTTTAACCTTCGCACGTTTAAAACTAGTATTCGTCACATTAATTTCGCTACCACGAGTAATGTCCAGAGATGCAGCAGCGCTTTGAGAAAGCAACGGACCTTCACCCGTAAGTTTAATAGTTTGCAAATTATTGTTCACATCCTGCAAATTTACAAGATGAGACAAAGCTTTTGTGTCTTTTACAACAATCAACTGCACGCTTTCCGCATCCTCAACATGACGACTATTCGACTTATTTGATTGACTTTTAGCTATTTCTCCAGAGCCCACATAAGCCGGAAGTATAGTTTCTACTTTATTGTTTGACTTGTCTTGCTCAACGCTTTTCTTCATATTTTGGAAAGATCCTGGAGCCGAGATAGAAATCATATCGTATCGATAAATTCCCTCGTATTGGCGAATACCCAAGGTCGCAACAGTATCGTTCAAAGCAAGACCGCAAACAATAAGCGCTGTGCAACCAGCAACTCCACCAATAGTCATGCACAATCTGCCTTTAAATCGCGCCAAATTGCGAACGGTAACCTTATTTAAGAAACTCATTCGCTTCCAAATCCAAGGCAACCTTTCAAGAAGAACGCGAGAACCAGCTTTTGGAGCTTTTGGTCTTAACAAAGCTGCAGGAACTTGCTTTGTTTCTCGCCAACTAACAACGATTGTGCATATTGCAACAGGAATCACAAATGCTAGCACACACAAAGAGCCATATAGCCAGTCATACTTCAACCTAACGTCTGGCACAGCGTATAAACCACGCAAGATTTTTAGTAAAAGTGAAGGGATTGCAAGAAAACCCATAATATCGCCAATTCCGCCGCCAACAAAGCACGCAAATATCGCGAAGAAAGCATGTCTTGTTACTGCAGTAGAACGACCGTATCCCAAACTTAAGTATGTACCAATAAGCCCTCGCTCTTCTTCAACCATACGAGCCATAGCAGTTAAACTCATCATCATTGCTACAACAAGAAATACCGCTGGGAAAGCGTATCCAAGTGACTGTATTGAAGCAACGTCAGAACGCAAACTTGCATAACTATCGTTAGCTATGCGAGTAGATATATGCCATTGAGCTTGAGGAACACGTTTTTGAATCTCTGACTTAATTTGTTTACAAATTTGCTTTTTTGCTTGCTCTTTAACAAAATTTGGAGCGCGCTGAAGCCTAGGATCATTTGCAATAATATTTTTTAATTCTAAATTAACTTGTTTGTCGATAATTTGATTACGTCGAGCTTTTTCGCGTTTAGATTGCACGAGTTCCTGAATCTGTTCAGATGCATCGTCAACAATGCCACGATAATCTTTAGAAAAAACATTGACACGTTGAGCATCATTCAAACGCACCGACATTGCTGTATACGGCAAGCTAGTCACGTTATCAGGAGCAGCAGAAGTAAATATTGGGTATCTAGACGTCACAGAGTTACGAAATGCTTTAGATTGATAGCCATCAGGATTGTTTAAATCGTTGCTATCTAGCACGCTACCAGTTATGCGCAAACGATAAGTTTTAGACTTTGAATTAGAAGAACCAAGACTTCCAACGCCCGCATTTTGCTGCACGTTGACTACTATCACATTGCCAATGCTCAATCCACTATCGTGTAAAAATCGCTGAGTTACAACAGCTTCACTATTATTTTTAGGCATGTTGCCCTTAAGCAAATGCAAGCGATTAAGATTTTTTTGTGATTCTACATAATGCACGAAATTCATTGCGTATGAAGACTTTGCATCATCTGTTGCGTGCGCTGTTGCTTTCCAAGAACGCTCTGCTTCAACTTCACTCACACTTGGCAACGCGCGTAATGCTGCAACATCGTCTTTAGTTAAACCAAGAGTAGATACGATTTGCAAATCATAAGCATGCAATTTCGCATACATATCGTTAGTAGCGAGAAACATGTCGTTGCATCCTGCATAAATACCAGTCATAACAGCAACGCCAAGCATTGCAATAACCGCAAGAACGCAAAAGCGGCGCCATTCGCGAACCCACATTCTAATTGCGCTAATAAATACTATTGGCAGCAACGAATGCATGCGCTTAACTTCACCACCATTATTGGCATTTTTATTATCAGATTGCTTTGAAACTGCTGCTGCTTTCCGCATAACAACCACCTAATCACCACTCAATATCGGCTATAGCCATAGGATGTTCTTGCACAGTTTCGTCTACAACTTTTCCAGAACGGAAACGAACAACTTTGTGAGCCATCGGAGCAATGGCAGCATTATGAGTAATAATCAGCACTGTCATGCCTTCAGTTCGGCAAATATCTTGCAATAATTGCAATACTGCCTTACCTGTTTCATAATCCAAAGCACCAGTAGGCTCGTCACATAGCAATAGTTTAGGTTTTTTAGCAAGAGCGCGCGCAATAGATACGCGTTGCTGCTCACCGCCAGAAAGTTGCGCTGGGAAATTATGAAGCCTTTCTTTCAAGCCAACATCAATAAGCGTTTGAGCAGGGTCAAAATGATCTGCACAAATTTGCGAAGCTAGCTCTACGTTTTCAAGAGCAGTTAAATTTGGAACTAAATTATAAAATTGAAAAACAAAACCAATGTCTTCTCTGCGGTAGCGAACCAAATTACGACCTTTTAGCTTAGTAACATCGCAATCGCCAACAACAACACGACCGCTTGTCGCAGTATCCATACCGCCCAAAATATTTAATGCTGTAGTTTTTCCAGCGCCAGATGCACCTAAGATTACTGTAAGCTCACCGCTTTGTGCAGTAAAACTGGCATCATCTAAAGCTCGCACAGCACCAGAACCTGATGGGTATTCTTTCACTACATGATCAAAAGTTATATATGCCACAATGCACCTTCACAATATGAGAAACTATAAAAATTCAACTTCTCTTTATTTGTATTATCTACCGTTATATTTCGTACTATTTTACTAAATGAGCGCAAAATTCGCTAACTTACTTCAGCGACGACACTCCACATCTTTCCATGCAATATGCATTACCAAGCCAAGTATGACGAGAATTTGGCCAAACAGCACCTAAACGCGGAGCACACTGACTCATCCATATACTTGGCACACGCCCATCTGCGCTTTGCGAACCAAGCAAATTAAATCCATTCTTGCTTTCAAGCCAATCTGGATGCTGTGTTGCAATAGCAAGCCCTTCCTCAAGAGTAAGAGGCAAACGTTCATCAGAATCAATAAGCTTACGAGCGACATCAGGCTCTCGATTCAAATACGATGAGCCAGTATGTGGATCGACGACTATATAGAACGGGCCTTTAGGAAACTCATACCCGTCTTTGGGAAGAAAACTTATGATATCTCGCGGAGGCATAGTGGTGAATCCAGCCATGCGATTAATACTCGTACGAGAAATCAACGATTCAGGCGAAACTAATTCACGCGTAGGAACCAATAAAATATTCGCACCTAAACTACTATTTTCAAGCGCACACAATATAGGATTTGCCAACTTACGAAAAGCATCGGCACTCATATCAGCCACATCTGGATACCCAAGTGCCACTATACGATCGAGTTGCTGCTGTATTTCTTCAGATGCTATTGACATAATTCCAGTTTACGCAAAATCTTACATAATCGCGAGCGCAATATAACCATAATTAGTTTAGGAAATTACGCTTTTTAGCAATAATTTCAGCCAATTGCACAGCATTTAGTGCAGCACCTTTTCGCAAATTATCGTTAGTGATGAAAAGTGCCAATCCCTTATTTCCATCGATCGCTTGGTCTTGCCTAATTCTACCAACATAACTTGCAGACTTTCCTGCCGCTAGCTGAGGAGTAGGAATATCGTTAAGCTCAACTCCTTCAGCCTTGCTTAATACTTCGCGAGCCATGTCTGGAGTTACATCATGCTCAAACTCAGCGTTTACACTCATGCCGTGACCAGTGAAAACACCTACGCGCACACAAGTACATGAGGCTGCAAGATTTGGCAAATGCAAAATCTTACGGCTTTCATTGCGCAATTTTTGTTCTTCGTCAGTTTCTTCAGAACCGTCATCAACTATTGAACCAATAAAAGGCACTACATTAAAAGCAATAGTACGAGCAACTTTTGTAGGTTCAGGGAAATCTATTGCACTACCGTCGAAAACGAGTTTATCTGCTCCTTGGTTTAATGCAGCTTGAGCCTCATTCATGAGTTGCAAAGCACCTGCTCGACCGGCGCCAGAAACAGCTTGATAAGACGAAACTATTAAACGTTTTAATCCAAAAGCATCAGCAAGCGGCTTTAATACAGGCATGCAAGCCATAGTTGTGCAATTTGGATTTGCTACTATTCCTCTTGGAATAGTATCTAAATCTTCAGGGTTTACTTCCGCAACTACCAAAGGCACATCGTTATGCATACGCCATTGCGAAGAATTATCTACTACAATTGCGCCAGCTTCAGCGAATTTCGGAGCCCAAATTTTTGAAGTTCCGCCGCCTGCAGAAAAAATAGCTATGTCAATTCCGTGCAAATCTGCTTTTTCTACATCTTCTACGACTACGTCTTTGCCACGATATTGCAAAACTGTGCCAGCAGAATGAGCGGAAGCCATAAAACGTAAATCTTTTATTGAAAAATCGCGCTCGTCAAGCACTCGACGCATTACCATACCAACTTGGCCAGTTGCGCCGAGCACTGCCACGTTCACGCCTTTTTCGTTGATAATTGTCATCGAGACTCCCCTAAAAGTAAGTACGTATAATTTCTACAGTTTTTACAATTCTACAATTTAGTTAATTTAATAATTTAATAATTTAAATTGCTTCAGCGCCCGCTTCCACCGTACACCACTGCTTCAACTTGGCTTGCGTCCAAACCGTAAGCAGTATGCAAAGCACGAACAGCTTCATCAATTTGTTCAACAGGAACCATGGCAGCAATACGAATTTCCGAAGTAGAAATCATCAAAGTATTTATACCATGTTCACTTAGCGCAGTGAAGAAGGTAGCAGCTAGACCTGAATGTGTTTTCATACCAACGCCAACAACAGCTACTTTTCCTACTACTGGAACGACATCCATAGAAGTAAATTTCAATTCATCATGCGCTTCTTCTAGAACTTTACGGACTGCTTCCATTGACGCTCCTGGAGCAGTAATAGAAATATCTGCTGTACCAGTAGAAGCACTTGCTTGCGCAATCATGTCAATATTTACATTTGCTTTTGCAAGAGTTGTAAATACTTTCGCAGCCATACCAGGAATATCTGGAATACCGCGAACCGTAATCATTGCCTCACTGCGATCATGAGCAACGCCAGAAATAACAGGAGTTTCCGGACCTAAATCAGGAAATAAATCGCCCATAGTCGAAAGAATATCGTGGTTTACCATTGTTACCGCCTTTAAGCTCGAAGATTATTTGACATTATCTATTAATATTTAGTTTCGTATTTTCTAACTCAGATTAGGCAAATCGTTCGGATTAATATTATTTGGAACTATAAGCGTTCCGTTCCTATGTGAGAATGAACTTCTAACATGAAGAGGCATACCAAAACGCTGAGCGTACTCAACACAACGCAACGCAAGTACGCGCGAACCGCAAGATGACATTTCAAGCATCGAATCATAATCGATTACAGGAATACGTTTTGCAGTTGGCACAATACGTGGGTCTGCAGTAAATACTCCATCTACATCCGTGTAAATCTCACATATATCAGCACCTAAAGCAACCGCAAGAGCTACAGCTGAAGTATCCGAACCACCTCTACCGAGAGTCGTGTCATCTCCAACTTCGTTAATTCCTTGGAACCCGGCAACAATTGCAACACTGCCTTTGCTAAGAGCTCTTCTGACACGATCAGGCTTAACCGCACGAATATGCGCAGCTCCGAACTGAGTATCTGTCATAAATCCAGCTTGAGAACCAGTAAAAGAATAAGCATGAGATCCTTGAGCATGAATAGCCATTGCAAGCAAACTCATAGAAATTCGTTCGCCTGCTGTCATAAGCATATCCATTTCGCGAGCAGGAGGATTAGTATTTACACTCATTGCTTGATCAATTAAATCGTCAGTTGTATCTCCCATCGCTGAAACTACAACAGCAACATCATTGCCTTCTGCTTTTGTAGAAAGAATGCGTTTGGCAACACGTTGTATGGAATCCGTATCCGCTACAGAAGAACCACCGTATTTCTGTACGATAAGCGCCAATTTTTACCCCTTGCTCATGTCAATATTGATAAACGCACAGGATATGCCGAATAATGGCTTCGATATCAGACTACCAACTATGCCCTATTTATTGATAATGATTTGTGCACATAAAAACAATATTCAAAATTACACAGATTGACGGCCAGAAAATGCACGACCTAAAGTGATCTCATCCGCATACTCTAAATCTCCACCAACAGGCAATCCACTTGCCAAGCGAGTAACTTTAATTCCTAGAGGATCGAGCAATCGAGCCAAATACGTAACAGTCGCTTCACCTTCTATATCAGGATCAAGCGCAAGAATAATTTCTTGAACTTTTGCATCTTTAAGACGTTCAAGTAATTGCGTAATTGCTAAGTCCCCAGGTCCAACATTTGCCATTGGGTTAATTGCACCACCAAGAACATGATAAACACCTGAATACTCATGAGTTCGCTCAATACTCATAATGTCTTTAGGTTCTTCAACTACGCAAATTTTGCTATGATCACGCCGAGGATCTGCGCATACTATGCAAGGACTCTGCTCACATACGTTTCCGCATACATCACAAAAACGCACACTTTCTTTCATGTTATTAATTGCGTCTATTAGCTCTTGAACATCTTTATCCGAGGAAGAAAGTAAGTAAAACGCAATACGCTGAGCGCCTTTAGGTCCAATCCCTGGAAGCTTTGAAAATGCTTCAATTAAGCGACCAATTGCTCCATCATATGACGATGAATTATGCACTGTAAACTACTCCTCTTGCTTTTTCTTAACGCTCATAATCGCATTTTTAGGATTTTTAGGATCAGTGGAAGCAAATTCTTCAACAGATTTAACTTCAAAAATTTGTTTAAGCTCATCAGTGCTTACAGATGTTGCTGATTCTAATGAAGCATCGTCCATTGAACATTCGTCAGCAGTAGCTCCATTCGTAGGAGAAACAGTAGTCTGAATTGATTCAGCAGACAATTCTGAAGTATTAGTTGCATTCTGAACTTGAGACTGTAGTTTATCTTGATCCAAGACACCAGAAATAGCTTCATCTTGGTTATGAGAATGCGAACTCTTCTGTATTGTAATCTCGTCATCATGATTCATAGGCTCATCTTCAATAGAAGAGCCTTTAGAAGAAGACTCTTCAGAAGAAGAGTTTTCTGGCATTGCAATCACATCCGACATAGGCATAGACGACATGTCTGCCCAAACATCATCATCCGCATTCGCAACATCACTTAACTCATCCGCAGTATTTTCAGAAGCTACTGATGCTGCGGAGCCATCAGCGCCACTAAAACCCGAAGATTCTTTTTTAGTAGGATTTTTATTTATTCCGCTGCTATCAGAATCAGTTTTATTACTAAAACCAGCAGATATACCTGTTTTACGCAATAAAATATCGCGCTTAACTTTTGCAAGCTTCTGCGGATCCATTCGAGCAACAGATTCTACTTGTTCACCATTAGCAGCAACTGGTGCAGGAGCAATCATTACTTGCGTGCCAAATATCTCATGCACTTCATTCATTACTACTTTTGGCACTTTTTGTCCATCATATGGAGAAGTAGTGCATACTGCGAGCGCAAACGCATGTTGACTCATAGGCTCATTAAAAGTCAAAATAAGACGCTGTCGACCTGATTGTGCTGAAGTAAGTTGCACTGTAGGAACATACTCACGAGTTACATACTCACGTACGTCATCAGGCAATTTTGAAACTACTTTATCCCACATTGCATCAGTATCCATGGAATCATTCTTTGAATTAGCATTATGCGCATCGTTCAAAAACACTTTTTTAGATTCCGTTTCTTTTGTGTTTGTAGCAGATTGCGTTTCTGCTTTAGCAATAGGAGATGCTGTAGTTTCAGAAGGTAGTGAAGAATTTGAAGTACTATTATTCTCACTATCTGCAGAAACATATTTCTTATTGCTTGTAGAACCTACGAAATGAGCACCAGAAGATACTTTATTTTGAATATTCTGCGTAGAAGTGGAAATATTTTGTTGTTGCACGTTATTGATGCGCAAATTAGTTGCAACAGTATTTGAAGTTTCGCTGTCTGCAAGCAAACGAGCAACTAAAATTTCCAAATTCATGCGAGGAGAAATTGCACTAGCCATTGCACTTAAAGCATCATTAATTGTTTGAGCCATACGTGCTAAATCATGCAATGTCATGCTTGCAGATTGCTTATTCAATATTTCCAAATCTTCTGGAGAAACATCATTAAGTAAGCTTGAAGCCGCTTTAGGACCTGCAGATACCATAAGCAACAAATCACGAACTCTACCTAATAAATCTTCTACAAACTTACGAGTATCGTAACCTCCAACAATAACGCGACGAACTACATCGTATATCGAAGCACCATCATGATTAATAAGATCGTCAATGAATTCGCTAATCAATGAATTAGGCGTAAAACCTAATAAAGCAACCGCAGAATCCAAAGAAATTGAACCATCAACAGCACCCACCATAAGCTGATCGAGCACAGATAACGTATCTCGCATTGATCCCGCACCAGCGCGCATAACAAGGCGAAGAACTCCCGGCTGCGGCAGAATACCTTCCTTTTTGCAAATATCTTCAAGATATGGAGACATTACCTCTGGAGGCACAAGTCTGAAAGGATAATGGTGTGTACGCGAGCGAATAGTGCCAATAACTTTATCCGGCTCAGTGGTAGCAAAAATAAACATTACATGCTCAGGCGGCTCTTCTACAATCTTAAGCAAAGCATTAAAACCTTGCTGTGTAACCATATGAGCTTCGTCGAGAATGAAAATCTTATAACGGTCACGAGCAGGAGCGAAACCAGCACGCTCACGCAACTCTCTAGCATCATCGACACCGTTATGGCTTGCAGCATCAATCTCTACAACGTCGATAGAACCTGCACCGCCAGTAGCTAAATCTTTACAGCTTTGGCACTCTCCGCATGGGTGCGAAGTTGGTCCTTTTTCGCAATTAATGCAGCGAGCTAAAATTCGCGCAGAACTTGTTTTACCGCATCCACGTGGTCCAGAAAATAAATATGCATGCGTTATTTTCCCTTGGTCTAATGCTCTAGACAAAGGTATGGTAACCTGATCCTGCCCAATAACACCATCAAACGTGTCAGGACGATATCTACGATACAGTGCAAGTGCCATGTTTCCTAACCTACCGCGACCTAACTATTTCCCCGATATATCTTAGTTAAGACTATCAGCAGCCGCCACCCGACTGCTGATATTTATATTCGTTTTTGCTACTTACTACTTATTGCAATCTTCTAGTCCTGCTCTAGCAGAAACTTCCACGTTAGAAGCAAATGGAATATTCAGCCCAACAGAAACACGAACAGTTACATCATTACTAGTAGAGTTGCAAGATTTCAAAAAAGCATTGCTTGAAGCAACAGTACGCGCAACAACCTCACACGCATTATCCTCCATCCTTTGCAACGCAGAAGCACCGGATAAAGCAGCAGAAGTTGCAACAGCATAAGCTTGATGTTTAGCTCCGAGAACATTACATAAAATAGCAGAAAGCACTAGTATTGAGCAGACTGCGATCACTAGCATAATGCCAAGCATAGTGCCAGAACCGCAGTCGATGCCCTTACATCGCTTATGAATGAAATTTATTGAATGCTTCACAAAATTCTTGCGCCTACTCATACTAAAACCTGGCTTACATGACTTTCCACTAGAGGCGGCAAAATATGAAGAGGATCAGGAATAAGAGGACATTTAACAACAATATTCGCCATATTATTGCTACGACTTATTTTCACCGACGCTCCTTGACCTGCGACCGACTGCACGATACTTGCGGCAGCTTTATCGTCCTTATGAGTCACAAGATAATACGCAACTTGCGCAGCAGCATCATGACAATTCATAGTACATACAACTGCTCTACCTATGCCAATCAATACAAATAACAGTATTAATGCACAAGGTAAAACAATAGAAAATTCAGCAGTTACCGTCCCTCTGTCATAATCACTAATTTTGCGCAACAACCTTTTGCACACAATAACTTTCCGCATCATAAGCTCATTTCATCCGCTAAAGCATGCCGTTAGCCGATTTTCAATGCTTTTTTAACTAAATCTGTCAACGTTGTGCGAACCGTATCTGATTTCAAAATAGCAACTAGCAGTGCAGCAAAACCAGTGGCAGCAATAATAACTACTGCATATTCAGCTGTTACAGCTCCAGAATCCTTATTTTTAAGACCGTCAGCGTACAATTTTCTTTTTTGACACAAACATGACTCAATATTCACTAATTGTTCATTTACTTGAAGCATAGACACAGAGCATCGTGCAACAAGTTTTTGCATTATCCCAACCATCATCTTGTACCTTTCACTTCAAACTATCCGAAATTTTCGGATAGAAATATTATTACAACTTGTTTTGCGAATGAAAATAAAAAAATTGCATTGTGGATAAAAGCTAATTTATTTTTCTAGAAATTTATTTTTAAAAAGCTAGCGCATAAGTGACATAACTGTTGGCAAAATTCCTATGCATATAAAAGATGGCAAAAAACATAATCCAACAGGAAGCAGCAATCGCACAGACAACCTAGAACTTTCTTGTCTAGCAATATTGGCCATATTTCTCTCATAATGTTGAGCAAGTGCAGACAATACAGGAACTGGAGATGAACCATAACACCATGATTCTTTTAAAGATGTCATTAACCATCTAGCTAATATTTCTGAAGAATCTAAGTTTTTACGATTAGTAAATTTTGATTTATTTTCTAATTCAAAATCATCTTGTCTAGTATAAGTAGAAGACCATGCTTCATGCCACGTATCTCCTGCAAGTAAAGCATTGGAAACAGAGCAAAGCCACATGCCTTGACCGCAAGGAAACACTTGCCCAACAGCACTAAGAGCCCTAGTAATAGCAACACCACTACGAAGTGAAACAATAATCATATGTAAACCAAGAAGAGGATCTACATATGAAACTTTTGAATTACGCCATTCGTATTTAAATAGCATAATTTTACTGTTAAAGCGCATACGATTATCTAATGAATCGCACTCTAATTTCAAACTCACCCATTGCCAAACAATTACAACAAACAATGGGATGATAAACAAAAGCTGCTTTGTGGATTCCATAAATCATCCTTCCAGCGAAGTAGCATCCATTGCATGCTGAGATATTTGCAACATAGAACTAACCCACGCCAAACCCAATCCATAACATATTCCACCTATTGTTAATAAAATCCATCCATTTACTGTTGTAATTAACATCAAAATAGGGTGACCACCTAGTAATTCACCAGCAAAAAGAGCCAAAATAGGTAGAGCAGTAAGTAATTTTATTGTTGCTTTTGGCATTGCAGCTACGTCAGCACGTAAATCTTCTGCACGCTTCTGAGCATGATATGACGCTGCCGTAGCTTCCACACATTCTGCCATAACGCAACCAAGAGTATTACTCAATTCATATGAAGCCATAAGACTTTCAGAAACAGTATGCATATGTTTTTCAAGCTGACGACGTTGAGTCTTATTCATATTGCGCTTCTTTGGAAAACAACGTTCATAAAGCCATTTATAAATAATTTTTGTATTAACTGCATTACTGCAAATACATTGTTGAGACTTAGAGTCACTGTGAACAATCATTGCAAAAGTAGAACCAGAACGTAATGCAGCAATCATTCCAGCAAGAACTTCTTCAATATCCATTTTTACGCTCCAAGCAACACAATCGACTACTAATTATTTGAACTGTCAACACATACGCTTGCCATATTTTCGGGAAGATTCCAATAATTTGAAAACTTAACCCATGCAGGCAAAAATTTCATGACAATACTGCCGTCAATTCCACAAGATAATTGCAAAACTGGAACGCCGCACAGCAACGAAGCGCTAGAAGCGTATTGCAAAATACCGAGTTCTTTGATCATTCGACGCCCGTTAGAGGATCTCTCTACATGAATAACAACATCGAATGCTCCAGCAGCTAAAGCACATAAAGCTGCAGGCTCCAACCCAGCCAATAACCCTAATGCCATAAGACGAGCGGGAACTTTTTCTATTTCATCTGCATGAAGAGTTGTCATTCCACCCTTATGCCCGGAAGTAAACACTCTCAACAAATCAGCAATTTCTTCCCCACGACATTCACCAAGAATAATGCGATCCGGACGCATTCTTAATGTTGCTTTTACTAATTGAGATAAGCCAATTTCTCCTACACCTTCTACATTAGCTTCTCGCGCACTTAACGAAACATGATTTTGCGTCAACTCGCCAAGCTCTCTAATTTCTTCAACAGATACAATACGATCTTCGCAATCAGCAGCAGCCAACAAAGCCTTCATAAGTGTGGTTTTCCCAGATCCAGTACTTCCAGTGATCATTATATTTGCTCGCTTTTTAACTAGAACGCTTAGAATACAAGACAATTCTTTTGGAAACATGCCTTGATCACTCAAAGAAACAAGATCATAACGATTAATTGAAGGAAAACGAATTGACAATGCTGCTCCTTGAGATACAAGTGGCGCTAAAACAGCATGTATGCGAATGCCAGAAGTACTTGAAGCATCAGCAATAGGACACGCATCATCCAGTCTTTTGCCTAATTGTGCACAAAGCCATACAGCATATTCTCTTAACAAAGCAGGGTTGTTAAGCGGAACTCGAGTTGCGCGTTCCTTAAGACCTTGCCCACAATCTACCCACACACGACCAGACTCGCTTACAACCATGTCTGTGACTCTTACGTCATTGGCAAATTCCTGCAGAATTCCAAAATCGATATCACGAATATTATTTACGATCATATTTACCTCTTGAATATTTCGAACGACGATATTGCGAACGACGATATTTAGTTACAGCATTTTTTGTATTTGATATAACATCTCCAATAAGCCAATTATTTATGCATTGCATGGTTTCCTTCATTGAAGATGGCACATTTCGAATACCGTAGCCCCCTATAATGTCGGTGTGCATGCGAGCATCATGTTGCAATGAACCAAGAAATGTAGTTGATAAATATTCAGAAGCTTCATCGATACTTAAAACATAAGATTTTTGCGTTAAACCGCGAGGAGACAATCCAACAACAGCAAATTTGTTGAACTTTACGCCAGAATCACACAAAGTATCTAATTTTTGCAGCAACGCTCTAAACCTTGCTAAATCAAGCACAGATAGCTCAACCGCAGCAAGAGTCGCACTGTCAATAAATTGCGGAATATTACGGTAAGACTTCATAGCAGTCTCGCCAGAACCTATATCTACAATAACTACATCAACAGCATCAGCTAAACCTCTAATAGCAGCTTCTAAAACCCAAGGTTCAGGATATTTACCATGCCATGGAGAAAATGCTAAAACACCCACATTATCCCAATGCAATAGCTCATTGCGCAACACATAGCCATCGCATCTACCTAAGGGAGCATCAACTTCTTGCAACCTGCGACCTTCATCTGATTCCAAACCAAGCAGAACGTCTAAACCGCCATGAGTCAAATCAGCATCTACAAGAGCAACACTATGGCCTTGTTCACTTATATAGCGAGAAAGAATAGATAGAGAAGTGCTTAGCCCAATGCCATCTGCAGCAGACATTCCAACCAAAATATTTTTAGGCAATGGATCTAAAGAATCACGCGCAATAAGATTATCTTCTTCAGCATTATTAAACATACGAGATTTATGCTTAATAGAAATATCTTGCGAGCGTTCAGTATTTTGAAAACTCTCCACATCTTGAGAACTCTTAGGAAAAAGAGTCATCACAGTATGATCGTCAGCTATACATGGCGCAATTTTTATACCATTAGACACAGATTCGTATATAGATTTATCTGCAACTTGAGGAGGATAAACATAACGTTTAACATCTCTAAATGCGCCTACAGCTTCGCCATTGTTATAATTCTTATCAATCTGCTTAACGCCAATTGATTTATTGTTTACACTCATATTCATACTCATGCGCCTATTGAAACGCATATAGCAATGAGTTTTCAACAATATTCATGCAATGTGGTTAAAAGCTCAGGAAATATTAAGAATAAGCAAATATTGCACAAAAATTATCTATAAAAACATCTATTTTACAGAATTTACAGATGGCAATACTAAATCTTTATTAACTTTCATATAGCGTTCAAGTAACTCACCATAAATTGGCTTAGTTTTTAGAATATCTGAAATAAGCAATGCGATAAATGCAGAAGCTGCAACTGGGAGCGTATGAATCATAGTTCCAGACATTTCAACAGTAAGCAAAATCGAAGTGAGTGGAGCTTTTACAGATGCAGACAACGTACCAGCCATAACGCAAACTGCAAACACAGATACAAATTTTGTATCAATGCCAAATGCTGAAACGCTAGTAATCCAGCGCGCAGCAACACCACCTGCGAGCGCACCTACTGCAAGAATAGGCATAAAAATACCGCCAGGAGCACCACAGCCAAAACTTGTAGAAGTAAACAACATTTTTGCCACAAATAGCAAACAAAGCATTGCAAGACTTGCTTTTCCATATTCAGAAAGTCGCACTAAATTAGATCCGCCACCAAGAACTTCAGGCAGGAACAAGCCAACTGGTATTGCAATTAAGCAAGCAATAGCAACAGGCATCCACTTTGGCAAATATCCGTATAATGTTTGCAAACCAAGTAACGAACGATTCATTATCGAGCCTACAAAACCTGCAAAAATACCAAGAGGAATAATCCAAATATGCAAGTTCATCGGCAAATCTGGAATCTGACCAAAATCAAGAACTGGACGCAATCCGAAACAAGTTTGCGAAACAAAATCAGCACATAAAGCAGCTGCAGCAGCTCCTATAAGAACAATTGAAGTTAAGCCGTGCTGAATCTCCTCCATAGCAAACATAACTCCAGAAAGTGGCGCAGAAAACGCAGCAGATAAGCCGGCTGCAGCTCCAGCAGTTACCACATAATGCTCTTTAATATCGTCACGCCTACCTTTACGGAAAATTCGAGACAACATCTGAGCACCACATGCACCTATTTGAATAGATGGACCTTCACGTCCAAGAGACAATCCAAATAAAGAACCAAGTAAACCGCCAACAAAACGCACTGGCAGAATCGTGTGCCATCGCATATTCAAACCGCGATTAACATACCCCACGACTTGAGGAATACCACTTCCAGAAGCCATACTTTCTTTACGACTCATCCAGCCAATAATTAGACCTGCAATTACAGCAAAAATTAAACATGGCAAAATCCACCATGCGTTATGCCGGATTTGTAAATACATCCAACGCGCAAAATCCGTACCGTATTCAATACCAAGCCTGTAAGAAGCTACTAATGAACCAGAAACAGCGCCGACAAATATCCCAGCTAATATTACTTTCCAACGAAGCTGGCAAAAAGTTTTTGATATTTGCTTTAACTTATTGCTTAAAAAGCTCAATGCATTCTTAAACTTCACTACAACTCGATTCTGCGCACAACACTTAACTTCTAAATACTAAATTACGTGCAGTAACAATATTTGCGAAACAATATACCCAACAGAAGCAGCAAAGAATGGAACAATAAGTTCTGCAAAAAGCAAGAACACTCCATCTTTTATGCGCTTTCTTTGAATAAGATCCACACCTTCAAAAATTGCAGTAGAAAACGTGGAAAATCCACCCAAAAATCCCAAAATCATCAAATAAGCAAAACGTACTCCACATATTGCAGCTGCAACCATGAAAACATTAGACACAACACCTATAGCAAATGAAGCAACGCAATTGATAAATAGCGTTGCAACTGGAACTTCGCTTTTATGAGCAGCTGAAATTTTTTTAGTCATTGCGCATCTTAAAACAGCACCTAAACCGCCAAAAAAGCAAGGCAAAATAAACATAATAAAAACGTATAAAGAATTCATCACTTCATCACCTTAGTATTAGCTTCTGCAACAGATCGACTTTGCTTTTTATTCATGCAATTCGCAATTCCTGCTCCAACCCAATTACCAACAAAAGCCATAAAAACGCCAAAAAGCAGCGAAAAAAGCATGCCCAAAACAACAAGCGTCATGCGTGGAGCCATAAAAGACATTGCACTTTCAAACGCGAAAGTAGACATAGTCGACAATCCGCCACAAAAGCCTGTTCCTAGCGCATATTTATACAAAGTTTGCTTTTCTTGCGTTAAAGCTTTAACAGATATTGCAGTAACAAGAGCAAAAATAAAGCATGCAATCATATTTGACAAAAAAGTCCCTAAAGTAAGCTGGCCAAATATAAATGATTGTCCGTCTACTTGGTGAATCGTGTGCGCATAAGAAGAAATTACTGCGCGCACGAAAGCTCCACATGTACCACCAATAAAAACTAAAAAGTATAATCGACAATTATTTTTTTTATTTTTCCCGCTTATTTTACTCATTTTCACTCTTTTTGAAATTATCGTCATAAACCAAAACGACACTCCCAATCGAGAAGTGCCGTTTTGCTAAGTTGATCATAAAATAATAAACAATTTCAGTCAGTTAGTGAGTGAACACTAATGATATGATCACGCTGCGGACCAGTTCCAATAGCAGAAATACGGCAATGAGAAAGCTCTTCCAAACGCTTTACATAACTTTGCGTATTTTGAGGCAAATCTTCAAACTTATGGATTTGAGAAATATCCTCATTCCAGCCTGGAAGCATCTCGTATACTGGTTTCGCAGAAGCAAATAGTGATTGATCTACAGGCATTTCTTCCATACGCTGAACTGTTCCATCAGACAAAGCCACATCATAAGCCACGCAAACTGGGATTTCCTTCAAACCAGTCAAAACGTCAAGCTTAGTAAGAACAATATCCGTCAAACCATTTACGCGAGTTGCATAACGGCTTACTACAGAATCAAACCATCCACAACGACGAGGACGACCAGTTGTAACACCATATTCATGGCCTTGCTCACGCAACCAGTCACCCTGCTCATCCAAAAGTTCAGTTGGGAATGGACCTTCACCAACACGAGTAATATACGCTTTCGCTACTCCAATTACGCGCGTAATACGAGTAGGACCAACACCAGTACCCGTGCAAGCGCCACCAGCAGTAGGGTTTGAAGAAGTTACAAACGGATAAGTGCCATGATCGACGTCAAGCATTGTGGCTTGTCCACCTTCAAACAGCACAGTTTTGCCTTCATCCATTGCTTCATTCAATACTAATGAAGTATCAGCAACATATTTCTTCAAGCGTTTGCCAAGCTCCACAAGTTGAGCGGTAACTGCATCAATATCAATAGGATGTTGATTATAAAGTTTTACAAGCATTTGATTCTTTTGATGCAAACTTGCTTCAACTTTGTCGCGCAAGTGATCAGCATTAAATAAATCATGCACTCGAATACCAACACGATTAATTTTATCCGCGTAAGTAGGTCCAATACCACGACCAGTCGTGCCGATCTTGTGTTTACCAAGGAAACGCTCAGTTACTTTATCAATAACTCGATGATACGGAGTAATAACATGCGCGGCTTCGCTCACAAGCAAGCGCGAGCAATCTACACCGCGAGATTCCAAAGCGTCAATTTCTTCAAGCAATACCTCTGGGTCAACAACAACACCATTACCAATTACAGGCGTAACATTAGGGCTGATAATTCCGCTTGGAAGTAAATGTAATGCATAAGATTTATCGCCAACAACAACAGTGTGTCCGGCATTATTACCGCCATTAAAACGTGCGACAATATCAACCTTTGAACCAATTAAATCTGTTGCTTTGCCTTTACCTTCGTCACCCCATTGAGCTCCAATAAGCACAATACCAGGCATGCCGCACCTCCATTTTTGAGCTAACGCTGCTCAAATAAGCACAATTCTTACCTGTTAAGACTATCTCTATGCCACTACCGAATAAGAAAAAGAAATATATAAAATTAAAAAATTTACTATTTCAGTGCTTTACCAGCAGAACCTAACTGCACACAAGCTTCTACTACACGCTGAGCCATGGCTTTTTCGGCTTCACGACCCCAAGATCGAGGATCATACAACTTCTTTTCGCCAACTTCTCCGTCTATTTTAAGAACAGAGTCATAATTACTGAACATGTGACCAGCAATTGCACGAGTAAAAGCATATTGAGTGTCAGTATCTATATTCATTTTAATTACGCCGTAGCGCACAGCTTCAGCAATTTCTTGAGCAGTAGAACCAGATCCGCCATGAAATACCAGCAGGAACGGCTTTTTAGAAGCGCCAAAGGTGCGAGTATCACAAATATTTTGATAGTTCTGATATACAGTTTTTTGGATTTCTTGCAATAATTTAGGATGCAGTTTTACAACGCCAGGCTTATAGGCTCCATGAACGTTGCCAAAAGTAAACGCTGCCATATACCTGCCACGTTCACCCAAGCCAAGCTTATCTACAACACGCAAAGCATCTTCAGACGTAGAATACAATCTCTCGTCAATATCAGCACGATGCCCGTCTTCTTCTCCACCAACAGCACCAATCTCAATTTCAAGAATTGTGCGAGATTTTTGCGAAGCGTCAAGCAACTGTTCTGCAACGTCTAGATTATGTTGCAAAGGCACTGTTGAACCATCCCACATATGCGACTGGAATAACGGTTCTTCGCCTTTTTTGACTTGTTCTGTTTCATAAGAAATTAGTGGTTTAATCCAACCATCTAAATATTGCTCAGCACAATGATCTGTATGAAGCGCAATAGTAATATTAGGGTATTGAGCTGCCACTTCGTGCGCAAACTTTGCAAATGCTATTGAACCAACAACACGATTATTGAGAGATTGACCTGAAAAATAAGCAGAACCACCGACAGAAACTTGAATAATGCCATCAGATTCAGCTTGAGCGAACCCCTGCAAAGCTGCATTAAGAGTTTGCGTACTAGTAACATTGATAGCAGGGTATGCGTAGCCACCTCGACTTGCAGCATCAAGCATATGCGCATAACGTTCAACAGTTGCAATAGTCATACTTGTATTATCCGCCTTTATTACTCAGATAGCTATGCATATGCACAAAAACATTACATACTGGTATGCGAAAATCTATCTTCAAAATCTACAAACTGATTGTGATTCTATAGTTCAGCTCAATTAAAATAACAGAAACATCTAATCTCAAAACTGCATTTGCTGATGACGTTTTTTAGCCTCAGTAACAACAAACTCGTGATATTTCAACGCAATCGAAGAATCTAATCCGGCATTTTCCGCAATATTTAGCAAACTTTCTATTTGCTGCCGCTCTCTTCTAGAATCCTCAGGAGCAAATCCAGCTTCAGCCTTCAACTCACCAATTCGTTTCGTAGTTTTAAACCGCTCAGCAAGCAGCGCAACTATTGCATTATCAAAATTATCAACAGATTGACGCAACACGATAATCTCTTCGGCAGCAACTTTGCAACATGTCGTAAGAGATGTATCGCGCGCGTCAACCGTTGTTTCAGAAAAATCACACATATTATTTAATCGAAATATGTTTGCAGAACCATAGTTGTTTCTGTACTGACAGGGACTATGCGATGAATGGTATTAATAAGTTCTTCCAATTTGCTTGGCGTAGCAACACGCACTACCAGCATAAAACTTGGACTACCAGTAATCGAATAGCAAGCTTCAATACCAGAAATATCACGCAATTTGTTAGGTATTGTAGCTTCCTGCCCAAAATCAAGTGGCGTAACAGACACAAATGCACTTACAGGTAAACCACGACGCTCATAGTCAATTAACGCGCGATAACCGGTAATAACACCTTTACGCTCAAGCTTTTGCACTCGAGATTGAACCGCAGAAACAGACAAACCCGAAGCCTTAGCCAAACGAGTTAACGTCGCTCGGCCATCATGCTCGAGAATATCAACAATGATTGCATCAGTTGAATCCATAGCTATACTAGTTTCAGCTTTATGAGGATTTCCAGCCATACGTCCTCCATTCTCCAGTCGACGCTGAATTGAGAATCTAAAACGAATCTATGTAGCGCCACATTGCAGTCTCTTTTATGGTACAGTATTTTTTACAGAAAAAGAACAAATTTATTCAAAAAATAATAAAAAATACAAATTATTACGTTAAAAATAATTTTTTCTTTTAACATCAGCCGTAATAGTGTTGTACAATTCGCATAATAAGCGTATAAACGAAACCTATAACCTTTAAAGATTATTCTTATAAAATCAAAACCAACAATCAAAAAGGAGCACAGCATGGCAAAAGTAGCGAAACATGCAATTTCAATACCTCGTTCAGGTATTAGAGATGTATTTGACCGTGTAGAACAAATACCAGACGCTATTTCACTATGCCTAGGAGAACCAGGCGAAACTGCTTCCTCACACATTGTTGAAGCCGCGTGCAACTCATTACGAGAGGGAAAAACAAAATACACAGACGTTTTAGGCATACCAGAATTCCGCGAGGCAGCTGCAAATTATACGAATAGAGTAAAAGGTTTAAACTACAACGCAGACACAGAAATTCAAGCCGTTGACGGCGCTACTATTGGATTATATTTAGCTATTAAATCAGTAATAGATCCGGGAGATGAGGTTATTATTCCATCTCCATACTTCACATCATACGATGCAGAAGTGCTAATGTGCGAAGGAATTCCAGTAACTGTAGCCCTTAAGCCAGAACATGGAATGCATATTAATGCAGAAGAAATACGCAAAGCTATATCACCACGCACTAAAGCCATCATTATCAATTCTCCATGCAACCCAACCGGTGCAGTAACAACCGCAGAAGAACTCGAAAAAATTGCAAAATTATGCCAAGAATTTGATCTTTGGGTAATTTCTGACGAAGTCTACCATCCATTCGTATTCGCAAGCAATCCAGAAACTGAACCTTGCGGAAATGCTGTAGCACCATCTATTGCAGCAGCTGAAGGAATGCACGAACGAACCATTATTGTAGAAAGTTTATCGAAAACTTACGCCATGACAGGCTGGAGAATTGGATATATTCTTGCACCAAGTCAAGTTATTGAGCAAACCAGCAAAATTGCAGAAATGATGCATTCTTCTGTAAATTCTACCGCACAATATGGCGGCGTGGCTGCATTAACAGGTCCACAAGATCACGTGCGTGAAATGAGAGAAGAATATCGCGCAAAACGTCAGCTTGTTATAGACGGATTGGCAAATTGCAATGCATTGCGTCTTATAGAGCCTCAAGGTGCATTCTACGTTTTTGTTGACGTTCGACCAACTGGTTTAAGTTCAGAAGAATTTAGCAAAAAACTTTTAGATGAAGAAAAAGTTGCTGTTGTACCAGGAGAAGCCTTTGGCGCAGAAGGAAGCGGATTCGTGCGACTATCTTACGCTGGAAGAGCAGAAGAACTTAAAGAAGGCGTAGCGCGCATAAGCAAATTTGCACTTGCGCAACAAGCTTTACATGCTGCATAAAATATTAGTTATTAATAAATATAAATATAAATAAAATTATTGCCCCTTGGTAGATAATCCAAAGGGCAATAATTTTAATTCCTTACGAAATAAGAACTACGCAATAGTCGTAGAAGAAGAATTATTCGTAGCAGTGCCAGTTTGTTGAGTTATAGCAGCTAAGAAATCACGGTTTGAAGCAGTTTTCTTCAATCGAGGAATCAAAGTCTGATACGCTTGCTCTGCCTCAAGACCACCAAAGAGACGGCGCAAACGATAAATAACTGGCAAATCTGCAGCTGGAGTAATTAACTCCTCGCGACGAGTTCCAGAAGCATTAATATCTACCGCTGGGAAGAGACGCTTATCAGCCAAATCTCTACTCAAGCGCAATTCCATATTTCCAGTGCCCTTAAACTCTTCGAAGATTACTTCATCCATCTTAGAGCCAGTTTCAACCAATGCAGAAGAAATAATCGTCAAAGAGCCGCCGTCTTCAATATTTCGAGCAGCACCGAAGAACTTCTTTGGTGGGTACAACGCCTGAGCATCAACACCACCGGAAAGAATACGACCAGAAGCAGGAGCTGCAATATTGTAGGCTCTAGCCAAACGAGTCATAGAATCAAGCAAAACCACAACATCCTGGCCAAGCTCAACCAAACGCTTAGCGCGCTCAATAGCAAGCTCAGCAACAGTAGTGTGATCTGTTGCAGGACGATCGAATGTAGAAGAAATCACTTCGCCTTGCACAGTACGTTCCATGTCGGTAACTTCTTCTGGACGCTCATCTACAAGCACAACCATAAGATGCACTTCAGGATTATTTGTAGTAATTGCATTTGCAATATTCTGAAGAGTAATGGTTTTACCAGCCTTTGGTGGCGACACAATCAAACCGCGCTGACCTTTACCAATTGGGGCAACTAAATCAATAACACGTCCCAACATGCGATTCGGAGTAGTTTCTTGCTTCAAACGCTCCTGCGGATATAACGGCGTCAACTTAGCAAATTGCGGGCGGGACTGAGCTTCTTCAACGCTCATTCCATTAATGCTATCGATTGTTTGCAAAGGAACAAACTTTTGACGCTGATTTCGACGATCGCCTTCGCGAGGAGCACGAATGGAGCCTTGAACTGCATCACCCTTACGTAAGCCATATTTTTTAATTTGGCTCATTGAAACATAAACATCGTTAGGACCAGGCAAATAACCAGAAGTGCGCACGAATGCGTAAGATTCTAAGACATCAACAATTCCAGCTACTGGCACGAGCTCTTCCTGAGGCTCTTCACGACGAGGCTCGCGTAAATCATGCTCTTCGCGAGCATCGCGCGCATCACGTGCATCGCGATCAAGACGAACATTGCGATCGTTACGATCTTGACGTTCTCCACGCTCAGCACGACGTTCATCACGATCTTCACGTTCTACTCGATCCATGCGTTCTGAACGATTCTGCCGATCTGAATAATCTGAACGAGACTCATCGTAATCACGTGCACGACCGCGCATACGACGCTGGAAACGATCAGCACGATTTTGTTGTTCTTCTCTATCAAAGTCACGAGAAGCTACACGCTGACGACGCGGTTCACCCTCTGCATGAGAATCTTCACCAGGCAATGTTGCCAAAATTTGATCCAACTCATGCGAGTCCATACCATCTTCTCTACGATCGCGATTATCATTACGATCTTCTGAGGAACGACGACGCTGGAATGTATTATTACGATTCGCATCGCGTCGATAATTTTTATTCCCAAAATCTTCTTCGTCTCTATAGCGACGATCTGAAGTAGCATTGGGAACCAAAACTTCTAATGCTTCTAAATCACTATTGTCTTTCGATGATCCAGCATCTTCTATATCTGTACTAGTATCTGCAGTTTTATTAGGATTTACAACATCACGAGGAACACGAACACTTACACCTGCAGGCGCTTCTCCCCCATTACGAGCAGCCGTCAGTGTAGCCACCAACTCAGGCTTACGCATTGTAGATGTTCCGCGCAAACCCATCTGTTTTGCAAGATCTTTCAATTCTGAAAGCTTCATTTTTTCAAGATTCTGGCCTGTTGCCACAATTTTACCTTTCCTTAACTCACACGGAATAGAGCCCCGGCAAGTCTTTACATGGAAGATTACGGAAAAATCCGTCACGAACTCGCTGCCATTTCATAACAATTCATATGTACATAACAACGAACATTATGTATGCTACTACAGCTATACGACGCTGTACAACGCGACGCGCCATAGTATTTAGTATTTTTTATTACAATTTTTATAAAGCTTTTAAAGCGATATTAGAATAAACAAAAAGCGCCAATAATATGGGTAACACCCAGTATTATTGACGCTATATCGCTAAATTATTTGCGCTTTAAAATCAAACGCTCAAATTTATACGAGAATTAATTACTACTTCTTTTCGTGATACGACTTTTCAGTGTTAACAGACCACACGTTCTTCTTAGAAGTTTCTCCAGTTCGGATATCTTCTACAGCCTCAATAGCAGTTGCCATTGAATGATCTTGGTTATTATAACGATGCTGTCCATTGCGACCAACACAATACAAATTACCGAAGCCATCAAGATAATCAATCAATTCAGGCATCTGAGCGTATGTGTCAAAGTAAGCAGGATATGCCTTTGGCACTCGCTCACGATGAGAATCAAGAACGTCTTCCTCACCATTGATAACCTGCATACGAGTCAACTCGTCAATAGCCATCTTACGAGCATCATCATCACTCATATTCCAGAAGTCGTCGCCTTCTTCGCAGAAGTACTCAAGACCGATCCAAACAGTGTTATCAACATCCTTAACGAGATATGGGCTCCAGTTGTTGAAGATTTGCAAACGTCCGACTTTATATCCAGGATCCTGCACGTAAATCCAGCAATCAGGAACAATAGGAGGATTACCAAGCGTTGGAATAGTGGTAGTATTACGCAGACGCACGCGCTTAACAAGCAAGCCTACAGTCACAAAATCGCGATAAGGCAAACCCTTGGCAACGCGTTGCATTTCTGCTGGAACTTCAGCCTTTTCGTCACCATCTGCACCCTGCTCAAGAGCAGCTACCAAATCCTTAATTGGCATAGAAGATATAAACTGGTCGGCGTGCAATTCTGAACGCTCTCCATTTGCATCTTCAACTACAACACTGGAAATCTTTCCGTCTGCTTGCTTAATAGCAACTACCTTTGCGTCTGTGCGCACAGTAGCACCGTTTTCGCGGCAACGGCGCTCAACTGTTTCCCATAACTGACCAGGACCAAGCTTTGGATACCAGAATTCCTCAATTAATGAGGTCTCTACTTCCTTCTTCTTGCCTTTTTTCTTAGGGAAAAGCTTGGAAAAAGCATTCTTCAACACTTCCACAATGCTCAAACCCTTAACGCGCTGAGCACCCCAATCGGCAGAAATCTGGCTTGGATGCCTACCCCAAAGCTTCTCTGTATAGCCCTCAAAGAACATGGAATAAAGTTTCTTGCCGAAACGATTAATGTAGAAATTCTCAAGATTAGTTTCTGGCAATTTGTGAATCATAGACCACAAATAGCTGAAGCCAACTTTCATTGTCAAAATAAAGCCCATAGAGCGCAAGGTTGCTGCAGAAAGAGAAATTGGATAATCAAAGAAATGATGATTCCAGAAAATACGAGAAACGCGATGACGCTTCAACATCACTTCATCTTCAACTTCAGGATCAGGTCCACCTGCTTCCAAATCGTGATGACGACCAAGCTTTTTATCATCATATGAAGGCGCACCCTGGAGAGGCAGCATTTCACGCCACCATTGCATAATACGGTCATCTTTTGAGAAGAAACGATGACCGCCGATGTCCATACGATTGCCGTTATACTTCACAGTACGCGAAATACCGCCAAATTCACGCGTGGCTTCGAGCACTGTTACGTCGTAGCGGCTAGATCCACCATCCTTAACGAGTTCCCAGGCTGCCGTCAACCCTGCCGGACCGCCACCAATAATTACCACAGATTCCTTTGGGGATTGTGTATCCGTCACTTGTCCTCCATCTTAATACATCAAATTTTTACGAAAACACTTTGCGTGCTAGGTAAGCAATTTCTATATATCCTTATTGAGCATACTCGCATCACGCGATAGATTCAGGAATGTCAATGTCTGTTTTCTGTACTTCTTCAACATTTACATCTTTAAAAGTTACTATTCGGACATTTTTAACAAAACGCGAAGGGCGGTAAACATCCCATACCCAAGCGTCTGTAAGTTGAACATCAAAATAAACATCCTGACCTGCTGAACGCACATTAAAATCGACTTTATTGGCTAAATAAAATCGTCGCTCTGTTTCTACGACATAAGTAAAAAGCTTAATAACATCACGGTATTCTTTATATAACGCAAGTTCTGCATCGGTTTCATAGTTGTCGAGATCTTCGGCGCTCATTACTTACCTTCCGTATTACGTTTGCGTCCACGACCTATAATGCGCCACCAAGCTTTTTTTGATGAACTTCCTTCAGAGACGTTTGCATTGTACGGCCATGCTTCATCAAGATTATCACGATGCACAGGTATAGCCACAGAATGTTCATGCGCGCTCAAAGCTTCGATTACACCAGGATTTTCTTCAATAACGTGTAGACCAAACGCATCCAGCGAACGAATGGCATCATATTCATCTACAAGAGTGTCCATTACAACAAAATCTTGATATTTTTGATTTTGAGCATCCCATAATGCGTCGCGCGCAGTGCCGGTTTTTACAAATCCAAGAGATTGATATACAGAAAGTGAGCGAGTATTAGTTGCCGGAACTCCTACCCAAATTCTATGCAACCCTAGACCAGTCGGCTCTGATGCAAAAGCATAAGTCATAACCCTAGGCATTGCGTCGCGCGAATAGCCTCTTCCTCGATAATTTTTGCCTAAAACAACTTGAATTCGAGCACTGCGAGACCATCCGTCAATATCTATAAGGAAAATCATGCCGATAATATCGCCGGAAGCGTTATTTGAATCATCCAAAACATCAGGAACAATCGCCCACGCAATAGTGTGACGCAACTGAACATCGCCAGCAAAACGACAAGATTCAGAAGGATTTTCGCCAATAAGACTATCTTTAGTCCATTGCATAGAGCTTTCAACCCACGAATGAACCATAGAACGCTCTGAATTAGCATCCTTTCCAGTAATAACTGCAGCACCATCAAATGCGCACAAATCATCCATTCTTTGAAAATCATCGCACGTAGCTGGACGAAGGTGCGCCATCTCTCCACGAATTTGAGGAATTACTATAGATTTTGGTAACTCGCGAGAGTTAATAACACCATCATTGGTTTGTTGCATAGTCACCTACTTGTATTGTGCCTTTGAAAATTAAGCCCTTCGCATAATTCTCACATCGCATAATATATGATAATCCAGAAGACGAAAAATGCCTCGCAATGTTGATAAATAGTAAATTCTGCGCACCTGCTACACAAACAAATCTGATTTGAGTATGCAGCAAGTACGCAGCACTTACTTTTGAATATTGATTACGCTTTTACGTTTATACATTAGCGTTATCAAATATTAAATTTTTCAGCCTTTACGGCACTTTTCAGCCTTTGATTTTTGCCATCACAATCTTAGTAACAGCCTTAGCATCAGCCTGACCTTTAGTTGCACGCATAACAGCACCAATAATTGCACCCATCGGCTTCATATTTCCAGCCTTAAGCTTTTCTGCAACTTCAGGATCAGCAGCAAGAGCAGCGTCAACAGCAGCTTCCAAAGCACCGTCGTCGTTCATAACCTTAAATCCGTGCTTCTTAACAACTTCATCAGGCTTACCCTCGCCAGCCAAAACGCATGCAACAGTTTGCTTAGCGAGCTTATCGTTAAGATTGCCGTCTGCAATTAGCTTTTCAACTTCAGCCACATCTTGCGGAGTAATAGGCAATTCTTCCAAAGTCACGCCACGAGTGTTTGCTTCGCGAGCAAGCTCACCAAGCCACCACTTCTTAGCACCTGCCGCACTTGCGCCAGCCTTAACGGTTTCTTCAACCAAATCAAGAGCATCTGCGTTCAAAATATCGCGCATTTCAAGATCGCTAATACCCCATTCGCTTTGCAAACGGTTACGGCGCTCACGAGGCATTTCCGGCATTTGCGCCTTCATTCGCTCAATATGCTCTTTAGTGATGTGAAGCATAACCAAATCAGGATCTGGGAAGTAGCGATAATCGTCAGCATCCGACTTCACACGACCACCAGCAGTGGTCTGAGTTGCCTCATCCCAGTGACGAGTTTCCTGCAAAATCTCGCCGCCTTCGCTCAAAATAGCAGCCTGACGACGAATCTCATATTGCAGCGTCTTCTCAATACCGCGGAATGTGTTCACATTCTTAGTTTCTGAACGCGTACCAAATGGATCGGTTGGCTTGCGACGGAGCGAAACGTTCACGTCAGCACGCATATTGCCCTGCTCCATACGAGCGTGAGAGATGTTGAGAGCGCGAACAATATCGCGAATAGCACGCATATAAGCACCAGCAATTTCTGGAGCGCGGCTACCTGCACCTTCGATTGGCTTAGTTACAATCTCGATTAAAGGCACACCTGCACGATTGTAATCAACCAAAGAGTGATTTGCGCCTTCAATACGGCCGTCAGCGCCACCAACGTGAGTATTCTTACCAGCATCATCCTCAATGTGAGCACGTTCAATCGGCACACGGAACACGGTGCCGTCTTCCAGCTCAACATCCAAGTAACCGTTGCCATTAGTAGGCTTATCGTACTGGGAGATCTGATAATCGCGAGGCATATCTGGGTAGAAGTAGTTCTTACGAGCGAACTGGCTCCACTCAGCAATTTCGCAATGTAAAGCCAAACCAAGCTTAATTGCATAATCAACTGCAGTCTTGTTTACAACTGGCAAAGAGCCTGGCAAACCAAGGCTTACAGGAGTTAGCTGAGTATTTGGCTCACCGCCAAAAGATACTTCTGCTGGGCAGAACAGCTTCGTACGAGTGCAAAGCTCAACGTGAGTTTCCAAACCGAATACTGGATCGAATTGCTCAACAGCATCGGCATATTTCATAAGTTTTTCAGCCATTAGATATCCTTCTTACTTAAGCTTTACTTCACTTTACTTAGCCAATGAATCGAGCCAACCAGCTTTAAGCGACTTCCAAATTGGACCGCCCCACTGCTCTTCGAGCGCTGCTTCCAACGCTGCTGCAGGCTTGTACATCTTTTCATCGTGGCATTGCGGAGCAATAATCTGAATGCCAACAGGCAAACCGTCGTCGCTTAAGCCAGCTGGGAGGCTCAAAGCAGGAACTCCAGCCATGTTTGCAGGAATTGTAGCAATATCGTTCATGTACATAGAAAGTGGATCATCCATCTTCTCGCCAAACTTAAATGCCGTTGTAGGGCTTGTTGGAGAAACAAGAACATCTACTTTCTTAAACGCTTCTTCGAAATCGCGAATAATAAGCGTACGAACTTTTTGCGCAGAACCATAGCAAGCATCGTAGTAGCCAGCGGAAAGTGCGTAAGTGCCGAGAATAATACGACGCTTTACTTCGTCACCGAAACCAGCTTCACGAGTTGCAGCCATCATATTTGCAGCAGTCTGAGGCTTGTCTGCTGGTGGCATGACGCGCAAACCGTAGCGCATACCGTCGTAGCGAGCCAAATTAGAGCTAACTTCTGAAGGCATAATAATGTAATAAGCAGCCAAAGAGTAAGGGAAGTGAGGGCAGGAAACTTCCGTAACATCTGCGCCCATATCCTTAAGCAATTGCACAGCTTCATTAAAGCGTGCTTCAACGCCTGGCTGGAAGCCTTCACCGCTAAGCTCCTTAACTAAACCAACCTTCAAGCCCTTCAAATCACGGCGAGCGCCCTCACGAGCAGCTTGAGCCATTGGAGGAACAGGAGCTGGAATAGAAGTAGAATCGCGCCTATCGTTACCGCCGATAATTTCCTGCAAAAGCGCAGAATCAAGAACGGTACGAGAAACAGGTCCAATCTGGTCGAGAGAGCTTGCCATAGCGATTGCACCAAAACGGCTAACACCACCGTAAGTTGGCTTTGCGCCGACTGTACCAGTTAAAGCACCTGGCTGGCGAATAGAACCACCAGTATCTGTACCCAAAGCAATAGGAGCTTCGAATGCAGCAACAGCTGCAGCTGAACCGCCGCCGGAACCACCAGGAACACGCTCAGTATCCCAAGGATTGCAAGTAGTTTGATAAGCAGAATGTTCTGTAGAAGAACCTTGAGCAAACTCATCCAAATTAGTCTTGCCGAGAATTGGCATGCCAGCTGCTTTGAGCTTTTCAATAACAGTAGCATCGTAAGGTGGAACCCAGCCTTCGAGGATCTTCGATGCTGCAGTAGTAGGAATGCCCTTAGTGACAATCATGTCTTTAATGGCAATTGGCACACCAGCCAACTCAGGCAATCCTTCAGTCTCACCCTTAGCGTTCTTAGCATCAAAAGCATCTGCCTGCTCGAGAGCAATATCTGCAGAAACATGCAAGAATGCCTTAATTTCTGGCTCTGCAGATTCAATGACTGCCAAGTGAGCTTCAACAAGTTCACGGCTAGAAACTTCTTTAGCTTTTACAGCCTTTGCCATATCGGCAGCAGAAAGTTTTACCAAATCTTGAGTATTAGTCATGTTTTATTCCTCCCCCAAAATTCGAGGCGCTACAAACATGCCAGACTCACTTCTAGGAGCATCCGAAAGAGCTTCTTCTTGAGTCAAAGGTGTAGCAGGCTCATCTGGACGCAAATAAGCTTCCAAAGGCACTGGATTTGCAGTAGGTGGCACATCTTCGCCAGCAACTTCCTGCACTTTATTAATAGATTCTGCAATGACGTTTAATTCGCCTTGCAAGCGACTGATTTCTTCGTCGCTTAAAGCAATCTGGGACAAAACGCCCAAATGCTCAATTTCTTCGCGTGTGAATGTAGGCATAACCTCAACTATATGTGTGATACGTGACCTTCGTTAGTAGAAAAAAGCAATGTGGATAAAAGCTTTACGAGAGTTATTTGTTGATTATTTTTGTTTTATTGAGAAAGTACTACAAATTAATTTTTTAAGACTGAAGCAATTAAAAATTGCGCATGCGTAACACTAAATAATACTTGCACAAATATTTTGCATATATTTTCACAAAATTATCACGAATCAAAATACGTAAAATCCGCTCGTTTTATCTGTCAACACGCCGAAACAACAAAACTGACGTAACCAAAAAGTGTTGGTATTTCAGCATTATTTAAACTTTTGTTTGAAACTTAAAAAAATTATTTTAAACAATTATCGCATAAATAAAAAGTGTGTAATAATCATGTGATGTGAGAAGCTGAAGCTGATGCACTGAAGCATATATATGCACTGAAGCACGTATTTTGCGGCATCTCACTGAAAAATAATTTGAAATAAAATCTAATAAAAATCGAAGGATACATATGAAGAGCACAAAGTTCTACCGTAATGCAGCAATGTTGTTGCTCGCGGGCGCGACTATTATTCCACAATGCTTAGCAGTTCCAGCAATGGCAGATTCTTCCGCAAAGCCTTCTGCACCAGCTGCATCTTGCGCAGCTAGCAAGGACTCGCTGAACAACTACTTGTGGGATTTGCATTACGATAAAACAAATATTCTCGCACGTCACGGCGAAACAATTAACAATAAATTCTCCAGCGACAGCTTCAACAAGAACGGCGAATTCGTTGTTGTTGAGCATCAGAAGAAGAACATCACCAATACAACGTCAAACTTGTCGGTAACTTCGGCCAACAATGATCGCGTGTATCCTGGTGCATTATTCCGCGCTGACCAGAATTTGATGGATAACATGCCAAGCTTGATTTCAGCAAATCGCGCACCATTAACTTTGAGCATTGATTTGCCAGGCTTCCACGGCGGCGAGAGTGCTGTAACTGTGCAACATCCAACCAAGAGCTCCGTTACTTCAGCAGTTAACGGTTTAGTTTCTAAATGGAATGCACAATATGCAGCAAGCCATCATGTAGCAGCTCGTATGCAGTATGATTCCGCAAGCGCACAAAGCATGAACCAGCTCAAGGCTAAGTTTGGTGCTGATTTTGCAAAGATTGGCGTACCGCTGAAGATTGATTTCGATGCGGTACACAAGGGTGAGAAGCAGACTCAAATTGTGAACTTCAAGCAAACTTACTACACAGTAAGCGTCGACGCTCCAGATAGCCCAGCAGATTTCTTTGCTCCATGCACCACGCCAGAAAGCTTGAAGAACCGTGGCGTTGACAGCAAACGCCCACCAGTTTACGTGTCAAACGTAGCTTATGGTCGCTCAATGTACGTAAAGTTCGATACCACCAGCAAGAGCACTGATTTCCAGGCTGCAGTAGAAGCAGCAATTAAGGGCGTAGAAATCAAGCCAAACACCGAATTCCATCGCATTCTCCAGAATACTTCTGTTACTGCAGTGATTCTCGGCGGCAGCGCTAACGGTGCAGCAAAGGTTATTACCGGCAATATCGATACGCTAAAGGCTTTGATTCAGGAAGGTGCAAATTTGAGCACCTCTAGCCCAGCTGTTCCAATCGCTTACACTACTTCCTTCGTAAAAGATAACGAAGTAGCAACTCTCCAGAGCAACAGCGATTATGTTGAGACTAAGGTTTCTGCTTACCGTGACGGTTATTTGACCTTGGATCACCGTGGAGCTTATGTAGCTCGCTACTACGTCTACTGGGATGAGTACGGCACTGATATCGACGGAACTCCATACGTACGTTCTCGCGCTTGGGAAGGAAACGGCAAGTATCGTACCGCTCACTTCAGCACAACGATTCAGTTCAAGGGCAATGTGCGCAATCTTCGCATTAAGTTGGAAGAAAAGACCGGCTTAGTATGGGAACCATGGCGTACAGTGTACAACCGTACTGATTTGCCGTTGGTTCGCCAGCGCACAATCAAGAACTGGGGCACAACCTTGTGGCCTCGCTTTGCTGAAACTGTAAAGAATGACTGAACTCATATTGCAATTGAGCATAAATAAATAAAACTGAAAAATTAAGGACTTTATCTTATAGCCAGTTATGAGATGAAGTCCTTAATTTTTTACACAAATAGGATTTTTTTATTACATTTTTAGCAGTAGGATTTAGTTATGTTAGAGATACAAAATATATCTAAGTACTATAAAAAACAGCAAGTACTAAATAATATTTCTTTTGTAGCAGAAGATGGTAAAGTTACAGGTTTTGTTGGACCTAACGGTTCCGGAAAATCAACTGCACTATATTGCGCATTGGGACTCATAAAAGCCAATGGAGGTGAAGCATTATTCGACGGCGTCCCATACAAAAAATTTAATTCCCCAATAGAAACAGTCGGCACAGTATTAGATTTAAAAGCTAATTATAGAAATACTAGTGCTATAAAAAAGCTCACATTCGTCGCGAAGTATTGCAAAATTCCAAAAACGCGCGTATCGGAGATTATGGATATTGCCGGAATCAGCTCTATACAAAATATGAAAATTAAAGAAATGTCAACCGGCATGCGCAAACGACTTGAGATTGCTGCAGCACTTCTCGCAGATCCTCATAATCTTATTCTCGATAATCCATTCTATGGCTTAGACGTTGAAGGAGTTAGATGGATGCGCGATATCTGCAAATACTATGCAGAACGCGGTGGTGCGGTACTTATCAGCACTAATAACATTAGTGAGCTTTCTATTATTGCAGACGATCTTGTTATTATTGCGCATGGTGAGATTCTACAAAAAACAAGCGTGGCAGATTTGCTTGCTGCATATTCTCAAAACACTGTACGAGTTATTACTCCTGAACCAGAAAAGCTATTTGACATTATGCAATCGCAGCATAGTGAATGCTCTATTATGCAAGTTGAGCACAAAAGCGAAGACGTGCAGGAAGGCGCAGCTTTCGTTATAGATAATGCAAATATTGCAGATTTGGCGCAATTCTTTAACGATAAACAATTACTTACATATCAGTTGAGTAAAGAATGCGTTTCACTCGAAGATGCTTATATGGCGACAATAGGAGACAACGCAGCATACGTGTCCAAACCTCTATATGTTTATAACAATGAACAAAAATACCAGAATCCTACAGGAGTATATGTTCAAGAACAAATCCCTAATAATATCAACAATGAAACGACTCAACTAAATTCAGCACAACAATTAACGCAAGAGGTGGCAGTAGAACCTCAATTGATGACTGAAACTGAGACGCAATTGATGCCTGAAAATGAGCCTGAGACTCAATTAACGACTGAGTCTGAGCCACAAGCTGAGCCTGAGCCACAAGCTGAGCCTGAGCCACAAACTGAGCCTGAACCACAACTAACTCCTGAGCCACAATTGACTCCTGAGCCTCAATTAACAACAGAGAATACAACTGTAAAGGCAGAAGTAGCGACAGAAGTAGAGGCAGAAGTAAAGGCAGAAGTAGAGCCTCAGCTGACGGAAGAATCTCATATATATGCAGAGCCTCAAGCAGTTGAACCTCAAGCAGTTGAGCCTAAGGAAACAATCGCGGTTGAAACGCATGTGACTACTGAGCCTGAGGCACAGGTATCCCCTGAGCTTGATACGCAGCCAACGACAGAGCATGAAACAAATGTAGCGCCTGAGTCTGCAGTGCAAGCAAATACTGAGCCTGCTATGCAAGTAACACCTGAGCCTGAGCCTGAACCCGAACCCGAGGCACCAGCTGAGCCACAACCTGCACCTCAACCTGAACCCGAGATACAAGCAGAACCTGAACCTCAAGCCAAATCTGCACCTGTGCTACACGACAACGTAATAGAAGAAGCCTCTCAAACTGACTTGTCAGCTCAAAAGCCACAACCTATTCAACCGCAGCAGGAGACTCCACAATACTTACAAAATCAGTACGCTCAACAACCGTACGCGCAACAACAATATGAGCAACAATACGCGCAACAACCACAACAAATCCAATACGGCCAGCAGTACGCTCAGCAACAGTACGCGCAACAGCAATATGAGCAACAACCGTATGCTCAGCAGTCGTACTCGCAACAGCCGTATGAACAACAAAATCAGTACACTCAACAACCGTATGCGCAACAGCAATATGCACAACAACCGTACGCTCAACAAAATCAGTACGCTCAACAACCGTACTCGCAACAGCAATATGCACAACAACCGTACGCTCAACAAAATCAGTACGCGCAGCAACCATACGCGCAACAACAATATGAGCAGCAACCGTACGCGCAACAACCACAACAAATCCAATACGGTCAGCAGTACGCGCAGCAACCGTACGCACAACCACAATATTACAATCAGCAATACGGCCAGCAACCATACTATGAGCAGCAATACGCGCAACAACCTCAGTATGCGCAACCGCAGCAAGCTAAGCCTACAAACGAGCTGCCATTGCCTGATACTTCATATATTGGTCCAGAGTATGCTCATCCTCAATTTGCTAAAAAGAAACAAAACGATCAGGATTCTCAAGAAAATGCACAATGAGCTTAGTGCCAGAATTAGTGCCATCTATTATTGCTATGGTTGCTCGGGGCGTTATGCTATTTGCAGTGGGCGCTTTATTTCTAGCAAGAAGAAGAATTAGAAACTAGTATTAGCAAATAGTTGCAATAAATAAACCCCGCTCGTTTGCTCAGTAATGATTGCAATCGAACGGGGGTTATTTTTTATTTTACTTACTATAATTTAAATATCGCGATGCTTTTCAATTATGTAGCCAATTGCGTACATAACTACACCCCAAGCAAGAACCACTAAACCGGACTGCCACCATGTGAAAACATATGCGTTTGGTGGAAGTTGCCGCCCAGAACTAGCGGAGACTCCTAAGAATTGGCTTGCAGCATTGCCTGGCAAAATCTGAATAAGTATTGAAGTCCACTTCGCAAAATTGCTTGCAAGCATAATAATGCTAACAATGGCCTGCAGAATCATCACGGCTCCAATAACGCACATAATTCCGCCAGCAGTTGACTTGCAAATCATGCCAAAACCGTAGGCCATTGCTGACACAACAACCATAATTGCAGGAGAGCCAAGGAACAGAGTAAGCGGCAATTTCCACACGTTGCTTCCCGATAATCCGGAAATGTTATCTCCCATAAAAGCTAATTCTGCAGCAGCTAAAGAAACTGCCATTGCAATAAGTTGGGCTACAAAAACATAGATTGCAACCGCAATAAACTTAGCCGTAAAGAACATACCCCTTTTAGGTACAGCCGTAAGAGAAGCCTGAATTGAAGTCGTAGAATGTTCCGCAGTTACAGCAAGCACTGCAAAAATCGCCAAAACAATCAAAGATATAGAAGCAAAGCTAACGACCAAGCGGAAAATGCTTTCTTGAGATGCAATAAGGTCACTTTTATCGCTCGGTCCAACAGTAATTGCAGCGCTTGATTTACTTTGATTTGCTCCATTCTTAATGTCAACTTTAGACATTGCTTTCTGCACAAGCGCGATTATAAAGCTGAAAATTACTGGCAAAACAATTGTTAATGCCATGCACCACCACGTAGACGCAAGTCCGCGCAGCTTAACAATTTCAGATTTAAGCGTGTGCATAAATGTAAGGCGTAAGTGCTGAGCGTTCATGCTACGGCCGGTTTTGTAAGAGCTGCTTGTTTCTTGATTAACAGATTGACTAACAGATTGATTAATTTGCCCACTCATTTTGCGCTTCCTCCATCTGCATATTGCGTTTCAGTCGCAGCAGTAGCATTTGGCAATGCTTTTGTTGCGTACTGCTCTTGACCGTGCGTAAGAGCCAAATATGCTTCCTCAAGCGATGCATGCTCTTGATTCAGCTGATAAACCATGATTTGATTATCTGCAATTTCGCGAGCAAGCTGATTAAGCTCGCATCCTGTTATTCTGAGGAGCTCGCCTTCTTGAACGTCTTGAGGAGTGCGAACATCTTGCAAAATCTTGCATTCAGGATGATTTTGAGCAAGCACCGACTTTAGCTTTTCGCCTTCTGGAGTCACAAGTCGCACAGCGTGCTGCGAATGTGCATTAACAAAATCTTGTACTGTTGCACGCTTCAAAATTTCGCCATGCGCAATAATCACAAGGTTATCTGCAGTAAGCGCAACTTCGCTCATTAAGTGCGAACTAAGCAGAATTGCTCGACCTTGGCTTGCGTAATACTTGCACAATTCGCGAACCCACTTAACGCCTTCTGGATCCAAACCGTTAATTGGCTCGTCCAAAATAAGATTGTGCGGATCTGCTAAAAGTGCCGCCGCAATCGAAAGACGCTGGCTCATGCCGAGTGAGAAGGATCCCGCTTTGCGAGTTTTTACGCTAGTTAAACCAGTAATATCAATCACTTCGTCAACGCGCTTTTTTGATATTCCGTGAGTTAAAGCGAGCGAGTACAAGTGATTATAAGCGGAACGACCTCTGTGAGCAGACTTTGCGTCAAGAACTGCGCCAACTTCTGTCATTGGGGATGCGATTTTTGCGTAAGGTTTTCCGTCAATAAGAGAAGTACCACTATTGGCATGAATAAGATTTAACGCGCAACGCATGGTTGTAGATTTACCAGCGCCATTAGGTCCTAAAAAGCCCGTGACTTTACCGTCTTCGGCGACGAAAGAAACATCGTTAAGCGCTGTCTTTGCACCAAAACGCTTTGTAATATGTTGAAATTCTAACATAAATTAACAATATCACAAATAAAAAAAAATAAACATCAAATGTAAGCGTTTATGAGTACAAGCTACTGCGTTTTAACTAATATTGCTGATGAGATTCTGCTGACAAAATTCTGCTACCGAAATTCTAATTAATATTTTATTAAGATTCAGCAATTTGGTGCTGCATGTTGCGCAATCCATGCGTGCATGGAAACAGCCGCAGCTGCTCCTGCGTTTAGCGAGCGAACAGAGCCAAATTGCGAAATATAAACAACGTCATCCGCCATTTCTAACGCTTTTTTAGAAAGACCCGGACCTTCTGCACCAAAAAGCATAAGGCAACGTTTAGGAAACTTGTAGTTTTCCATAGCAACAGCACCTGGAATAATATCGAGCGCTATAACGCGCGCGTTTTTAGCGTCGTGTTCCTTTATATTTGCGATTTTTTCAGCTTCTTTGTTGCCTTCTGCTTGTGCTTTAAGCAAAAGTTGATGCGCTTCTTCTGCTTCTCGTACTATATTTTCGCGCCAATTAGTTACTAGAGTTTCAATAGTTGGGCAGCACTCAACGTATTGGTAAAGCTCAGTCATTAACGAGCCTTTACGATTCCATTTATGAGGCCCTACAATATACACTTTTTTCGCTGTAAACGCATTTGCAGTGCGAACCATAGAGCCTATGTTGAAATCGTGAGTCCAATTTTCTACAGCTACTTCAAACTCGTGGCGTCCTTTAGAATCGAGATCCGCTTTTATAGCTTCTACTTTCCAGTATCGGTAGCGGTCTAGGACGTTGCGCTGGTCACCTTCGTCTAGTAATTCAGCGCTAAACCGCGCATCGTAATTTGGCGATTCTGGATTATCTGGACGAGGCTCACCTGGATGCTCTTCTTCCCACGGGCCAACTCCTATAGGTCGAAATTCTGGTTCATCGGAAGCTTTTGCAGCCAAAGTAATTGGATTCGGTTCGTGCATGTGTGAGTTTTGCTCCGTTTAATACTTTTGCTTAGTATTGGCAGCTAGTAATTACAACTAGTCTTGGCAGCCGTCAGTTGCGCAATCGCCTGTGCAACCTGACTTGCAATGACCGCCACAGCAATCGTCTTCGCAGCAAGGCTCAGTGCAACCGTCATGAGCGCAATCTCCCGTGCACTCTACTTTGCAATGGCCACCGCAGCAGTTATCTTCGCAGCAAGGCTCAGTGCAACCGTCATGAGCGCAATCTCCCGTGCACTCTACTTTGCAATGGCCACCGCAGCAGTTATCTTCGCAGCAAGGCTCAGTGCAACCATCGTTAGCACAATCTCCCGTGCATTTAACCTCACAATGGCCGCCACAGCAATTGTCGTTGCAGCAATCTTCGTGATCTGCATCTGCACGTAATTCTTCTTCACCGAAAGCTTGAACAAATGCCATTTTAGTACTCTCCTCACTTATTGGATTTACTAATTGAAGATGCCTCATGCCTTGTTCGTCGGCGTCAACACCACCAATTAATGCAACTATAGCAAGAATTTGCGCGCCTTGCTGATGAACAATGCCAAAATCAAGACTTAATTCATTGCCGTGTCGTAAAGTAACAAGCGAAGAAGTTTGAACATACGATTTTTCAGAAAGCCAAGAGTCAAGTAACAATACTCGCTTGCCTTTAACTGACGGACCTTTTGTTGCAGGAAAAACAAAATCCATAACAAAGCCGTCGAGTGCAATTCCTTTACGTTCTGCAGCATGAATAAGCGCAAAAACCATCGGCACTGCAGCAGCAGTTAACGCACCAATAGCGTCAACATCGCGTTCTAACGAATACCCAGCTTTCTCAATTGCATCAAAAAGAACATCTCCAACCAGCTTAGAGCCGCGCTGAGCAAATGTAACAGAAAACAGTTCGCTAAATGGTTTCACACTCATATCCGCACAAAGCATGCGCTTAAGTTCCGCGCGTTCCTCTTGTAATTCTGCCATTTTTGCACTCCTTAGCGTTTAGAGCTGTCCAATTTTTGACGCTTTGATGTTTTTATGCTTAACGATCTTCTACTGATACTTCTGGAGCGCTCAGCTCTTTAACATCAGCTTTATCGGAATCTATAAGATCTATTGAAGCAATAACCTTACTTTGATCTAACTTCTGAAGTTTACGAGCTGTTACCAACACTCTAGACTCAAGTGAGGAAGCAAACTTATTGTAAGCTGCAACTGTTCTTGCCAAAGATACGCCAAGTTTTGAAGCATTTTCTCCAAGAACCGCAAAGCGATCGTACAATTCTCTAGATAAATCGAAAAGTTCTTTTGCATCATCTGTAAGACTTTGCTGCTGCCATGCGTACGCAACAGACTTAAGCACAGCCCACAAAGTAACTGGTGAAGTGAGTGCTACTTTTTGTGCAAAAGCATCATCCATAAGCGTTGGATCCGCTTCAAGAGCCGCCTGAAGCAATGCTTCGTTTGGAATAAATGCAACTACAAAGTCTGGTGCTGTTTCAAAAGCCTGCCAATACGCTTTAGCTCCTAATACTCTAACATGCTCTCGCAAAGCCTTAGCGTGCGCTTTTAGAAGCTCGCTCCTTCTAGCTAATTCTTCGTCACTTGCGTTATCTGGGATTTCACAAGCACGCTGATAATCCGCATACGGAACTTTTGCATCAACTGGAATTGTTTTGCCTCCTGGCAGATGCACAACCATATCTGGCCTCTGCTGTTCGCCATTTACTCCAGTTACAACAACCTGCGTATCAAAATCAACATGCTCAAGCAAGCCCGCAGATTCAACAATATTCTTTAGTTGAGCCTCGCCCCAAGCTCCGCGAACCTTATTATTTCGCAATGCTGCAGAAAGCGAACTTGTTTCGCGGTCAAGCCTTGTTTGCTGCTCACTTAAGCCTTTAAGCTGAGTGCTCAGCACACCCATTTCTTGTTTACGCCCTTCTTCAATCTGCGAAACTTTATTCTTCAATGCTTCGAGATTGTCTTTTACTGGAGCAAGCGCTTCCAAAACTTTACCTTGTTCTTTCAAAGTTTTTTCACGATTTAACCGTTCGCGTTCTTCTCGCTCTGCGCGCAATTGTTCTTCGCGATTCACTCGCAATTGCTCTGCTTGCTGCGCTTTAGCAAGTTCTGCTTCAACAAACTTTAATCGCTCAGCAAGCTGCTCTGCTTGCGTGCGATACCGTATAGCCTGATTACCATTTTCTTGAGCTTGAGCGCGCGCTTGTTCATACTGCGAGCGCAATTCGTTAAATTCGCGTTGGTTTACGCCATTAGCGCCTTGCGTTCCAGAGTTGTGCTTAACAATAGCCAGCACAACAATGGCGGTTATTACAACAGCAACCACCATCAAAACAAACATCACAATATTATCGAACATACGTTCTATTAAACACTATTGAGTTGACTTTTGAAACATAATTAAACACGTGCATTACCTAATACAAAATAGCGTGCTGTCTACTGGAAAATAATCCAATAAACAGCACACTTTTTTATTTGACTACATTGAAGAATGCAGGAACTACGCAATCTTTAGGGTCACATGGTCGCTAGTATTCTCACAATCCGCAACTACGCGAGCGCCATCATGCACATCGCCAGAAAGCAGCAATCGAGCAAGCTGATCGCCAATTTCCGTTTGAACCAATCTACGCAACGGACGAGCACCATAAACTGGATCATAGCCATGCTCCGCAAGCCAAGCGCGAGCAGAACCGCTCACATCCAAGCTAATGCGGCGGTCGCTCAAGCGTGCAGCCACTTGACGAACTTGAATATCCACAATTCCACCAAGCTCTTCGCGGCTCAACGGATGGAACATAACAAGCTCATCCAAACGGTTGATGAACTCTGGCTTAAACTCAGCGTGAACAGCGTTCATAACAGCCTTACGTTTAGCAGCATCGTCCAAGCCCTCTTGCACAAGGAATTGCGAACCCAAGTTTGATGTCATAATCAAAATCGTATTCGTAAAATCAACCGTTCTACCCTGACCGTCAGTCAAACGACCATCGTCCAAAACCTGCAACAAAACGTCGAATACTTCTGGATGTGCCTTCTCAACTTCGTCAAAAAGCACTACAGAATACGGACGTCTACGCACAGCTTCAGTAAGCTGGCCGCCTTCCTCGTAGCCAATGTAACCAGGAGCAGCACCGATTAGACGCGAAACGGAAGCCTTTTCCATGTACTCGCTCATATCAATGCGAACCATTGCACGCTCGTCGTCAAACAAAAAGTCAGCAAGAGCCTTAGCAAGCTCCGTCTTACCAACGCCAGTAGGACCCAAGAACAAGAAGGAACCAGTTGGGCGATTCGGGTCTGCAATTCCAGCACGGCTTCTGCGCACAGCATCCGCTATAGCCTGAATTGCTTCACTTTGACCAACCACACGCTTAGAAAGCTCCTTTTCCATGTTGAGCAGCTTCTCATTTTCGCCTTGCATCAAGCGACCAACAGGAATGCCCGTCCATTCGCTAACGACTCCTGCAATAGAATCAGCATCAACCTGATCCGGAACCATTGGCTCTTTCGCTTCACTTTTAGCATTAGCGGCCTCAGACTCCGCTTCTTCCAAAGCTTTTTGAATGCTTGGGATTTCACCATACAAAATACGGCTTGCTTGTTCCAAGTTGCCTTCACGTGTGAATTTGTCGGCTTCTACGCGCTTAGCGTCGAGTTGCGCTCGCAAATCACCAACCTTGTTATGGCCAGCCTTTTCCGCATCCCAACGCGCTTTCAATCCAGAAAGCTTTTCGCGCGAGTTAGCTAATTCTTCCTGCAACTTTTCTAAGCGTTCGCGCGCAGCAGCATCTTCCGCCTTCTTTAATTGCATTTCTTCCATTTCAAGACGCGTAACTTTGCGCTGCAATTCGTCGATCTCTTCTGGCTGAGAATCAAGTTCCATACGCAAGTGAGCTGCCGCTTCATCCACCAAATCAATCGCCTTATCTGGAAGCTGTCTGCCAGTAATATAGCGGTTTGAAAGCGTTGCTGCAGCTACGATTGCATCGTCACTAATCGTCACCTTGTGGTGCGCTTCGTAACGTTGCTTAAGTCCACGCAAAATCGTCACCGTATCTTCAACAGATGGCTCGCCAACAAACACTTGCTGGAATCTGCGTTCAAGCGCGGAATCCTTTTCAATATGCTCGCGATACTCGTTAAGCGTAGTTGCACCAACCAAGCGCAGCTCACCGCGCGCAAGCATTGGCTTAAGCATATTCCCAGCATCCATTGAACCTTCTGCAGATCCTGCGCCAACAACAGTGTGAATTTCGTCAATAAACGTAATAATTTGACCGTCCGATTGCTGAATTTCCTTCAACACTGCCTTTAAGCGTTCCTCAAACTCGCCGCGATACTTCGAACCTGCAACCATCGAAGCCAAATCGAGGCTTATAAGACGCTTGTTTTGCAAAGTCGTAGGCACATCTCCTGCCACAATTCGCTGAGCCAATCCTTCTACAACTGCCGTTTTTCCAACGCCCGGCTCGCCAATTAGCACAGGATTGTTCTTCGTGCGGCGAGAAAGAATCTGAATCACGCGACGAATTTCCTGATCGCGCCCAATTACTGGGTCGAGCTTTCCTTCGCGAGCGCGCGCAGTCATATCAACAGAATACTTTTCGAGCGCTTTGTAGTTGCCTTCAGCATCCGGACTTGTCACTTTTGCGCCACCGCGCACAGTTGGCACAGCCTTACGCAACACGTCTGCGGAAACGTTGTGCTTTTTGAAAATATCCGCAACAGCGTTTGGTTCGCTAGCAACCATGCCAATAAGCATGTGTTCCGTAGAAACGTATTCGTCTCCCATTGCGCGCATTTCTTTTTCTGCCTGGCTTAGCGCAGCCAAAAGCTGACGACTTGCATCTGGCTTAGTTGTAGTTGAGCCAGTAGATGAAGGCAATGCCACTAATGCGTTACGAATTTCAGCACCGATTTGTTGCGCGTCCGCCCCCGCCTGAGCAATAAGCGCGCGAACGACGCCCTGCTCTTGGCGGAGTAAAGCATCCGCCAAATGCAGAGTGTCAACTTGCGCATTGCCAGCAGCCGCTGCACTTTGCACAGCGTCGCTTAATGCGTCTTGCGCTAAGGTTGTAAACTTTTGTTCCATATCTACCTCATTTCCACGAAAGCTCTAAAACACATTTCAGTTAAGTCAAATCGCTGCAACTTTTATTGCAATTTCAAGCTTTTTGACGATACTTTTGAGTTCTAACGAGCTTTCACTTTCATGTATCTGATACGTATAACAGATTTTCCTATAACTTTATTCCTAAAACTTGAGTGTACTAGACTCAAGTTTTGTTTTCAAGAACTTTCAATCGCAAATAATTTACGCAAATAATTTAATTAAGCAGCAAGCAAAGTTTAGTTAAGTATCAAGCAATGCTTAATTAAGTAGCAAATATGTCGTAATCTTAAAAGCATGAGAATTGCACGTTTTTCGTATAATGAAGTTCCGCAATACGCTTTCGTTCAAAAAGACGAAACCGACGGTAAAGATTATTTAGTAGCACTTGAAGGGCATCCTTTAAGCCCGCAAGGAGTTAAGCCAACTGGTAAACGTTACGCGTTGGATGCGGATGGCGTGCGCTTGCTTGTGCCTGTAATTCCTTCAAAAGTTTACGGATTGGCAAAAAATTACGATACGCGTTCCGATGACGAGCGCGCTACTTCTCCTGCGGCTTCTTCGCATACCGCTGCAGATATGGTTATTTTTACAAAGCCGAGCACTTCTGTAATTGGTCCGGACGATCCGATTGTGATTCCTGCTTGCTCAAACGACATGAATTTTGAGCCAGAAGTGGCAGTTGTTATGGGCAAAATCGCCAAAAATGTGACTGCAGCTACCGCAATGAATTACGTTTTTGGCTTTACTTGTGTAAATGACGTAACTTTACGAGATTGCGCAGGAAGCGACCCAATGTGGACGCGCGCAAAAGGTTTCGACACTTCTTGCCCACTTGGACCTTGGATTACGACCGAGCTAAATTGGCGCGATGCACATATTTCATTTACGCTTAATGGTGAAAATGTGCCGGAAGCTGACGGCACTACAGCTCGACTTATTCACAGTATTCCTGAGCAAATTGCAGCGATTTCAAGCTTCTCAACGCTTCTTCCAGGAGACGTGATTTTGACAGGAACCCCATACCCGGCTGGGACTTTACGCGCGGGTGACGAAGCGATTGTACACGTAGATGGCATCGGTTCGCTGCGCAATGTGATTGTGCATGCGTAACTACAATCATCAATTTGGCTTAAACTTTGACTTAAAACTACACAAATGCGCGTGGGCCAAAGATTGCCGAACCGATTCGAACCATCGTCGAGCCTTCGGCAATCGCCCACGCAAAATCGCCGGACATTCCCATCGAAAGCTCTAATTTTGCAGAGTTTCCATCATAATCTTGCGCGAGTTGTCCACTTACACAATCTCGAATTTCTCGCAATTTTGCGAAACCACTTCTCACTATTTTTTCATCATCCACGCGCGCTCCGAGCGTCATAAATCCGTGCAAATTAAGCGCCGGAAGACTAGATATAGCGAGCGCTTCATCAATCGCACGTTCTGGCGCGCATCCCGATTTCGTAGCTTCTCCCGAAACATTCACTTCCAACATAACGTCTGTGCAAAGTCCCAAATTTTGCGCGCGCGTAGATATTTTTTGCGCAAGTTCAATGCCGTCAACCGACTGAATACCATTTGCAAGTGGTAAAACTTTATTTATTTTATTGCTTTGCAGCTGACCGATTAAGTAGAGTGGAATTTCACCGTTCACTCCAACGCTTAAACCTTCTCTAGCAGCTTGTGCGCGTAAAATCTCGGCTTTTGCAACGATTTCTTGTGGGCGATTTTCCCCAACTACTCGCACTCCAGCTTTAAGCGCTGCCATGATTTCGCCAACATCTCGCGTTTTAGTTGCGGCAAGTAGCGTAACCGACTCAGCTTTGCGACCATAATGCAATTCGGCTTGAGCAATGGCGTCTTGCACGCTGTGCACGCCGTCGGCAATTTGACACGCACGAACACAATCGACTTCAGTATTCGCTAAATCTTTTTGCGTCATATATGCCATTTATGCCCCAATCTATCAAACCTAACTACATAGTTTAGTCAAGGAAGGGCACGGATTTGTCGGCTAGGTTTGCGCGAACAGAATCCCACGGCGTGTCAAGGCTTTCAAACAACGCAAGCGCATCGGCAGCACTCATATCTACCGATTGATTTTGACCATGCTTTTTGTATCCCAGAAGATACATACAATAGCCAATCATGCGCTCGGCACTCCAGCCAGATTCTCGAAGCGCACCGACGTCTAGCGAGTGCTTACTTTTTGCAAGCCGCTCACCTTGAGCGTTATCAATTAGCGGCAAGTGCGCAAATTGCGGACGCACATAATGCGTACCGTGAGCCGCAAAAAATCCTGATTTTTCAAGCAGCTCACCAATCCAAATTTGAAGCGCCGCAGAACGAAGCAAATCGCGGCCGCGCACAATGTCGTTTACTCCGCTCAGAACATCGTCAACAACAACCGCAAGCTGGTACGAAAAAACGCCATCCGCGCGGCGAATCACCATGTCACCCAAATCGCGATTAATGTTAAACGATTGCGCACCAAAAATCGCATCTTCAAAACTCACATTTGCTTGCGGCGAATCAGCCGAGGGAACAGCAAGCCTTAAAGAATGTTGCTGATTATTTTGCAAACGCTTTTCGATTTGTGCCAGACCTTCCGCGTTTTTACGAAGATTTCTGCACGTGCCCGGGTAGCGTATAAAACCGTCGCCTTCCTGCGGAGCTGCGATTGCGCGAATATCGGAACGCGAGCAAAAACATGGGTAGATTAGAGAATTCCCGTCTTCGTCTTGCAAAGATTCTAACGCATCAAGAGCTTCTTGGTAAATTGCAGTGCGTTCATGCTGATAAGTCGGCTCGCCGACCCAATCAAGCCCAGCCCACTTCAAATCGTCAATAACTCGCGCGCTAGCATCCTTTGGCATGCGCGCAATATCAAGATCTTCCAGACGTAAAAGCATGTGTCCGCCTTGCGATTTTGCAGAGAGCCACGCAGCCAACATTGCTACCATATTGCCAATATGCATACGCCCGGAAGGAGTAGGCGCAAAACGACCAATTGCAATAGTTGACTTCGAAAACATGATTTAGTCTTTCTTAATATCTTTAATTAATAAGCATAAACTTGCAAAGCATAAGCTTACAAAATAAAAAGCGCGTAACGCATTCATACTAGCATTACGCGCTTCTTACAATCGCAATCAAGCACAGCTAAAAGCAACTACTTTATGCAAATAACGACTTATACATAACCACACCCAAGATTGCGCCGGCAATAGGAGCAATAACTGGAATCCACGCTTCACCCCAGCGAGAAGATCCCTTGTGCGGAATTGGCAAAATTGCGTGAAGCAAACGCGGCATAAGATCACGAGCAGGATTCAAAGCAGGACCAGTTGGTCCGCCCATAGAAGTCACCAAACCCCAAACCACGAAGCCGACAACGATTGAAGCGCCAGCCAAATTCTTCTCACCCCATGGAGAGGTAAGGCAGCAAAGAGCAGCCAGAACAAGCACAAGTGTGCCGAAGAACTCGTTAAGGAAGTAGTTAAGCTTGTTGTTATACGCATCCGTAGTGCAGAAAGTGCCAAGAATTGCTTCTGGCTCCTCAGTTTCGTTGTAGTGTGGCAAATACGTTACGTACACAATAAGCTGACCAACCAGCGCACCTAAAAGCTGAGCTACAATATAAGGCACAACGTTAGCCCATGGGAACATGCCGTTTACAGCTTGCGCAATTGTCATAGCAGGATTGATATGCGCGTGGGAAATTCCGCCAAACATGAGCACTGGGAACATAACACCAAAACCGTAGCCCATAGCAATATTTAGCCAGCCAGCATGGTGCCCTTTAGTATTTTTTAATTCAACGTTTGCTACAGCACCGTTTCCGAAAATCATGAGAATAGCAGTGCCAATAAATTCTGCAGCCAACATTGCCATAAACGAATGTTGCATGGTCCTTCGATCCTTCTTACCTGTTTCAAACTCCACACACGTAATCACGCGCATAAATAACGACTCGTCACTTAACAATCGTCCAACAACTCGCAATTGCGATTAGCACAGCATGGAACACAATATATTCTCATTTTCAAAGAAGCTAAGAAAATGAATTCCAACATTTATTCTTTGATAGTTTCCCTTATACGCGCGACAGTCTGCGTAAATAGTAAAATCGCCCTCACATCAAAAGAGGCCCGCCACTTTGGCGAGCCTCTTATCTACAAAAACAATATCTGCGGTTTCATCTTCACAACATCCTCGTTGCAACGGTTAAAGTCTTAAATATCCCGTCCAACGTCCACGGATTTCATATCCATACACTTTTGTGGGTTACCGCTATCTCTTTTTTGTTTTTGTAATTATTATTATCATCGTTTTTTACCTAATAGTAAAGAGCAAATTAGCCTTTGTTAACATATTGTCACTACTGTTCAATTGCACACGAAAAATCGTAACTCTTGCGGCCTTTTGTGAACATGCAAAGGTTATCATGTTAAATTACGTTCGCATGAGACACACTCCGGCGTGTCGCAAGATATTTTTCGAGCGCGAAGCAAGCAAATAAAATCGACACTCATTCGCGCACTTCCCTTACAACGCATACAATTACAGAATATGGTACAAATTTTTGACGCTCCCTCAAAGGCGATTCTGCGCGGTCAAATTGCAGAGCATATCGCCGAAGATGAAAAGGCAGAAAAGCGTGAAGCTCGTGAGGGTGAGCTACCGTTGCCAAAAGATCGTTTCTTCGACCGAGAATTAAGCTGGTTGAAGTTCAATCGTCGCGTGCTTGAGTTGGCTCAGAATACAGATTTGCCACTTCTTGAACGCGCTAATTTTGCTGCTATATTTGCGTCAAATCTCGACGAATTCTTTATGGTTAGAGTTGCAGGATTAAAGCGCAGAATAGATTCTGGAATAGCAGTAACTGCAGCATCCGGCTTAAGCCCTCGCCAGCAGTTGCGCGCTATTAGTGAGGTAACTCACCGCCGTCAAGATGAGCACGCTCACTATGTTATTGAGCACATTCTTCCTGAGCTTGCCAAACAGCGCATTGTTTTGCTCAGCTGGGATAAGCTTACAGAATCAGAAAAAGCACGTTTGTCTGATTACTACAAAAAGCAAGTTTTCCCTGTTCTTACGCCTCTTGCAGTGGATCCTGCGCACCCATTCCCGTACATTTCCGGCAAGTCTATTAACTTGGCTGTTATCGTCGAAAATCCAAATTCTGGAAAGTCGCATTTTGCTCGTGTAAAGATTCCAGATAATTTGAATCGCCTTGTACCAGTTGACGATTTAACAGACGAGGAAGGTCGCGAAGAGCGTTACGGCTTCATTACTATGGAAAAGCTGATTGCAGCACACTTGGAATCGCTTTTCCCAGGCATGATTATTAAGGAAGCCCGCTCATTCCGAGTTACGCGTAACGAAGATATTGACGTTGAGGAAGATGACGCAGAAAACTTGCTCAACGCTATGGAGAAGGAACTTCTTCGCCGCCGCTTTGGACCGCCAATTCGTTTGGAAATTTCTAACGAGGCCAGCCCATTCCTTTCTCAGCTTCTTGCAAATCAGCTTCGCGTAAGCCCTGAGGAAGTATATCGCTTGCCTTCGCCGCTTGATATGACGGTACTGTTTGAATTGCAAGCGCTTGACCGCCCTGATTTGAAGTATCGTCCGTTCATTCCTACTACAAACCGTCAGATTGCGGAAGTTGAAACTAGCCACGCGCAAGATATTTTCGCTTCTATTCGCGAGCATGACATTTTGTTGCATCATCCTTACGATTCGTTCTCTACTTCTGTACAGGCATTCCTCGCGCAGGCTGCTGCGGATCCAAAAGTGCTTGCAATTAAGCAGACTTTGTATCGCACGTCTAGCAATTCGCCAATTATTGACGCTCTTGTTGACGCAGCTCACGCTGGCAAGCAGGTACTTGCGCTGGTTGAGATTAAGGCACGATTTGACGAGGACGCAAATATTGCTTGGGCTCGTAAGCTTGAGCGCGCAGGCGTTCACGTTGTGTACGGCATTGTTGGTTTGAAAACTCACTGCAAGCTTTCGCTCGTGGTTCGTCAGGAAGCAGAAGGATTGCGCCGCTACTGCCACGTTGGTACAGGTAATTACAATCCTAAGACTGCTCGCTTGTACACGGATTTGGGATTGCTTACTTGCGATCCTGTAGTCGGCCAGGATTTGACTCGCTTGTTTAACCAGCTTTCTGGTTACGCGCCGAAGTCTAGTTTCCACCGCCTGCTTGTTGCCCCTCGTACAGTTCGCACAGGTATTATTGCGCGAATTCAGCGCGAGGAAGCTGCAGCTCTTGCTGGTAAAGAAGCATGGATTAAGATTAAGGTCAATTCTGTAGTTGACGAGCGGACTATTGACGCTTTGTATCGAGCTTCGCAAGCTGGAGTAAAGATTGATATTGTTGAGCGTGGTATCTGCTCGCTTAAGCCTGGCATTGAAGGATTGAGCGACAATATTCGCGTTCGTTCTATTCTTGGCCGATTCCTTGAGCACAGCCGCATTTACGCTTTTGCTAACTCTTGCGGTCCGCAGATTGGCGACGGTCCTGCAAACGGCCCAGAAGTGTGGATTGGTTCGGCTGATTTAATGCACCGCAATCTTGACCGCCGCGTTGAGACGCTGGTTCGTATCAGCGCGCCAGATCAGGTTGAAGCTTTGATTCAGTATATTGATTTGCAAATGGCTGATTCTACTGTTTCGTGGTGGATGGATGGTGACGGCACGTATACCTTGCATTCTCGCGATAAGGAAGGTCGTCCGCTCGTTGACAGCCAAGCTTACTTGATTCATACTCACACGCGTAAGCCTCGCGGCGCGAACTAATCGCAAGCAACTAAATAAACGATAAGCAAGAGCCAGATTCAGTAACATGTTTCTGGCTCTTTTTGTGTTTATTACCACTTCTAATCTGACTAAATCTCAAGCGTTCCAGCAATAGTCGAAATCTTCTACAGCACCATTTGCCAGTTTTAGGAAGTTTTTTAAGTAATTATTTGTCAGTTTTGGCAAATTTAAGGATTATAAAACAATTTGTTACTGTTATGACTGTGACAAAAGTAAAAGATTACGGCACAACTAAAAGTTGCGAAAGAAAACCGCTAAAATAGTGAATATGAGTGCAGTAACGACGCAATACGTTGAAGCAGCTGGCGGAATTATTTATCGCAAGCGCAATACTACAAACAGCTCAAATGCAAGTGGAGAGGCAAAAACAAGCAGCGACTCAATAAAGTCTAGCGACGATGATTTTGAGCTTTGCCTAGTCTACCGTCCTAAATATGACGATTGGAGCTGGCCAAAAGGAAAGAATGAGCCAAAAGAATCACATCGCCACACAGCAGTGCGCGAAGTTGGAGAAGAAACAGGATATTCAGTCACACTAGGTCCGCACATCGCCAAAATAGAGTATCCGCTTGAGCGCGAAGGCAAAAAATCTTCCAAGAACAGCTCATCAAATAGCAACCAAAATCGCAATTCTCAGCCGGAAGTAATAAAGCGAATCCACTACTGGATGATGCGCTTAATCGATAAGCCAACCGCAGCAAAGCGTCTTCCTGCTTTCGGACCAATTAAGCCTGCTAAACCCACTGAAATCGGCAATGTGTTATGGCTTACTCCTTCTCAAGCACGAAAAAAGCTTACGCACGATAGTGACCGCGAAGTGCTAGATGCTTTCTTAGAGAAGCTACACGAAGGTCAAGCAGAATATAGCACGTTGCTTTTAGTGCGTCACGGAAAAGCTGAGTCTCGAAAAACTTGGCAAGGAAGCGAAGCGACTCGACCAATCACGCCTCTAGGTGCTGCCGCCTCATACGCTTTAGGCCGCGAGCTTGCCTGCTACGCGCCGAATAAAATCATATCGTCTCCTTGGAAGCGTTGCTTAGAAACAGTTGCGGCTTTTGCGCACGACTCTTCGCTTTCTATCGAACAGGTTGCGGAACTTACAGAAGATTGTCACGAGAAAAAACCAAAATCTACATTGTCTGTGCTTATAAGAGAAATACAAAATATTGAGCAAAATGAACAAAATGCAAGCACAGTCAACAACGCAACCGTCATGTGCTTGCACCGCCCAGTTATTGGTACTTTCTTCGATTATTTGCGCGAAATAACAAAACCTAGAGCACACAAACGCATACTCAGCCAAAAATCTCCATACATGCCTACAGGAAGCGCAATAGTTTTGCACATAATTAATACCCCTAAAGGCGCTCGCATTATCGATATTGAAAAGGTTCTTCCAAGTGTCTACTAGTTTAAATTCGCAATCGAGTTCTATTCATTCAAGCAGATCTGCTTTTATGCCAAGCCCCACAGGAGCCGCCCGTCCTAGCAGACCTGCACAAATGGATCCTGCGATGCTCGCGCAGATTGAAGGCGGCACAGATCCGCAGGTTGTAAACGAAATTAGCCACACTTCAGCCGCTGTTTTACTTAACCGCGTTCATAGAACGCAGTCGCCGGAAATCGTTGAGCGCGTGCTGAATTTGGTTGAGAATGAAGGAATTGAAGTTATTGCAGATTTGTGGAGTCACGCGGAAGCTGAGTCTATTCCTGGAATGTTGTGGCGACTGTATTTATTGCGCATGTCACTACGAAAACAGCGCGAAGCTTACGCTGAGTACTGGAGTCTTGGCGAGCCTGAAACAACAAGCGCTTCAGCTATTACAGGAATTGACGAAGCTCCTACAGGAGAGGATATTGCACGACTTGCAGACTCTATTCTTTCCGGTGCTTTTACAGGCGATTTTGCTGTAGCGCTTTACCGATCTTCAGCTTTTACTTCGATTATTGCACGCGGAATGCGAATTTACGCAAAAAAGTTAGGCGAGCAAGCAAATACAATACATACGCAGAAAATTGCAAAAGTTTTGCATATCTCCGCAAATATGCACGCGCTTTCGTCATCTTTTGCTCATGGAGCAAAATTGTGGCGCGCAGGAAAGTTGGAATAAATTATTTTCGATTAAAATTGTGCGGCGCGTGAAAACAGAAAACAAGGTATACTCAAAATGATGCTGGCTTGTGCTTAAGCCCCGGGCTCCATTTTTTGCCGCTGCGAGCGGCGTTTGCGCCGACAGGCGCTTTCGCAAGTCAGTATCGTTTCTGTTTTTGAATTTTAGATTTTAATTTTGTTAGATAAGTTTAAATAAAATATATTTTTACTCAACATTTGTTTATATTTCGCGCAAAAATAACGGCACGCCGCTAGCTTAACGTGCAATGCTTGCACTAATCTAGAAGGTATGGATCTTCATGTTTTACATCATCCGCTGGTGGACCACAAGCTCACCGTTTTGCGAGATAAGAATACACCTTCTAACATTTTCCGCGAGTTGGTTTCCGAATTGGTAACCCTCGAAGCATACGAAGCAACCCGCAATTTGGAAGTTAGCGATCGCGAGATTGAAACTCCTATTTGCAAGATGACTGGCAAGCATTTGAACCGCCCACGCCCAATGGTTGTGCCGGTTTTGCGCGCTGGTCTTGGCATGCTCGACGGCATGACTCGCCTTCTTCCAACCGCTGAGGTTGGATTCCTTGGCATGAAGCGCGACGAGCAGACGCTCGATATCATCACTTATGCCAACCGTTTACCAGAAGATTTAACTGGCCGTCAGTGCTTCCTTCTTGACCCAATGCTTGCCACTGGTGGCACTCTTATTGCTGCTACACACTATTTGGCTGAGCGCGGTGCTAAGGACGTTACTGCTATTAACATTTTGGCAGCTCCAGAAGGCTTGGAACGCCTGGAGAAGGAGATTGATCCTTCTATTGACTTTAAGGTTGTTGTTTGCGCTGTTGATGAGCATTTGAACGACAAAGCTTATATCGTTCCAGGTCTTGGCGACGCCGGCGATCGCTTGTATGGCTTGATTGACTAATAGTTACTAACCAAATCAAGCGAAAGCTAGAATCAAAAACTACAAAAAGCCTGCTGATTTTGCAACACTTTGCAAGTTCAGCAGGCTTTTGTGTTTAGCGTTGACAAATTTTGCGCAGATAAATCTCTTTACCGCGGACGAGTTACGGCCACTTCGCGAGCGCGCTCTGCTAATTCGTCTAGTTTAGCAATTTCCGCGCGTTGAGAATCAGTCTGCTTTGGCGAAAATTCGCCGTAACGATTTTGCGCAGCAGTACGGATTAAAAAGTCAGCCAGACGCGGATTTTTTGGCAAAACTGAGCCGTGCATATAAGTGCCAATAACATTGTATTTGCGCGCTCCTTCCGTGTGATCCTTGCCATTATTACCGCAATTTTCACTATCAACCGAGCCAAGTGGCTGAGTATCACCCTCCAAGTTTGTTCGTCCAGAATGGTTCTCATAGCCCACAATATCGCCAAAATCGTCGCTATGTTCCACAAGATTTCCAATCATGCGCACATCTTGACCAACCGTATGCTCGCCAAGTATTCCAATTCCTTTAAGCTTTTGACCCTCAACGGTTTCAAAATACTCTCCAAAAAGCTGGTAAAGTCCGCAAATCATAAGCATTGGAACGCCATTTTCTGCAAGCTCACGAATCGCGCCCGCGCGCGCAAATAAATCTTCTGTGACTCTGCTTTGACCATGATCTTGACCACCGCCGCCAAGAATCATATCCACACGCTCTGGCCATAAATCGCCAACATTGTACTCGTGAAGTACAGGCTTGTAACCGTACAATTCCGCTCGGCGCATAATCGTAAGCACATTGCCGTAGTCGCCGTAAATATTCATGTCTTTTGGATATAGCGACACAATATGTAGCACGCGATTTTCGGCTTCAAAAGTAGCATTTGCTTTACTAATATCACTGGAACCATTCATGACAATTACTTCCCAACTCCAACGTCTTTAACTTCCGCAAGTTGCGCTAAAGCCGCGCGCACGCGAAGCATGGCAGTATACGTGCAATATATGCGTTTAGCATTTTTAGCGTTGCCACTAAAATCGCCGTTTACAAAAGCTTTAGCATCTTCTTCCAAATCCGTATTCACATTGCGAGCCGAGACTTTATCGTATTGCAGACGCAAAGCCATATCCCATGCGCGAGTACCAGAAACGCACTCAACTCCAGTGCCGCTAAAGCTTGCAAAATCAACGTCCCACAGCCAGCTCATGTCTCTACCGTCCGCATATTCGTCACAAATTGCAATCATAGTATCGTGATTTTGCGGATGATCCGAAGCGATTGCAAGCCTAAAACCAATAGGATTCTTCACTAAAACAAGCTCAACAGGAGCGCCATTAACTTCAATTACTTCGCCTCTACCAAAAGCAGGAGTTACGTGCGAAATCGCTTCCATAAGCGCATCGTCATCGAATTTTTGCAGCGCAGAATTTTGTTTTGCAGCGTCCGCCAAGATAACGCGAACTACTGTTGCTGCAGCAGCAGCGTTGAAAATATTGTAAGCACCGTCAAGTTTTACAGAAGTAGTTTTACGCTTGCCATCAAGTATAAACTCAGCCTCATGGTCTCCAACTTTTGAAAGCACAACGTCTGCTTTAGGAAGATTGTTAGCCTTGCTTTCTGCAGCATCTTCGCAATTTTCGCTTTTTTCGGAACTATTGTGCAAATCATCATCCGTCGGGAACATGCTTTTTACAGCGTCATCCAAACCAAAATACCGCACACAAGTCCCGGAAGGAACAACTTTTGCAAGCGCGCAAATACGTGGATCCTCACGGTTTAGCACTACCGTCCCTTCGGTTGCTTCAGCCACGTTGCTTAATAGTTTTGCAGTTGTGTCAATTTCGCCGAATCGGTCGAGCTGATCTCGCATAACGTTTAGCAATAAAGAGTAGCGTGGCTTGATTTGATTTACAAAATGCACTGCGTACGCTTCGTCGAGCTCTAAAACTGCAATATCCGCATTTAGTTTTGTGCCAAAAGCAGGCATTGTTTTTGCAAGGGCTGCCACTACTCCTCTAGTAAAGTTTGAACCGGTTGGATTAGTAAATACGTTAAGTCCTGCGTCGCGCAGCATAGAAGTTACCATACGCGTTGTGGTAGTTTTGCCATTGGTGCCAGAAATCAACACTATTCCGTACGGCAATGCGGCAAGAGTGCGCGCTAAAAAGCCAGAATCGAGGCTCTCAATAACTTTTCCAGGCAATGCGCTTCCACCATGGTGAAGCACCCTAGAAAGAGCGCAAACAAGCTTTCCTACAGCAGGCATGGCAAAACTGTACCAATGCTTATGCAAATTTTGGCGCAACTTTTTATGCGATTCATGGTCGCGGCTTGACATACTAAATCACACCCCTTATTGCTGGTAGTCTTGCGGCATATCCATGAACTTGGAAGTTGCACCCAAGAAGGCAAGATTAAACGTGTCAGTAGGGCCGTTACGATGCTTTGCCATAATAATATCTGCTTCGCCTGGGCGATCTTCCTTATTGTAAAAATCAGGGCGATGCACTAGGAACACAACGTCAGCATCCTGCTCAATAGAACCAGATTCGCGCAAATCTGAAAGCTGTGGTTTCTTGTCGTTTCGCATTTCCGGTCCACGATTAAGCTGGCTCAAAGCCACAACTGGCACTTCAAGCTCTTTAGCAAGAAGCTTCAGCGCACGCGAGAATTCCGAAACTTCTTGCTGGCGACTTTCCACGCGCTTACCGGAACTCATCAGCTGAAGGTAATCGATAACTACCAGTTTCAAATCATTTGTTTGCTTCAAACGGCGGCATTTTGCGCGAATCTCCATCAAGCTCATATTTGGACTGTCATCAATAAAAAGCGGAGCGTTTTGCATTTTTGTCCAAAAAGTATTAAGAGTATTCCAACGATCTGGAGTAATATCTTCCGCTCTTCGCATAGCAGCGAGTGGGATATTAGTTTCTGCAGCAATAATGCGCTGAGCCAATTCCACTTTGCTCATTTCTAGAGAGAATACAATAGACGTCATATTGTGGTGCAGTGCAGCCGAACGAGCAAAATCAATGCCAAGTGTTGACTTACCCATAGCCGGACGACCAGCAACAACAATCATTTGACCAGGCTGCAAACCCTGCGTAACTTCGTCAATATCTCTAAATCCAGTCGGCACACCTTGTTCAAGTTCGTGATTTTGCATTTTATCTAACTGATCAAGTGTATTTTGCAAAACTGGACCAATAGCAACGTAATCTTGACGCACTTTGCCAGCACTCATTTCATACACTTCTGATTGCGCAAGATTTACAATATCTTCTGCTTGCGCCCCGGAAGCAGAATAGCCCATTTGTGCAATTTTTGTGCCAGCAGTAATAACGTTACGAAGAACAGCATTTTGATGCACAATATCTGCGTAGTACATTGCGTTTGCGGCTGTTGGCACAGAAGCTACTAGGCTGTGCAAATAGTCAGCTCCGCCAACTTTATCGAGATTTCCATCTTTCATTAATTCGTTAGCTACAAGCACAACGTCAACAGGCTGTGAGCCAGCGAAAAGCGTAAGAATAGCATCGTAAATTGTTTGGTGCTGCGGTAAATAAAAATCTGATGTTTCAAGTAATTGAGACACTTCGCCAATAGCATCTTTGCTCATGAGCATTCCGCCAAGCACAGCCATTTCTGCATCAACATCGTGAGGAGGCACACGATCAAACAACGTAGCACCTACTTCGGCACCACGATTTGCAACGCCAGAACCATATGCAGAGGCGTCACCATTGCCACCATGATTGCTACCTGCGCGGATAACATTGCCTTTAGTAGATTGCCACATATCATTATCTGCCATAGAAACGAGTATAAACGCGCGCACGTATTATGAAAAAACGTAAATGTATTAACACAAAACTTTATCTACATTTTTAGCGCAGAATCCATCCACGTATCATTTCTTATGCGCAAACTATTGCCTATTGCACGCCCCCCAATATAAATAGCATTTAAAACAACCCATAAACTAATAGTTCTTATCACGTCATTAGCATCAACAACGACATCAAAAACGCTTGTGAGCGCCAAAAATGTTAAATACACGGCAGCCATTACTGAGCAAGCTTTTGCTAAGTAGCGATGATCACCTGCGCCAATTAATACGCCATCTAACGCCCACATCCATCCAGCAAGAGGCAAGAACAATCCTAATATTGTCATACCTACAGAAATTAAAAACTGAATATCTGTATGCTGACTAAATAGTGGCGCGCAACTCCAACCCACGAAAATCATGAATAAACCGACTCCTACGCTGCTTACAGCTCCCACTTGAGCACAAATACGCGTAATCATTCCTGCGCGCTTACGACAGCCCGCTCCTAGCGCTGCAGCAACAATAGTCTGCGCAGCAATACCAATTGCATCTAAAATATTCATAACAAAATTCCAGCAAGAATTAGCAACCTGATACGCAGCGAGAGTATTGGTACCGAGATGAGTCGCAGTAACAACCGTAGCTACCATGCACACGCGCAATGCAAGTGTACGAACAAACAAAGGCATACCAGTTCCAGCAGAATGTAGAATATGCTGGAAATGCGGTTTGAGACGCGCGCCACTTTGAGTAGCCCAAATAATTGCAGGAATAGTGAGAACAAGTCCCATATACCATTGCGCAATCATTGTTGCAATACCAGAGCCAGCAATTCCCATGTTGAGACCAAATACTGCGATTATATCGAGAATTGTATTTAGAACAGCTCCACTTACAGCAGCAAATAATGTTATGCGCACGTTGCAAAGACCGCGAAATATGCCATTTGCTGCATATACGAGTAGCATCGCAGGCAATCCAGGCATAATCATTTGTGTGTACACAATAGCATTTTGCAACGTAGAGCCACGCGCGCCTATTGCGTAGCATAACGGTTCAGCGGCAAAAATAAGTATGACTGTAAGAATTATGCCGAGCAATAATGCAAGCCACAATCCATCCATGCCAATGCTAAAACCTTCTCGACGCTTACCTGCGCCTAAAAGACGAGCAACCTGTGAAGTTGTGTTGTAAGCCAAAAATAAGCAAAGACCTGTAGTAGTAAGAAGTACCGTTGATCCGATAGAAAGACCTGCTAGAGCACTTTTGCCAATGTGGCCAATAATAGCAGTGTCAATGAGCACAAATGCTGGCTCAGATATGAGCTGTCCAAAAGTTGGTACGGCTAGTAGCCAAATATTGCGTAATACGTCTTTTTTGTTCTGGTTGTCCAACTTTTGATTTGTCATAATGCTTCATTCTACCGCTACTTTGTCACGCTTGTATAAAAGAAGATTGCAATTGCTAACAAATTTCATGTAAAAACAACTGCAAGTGAAGTAACACAAATATGCGTAAATCGCAAATAAAAATATTATTTTAAAAAGTTATCCGCAGGATATCCACAATGTTATCCCCACTATGTGGATAAATTTGTGTGATATCCACGTAGACACGCCTAAAATGTGGATAACTTATCTTTTTTATCCACATCAAGCAATTCGTGCGTGTCATATGAATAACTTATTCATTAAAAATAACTTATTAATTAAAAACTTGATTTTAAATTAGCAAAAATAACAAAACCGCATATCTTAGATAAGACATGCGGTTTATATCAAAATAACTAGAACTTGTTGCTAAACAATAGCGCTTACGCACATACGTCTATTCTTTAGCACTATTATTTCGTTTTCCTGTTTTCTTATTATTCTGCGCTGATTTATCTTTTTCTACAGTTTCAGACTCTTCTTCAGAAGAAGACTCTTTCTGCCCAACTCCAGATTTAGGATCAGCCTCAGAATCGCCTTGCTCAGGATTTGCCTCAGATTGATCAACCATAAAATCAGATTGTTCAACCTCGTTTTCACCCATATCAATATCAACAGAAGTAAGAACAGCCATTTGAGTTTTATTTGCATCATCATCTGCAACAGCAACTACAGCGCCATCATGACTTTGTGCAATAGAAGAAAAATCGTAAGCACGCTCCCCTTGATCAGCTAAATCAACGCCCTTACGTTCCTTAGCTTCCGAGATTCGCCATCCAAAAAGCTTTTCAAGAACAAAAGCTAGCACTGCAGTTACAGCACCTGCATAAAGCACCGTAATCCCAATCAAGCACAGTTGTGCAACTAACTGATGCCAATCACCAACAGCGAGTAATCCAGAGCCATCAGCAAATAAGCCTACTGCAAGCACACCAATAAGCGCAGCAACACCATTCACGCTAACTACATGCAAGGCACCATCGTAGCGCACAAAAGTACGAGAGTGAGTCACTAGAGAAGTAATAACACCAGAAAGAACACCCAAAACTAAAGCCCACAATGGAGCAATAACATCCGCGGCTGCAGCACTTGCAGCTAATCCAGCCATAACACCAGACGCAGCTCCCAAAGCAGTAAAGCATCCAGAGTGTAAACGTTCAGTCACACCCCAGGCAAGCATTGAAGCAGAAGCAGTTATTGTGGAACTCACCCAAGCATAACCAGCAACTCCAGGAACACCTGCAGAAGAACCAATCATTAACCCAAGCCAACCGAACCAAATCAGGAAAACGCCAAGCATAACGAAAGGAACATTATGCGGCTGGCGAGCAGCAACACCATTTTCGACTGCTGACTGCGTTGCAGTGGATTCAGCAGCAACTTCAGTTACTGTAGCAACTGGAGAGACAACAGTCTCACTAGCGGCATTCTTAGCATGCTCAACATCAGCCCACAATGCGCGCGATAAACGACTTTTAGGATTACGCGAATTAGTAGCTCCAGAATTAGCATTGCCACTCGTATGCGCAACATTCTTAATATGCAAAACAAAACGCTTAAGAGGGAAGTGAGCATGTCCGCCAATGATCATAACAATTGCAAAAGCCGAAACAGCCGCAGCAATATGCAATATAGAGCCACCCGCGAAGTCATGCACTGAAATACCTAACGCCTGTGAAATAGCACCATTAGGCGAAAGCAATCCACCACCGCACACCATATGCGCTAACGGAGCGAATACTAAAGTAATCCACACAGCTACGAAAATAAGCCAAATAGCGTAACGCACTCGACCGGCTAGAGCTCCAGTAATAAGCGCTACTGCAACAACAGCACATGCTAAACGAAAAGCTGCAGGAATGCCACCAGATAATCCGGAATTTGCGTCCATAGACGTAAACACACCATGATCTGCCACCATCGAATCACGGAATAGCAAACCACTCAATGGATCACCTATAACACCACCAGCCATATCTTTGCCAGCAAAAGCTAACGACCATCCCCACAGCGTCCAAACCAGTGTAGTTACAGCAATAGCGCCAGCTGAAAGCATCATCATATTCACCATGGAAGTAGCGCGTTCACGGCCTCCATAGAACAGGGCAATACCCGGCGTAATAATAAACACCAACGCGCCAGCCAACAATGCCCATTGCGGATCCATTGTGGTCATTTTTCACCTCAATTATTTGAAACAGCGCAACAATAACATCATTGCAGCTTAAGTATTACTTATATAACTATTGTACCGAGAAACTCTTATAGCCAAAACTCATAAAGACTTTAGTGGAAGATTAAAAACTACCACTCATGCAGCTACATCAATGCTCAGCATTAAGCGAGCAGACCGTCTACGAAGCTTTGAGCATCAAACGGGACCAAATCATCTGGTCCTTCGCCAAGACCTACTAGCTTAACCGGCACACCAAGTTCACGCTGTACAGCTATAACAATTCCACCTTTAGCGGAACCATCAAGCTTAGTAAGGACTACGCCCGTAATGCCAATAGCTTCAGCAAATACTTTTGCTTGAGACATGCCATTTTGACCAGTAGTTGCATCCAATACCAGCAATACTTCATCAACAGGCATAGTTTTTTCTATAACCCTACGAATTTTGCCAAGCTCTTCCATTAAATTTGCTTTATTCTGCAAACGACCAGCAGTATCTACAATCAATAAATCAGTTTGTTCTTCTTTTGCCTTATTCGCAGCAATAAAAGCAACAGAAGCAGGATCAGCACCATCTTTATCTGCACGAACAACTGGCACGCTTACTGCAGACGCCCAAGTTTCAAGTTGATCAGCTGCAGCCGCACGAAAAGTATCTGCTGCAGCAAACATTACTGAACGTTTTTGGGCAATAAACAATCGCGCTAATTTACCAGCAGTAGTGGTTTTACCGGTGCCATTAACGCCGACCATCATAATAACGCTAGGGTGATGCGCATCTGATTTATCTGCATTTAAGCGTCGATCAGCGTCTTCATCTACTATTTTCAATAGTTTCGTACGCAATGCTGAATGCACATCTTCTGAACTAGAGGTACCAGCAATGCGTGCATCTTTGCGTAGATCTTCTACTAATTCTTCACTAGCTCGAGAGCCAACATCGGCCATAAGAAGAGTATCTTCTACATCTTCCCAATCTTCTTCCGAAAGATGGTCCTTGCTTATGATATTAAACAATGCACGACCAAATGGATTTGCACTATGAGCCAAACGTTCGCGAAGACGTTTAATACGCGAAGAAGTACTTTCTGGCAATAATTCAGACTTTACTTCTTTATTAGGTATAATAGCTATGTTACTTTCTATCTGTTTTCCAGATTTTTTTGTTCCACGCGCTTTAGTTTTGCCTGTATCGATTGAACTATCAACGCTTTCAGGAATTACTGGTCCATGACTATTGCTGTGAATGCGCAAAATCACTGCAACTGTTACTAATAAGATGGCAATAACAACAGCCGCAGCCGCAAACCAAATTAGCATGTTCATATCCATAACCATATTCATGACATCAAGACTATGAAAGTCAAGGGACACTAGCAATACATTTCACTATTTTTTCTCATCTTTGTCACACTTCAACGTCAATATGCTTAAGTACATCTGCATCTATTACACTAATAAAAGTAGCAATAAATAGCACGAGCTATTATTACGCAAAATTTGAATTCACAAAATCATTAAGGAGGATTTTATGTCAGATCAGCCTACCGTAAATGTATACGGTGCAGATTGGTGTGGAGATTGCAAACGTGCAAAAGCTGCGCTAACCCAGTATGGTGTGGCATTCGTTTGGCACGATATTGAAACAGAAGAAGGTGCTGAAGAAAAAGCGATTGAAATTAGCAATCAAAAGCACATTCCAGTTGTTACTTTTGCAGATAATACTTTTATGGTTGAGCCATCAGCAACACAAATAAAAGCAAAACTTGAGTCACTCGGAATACTGCAATAAATATTTGTAACACGCATAAGTTAACACGATATTCACTTCGTCGATTGACTGTAGTACACTTGGCATTTGTTGCCCCTTTAGCTCAATTGGCAGAGCAGAGTCCTTTTAAGTCTTGGGTTGTGGGTTCGAGTCCCACAGGGGGCACTTTTTTATACCTAAATTTAGGGTAAGCGAGTAAACTGCAATAAAAAAACGGGGGAGTCGAAGCTCCCCCTACGAAAAATTCACTTAAGATCAAAAACGACAATCAATGCCATACTTGTTGAGAATTAGCTAATTACTTATATAACGCAATACTCAACTCGCCCAAACACTAGCATCTTGATCATCTTCAACTATATCGTGACCTACAGGTGCTGGAGAAGAATACGTGTATTCATCATCCACAACGCCAGAATCAGCATCTGCATTAATAGCAGCAAGAACATGCTTATCCATTTTGTACTGTGGTAATACGTTCTTAATATAGCTAGTTACAGCATCTTGCATAGCAACGTCATGGCCAACTTTTTCTGCCATAAACCAACGATGATCCAACACTTCATGGAAGAACTGAGCTGGTTCAATTTGCGAACGGAACTCAGGAGGAATCATACGAACTGTTGGCTCGAAAATTTCACGCATCCAATCAGTTGCAACAATTTCTAATTCCTCACCTTGTCTCCACGTCGAAGTGCGATACGCATCCAAATCGTTCAGAAGCCTTCGAGCCTGATTCTCTTGAACGTCCAATCCAGTAAGACGAAGAAGCTTGCGGGAAGCATAACCAGCATCCACAACGCGAGGTCGAACCAAAACCCTTCGACCATCTTCTGAAGTCTTCATCTCCAACTCATCAACATCGAAACCAAGCTCATTTAGACGATTAACACGACGTTCAATTCGCCACATCTCATCAGGACTGAACTTATCAACGTCAGTAAGCGTACTCCAAAGCGAATGATAGCGATCTACTAGACGATTGCCTATACTGATTTCATCTACTTCTGTCGGTAAAAGCTGACCGGAGCTCAAATCCATAAGCTCACCAATAATGTTGGTTCGAGCTAAATCGATATCGTATTCTCGTTGACCTTCTGTTAAACTTCCATGCAAATCACCAGTTTCTGCGTCAACTAGGAATGCAGAAAAAGCATCTGCATCTCGCAAAAACAGCACGTTGGAAAGCGATACATCGCCCCAATAGAAGCCAGAAAGATGCAAGCGCACCATAAGAACAGCAAGCGCATCGATAAGGCGCTCTGCAGTATCCGGACGCAACGTACGAGCAAATAATGCACGATATGGTAGTGAGAACTTTAAATGTTTCGTAACTAACATTGCCTCAAGCTTTTCACCATTAGCGTCATGGCGTCCTGCAACAACAGCTATAGGAGTAACTGTAGGCAACTCAAGTTTACGAAGCCTACGCAAAAGCTCATACTCACGTTCTGCAACTTGACGAGTAATTTCCTTCATTGCATACACTTCATCGCCAACGTGAACAAATCGCACAACGTGACGAGAAATACCACGCGGCAAATTCACGAATAAATCAGCAGGCCATTGAGAAAGTGGTAATTCCCAAGGCAGTGTAAACATTTTTGGATCTGAACTAGCCGCAGTAATCTTCAGTGCCTGCGGCTCTTGAGACGACGCATTCTCGTCCTGTGCAGATACCGAAGTTGCTTGCACAGCACGCGGGTCTAATTGAGGAGCGTCATTCCATTCCATAAAGTTTATTTACCAATCAAGCTCATGCCAACGATATCACTGCATTCCAGATAAACACAGCTCAACCACCGACGAATTATTGATAACAACTATATATAATAAGCGATGCATTGTAATGATGTATTATTGCACACTTATTATGCTGCTTTTTTGTGCCAAAAACGGGGTTCGCGTCATATTGCGAACCCCGCTATACCTTATACCGAAAGTTTGCTTACTAGCTCATATAAGCAGGCAAACCAACACTTTTAGTTCAAACGCAACTCCGTAGAAGGTGCGAACAGATGCATCTTAGATGGATCGATCTTGATCTTCACAGTGTCGCCAACCTTTGGAAGAGCACGTGGGTTCACGCGAATAGTCGTGAGCTTGTTTTGATCAGACATCATCGTAGACGCTTCCTCAGGAGAACCATCGGTGATGATATTGCCGTAGATATAGCCATCGGAACCGAGATCTTCCACGTTCATTACCTTCAAGGAGAACGCATTTGGATCATCGGATGTTGCCAAGCTTGCATCTTCTGGACGGAAGCCAACAATAATCTGTCCGTTATCTTCTGCAGTGAGCTTGTCAACAGCCTCAGCTGGAAGAACTATAGAATCCTCACCGATCTGAGCTCGACCGTTTACAACTGGGTGCTGATTGATATTCATGGATGGCGAGCCAATGAAGCCTGCAACGAATACATTTGCAGGGCGGTCATAAAGCTCAGTAGGAGCTCCAACCTGCTGCAATACGCCAAGCTTAATCACTGCAATGCGATCGCCCATGGTCAAAGCTTCAGTCTGATCGTGGGTAACGTACAGAGTAGTAACACCAAGCTGACGCTGCAAAGCAGCAATCTGAGTACGAGTCTGAACGCGGAGCTTAGCATCAAGGTTGGAAAGAGGCTCATCCATGAGGAAGACTTTTGGTTCACGAACAATTGCGCGACCCATAGCAACACGCTGACGCTGACCACCAGACAAAGCCTTCGGCTTACGATCCAAATACTCTGTCAAATCCAACACTTCTGCAGCTTTTTCAACACGCTTGCGAATTTCTTCCTTAGGAACACCAGCAATCTTCAAAGCAAAGCCCATGTTATCAGCAACTGTCATGTGTGGATACAGTGCATAATTCTGGAAGACCATTGCAATATCGCGATCCTTTGGCTGCATTGTAGTAACATCTTGACCGCCGATGAGGATACGTCCTTTGTTAACCTCTTCAAGACCTGCCAACATACGCAAAGTAGTTGACTTACCGCAACCAGATGGACCAACGAGTACGAGGAACTCACCATCTTTAATAGTCATGTTCAAGTCATCAACCGAAGGCTTATCGTTGCCCGGGTATATACGAGTCACATGATCAAATACAACTTCTGCCATGATATGTCCTTTCATCGGCAGGTACGTGCCGAACGATCCGTAGTGAAGGGTGTGCACTCATGACCCCAATTCCTACATCGGCGGGTATCAATCGTCCACAGTTTACTTACCTGGTCCATTGAAGGTTCTCTTCGTTGAGCCATGCCTTAATATATCATGTTTATCTTAGAAAAACAGCAAAAAATCAGTATTTTGCATAAACTCGGCGTGTCGAGTAAGACGCACAAAAGGAGAATAACTATGGATCAACAAGAAGAAACAACAAATGATGAAATACAAAAATCAAATACCCCTTATAGTAAAAGCTTAATTGGCATCGTAATAGCACTAGTTATTCTTGCATTCGCTGCAGGAGCTGGGTTTATGACTTATTACAATTCAATCAATAAACCACAAGTAAAAATTGAAAATCCAACAACCAATAAGCCAGATACACAAATTGAGGATACAGCAAACTCCCAAATAGCCAAAGAGATTAAAAAACTGCCTTCTTCTGACATCCCACCGGCATCTAATTTACAAGGCGGAATTCTTCTTAGCAAGGATGGGTACGGCAAGCAAGCTGCTGGTGCTCCTACAGTTGCTACTTATTTTGATCCTTTGTGCCCTGGTTGCGGATCCTTTAATCGTACTGTTGATGAAACTTTAATTAAAATGGTTGAAGCAGGTCAAATTAACCTAGAACTTCACCCTATGTCATTCTTAAATCGTTTTAGCTCAGATCAATATTCTTATCGCGTCTCAAGCGGTATTGCTTATATCGCCTCATATGATAACGATCCAAAGCATTTGCTTCAGTTTATCAATAGCATCTTTAGTGAAAGATTCCAGCCGGAAGAAGGCGATGGATACCAAGCAACACCGAATAAAGCTCTTGTTGATTTAGCTGAAGATGCTGGAGTTGCAAATAAGATTGCGAATGAAGCCTTTAACCTACACTATGTTAAGTGGCAAGAAGTTATTAATGAGAATACTCCAGAAGAAAAAGCTTTATGGAATGTTTCTGGCTCTAATAAAGGCGCTATGACAACTCCAACAGTAACAATTAATGGTAAGCTAGTAGATCTCAATGCAGCTTCTGAAAAGCAGATGGATCCTTTGGAAGCTATATTAAAGTCTTTGGGAATCGATAAAGAACATGTTGGCAAATCTGGCCATATGCCAAAAGTTACATATAAGAGCAAGCCGCTTGATTTATAAATAAAATTAAGTAATTTCTATACTAAAACGGACGTTAAGAATACACTCAACGTCCGTTTTTATTTAATAATTTATATTTCTATAATTTAGCTTATTTACAATGCAATAGGGGAACTAGTGTCAGACACTTTAGGCATCTGACCTGCAACTCCAACTTGCTTTTTATCCAAGCCAATGCAATGAAGCAGAGCATCAAGCACCTTCATTTTTTTCTCATTAATGGCATTCATATCAAGCAATTTATCGTTAATAGTTACTGTTGGAGTTGTCATAGATCCTTTATTTGAACCGCTGACATTCCACAATTCCTTACGATCAGGAGTGTATTTATTAACTAGCAGCTGCCACTTCAAATATTGGCGGTTAAAAGCTTTACTTGCAATTTCGTTTGGAATTCCAGATTTCTTAGCCAGTTTAATCAATTCTTTATTGCTTACAGGCTTATATCCCTCGCCTTCTTCCGGCTGGAATTTTTCGTTAAAAATACCATTGATAAACTGAAGCAAATGCTTTGGATCGTTATCATATGAAGCGATATAAGCAATAGCACTAGAAACACGAGTCGAGTAATGGTCAGTAGAAAGTCCATCCAAGAATGACATTGGGTGAAGTTCTAGGTTAATTTGACCTGCTTCAACCATTTTAATTAAAGTTTCATCAACAGTACGATTAAAGTTTCCACAGCCAGGGCACAAAGGATCAAAATAAGTAGCAACTGTAGGAGCACCAGCAGCTTGCTTGCCGTACCCATCCTTGCTAAGAAGAATTCCATTCTTAGAATTAACACCGCTTGGACGAATACTTGGATCAATATTATCCAAATTATGATTAGATTTTGCAGATTGCTCTACTTTTTTCTGAGGCTGAACGTAAGCTGCCTGATACGCAGTAATGCCTACAGCAGCCAACATAGCCGCAACAATAATTACTACAATAACGCCGATAATTGCTTGCTGACGACGCTCACGCGCGGCACGTTCGCGATTTTCTATGGTTCTTTGTAGGCGAGTAGCAGATGAATCTCCCTGCTTATTATCACGCATCTGAATTTTAGGCATTGTTATCCTTCAACCCTTTATTTCGCATGCTAAGACTAGTTCCTAGCAGCATTCTTGCTAATGAAATAATAACCTCACCACAGTTTAGTAGATGGCATCAACGGAAAATACACATTACGTATCGTACTATTTTTATTTTTCAAATGATTTTCCAGAATAAAATAACGCACCTAATCCTAAACGGAATTTTGTAGTCCATTTAACTACAGCAAAAACAACCCATGCAACAATAAATCCTAGAGTATATCCAAATGCAGTATTTGAAAAAATATTAGGTGAGTAAGCTGGCAAAAGAATACGCAAGGATCCAACATCTATAGAAAGTAATTCAGGATTATCACCACAGAGAAATGGATATATAACAGCTCCAATACCTCCAGAAATCACAATAGCTATAACTCGTGGAAGCATGTAGACGAATCCTCGAATAATATGCCATGGCAAAGTTGCAATACGCACTACAGAATCATGACGAGGAATTATTCCATCGTTAAGTTGCCATCTTCGCAAGCTTGATGAAATACTGTAGCCGGATGTTGCACTAATCCACATAAAAACCATCGCAAAACCAATAGAATCGAGAATGCTTAAGCAAGCAATGGCTAAATGAAGAATTATACAAATCAGCAGTATCCATGTTCCTTTACGCACATAATCATGTTGATTAAGAGTATGATCAACAGAAGGCACTTCATCACTTTTAACATGAAGGGAATCGCCTGCTTCATTTTCAATATTGTCATTATCAAAAACGTTATTAGAAGCATGAATAAGTTTTGAAGATTGTGCAATACGTGAATTGTTTGAATTGTCGTTCTGTATATGCTGTAAATCGACATCGTTTAACGCATTAATTCGTGTTTTTTCATCTACACAAAATGTTTTATCGTCTTCACTATCTAATGAATGCGGCATAACAGTAGTAGAACGAACAGTTACGGTTGGCGTTTCTCCATCAGAGTTAAGATTTGTTATGCCAGCTGTACCAGCTGCATCGCAGGTACGAGAATTTGTTAGTATAGCAGTTTTTTCTTTTGTTTCACGACTCGTTTCACGCCACATTTTACGCATAGTTATGTTAGTGGCATTACGGTCAAAAGGGCGGTTCACCTCCGGCCAGGCTAAAGGATCCATAGCATCTTGACTAATTGCATTTTCTAAATCAGATAGCATGCAACGCTGTTCTCGAATCGGATTCAACGCCTTACGAAAAGCAGCCATTGTTCTAGGAGGCAACCCAGTTAAATCTGCATTGCCTGAGGCAGCACGCTCCAAAACCGCCATCATAGGCTTTGTGCCAAAAACAGGCTTACCGGTAGCCGCAAATGCAAGCACAGCAGCAACAGACCACCAATCTGTAAGTTCATCTGAATCTCCGCCTTCAATAATTTCTGGAGCAATAAAACCAGGAGTGCCCATCACTAATCCCGTGCGAGTAACATGGCTTTCACCTTCACCCATCGCAATACCAAAATCTACTAATACTGGTCCAGTAGCAGAAATCATTACATTAGTTGGTTTAATATCGCGATGAACAATACCGGCTTCATGAACTGCCTTAACAGCTTCAATAAGCTTATGCGCAAGACGCTCTAAATCATCTGCAATATAGGGCCCATTCTCATCCACGTCTTCGCGCAAATTATGTCCTTCAATCAATTCTGTCACAATAAAAGCGATTGAAGCATCTAATTCCATATCCACTATCGCGCAAACACCTGGATGATGAATCCTCTGCAAAGCCAAAGCTTCACGTTTTAAACGCATTCGAGCACGTTCCTGCTCAGAATCCTCATCTTCACTCTGTTTTGTACGAACAGAAGCACGTAATATTTTCATAGCATATTGATTGCCGCCATCGTCATTAACGCGCCAAACTGACCCCATTGCGCCGCCGCCAAGCCTAGAAATAAGCGTGTATCCGCCTACATTATTCCCTGGCTGCAAATCGAACATGCTTGTATCTTCCATACTGCATTATGTTAATGCCTTATATTGCCAAATACACAAATATAAACAACAAAAAACACGCCGTTTCTATATTCAACATCGCCGTAATTTTGTAATGACGTGGCATATGGTACACTAATCAATTGTTCTACTTAGCATGATTTGTTATGCTAACGAGAAAACATCGCCTCCTTAGCTCAGATGGCCAGAGCGGCCGCCTTGTAAGCGGCAGGTCGCCGGTTCGATCCCGGCAGGAGGCTCCATTTTTATTCCACTCGTTTCGTGAGTATTTCTTATTTTTTGTTCACATATTCCAGAACTATAGTTTTGTTATCTTTCGTATCACATATAATGACGTGAAATGATTAAAGCAGAGGGGATAGTGGCTAATTAACTATTCAAAAATAGAAAAGATTTCTATTTTTCATATACAGTGCCAATTATGGCGTATTATGAAAATGACAAATCTATATCTGCGCACATGATCATCTTTATAACAAAAAACTTTTCGCGAGTAAGAACTCGGGAACCTTCCCCCAACTCAGGGTTTCCGAGGTGAGAGTGGAGCGTCCCCCAACCAGCTCCACCTCATAGGGGGCGGGAATATCCCCTTCTCTCCCGCCCCCACTTTTATTTTGTTTTGCATTCGATTTTGAATGCCAAACTGAAGGTATAATAGAAAAGTTAGCATTATTGCGAAGGGAGTGATTGTATGGCACGTCGATGGACGCCTAGACGATTAATAGTGATGCGTCGTGCAAGAATAATCGCCTGCGTTTTATCTATATCACTCACAGCAACAAGCTTGTTTATATTTACAGCTAAAAAATCTGTTGCAATGATCGTAAATGGAAAAACGCGTATTGTAAGCACTTATTCAACAAATCCAATACGTTTATTGGAAGAACAACACGTGCCAGTAAAAACTCACGATCAAATTATTTCTTCTTCTGGAGATATTCTCACAAATCATTCTACTGTAACAGTTCGCAGTGCTTATCAAACTTCTATCACTGTAGATGGAGTAACTATACCGTTCTGGACTGTTGCAACTAGTGTCGATCAATTAATCGGCTTTTTTAAAGCTAATGCTAAGAACGCTTCACGAATTACAGTAAATTTGCAAAATATTTACGATAAACTAACTTGCGGCTTATCGATTAATAAAAAAGGTCCAATTAGCGTTATCTCTGACGGGAAAACACGCGTTGTGCAAAATGGAGACTTACCTGCGAGCGCAATTCTTGATTCTCAAGGTATAGTGCTCGGCAAGGAAGATCGCGTAAGCGTAGAAGAAGATGATGGAAATACTGTTTTACGTGTTTCTCGAGTTACTCATGGCAAAGAAACTCGTACGGTTTCATTACCTTTTGCCACACAAACTGTAGTAGATCCTAAACTTCCAGCAAATTCTCGCGTTGTACAACAAGTTGGCGTGAATGGTGAGCGGGAAGATGTTTATAACGTTACATACGTAGATGGCAAAGCAGAAAGCGCAACTCTAGTTTCGCAAAATTTGGTAAAGCCTGCAGTTAATCAAGTTATTGCTGTAGGTAAGGCTGCTCCCGCACCAATTCACAAAAATAATACAAATACACAAAAGTCAAAACAATCCAAACAACAAACAAACTCTCAACACAAAAAGCAGAATACTGAGCAGCCTGCAAAACAGGAGAAGAAAAACAGCCAACAGCAAACTCAACAAAATCAGAAAACGCAAAATCAGGCTCAAAGCAAAGACCAGAATGGTAACAATGGTGCGCAAACATCACAAACTCAACAACAAACCGCATCTGCTGCCCCCGCACCTGCAGCTAATCCACCTGCACCCGCTCCAAGCTCTAATCCCGATAGCCTCGTACATGCTACTCCAGAACAAGCTAAACTATTTGCTCAGGGCGCGGCTGCGCAAATGGGTTGGACCGGTAAAGAATGGGAAGATCTTTTATGGTTATGGAATAGGGAATCTGGATGGAGATGGAACGCAGAAAATCCTAGCTCACACGCTTATGGCATTCCTCAAGCTCTTCCTGCAAATAAAATGAGCAGCGCAGGAGCTAATTGGCATGAAGATGCCGCAATACAAATTAGCTGGGGTCTAAGTTACATTAAGGGCAAATATAAAACACCTAGTGGAGCAGTAAAGCATTCGCGCGAAATTGGCTGGTATTAAAAGGCAGCAGCGTGTTTTAACGCACTTTGGTGCAACAGATTAATTGTTACGAAATTTGGATGGTAAAACTTTGACAGAAATCAGCATTGAAAATGAAGGTCAGCTTTTAGGTGCAGCAGATATTAGACGTATTGCTGCCGAGGAAGGCATTACTCCTACCAAAAAGTTTGGTCAAAATTTCGTTATTGATCCTGGTACAGTGCGAAAAATAGTAGCGGCAGCTGGAGTTAAATCTGGCGATATCGTTATGGAGGTAGGGCCTGGTCTTGGTTCTCTTACTCTTGCAATATTGCAAACAGGAGCACAGCTTACTGCAGTAGAAATAGACCCTCCGCTAGCTCGACGATTGCCGCATACTGTAGAAGAATTTATGCCTAAAGCAATGCAAAAGTTTAATGTCATTCTAAAAGATGCTTTAACAGTAAATGCCGATGATGTTCCACAAATTGCACAGGCTAAAAAATTTACTCTTGTTGCAAACCTGCCATACAATGTTGCGACGCCTATTATTCTTACTTTGCTAGAAAAATTTAGCAACTTACAGAATTTTCTAGTTATGGTTCAAAAAGAGGTAGCAGATCGTTTATGCGCACAACCTGGGAATAAAGTATATGGCACACCAAGTGTTAAGTTGGCGTGGTACGGCAAAGCCCAGCGCGCAGGGCTTATCGGTCGTAATGTGTTTTGGCCATCGCCAAACGTTGATTCGGCATTAGTTTCTTTTACTCGCGATTGCACAAGCAAAGGTGACAACAATGAGCGTGAGGGAGTATTCGCTTTCATTGATGCAGCCTTCCAGCAACGACGTAAGACATTGCACGCAGCTCTTAAAAATCAAGTTCCAGAAGAAGCATATAAAAATTCTGGAATTGACCCAACTAGACGCGGCGAGACGCTTACTTGCGATGAATTTATTGCTTTGTATCGCGCATGCAAAGATTGTCAATTATAAATAAAACGCATATTTATTCGTTGAATAAATATGCAAAATAAAATATTACGCAATGAAATATTACGTATATTCTGCAGCTTGTGTAAACTTGCTGCTAACAAAGTTACAAACCACAGATCGGAAGTGAACATGACGCAAGAATACGACGAACGTATTGCTCGTAAAGCTTTCATGTATCAAAGAAAAAGATCTGTACTCACCACAGTGGGCGTAGGCCTAGGCGTCACCTTTATATTTGCTTTACTTGTGCAATTCCACGCTTTTGGTATAAATTCTGTGCGTGCTCCAAAAGATAACCCAAATTATGGTGTTCCAGCTCCATGCGCAATAATAGGAAAAGAAGGAGCCAAAGCCCCTTACGTAGATAATAGAGCTGTAGCAATCAGAGTTCTAAACGGCACAAAGTTCCGCGGTTTTGCTCGCGCTGTTGGCGAAGCTTTAAACGCTCGTGGATTTAACTTAACAGAGGTTAACAATAACAAATCAAGTAATATTAAACGAACAATCATTTACTTTGGAAAAAACGCTATTAATGAAGCTTATACAGTAAACGCTAATTTTACCGATGCAATTATGCGAATGGATGATAGAAAAGATAAGCTCGTCGATATTGTGCTTGGCTCTACTTTTAATAATCTTCGCCCTAAAGTAGATGTTCCAGCAGCAGGCGCAGCAATACATGAAGTGCAAGGATGTATAAGAGCTGACCTTATGAAAAACATTCCTAAGGCAGATCAGCATAAGGAAGTTAGATAAAAAAGAGTAGCAGTATAAAATATTTTACTGCTACTCTTTTATTTAAGTGAAGAAACTTTTACTTTTTGTACGTTTCCTCATACCATCGCTGTAATTCTTCTACAGCAATATCATGGTCTACCGGACCATTATCGAGACGGTAATCAAGCATATGCTTATAAGCCTCACCAACTATTGGACCTGGTTGCAAATGCAATAATTGCATTATTTCATTACCGTCTACATCAGGTCTAATAGCGTTAAAATCTTCCTGCTTTTTAAGCTCTTTTACGCGCTCTTCCATCTCGTCCATCGCATGCTCAAACATTAACGATTTGCGACGATTCTGAGTGGTTGCATCTGCTCTAGTAAGTCGATTCAACCGCTCATACAGATGTCCTGAATCTTTTACGTAACGACGAACTGCAGAATCAGTCCACGGTTCATCAACATACCCATGAAAACGCAAATGCAAATTCACTAATTCAGTAACATCGTCGATAAGATGATGATCAAAATGCAGTGCTTTCAAACGTTTACGAGTCATTTTTGCGCCAACAACATCATGGTGGTGGAAACTAACTTTCCCTCCATCTTCAAATTTTCGAGTTTTTGGCTTCCCAATGTCATGCAATAAAGCAGCTAGACGCAATGTTAAATCTGGAGACGGCACTGGACCTTCTTGATCTGTTTCCAAAGCTATAGCGCGCTCAAGAACCATCATTGTGTGTTCAAAAACGTCCTTATGACGATGATGCTCGTCAATTTCAAGCTGTAAAGCTGGAATCTCCGGAAGAACACGCTGAGCTATACCAGATTCAACAAGAGCTTCTAATCCTTTACGAGGTCTGTCCGAAAGTAACATTTTAGTAATTTCGTCGCGAATTCTTTCAGCAGAAACAATATCTAACCTATCTGCCATGTCTACAATCGCTTCAGCAGTATTTGCTTCGATACTAAACCCAAGTTGCGCAACAAAACGAACTGCACGCATCATACGCAAAGGATCGTCATCAAAAGATTGACGAGGATCAACCGGGGTTCGCAACACGCCTTTAGCTAAATCACTGGCACCGCCAAAAGGATCCACAAACTCTAAATCTGGCACGCGCAACGCCATTGCGTTGACAGTAAAATCACGCCTAGAAAGATCACCTTCTAAAGTATCGCCATATTGCACTTCAGGCTTACGAGAATCTGGATCGTACACATCAGAACGATATGTAGTAATTTCAACTTTTACTTCTGTACCATCAGCACGCCGACGCATAGCTCCCAACGTGCCAAATTTACGACCCATATCCCAAAAACCATCATGTCCCCAACGACGCAAAATAGGTTCAAACTCTTCAGGTCGAGCTGATGTACAAAAATCAAGATCATGCGACACGCGATGCAGTAGCATATCTCTCACAGGACCACCAACTAATGCAAGTTCATAATGACGCTCAGCAAAAAGTCGCCCCAACTCTATAGCTTCAGGCCAAACTTCGAAGTTCTCAGTCACCCTTACCGACACCCTTTCAGCAAAAATCAATCTATATTCCAGCATACCGTTACCCCAATGCACAGCGGATTGAGTAATGTTGACTATATGATTACTCCTGCAGATTTACGACGTACACTCGCCAAGCTTGCGGATAATCATGCCCAAAATCAAGCTGCTCCTGTTATTACGCCACTTGATTTAGCTAAAATGCATAGAAAAAAGTCTTGCCAGCAAGACAGTTGTGAAGAACAAAATGTTGTTGATATTCCGCTGTTTTCTAAGGATAACAGCACTGCGCAAGACTCAGAATCGCCGGAAGATAATCTTCAAAAAACATCTTCTTTCTCAGGCGTATCTCCAGCACTTATGCCACCACGTAGACAGGCAGATACTCCTACAACTTTTGCTTCTTTAGATGCGCAAGACTTGCCAATTATTCGAGAATATTCCGCAGGCGGTTTAGTATTTGACTCTCTTGGGCGTGTCGCAATTATTGCTCGTCATTCAAGAAGCGGACACCTTGAATGGTGTCTACCAAAAGGACATATAGAAAAAGGTGAAACACCTCAAGAAACAGCAGTTCGCGAAATTCATGAGGAAACGGGTATAGTTGGCGAAGTAGTAGATTCGATTGCCACAATCGACTATTGGTTTACAGGCACAACGCATAGAGTACACAAGCTAGTGCACCATTTTGCGTTACGTTATGTAAGTGGCGACTTATCTGTATTAGGAGATCCTGATCACGAAGCAGAAGATGCAATATGGGTGAATTTTAAAGAACTTAATGCAATATTAAGCTATCCAAATGAACGTAAAATTGCATGGCTTTATGCCAAAAAAGCACATAGGCGGTCTAACAGTGAAGAAACTCACGCGTAAACATCAGACCACAAATGCATCTACTGCTCTAAAGCAGAAATCACTTTCATACGTATTTTCTTTATTACGAATTACGTTACAGACTTGCTTAATTTCTGCACGTTTTATTTTTATATTGTTCGTAGTATTTGCAACGATTTTTGCTTTTCCAACAGCAAAATATGCAAAATATGCAGGATTGGCAAATTACGCATATGCAAACACAAAAAAAACAGATTTATCTGACAGAACTTCTACAAGGCAAAATAAAAAACAATCTACGTATGAGAATCCGCATAGCAAGGGCATTGAAATAGATATAACTCAAGCAACGCCTGTAGTAACAGATAAAAGCGGATACCACCTTACTGCAACACTAAAAGCCGTAAAAACGGCACTTCCAGAAGGCACTTTACAACTTTCTATAAATTCCAATTACACTTTTGTTTCGCGCACGGACGTGCAAAATTGGTCGCAAGAGGAATCTCTTATACCAACTCCTCAAATTTTAGATTCCGTAAAAACTCCAAGTTTAGCTTCCGGTCACACGTGCACTCTTAGCTTTAACATACCTGCAGATAAACAAGAATTACGTTCCATCCTGAATTGGGGTCCAAAACCATTAAAAATTACGTATTTCTCACAAAATTATTCAAAATACAAATCGATACATTCTTTTTTGACAAGAGCAAATGTTGGCATGCACTCAGCTAACTTACCAGCGATGAAACTTACTGCGCTTATGCCAATATTAATTCGTACACAAAACGATTTACGCAATTTTAAAACTAATAACATTCAGCCTAGCGATCATTTAGAAACGCTACTTAGAGCCGACAAAGATAGTATTCACAACATTATTGGGAAAGCTGATTTAGCAAATAAACACTCAAAATTACAAACAATCGCAGATTTAAGCACAATACAAGCATCGCATTTAACACTCAAACCAAGCGCTTATATGCAACAATCTGGTTTTGATATCAGTGCTTATGCAGATGACAATAATGACGATTTGTATAAATCGGCAGGAATTACTAAAGAAAAATGGTCTGCAAAAAATTCGCAATCGCAGAAAAATATTACTAAAGCAAATAATTCAAAACAAACCGACTCAGCTAATCATAATTTAAATAAAGCTTATGCATGGCAAACATATGGCAAGTGGACTATTCATGCACTAGAGCAAGCAAAACGTAATGGATATGAAACTGTTATTGCAACAGACGAATTTGACAATAATGCTTCACAGTTTGCTGTTAGAAATGGCATATACGATATAGATACGCCTGCAGGGAATGTGCGAGTTTTGTCACCTCAATCAGTGCTTACTCTTCTAGCAAATGGAAAGCCTACAAGCGATAACGCAACAAGCGAAAGAACTCAGGCTGGGCGCATTAATCGTTTAGTAGCACAAAGCGCGTTCTACCAAATGGAACAGCCGTATGTTGATAGGCATATTCTTATTACTTTTTCGAATAATGCATCTAATTCAAATATTGATGCTGTTATGAACGCATTAGAACAATCTCCTTGGCTGTCGTTAAGCGACTTGCAAACAATGGCAAATACGAAGCAAAATGCCTTGCCTGACTGGAAGAAAAATTCCATAATGCGTGAAATATCTCGCAACAGCTCTATAAGCGCGAATATTACTAAAACAAGACGCTCTTGCCTAAACGATTTGTCACATTCAAGGAAAGACGTTTTACGTTTTACTAAGAATATTCTCGACTATAGTGCCGCTAAGCATCCTCATAATACTGAAGGTGACGCTCAAGCACTTGCAAAGCAAACAGCCAAAACAAAAAAACTTATTAACATAAAAGACTTAGAAAAGTATCTATTACGCTTATACGACGATATTTCGTTGCATGAATTTACCAATAATACAATCGAGCAGCAAAATTCAGCCAAAACTACTGCACACAGCAAGAAAAATAACAAGTCTTGTATAAGTAAAAATACTGCTAAGACTTTTGCAAATACACTGATGAATGGCATTCGCATAATCCCACCGCATGATATTACTGCCGTAAGCGAAACAGCAAGCATGCCTATTACGATAAGCAACACATACTCTTACCCTGTGCAAGTGTATTTATCTGCAAATACTCATGCTATGGAAATTGTTACACGCCGTAAAACTTTAGTAAAAATTCCAGCTAATAGCGAAACTCAAGTAACTTTACCGTTGAGAATTACTACATCAATTCACACAAAAGCTACTTTTGTGCTTGAAGACAATCAGCATCGCGTATTTGCAAAAGAACAGAGCACACTTATTACTAGTACACTGCAAATTAGTGATAAAAGCGGTACGATTATTATAGTATTTGCTTTCATTCTTGGTCTTCTTGGCCTTTGGAGGCAATTCCACCGTAAGAAGGATCCAGACGAATGAGTTCAGTAGGTCGAAATTCTGTAATTATGGCTAGCGGAACAGCCGCATCACGCATTACAGGTCAAATACGTACTATCTTATTAGCAGCAGCCCTTGGAACAACAGGTTTGGCAGCAAACGCATATCAAGCTGGATCTATGATTCCACAGCTAATATATACGCTTGTTTCAGGTGGAATTTTCAACGCTGTATTAGTACCGCAAATTGTTCGCACTCTCGAAAAGAAAAATGCCGAGGAACGCTTAAATAAACTTATTACATTTGCAATTCTTCTGCTTCTCGCGCTAACAGTTCTTATGTCTATAGCAACACCTGTGCTCACTATGCTATACGCCGGCGGAAGCGCCGAAATGCAAACATTAACTTGTTCATTTACTTTATGGTGCATGCCTCAAATTTTCTTTTACGGTATTTATACAGTACTTGGGCAAGTTTTGGCAGCAAAAGAGCATTTTGCCATGTACGCGTGGAGTTCAGTTGCAGCAAATATTATTAGTTGCCTAGGCTTTGGCGTTTTTATCATCATCTTTGGTAAAGCAAATAGGATGCCACTAAGTTTTTGGAATGGCAATACTCTTTTGCTCACTGCAGGATTCTGGACTATCGGCGTAGCAGCACAAGCTTTAGTGTTATTCCTACCTCTTATAAAATGCGGAATACACTACAAGCCAAGTTTTGGTATACGAGATATCGGTTTAAGATCAATGGGCCCTGTTGCTGCATGGAGCATGGGCATTGTTATTGTTACACAAATAGTTGTAATGATTACTACGCATATAACAACAAGCGTCCCATTTGTTGCTGAAAAACGTTTAGGATTAGATCAGTTTGAAGTAGCAGGTAATGCTACTTATCAAAACGCTTACACAATGTTCCTATTGCCATACTCTTTAGTTGCAGTATCTGTTGCAACAGCAATTTTCCCTAAAATTTCACGCTCTATTGCATCTCACGATTTACATAGCGCGCGCAATGACTTAAGTGAAGCACTCAGGCATGTAAGCATAATTATGTGCTTCTTTACAGTCATTTTTATTGTTATTCCAACACCTATTTCGTTAGCTTTAATACCATCAATAAGTGTTCAAGAAGCAAACCTTATGTCCGCACCTCTAATGATGCTAGCTTTTGGCTTGCCTTTAACTAGTAGCTATTTGATTATTCAACGCACATTCTTTGCTTTTGAAGACGGTAAAAGTCCTTTTATTTTCGCAGCAGCGCAACTTTTTACTGAGCTTTTCGCTTTTATCGGTTGCATTAATGTACTGTCACCTACTTATTGGGTTACAGCTTTAGGCTCATCAGTTTCAATAAGCTACTTCTTGACTTTCCCATCACTTGTTCATATGCTTCGAAATCGTTTCAACAATGACTTAGATGATCGAAATCTTATAATTACGCATATAAAAATTATTATTGCTTCAATAGTATCTATTGTTGTTGGTTTCTTAGTGAGTAAACCGCTATTGCATGTTTTAAACTTCAATTCCCCACATATGCATGGAGTATTAAGGTGGGTATACGCAATACTTATTTGCGCAATAACAACAATTATTATTGCTGTTGTTTATCTGTCAGCACTCTTACTTTTGAGGACCAGAGAACTTGTAGATTTGTCTGCTCCAATAATTAGTAAGCTTGCCCAAAAGATTCCTGCTCTTATTCCTCTTGCTAAAATTTTTGAAGAAACTGCAAAAAGTCAATCACAACGCGAACAGAAAAATCTTAGAATTCCACGTAGAATACAATCCGATGCAAAATATCATGATTCTTCTAACGGCAAAAACTTCTAAGAGCGTAGTTTCATATTGAGCTTTTCCTTAAAATATGTGATTATTTGGGAAATTATTTCAATAACAGCAAAATGCTGTACATAACATGACGGCTCACCAGTACAATTATGTGTTAGTAAAAAATGTTAAGTTACTTATTGCACATGCGTAGGAAGATGAGGAACAAATGGAACCTCGGTTAGGAGATATTGTACTAAATCGATACGTATTAGTATCGCTTTTGCGCAACGAAGCAGGCTTGCAAGTATGGCAAGCTAATGACCGCATACTTACGCAGGATTGCCAGCTTTTTATTGTACGAGATTCACGTTTTTTGCCGCAAGTAAATACAATTGCATCAACCTTGGCTTTATCGCATAGCCGCAAGTTTACGCAAGTACTTCAATTACGGCATCATGATTCTGTTGCAATTATTGTTACAGCTTTAGATCGCGGTATTACTATCAATGATTATTTGGCTCTTAAAAAAGCACCTTTAAGCTACGAAGCAATAAGAACTATTGTTGCAGAAACTGCACAAGCTTTAAGCAGATTACTTGCTAGCAATATCACTCACCACGCTGTTTCTAGTGACACTGTTCGCATAAGTTCTTCAGGAATTGAGTTAGCAGATACTCCAGTAAGTCCTCTTTTGGAAGATGTGACTCAAAAAGATGATGATCAAATTCCAAGGCAAAATGTTGAACATATTGCAACTAAGCAACTTGCGTCATTGTTATACACTTTGATTACTAAAACTTCTTCTCGAATACAAGCTCGTTTTGATGCGTCTCTTCTGCCAGATAATACTCCTTCAGAATTTAGGATGATTTGCACAAGAAGCCTAGCTCCAAATAAAAATAACAACGTAATACCTATGGCGTCTATTGCAGAATTAGTAGCATTATTAGGTTCATACACGCCTTTATCGAAGCTCACAACAAAAGATATTGTGCTTGATGGTAAAACAAGTGCTGCTTCTATTAGCAATGTTCGACTTCGCGAAGCAAAAGATGATTTTATATTACCTTTGCCTGAAGGTCTTTCACAAAGTGAAGAAGAATTTGATGCACAATTAATGCAAAGAAATAATCAGGATTCTAACGATTTTTCTTCAACTAATTCAGCCAACACTATTTCAAACAATACAAATGGATCCGCTAAATTAAGTAATAGTTTCAAAAATGCTGGGAGAACATTAGGATCTCTTCTTAAAAGAAGCAACACTAACTCAGATTCTGAAGGCATTGGTAACAATAGTTTTAGTGACGAAACTAACACTAATACAGATATAGATTTTCATGATATTGCAGCAGCAGAAATGGCTAGCATTCTCGCTCCTACAGAACTTGATACAGACGATGCTCTTTTCCCAACATTGTCTGCTTCATATAAACATTTTCCTGATACTGCTACGTCTAAAAATATTTTTGATCACGCTGAAAATACAAGAAATCAAACTTCCAAAAATACTATTAACGAAACAGGCGTAGTTAGTAGTTTTGATTTTGGGCATCTTCTTACTGAAAATAATCAGCACACAGAATTAATGTCAAGACCACAAAACTTAACTTCAGAAGGCGAATCTACTGGTCGCGTTCCTGTTGTTGATTCTCACGGAAGATTTGTAGCTCCTGGAGAGGAATCAGCAAGAGCACTTAGAGACGAAATAAACAGTGACCAAAACGACGATATCCAAGAAAATGGAGCACCTTCTTTGCCGCCAAGCTTCCAGCCTCTGGAACAAGCTGCTACTTTGCACAAACAAAAGCAGAATACACAAAATAACAACACTATTGCAGATGCTAAAATTTGGTGGGGTCTTTCAACCAAAGTTATTGCTATCGGTGCTGTTTCGTTACTCCTTGTAGCTGGATTAGCTTTGGCATTACATGGTTTATTTGGAAATCATGAAAGCACAGATAGCTTCGGAAACAACGGCTCATGGGATAGCACTAGTCTAGAAAATGTTCCGTTTGGCAGCCAAGGTATTCTTCCTCAAGAAAAACAACCTGCTAAGAAAAATATGGGTCGTAAGCAAGTAAAACCTGTGCCTAAGCCTAAAATTCCTACTAATAACGTTGCTTACGAAGCTGATCGTTATCAATTCTTAAGCTTCCCGGCTAATCAAGCTGGATATGGATACTATATTCACTTAACCGAACCACAAACTGTGTATCGCTTCGTTGTTTCGATACGTTCCTCTGGAGGTCACGCATATTTGTTGGCAGATACTAAAGATAATCCAACTAAGGGAACTCAAGTAGCAGAATTTACATTCGACGAAAGTGGAACAACAGATGTAAAACTTAAGAAGATTGTAAAATCTCAAGATTTCATGCTATGGGTTCCAAAAGATAGCATGCCTAAGAACAGTTTGTACATCAATTCTGTAAAACTGTACTGAATCTCTTATAATAAGTGCTTTAAGGAAATAAGTAATGGAAAATAAACTTCGAAAAGTTATCATAATTGGATCCGGACCTGCAGGATACACTGCTGCAATATATTTGGGTCGCGCTGGGTACAAACCACTTGTTATTGCTGGAGCTCTTACTCCAGGCGGTCAATTGATGAACACAACGGAAGTAGAGAATTATCCAGGATTCCCAGAAGGTATTTTAGGCCCTGACTTAATGGAATCTATGCAAAAACAAGCTGAAAAGTTTGGCGCAGAAGTATTGTTGAACGATGTCACTTCTGTAGACTTTAAGAGCGCTGTAAAGCTCGTTACTACCGATGACGGTATAACTTATGGGTCCGACGCAGTTATTGTCTCTACGGGCTCGCAAGTGCGCAAATTGGGCGTTCCGGGAGAACTCGAGTACTCCGGCAGAGGTGTATCTTATTGCGCAACTTGCGACGGCTTCTTTTTCCGAGGAAAACCAATTACTGTAGTTGGTGGGGGAGATTCTGCTTTTGAAGAAGCATTGTTCCTCACACGATTTGGTTCTTCTGTTACTTTAATTCACCGCAGAGATGAGTTCCGCGCTTCAAAGATTATGGTTGACAGAGCAAAAGAGAACGAAAAAATCAAATTTATTACAAATAGCGTTGTAGATGAAGTGCACGGCAACGATGTAGAAGCTACTTCACTCACTGTTCGCAATGTTATTACGGGAGAAACTCAAGAAGTTGAGTCAGCCGGATTGTTTGTGGCAATTGGTCACACTCCTGCAACAAAGTTCTTAAACGGCCAATTAAAGCTTAATGAAGATGGAACGATTGTTGTTGATGGCGCAACTACTCGCACTTCTGTTGAAGGCGTTTTTGCTGCTGGAGATGTTGTCGACAACATGTATCGTCAAGCAATTTCTGCAGCAGGAATGGGATGCAGAGCAGCTCTTGATGCTCAAACTTATCTCAACGAAAAATATAGCTAAGCATCATAATATAAACTCCAGCTTTTATATTTGTTAAATTACTAAATTTTATTATTAAAATATTATTAAAGTATTTTCGGCTGAGTAAGTTTCACGTGAAACAAGCTCAGCCGAAAAACGATTTTATCTAATAGATATATTAGTTAGCATTTAGTTATGCTGAGAACCTGGCACAGGAAGAGCAATCTTAGCATTCAACTTTGCCTCGGCTAATTCTTTATGTTTCTCTAGCAACTCATTTTCAATTTCTGAATCCGAGCTGATCGTGTCGTAAGCATTTACTTCATCCAATCTGATGTCATCATCTATGTTAGTGTTGCCAGGATTAGCATAAGTATCGAGATTGACACCGTCAAAAGTAAAATCATAAGATGGAAGCGAAGTGTAATCCCCACCAGTTGTATAATCACCCATATTCAATAATTCAACTGAAGCCTTTTTACCTGAATAAAGATTATCAAATGAGTCTAAATCACCCAAGTGATAAGAAGAAGGATTGACATAGGTATCAGAATCGACACCGTCAAGAATAGAAGCATAAGGCGGAAGCGGAGCACAATCCCCACCAGTCATATAATCACACTTGTTCAATAATTCAACTGAAACCTTTTTACCTGAATAAAGATTATCAAATGAGTCTAAACTACTCAGGTAAGAATTAGAAGGATTGGTATAAACACTATGATCAACACCGTCAAGAATAGAAGCATAAGGCGGAAGCGGAGCACAATCCCCACCAGTCATATAATCACACTTGTTCAATAATTCAACTGAAACCTTTTTACCTGAATAAAGATTATCAAATGAGTCTAAACTACTCAGGTAAGAACTAGAAGGATTGGTATAAACACTATGATCAACATCATCAAAAACACATGCATGAGCACTGGATGCAAATAATCCAGAAACAACTAGCCCACAAACCACGCTTACACTAAAAGCAAAAGTTTTAGCAACTTTCTTATTTAACATATCTTTCCCTTTCTTCTATATATGCATTTTTGCAAATATTATTCACCATTTATGCGAATGAGCGTTATCTGTTTTAAATATCGGATAACACTAAACATTAGGCTATATACGAACCGATCAAAAATCAAGCATTATGCATAATATTGGATTTGATATTCCTATTTTACTTACTTCACATGCTATTCTTATACATGCCATCCTAATTACGTTGCTACTACTGAGCAACTTATTTGCACACTCCGATATTTATTTCTTAATAGTTCTTAACAGAGATGCAATTACTCGTTGCATAAATTTATTCCGTCCATAAACTGCGGAGATAGGAATATTAGCGCAATTTACTTACTGTTATATTTTGTGCTACATGCTCTTCAAATCTGGTTCTAGTTTTTACCATTCCCATCAACAAGTAAACCAATAATTCGTTGCATTTCTTCAGGAGAAGAAAATACGATTTCAATGCGACCATGATTTTCTGTGCCCTTAATAGAAACTTTGGTAGCAAAATGCTCCTCAAGCTGCTTGCGCACAGGCGAAGAAGACCACTGATTATTGCGACGCACACGCGTACGTACTGCTCCATGAGATGTATCTTCATTCTTCAACGAAACAATCTCTTCAGTACTACGAACTGACAATCCTTCTGCAATAATGCGCTTAGCTAGACTTTCCATATCTTCTGGATTTTCCAAGCCAAGTAGTGCTCGTGCGTGACCTGCAGAAAGCACGCCTGAGGCGACATGTTTTTGCACGCTAGCAGGAAGATTGAGAAGTCTTAAAGTATTAGCAATTTGTGGACGTGATTTTGATACAGACTGAGAAAGCTGAATCTGTGTTAAACCAAAATCATCTATCATCTGAGAATATGCTGCCGCTTCTTCAAGAGGATTAAGAGCAACGCGATGAAGATTTTCAAGCAATGCATCTCTTAACATATTTTCATCAGCAGTTGTGCGCACAATCGCTGGAACTGTATCAAGTTCAGCTAGCTGAGAAGCACGCCATCTTCTTTCACCCATAATAAGTTCATAATGTGCAATTTGTTCATCATTTTTATCGGCATCAACAATAGGTCGCACAACTATAGGCTGTAAAACGCCAACTTCTTTAATAGATGATGCAAGTTCTCGCAGCTCATCTTCATCAAAAATTGTTCGCGGTTGATGCGCATTAGGAACAATATCTAGCGGCTTAAGATAAGCTAAATATCCGCCTTTTACTGGCTTCAAAGGCTCATTTTTTGCGGTTTTATTCGATTTTTCAACAGCTTTATTTTTTTCGCCAAAAGCATTTTCTTCATTATTTTTTGTCTTAGATGACATAAATGTAGTCGATGCTGAATCTCCAAAAAAGAAATCCATAGGTCTAGTGACATCTCCAAGAGACGGCATAGTTGAACGTTTGTGAGAATGCTTGTTAGTATGAATTGACGGCACGGTTTCACGTGAAACATTCTTTATTTTGTTATTATTCTTATCCACATGAGGAGCAATTGAATTGCTCATACTAGGGACCTTTGTTTCATGTGAAACATTTTTTGATTGATTATTATCTTTATGTAACGTTTCACGTGAAACTTTTGCTTGTTTTTCTAATTGACTATCCACAGATTCGGATTTTTCTGTTTCATGCGAAACATTAAATTGCAAATTATTAGACGCATCGGCAAGCGCATCCTCGCCAGGCAAAGCTGGGAACAAAGCACCTAAACCTTTACCCAGGCGAGACTTATTTCCACTCATTATTTATTCTCCTGTTGTTGTTCTTGTCGATTAGCATCTTGCTTTGCTGCAATAACAGATAATACAGTCTTAGATCTTTTCGCAATTTCCAACGCAGCTTCGCGATAAGAAATCGCTCCTGATCCATGAGGATCATAAGTAATAACACTTTGGTTAAAACTTGGCGCTTCAGGTATTTTCACAGTACGAGGGATCGTAGTCTCAAGCACAATATTTGGATAATGTTTTTTAACTTCTTGGAAAACTTCTCTGCCTAATAAAGTTCGCTTGTCAAACATAGTAACAAGCATTGTAGAAACAACTAAAATTGGATTGTAATGTTGCTGGACCAAACCAATAGTTCTTATAAGCTGTCCTAAACCTTCAAGAGCATAATACTCAGCTTGAATTGGTATAAGCATTTCACGTGCTGCACACATTGCATTAATAACTAATAAGCCAAGCGACGGAGGACAATCGATAAAAACATAATCATAGTGTTCGCTGCTATTATCAAGATATTCTTGCAAGGCATCCTTTAACAGATTATTACGATTATCCATATCTGCAAGCTCTAATTCAGCACCGCTTAAATCAATAGATGCTGGAACAACATCAAGTCCCTCAATATCTGGACAAGCATGTTTTACTTCAGCGATACTTTTTCGCCCTTCAAGAACATCGTAAACCGACAAATTACCAGAAGCATGAGGAGCATTTAATGCAGTTGATGCATTCCCCTGTGGATCCATATCAATAAGAAGTACTTTTGATCCACTCACAGCCATAGCTGCAGCAAGATTTACAGCAGAACTTGTTTTTCCTACTCCACCTTTTTGATTAGCAACAGCAATAAAACGCGTTTGCTTAGGCTTAGGATATTTCGCCTGTTCAATGGAATGAAAACGAGATGTCAAATCTGCCAATTCAATACCTAGGGAGGATTTCGAATCTCCAAAAATTCGTTGAATCGTTTCAGCAGCTGATTCCACGATGTATCACCCCCAATTAAATATGCGAAACTCTTAAAATAAAATATCGTGTTTTAAGTTTCGTCGTTTCTATGGACATAAAAAGCACAAATTTTTTTGATGTTTCACATGAAACATCAACACCTTATTCCATAACTAACTACGTATTTTTTCGATTTTTCGCACTGATTAAATCTTGCACGTTCATGAAGCTTTGCAGTAATGCTTTGCTAACAGCGATTATTTGTTGCTTAGTGAACTTTAACAGTATTGCTCTGCAGACGTTGAGTATTTATTGCTTAAAGAACACTAGCGCCATTGCTGCTGCACACGCCATACCAGGCACTCCTACTACCACACCAAAAACAACGGTGGGTGAATTTACGAGTGGGAGATAGGAATTGCTTGGTCGAGCAATATAAAAGCGGAACGATAGTAATAATCTTATTGACGAATACTATTTTTGCAGAAAAAGTAAGTAAAAAACTAAACTTAACTACACAACCGCTAAGTCCAAATAAGGTATAAGAGCGGAGCGCTGTCCTCATGGCTAATCGCCATTCGGCTGAGCTTGCACGGAAAGTCCACTGGACTTTCCGTCTGAACAAGCTCACGCTCCGAGTTGCTTTCGCGCGCTACGCTCTGAGCGCGAAAGCAGGTCGTCGCGCTAGTAATTCCTATCTCACACAGCCACTTCAGAAACCCGCCAGCCAAACACCAGCCCAAAACTCGCGCCACATTAAACGATAACTCGCGCAAACACAAATTTTAATTAAAAATTAGGCCTTATCGATTAATACGACTGTAGTCGGCTGCAAACCAGATGCAACTGGCGCTTCAAGAATGCGAGGATTTGTGCCACCAGCTTTTCGAATCATTTTTACAGCTTTTTCTACTTCTGCTTGAGCAGATTTACCTTTTAATGCTATTAATTTCCCGTGCTTATTCAATAGAGGAATAGTCCATCCAGCTAATTTCGTCATAGGAGCTACGGCTCTGCATGTTACTACATCAAACGCTGGAATTTCATGTGACTTAATTTTGTCAATAACTTCATCTGATCTGCCGTGAAATATAGTAACATTTTTTAATTTCATAAGAGCAACGCACTCACACAACCAATCAACACGACGCTCCATAGGTTCAATCAAAGTAACGTCATAATCAGGTAAGCACGCAGCTAAAACTAGACCAGGAAAACCTCCGCCACTACCTACATCTGCAACTCTTTTATTTTTCCTACCAACTACTGCTTCTTTAATAAAAGGAACAACTGCTGCAGAATTTAATATATGCCTTTCCCAAAGAATATTCATATCTCTAGGACCGATAAGACCTCTTACTAATCCTTCTTGCTGAAGTTTCACGTGAAACAGCTTGCACTTTTCTAATGCTTCACCTAAAACTTCACTTAACAATGGGGATCCTTCTAATTCGTCCGCTACTTTTTGTGCATCTTCCTCATATTTTTTATCTAAACTAGCTTCCATATTTTCCCCAAAACAAATAAAAGAAATATAATAAAAAATAAATAAAAAGTAACACAACAAAACATTTTTTGTTTCATTGTGTTACTTTTCATTTTATTTCTCTTTTCCTTTGAAAAGAAACAATTAAATAAAAATTAATTATTCTTCAGAATATTCGCCGTCTACATCGTCAATTTCGTCAATATTTTCATCTTCAGAAGCAACTGAAGGCATGTAAACAGTTACATAGCGGTGTGGTTCTTCACCATGTGAACGGGAACGCAAACCTTCGTCACGTACAGTATCATGAACAACTTTGCGTTCAAAAGAATTCATTGGCTTCAAATTCACAGGTTCACCAGTTTCACGCACCTCATCAACAGCATCTAACGCAATATCGCGCAAATGCTGGCGCTTACGCTTTAAGAATCCATCTACATCAACTATAAGATGCGAACGATCACCGGTTTTTTGCTGAACAGCAAGACGGCTCAATTGCTGCAAGGCATCGACAACCTCACCATTGCGACCAATTAAATTCTTAATATCAGTGTCATCATCTGCAACAATCTGAATCATTGGGCGATTATTGCGCACACCCATCTCAATATCACCCTCATAATCAGCAATATCGAGTAAGCCTTCTAAATAATCTGCGGCAATATCAGCTTCTTCATTGAGTTGATCAACCGTCCTCTTCTCATCTTGTACCATTAATTACTCCTTATCGTGAGAAAATTCACGTTTTAAAAATTTCTGAAGTCTAGTTTAGCGGATAATAAAGCCAAGTTACTAACTTATTTTAAAGTCATAAAAATGACTTTATATATCCGCAAAATGTATCTAAATATTAGCGCTTTGCCACCTTACGCTTACGTTGCGGCTGCTTGCGTTGGAATCCCTCAATCTCTCTACGCTCAGCTTCTTCACGAGCTTTTTGAAGATTCTCTTCTTCAATAGAAGGCAAACCTTCGCGCTCGCGCCGAGCAGTTTCTTTTTGATAATCACGCTTTTCTTTTTCTTCAGCTGCAGGAGATCCAGGAGTTGGGAATGCATAAACCTGCCAAATTGAACGCAGCATATTTATAACATTGTTTACTAACCAGTAAACCAACATTGCAAACGGCATAGCAAACGCAGAGAAAACGTAAATCAACGGGAATCCCCACATCATGAGCTTTTGTACAGTATATTGGCTACCCTGCTTAGACTCAGGCGGAAGATTCTTACGAATATTATTGAATTGCATGTACCACATTGCAGCACACATAAGTACAACAAATATAACTATAACAATTTTACCTGCGCCAGCAGTTGTCATAAAAGTATCTGCAACACCAACCCCAAATACGCGAGTTTTAACGAATTGCTGTGCTGTTGCAATATCAAAGGCACCAAGAGCTGCATGCTTACCACGAGCAATAAAAGGAATAACGGAAAGCGTATACCAAATACTCATAAATGCAGGACCCTGAATCATCATAGGCAAGCACGAACCAGCAGGATTAGCTTTGTTATCTTGATAAAGCTTCATCATTTCACGCTGCATAGCTTCTTTACTTGCAGGGTCATTTTTACCTTTATATTTCTGCTGTATTTTCTTAACCTTAGGCGCAATAGCTTGCATTTTGCGCATGCCTTTAATGCTTTTAATAAATGCAGGGAAAATGCACGCATGCACAACTAATACCAAGAATACGATGGAAAAAACCCATGAAAAGCCAATTTCATTCATTCCAAGAAGAGTTAATAACTTGTGGAATAATGACATAATTTGAGTCATAAGCCACTCAACTGGCGTCAAGATTTTATAAAACCATCCCAAGAATCCATTATCAAGTATGAAGTTATCTTGATTAAACATTAGTTTTCCTTGTCTTCTTCAGCCAAGGGAGTTAGCCGTGGCTCTTCATGTGCCTTAGACCAAGCACATCTGTAAAAAATTGAATATTTGCGTGGCACATCATCAATACTGCAGCTTGTCCAAGGTCTACAGCGTAGAAGGCGTAATAATGCAAGAATACCACCTCTGAACGTGCCATATCTAGCAATTGCTTCAATAGCATAACGCGAACACGTAGGATAGTATCTACAGCAAGCTGGTCTATTTGCAGAAATCGTGCGCTGATACCATCTAATTGCACTAATTACAAACTTAGAGCTTAAACTTTTTTTACTACGCATAACAATAACCACCATTTACTCAAAATAATATATTTCAATTATCCTTGATTCTGATTATTCTCATGCATTTTGCAATTTTGTGTAGAACATAAATCTGCACTAATTTTGCCAAAAAGCTTTTGTATCTGGCATTGTAATGAATCAAATGAAGATTGAGCTGCAGAAGGTTTTGCTCTTAGCACCACATCACAACCTGCAGGTAATAAAGATTCATAATTTTTTGCGATTACTCGTAGACGTCTTTTTACCTTATTGCGAACTACAGCTTTCCCCACTGATTTAGATACAGCAAGACCTAGCCTCTTTACATGTCCAAATTTTTGATCATGTAAGAAGGTACCAGAAAATGCCGCGGGAGTATCACTTTCAAAACCCGTGGCAATATAATCTAAACTTGCACTTCTATCTTCGTTAAGTGTGCTCTGCACGGCTATATCGTCACGCATAATGTAATGCGCGACGATATCCCGGGAACTCACCTTGCGCCGTTTTTTTAGCACCGCAACAAAATCACGGTGGCTTTTCAGCCTTTCCATGCCTTACGACGCTACCTTAACTCAGGCAGACAGTGACTTGCGGCCCTTGGCACGACGACGATTGATTACTGCGCGACCTGCACGCGTACGCATGCGAACGCGGAAGCCGTGCTTCATGTGACGACGACGATTATTCGGCTGAAATGTCCTCTTCATAACTAATGCTCCTGTATTCAGCCATGCAAAAGCATGGCCCCGTATGAGTCAAGCTATACCAAAATACTATTACCCCTCACCAATGTTCAAAACTCCACATTTTCTTATTAAAGAATCAACATAGTCAAATATAAATAAAAATGATTTATTCACATTTCTATCATAATTTATTATACACGCAGAATCGTTGAAAAATAGCCAAATCTCAGCTTTAAACTTATCCACAAATTACACACATGTTATTCACAATTAAACAATTTCAACACGCTAGACTGTGGATAACTTCGTAGGGTCAGAGTAAACATATCTTACTGATACTTATTACACACGTGCGCTCGTAAACAGAATCAGCATTATTACATGCGCTAAATGCAAGTTTGGGGGTGAAATGGCTGATACATTAGGCGATCCTACATCGCAAGCTGCTTTGGTATGGTCTAATACGCTTACTGTTTTACAGCATAATGCCCTTTTAACTGCGCGCGATAAAGGTTGGTTTGAAGGTGTTAAACCAGAAGCAATCTTTGGTACAACCATTGTTTTGTGTGTATCTAATGCTGAAACGCAACAAGCTTTGCAAAATGAATTAAATTCTCCTCTACTTACAGCATTAAAGATTTGCACTGGTAAAGATATGTTTCCTGCTTTTAGGATTGTTCCTCAATCTGAATATCAGGAAAAAACTGCACAAAGTCCTTCAAATTCTTTATCTCATCAAGCACAGAACAATACGATTTTAAATAAAGC